>NZ_JAXHMF010000010.1:0-263336 GCF_034521535.1 Rhodohalobacter sp. | reverse complement strand
TTCATACTCTTCGAGCAGTACTGAACTTCCGTCTTGAGCTATTGATAGTGAGCTGAAAAGAATTGTAATTACTGTTACGAATAGTAATTTTTTCATAGTCTGATTTTGTCCCGTTTTTATTTTTTTATGCTTTCCCTAAGATTTTTAACTACTGATCAGCTTTATGAATACCTGCATATAAAGCTGATTAGATTTAATGAAGCATGAGCAGTTAGCATTTTAGTCTTCAATTAAAATAAGCACGCTTTCTCTTCTTATCATTTTTAATTGATGAAAAAAGCTCTAATTGGTGGAAACCGCTTACATCGTTTTATTTATTTACGCCTGATGTGATTGATCATGATGGAAGTTCTCTTCTAGTTGTACTTAACGGCTATAAATGCTGAAACGGGAAGAATTGTTACCGGATGCAGAGTTAATTTTCCTAATCTACAGAATATTTACTTTCTTAAATCTAAAAGGAGCAGTGGCAGAATAAGGTACGTGCCGCTACAGTTGATTTGTCCCCAAATTTAATTGCAGAAAATAATGATGGTGTGGAAAAAACCGGGTTTCAGGTTTCTGTTAATATCCATTTTTTGGTTCTCAATCAGCTTTTTGCAGGCAGATGCTCAGGAGAACAAAACGTATCAAAGTTTGCAGCATGCACTTTTTTCGGGTAGCCAGCTTACCGGAGGCAGCGGACCAAAAAATGTTCAGTGGCTTAATAATGAAGATCGCTATTCATACACCGAGCAAAATCTGAAGCACTTTGCACCTGAAATCAGAATTTACAATATCACGACCGGTGAGGACTCTCTCCTGTTTCACCCGGCTGAACACATTTTCCCTCACACTTCCATGCCTTTTCATTTTGAGGACTACCAATGGTCGAAAGACGAATCGAGCATTCTATTTAAAACGAATACTACATACCAAAATAGTACTTCATGGGAATATCCCTTATCCGGCAGTGCCGACTACTATCACTTTGATCTGACTTCGGAAGAGATCACGTTTGTTGCTCATTCAGCATTCAACGCCAGGCTCTCGCCCGATGGCAAAAAAGTAGGGTATCACAAAAACGGTGAGATGTTTATTCACGATATCGAGTCGGGAACAAAAATACAGCTCACTAATTCTTCGGAAGAATATCTCTACAATGGCCGCATTGGTTTGGTTTATGAAGATGCATTTAAGTTGACCCAGGCATGGCAGTGGAGCCATGACAGCCGATATATCGCCTACTGGCAAACCGACGAGCGTGAAGTAAATCAGCTCAGGCTGGCCAATTATGAAGGGCTTTATACGGAGTACAACACTCTTTCCTATCCAAAACCCGGAACTAGCAACCCAACCGTAAAAATTGGAGTATTGGACGTTGAAACCCGGGAGAATCAATGGATTGATCTGGATGGTAAAAACGGTTTAATTCCACGTACTTATTGGACTGCAAATCCCGGAGAGTTAGCGGTTGTATGGATGAACAGAGAGCAAACAGAAATGAAGCTCTATTTTTACGACGTCAATTCACAAGAGAAACGATTGATTATGGAGGAAAAATCGGATGACGGGTGGATCGATATCTTTAGCTTATTTTCGGATGCGAAGAATTACCTTTTTTTCCCATCCGATCGAAACGAGTTTTTCCGGATGTCTGACAGAAACGGATTTAATCATATCTACCGGTACGATTATGACGGGAATATTGTGAATCAAGTCACTGAAGGGGATTGGGAGGTTACTCAGATCTTGTCAATCAATACCGAGACCGAGACGATCTATTATGAATCGACCGAAGCCGGTTCCCTGGAGCGGCATCTTTACTCCATCAGTTTTGGCGGCACAGATAAAGTCCGGTACACAAACTCACCGGGTAAGCATACTTTTAATATGAGCCCCGGCGGTAATTACTATTTCGACAAATGGTCCAATACAGAGACGCCACATAGAATTGAGCTCAAAACAACTCAGAACGGTGGGAAGTTGATTGAGACTTTTGTCAGTAGCAAAGCTGTGGAATCATATATTGAAGAGTATGCCTATCAGCCCAGGGAGCTTTTCAATTTTACAACAGAATATGGAGTGGAACTGGACGGATATCTGATTCGACCGCACAACTTTGACCCCGATAAATCCTATCCATTGGTTTTAATGGTCTACGGCGGGACCGGGCCATCAGGGAGTTTTCAATGAGTTTGAAACCTCAACCTGGGTGCAATATCTGGCCCAGCGGGGCTATGTAATTGCCAACATCAACAACCGGGGAAGTAGCGGTTACGGCCGTGATTTTAAAAAGTCAGTTCATAAAAAGCTGGGGATTTTGGAAGCAGAGGATTATGCAGCTACAGCAAAACACCTCTCAGAACGACCTTGGATTGATGGGAACCGGATAGCTATTCGCGGACACAGTTACGGTGGTTTTATGGCTGCTCTTTCAGCTGTTTTATACCCGGATGTTTTCAAGGTAAGCCTGGTTGGCGCGCCGGTTACTGACTGGCGACTCTATAAATCGATCTATTCAGAACGCCACATGGGATTACCGGAGGAGAATGCAGAGAATTACGATAACAGTTCCATTATGAAGCATGCCCATGAGCTGAAAGCAAAAATGCTTGTAGCTCACTCCTCAATGGACCAGGACGTTCATATACAGAACACCATGCAGATGATCACCGCATTTACAGAAGCCGGTAAAGACATAGATCTGAGGATCTTTCCGAAAGGATGGCATACGGTGATCTACAATGAACAGAGTTATCTTCTTCTTTACCAGGTATACACTGATTACCTGGACACACATTTGAAATAAATTCAAACTTCCTTCACTTTTTTTATGATTAAACCTGACATTCGTATTATGAAAGCGGCCATAGAGATTGCCGAAGAAAACAGCACGCCATTTGGAGCCGCTTTAGCCATGGGCGATGAAATTTTTCTTACTGCCGCGAATCAAACAAAAACATTACACGATCCAACCGCCCACGCTGAACTGTTGGCCATTCGAAAATTAAGCGAGCGGCTTAAAAAAACAGACCTTTCCGGTTTTTCGCTTTATACTACGTGCGAACCCTGCCCGATGTGTATGAGCGCCGCAATTTGGGCCGGAATTGATATCGTTGTTTATGGCTGTTCAATTCCTCAGATATCAGAATACATGCCACAGATCAATCTTTCATGCAGTGATATTGCTGACAAAAGTTTTCGAAAAATAATTATACAACAGGGTTTTATGGAGAAAGAGTGTCTATCTTTACTTGATACATTCTCGTAATAATTCACAGACTTACGAGAGATTCTGCTTCAGCATTTACAGAAAAAAGTTATAAGTTTAGGCAGTTTGATTTTCAATTAATCAATTTACCACTTTGAAAATACTTATCGCAGGTGCCGGAGAAGTTGGTTTTGAACTGAGCAAAGTTCTCTCAGAAGAACACCATGATGTTACAGTACTCGATGTAAGACATCAAGGCCTTCAAAGAGTCATTGAAAACCTCGATGTTCTGACCGTTGAAGGAAACGCAACCTCACCCCATGATCTAGTCAGTGCCGGTGCAAAAGATTCCGATATGATGGTAGCCTGTACCAGTGTAGATGAGGTTAACATCATTGCATGTATGATGGCCAAAAGACTTGGAGTAAAATCAGCTATCGCTCGCGTACGAAATGATGAACTTTCTCAAAAAGATTCTCCCATCACACCATCCGAGCTCGGTATCGACGTTCTGATACACCCTGAAGAGAGCGCCGCTATTGAAATTCACAGGCTCATAAAGCGTGCTTCTGCAAGCGATATTGTTCCGCTTGCAGAGGGGAAAATGCAGCTTGTTGGAATTCGAGTAGAAAAAAACTCCGCAGTTGTGAATAAAAACCTTCGAGAGCTTGCCGTTGAATATCGGGACAATAACTATCGTGTTGTTGCAATTTCTAGACGTGGAACAACCATTTTACCAAATGGGAAAAGCCGGTTGATGGAGCTAGACCATATTTTTGTACTTACCAAAACAGAAGGAATTGAGAAACTGGCAAAAGCAACCGGTCATAAAGACGAGAGAATTCGTCAGATTATGATTGCCGGAGGTAATGAAGTCGGTAGAATTTTAGCTAGAAAACTGAGTCACGATGATCAAAATTGGAAAATAAAATTAATAGAACCTGACCGGGATACGGCAAATAATTTAGCTTCTGAATTGCGTGATATTCTCGTTTTAAATGGAGACCCGACCGACCCTAATCTTCTTGCAACTGAAGGTATTCAGGAGATGGATGCGTTTATCTCTGTAACTGATGATGAGGAATCCAATATCATCTCTGCCCTGATGGCCAAACATCTTGAAGTGAAAAAGACCGTTGCCCTGGTTTCCAAATCTCAATATGTACCACTCAGTCAAACCATTGGCATAGATTCTATCGTAAATGTGAAAGCAGCCGCTACAGATGAAATACATCGTAATATCCGGCAGGGCAATCTGCTGATTGTAAAAGGACTTCATGGAATCAATGCGGAAATTATTGAGGTAGAGGCCGGTAAAAACTGTGAAATTCTTAATCGTCCTCTCAAAAATGTCAAATTTCCAAAAGGCATGATCATCGGGGCGCTTCTGAGTGAAGATGATGTAGAGATTGCCACAGGTGATTCAATTATTAAGAAAGGAGATCGCGTTATTTTATTTGTTCAACCTCAGGCCATCCCAAAAGTAGAAGAGCTTTTTCATGATTGACCTGCTGAATCAACCCTCAAACAGGCCCAGAATAGATTTTAAAATTGTGACCGGAATTATGGGCGGTCTGATCTTCTTCCTGGGAGTTGCTCTGCTCTTTCCTTTATTCATTGCCCTTTTCTATAACGAAACATCCTGGATTGCTTTCCTCTATACCGCCGTTCCCTCTATGCTGATTGGAGCCGCACTTTTCTTCATCTTTAAGCCTAAATATGAGTTGAGGATGCGCGAAGCGTTTCTCATCGTTACCCTTACCTGGTTTGTGGGTTCATTAATCGGTGCTTTTCCTTTTACCATTTCGGGCACTTTGCAAAGCTATACCGACGCCGTTTTTGAAGCGATGAGCGGTCTCAGCACCACAGGAGCAACTATTTTAGGTGGGGTTACCAGCGATGGGATTCAGAATCCTGCCATCGAAGATATTGACAAAAGCCTGCTGTTCTGGCGTTCCCTTTCTCACTGGCTTGGTGGTATGGGAATCATCGTTTTAACATTGGCACTATTGCCTTTATTGGGCATTGGCGGAATGCAGCTCTATAAAGCAGAATACTCCGGTTCTACCTCCGATAAACTCACCCCACGAATACAGGAAACCGCGCTGCTCCTGTGGTCGGTTTATGTTGGAATGACCTTCGTTCAGTTTCTGCTTCTTTGGGTTCACCCTTCAATGGATTGGTTCGACGCCATCAATCACGCCTTTGCAACTTTGGCAACCGGAGGCTTCTCAACAAAAAACGGCTCTATTGCCAGTTTCGACTCTGCCTATATCGACATAATTATAACCATATTTATGTTTCTGGCAGGAATCAATTTTGCCATGCATTTCCGGTTATTAAGCGGTGATGTTAAGAGCTTCTTTGAAAACCGGGAATTCCGATTCTACTCTCTTTTAGCCATCCTGTTCACCATCCTAATTTCCGGCGGTCTCTGGCTGATTGACAACTACGAGTTTGGTGATGCCCTGCGTTACGGTTCGTTTCAGGTGATATCCATTCTCACAACAACCGGGTTTGGTTCCGATGACTATGCATTGTGGATGCCGTTTACCTCCTTTCTGTTATTCCTGCTCTTTTTTAGCGGTGGTACAGCCGGATCTACCGGTGGAGGAATAAAAATGATCCGAATACTAATTATCCTGAAAAATGTTGGACGTGAATTCAAGCAGATTATTCACCCTCAGGCAGTAATTCCCGTTCGAGTGGGCAATCGGGTGATTGAATCCACAATATTGAAAAATATACTCGGCTTTTTTGTGGTCTATTTTATCGTATTTGCAATTGGCTCCATCATCATGAGCTTTATGGGATACGATTTCATGTCGGCCATGGGAGCCAGTATTGCCAGTCTGGGAAATATTGGACCCGGTTGGGGAGAATTTGGCCCGACGGATGAATATGCCGGAGTACCCTATATTGGAAAATGGGTACTGTTACTTTTAATGATGATAGGCCGGCTCGAGCTTTTTACCGTGCTTGTTATTTTTACTCCATGGTTTTGGAAAAACTAAACTAGTTCTTCTTAATCAACATAGCGGTTGGTAAACTTTTTCTCTCCCTTGTCGGATCCGATTAAAACAATTTCGTCATCCACATTTAAAACACGGTCCGGTGGAGGATTGACCAGCATCTTATTATTATTGCAATTGATAGCGATGACTGTACATCCGGTTTTTTTACGAATGTCTGATTCTATCAAAGACTTACCCGCCAAATTCTTGTCTACTTTAAAATTGAATATATTCAATCCTTCGTCAAGCATCATCACATCTTTGTCTTCCATTATGTTAAATATGGAGTTTGCTCCCATCGAAGCATATGACATCACAAAGTCTGCACCGGCACGATGCATGGTATTCACATTTCTTTCATAGGTAGCCCGACTTACAATCTCGATATTGGGACAGAGTTCACGACAGTAAATGGTCAGATAGATATTCACATCGTCATCATGAGTTGTAATAAGAACGGTGTGAGCATCTCTGAGTCCGGCTTTTTCCAAGACTTTAAGATCTGCTGCATCTCCTAAAATATATTTCCCGTTATCATGTTCATTCACCCGTTCCGGATTTTTATCAATAATTCTGTAGTCGACCTGTCTCTCTTCCAAGCTTTTTGCAGCAGCACGGCCTACTCGTCCCGCACCAATAATTACCACCGGCTCATCTGAAATATTATAGATACTGACTATTTCATCATATTTCCTTAACTGTTCAACGGTACCGGCCAATACCAACACACTCTTACTTTTAATTACCGTGTCCGGTTTAGGATGGATAAAATTACCCCGCTCCCAGATACCCACTACATTTATCCCGATATTCTCTCTTAATTTACTCTCTTGAAGTGTTTGACCAATCAGCGGAGTTTCCTGCACGGTAGCCTCGCCGATAACCAGATTATCGATATGGCCAATAACATGAACACGTGCATTTCCACCCAATGTTCGCCGGGCCAACGCCTTGCCCAGCATATCCCCAAGCTGAATGACGTGATTTGCACCGGCAAGCCTTAAGATATCTAACGAGTCGGCGGAGTTTGCCGTAGCAACAATTTTTATAGAATCACTAAATTCACGAGCCGTAAATGTAACATTCGTATTAATTGTATCAGACTCCGTCGCCACAATCATAGCTGCTTTCTTAATACAAAGCCTGTTATAGGTCTCATATTCTGTCGGATCGAGATTAACTACCTTATAATCTAAATCTGATAGATCCAGAGCTTTTTGCAGATCAGGTTCCAAAATCACATAATCGATTTTATAGGAATCGAGTTTTTTAATCAACGCTTCTGTAACAGGCGTTAGTTTTGTTATGATTACATGGTCTTTAGTTTCAGGATCCAAATTTTTAGGAGCACGTGCCTGATTTTGAGCTTTCAACCAGGGAGCATAGAAAAACTCAATAAACGTGAACGGGAGCATCACCAGCAGAAACAATACACCGGAGAAAATCACAATCATAGAAAATGCCCGGCCCAAATCTGAGGTAAAGACTATGTCTCCAAAACCGAGAGTAGACATTGTAACGAGTACCCAGTAAAATCCCGTTATCCACGAATGCTCATGCCCCTCGTAAATAGAGATAAAGTGAAAGGTTATCGCATATGTCACATACATCAGGAAAAGTACACCAACAAACTTCATCAGTTTCTTGATGTTGACTTTCGTACGCCTGTTAGCAAAAAAATAAGATAGTTGAGATCCTAAAAACTTCAAATGGAACTCCGTCTGTTAATTAAATTATTTGTCAAGCAAAAAAAGGAAAATAAGAAATAAAGTATACACTGTTTTACAAACTGCTACTGAATTAATTGGAAATTCATCCCTTTAAATGGTTACTTTTGAGTGCCAAAAACTAAGCCGAAAATTTTAGAAAAAATTCTGTGTTCCGCTACTTATTGGTTGTTACCAGCTTACTTTTTTTGTTCTCTACGACACTCTCGGCTCAGAGCTCTGATCGTCTGGATCCCATTCCAAATGTTTATCTGGACTGTAGCTCCTGTGATATATCCTACATCCGCTCCAACATTACCTTTGTAAATTACGTGCGCGATCAAGAAGATGCTTCAGTTTATTTACTGATCAACGATCTTGCCACCGGCGGTGGCGGCAGGGAATATACGCTAATATTTTCTGAAATCGGACTTCAGAATGGACGGTCAGATACTCTTCGGTATGTCTCCTCAAGTACCGATTCCAACGATGAACGAAGAATTGGGCTGAATCGGTATATAAAAATTGGGCTAATGCCCTATGTATCGGGAACTGTTGCCATTCAGTCACTTGATATTTTTTACGAGGCTCCTGAAATAGACCTCACCGATGAGGAGGATGAAATTGTTGACCCATGGAACAGCTGGGTTTTTGATATCAATGTTCGCTCAAATCTCAGCGGTCAGTCGAGTGAAACAAATTTCGGGCTCTACTCAGGCTTTGAAGCGGAACGAACCACCCATATCTGGAAAATCAGAACCAACCTGAGAGGAGAGATCCGCAGAAGAACACTCGAAGTTTCGAGTGGTACACTCAACATTAACCGGGATTGGGGAAATTTTTGGCAGATGTTTGGGTACAGCCTCAGTGATCATGCTACGGTGGCACTGTTTGCAGGTGCAAATTTTAACAGATCAAACAACATTGCCCTCGATTCGTATGTAGCTCCGGCTATCGAATACAATTTTTTCCCATATAACGAATTCCAAGAACGTCGATTTATTGTACAGTATCAGTTAACTCCTAAGTTCCGGCGATACTTCAACACTACCGTCTTTGGTAAAGATGAAGAGCTGATCATGTCGCAGGAAATATCCTCAAGATTGAGGTACGACCAGCGCTGGGGAAGAATTGACGTCAGAGTTTCGGGATTACACTACTTCCACGATGCAGCAATAAACAGACTTGAAATAAACCCATCTTTCAACATTCGCATCATGCGCGGACTTTCCGTTAGCCTTTCCGGACGTTATCGTGTGATTAACGATCAACTCTCCCTGGAAGGCGCCGTAGATCCCAACGATCCGGAAAATATAATCAGTGGCGGGCAGCGGCCTACATCTTACGACTATAGCATCTCTTTTGGGCTCTCCTACACCTTTGGCTCAATTTACAACAATATTGTAAATCCGCGATTCTAATCGCCTGAGCTATCAATTCCATCCCATTGTTCGTAACTTTGGGGTTATGATTAAAGAGAAGACCGATACCATTCAAAAAACAGATTTAAAATCCCTTACCAAACAAGAACTCTCCGACTATTTGGACGAACTTGGACTGGCCGGGTACCGTTCAGACCAGGTATTTCAATGGCTTTACCAGAAAGGAGTTTCATCCTTTGAAGAAATGACCAATCTTTCCAAAGACTTAAGGGCAAAGCTTAGTGAGATTGCCGAAGTAAAGAAGATCAAGGTTCACAGCAAGCAGGAGTCGACCGATGGAACCATTAAGTTCCTGTTTGAACTGGACGATCCAAACGCATACAAAGTAGAGGCTGTGATGATACCTGACCTCTATCCCGATGGAGCCGCGAATCGCTTAACGGTCTGTGTTTCATCTCAGGTAGGATGCATGTTTGGCTGTTCGTTCTGTGCAACGGGTAAAATGGGATATTTCAGAAGTCTTACTCATGGAGAGATTGTGGATCAGGTCCAAATTATCAATGAGTTGACCGAAGAGAAATTCGACAAAAAGATCACCAATATCGTTTATATGGGAATGGGGGAACCGCTTCATAACTATAAAGCTGTTGTGGAATCGGCCCGTATCATTTCAGATTCGCTGGGTATTGATTTGTCACCCCGCAGAATAACGGTCTCTACAGTTGGTCTTACAAAGCAGATCAAGCAGCTTGCAGATGAAGAAATTGGAACAAATTTGGCTATTTCACTCCACGCCGCCGACGACAAAAAGCGTGATGAGATAATGCCTATCAATGAGTCTCTGAATTTGGAGAAGCTGGAAGAAGCCGTAAAGTATTACTTCATGAAAACCGAACAGCCACTCACCTACGAATATTTGCTGTTTGATGAGTTTAACGATACTCCTCAGGACGCTCATAATCTGGTGAAAATTGCACGGTGGGTGCCTTCCAAGATTAACATCATCATGTATAACGATGTAGCCGGTGTAGCTTTAAAACGAGCGCGGGAAGAGCGTCTTGATAAATTTATGAAAACACTGACCGATCAAGGAGTAACGGCAACCGTTCGCAGAAGCCGGGGCGACGATATTGACGCCGGATGCGGACAGCTGGCTATTCGCGAAGGCCAAGAGAAGGGAAAGAGTTTGGTGAAAGCGTAATCAGGTCTCAGGTCTCAGGTCTCAGGTCTCAGGTCTCAGGTCTCAGGTCTCAGGTCTCAGGTCTCAGGTCTCAGGTCTCAGGTCTCAGGTCTCAGGTCTCAGGTAAGATGACCTATTCAGCAATTCAAAACCAAATATTCGCTACTTACCACTCTCCAATTCTAATGAATTAAATTGAAAATTCGGCTGAATCTTGGGAGCCAGCGCTCACCGTCCCATGAGAAGTAGATCATACCCGCCTTGCCAATGATGTGATCTTCAGGTACAAACCCCCAATATCGGCTGTCTTCACTATCATCCCTGTTATCACCCATCACAAAGTAATAATCTTTTTGGATAGTGTAGCGATTGGTCTCTTCACCGTTTATCGTGAATTGATCACCGTCTTTCTGAACATCGATCCGCTCGTAACGCTCCATCACAGCTTTGTAAAGATGCCAGTTGTCTGAAGTCAGCTCTATTTCCTGACCTTGATATGGAACTGTAAATTCAGGCATATTATCGTGGTTTGTAAAACCTTCTGAAAAGCTGAACGGCCTTCTACTAAATTCGTCAAAGTCATCCGGTAAAATGAAAAACTCTACCGCTTCTATTTCAGACCAGTTTCGCATCTCATCCGCAAGAACAGGAGTCATATTTATTATAGAAGTGCCATTATTCGATTGCAGCACATTGCCTCCGGCTTCACGCACTTTTGCCGGGCTTAGTCGAATACGTTCACGGGTTTGAACCCTGTAGTTGTACATAAAGGTTTCGTAAGACTCAGACTGCTCCCCGTTTACATACAGAAGTTTATCCTCAATTTTCAGCCTGTCGCCCGGCATACCAACAGCCCTTTTAATATAGTTGGTTTTGGTAGAAATTGGCCCGATATCTACAGGATAATTGAATACAACAATATCATTTCGTTCTACATCAGAATAGCCGGGAATTCTCGTCCACGGCAAATCTACTCCCGGCAAGTAGATATCCGTAAAAGGCACGGACAGTGTCATGGGCGTGCGCGGACCGTACGCAAGCTTGGTCACAATCAGAAAATCTCCGGTGAGCAGTGTCTTTTCCATACTTGGCGTGGGGATGCGGTAAGCACCAAAGAAAAATGTTCTCAGAATGATGGCCGCTATTGCCGCCCAGAGAAATGCATCCAGCCACTCTCTTGCCCAGTGCTTCGCTTTCGCATCAATGGGATTTTCTGTATCAGATTTTTTAGAGGTTTCCCAAAAACGTTTTTTCTTTTCTGAATCCTTTCTTCTTGCCAACTGTATTTATGCTCTTAATTAAAATTTCCGGGTCTGTCTATAGCCTCGTGTACAAATTCACCATCCTGATACTCTACAAGATACCATTGATCCCGTTCCGGAGAGTAAAAATAGTCACTAAAAGGTTCTAATTCCTTTGATTCGTTCATCAGCATTCGATTTAACACCCGCTTCACTTGAGGCATCATATCTATGTAGCGACTTGCACCCACATACACCAATCCATTTTCAAAAGGGCCGTCTAAATCCAGAATCATAAGAGGCATTTCTTTATCTATGATAAACCAATACTCGAACTGTACGGCTTTACCGGGCCTGAAGTTACGCTCGTTAATCAGGTCGCCAATTTTTTGTGTCGGATCGCCAAATACCGCCTGTAATCTTGAGCGGAGTTCCACCGTGGGTATTCTATCGATTGTAGTTGGATTGTAAAGACCCTGACCGGTCCAGCTGATATCCGAGAATCTATCTTCGAACTGAGATCTTTCAGAGTGTTCAACCTTGCGAATTTCCGGATCTTCGAACTGAGCGTAGACATCAACACTAAAAAGTGCGATGAGTAAAACTAAAACTAATTTTTTCATAGAAATCTATTTTAATCTTCGTCGTCCATAGACAAAACAGCAAGAAAGGCTTCCTGGGGAATATCAACAGCACCAACCTGTTTCATTCGCTTCTTACCTTCTTTCTGCTTTTCGATCAATTTTCGTTTACGGGAGATATCACCTCCATAACACTTCGCGGTAACATCTTTACGAAGCGCGCGAATGGTGTCCCGAGCTATAACGCGTGAACCTATGGCAGCTTGTACAGCTACTTCAAATTGTTGCCGAGGTATCAGCTCTTTCAATTTGGCACACACCTTTCTGCCCTGGTAGTAGGCTTTATCTCTGTGCGTTATACTGGAGAGCGCATCCACAGGTTCCCCGTTTAATAAAATATCTAAACGAACTAAATCTCCCTTGCGGTATTCTATAAATTCGTAATCCAGAGAGGCATAACCGCGAGTGCCGCTCTTAAGTCTATCATAAAAATCAAAGACCACTTCAGCCATTGGCAGTTCGTATGTGATTTCCACACGATTATTCTGCATAAAATGCTGGTTAACGTATATTCCCCGGCGATCCTGGCACAGTTTCATGATTGGGCCGATAAATTCGGCCGGTGTAATAATACTCGCTTTGATGTACGGCTCCCATACTTTTGCAATATCGCCGGCAGAAGGCATTTCACTGGGATTATCCACCTGAACCCGTTTCCCTTCTTCCGTATCCACTTCGTACTGCACATTTGGAACGGTGGTAATAATGTCAATATTAAACTCCCGATCGAGGCGTTCCTGAACAATCTCCATGTGAAGCATTCCCAGAAATCCTGCCCGGAAACCAAACCCAAGCGCTTTAGAAGTTTCAGGCTGATAGGTCAACGAAGCATCATTGAGCTGCAGTTTTTCCAAAGCTGCCCGCAGATCTTCAAAATCTTCCGAACTTGTTGGGAAAATACCGCTAAAGACCATCGGTTTTACATCCTTGTAACCCGGAATGGCTTTATCGGCCCTGTTTTTTTGGTTCGTAATGGTATCACCCACTTTGGCATCCTGGAGCGATTTCACGCTGCCAATTACATAACCTACATCTCCTGCCTTCAACTCTTTCACCGGCTCTTTCTTCAATTTGAGGTAACCGATCTCCTCGGCGTCATACTCTTTGCCGGTTGCCATAAACAGTATGGGATCCCCTTTTTTGAGGGTTCCTTCCATCACCCGAACGTAAGCAATCGATCCCCGATAGGTATTAAAAATGGAATCAAAAATAAGGGCTTTTAAAGGCTTGTCTTCTTCTCTCGACGGACCCGGAATTCGCTCAACTATAGCTTCGAGAAGCACTTCAACACCTTCACCTGTTTTTCCGGATACACTTATGATATCCTCATGATCACAGCCGATCAGATCCACAATTTGCTGGCCTACACCTTCAGGATCGGCGCCCGGAAGATCTATTTTATTTAATACAGGTACGATCTCCAGATTCTGATCTATCGCCTGGTAGAGGTTTGAAATTGTTTGCGCTTCAATTCCCTGTGCAGCATCCACAACAAGAAGCGCGCCTTCGCAAGCTTTTAAAGCACGCGATACTTCGTAGGCGAAATCGACATGGCCCGGTGTATCAATCAAATTAAATGTATAGAGTTCACCGCTAGGTCGTTTATAGTCCATCCGTATGGCGTGACTTTTAATCGTAATTCCACGCTCCCGTTCCAAGTCCATATCATCAAGAACCTGCTCCTGCATCTCCCTTTCACTGATAGTTCCGGTTCGTTCAAGCAGGCGATCAGCTAATGTGGATTTACCGTGATCGATGTGCGCGATAATGCAAAAATTGCGAATATTATTCATACAGATGGATAGAAAATGCTAAAAATTATTCAGCCCTAAATATACAAAGCTTAAACGGTCATTGCATTTAATTGTTATATGACCCTCTCCCAGATTGTTTGAGACGAACAAAATATGTCCAGCCAGAGCAAACCTGAACATAGCAGAAGAAAAATCTTCCCCTCTTTATAAAAAACGTGGTTTTATTCTGCGGTAGGACTCAGCAGTTCAACGTGAAATCTAAACTTCTGTCCTTCCAGCGTCATTGAATCATATACTTCTCGAATGAGTTCAAAAACAACGTCTGAATCCCCTTTAATACTTGTTGACAGATAGTTTACATCTACCTCAACATCATGCTGAGCGACAAATTCAAGCAAATCCTGAACCTGTTCTTTAGGATGATCAGAGTAAAGAGGTATATATGTTAATTGAGCTATCGTCTTCATTTTGTTGGTTTTCGAAATTAAATTGACATGTCAGTGTCGAAACGATATCGACAAATGGAACATTTTTTATGATTGCGCATTAAAATAGATTGAAATGATATCAAAATACAAACAAAATTGAGAGTAAAAAGATGAGACTATTAAGTACTATTTCAATATTCATTGCAGGTTTTTTTCTTTTGGCATCCTGCGATCTGTCGAATGATCTTACAAATGATAACGGAAGCCTTCAGGTCCTTTTAACAGATGCCCCCGCAAACTATGATGAGGTTTGGATTGATGTACAGGAAGTTCGCGTACACAAACAAGCTGAAGCTGAGGAAGAAGATAACGGATGGAGAACCATAAATGACCAGCCTGTTCGAGTGAATCTTCTGGAACTCACCAACGGTAATTACGAAATATTAGGTGAAGCGGAACTTGAAGCGGGAACGTACAGTCAAATCCGGCTCATACTTGGAGAACAAAACGAACTCGTAATTGATGGAGAATCGACTCCGCTTACCACACCCAGTGCTCAGCAATCCGGCCTGAAACTGAACGTTAATGCAGAAATTGAAGGTGGCGAAAACTATACGCTCCTTCTCGATTTTGATGCTTCACGTTCAATAGTAAAAGCCGGTAACTCAGGAATGTATATTCTAAAACCGGTAATAAAAGCTGTTGAGCTGGCACAAACCGGAGCGATCGGCGGAAGTATTGAACCGGCCGAATCACTCCCCTGGGTTTATGCCATTGCAGATGATGATACCCTCGCAGGCACACGCGCCAATGAAGAAGGTGACTTTCTGATGATCGGACTTCTGAACGGAACCTATCAGGTTTCGATAGCTCCAAGTGTGGAAGGATATAACCCTGAGGTGATATCCAATATAGAAGTCACCGCTCCTGACACCACATTTATCGATACCGTTACACTTTCAGAATCAGGAACGAATGGAAATGGTGAATAAGCCTTAAAAGCTAATTTGAAAAAGTTTAAAGCCCGGTTCTTAAATGAGCCGGGCTTTTTCTTTTTACTGGAATGATTTCAACAGATCCGGATGTTTTAAACTATTCTTGGCATCCTAATTTTTAAATGCATAATTTTAAGAAGTGAAATTTTCAAACCGACATATCTCCACTTTATCACCACTCCCATCATGGAGATCACGGTCATTCTGTGCATCATCATCATTGATCTACTCTTCCGTTACGCACAGATTATTCAACCATTTTTTTCTCACTACCCTTTTTAACAAAAAAATAATTAAATCATTCTATGAGAACTCTGGATTCTTCCACCTCACTGAGAATTGCCGTTCAAAAAAGCGGTCGATTAACCGATAAAACCTTAAATCTGCTCGAAGGAATTGGACTCAAGTTTGACGATTACAAACGAAGTCTACTGGTAAAATGCCGAAATTTCGACGTGGAACTTTTACTCATTCGTGACGACGATATCCCCGAATATGTAGAGGATGGCGTTTGCGACCTGGGATTTGTCGGAGCCAATACTGTTGCCGAAGACGAATCGGATGTAACCATTCTGAAGGGTTTGGATTACGGTGTCTGCCGGCTTTCCATTGCTGTACCTAAAGACGGCGATATTAAATCAGCAAAAGATCTGCAGGGAAAACGAATCGCTACCAGTTATCCTGTTCTGACCAAAAAATTTCTCAAAACCAAGGATGTCGAAGCGGATATCATTACCCTGTCCGGTTCAGTTGAAATCGCGCCCCGTTTGGAAATTGCCGACGCTATCACCGACCTCGTTTCAACGGGCGGAACCCTGAAAGCCAACGGCCTGAAAGAGATTGAAAATATTTTTGATTCAGAAACCCAGCT
Source organism: Rhodohalobacter sp. (assembly GCF_034521535.1). Taxonomy (GTDB): domain Bacteria; phylum Bacteroidota; class Rhodothermia; order Balneolales; family Balneolaceae; genus Rhodohalobacter. Next base: position 246,931 of record NZ_JAXHMF010000010.1, on the reverse strand, counting down.
CGTAAAAACAAACAAACCTCTCTCGGAAGGCAAGCAGGCCCTGATCGAAAAATTTCTTCAGCGTATTGAAGGTTACCAAAAGGCAGAAAAAAGCCGGTACATTATGATGAATGCGCCTCAGGAATCGGTTGACGAAATCAAAAAAATTATTCCATCCCTCAAAAGTCCCACAGTAATGCCTTTGGCTGATAACGGAATGGTAGCCATTCATACCGTGGTTACAATTTCTACATTCTGGGATCTGATGGAAAAACTGAAAAGTGCCGGTGCTACGGGTATCGTTGTCCTGCCAATCGAATCGATGATTATTTAAATAGATTTGAGACATGAGATATGAGTCTTGAGATTAATTGAAAAAATATGACATGAAAAATTACTCACTTAAAACCCTGACCGAAGCAGAAATTGCGAATCTCTGTAAACGTCCCAAAATGGATTTTACTTCGGTTTTTGGGCAGGTTGAGCCAATTCTGGATGATGTAGAACAAAGCGGCGACAAAGCCATCCGGAAATACACCCGAAAATTTGACGGAGTGGATCTGAATGAGATCACTGTCAACCCAAACGACGTGTCTGTTACGCTTGAACCTAAAATTCAGGCTGCAATCGACCAGGCACTAAATAATATATACCTGTTCCATAAACATCAGACCACCATGGATCTGGAAGTGGAAACCATGCCGGGCGTTGTTTGCAGAAGAGTAGCCAAACCCATTGAACGGGTTGGGCTTTACATTCCGGGCGGAACCGCACCCCTTCCTTCAACAACCATGATGCTGGGAGTTCCCGCCATGATTGCCGGATGCTCAACAATTGTGATTGCAACTCCTCCCGACAAAAATGGAAATGTGCCTGAATCGATCATCTACATTGCCCAAAAAATCGGCGCAGAAAAGATCGTTAAAGCGGGTGGAGCTCAGGCAATTGCAGGAATGGCATTTGGAACGGAATCCATCCCAAAAGTGGATAAACTTTTCGGGCCCGGTAATCAATATGTTACGGCCGCTAAAATGATTCTTCAAAACAGCGAAGCCATGGTATCCATTGATATGCCGGCAGGACCTTCCGAGGTTTTGGTAATAGCAGACAAAACCGCAGATCCCGCTTTTATTGCTTCAGATTTATTGTCACAGGCAGAACACGGCTCAGATAGTCAATCCGTTTTAGTGGTTACAGAAGACGCCGACATCCGCGCTATTGAGAAAGAAGTAGAGTCGCAGTTAAATGAACTGCCCCGAAAAGAGTTCGCTGAAAAAGCACTGGAAAAAAGCTTTATTCTTACAGTTGAATCTTCCGGTGAAGCTATGCGATTTTCAAATCTTTATGCGCCGGAGCACTTAATCATCAATACCGCTGATGCCGAGGAATTGGCTGAAAAAGTCACAAATGCCGGCTCTGTATTTATCGGTCCGTGGACTCCTGAAAGTATGGGAGATTACGCTTCCGGAACCAATCACACACTGCCTACGTACGGATATGCCAAGATGTATAGCGGGGTTTCACTGAATAGTTTTCAAAAGTTTATCACCATGCAGAAAATCTCAGAAGAGGGATTACAGAAATTGGGTCCAACCGTTGAAACCTTGGCTGAAATTGAAGGCCTCCAGGCTCATAAAAATGCCGTAAGTTTAAGACTGAAAAAATTGAGTAACGATACGGATAGCTGAGGCTGTAAAAAAAGTAAAAATATAAAAAATCAAGCTTAAATCATTTAGACTACAAATCCCTCTCTATTAGTTAGAGAGGGAAATAGGGTGAGTCTGAAAGAAAAATCTAAATGATTTAAGCGGTGCTCGTTGAATGTGCTTTTTGAACAGTCTCAACTTTTTAACAAAATTCTGAATAAATCAACGTAAACCCAAAATGCCCGAATCTTTCAACATAGAATCACTGGTTCGTGAGAACATCCGAAACCTAACTCCTTATCGCAGCGCACGGGATGACTTTGACAGCGGCACTCTTCTGGACGCCAATGAGAACAGCTATGGATCGCCCGTCCGAAGCACTTTAAATCTGCATCGATATCCATCACCGACTCAGGATGAACTTCGAGATAAAATTGCTGAGTACCGCGATGTTGAAAGAGAGAATATTTTTCTGGGTGTGGGCAGCGATGAACCGATTGATCTTCTGATGAGGATTTTTTGCGAGCCCGGCAGGGATTCCATTCTCATTACACCACCAACATACGGCATGTACAAAGTGGCAGCAAATATCAATAATGTCGGCGTTCAAGAAGTTTTGCTGACTGAAAAGTTCCAGCTGCAGCCGGATGCGATCATTGATGAAGCAGATGGAAACACGAAACTTCTTTTCCTCTGCTCTCCAAATAACCCTACAGCAAACGATCTGAAACGAACGGATCTGCTTAAACTGGTAGCAAAGTTTAAGGGAATCGTGGTTGTGGATGAAGCGTATATTGATTTCAGCCGGCAGGAATCGATGGCACAAATGGTTCAGCAGTATCCAAATCTGGTTGTGCTCCAGACATTCTCAAAAGCATTCGGACTGGCCGGAATCAGATTGGGAGTAGCCATTTCAAATCCCGATATCATCAACTACATGCTTCGCGTAAAGGCTCCTTATAACGTCAACAAACTAACGGCCGATACCGCCCTGAAAGCATTTGAAAAGATGGAGCTGATGAAGTTCAATATAAATGCAATTAAGGATGAGAAAGACTACGTGGCTGAGCAACTGAGTCTTAGCAGTGCCGTAACAAAGGTCTATCCTTCGAACGCCAATTTCATCCTCTTCAAAATTGAGAATGCAAAGGAAGTTTATCAGCAACTTGCTGAGCGAGGCGTCATTGTTCGCTATCGTGGAAATGAGCCGCTATGTGAGGACTGTTTGCGCGTAACAATCGGTATGCCGGACGAAAATGTGAAGTTCTTGAAGGCTCTTAAGGAAATTGTAGGCTAATACTATAAACCACCCAAATTATGATCATCCAAGTTGAATCAGCCGCACTTAAAGGTAAAAGTGAATTATTACTCGCTCCGGGAGTTATTTATGGCTTAGGATATTTAAGGGAACACGGGCATGAGATCATATGGAACGGCTCAGATCTGTCTGAAGCATCAAATTAGCCTGCTTGAAAATGAAGGTTTTCAGCCCGAAAAAACCGATCGTGATCCTGACGCAGTTATAACCCGATCCGATAACTTCTTTCAGTTTCGAAAAGATGGTGAAATTCTGAGCAAATCGGAGTCATGGAGTGAGCTGGCTCACCTGATTCTTTTTCCATCCAGAAAGGCTGAGATCAAGCGCGCTACAAAAGAGACGGATATCCATGTAAACATAAACCTTGATGGAACAGGGAAAAGTAACATTAACACCGGCCTGAATTTTTTTGATCACATGCTGGATCAAATTGCAAAACACGGTTTAATTGACCTTGAACTCACTTGTAAGGGTGATCTTGAAGTGGATGAACACCATACCATAGAAGACACCGCTATTGCACTGGGGCAGGCCATCAGTAAAGCTGTATCAACGAACAAGGCGGGAATACAGCGATACGGCTTTGTGTTACCCATGGATGAAGCTCAGGCTACCGTTGCCATCGACCTTTCCGACCGACCCTACCTGCAGTATGATGTTGAATTAAAGCGTGAATACGTAGGTGATTTTCCTACCGAAATGTTAGAACACTTTTATTATACACTGGCTATGAACGCCAAGGCAACCCTGCATGTTACCGCTAACGGAAAAAATGATCATCATATTATTGAAGCAACCTTCAAAGGTTTTGCCAGAGCCCTGCGTTTTGCCATTACCCGGAGTGAGCGAACCAGGGGAATCCTCCCTTCAACAAAGGGCACCATTTAATAGAATTAAAATTTTTAGAAGTAACCAGAACGTTGATAGGAATTATTAAATATCAGGCCGGAAATCTGGCTTCCGTCGCAAATGCGCTTGAACGTCTTAACGCAGAGTATTTCATCTCAGATAATCCAAAAGAGCTTGACAGAGCTGATGGCATTATTTTTCCGGGAGTTGGACATGCCGGAGCCGCAATGGATGACCTTCGCTCACGAGACCTGGATGTATGGCTTAAAAACACCAAAAAGCCGGTATTAGGTATCTGCCTCGGTATGCAGCTTCTTTATGAATCTTCTGAAGAAGGCGCAAGCGATACACTCGGGCTGATACCCGGGAAACTAAAAAAGTTTGATGCCTCAAAAGCAAAAGTCCCGCACATGGGCTGGAACGTTTTTGAGCCCAAAAAAGAACATCCGTTAATCAACGGCATCGATAATAAACACTTTCTCTATTATGTGCACGGTTACTATGCTCCTGCCAATGAGTATACACTTGCCACCTGTAAGTATATCAAGGATTTCAGCGCGGTAGTATCCAAAGACAATTTTATGGGAGTACAGTTTCATCCTGAAAAATCGGGTACCGTAGGTTCACTTCTTCTTCAGAATTTTTTAGATATCGTAAAAGAGTCATCCCGGAAATCCGCCTGATAAAATTTTCGAAAGGTTTTCTGATTTAGTCATCCCCATAATTCCTTACCTTTAGCCACACTTGATTCTTTAATCCAACTACAATTTTATATGAATATCATTCCCGCAATAGACCTGCTTGACGGACAGGTTGTGCGACTGCAAAAAGGTGACTACAACAAAAAAACAGTTTACAATCACAATCCTATTGAAGAAGCAGCCAAGTTTAAAACGGCAGGGTTTGATCACATTCATGTGGTAGATTTAAACGGGGCAAAAAGCGGTTCATTTGAGAATCTTCCAATTATTAAAACCATCATCAATGAACTGGGGCTTACGGTTCAAACCGGTGGCGGTGTTCGATCACAAGATGATATTCAAAATCTATTGGATGCGGGCTTGAGTGGAATCATCTGCTCCTCAATGGCCGTGAAAAAAACCGATGAGTTTATAGATGCCATTCATAACAATCCAGACAAAATTATACTTGGACTTGATTTAAAAGATGGTAAAATGGCCTACGGTGGCTGGCTCGAAACGTCCGATAAACCAATTGAAGATTTCTTAAATCCGATGATTAAAGCCGGTTTAAGCAGAGTATTGAGTACAGACATCGCCAGAGATGGAATGCTAACCGGCCCAAATTTTGAGATGTACAGTGATCTTCAAAGCCGGTTTCCGGATGTCAAATGGATTGCTTCCGGCGGAGTTTCCAATTTGCAGGATCTTATTCAGCTCAATAGTATTGGGGTGGATGGAGTTGTAGTGGGCAAAGCCTATTATGAGGGTCATATTGGACTGGATGACATGGCTCACCTTCATTCGGCAAATTCATAACGTGAATTGACAATCATTTTCACTATTTTTTACGCTGATTAACCCTTTACGCGCGATATGCTTACAAAACGAATCATTCCCTGCCTGGATATCAAAGACGGCCGTACCGTTAAAGGGGTGAACTTTGTCGGGTTGAGGGATGCAGGCGATCCTGTTGAGCTGGCGCAGCGTTATACGGAAGAAGGTGCCGATGAACTGGTCTTTCTCGACATTACGGCTACCAAAGAGAAGCGCCGCACATTGGTGCATCTGGTGAAAGAGATTGCAGCGCATATTAATATTCCTTTTACAGTTGGTGGCGGTATAAAATCCGTTGAAGAGATTGAAGAAATTTTAAAAGCCGGCGCAGATAAAGTATCCCTGAACAGTGCCATTGTGCGCGATCCGGATTTAATTACCAGAGCTTCTGATGCGTTTGGCTCGCAAGCCATCGTAGCAGCTGTTGATGCCAAAAAAGTTGGGGATCACTGGGAAGTGTTTGTAAAAGGCGGTTCTGAAGCAACCGGCCTGGATGCGATCGAATGGATTAAAAAAACAGAAAAGCTTGGTGCCGGAGAAATACTGCTCACAAGCATGGATCGCGATGGAACAAAATCAGGCTTCGACAATGAGCTTCTTAAAATTGTTAATGAAAATGTGACTATTCCGGTTATTGCCAGTGGCGGAGCCGGAACCATTCAGCACTGTATCGATGCTATAAAAAATGGGAAAGCAGATGCCGTTTTAGCTGCAAGTATCTTTCACTTTAGAGAAATTGAAATCTCTGAGATGAAAAAGAAAATGGCTGAAAATGGAATTGAAGTAAGAATATTGACTCTATAAACTGAATTAAACAACGAATGGCTAAGCAAGAAATCGAATTTCTCTACGACCTTGAACGAGTACTACAGGAACGAAAAAAAGAACTTCCAAAGGGCTCCTATTCAACGCGGCTTTTTAAAAAAGGAATTGACAAAATTGCCCAAAAACTGGGAGAAGAAGCTGTAGAAACAATTATCGCTTCCAAAAACAAGAAAGATTCTGAAGTAATTTACGAATCGGCGGATCTGATCTATCACCTGATGGTACTCCTAGTAGAAAGAGATATCCCCCTCGACACCGTTTTTCAGGAACTGATTGTGAGAAGTAAAAAATAGTCTTGAGATTTGAGTCGTGAGTCGTGAGAATTTCTCTCACATCTCAAGACTCATGACTGATATCTATTTAACTGGGAGGCCAATTTCCTGTTGAATCATAATTGGTTATTCAGTTTTTAAATTTTCGAATACTTAGTATTCACTGAAAAACGATCTCCATGAACAGGCCGGTTCATACAGATGAAGAGCTCCGGAGTACAATGGAACGGCTTGACCGGTTCAGCTACTGGACCGACAGCAATATCCGCATACCATTTACCAACTTTAGGTTTGGGCTGAGCCCGCTGATTGGGTTGGTTCCCGGCATCGGTGATTTTGCAGGGCTCATTCTCTCCCTCTACGTGCTCTATGAAGCCAGAAAGGTCGGCGCACCCGGCAACATTCAGCGTAAGATGATCCGCATTATGTTCATCGATTTTGTGGGCGGTTTGGTCCCGGTTTTTGGTGATGCATTCGACGCCGTTTACAAAGCCAATATCAGGAACACCCTTCTATTAAAGAATTATCTCTATAGAGAGCTTGGCGAAGAACCCGAATGGAAATTTCCCTGGGGAATATTTTTCTGGATAAGCCTGCTTTTTTTATTGGCCGGCTGGTTGATATATATGATCATTTGATACTATCGGTTTTTTCCTTTAAAAAATATGAAAAATGAACCTGACTTAATTGAACCGCCTCTACCTACCGAAGCCTCAGCACATGCAGACCTTTATGAGGATGTCCAAAAAGTGAATCAACACATAACCAAGCTTAAATAATTTAAACTTTATATCCCTCTCTATTAGTTAGAGAGGGATATAGGGTGAGTCTGAAGGAGAAAACTAAATTATTTAAGCGCTATTTGAACAAATGTGCCTTTTTGGACAGCCTCAAATCTTTAAATACATCATACAAAAAATAGTATGTTAGCGCTTATGCCCTGCCCTTGAGACATATCAACACAAAATCATATTTACCCTGCATGAAACCCATTCAACTCACAACCCATGACGGCCTGAAGATTGCAGCTCATAAGCTGGAAGGAGAATCACCCACTACCTTATTTGTACCGGGCTTTTTCTCCAATATGGAGGGAACCAAAGCAACGTTTCTCGAAAAACAGTGTAAAAAGCGTGGCCGGGCATACATACGCTTTGACTACCGCGGACACGGTCAATCGGACGGTAAATTTGAGGACGGAACCTTGACCGACTGGCTGAATGATACACTGCTGGTACTGGATGAGCTGGCCGATGCTCCGGTGGTTGCCGTTGGCTCATCCATGGGCGGATGGATCGCCGTGCTGGCTGCTCTCAGGCGTCCGGATAAGATTTGCGGTTTGGTAGGCATCGCCTCCTCTCCGGACTTCACCGAAGATATCTGGCACCGACGCATGACCGATCAGCAGCAGAGTGTGATGAATGAACAGGGTTATATTGCACAACCCAGCGAGTACCGTGACGAACCGATTATTATTACAAAACGACTGCTCGACAGTGGCAAAGATCACCTTTTGCTCCATAAAAAATCGCTCGATTTTGATATTCCCGTTACCCTTATTCACGGTATGGAAGACCGGGATGTACCCTGGCAAAAATCAGAAAAACTAAACCGGCTCATTGGCGAGGAACAGAGCGAATTAATACTCGTTCCGGATGGAGCACACCGACTTTCACGCGATAAAGATTTAGAATTGATAGACCGGGAAATCGTAAAGCTTCTAAAAAAGCTATAATCAGACCTATTTGAATAGTCTTGAGATTTGAGTCTTGAGTCGTGAGAATTTCTCTCACATCTCAAGACTCATGACTCACATCTAATTAAGGTGCAGGATAAACATAGTTCGCTTCAAAGCTGAGCGGGATTCCAATCCACCAGTAGAGCAGCAGAAAGAGTGTCCATAGGACCAGGAAGATAATGGAGTAAGGAAGCATCATCGAAATGAGCGTTCCAATTCCCGTTTTCTTCACATATCTCTGACAGAACACAACCACAAGAGGGAAGTAAGGCAGAAGCGGTGTGATAATGTTAGACACTGAATCTCCTACACGATAAGCTGCCTGAGTTAAGTCAGGTGAGATTCCCAACTGCATAAGCATCGGGACAAATATTGGAGCAATGAGCGCCCATTTTGCCGAAGCAGATCCAACCAGGATATTCACAAATGCACTCAGAAACACGATTCCCACAATGGTAATCTGTCCCGGAAGTGCCAGCGCCTGAAGGAAGTTTGCACCTTTCAAAGCTATCAAGAGACCGATGTTTGACTTGGCAAACGCATCAATAAAGAGTGCACAGAAAAACGCCATCACAACGTAATACCCCATGCTCTCCATCGACTTGGTCATGTTGTCGATCATGTCCTTTGAACTCTTATATTTTCCGGAAGCGTAACCGTATACAACACCCGGTATCAGCAGCAGAATAAAAATGAGTGGCACGATCGCCTGCATTAACGGGGCATTAAAAGAGAAAAGTGAACTCACTTCCGGATTGTTCCAGTTAGGATCACGTAGTGCAGATCCTTCCGGCCACGCCCAGATAAACAAGCCAATCAAACCCAGAATCATAGCAGCAAAACCAAACCAAAATGCCCGGCTCTCTTTGGGTGTCACCTCTTCCATCTGAGGCATTTCATCCTCATCGCCGTCAACTTTTATTCCCTCAAGCCGGGGTTCCACAATTTTATCGGTGATGTACCAGCCAACAGTGACAATCAAAATACTGGAGAGTCCTGTAAAGTAGATATTATTGAGCGGGTTCAGCATAATATCGGGATCCAGAATCCTGGCCGCTTCCAGTGTAAAACTCATCAAGAGCGGATCGATAGCCGACGGAATAAAGTTGGCAGAAAAACCACCACTCACTCCTGCAAATGCCGCGGCAATACCGGCCAGCGGATGCCTCCCGGCAGCATAGAAAATCACGCCTCCAAGTGGAATTACGAGTACATACCCGGCATCAGCAGCCGTATGACTCACAATTGCGATTAAAATCAACATTGGGGTTAAGAGCGACTTTGGAGTAAATCCAAGCAATTTCTTCAATCCCGCATCAATCCAGCCGGAGTGTTCCGCAACGCCAACTCCCAGCATCGCCACCAACACAATACCCAAAGGCGCAAAAAGCACAAAAGTCTCAATCATGTTGGCCAAAAAGGAAGCCAGATTTTCACCGGTAAGCATATTCTGAACATTCAGTGCCTCTCCGGTTCGGGGGTGGACTTCGCCAAAATCAATGGGCGAGAGAATTGCAGAAAATACCCAGACGATCACCAATAGAATAAAGAAGAGCATTGCCGGGTCGGGAAGTTTATTCCCCGCCTTTTCAATAAAATTCAGAAATTTGTCAAATAATGAGCTCCTGCCTTTAGAATCAGGGACCTCATCCTCGTTTTTTTTCTTTTCTTCAGCCACTTTAACTCGTTTTAGTTAATGTTTGAACCATCAATTGAAGAAAATACGAGATTCGAACCTCTATGCAAGAAGAAATGAGTAATCTATACCAAATTTACGTACCGGATAAATTGGATCATCCATCCGTAATACAACCTTCGCTTGCCGTTGAGACCAGCTTTGAATACTTGTAGAGCGCACCGCTATGGTACTTCAGCTCAGGGGCTTTCCATCTTTTACGGCGGATTCCGAGTTCCTCTTCCGAAAGATCCACATTCAGAATCCGTTCTTCTGCATCGATGGTGATAATATCTCCGTTTTTTAACAGACCGATTGCTCCGCCGAGCTGAGCTTCAGGAGTTACGTGGCCGATCACAAATCCATGAGTCCCCCCGGAAAAGCGTCCATCGGTAATCAACGCCACATCATTACCGAGGCCTGCTCCCATTATGGCTGCCGTGATAGAGAGCATCTCGCGCATGCCGGGTCCGCCTTTCGGTCCTTCATACCGGATCACAACTACATTTCCCTTTCCTACCTTACCACCACGAATTCCCTCAAGCGCATCCTCTTCCGATTCAAAAACCACCGCCGGGCCTGAAAAACGGGTTCCCTCCTTTCCGGTAATCTTGGCCACACTTCCTTCAGGAGATAAATTTCCGTAGAGAATCTGAAGATGTCCTGTTTTCTTTACCGGGTTGGATATTGGATGAATCACCTTTTGCTCTTCCAGAAGACCGGGCAGTTTCTCAACATTTTCAGCCAGGGTTTTACCGGTCACTGTCAAACAGTCCCCTTTCAAATATCCCTCCTTTAAAAGCAGTTTCTGCACAGCAGGCACTCCACCTACGTTATATAGATCTTCCATCACATACTTGCCGCTCGGCTTGAGATCGGCCAGGAAAGGTGTCCGGTCGCTTACGGATTGAAAGTCATCAATGGTAAAGTTTACTCCGGCCGCATGGGCAATAGCCAGCATATGCATCACGGCATTTGTTGAACCGCCAAGGGCAATGATCATCGCCACCGCATTCTCCATCGAATCTTTCGTGATGATATCTTTTGGTTTAATATCTTTTTCAAGAAGAATCCGTATCGCCGCTCCGGCTTTTTCACACTCTTTAATTTTTTGATCGTGCGTGGCAGGTATCGAAGAGCTGAAAGGCAAGCTCATGCCAAGCGTTTCAATGGCCGATGCCATGGTGTTGGCCGTATACATCCCTCCGCAGGCCCCGGCCCCGGGACAGGCATGCTTCAGTACATTATTCATCTGTTCTTCATCAATCTCTTCTGATAAAAATTTTCCGTAAGATTCAAACGCCGACACAATATCCAGCTTCTCCCCATTCAGGTTTCCGGGCCGGATGGTTCCCACCATACACCATAATTGAAGGCCGGTTTACTCTTGCCATCGCCATGATGGCACCGGGCATATTTTTATCACATCCCACTACCGAAATATTGGCATCATACCACTGAGCATTCATCACCGTTTCGATCGAGTCGGCAATAATATCACGTGAAGGAAGAGAGAATTTCATTCCCTGTGTTCCCATCGAAATACCGTCGCTCACGCCGATGGAGTGAAACGTAAAACCGACCATGTCATTTGCCCAAACTCCCTTCTTTACAACATCAGCCAAACCGTTCAGATGCATGTTGCATGGATTGCCGTCCCAGCCGGTACTTGCAATCCCGACCTGAGCCTTTTTCATGTCATCCTCGCTCAAGCCGGTGGCATATAGCATTGCTTTTGATCCGACCTGCGACTGACTTTCGGTTAAACGTGAGCTAAATTTGTTAATTTTATGAGTCATTTGAAGAAAGCTTTTTTAACTGTTTAAAGACAATAACTTAGGTATCTATTTTTAGATACATGGAAGCGCTTTTAAAAAATCAATTATTACTTCTATATGATATTCAAAGATTTATTTAAAAAAAATCTTGACTTATGCGAATCGGTTCTATAGGTTTTTGGAGCGATTAACAACAAAGAAATAGTTCGTTTGAATTCACACCAATCACATAGCGTTTCTACTGCTCTTCTTCGGGAAGATGCCTTGGGCGTGATTGCTGTCTTCAACTCACTATTTATCCTCTTAGCTACATTACCTGTTATCGCTTTAAGTGCTTTGATCATTTCTATAAGCACTATTGATATTATTATCAGCCTGCTGCTGATTATTCTATCTATTCTAATTTCTGGCATTCTAATTCTAAACCTAATTATTAGATAACCCACCCAGCCAGAGGTTAGAAACCAAATCCACACATCGCGATTTATTTTTTTCCTCTGGCGGGTAAAGTATATCCGTGAGTAAAAAATGAAATCAAACTACTCGACATCTTCCGCAAATACGAAAGCTCAACAGCCATCACTCAAAACGGTCGAAAAACCAGAAAGCCTGCCCCATAACGGAGCGGAAATCCTCATCAAAACCCTGACTGACCTGGGAGTTGATACTCTTTTCGGATATCCGGGCGGTGCTGTTCTTCCGATTTACGACACCCTTTTCGATAACCATGACCTGAATCACGTTTTGATTCGCCATGAACAGGCCGGCACCCATGCCGCCGACGGATATGCCCGGGCAACCGGTAAACCCGGTGTGGTTTTGGCCACCTCTGGACCGGGCGGAACAAATACCGTAACCGGAATCGCCACCGCCATGATGGATTCAATTCCACTTGTAGTTTTTACCGGACAGGTACCCACCGGCGTGATTGGCAACGATGCCTTTCAGGAAGCGGATATTGTGGGTATTACCCGTCCCATCACCAAACAAAACTATTTGGTAAGGGATGTGAATGAGCTGGAACATGTAATTCGTGAAGCTTTTCACATTGCAACCAACGGCCGCCCGGGTCCTGTTTTAGTCGACCTACCCAAGGATATGCTGAATACCAAAAGTCGTTATTCAGGATTGAAAAAGGTGGAGATCCCCAGCTTCAAGCCTCATACAAACGGTCATCATCCACAGATTGCCAAAGCTGCTGAAATGCTCAGCAACGCTAAAAAACCTCTGCTCTATGTGGGTGGCGGCGCCATTTCAGGAGAAGCTTGGGAAGAAGTTACAGCCATGGCCGAACGCCTGAACGTGCCTGTCACAACCACCCTGATGGGACTCGGTGCGTTCCCGGAGAACAAATCGCAGTCACTTGGAATGCTGGGAATGCACGGAACCTGGTACGCGAATATGGCGATGACAGAGTGCGATGTGCTTGTTGCGGTGGGGGCTCGTTTTGACGACCGGGTAACAGGACGGTTGAGCGGATTTTCTCAAAAATCACGAAAAATCCACATCGACATCGATCCCTCCTGCATTGGTAAAAATGTAGCCGTTGAAGTACCCATTGTGGGAGATGTGAAAAATGTAATTCCCGCCATCGACAAACTCGCCACCCCGCCTGAAGTTGATGAATGGTGGGATACAATAAACAAATGGAAGGAGGAGCATCCGCTTAAGGTGCCGCAGGCGGAGGACAAAATTTATCCCCAGCACATGGTTAAAATGATTTCGGAAATCACTAATGGTGATGCCATTGTGGTAACCGATGTTGGTCAGCACCAGATGTGGGCGGCTCAGCACTACAAATATAATCACCCGCGGTCGTGGATTTCATCGGGCGGACTCGGAACAATGGGGTATGGATTTCCTGCCGCTATTGGAGCCGCACTGGCCAAGCCCGATCGTGAAGTTGTTTGCATAACCGGAGACGGCGGTTTTCAGATGTGCTCTTTTGAACTGGCAACAGCCGTTGAGTATAAGATCCCGGTTAAGATTGCCATCATGAATAACAACTGCCTTGGTATGGTTCGTCAATGGCAGCAACTCTTCTTCGAAAACAGAACCAGCTGTTCCGTGTTTGGCAAAAACAACCCCGACTTTGTGAAAATGGCGGAGGCCTACGGAGCTGTTGGAATGCGTGCCACCAATCCCGCTGAAATGCAGGACGTTTTGAAAAAGGCAATGGCCATAAAAGACGGACCCGTGTTGATGGACTTCAGTGTAATTGAAACCGAAAACTGCTATCCCATGGTGCCATCCGGAGCTGCACTCAATGAAATGGTAGAATCAGACGAGGAGTGTAAAAAACTATGACTGTAACCACTGAAGCCGTAAGCGCCAAACACACCCTCACCGTGCTGGTAAAACACAATCTGAATACATTTTCCAGAATCATTGGAATCTTTAGCGGAAAGGGTTTCGAGCTGGACAGCGTAACATTTGCTGCCGAAGCTGAACCCGGAATGGCAAGGATTACCATAACAACACGCGGAGATGAACAAACTGTGGAGCAGATCAACAAGCATCTGCACAATGTGGTTGATGTACTCAAAGTCACAAATTTGACTCATAAAAAGTGTATCGAACGTGAACTGGCCATCGTGAAAGTCTCCACAGCAAAAGCCGGCCGTCCCGAGATTATGCTGATTGCACAGGCCTTCAAGGCCAAAGTGATCGACATTACCGACGACAAACTGGCCCTTGAAGTGACCGGCAATACTGACAAGGTAAATGCCATGATCGAAGTGATGAAACCGTATGGCATTACTGAGATGTCGAGAACCGGTAGCGTTGCCCTGAAACGAGAATTCCAGGGAGCGGTGAATATTAATTGACATAATAAAATCTCCCCTTGGGGTGAGGAGTGTTAGTCGAGGCTCAGAGTCCTGTTTAACACACCCCTAAATCCCCTCTCAAGAGGGGACTTCTGAATCCTAAACTTTAATTAAAACACCAAATATAGTTCACTTCCTGAATCTGATTATAAAGTCTCCCCTCTCTACGCGTAGAGAGGGGGACAGGGGGTGAGTCAAAACCAACCAATACCCAATGAAAGCAACAACATATTATAACGGCGATGCTAATTTGAATCACCTCTCAGGAAAAACAGTGGCCGTAATCGGTTACGGAAGCCAGGGGCATGCTCATGCTCTTAATCTGAGCGACAGCGGCGTGAATGTCGTGGTTGGTCTCAGAAAGGAGAGCTCCTCCTGGAGCGAAGCTGAAAATGCCGGCCTAACCGTAATGGAAACGGCTAAAGCAGCCAAAGCAGGTGACATCGTTATGGTGCTCATTCCCGATCAACATCAAGGTGATGTATATCAATCCGATATCGCACCCAATATGGAGGCGGGTCAGGCGCTGATGTTTGCCCACGGTTTCAATGTCCACTTCGGACAGATCAAACCACGGGAAGATGTGGACGTATTTATGGTTGCTCCAAAAGGACCCGGCCATCTGGTTCGAAGAGTATATACGGAAGGTTCAGGAGTTCCCTGCCTTTTTGCCGTATATCAGGATGCTACCGGAACAGCTAAGGAAACAGCTCTGGCTTATGCTAAAGCTATCGGCGGAACCCGTGCAGGTGTACTGGAAACAACTTTTAAAGAGGAGACGGAAACCGACCTTTTTGGGGAGCAAGCGGTACTGTGCGGGGGTGCATCCGAACTGGTCAAAACCGGATTTGAAGTCCTGGTGGAAGCCGGTTATCAGCCCGAAATTGCCTATTTCGAGTGCCTTCATGAATTGAAGTTGATCGTGGATCTGATGTACGAAGGCGGGATTGAGCGAATGTACTACTCCGTGAGCGATACAGCCGAATATGGCGGACTTACACGCGGAACACGTGTCGTGGACAAAGAGACCAAAAAACGGATGAAAGCCATCCTTGAAGAAGTTCAAAAAGGTGAGTTTGCAAAAGAGTGGATGAAAGAAAACAGTGACGGACTGCCAAATCTCACAAAAATGAGAAGCAGTCTTGGCGATCACAAAATTGAAAAAGTAGGTAAAGAACTCCGGTCTATGATGAACTGGATTGATGACGGTTCTAAAAAACCTGAACCCGAGCCTGCGGAGTAATCTCTCAATACAACAATCAATGATAATTCGTCAAAATCACAACCCATGACCAAAACCATTCAGATATTCGATACTACACTTCGCGACGGAACGCAGGGCGAAAAAGTCTCTTTTTCAGCCGAGGATAAGTTCCGTATCGCAAAACGGCTGGATGAGTTTGGTATACACTACATCGAGGGTGGCTGGCCCGGTTCAAATCCGAAAGACATGGCGTTCTTCACTAAAGCCAAAACTCACTCTTTTAAGAATGCAAAAATTGTCGCCTTTGGGAGTACGTGTCGGGCCGGAAACGCTCCGGATGAGGATCCCAATCTGAATGCATTAATTGAAGCAGAAACCCCGGCGGTTTCACTTTTTGGGAAATCGTGGCTGCTTCACGTTTCGGAAGCTCTCTACATTACTCCGGAGGAGAACCTTGCTCTCATATCAGGCTCTATAGAATACCTGAAACGATATGACAAAGAGGTAATATACGATGCAGAGCACTTTTTTGACGGGTATAAAGATAATCCCGAATACGCCCTCTCCACGTTGAAAGCAGCGGAAAAAGCCGGAGCCGATATTCTTGTTCTTTGCGATACAAACGGCGGCACCCTCACACACGAGGTATCGGAAATTGTGGCTGATGTGGCTCAGAAAGTAAACACACCGCTCGGAATTCATACCCACAACGATTGTGAGCTGGCTGTAGCCAATGCATTGGCGGCTGTTAAAGCAGGAGCTGTACATGTACAGGGTACGGTGAACGGATATGGAGAGCGATGCGGAAATGCCAACCTCTGCTCAATAATCCCCAACCTTCAGTTGAAGATGGGGTACGAGTGTGTTTCTTATGATAAACTTCAGCACCTCTCCACTCTCTCAAAATTTGTGAGTGAACTTGGAAATTTAAGCCCCGACCATAAGCAGCCATTTGTTGGACGAAGTGCATTTGCACACAAAGGAGGAATACACGTGAGTGCGGTCATCAAAAATGAGCAGACGTACGAACATATACGTCCTGAACTTGTAGGCAATGAACGCCGGGTATTGGTATCTGATCTTTCGGGTAAAAGTAATGTTTGCTACAAATCGGACGAGCTCGGCCTTGATGTGGATAAGTACTCCAAAGAAAGTTCCGAAATCGTACAGAAGCTCAAAGAGCTTGAAAACAAAGGATATCAGTTTGAAGCGGCAGAAGCATCTTTCGAACTGCTTGTAAAACAGATGACCAACAAAGCTCCGGACTTCTTCTCGCTTGAAGGATTCAGAATTATCATGGAGCGCGATGCCAGCGGGAAATCCCGGTCTGAAGCAACCATCCGTGTAAAAGTAAACGAGCGGATTGAACACAGCGCAGCGGAAGGAAACGGTCCCGTTCACGCTCTTGATGCCGCTCTGCGAAAAGCTCTGAGAGAGTTCTATCCGGAAATTGCCTCCATGAAACTGCAAGACTACAAAGTACGCGTGCTAAATGAGAAAGACGGAACCGGTGCACGTGTTCGCGTTCTCATCGATTCCTCAAAAGATACAGCCACATGGGGCACAGTGGGCGTTTCAGAAAATATTATCGACGCAAGCTGGCAGGCTCTCTCAGAAGGCATGACCTACTTTTTAATGAACCAGAACAGTAAACCGCAATCAACTGAAACTACAATTACACAACCGAAACAAAACTCTCCCCTTGAGGGGAGTACGGCGTAAGCCGTGAGGGGTGTCGTATTCAGCAATCAAGCTTTGTATCAAACACACCCCTCGCTTGACAAATCTGGCTTCGCCAATTTGTCTTCACTTTTCCCCTCTCGAGAGGGGACTTCAACACACAACAAACAAGGACAAACCAATGGACAATCACATCACAATCTTTGACACCACACTTCGAGACGGCGAGCAGTCGCCGGGATACAGTATGAATCAGCAGGAAAAACTCCGTCTGGCTCTACAGCTCGAAAAGCTGGGTGTTGATGTGATTGAGGCCGGATTCCCAATTGCATCGGACGGCGATTTTGAAACGGTACGCGAAATTGGAAAAGTGATTAAGAATAGCAGCGTGGCAGCTCTTTGCCGCACCCGTAAAATCGACCTTGAACGGGCAGTTGCCTCACTTGAATTTGCCAAGAAGCCGCGTGTTCACACCTTTATCGCAACCAGTGATATACACATGAAGTACAAACTTCAAAAGTCGCGCGAAGAGGTGCTCGAATCTGCCGTGCAAGCCGTAGAATATGCAAAAAAACATGTAGACGACGTGGAATTCTCAGCTGAGGATGCCTCACGGAGCGATCCTGAATTTTTGATTGATATATTCACAGCTGTAATTGAAGCCGGTGCCACAACCATTAACGTACCCGATACGGTTGGGTATGCCATGCCGTGGGAATACGGTCAGCTGATTAAAACACTGAACGAAGGCATTCCGAATATTGACAAAGCTACCATTAGCGTGCACTGCCACAACGATCTTGGTGTGGGAGTTGCAAACTCATTGATGGCTATTCGAAATGGGGCCCGCCAGGTTGAGTGTACGGTAAATGGAATTGGTGAACGGGCGGGAAATGCATCTCTCGAAGAGCTGGTAATGGCGCTCGTAACCCGAAAAAATATCATGGACTATACCACCTCAGTGAACACCAAAGAGATTTTCCCCTCAAGCCAGCTTCTTGCCCAGATTACAGGCAAGGGGGTTCAGCCCAACAAGGCCGTTGTCGGCGAAAATGCATTTGCTCACGAGGCGGGAATCCACCAGCACGGTGTTCTGAAAAATCCACTTACATATGAAATTATGACCCCGGAATCTGTCGGGCTTACATGCAATAAAATTGTAATTGGAAAACATTCCGGTCGATTTGCTCTCTGCAAAAAACTTGAAGAGCTCGGCTACCACCTCAACAAGGAAGATTTGAACCAGGTGTATCTGAAGGTGACAAAAGTTGCCGATGAAAAGAAAGTAGTGGAGGAGCACGACCTTATATCCATTATGTCTATGATGAATGACATGCCTGCTCGACAACCACAATCAATGGCTTCCGGTGGATAACCGGGAAATCCCCTTTCGTGAGGGGTCTTTTGATACCTGACAATTTTAAAAACTAACACTAAAACATAAATATTACTCCCGAACTTATTTCAAAGTTCCCCCTCTATACGAGTAGAGAGGGGGACAGGGGGTGAGTCAAAAAAACACCATAACCATGGGAATGACACTTACTGAAAAAATTCTTGCCAATCACAGCGGACGAGACCGGGTAGTACCCGGCGAAAGTGTTTGGGTAGATGTAGATGTATTAATGACGCACGACGTTTGTGGCCCACCCGCTATCTCAATTTTCCACAGAGAATTTGGGGATGATGCCAAAGTTTGGGACAAAGATAAACTTGTTATCATACCCGACCACTATATCTTTACCAACGATAAATACGCCAACCGTAATGTAGACGTACTTCGGGCTTTTTCTGCAGAGCAGGATTTGCCGCATTTTTATGATGTAGGCACCGACCGCTACAAAGGAGTTTGCCACGTAGCACTTCCCGAAGAGGGCTTTACCCGTCCGGGCGAAGTACTGTTCGGAACCGATTCTCATACCTGTACGGCCGGAGCTTTTGGCCAGTTTGCAACCGGAATCGGAAATACAGATGCCGCATTCATCATGGGTACCGGCAAACTCTGGGTGAAGGTACCCGAAACGATGCGCTTCGTTTTTGAAGGCACCTCTATGCCACCCTACCTGATGGCTAAAGATATCATCCTTAAAATTATTGGAGATATCGGTGTTGATGGAGCAACCTATAGAACCATGGAGTTTGCGGGACAAGGCATTGAATTACTTTCTATGGAAGACCGCATGACCCTGACCAATATGGCGATCGAAGCGGGTGGAAAGAACGGTGTGGTAGAACCCGATGCAGTTACCGAGGAGTATGTAAAAGCCCGCACTGACAAACCTTTCAACACATTCTACAGTGATCCCGATGCCAACTATTTCAGCGAGCATTTCTACAACCTGGAAGAACTGGTGCCGATGGTTGCGAAACCTCACAGTCCCGATAACAAAGCAACTGCAGAAGAACTTGAAGGCGTAAAGCTGGATCGTGCATATATCGGATCGTGTACCGGAGGCAAGCTTTCCGACTTCGTAGCGGCTGCTGAAATTATCCGCGGCCATAAATTGAAAATTGACACCTATATCGTGCCGGCTACAACTGAAATCGCCAAGGGTCTGGAAACCGAAACCCTGCTTGGTACTCCGCTTATCGAGATCTTTAAGGAGGCAGGATGCAAGATCGGAAATGCTTCCTGTGCTGCCTGCCTGGGTGGACCGTCTGACACCTTTGGTCGCCTGAATAAAGAGGAGGTCTGTATTTCATCCACTAACCGTAACTACCCGGGACGGATGGGATCAAAGGCAGCCCAGGTCTACCTTGCTTCTCCCTACACCGTTGCGGCATCGGCTGTAACCGGGGTCATTACCGATCCGAGAGTGTTTATTCAGCAGACGGTGATATGACGAGGCTCAAGGTTCAGGCCGCAGGATACATCCCCTCTTGAGAGGGGACAGATCCGTGAGCGTTCAGCGATCGGAGCAGGGGTGTGTCGAGTAGGGTTCGGAGCCCTAAAAGGGAACACACCCCTCGCTTGACAAACCCGGCTTCGCCTGTTTGTCTGCACTTTTCCCCTCTCAAGAGGGGATTCCAGAGAACCAAATTTTATAAATCAATTAAAACAACACCATGACTAACAAACCAAAATCCATTAAAGGGAAAGCCTTTGTGCTTGGAAAAAATATCGACACCGATCAGATCATCCCGGCCGCTCATTTAGTCTACAGCCTGAGCGATCCGGAAGAGCGCAAGCTCTATGGGAAATATGCCCTTTCGGGAGTGCCCGCACCTGAGTCGGGATTACCGAATGGCAACATCCCACTTACCAAAGATGGGGCAACCGAAAGTGAATTCAGTATTATTGTGGCAAGTGACAATTTCGGATGCGGCTCCTCACGCGAACACGCTCCGGCTTGTCTTGAAATTGCGGGAATTAAGGCGATTGTCTCTCCTTCATATGCACGGATTTTTTATCGTAATTCGGTCGATGGAGGGTTTCTAACGCCTTATGAAAGTGTTGAGGATCTCAGCAAAGAGATTCACACAGGCGATCAACTCGAGATTGATCCTGAAGCTCCGGCCCTGATCAATCACACTCAGGGTAAAACTTACGAATTGAATTCACTGGGAAGTGTCGCGGATATCGTACACGCCGGCGGAATCTTTGCCTATGCACGTCAGACCGGGATGATGCCTGCTGCCGGATGATCATAAACCTCCCCTCTTGAGAGGGGACAGGTCCGCGAGCGTTCTGCGAACGGAGCAGGGGTGTGTACGAGCCCTAAAAGGGAACACACCCCTCGCTTGACAAACCCGGCTTCGCCGATTTGTCTTCACTTATCCCCTCTCGAGAGGGGATTATTTTAAACCAATTTTTATAAACACAAAAAAATGACACAACAAACCATCATCACCCTCCCGGGCGACGGCATCGGGCCGGAAGTAACTGAAGTTGCTGTAACCGTATTGAAAGAAGCCTGTCGCGCTTACAACGTGGAAATAAACACCATCGAAAGAAACTTTGGCGGTATCGGATATGACCGTGACGGTGAACCGGTGACTGAAGAGACACTTGAGCTCTGTAAAAAACACAAATTCGTGCTTCTGGGCGCCGTCGGTGGCCCAAGATGGGATGACCTCGCCGCCGATAAGCGCCCGGAAGCTGCTTTATTAAAACTCCGCAAGGAATTGGGAGTCTACGCAAACCTCAGACCAATACAGGTTTATCCGGCTCTTGCCGGTGCCTCCACCCTGAAAAATGAGATCATTTCAGGAACGGATATCCTGATTATGCGTGAGCTCACCGGAGGAATCTATTTCGGTGAGCCGAGGCTTACGTCAGAAGAGAACGGTGATCCATTTTCAGTTGATACCATGAAGTACAGCCGGTCGGAGGTTCATCGAATTGCCAGAAAAGCATTTGAAGCGGCGCGTTTACGCGATAAACGAGTCTTGTCCGTGGATAAAGCCAACGTACTGGAAAGTTCCAGAATGTGGAGAAAATCGGTCATTGAAGTATCCGAAGAGTATCCCGATGTAGAATTGTCCCACATGCTTGTTGACAACTGCGCCATGCAGCTGGTACGTGATCCAAGGCAGTTCGATGTGATGGTAACCGGAAATCTATTCGGCGATATCCTCAGCGATGAAGCCGCTATGCTAACCGGGTCGATCGGAATGCTTCCTTCGGCCAGCCTGGGTGAAACCAATGGACTTTATGAACCCGTACATGGGTCAGCACCTGACATTGCCGGAATGGATACGGCCAATCCCCTGGCTGCCGTGGCATCAGCTGCACTTTTATGCCGGTACTCGTTGGGTATGGAAGAAGCCGCAAAAAAAATCGAATCATCGATAGAAACGGTTTTGAAAGACGGTTACAGAACTGCTGATCTTTTCAGGGATGAACCGGGTACAAAAAAGATTGGTACAGAGATGATGGGCGAACAGCTGCTCAGGGCTCTCCGGCAGAAAATCAAATCAACTGAAGCAACCGTTTAAGTATACTCTTTATAATCAACGCACGGTCAGTGCATTTATACAAAACTATGATTTAAAACCGAGTCTTCTACACGGGAATAAGTCGTGTAGTTTCATGGCTGAACTTCGTATAGCTTCTCATTTAAAAGAGATTGGAAATTGCTTGTTAATTAATGATAATCCCTTCTGCCATATTTTTTAATTACTCAAAGATTCTCATCTTTGGGAGTAGTTAAAAAGAACAACATTTATTTACCGGTAAAACTATGATTAACGATTTTGAAAAAATCTTAAATCGAGATCTTAGACGGCTTTTCACCGAGATTTCAGCTTTTGAGAAGGAAGAAAATCTTTGGAAAACGACCGGAGAAATCACCAATAGTGCCGGTAATCTCACCCTTCATCTAATCGGTAACCTCAACTATTACGTTGGCTCAAAGATTGGAGATACAGGCTACGAACGCGACCGTCCTGCCGAGTTTAGCATGCAGAACGTACCTCGTGATCAAATACTGATGCAAATTGAAGAGACCCAGGATATGGTCTCATCTGTGCTGAAGAATCTGGACGACTCCCGCCTGAACGAAGAATTTCCTGAAGCACTGTTCGGTCACCTCATGACGTTAGGTTTCTTTCTGATACATCTCTCAGGCCACCTGATGTATCATTTGGGACAGATCAATTACCTAAGACGCATGCTCGAAACAGATTCCTGATCAAATAAAAATCCGGACATCTTTTCACATAAGTAATTTTTCATCTACTCGGAACGTCTGATTGAATGGTAGAGCGATTATTTCTGTCTTGCTGACAAGTCTCCAATTTCGGCCTTCATTTATATTCATTCAAAAACTAACTCTACAATATGGATAAAACCTATTACAATCCTGAAGACCTCAAAAAGTTTGAAAACGTAACCGATTTCCAGGAGAAGCTGGGTAAGAAATTTTTCGATTACTACGGTTCCGTCTTTGAAGAGGGAGCACTGACCGCCCGCGAAAAATCACTCATCGCCCTGGCTGTCGCTCATACCATTCAGTGTCCCTATTGCATAGACGCCTATACTGAAGACACCTTGGAAAAAGGTTGCTCTGAAGAACAGATGATGGAGGCTGTTCATGTGGCAACCGCCATTCGCGGAGGAGCCTCGCTTGTTCACAGCGTTCAAATGATGAATAAAGTGGATAAGCTGAGTATGTAGTCGTTTTAGATACAAGTAGATAATCTCCCCTTGAGGGGAGTACCGCCATAAGGCGGGGAGGGGTGTAGTTCTATTTATATCGATGTATTGTATAAAACCCCTCACGGCTAAAGCCGCACTCCCCTCCAGGGGAGAAACCTTTTTTACTTTTCACTTTTGCTTTTTCACATTTTCACTAAAGAATCATGAAGTCCCTAATTGCACAAAGTCATTCGCTGTCCAATCCTACCGTTCAACTGGATGTCATCAACAATCACACCGAAAAAATTAAAACCCTCGATAAGTTTGAGGAGAAGCTGGAAGGTATCGGGCTTTTCCCACTCAAGCCGACCGGAATAGAGATTTTCCAAATCAACGTGGGCTACATGTGCAATATGACCTGCAAGCACTGTCACGTGGATGCCGGACCGGATCGAAAGGAGATCATGACGAAGGAGACACTTCAATATTGTCTGGATGCATTGAAGGATTCTGATATTGAAACTGTAGATCTAACAGGAGGCGCGCCGGAGATGAACCCGCATTTTCGATGGTTTGTGGATGAAGCTTCCAAACTTGGAAAACATATTATCGTTCGGTCCAACCTTACCATACTGGACACCCGCAAGTTTGAGGACCTCCCGCAGTTTATGGCCGATCGCGGAGTTGAGATCACCTGTTCGCTGCCTTTTTACAGCAAGCGCCGAACCGATATCCAGCGGGGTGAAGGCACCTACGACAAATCGATGAAAGTGCTAAAACTGCTTAACTCTATCGGCTACGGCAAAGAGGATACCGGACTGTTGCTGAACCTTGTCTACAATCCGGTCGGAGCATTTTTACCGGGCGATCAGGAGAGTCTGAAACAGCAGTACAAAGAGCGCCTGTGGAAAGATCATGAGATTGTATTCAACGATCTGTTTACGATTACCAATCTTCCAATCAGCCGCTATCTCAATTTTCTGGTGGAGAGCGGAAATCTGGAGGAGTACATGGAGAAACTGGTCACCTCTTTTAATCCCTCAGCAGCTATGGGCGTAATGTGCCGCAATACCATTTCTATCGGCTGGGACGGCTCACTTTATGACTGTGACTTCAACCAGATGTTGCAGATGAAAACCAACCACGGTGCACCGGATCACATCAAAGACTGGGACCTGGAAAAACTAAACAACCGGGAGATTGTGACAGATCAGCACTGCTATGGATGCACGGCCGGCGCCGGAAGCAGCTGCGGCGGGGCGGTGACCTGATATATTACTCCGCAATCCGATTTTTCTGATCTCACTCCTGATCTGAATAAAATTCTTAAATACTTACTATTGCGTTTAAGGCTGTCCAAAAAGTAAATATTCACGTAAATGAGCTTAAATAATTTAGACGTTAAATCCCTCTCTATTAGTTAGAGAGGGAAATAGGGTGAGTCCAAAAAAAATTAAATTATTTAAGCGGGAATCAATTACCCAAATTGGCATTCTATAAATCAAAACCTGGTTCTCAGTTATTTTCTGACACTCTATTCAAGATCTGTCCCGAAATCTGAAGAAGCTCAATCTCAGAGAGTTTTGCCTCAACGCGCTGTGAAATCAAATTCTGACGTGTTTCAAGAAGATTGAGCTGGGCTTCTCTGAAATCCGTATTTGAAACCTGACCCTGCTCAAAAGCCAGTTCCGTTCTCTCAAAATTCAGCTCGGCCGTTTCAACATTTAACTGCTGCTTTTCCAACAGGTAGAGATTGGAATTATAGGTTTCGTACGCGTTTAAAAGTGCACTTTCAATCTCCTTCTCTGTAAGCCTTCGCTGCTCCTCACTGTTTTTCACCCGGATCTTGTCATTTTGAACGGAGATATTTCTTCTGAATCCATCAAAAATTGGGAAACTAAATGTAATACCGGCATTAAACCCATCCGTCTCCCGAAATAAAAACTGACCTGCATCGCTCTCCAGCCTGTTGTAATTATAGCTTGCATTGGTCGATATTTGAGGGTAGCGACCGGATTGTGTCTCCTGAAGCTGTAGTTTTGCCTGCTCAAGCTCAATAGCTGCAGACCGCAGACTGGCATTATTGGAAGCTGACTTGAGGAGTAAATCATCCAGAGAAAGCTGCTGATCCAGTTCAAACTCCTGCTGAACCGTCACTTCACCGGAAGGATTGTCGCCCAACAAAACCTGTAAATTACGTTTAGCCCGATTCAGGTTCACTTCGGTTTCAACCACCCGAACACTGTCCTGATTCAAACTCACCTCCGCATTCAGCACATCCACCCGTGATCCGCCACCCGCTTCAAAATTTTCCTTTGCCCGAAGATATCGTTCATTGGAGATCTCAACAGCTTCCCGGGTAACATCCAGAAGCTGAGCCTGCGTGCTTACTTCAAGATATCTTTCAATCACTTCAAGGAGCGTTGCCTCAATCTCCGCTCTGCTTTGTACCTCACTCAAATCACGGCTTCGTTCAAGTGACTGAAGCCGGTATCTGTTGCCGAATCCATCAAACAAAACCCATTCCAGATCCAGGCTCGCATTAAACTGATTTGATCGACTTCCTTCTACATCCTGCCCTTGCTGGTTAGCAAACTCCAACCTTGAATCTTCAATCGATTCCTGATATGAGCTGTTCAGCGACAGATTTGGCAGATACCCGGCATTTCCAAGTGTGGCACTGTTTTCATCAATCTCTGTCAGATTTCTGGAGATAATAATTGAATGATTCTCATCAAGGGCTTTATTAATTGCCTCACTCAGCGACAGTTCAGCGGAGTTCTGTCCTACCGCCAGGAAAGGCATCAAAAATAGTATAACAAGCAGATAAACAGTTTTATTCATCATTTTCACGCTCCCAGTTTAAATCTTTAACAACAGGCTGTACCGACTCGATGGAAATCCACTCTCCTTCCCATATCCAATGTATCGCACGAATCAGATTGCTTGATGTAATGAGCAAAATTGGCAATAAAATTAATAAAATAAATGTGGCTCCCAACAGTCCGTAAGCTACGCTTACCGCCATGGGAATCAGGAACTGCGCCTGGAAACTCTGATCCAGAATGAGTGGTGCCAGGCCGACAGCTGTGGTTCCCGTAGTCAGAATAATTGGACGAAAACGGGATCTGCCCGCTTCAATCATCGCTTCATAAACGTCCATCCCTCTTCGAAGGTTATCATTATAGGCCGTTACAAGCACAAGTCCGTCATTAACCAAAATTCCGATAAGAGCAATAATCCCGAGCAGAGAGAGTATACCAAGCGGAATTCCATGAATATAGTGTCCCCACACCGCACCAATGATCCCGAACGGAATTATGGCAATAATCACCAGCGCCTGGGAAACAGATTTAAAGGTGAATACAATAACTGTGAATATCAGAAGTAAAATGACCGGTAGTACTGTTTTTGCTGCATCAAATACTTCCCCTGTTTCCTGAGCTTCACCCTGCAGTGCATAGCTGATTGATGGGTAGGATGATATGATTTCAGGCAGCACACTATTTTCAAGATTGCTGAGTTCGTCAGGTGCGGATACGGTTGGATCCGACACGTCCGCCTCCACCAATACTTCTCTTACGCCGTCCCTGTGATAGATGGCCACCAGTCCCTGCTGATAACTTAAATCTGCCAACTCACTTAACGGATGGCGGCCTCCACCGGCGTCCGTGATCTCCATGTTGAGAATGTCGGCCTGACTTCTTCGCTCTTCTTCATCATACCTCACCCAAACACGTACCTCATTTTTTCCCCGCTGAAGTCTTTGAACTTCATTTCCAAAAAATCCGTCTCTTACCTGCCGGCTCACTTCTGCTGTTGTCAGTCCAAGTGCATATGCCTGGTCCTTCAGCTCAATATGAATTTCAGGCTCCTCATCATCGCGGTTGTCCAATACATCAGCCAGATTTGGGTTATCTCTCATCTCCTCCATCAGCCTGTCGGCTGCGAGATTCAACTCGTCAAAATTCGATGAAAAAAGGGAAATCGCTACCGGTTTTCCAAAAGGTGATGCACCTCCGTACGAAACCCGTTCTGCACGCGGAATATCCCCCACTTCTTTGCGTAAATCAGCAATGATTTCTGACGTCCGAATGGGGCGCTCCTCCGACGACATCAGATAGTAGTTCATATTGAGCTCATTGGTTTCGTACCCGACTCTCATCTCGATATTCCGGATAATATCTTCGTCGATGTTGAACTGATCTCTATACTTTTCATTAAGCCTCTCCCCGGCAGCCACCATTCGTTCACCCTGCCGCTCCGTATACTCTACATTAATTGCACGGGTGAGAAACACCTCTACCGAAATGCTGTTCTCTTCAATTTCGGGGAAAAAGGTGGTGCGAATGATCGATCCGTTGATTGCTGCGATACTGAATACCAGAACAGAAAGCGTGCATAAAAATACAAATGCCTTGTTCCGGAGTGAAAATTGATAAACCGGAATATAGTATCGATCCCGAAAAGACTTGATGGAGTTTGCAACTTTCTCCTGAAATCGTCCGTTTGAACCGTTTTTTCTTAGCGATTTGGAGTGGGCAAGGTGTGCAGGCAGGAAGATAAAAACTTCGATAAGTGAGACGATCAGCGTGGCGGAAACCACAAAAGCAACATCAGAGAAAAACTCTCCTAGTTGTCCCGGAATAAAAAAGAAAAAGGAGAATGCCAGCACTGTTGTAATAATTGCGGATGCCACAGCTGACGCTACTTCCAAGGTTCCTTCCACCGCAGCTTTTATTGGCGGTAGACCATCCTCGTATTTCTGAAAGATGTTTTCTCCCACCACAATACCGTCATCCACCAGAATACCTATTACAATAATCATCCCGAAAAGGGAGATCACATTAATGGTCAGCCCATACCATATTGCCAGAATAAACATCCCGCATAGCGAAATCGGTATGCTTAAGGCCACCCAAAACGCAAGGCGTACTCTTAAAAACATTCCCAAAAGCAGAAGCACCAGTGCAGCTCCCAAAAGGCCGTTGGCCTGCAACAGTCCAATCCGCTCTCTCAAATTTTGAGTGGCATCATCCACCAGAACCAACTCAACTCCCGATCGCCCTTCATTAAATTTTTCGATGTACTCCTTTATACTTTCCGAAGCCTGAAGGATATCTTCATTGTTGGTCGTGTTTACAGAGATGCTTATGGAACGCTCACCATCAAGGAATACGCGCTGGGCCCCTTCCTCAATATCATCCTCAACATAAGCCACATCACTCAGACGTATAATAGTGCCGTCTGCCTGCGTTAGAACAGGAATGTCTTTAAATCCCGTTGCGTAATAGTCTCTCTGTTCTACCCTAATCCGGTATTCAAGTTCGCTTCCACGCAGAATTCCGCCCGTAGACCTGATGTTTTCCGCTGATACTGCATTGGCAATGTCATCGATGGTGAGGCCATAATTTCTGAGTGCCGACTCCCTGACGCTGATCTCAACCTCCGGACTATTGTATCCAAATATACTGACGCGTGATATATTGTCATATTTGCGAAGTTCATCCTCAACCTGATCTGCAAGTTCCTGAAGTGCTGTAATGGAAACATCGCCGCGAAGTACCATCCGCCCTCCCGGGTTGAGCTGATCTTCTTTTGAAACCGTCAGCTCCTCAAGTCCGGTAGGAAATGTACTGATTCGGTCTACCTCATTCTTAATCTCCTGAAGGGCGACATTCGGATCAATACCTGTTTCAATTTCAATCGTTACCGTGGTCCGGTCTTCTTCGGTACGCGATGTAATCTCCTTTACTCCGTCGACCGCCTTTACATTATCCTCGATCTTTAAAACAATACTCTCCTCCATTTCAATGGGTGAGGCGCCGGGATAAACGGCTTGAACATTGATAAACCGGGGTTGTTGCTCCGGAAAAAATGTTGAAGACAAATTGAAAGCGGCAAGCACCCCGAAAAATAGAATCACTAAAATCGAGAGGTTTACAAGAACAACGTGCTTTACGAAAAAATTGATCACACTGCGCATCTACTCTTCCTCCCGTTCCGTTACCTTCGCGTCTTCAAACACAGCATTTCTAAACTCATCAATAATTTGTGTTCCGGGCTCGAGGCCTGAAACAATCATGCTGTCGCCCGCACTGGCCAATAGCCGCACGGTTTGAAGTTTGGCCCTATCATCTTCAACAACAAAGAGCTCATTATCCCGAACCAGAATATCTTTGTGAACTTTGAAGGCATTCTCAAAGCTTTGGCCCCGAACTTCGCCCTCCAGGTAACTGCCCGGCTCAAGTTCCGAGTTTGTAATCTCCATATAAACTTTCAGGCTTTGCGTACCCGGGTCGATTACCGCATTTTTCCGGCTGATTACGGCGCTAAAACTTTCAGATGTAATATCTTCTGACCGTACCGTTACCTCATCCCCTACAGAAATAAATCTCGCTTCAGATGCCGGTATTGAAGCCTCAATTTCCAGGTTATCTGTCCCGGTGAACTGCCCCAGCTGCTGACCGGTTTGAACCAAAGTACCTGGATTGATGGAATGGCTTGTAACAACTCCATTATACGGTGCAAGAATGGTGTATTTCTGAAGCCTGACTTCCTGACTTCGGATCGAAGAAAATCGGCTGAAAATATTCTGACGATTCAGAAACATCCGGAATTGACGATCCGAAACTTCAGGTAGTGGTTTTAGTGAATTTGTTGCGTCCAGTTCATCCAGATAGGCCTGCCATTTATCGTAATGCTCGGAGTAGTCAATACTGATGTCCGGTAAAATCTGGGAAATAAGCGCCGCAAATTCATATCGGGAAGCTTCCAGATTCTGTCGTTCCTCATCATCTTTGATTTGAATAATCACCTCTCCGCGATTGAAAGCCGTTCCTGTTTTAAAAACCCGCTCACTTCCTTCAAAAATGCCTGATACCTCGGCTGTGATGTCATACTGATCAAATGGGATGACACGACCCGTAAATTGAATAGTGGATTGGATGGTATCTGGGACATATTCCATCATTAAAACAGGAGCGCCCTCAGTTTCTTGAGAAACACCTTCATCTTCATCATCACCTGAAATGATATACCAGGAGAAAAACAGTGTTGCTATAAAAATTACAATTCCGGAGAGCACCGATATTTTTCGGTTGTCCATACAGCTTCTTTAAGATTACGATTCATTTACGCCTATTTAACTTAGGTGAGGTCTGTATAGTTCAATTCCCGGTCTGACTTTTATTTAACGCCTTTTTCTAATCCTGAAATGAAGTGCAATATTGTTCAATTAAATTAAACACCTGATAACAAATCTTAAGGTGTTTAATTTTTACTCTGCAACGATAAATGAAACCGTAAAAGCGGTCCCTTTTCCTTCTTGTGATGTGTATGAAAAACGCCCGTTCAATTGTTCTGTAAGCGTCTGAACAATCTCCATCCCGATTGATCCCGAATCTAGAGAGAAGCCCTCCGGCAATCCGATGCCGTTATCTGAAACATCGATGTTCAGATGATGATCTTTGATATTACATGAAATTTGTATGCGTCCCTTCTCTCTTCCTTCAAATGCGTGTTTATAAGCATTTACCAATAGTTCCGATAGCAGCAATCCAAGGGGAACTGCCTGCAGTAGCGGAATGGTAATATCTTGGCATTGAATATCAACAGAGATAATTATACCCGGCAGGATGATAATCTCATCCACATTCTCAGCCATCTGATGCAGGTAGGAATTCAGAGATATATTTGCGTCCATTTCGGCATCTTTATAGAGCTGTTCATGAACCTGCGCGATTGACTGCAAGCGGCAATAAGACGTTTTGAGGCTTTCCACCACAGCTTCGTTAACCGAAGATTCAATCTGTATGTAGAGCAGGCCGGCTATAACGGCCAGATTATTCTTCACCCGGTGATGCATTTCTGCAAGCAGAATGGATCTCTCTTTTACATGACTTTGAAGCTGTTTCTCCGTCTCTTTTTGATCCGTAACATCCCGGATCACACTAACAACACCTTCTTCCCAGCCTTGCTCTTTATTAAGAGAACTTACCGTATTGTAGGTATCAATGATACTTCCGTCTTTTCTTTTCATCTGAAATTCACCCTTATAAACATCACCGCGGTTGAGAATTTTTTCACTCTCTTCGCCGAATTTCTTGAAATGTTCACGGTTCACATGAAGAATGGATGTTTTTTGGCCTATCAACTCACTTTTACTGTAACCAAACAGAACTTCAGTTACTGAATTACAATTTCGAATGATTCGTCCGGATGGATCCACAATCACCACAGCCTCCCCAATACTATCCAGAATGGTGCTGTTCATCTTTTCCTGAGTTATTGCGCTATTCATCATAATTTAACACTGCTCCGGTTATTTAGATTGGAGAAAGCATCTTATGTTTCGTTAGTATTATATATGATCCGTTTCTGTCCTTAACTTTTATATCGGCTTAACTCTATATCATTTAACCAGTTATAAAAATATCTAAATGGAACAATTTTTTAAGCACAATAAATAAAGATTTGATCATTTCTTGTCTGCCTGAACTTACTATGCATCATATTTGCTGACCTCATCCTAATAACAAAAATTAGCGCCACAGTGATTGATTAACGAGGTAAGTAATTAAATGTGAACAGATTAAATAATACCACGACTTCTTGATTTGATTTATGAGCCGTCAACTTTACTGACGGAAGTCAGATTCGTCTTGTTCGAACCTTCAGCACATTTCGGATTTAATCCTGCTTTTTCAGAGGAGTTTTAAACATTCCCTTCACCGTTTGATCTTCATCACGATCGAGCTGATCAAGGCCTAATTGAATGGTTTCAGGCTTTGGGTTGATCCGAAACGTTCGGGCTATGCGGTCCCAGAATGAAAACAGGGAGCTATAGTTTGAATCCGTTTCCGGCTGCCATCGTGAATGGTGAACCCGGTGCATGTTCGGGGTAACGATTACAGTGCGAAGTATCCGGTCGTACTTTTCAGGCAGGCCAACATTGGCATGATGGAACTGTACCACGGCAAACATCACGATTTCGTACAGAACCAGCTCCCAGAGATACACGCCAAATAAGGCAATGAGAGGAATACGAAATAGTGAGGACAAGAAAATTTCTCCCAGGTGAAAGCGACTGGCGGTGGTTACATCCATTTTGTTATCGGAATGATGAACACTGTGGAACCGCCAGAAAAAGGGCACTTCGTGATTTAATCGATGCCATGTGTAGGTCCAGAAGTCGAGAAGAAATACCGCTCCCACGGCGTGCGCCCAAAGAGGAATTCCCAGCCCCTCTTCAAGCCAGTGCATGATTCCAAACCGGGCCTCCTCAGCCCAAAGTGAAGCCGTTAGCCAAAGCCCGACAAAAACCAGGCTTACCATCAGCCCGTTTATAGAGCCGACTATCAAATTGCGAAAAGCATGTTTTCCCCGGGTTTTAAATGATCCGCTAAAATATGCGTAAAAAGGATGCAGGGATTCCCACATAAAAAGAAGCAGTAAGATGACGATCATTACAATGACCTGCGTTTCCTGCAAGGATATAAGAATAGATTCCATTAGAAGTCTGATTTAAAAATGACAATAAGGTGAACGATCTTGCCATGCCGTTACCCACCACTAACAATAGAGAAATCACAAAAAGAATTCCCTATTCAAATTTAACGTGAGTTCATATATATAAATCAATTTAGCAACATAATAAGTCCCTTAATTTCCTGTTTTGAAGTCAATTAATTAAGTGTTCGTTTTTATAATTAATAAAATCTTGATTCAATTTTTAACACAAACATTTTTTAAAAGGAACGAAAAAATCCTCCGGCCTTGATTGGTGGAGGATTAGCATGGTTTGCACCAAAGCGCGGGAGACATCACAATATCGGCTCCCTTTTGGGAGCAATCGATGTTGTGTAACCGCGCGGGCAAACCAGGCCCGGAAGCAATCACCGACCGGGAGCTTTTGAATACTTTTGGCGGCCCAAAAGTATTACAGAAAACATTTTAAATTATTCCAAATTCATATGGGTAATATCAGGCCTCAGACCCCTCCCAGATAATACTTTGAGACAAAATCTTATACGCAGGGGAAACCCTTATCCCAATCTCACATCCTTTATATTTTACAGGTCAATACTCTTATACAGCATCAAGATTAATCACGCACGTAAAACGGAATATTTGCTGTTGCCACACGATTAATATCCTCATCTTCCAAATAGACAAAGATGCGATAAGCTCCCTCCTTTTCCGGTGCATTTAGTCGTACCGTAGTTCCTCCACCCCGGCTAAGAACTCCTTCCACCTTTGGAGGTTTCTCTTCCCGGTCACCGCCAAGCTGCAGATCGGTGCTCTCGTGAAAAACTTCCCATTCAACCGCTATATTTCCTGAAGACCGGTTAATTGGAAAGACCTCCGCTTCAACCTGCTGACCCGCTTTCAAGTAGACACTTTCGAGCGCTGTCTTCCCGTCAAGCCGGTAGTCATCAATTCCGGGTGAGCGTTTTTCCGGCCATTTACCGGTCCAATTATACTGCATCGAATCGACCACCTCTATGGGATCACCGTTTTCCAAAAACATTCCGTACCAGGTATGTGTCCTCTCCTGCTTTTGCCCCCACAAAAACACATAAGACCCCAGGCATTTTGCACTATCCGATCCCATCGAAGCCTGATAGCGATCCTTGTAGAGCTCCGCTTTCACGGTTGATGTTTCTTCGATGGCAACATCCCATTCCGTGCGAGGTGATTCCCAGTGACCCGTAGGACCCCATTCTGTGACTATATAGGCTTTATTCCAGCCAAATTTCCGTATGTTTTCGGGAAGAAGTGGAAGGCTCCCGTAGGTGTTGATGGACAACAAATCCAGATCGCTGCACTTCTCTTTGATATGGTCTATTCTCTCTTGATTGATACCTGCCATCATGGTTGTGGTTAAATGATAAGGGTCTTCCTCATGAATCATTTTTGAAACATCATTAACCGCGTGCCACATATTGGTATTTGTATAGTTGAGGTTCAGTTCATTACCGATTCCCCACACCAGAACAGCCGGATGATCCTTGTATTTCAGAACCTCACCGCGCATTCTTTCCAGCTGCGATGCAACGGCTTCCTCATCATCATAATCAAAACCATGCCGCTCACTTCCCATATTTAATCCCAGGCAAACGGATATTCCGTTGCGGTGTGCCCTGTCCAGAAGGTTCATCGTATCCGGACCTGTACTCCACCTTCGAATCGAATTACCGCCGACTGAAGCAAGAAGTTCGAGATGCCCGCCACCTCCGGCTCCGTTTATGTAATAAGGTTCACCGCCCCTGTACATTTGAAATGAACCATTCTCCTCCTTTATCTCTACAGGTATGGGTTCGTTTACTCGTTTTGTCCGGCCCAACAGGCGCGATAACGGATTTTGCACCAAAACTAAACTTCCCGCCGTATAAAGTGAAGTTTTAAGCAGCCACTCTTTTCTATCCATGATGAATTTCTTTTTTGATTTTCACTGGCCGTTTATATCCGACCTTTCCATCTAAAATTTAGAGAAGTCTATTCACCTATGCCACTCTAGTTTATAGATTGTCATCGGTTTCACCTGGGAATTTCTGCGAAACTCAGCGGATTCATCTGCGTAGCTCTGCGAGAGAAATAAGGAAATCAGTTTTAATCTGCATCATTCTATTCCGATGATCAATAAACAGTTTAAATGAAATCCTGAACGCTTCACGCAGATATGATATCAGGTATATAAAAAGCGTTTGATATTTTTCTTCGGTGTTTTTTCGAACTCCTGATCTACAAGTTCAATGCCCGTCAGCTGTTCGTAAGACGCTACAGCTTTATTATAGGATCGGCGCGTTTTCTCCATGATATCATCAAGGTCCTCCTCTTTTGTCCCGGTTGAATTCATCATTTCAGCATCCGGATAAACTTTAGCCACCAACCGGTTATTGCGCTGTATGATTACACACTCCTGAATAAACGGAAAGTTCATAAGCCGCGACTCCAGCTCTTCTGGATATACATTTTGACCGCTCGGCCCCAATAGCATATTTTTTTTGCGGCCTTTAATGAAGATAAAATTCTCGGTCATCGGTAATCCCCAGGTCTCCCGTCTTGAACCAGCCATCTTTTGTAAAGGCCTGCTCGTTGGCTTTTTTATTGTTATAGTAACCCAGCATCAAATTCCGGCCTTTTACCTGAATTTCACCGGCTTCCTCATATGGTTTTTCACTGTCTATCCGTACTTCCATCCGGTCGACCAGCTTACCTGATGATCCTTTTTTTGTCACATCATGAGGTGCGTAGCTGATCAGCGGCCCGCATTCTGTCATTCCGTAGCCGATCGTAAAAGGGAATTCAATTTTTCGGAAAAACGACTCCACTTCAGGACTTAATGCCGCTCCGCCAACAACCGCTTCATGGAAGTTACCGCCAAAACTCTCAATCAGGCTTTTTCGCGTTTTTTTATAGATCAGGTTCCTGATTCCCGGTATAGCCAACAGCGCTTTAATCGCAGGCTTTTCAAGTGAGGGCACGATTCGCTTTTTGTAGATCTTTTCAATAATCAGCGGAACCAGCAAAATGAGATGTGGCTTAACCTCTCCAAGCGCTTTCAAAAGTATCTGCGGAGTCGGTACTTTGGTCAGAAATGTAATGTGGCACCCCATTGAGGTTGGAAAAAGATTCTCAAACGCCAGACCGAATATGTGCGCCATGGGTAAAATGGAGACAATACGGTCGCCGGCTTTAAGCGGCATATTCTCCCGCGCATAAATAATATTTGATTCAATACTCCGCACCGGTAGCATCACACCTTTCGAAAAACCCATGGAACCTGACGTGTATGAAAGGACCAAAAGATCTTCATCATCCCGTTTTGGAAACGCAAAATCCTGCTTCTCCACACTCGCTGAATGATCCATTGCCGACTGCGATGATGAATCTGATTTTTTATTCAGAATTTTAAAATCATCCGTGGAAACGATAAGATTTAAATCTTTTAGCTCCGATGAGTTCAGGTTCGCAAATAGAGAGTCTGCCACGAATAGTGCTTTCGCGCCGGAGTGCTTTAAAATATGATGCGCGTTCTCAGGCGTAAAATCCGGCAGAATAGGGACTATCACACCTTTAAATGCCATGATTGAGAAAAATACTGTAGCCCAGTTTGACGAATTTCGGGCGTAGATCGCAACCTTATCTCCGGGCTTCAATCCCGCTTCACTCAGGGTGATTTTCAGTCCTTCAATCTGATTGGCAACTTCACCATAAGTAGATGTTTCACCGCCGTAATCCGTAAAAAGCGGACTGTCCCAGTTTTGCTGAAATGCGGCGGTGTACATTTGGTCTAACTGTGATTGAGAAGCTGAGTTTTTCATAGATGAGCGATAAGTTTTGCGATAGTTATATCTCTGATATTCTTCAAATATCACTTTTAAATCAAAGTACACACTTTGTCGCAATTGTGCAGGGTGGAGGTTTTAGGAGTTGTGACTTATGGCCCATGCGTTTCTGCGGCTGAGCCTTGTTGGCTAATAATGTAATGAAGACTAGAAATTTCTATTTATCACAATTTTTGATAGACCAAACAGCGTCCAGGACCCCGTTGAAAAATTGGTTATATCACCCACTATTCAAATTCTTCTCCTCCTTGGGACATCGAAAAAACAGATCGGGAAAATTTTTTAGAAGGTGAGATTGAAGCAGCCTGAATCTAAGAGTACTTAACGCTTGTTAAGTTTCCATGTTTATATTCTCGACTTCCAGTAATCGGGACTTCTTCTTTGATGAAGAATTGCAAAGATGGTAATTAACTCTTCTTCAATTTCGAAATAGATAGAAAAGGGAAATTTGTCGACAAGCGCTCGCCGAACATTTTTATTTTGAACGACTGAGTGTTGAAGAGGATGACGGTTTATATTCGCAATTTTGGTATCAATACATCGAATAACCTCTTTGCCCAACCCAGATTCTCTTTCTTCATACCAATAGTAAGCATCATCTAAATCTTCTTCTGCCTTTTCGGTAAGTATTAGTGATAAAGGCACAGTAGTTTATAAATATTTTTGGCGGACTTTCTCCCAGCTTGATCCCGATTCTTTGTCCTTTTCAAGCGTTTTAAGCCGTTCTGTAATAATTGCTTTGTGATGCTCCGGAACTTCCACTTCCGATGGGTCTGACGCAATAGAATCCCACAACGCTTCAACCAGAATTAATTTTTCGCTTTTTTTGAGCTGAGAAAGCTCGTCTATTAATGATTTATCCATCGTCATGAAGTTTATTAGTTGCTATCTAAGTTGATTAAAAACGTTGTGGAAAGCAATTCATTCAGTCGAAAAATTCTGAAAAGTATAAATTAAAGGAAACTTAACGGTTTGGCATTTCTGCTGCGGGGCGATCAACATTAAAGTCGAGCAGATAACGCTAACCCGTTAGCCCCGATGGTTCGAGGCTGGTTATGTAACCTGTTCTTGTTCTTGAATCAATATTTCAGCCGGAATACCAAGCTTTTTGTACAGTAGTTTAATTTGACCAAGAGAAAGCGATCGTTTACCTGACAGGATTTCACTTGCCCTTGATTTCGAACCTAATATTTTTGCTAAATCTTTTTGCTCAAGTCCAAGCTGGCCCATTCTAAACTTGATAGCTTCTACAGGTTTGGGAGCTTCAATGGGGAAGTGATTTTTTTCGTATTCATCTACTAAAATTCCCAATATTTCCAGTTCGTCAGCTTTTTCACTTCCGGGCTTGGCATCAAAAATTTCTTCAATACGATCTAATGCTTTTTGATGATCGTCTTCATTATGTATAGGTTTAATCTGCATAATTAAAATCCGCTTTAAATTGTCGTTGCATTCCCGCTTAGCGGGATCGTATTCGGCATGAGTAACTACAAAACGGATGAATACCTGTCCGTAGTCATAATTAATTTTGACTACTAACCGATAATTATTGCCCTTGATATTGAAAACCACTCGATTGTTAAGAAGAATACTGGCATGTGGATAGTTATTCTTTATGTCAGCAGGTGATTCCCATTGATCCCGATCTATTCGGGACGCTTCAGAAAACCACGACTTTAAAGCATCTTCGCTATCCGAATAATTGGTCCAAAACTCACGTAATGATTTTCGGGCAAAAGTTTTTGAAGAAACAATTGCCAATTCTACGTTCTGATTCCCAAACCTGTCTCACAAATCTTCTCTATACCATTAAAGTTACTATCTATGCATTAGCTGTATAAATAGAAAAAATCTAGAACTCCTGTTTATTGATCAAATAATAGGATAGGCCGGTAAACGGTACCATGGATGCCAGATAGTGCAATGAAATAGAGGTGAAATTTAAGCCCTCATCCACTGTAATTGATTCCGGATTAACAATAATCGAAAGCAACTCATAGGCCGGTCCAACACCGGGCACTACATAATTACCTGTTGTAATTGCTATAAAAAGCAGCTGAGATTCTATTCCTGAAGCAATAAACAGCTCCTCAGCTACCAACAAAAAAGTGGACAGTGCTGTAATGACATATCCGAGAAAGAAAGTAATCAGATAATTTTTAGTAACTATGGCAAGCAATAGAACAGTAACAAAATAGGGCAATACAAGTAGAGGAAGTGCAAGAATGCCCACCAGCAGTGTTCCGGGTACCCCGGCTCCTTTTACCAGGAAAAAGATAAGAACCAAGCCGGCTGTTACGATTGTATACAGTACGGTAACAATCATACTTCCGGCAAACGCCGAACCAAAAAACTGAGTGCGGGAAATTGGTTTCGAAAATAATAGGGACGCCCTCTCCGGCCGAAGATTTTCGATTAAAAAAGCTGGAAATGAAATTAAAACAATCAACCCAATTAAGGTTATATACGAAGTGACAATTTGCCACTGAGGAAGCATAAGATTACCAATTTGAATTGCGGCTTCCTGCTGATCAGAAATTATCGCATCACCATACCATAAAAGTAAAAGCACACATAAAAGGGTCATTGCCGGCCATGCCATCAGGATTTTATTCCGTAATAGCTGTATGGTGATAAATCGAGTCATAACACAGCCCCCTCTCCAAACTGTTCCAGGTAAAACTGCTCGACCGAACCAAACTTTTCTGCAATATGATTATTGGATGCACTTTTAAAAATATTACCATCCCGGATCAGGTGAATGGTATCGCAAATTTTATCAATGTCTGGCAATATATGAGTTGTTATCAAAACCGATATTTTTTCTTTCTCTTTCAGGCCCAGGAGAAAGTCCATCACCACTTTTTTCTGAACGGCATCCAGACCGTTAAAAGGCTCATCAAGGATATACAATCTTCTTTCAGTTAAAAAAGTATGGAGGAGCGCTGTGGTTTGACGCATTCCTTTTGACAGTTCTTTAATCTTTTTATCGAGAAAGTCCGCCTTTAATTTTTGAGCAAGGCTGGTAATCCTATCTTCCAGATATTCACGATCCGTAATCTCTATACTGCCAAAATCTAGCAACATCGTTTTCACGCTCACATCATCCGGAAACGAAAAAACCTCCGGCAGGTATGATACTGCCTTCCTTGCTGATTTATCTCTGTGATCGATCCCATTAATCTGAATATACCCTTCTGACAAAAACCTCAGATCAAGAATTGCTTTCAGAAATGTTGTTTTTCCTGAACCGTTGGGACCTAAAATCGCAGAAAAATTACCCTGCTCAAGATTAAACTGTTCGATCTCCAATCGGAATGGGCGGCTCTTCCTATTTTTAGAGTAAGCCTTCACAACTTTTTCTGCTGTAAGAATATTCATTTTTTAAGAATAATAACTATTCAGTACCACTAAAAACATAGCGCACAATGGGCATGCAAAATAACGTCGATTTTGTTTTTAATGTACTTCAGAAACCGTCCAAACGAAACCGGCAGCCGACTGCAATGCAAGTCCTACGTAATGTGCATGTTTAGGGCGTACCTTTTATAGATTGAACCCAAAATTAATTTGAGGCATTAAAGGCCAAAATCCGCTATTCCCATTTGAATCAAAGTAAAATTGAGGACCTACATCTACCAATAAATGAAAATTGCCGAAAGACCGCTGTATACCCCACGTTGGTCCAATCGCAAAATCGTAATTCGCTTTGCGAATAAAATTATCGTCAATAGACTTTCCTCTGGTTCTAAATCTTATGGAGATAAAATTTCCTGAGTTATCATCAGTAACTTTATTTTTATTTGCTCTTTTTTGAAGATTATAGAATCGTTTCCACTGCAAGTCGGCAAAAGGAGCAATAGCATATAAACCACCCGTTTGGAAAGACGTTGTGCTCAAGTTCGGATAAGAACCACTATACCCAACTCCTATGTTTATTGAGAAGGTGGACTCAGAGGTAATCGTATGTTCATACTCAAAACCCGGGTTTATAAAGTTCGTCCGCCAAACTTTTTGTGTTTCTTGA
The DNA here is from genome assembly GCF_034521535.1 of Rhodohalobacter sp. Lineage (GTDB taxonomy): Bacteria > Bacteroidota > Rhodothermia > Balneolales > Balneolaceae > Rhodohalobacter. The sequence goes on along the minus strand of NZ_JAXHMF010000010.1, from coordinate 206,164 downwards.
GCGCTCACTTTAATTGATGATATTAGTAATAAAATGATGAATAACAATTTCTTCATTCCGGATGAATTTTTGATTTAGGATTGTAAAGTGTGGGTTAAGCCTTATAACGGTTTGGCAATTCTGCTGCAGGGCAATCAACTCAAAAGTCGTGCAATCAACACGAACCCGTCAACAGGAATTGCTAGTTATGTTTTGAATTTACTGGATTTCGAGCTTTACTTTTTTACCCAACGCTTGTGCATATTTGGTAAGCGTAGAAAGCTTAATATCTTCAGCATGGTTTTCCATTCTGGAAATCACAGACTTCGTTGTATTTAGTTTTTCAGCGACATCAGCCTGAGTTACACCCATATTTTCTCGAGCCTGACGAAGAATCACTCCGATTTTAAAATTCAGATATCCTTCCTCAAAATTCTCCGCAAACTCGGAACTTGCCGCTTTCTTCTTATCGATAAAAATTTCTAAATCATCTTTACTCATTGTTCTTTCCTCCGGTAATAATCACGTTTCCGCTCTTCAGCCGTTTCAATTTCCTGTTTTGGAACCTTATTTGTTTTCTTGGCAAACCCACTGGTCAATACAATCAGTTTTGGACCGTCAAAAAAGCCCAGTAATCGAAACGTATTGTTTCCAAGAGTTGCCCGAACTTCCCAAATATCGTCCGTGCTTTTGAGCTTTTTTAAATACTGCGTTGGCACTTGTTCAAGATCCCGAACTACTCGCAATGTCCAGGCAATCTTTTTGGATTGCTTATCAGGAAGATCTTTTAAAAAATCTTCCACCGGGCAATTGTCGGATTCGGTCCTGTAGAATTTAATAACGCGCATAAGTTAAGGTTAGCATATATGCGAACATTGTCAAGTGGAAAATTTCGAGAGAAAGGAGAAAGGATATCTTACATTGATGAGTATCCTATTGAGAAACATAACGACATTGCGCATAAGCTGCGTGCACCAGCGCGATGAAATTGTTTTCAAATGAAAGAGTAACTATAAAAATGGAAGCTGGCAAGAATTGGCGAGGCACGTCCGGTTTACGGCCGTGGCCGGGCACAGAGGTCTTATCATTAATAAACGGCTATTTTTTTTAAACAAGTAACAGCGTTAAATCAAAGCCTCGTCACGTCCGGTATAATATTAAGCCATTGTTCTAGAGCTAGTTCTTTAGTCTGTCTATTCAATTACTTCCATTACTATTCCGCCGTATTGATAAACACCTTTGGAAGTCCATCTAAAAATCGTAAAATTATTTTCAATTCAAGTTCACTTTCAAGGCCGGTAAGTATATTTTCGAATATGACGAATTTCTGGATATTCCATTCATATCGATCGTTCATTGGTTTCCAGTCAAGTTGTCTCGAAACAATGTTGAATCTTTATCCTCTGAGTTCAAGTAATAAGTGCAACACGACGAAATAATCCTGAGGGGCGCGCCCTCGGTTTTTGCGGCCCAGCGCTCTATGTTCGTGTTATCATGCCGGAGAGGTGCAGAACAGACTTTGACCTACAAGATCGCCATAGATGAAAGCTCTGCTCGAGGCAGGCCGCTGAAAAACTAAAATCGGGTTATATGGCGCTATATGATAGGATCGATAACAAGAATTTGCTTAGCATCTATTTTCCTTACACAATTCTTCTCGAAACTTCTGCAATGGTTCGCAATGATCTTTGACAGTACAGCTAACAAAATCTCCATTTGAACTGAACTCTATATCACAGCAAATAGTAAATAGATCATGTAGTTTTTCTCGTCCTCTCTTGATGCGCATTTTAGTAGCCGAGAGCCCAATGTTTAGCTTCTCTGCAATTTCTTTTTGAGGAAGCTCTTTAATATCACTCATCAGCAACGGACGGCTATAGGTATCTGGCAGCAACTTAATCATGGGAATAAGAAAATCAACTTCAGATAACGGAGGCGCCTCTACCGTGGTTGAATTTGTCGAAAAATTGCTGCGGATATCCTCAACCGGACTATTATTTTTATAGCGATAATAGTCGGCCACTACATGACGGGTTGTTTGGAAAAGCCAAGCCTTTACGTTCTGGATTTTCCGATTCTCATCATCTGCTTTAGCTAGTCGATACATGACTTCCTGTGTCAAATCTTTAGCAATATGGGGATCGCCTACTTTTTTCGATATATAATTATTCAAGTAAGAATAAAATTCCTTTGCCGTGCTACTGATATCCAATGATTGATCATCCATGATTAGAAATTATCTAATTAAAATATCAGGTTAAAAATGTGGCCGGAAAGAATCATACCAACTGCAAAGCAAACAGAATACTTTATAAGACCCTAATTTTAAACTATCCCAGGTTTCCAACCAGGAACCTCCAGCTTCTTTGTGATCGTACAAAACAAGATAGTCTAGATCACTCCTTCGCAAATAATAAGCAACAGATAACCCCGCTTGCCCACCACCTATTATGATAGTATCATAAATCTTCATAAACTTCTTTTTCACTTACATTACAAGGTTAAATAAATAACCTGACAAGATCATTCCTATTCCAATGGTGGTGAAAAATGCAACAATCAATTTTTTCTTCATCACTTTTTTTAACAAAAGAGCTTCTGGAAGTGACAGGCCTATCGAAGCCATCATAAAAGCAATTGCGGTACCAAGAGGAACTCCTTTATTAACCAGTGATTCTATAACTGGCAGAACCCCAACCGCATCAATATACAGCGGAATAGCAAGCACAACCGCAATGGGTACGGCAAAAGGGTTGCTTTCTGAAATATAATTTTCGAAAAATGATTGTGGAACATAGCCGTGAATAAACGCTCCAATGGCGATGCCAACAAAAATATAGGGCATTAAATTTTTTGTTGTCTGTAAGGCTTCTGCATTTATTTCAGGTATCCGCTTAAGAAATGATCGCTCATCGTCTTTAACCTGGGTGTTATTTTTATCTAGATCCTGCAACCAATCGGCTACATATTTAGCCATACCCAGCTTTTCTAATATAATACCGCCCAATATCCCCAATAAAATTCCTGATATAATATAGATGACTGTAATTTTCCACCCATAAGTCACCCAAAATAGAGCAATTGCTATTTCATTAACTAAAGGAGAAGTAATTAAAAAAGACAGAGCTATACCCACCGGTATTTTTGCCTGCATCATGCCCACGAATAGTGGAATAGAAGAACAGGAACAAAAAGGGGTAATAGCGCCTAATGCCGAGGCCATAATATTCCCCACCCCCGTTTTTTTATGCCTTTCCAGATATTTCCTGATTTTATCCATTGGCAAATAGCTGGTCACAATACCCATAATGTATGTAACCAAAATCACCAGTACAGATATCAAAATAAATGTAGTGATAAAATATTGCAGGGCTGTAGAAAACAGCCCTGCTTTTTCCAATCCAAGCAAACTATAGACAATATAATCTGCAAAACTCGAAAAGAGATTAGTCAATTGTTCCATTGTTAGCGTGCTCAATTATTGATTCAAAATTGACAATATTTCTTTATCAGATGACAATTTTTTATAGTCATAAACTTCTCCGTCCACTACCAACGAGGGAAAGGCCGTAGTACCATATTTAGCTGTTTCTTGTATGTCTGATAACTCTTCAATCGATATTTCTATGCTGTTTTCAGCAGCAATTTTTTTGATTCGTTCTTTAATTGGTGAACCACTTGCGCAGCATGATGATTGCAAAATTTTAACGTCAGTACTCATAACAAGTTAATTTGTTTAATTAGAGATTATTATGTCGTTGAGATATTGTAGTCGCAGAAAGGGCCGAAAAGTCACAAAAAACTTTATAGCATCAACTTTTAGAAAAGCTAAAAGCGTTTATAGTTCTAAGAAATGGACTATGACTTGATATAGAATAGTTTTAGATCGTAATGAAATGTCTACCCGCTAAAGCTTAAAAATTACTTAAGAGTCTGTAATAGAAGAGCAAGGCCTCTTAAGTTCTATAATGCTTTTTACATTATATTATTTTGCTATCCCTATATTAAGCTATATAACATGTAATTACTCAATTTAAGCTTAGCTCTTAAACCGGTTATATAATAGTTGAGTGCCTCTAATTCAGCAATTAGAAATACCATCTGGTTAAATAAAAATCCCGAATGTTAAATAATGGGGTGAAAAAAATATTTTTTAACCAGTCATTCAGGTTTACACAGCTTAAACAGCTTGATCAAACGATCCGCCTGCCATCCCTCCTGAAATTTCGTTATTATCTGAAGAATAAATCACTCAACCAAAAATCAGTTTTAACAGTATGAAAATTACAATTCAACGCCTGAACGATGATGTCCACATGGAAGCTAAAAATGAGGACGGAGCAACCCTTCAGATGGATGGCTCGGATGACATTGGTGGCATTAACGGTGGCTTCAGGCCCATGCAGATGCTTCTGGCGGCCGCAGGCGGGTGTTCAACAATCGATATCATCGGGATCCTGAAAAAGAAGCGCCAAAATCCGGAAGACATTCAGATTGAAGTAACCGGCGAACGAATCAAAAAAGGAACCTACACAGAGTTCTCAGAAATTCACCTGCACTACATCTTCAAAGGCGATCTGGATCAAAAACAGGTAGAAAAAGCCATAGATCTTTCACTCGGCAAGTACTGCTCCGTTACCAAAACCCTGGAGAAGACAGCAAAAGTGACAAGTAGTTTTGAAATTAAGAAATAGATCTGAGACTTGAGACCTGAGATTTGAGGCGCGACGTGTCCCTCTTTGAAGGGGGCAATGGGGGATGAAAAGATTTTCATTCAAAGCCAAAATTGAATGTTTACAACCAATAAAGAAGTAGATCTGAGATTTGAGGCCTCATAATTCTTCAATTGATATGAGAAACAAATTTCCCCTCCTTTTCAAGGAGGGGATTAAGGGGAGGTTAAAAAAGTGGCAACTGTTTACAATTTATTTTTGCCTGTACAAAAATCATTTCAGCAAAAGCTACTGTGATTGAAACTTGAGTAATAGAGACTGATTACCACTCAAAGAATCATCCCCCTAAATCCCCCTTCAAAGGGGGAATTTCTAACATTTCACTTTTCAAATTACATTACTCAAGCTCAATAATCATCGCTTCCAGCGCATCCACTTCGAGCACTTCTCCGAGTTGAACGGTTTGATCGTTTGCAACATCATACCCTTCGGTGTGTCCATCGATCAGTTCTGAGAATCGGTTCAGGTCCAACTCTTGGGCCTCTTCATTCGCGTTCAGAACCACCATCACCGTCTCCTCATCATTATGTCGGAAATAGACGTAGACATTATTCTGTGGGAGAAAATGTGTCAGTTCTCCGTTATGAATCACATCTTTGTCCTGGCGCCAGTTTGCAACGCGGGTCAAAAACTCATGTGACTCCACCACAGGAAATCCGGTCTCCTCAGCCAGTTCCTGCCGGCCCTCAGCCGTAAATCCATCGATCGCATCTTCCTCCCAACCGCCGGGAAAGTCTTTTCGCTTCAGTCCGTCGGGGCCGCCGCCGGTCATCAGAATTTCATCTCCGTAGTAGAGCTGCGGAATGCCGCGTGTAGTCAACACAAAACTAAGTGCAATTTTAAATTTCCCGTAGTCTTCACCCAATACAGAGAAAATTCGATCCAGATCGTGGTTGCCGGGGAAAATCACGTTCAGATTGGGATTCGGAAACAGAAAGTCCTGACTCAAAATATCATACAGTTTGTAAATCCCGCGATCCCAGGCTGCATCTTCATTCAGGCCTGACGCAATTGCATCATAAAGTGGGAAATCGGTTACGCTGGGCAGATAGCTCTCATACCCGTCCGGGCTCGGAAAACCGGTCTGCCAATAGGCTGTTGCCGGAGGATTGGACATCCATGCCTCGCCCACCATATTAAAATCGGGAAACTCCTCCAGCACGCGGCGACTCCATTCTGCCATATACTCCTTGTAAGGATACGGATGAGTATCCATACGAATTCCGTCAATTCCGGAATACTCGATCCACCACAATGTATTTTGAATCAGGTAATTCGCCACCAGTTCATTTCGCTGATCCATGTCGGGCATATCCTTCACAAACCACCCTTTCACCATGGCACTTTGATCAAAATCAGAAGCATAAGGATCCATCACCGTTGATGCACGATAGTTGGTTGTTCCAACCTCTTCTAAGTCGTGTACCCAGTCAGATGTTGGCTGATCTTTTACGAACCAGTGCTCGGTTCCCACGTGGTTGTGAATCATATCCATGATCACTTTCAATCCCATATCGTGGGCTTTATCGATCAGCTCCAAGTATTTTTCATTGGTTCCAAATCTGCGGTCCACGCGATACATATCGGTCGCGGCATACCCGTGATACGCACCGTACTCCGGCGGCATATCGTTTTCGATGATAGGTGTAAACCAAACTGCGGTCATACCAAGATTGTCCAGGTAGTCAAGATTGTCGATCACACCCTGAATGTCGCCTCCGTGTCTGGCATTCGGATTATCCCTGTTCACGCCTTCAAGCATGCCCGGAATGTTATCATTTTCGGGATTACCGTTGGCAAATCGATCCGGCATCAAAAGGTAGATCAAATCGGTTGAATCGAAACCCTGATTGCGGTTCGGATCGCTGCTTCGCTCTCTAATTTCGTATGGATGGGTGTAGGAGTACTCTCCCCGGTTAAATTCCAGCTCCACGGTTCCCGCCTCCGCCTCATCGTGAATTCGAAGTGTAACAAACTGATAATTAGGATTTTCAACCAGAGTAATGCGCTCAATGGTTACACCCGGATAGTCTACGGATGGAATTGCGGTCTGTATATTGTCTCCATAAACCAGCAGCTGCACTTCAGGCTCCTGAAAACCAATCCACCAGTTTTCCGGCTCAACCCGGTCTATTTGAATTGACTGAGCAACCAGTACAGGAACACAAAAGATGAATAATAAAAGTGATGATATAGCCTTTGAAATTCTCATAGAAGTATAATTAAGTAGCAGTTGGTTTAACCTGTAGTTTTCATACATCTCATGCAAAATAGTAAAAGGTAGGATATGTATAAAAAAACCCGCACGGATTTCCATGCGGGTCAATAATCTACGTATAAACGTATTATCTAAAATTGATTGTGATTAAACAATCTTTGTAACCAATTCTGCCGTACGTGCTGAGTAACCGGCTTCATTATCGTACCATCCAACAATTTTCACAACTTTTCCATCTACTTTCGTAGACAAGCTATCGAAAATGCATGAATGTGGATTTCCAACGATGTCGGTAGAAACAAGCGGCTCATCACTAAATTCAAGAACGCCTTTCATCTCACCTTTAGCAGCTTTTTTGAACGCTTCCTGAACTTGCTCTTCGGTTACGTCTTTACTCACAACAGCGGTAAAGTCTGTAAGTGATCCGTCGGGCACAGGTACTCGAACAGCCATTCCGTCCAGTTTACCATCCAGATGAGGAAGTACAAGTCCTACAGCTGCAGCGGCGCCTGTTGTTGTTGGCACGATGTTAGCGGCCGCGGCACGGGCTCTGCGAAGATCTTTGTGAGGACCGTCAACGATCTGTTGATCGCCGGTGTAGGCGTGAATCGTTGTCATAAATCCTTGCTCTACTCCAAACGCATCATCCAGAACCTTCACCATAGGAGCGAGGCAGTTTGTTGTACAGCTCGCATTTGAATATACGGTTTGGCTTTTATCAATCTCACCGTCATTTACGCCAATTACAATGGTTTGAAGATCGCCGCTACCAGGTGCAGAAATAATTACTTTCTTTGCACCGGCTTCAATATGCTTGGCAGCGCCTTTGTCATCACGAAATATTCCGGTTGACTCAACAATGACTTCAGCTCCGCGCTCGCCCCATTTCAGATTTACGGGATCACGTTCAGCAGTTACACCAATTTTACTTCCGTTAATTACGATGTTATCACCATCGGCATATACTTCGCCGTCAAATTTCCCGTGAACAGAATCGTACTTAAAAAGATGTGCAAGTGTTTTGGTATCCGTCAAGTCGTTAATTCCTACAACTTCAATCTCATCACTCTGATATTTTAGGATAGATCGCATAACCAGTCGGCCGATCCGTCCAAACCCATTAATTCCAACTTTTACTTTAGCCATAAAATTTTACTCCTTTTCATTTTAAATTATCTGCTTGTTTGCAGTATTTATAACAATAAAATAACGGTTTAGATTCACTCAATCCATTATTTCATCAAAGTTACGCTCCTCATTTTTAATAATTTACGATGGGAGCGCTTTTTCAAATTCAAGATCATACTTTCTAAGCAAAGATTTTGGTTAGAGTGAGAAAATAATTTTGGCTGTGTTGATTTTTTTGTCAAGTGAATGACTTGGTGATACTGTAACAAGTTGAAGCTCAGGCGTCTTCTCTCAAGGATTCATCTTCTTCATGGCATTTCAAAGATGAAACGGAAAGCTGTGACATTCCACCTCTCGCAGGCTTTCAGCCTGCTATCTGATTTGATGAATCTATTGACGAGGGGCTGTGCCCCACGCTGAGTTGTTTTACACTTACAGCCTACAAATCGATATAAAAAATCACATAAATCTACATTAAAGAACCAGCATTTTAGACCGTAGATTTTGATTCGTTCTGTAAATCCCACAAAAAAAGCCTTTGATTACTTCAAAGGCTTTTCTGAACTACTATAATTTGAAATAGCTTAACTAGTCAAGATCGATGTCATCGGGAATATCTTCATCATCACCTGAGATCAGATCATCCACATCATCAACATCAGAATCGTCTTCCTCATCATCCTCAACTACAGGAGTTACCTGTTTTTTAATCTGTGCTTTTGCACCGGCACGCTTCAGCTGCATTGCAATATCTGAATTGTCATTGTCCAGAGCGATGTGCAAGGCCGTATCGCCGTTTTTATCCTTAAGACGTACGTTTGCACCCTGTTCAATCAAATACTTTACTACATCGGTATTCCCTTCACGTGCAGCCAGCATCAAACCTGTCTGTCCCCAGCGCTGCTGAGCATTTACATCAGCTCCGGCCTCAACCAGTAGTTTTACGACAGAAAGATTGCCTTCCCGGGCCGCAACAATCAGTGCCAGACCACCAATGGGTGTTCCGTTTTCCAGGAGGTATTTCATGATATCTATGCTCCCATTCTCTGCAGCTCGATTCAGGGCCGTTCCACCCATTTTCGTTTGTACCGCAGGATCTGCACCCTGTTCAATCAAATACGTTACAATATCAAGATGACCATTTTCGGCGGCATAGATCAGGGCAGTATTGCCATTCTTGTGCGTCTCGTTCAAATCCGCACCTTTCTTATGATGATTTTGAACCTCGTTCAAATTCCCATTTCGTGCGGCCTGTAATAGTGGCGAAAGCTCCATAATGATGGTTTAATAGTTTTAAAAAATGCGTTTTAATAAAAAATTTTGTCCCGGTTAATTCTGAACAGTATATCTAAAATAAATCACATTAAAGCAACAGCGATTTCCCTGAAAAGAGGGATTAAAATCAGGATTATAGAACACTTCATTTAAAGAAATATTTTAATGAAACCTCCCGGTGTCCAAATCAATTCAGTTGAACGGATGTGTCGTATCCGTTTAAGAAATCAACTCCGGACAGCCGTTTTGTACCCGGCAGTTGAAGCTCCAGAAGTTCGAGTAATCCGTCACCGCACTGAACATACAGCCTGTTGTCAAGATCAACAAGCTGTCCCGGTTTCGCGTTTGATGTTTTGGGGCCCGGCTTTGATCTGTGAATATTGAGTTTCTGATCACCAAACTTGCACCACGCAGTCGGGAAAGGGTTCAGCCCGCGAATCAAATTATGTACATCCTCGGCAGATTGATTAAAATCAATCTTGGTATTCTCTTTAAATAACTTTGGAGCCGGAGTTGCCTCCTCGTGCTTCTGAGGCTTTCCCTCTGTAGTTCCTTCTGCAATCTGATCCACCGCATCTTTCAGCAGCTCTGCACCTTTATCTTTCAAACGATTATAAACATCACCGGTTGTTTCCATAGGCCCAATATCTGTTTTGAACTGCGCTATGATCTCACCGGTATCCACTTTTTCATCCAGGAAAAATACCGAGCACCCTGTCTCCTCTTCTCCCTTAATAATTGCCCAGTGAATTGGCGCCGCACCGCGATATTTGGGCAGTAAAGACGCGTGTAAATTGATAGAGCCAATGGTGGGAATGGATAAAATATCATTCGGAAGAATGCGGAAGGCAACCACTACCAGTAAATCCGGTTTGAGCCGTATCAGTTTCTCAGCAAACTCATCCGACTTTGGATCTTCAACATCAATGGTCGGGTAATCCAGATCCATCGCTTTTTTCTTCACTACTGTGGGCTGAGGCTTTCCACCCCTGCCGCGCCGCTTATCCGGATTGCTGGCAACAGCTACAATTTCATGTTCCGATTTATGAAGAGCTTCGAGAGAAGGAATCGCAAAGTCGGGCGATCCCATAAACACGATCCTTAATTTTTTCATTTTACCGGCTCACTTTTTTGGAACTACGGGATACTCGATTTTAAGCGTGCCTTTATCAATCTTTTTAAGAAGTGACTTGTGCAAACGCTTTTTAAATGCACTAAGGTAATCCAAAAAAAGAACTCCCTGAAGGTGATCATACTCATGCTGAATCACCCTCGATTCCCAGCCTTCTGCTTCAATATGTTTTGTATTGAGGTCGCGGTCAAGATACTCGATCGTTACTCTTTCGGGCCGAACCACATCATCCCGAACATCGGGAATACTCAAACAGCCCTCTTCCATCTTCACTTTTTCGCCGGCGGTTTCCACAATTTCTGGATTGATGATAACCAATGGCCCGCGACTTGTCTCGTCTTCAAGCTCATCCGTGATGCCATCGACGTCCATCACAAAAAGCTGAATCTTCTCACCGATTTGAGGTGCGGCAAGCCCAACCCCCTGAGAGTTGTACATCGTATCAAACATATCATCGATCAGGGTTTGAAGCTCTTGGGTGTTTTCTTCTACCGGCTTGGTTTTTTCACGCAAAACCGGGTCGTTATAGGTCACAATGGGTAAAACAGACATAGATAAATTATAATTCTGGATATGCTTCTAAAAACTCTTGTAAAATAAGGGCTGCAGCAGCCTGATCCAACCTGCCTTTTTTTTCGCGACGTTTTCTGGACACACCGGCCTCTTTCATCGCTTCCATTGCATGTTTAGTCGAGTAGCGCTCGTCCATCTTGTGGATCTCGATATCCTTATATCGTTTTATCAGATAGTTGTAGTACTCCTGTGCCATCTGTGTAGCGTTGGTTGGCTCTCCATCCGGAGTTAACGGCCATCCCACCACAATAGCAATTACAGGTCCCTCTTCGTTGATCTGTCTTTCTATTTCGATAAAAGAGTCCTCGGGTGAAAATGTTGCCACGGTATTCGCAACTGTTCTTAAAAGATCAGTTCTGGCTATACCAACCCGTTTTCCGCCAACATCTATCCCGAGGATTCTGCCAAAATTAGCCAATCACCTATTTGTTACTTTTTTTCTTTACTTCTTCAAGCGGCTGCTTCAAGAATTTTTTCAAACGCTTACTTGGTTTGAAATGAGTTTTTCGGTGTGCAGGCACATAAATCACTTCGTTGGTTTTAGGATTTCTGGCCTTTGGTTTGGCTTTGGTCTCCTTAACTTCAAATACACCGAAGTCTCGAAGTTCAATCCGGCAAGTCGGATCTGCAGCAAGCATTTTACTTCTTAGAGCATCTATCACAGCATCTACCCACGGTTCGGACTGATTGAGCGGTACGTCCATTTGGTCGGCTACTGTTCGCACGATATCACGTTTTGTATAAGTCACCATCTTTTTTCTTGTTTGTTTGTTTTCACTCCAAATACATCAATTACAATGTATTATATATTTAAGCAATTATTAATAAAAGATTTGAAAATAAAAATAGGTGAATCAAACATATTTCTATACGTAAAAACGCCTACTGCACGTAGTCGTTACTCTGACGCTACTCGTAGCGCGTCACATTTTTAATGCCCTCTATTCTCTCCAGACGGTTTATTATCTCTTCAAGATGTTTTAAATCGCTGACATAGATGGTGAGAATTCCGTCAAACATTCCTCCCTCACTGCTTACGTTGATACTCTTCATATTGGTTTTCAACGACTTTGAAAGGATCTCCGTGATATCGTTCACTAAACCAACCCGGTCCTCTCCAATAACCCTAATCGCACCTAAGAATTGATCATCAATATTTTTAGCCCAGCTCACATCAATAATTCTTTCACTATCGGTACGAATTAAGTGGTGAGCGTTTTTACAGTTTGATCGATGTACTTTTACGTCACCGTTCCGGCTTATAAATCCGATCACCTCATCTCCGGGAATCGGGTTACAACAGTTTGCATAGTTATATTTAATACCGCTTAACTCACCCTCTACCAAAAGAGCTTTTGAATCTCCGACAGAACGTGCTGTGGAAATATATTTCTCCTGAAGTTCATCTTCATCAACGGTTGTCTCATCTTTTTCATCAGACTCAATTCTGCCTTTGCTTTTCAGCTCTTTAACAACTTTGTAGAGGTCTTTAACATCAAATACACCCGCTCCAATCTCATAAAACATCTCCTGAGTGTTCTCAAATTTGAAGCGATGAGCAACCTTCATCAAATCCTGATCGGTAATCTCTATCTTTCCTTTGGCTGCCTTTTTCTCCCAGAGTTCACGGCCCTCTTCAGCAACTTTCAACTCTTTCTGTTTGATAAACTGGCGCAGCCGGGCTCTTGCTTTGTGCGTAACCACATCTTCGATCCAGTCGGCGTTCAGGTTAATTTTGTTGCCCGTTATAATTTCAACCTGATCTCCACTGTGTAACTTTTGACGCAGAGGAACCATCTTTCCGTTGATCTTCGCCGCAACTGCACGTTCACCGATTTCACTGTGAATTTCAAAAGCAAAGTCGATACAGGACGCGCCTTTAGGCAATGTCTTCAATTCACCCTGAGGCGTAAATACATAAATTTCGTCCTGGTACAGATTAAGCTGAAAATCTTTCACAAAATCTGTGGCGGCATCCGGACGTGGGCTGTCGAGAACATCTCGCACCCAGTGAACAAACTTATCCAGTTCTGCACTGCCGCCGCTGGAACCTTCCTTGTACTTCCAGTGGGCCGCTACTCCGTGTTCGGCAATATCATCCATTTTCCGGGTTCGTATCTGAACCTCAACTTTACGCCCCTGTTTGGTAATTACTGTGGTGTGAAGGGATTGGTAACCGTTCGCTTTGGGAACAGAAATAAAATCACGAAATCTTTTGGGAATAGGAGTATACCAGTCCGTAATAACAGAATAAACCCGCCAGCAATCCTCTTTTTGATGAGGATCTTCCAAGATAATGCGTATCGCAAAAAGATCGTAAATCTCCTCGAAAGGTTTCTGCTGAGCCTGCATCTTCCTGTAGATGGAGTAGATATGTTTTGGCCGGCCTTTAATTTCGAAGTTGAAATCCTGTTCCTTCAGCTCATTTTCAATAGGATCCATAAACTGCCGGATAAATTCTTCCCGCGCATTCTTCTTCTCCTTCAGTTTGCGAACTATAAATTTGAACGAGTTCGGATCAATTACCTTAAAGCATAAATCTTCAAATTCATTTTTGATTTTAAAAAGCCCGAACCGGTGAGCAAGTGGAGCATAGAGCTCCATCGTTTCAGTCGCTTTCTTAAGCTGCTTTTGTCGCGGAAGTGCAGATATGGTCCGCATATTGTGCAAACGATCGGCAAATTTAATCAACACCACCCGAATGTCCTCCGCCATGGAGAGGATCAGTTTCATAAAGGTTTCTGCCTGCTTGGTGTCCCGGCTTTCAAAAACACCTGAAATCTTCGTCACGCCATCGATGAGGTTCATCACCACAGGACCAAAAACTTCTTCAGCCTGGTCTAGAGTAACGGAGGTATCTTCAACCGTATCATGAAGAAGTGCGGCTGTAACCGATTCGTCATCAATATTGAAATCGCCGGCCATAATCTTGGCAACTTCAACCGGGTGCAGGTAATAAGGTTCACCGGACGCCCTCTTTACATCCTGATGCGACAGGCAACAGAGCTTAAAAGCTCTTGTAATAAGCTCTTCGTCAACTTCATCCAGAGAAGCATGGCATAGATCCAGCAGTTCAGTCAGCTCAGTTTTTTGCTGCTTATCGAGATCGAACATTTCGATCTGCTCGCGGATATCTGTATCCACTTTTGCCATAGACGGTTACGCTTGTATTAATTTGTTATTGGTAAACATTACGTAAATGAAAACAGTTCATAAACGGTAAAATACAGAAATTTCAAAAAGACTCTGCACCTATAAATAACGAACTAAAATCTAAAGATGATACCCAGCGAAAACCTTTCTGAATCTTTCATATCAATATTTTGGGGATTGATTAACTGAACAAAGCGATATTCAAAGAACGGCTTTATGTAGGGGATGATAGATAGTTCTCCGCCAAAAAATAGATTCCAATATAAGTTCTCTTCATTTATACCTCTTAGCTGATTGGGTCGGGGTGCATTACGTGCTGTCTCCAATTCAGAGCTGTCAATACCAAGACCAATACCGGCTACGGGATCCACCGGTCCCAACTTGATACCGGCAATAATGGCTGCACCAATATCGAAAGCGGATTTTTCTTCAAATACTTCTGATACCAAACCGTTTACGGTGTAACTCCTTTTCCGGGTATCAGAAAAATAGCTTCCATGGGCACGAACTTTCAGATCTGCTACCGGTGGTAAATTTATTATTCTGTACTCCAGGCGAAGTCCGTATCCGTGTGTGGGCTCTTCACTGCGAATATCCAGTCCACCTCCTATTCCAATCTGAGCCAAACTTTTTTCCGGTAATGAGAGGATACTCAACCCTGACAAACAAAAGGCACAAAAAACTATTTTGAATGGATACATCTTGCGATCCGGTTAAAGGAAAGTTAAGTAGACAATATTAAATAAAGAGAGAATGCCAACCAATATAAACTGAGTATGTGGCAAGATCTTCAGTTTAAAAAGAAGATCTCCCATTGAGGGGAGTACTCTCTGAAGCTTTAGCGAAGGAGAGGGAGGGGTGTAAATCCCTCTGCTTACTTCTATTCCGTGTTTTTCCGTGTTTCCGTGGCTGTAAAGAAAAATGAATTGATCTATGATTTTGTCTGTGCAACGTTATCCCACAACATCTAAAAAGGGGAAATCTAGAAAGATGTTTTTTGGTTTTTCCATAGATAGAGTAAAGATCCAAATCTTCATACCAAAATCACTTAACTAATTTGAGTTCGATGTAAATACTTTGGATTTGGTAAAGAGTGTCCCCCTTTTGAAGGGGGACTTTGGCGTCACTTCCATATCTCGAACTCACGTTAATTATCTCACTGTAAAAGTGCAGACGATAAGAAGAATCTATCTGCCAAAATCATCTTCCACCCTTACAATATCATCCTCATCAGATGGATGTTCGGGATCAGTATGCTGCCAGATTTCAGCGATAATGGCCCAGTTATCCAGCCCGACCAATCGGTGCCTTTCACCTTGAGCCAGCCGTACGGTATCCCCGAGTTCCAAAGTTTTTGCCGGTGTCTGTTCATCGGTTTTACTGACCACCACACCTGCCTTGCCGTCAATCACTTTCCAGATTTCTGAGCGCCGGTGATGATACTGCCAGCTCAATCTCTTTTGAGGGGCCACCATCAGGAGCTTCGGGCTCAGCTTATCAAACTTTGAAAAATCATCCGTGTCTAATTCCGGGAAAAACTCAGAGATGAACGCTTCAGACTGCTCCTCATCGATAACAAAAAATCCACCCCAAGGCCGGCTTTTATCAGATGCTACGATCGAAAAGTTACTGTTCTTGAGAATGCCCTCAGCTTTATTAAAAGCTTCTTCCTTTGTTGATACCCTGTTTTTATCAGTCAATGTCCTATTTCTATTTACAATCTTCGGTTAATGGTATAGTAATCAAAAATGTAGTCCCCTTATCCTTCTCACTACTAACATCGATTACTCCATTATGAAGATCAACAAAATATTTTACGATCGCCAAACCAAGTCCTGTACTTTTCTCTCCCGAAGTTCCACCGGTTGACGCAGAAGTACCGTTTTGAAACAGATCCGAAGCCGTATCTTCATCCATGCCTACACCGCTGTCTTCAACTTTAAGCTTTATTTCACCATCCCTCAATTCAATTTCTCCCCGAACCTGTCCGCCTGATCTTGTGAATTTAATCGCGTTGGACAGCAAGTTGCCGTAGATCTGTTCAAATTTATCTTTGTCAATACAAACCATTTCATCAGCATCTAAGCTTATGTTCAAGTCCACACTTTTCGACTTTGCTACGGGTTGATACAGCCTTTTCATTGACTCAGTGACTGCTTTCAGATCTACTTCAGTGGAGTTTAACGTAAAACCTTTCGACTCCATCAGGGAGTAACTCAATATTTCGTCAATCATATGATTGAGCTGCATCGCGCTCTGCTCCATGAGTTCGATCATCTCTGCTTCTTCATCTCCTTCAACCAATTCACTGAGCATATTGCTCATACCGATAATACCGTTTAGCGGAGAGCGCATATCATGGCTAAGCATTTTCATCAATTTCAGCTTGTGCTCATTCAGTTCCTTAAGCTTGTGGTTTTGCTTACGAAGCTCCAGGCGCGCCATCACTTCTCCTGCCAGAATTTGTAGCTGTTTTTTCTGCTTTTCAGGCATTTCTCTCTCTTTATAGTCCAGCACACAGAGAGCACCGATAGCGTAGCCATCCGGGTCTAAAAGTGGAGCTCCCAAATAGTATCTCAGATTTGGATGTTCTTTCACATACGAAAAATCCTTAAATCTAGAATCCTCAGTCAAATTTTTAATTTCAAGAACTTCATTTTTTTGAATAGTGTATTGGCAAACGGTAATATTTCTGGGAACTTCACGTGTCTCCTCAGACATCCCGTGAATAGACTTAGCCCACTGCCGACTTGTATCTATTAGGTTAATTCTGGCAATGGGTGCATCACATAAGTCTGCTGCAAGTGTGGTCAAATCGTCAAACTTCTCTTCAGGAGCCGTATCCAAAACGGAGTAGGCATGAAGTGCTTCAATTCGCTTTTGCTCAGATTCGTCTACTGTTTTGCTGACAGCCATTTTTAAGTATTAAGTTTGTTCCGCGTTTTCTGTCTGCAGAACTTTTTTCAATTCCGTGAACGTAATCGGTTTCACCATGTAGCTTAAATAATCGGTCTCGTCTGCTTGCTTTCTATGGTAGTCGTCTGAATTACCTGTAATGTAAATGACAGGCACGTCTCTGTTTTCTTGTACCTTTTTCACTACATCTATCCCTGAAATACCTGCACCAAGAAAAATATCTACAAGCATGAGATCCGGCTTAAAATCCACAATTGTTTCAAGTGCCTTTTCTCCGGTATGAGCTTTTTTAACTTCCTTATAACCAATTTTCTTTAACATAATTTCAAGGCTCAAGGCCAGAATCATGTCATCCTCTATTATTAATACTCGCATATCTATTCGCTTATGAATAATCTTTAATTAAATATTGAACTCTGCTCTTCTGTAAGGGAGCTGCTAGAGCCTTTTACATCCATCTGCTCAAACTCAATGGCCAGTCGGCTTACTCCATTGTTGCTAACATTCATTTTACCGTGTATTTGTGATAAAAAGATGCTGATAAGTAAACTTGGGAATGATTCCACTTCTCCGTTCCGCTCAAATAACTCTGTACTGATCGCATCGCCTTCAAAAACCAATACAAGGTTGTTCTGATCTTTTTCTAATAAAACTTTCAGATTACGCCCATTTGGATGCTGCGAAAACACGATGTTCATCAATTCATTAACAGCCAAACCAAGCGGAACGGCTTGATTTAAATTGAGAATAATCGGTGTGGCATCAACCGTGATATCCAGCTCGTCAGACTCCGTTAATCCTTTTTGCGGCAACGCCTCCATGATTGTTCTGAGATAATCATCAAACTTAATACTAACCATGCTTTCATTGCTGTAGAGGTTCTCATGGATTTTAGCAATAGAGAAAATCCGGCTGCGAATATCGTTTAATTTATTTTGAACTTTTGCATCGCCCTCCTCCATGATCTGCAAATCAATCAGTCCGGCCATTACGGCAAGATTATTCTTCACCCTATGGTGAACTTCCTGCAGTAAAATCTCTTTTTCACCCAATGACTTCTGAAGATCTATTTCCATTTTTTTCTGTTCAGTCAAGTCTACATAGATCACGTAGGCTGCCACAACTTCTTTTTCATGGATAATTGGAATAGCACTCATCAAAACAGTGAGCTTCTCCCCGGTTTCTGTAAACCTTTCCACCTCGTCGGTATACGACTGTCCTGAAAATACCTGTTCACTGATCTTTTGGGCATCTCCCAGCTCGTCTCCTTCAATCAATAGCCGATGGACATCTTTTCCTACGGCTTCCAGTTTGTTATAACCATACAGCTCGGTAAAACTGTTGTTGATCTTAACAATTTTGTTATCCGGGCTGAACATTGCCATCGGTAACGGAGAGCTTTCAAAAAGCTGAGAAAGCATATCGTAGTTCTTATCTTTCTCTTTCTCAATATCCACCAGATCGGTCACATCCGTTCCTGTGCCAACGATAAATTCTCCTTTATCCGTTGTGAATCTATTGGCGAGCAAGTGGTAAACTCTTATGCCGTCGTTCTTGGATATTACTTTTGATACAATGTGGGTAGAACCATCTTCGAAGGCATCTTCTATAGAGTTAATAATTTTTTCATGTTCATCTTCCGGAAAATAGAGAAGCGCATTATTCGACTCTATCTCTTCGGGTGAATATCCAAGATCATCAAAAAAGGCATCATTGTACCTTACAATGTCCATCTCCTTGTTCAATACATAAAAGGTACCCGGAATACTGTTAATGATCGCTTCGGTGAATATTTTTTCGTGTTTGAGATTAATTAAAGTCTCTTTCTGTTTAGAAATATCTCTGAACGTGTTTAACGATCGCAGTTCGCCATCTTCATTTTTGTATAAAACAGAAGATGACTCTACGACAAGCTCTCTTCCATCTTTATGCTTATAGATTTTTTCACCTTCATAAAAGGATTTCTTCTCCCTTACTTTGTGCGCCTTTTGGTTTACTGGGTGATTCCAATCCATCACAATTTCCCTTCCTCCCTCAATCAGTTCACGTTTGGAGTACCCAAGAATCTTGCAGGCGGCAGGATTGGCATCATAAATATCTCCTTCCGGTGATGAGATAATGATTCCGGCCAGCGAGTTTTTGAACTGTTGGGTATACCTTTCCTGTGTTTCCCTCAAGGCACGTACAACCCTCATATTTTTACTCACATCTTCAAAAAAGACAAGCACACAGTTTTCTTCACTGTCAAGTAGTGAAACCGTTAGTTTACACCAGCTTTTTTTAGGGAATTGTTTATCATCGGGACAGGGCATGGTGAGTTCGAAGGTGCTTTTTACTCCATCAAAAACTTCCCGCATTCCAAAAACAATCTTCAGCGCGTAGTCGTCACCCTCTTTAACCGCTTTTTGGCAATGATCAAAATAGTTGCTCCCCGGTTGTGCCATACCGAGTTTATGAAAAGATTCTTTTCCATTGGCCCAGTTAGAATTGGTCGAGATAATTGTGCCGTCTTCTGCTACAATGGCGGCCGCTCCCGGCAACGCATTGAAAACAGCGTTTTCTAAATCCTTCATTTCTTGGAACTATTGATTTCTCACTCTTATTTATTTTCCTCAATCAAGATATAATCGATTTCGGAGATAAATAAGACGTCGAACACTTAAATTAAAAGTCGGTAAATAAGCGTAGAACTAACAACAAGATTCTGTTAAGAATACCTATGACGAAAAGTCGGGTTTGTATGTTTCGCCGTTCATTACTTTTTTAACTGCTTTTATAAACTCCTGCCGAGTTGGATCGCTGGAAATATAACCGTCAATTCCTTTTTTGAACAGAGGCAAAATGAGTTCTTCGGATTGATAGATGTGCAGGGCTAATATTTTTGCTGATGAATGGGTCTCTTTCAAATTTTCTATAACCCTGAACGCCGACCGCTCAAAATCCATCAAATCTATTACAATAAGAGTGTTTTCATCATTTTTCATGCTTGCCAACTCTTTGCATGAAACTAAATGAACCAGTACCGAATCATTATACTCTTCCCGTATAAGACTCTCGAAATGACTCGCCCGTGGCGTGTGTTCTGCAACAATGATGATATTTCTATTCCCCGTCTTCATTTAACATCAATCTATACAGAGTTATCTAAAGACGGTATTCGTGCAAAAGCTTAAAATAAAGACAGAGACATCCGTATTATCACCTACAGAAAAATTGGATTAATCACCTTTACCGGAAGAGATTAAGTTGTGTTGAAACGCATACTTCACCAAACCCGCCGTGTTTCTGGCGCCGGTTTTTTGCAAAAGATTTCGGCGATGAGCATCTACAGTTCTCGAACTGATAAATAACTTTTCAGCAATCTCCTGGTTGGTATGCTCTTGCACGATCAACTCAAGAACCTCCAGTTCCCTGTCCGTGATATGGATCGGATCGGGAGCGGTCGATTTCCCCTTCCCTTTCACCAGATCCATCATGATACTCTCTGTAGCTTCATCACTGAAGTAGTGCTTGCCCTCCATAATGGCATCAATCGCTGCTTTCAGCTCTTTTCTACCTGCACTTTTCATAATGTAGCCGGATGCACCCGCCTGAATCATCTGACGAATATGAAGATCATCATTGCTCATCGTAAGAGCGAGCACCTTTACATCCGGATACTCCTCTTTGATTTTTTTAGTGGCAGTTATTCCATCCATAATGGGCATATTAATATCCATCACAACGATGTCTACTAACTGATCTTTGAGAACTTCCAAGGCTTTCTCACCGTTTTCAGCCTCATCAACAACGTCGATTCCGGCCTGTGGTTCAAGCATGAGTTTTATTCCGTCCCGGACAATTTTATGATCGTCAGCCAGCAGTATTTTTACATTTGCCATATTTTTACTCCATATTTATTGGAACTACCACAGATACGATTGTACCTCTGCCTAAGTTACTAATAATATCCAAATTTGCCGACATAGCGCCAACTCTGGTTTTCATACTTCGCAATCCAAGTCCGTTCCCCTCTTTTTCCTCAACGTTAAATCCTATTCCATCATCTTCGATTGTAAGCAGAATTTCCCCCATAGAGTAGATCAGCTGAACATTAATGGTATTGGGTTTACCGTGGCGAATGGCGTTATTCAGCGCCTCCTGGGTAATCCTGTACAGGTTAATCTGCACATTTTCAGGGAGTTCTACACCGTCTACGTTGTGATATAGATAAAATGTTATTTTTGTTGATTTCTTCAATTGGCTGACTAAAGACTCAGTAGCAAGCTCGAGCCCATAATCCTGAATCGCTTTTGGCAGCAGGTTTTGAGAAATACTGCGTGTTTCAGAAATCGCATGGTTTAAAAGCTGCAGGCCATTTTCGAACGTATCCGAAAGTTTACCTGAAAGCTTATCCGCGTCTTCAAAAACTGATTTGAGGTTCATATTAGCTGCCGATAAATACTGACCCAGCCCGTCGTGTAGCTCTTTTGCAATTCTCATTCTTTCACGCTCTTCTCCTTCAATAATAGCACTGATAGCGTGCTCCTCCGCTTTGCGCTGCTCGGTAATATCATTCGCAATAACCAGCCGCTGATGCTTTCCTTCATAAAAAATATCAGAAGCTGAAATCATAATCTTAAGCTTATCACCGGCTTTCGTGCAGTGTGTCCACTCTTCAAAAAATGACGGCCCCTCCATCCTGTTTCTTTCCGCAGCTTCACGAACTTTCTCAATATCTTCTTCAGGCCTTATATCAAGAATCGTCATTTTTTTAAACTCTTTACGACTGTACCCATATTTTTGAACAGCCGCATCGTTCACCTCGGAATAATTAAACGTATCCGGATCGTATATCCACATCGGAATTGGATTTTGCTGAAACAGAAGACGATACTGTTCTTCAGATTCTTTTAACTGCTGTTCGGCTTCCTTTCTTTCCGTGATGTCATTCGCTATAACAAGCCGATGGATTTTGTTCTCATAAAAAATTTCAGACCCTGAAAGTTCAACAATTAGTTTTTGTCCGGCTTTTGTTTCCTGAATCCAGGTATCAAAACCTGTGCTTTTTTGTTGTAGGCTTCGATCAATCTCAGCCATTATCTTTTTGAGATCCTCTTCAGGATGAAGTTCATAAATCTTTAAGCTCTTAAATTCTTCTTCACTGTATCCAAATTTCGAAATTGCGGATTGATTTGTGGTGACAATTTTCAATGTTTTAGGATCATAAATCCACATAGGTATCGGACTGCGTTCAAAAAGAAGCCTGTATTGCTCTTCCGATTTTTGAAGCTCTCTTTTTGCAACTTCATCGGCTGTAATATCTGAAATGGTTCCTACCAGGTGCACCGGTTGCGATTCATCACCGCGAATAAAGTATCCCTTGCCAGAAACAATTCTGTACTCACCGGAACCATCCATTATTCTATATGTTCCAGACCAAAACTCTTCTCCTCTTTCCAACGCGCGTAGTATGCCTTTTGATACCCTCTCAACATCTTCAGGGTGTATTTTAGACTCCCACCATTCTACGTTTTCCTCTATCTCGCTTTTTTGATAGCCAAAACGAGTCACCCATCCCTCACTCCACCACATTTTACCGGTATCAAAATTATGATCGTACAGAATATCATTTGACGATCTGGCTATCAATTCAAATCGATTCCTTTCCTCTTTAAGCATCTCTTGATACTCCTGAACGGGAGTTATATCCACCATTGCTCCAATAATCCGCTGCAGTGTTCCATCTTCATCCCGGATTAGAACGGCAGAATCTTTTACGGCGCGAATCTTTCCATCCGCGGCGATAAATCTATACTCGCCTTCCCACTCAGTTGAGCCATCTCTTTCAGCTTCACGCAGACTACCCAATATCCGATCGCGGTCCTCTTCAATCATATGCTGCTGCCAGAAATCTGTCAATCCCTGATAGTCCTCTTTGCGATATCCCATCACCGTTTCTATTCCCTCTCCCCACCAAACAGCACCTGTATCCGGATTCCACTCCCAAACAACATCCGAAACATTGTTTGCAGCCATTTCAAAACGCTGACGCTCAGAAGCCAATTGTTCCTGAATTTGCTTCAGCTCACTGATATCCTGTACCGTGGTAACACGATACGGTTCAGACATCCCTTCATCTTCTACAAGAGACATATTGACTAACGCCGCGAACGTAGACCCATCCTTTTTAAGCAGGTCCACCTCAAATGAAACCGATTTACTCTTTTGAAGAACCTCCTGCTTGCTTTTAAATATTTTGAAGCCTACCTCATCATATATTTTTTCGACCAACATCCCGGTCATTTCTGTAACATTGTAGCCAAAAAGATTTGAAAAAGCCCTGTTCACTCTTTTAACAACATTTGTCTGATGGGCGCAAACTGCCAGTGCTGTATTCGATTTCCGAAACACATTAGCAAGCAACTTGTTCTCTTTTTCATACTCTACCCTTTCTGTAATGTCGATATGAGTTCCCACCAAACGAGTCGGGTTGCCCTCTTCATCCCACTCTACCGTTTTTCCACGGTCCAAAATCCAGACCCAGTGACCGGCTTTATGCCTCATCCGTATTTCACACCCATAACTACGTGCATTACCATTGAAATACTCCTCGACGGCATTTTTAAAAACTTCGTGATCATCGGGATGCAGCAGCTCATTCCAGGTTTCTATACTCACCGGTTCCAGCTCCTTAAGGGTATACCCAACCAGATTAGCCCACACTTCATCAAACTTTGTAACACCGCTTTGCGGATGCCACTCCCACAGCCCGACATTTGCACTGGTTGTGGTTAGTTGAAGCCGCTCCTCATTTTCTCGAAGCTGTTCCTCCATTTGCTTCCTTTCGGTAATATCAAATCCGATCCCGAGAGATTTATTTTCGCTGATTGTAACATTAATCCAGGTGGTGGAGATAATTTCACCGCTCTTTGTAACAAGATCAAAATCCACCCAGCTGCCGTCAGACTTCGCAATTTGCTGTTTAGCCTTTTCAAAATCTTTCTGCTGAGTAATTAGCTTTAAAATATTTTTCTCTTTGACAGCCTCTTTAGAGTACCCAAACTTCTCAGCAAAATATTTATTGATCTGCCCAATAGAAGCACCATTCTTGTGGAGATTGATAAATACGGGCATATTATCAAAAATCACCTCCAGCTCTTTTCTCTCTTTTTTAATCTGCTCCTCCAGCATTTTCTGCTCCGTAATATCATATCCTACTCCAACAAAGGTGCTGTCACTGAGTACAATATTCGTCCACATTTGGTAACGCTCATCTCCGTCTTTTGTAACAACCCGGTACTCCTTCCAGCCTTTGTTCAGATTTATGATGTCGTCGAGTATCTCTGCGCGATATTCAGGATCGGGATAGCACAATTCTAAAAGCGAATTTTCCTTAATATCATCCTCAGTCCAACCCAATACCTGTTCATGATATTTATTAATAGTTATAAAATTTCGATCTTCATCGTAGACATTGATCAGCACCGGAATTCGCTCAAACAGCTTCTGAAGTCTCTCTTTTTCTCTATCCAACTCCAGTTCAAGTTCTTTGCTCTCGGTAATATCGATAGTAACACCTGTTACGCGATCAACGGTATCATTTTTTCGAAACACTTCTCCACGGGTCCACAACCATCTTATCTCTCCATCCGGTAAAATAACCCTGTACTTCTCATTAAATTCAGTTCCTTTTTCAAATAAAAGGTCTACTTCATCCTTAAACTGCTCAATATCATTTGGATGAATTTTATCGTATATCTTCTCAAGGGTTATATCAGCACTCGCACTGTACCCAAAAAGTGAATGGTGATTTGTTGAAGTTTTATATCGGTCTTCTTCTACAAAATATTCCCAGGTAGCCATCCTGGCAGAATTCAAAGCCAGGTTTAGACTCCTATCCTTCTGTTCCAGCTCAGCTTGATTTTTCGTAACAAACTTTTCATAGCTCTTCATCATAAAAAAGAGCCCCAAAGCCGTAATGGTTATATAGAATAGCCCCTTGGCTGTTTGCATTGCCGTTATCATAGAGGTATCGTCTACAAACCACTCTATTAAAGTGTCGGTTGTGGTAATCCATACCACTGCAAACAGAAAGTAGATAAGCGTAATACGTAGAGGGGTAAATTTCATAGACGAAGTAATTCGGTTTTCATCACTTTACCAAAATGAATCTTGGCTGTCAAGATATTGAGTAAATTAATGGAAAAGAATGGTCAACCTTTCCACCTCAGCTCGATACTAAGATTACTCTTCTCTTCAACCACCCACGCCTTCTTTAAAGAGTCTGTAAGATTTTGTCGAGCCAACAAAATCATGATTCATTGTATTTTACTTTGTTGCCACGGCAAATCTGTTTACGCGAAGTGAAACACAGAAAAGCACGGAGTTTTCAGTTTTATTTCCATGTTTCAGTGGCAATGTTTCTAATTCATTGGAAAGGAGGGGGATTATATTCAGATGTATTCGCACTTTATTAATCGAAATAAATTTTTGTCTCATTAAAAATTACCACTTCCCTTTCCGGACGGGATAGCTTCCTAAAACCTTCAGATACTGGGCTTTCTTTCCCAGATTCTTAAGTGCTTCAGCCAACCGGGGCTCCTCTTTATTCCCGGCTAAATCAAGATAGAAAAGTGATTGCCAGGGATGTCCCAGGCGCGGCCTCGACTCCAGCTTTGTCATATTTATCCCGGAATCTCCAAGAATATTGAGGCATTTGAGCAGAGCTCCTTTTTCGTCTACTGTTGCAAAAAGAAGAGACGTTTTACAATCTAACTGTGGATCGCATGTAATTTCATCGCGGCTCACTACCACAAATCGTGTGAAGTTCTCTTTCTGATTTGCCATATCACGATGAATGATCTTCAACCCGTAGATCTCAGCCGCATATGATCCTGCTATTGCCGCCTGAGACAGATCGGCATCATCACGAACTTTTCGCGCGGCCATAGCCGTATCAAAATAGGACTCTACATGGCATCGCGATAAACCTGCCAGGAATTTACTGCACTGCGCTATTGCCTGAGGGTGTGATAAAATTCTTCTGATGTTGGACAACTCCACATGTTCAGGAGCCATCAAACAGTGATTTACCTGCAATACCTCTTCACCAATTATATAAAGCTCTTTTTCGCCTAAAAGATCGTATGTGTCGTTGATCGAACCTGCCGTGGTGTTCTCAATCGGAAGAAAAGCGACATCGGCCAGCCCCTCTTCCACAGCTTCTGCGGCTTCGTCGAACCTTTTATAACCAATGCACTCCACATTGCTGTATCTCGGCTCAAAATGCCTCATTGCAGCTTGGTGGCTGTAGGCTCCGTCAGTGCCCTGATACGCCACTTTTATATGCTGATCCTCAGACTTCTCATTCTGATGATCCACCAGTGCATGTGTCTGATATCGAACCGAATATTGAATAATCTCCCGATACATCTGCTCCAAAAAGTACGGGTCTACTCCCTCTTCTGCAGCAATCTGCTTTAGTTTATCGATCAGCTTCTCCTCTCGTTCAGGATCACGCACTTCCGTAGCCGACGAGAGTTTGTCGGACAATACCTTCTTCACGATGCGCTGACGCTCGCCAAGCGATTTGACGATTGTTTCATCAATTTGATCAATTTTCTGCCGAATCTCTTCGAGTGTTTTATCCGCCATTTGCTATCGAATCGTTTGTTTTAAGATCTCAATTCTTTCCAATATTTTTTCCCGATCCATTTTTTTGAACCGCTCCGGTAATAACGCCTTCGATGTACACTCTATAACCGCAACAAGGGTCTGAAGCTCCACCTCTTCGGGATATGTGGGTGGGATAAAATCTTCAAATACCTCTTCCAGCAGATCCGGTGTTACTTCATCTTTACCCTGCGATGCCGCGCGGAATTTTGCCCGGGTTAACGCGGCCTCCATATCGGCTCCGGAGTAGATGGTTTTATCTTTTTTAACCGCTTTTGGCACATACTCTTCCGAGAGTTTCAGATTCGTTTTCCTCTTCATCACTTCAAAAAGCTCGCTTCTCTCCTCTACAGTTTCAGGCGGGAAAAGCGCGATGTGCTCCTCAGCCCGGCCTTGCCTTTTCAAGTCGATGGGCATCAGATCGGGTCGGGCCGTCATTAAAAACCATAAGATGCGTCCGCGATTAGTGGTGTCGCTCATTGCCGTTGCAATTTGAGAAAACACCCGGCTCGAAACACCACTGTCGCCCGAAGCCGATCGGTCTCCAAGGTAGGCATCCGCTTCGTCAATCATTACAGCAACAGGTGACATCGCCTTTAAAAGCGTTAATATTTTTTCCAGGTTTCCTTCCGTGACACCCTGCCATTGACTTCTGAAATTTTTCAGCTTCACCATCGGCACCCCAATTTCACCGGCAAAGGATGTAACGAGAAATGTTTTACCTGTTCCCACCGGGCCACATACCAGGTAACCCATGGGCAATACATCCCGCCTTCCCTGTTTCAGCGCCTCAACAGCACTTCGGAGGTGTTTTTTCACGTTCGTGTGTCCGGCTACGGCATCCAGTGAACTCTTTGAAGGGATGAACTCAATCAGGCCGTAAGCTTCCGACTCAATCAGCTCCTTCTTGATTTCTGTTAGGGATTCAAACGTAATCACCTCACTGTTTTCTACCGCATTGGAGAGAATGGATTTAAGTTTCAAGTAGCCCAGGCCGGCCGTCATCTGCGCCACTACCGGTTTTGGAACCTTCGAAATCTTTTTGTACTCATCCTTCTCTATTTGATTTTCCAGATAGCTCAACCTCTCATTCTCTTCCGGGAGATTTATCCGCACGCTGGACGTATAGGGATTTTGGACAAGTGAGGGATTAAGATCAGTCGCGTTTTCTGTCAACAGTACTGTTGTAAAGTCGGATGCCAGAAAGAGCGGATCGTGCGCCCACTTCATCAGATAGACAAGCGCATTTCGATCTTCCGTGCCGGTGCTACCGGCCTCATTCGCAGGAATAATTGTTTCCGCGTAATCAACAATAAGGGCTACGCTTTTTTTCTGATCCAGGCGGATTCTGAAATACTGCTCTAATACAGAAAACGCCCCTACCGGATCTTTTGGAAGTTTTTTGGAGTACTCTGTACCTGCTATCGAATCACGGCCGGAAAGAGCCAGATTAAAATCTTTTTGCGACTCCTGGTCTCGAAAATAGATCCCGGATGATCGGTCATAAAAAATGACAATGTCGCGGGCACCAAAAAAATCCTCAGCCAGAAAGGTTTTCAGCCGCATGAATTTCTTCTCAGAATCTCCGACCGACACAAGATCGTGTACGTTTCCATGTAGAATAAACTGGTTGAGCGTTCGGCTTAAATATTTTTTAGCCAGAAACTGAGCCCATTGAGGATATCGGGATAGCATAAGGTTTGATTTTTAAATCGAATTATTCACAATTAGAACCGCGTTTAACGGTTGGTCTTAAATTCCCCCTTCAGAGGGTTGAAATCATCACGTTGTTTTCCGGCGACCTCTTTAAGATCATTATTGTAACCCAGGTGGTTAAAATATTTTGCCATAATCGGTTTGAAAAGGGTCATCCCCCTCAGAGGCTGTCCAAAAAGTACTTATAATCGAAGCTCGACTTAGATTATTCAGTTTATTTTTAAATTCTTATGAAACATATCCTTCGTGCTTCTTCGTGTCCTCGCGTCTTCGTGGCTAAAACCGCAATTTATTACCACGAAGACTCAAAGTCACAAAGGTTCACGAAGTAAACTTAAATAATAAAAGCATCCATATTTCAAATACACCTTTTTGAACAGCCTTGACTAATCATTATAAAACACTTCAAACTAACAGAAATAGATATAGATATTCATTTAATTTATTAAGAGTACTGAAATGAATTGACTTCAGGAGTCACTCCATCTACTCGGAAGATCCGTAAATAAGTTTCACGGTTTCAATTCGGTTTGGCGTCGCCTTACTGATAATAAACTTATTCTCCTGTATTTGAATCTCCTCATTCACTTTAGGAATTCTGCCGATATGACTAATAATATATCCGGCTAAAGTCTCAAACTCATCCCCGGAATCCTGAAGCTCAATTTCCGGGTATTTCTCCTCCAGCTCATCAAGTTCAACATTACCCGATATCACATAGGTATGAGTCGATATTTTCTTAATTACTTCATCCGTTTTATCGTACTCATCCTGAATATCACCGACAACTTCCTCGATCAAATCTTCTATGGTAACCATTCCGGCTGTTCCGCCATACTCATCAATAACAATCGCCACAGAGATATTACTCTGGCGAAACTCCTGCAACAGATCTTTCGATTTTTTACTGGATGGGATCAATTTCACCGGCCGCAGTATATCTCCAATATTTTCAGGACTGCTGAACAGGTCGTACGCAAAAACTACTCCGATGATATCATCAATATTATCCTGGTAAACCGGGATTTTAGAGTATCCGGAAGTAATAAAAAGATTTTTCAGCTCCTCGAGAGGTGCATTTCTGTCGATCGCAATAATCTCTGTTCTGGGCACCATTGTATCCCGAACCCTTTTGTTCGAGAGCTCCAGTACGTTATGTAGAATTTCGGAATCATCCTGATCGATATCGTCGCTACCGCCGCTATCGCGCAGCTCTTTAAAAATCATCTCTACATCCTGTCGGCGAAAAACCTTATCGCTGCGCTCATTTCCAACCCTGAGCCATTTGACCAAAAGTGCCGAGCTTGCATTGGAAATAGAAATCAGCGGGCGAAATATGAAATTCATGACCCGCAGCGGCGTAGCTATAAATTTGACCAAAAAATCCGCCTGAATTCGAAATATAGCTTTAGCAAGAATTTCACCAATCAGTAGTATAATCACAGAGGCGATGACGGTTTGAATTAACAGCACCATAGCTACAGAAGGATCAACCTCGAAAAGTGAATAGTAGATTCGGTTGACAGGTTCCACCAAAAAGATCGCCATCAATGTGGCATAGAGTACATTGACGATGTTATTACCCACCAGCGTAGTGGTGAGAAAGATCTCCGGTCTTTCGCTAAAAAACGATAGTGAGCGGCCGGTAAGGGTATTCTTGCGTGACTCAATCTCGAGCTTAAGGCGATTGGCAGAAACAAACGCCATTTCGGAGCCGGAGAAGAATCCGCTGAGAAGAACTGTAATCGTAATAATGATAAATTCAGGCATTCTTTAAAATCTGCTTATCTACCCTGGAAGTTCGCTTTTCTTTTCTCCAGAAAAGCGGAGGTTCCTTCTTTAAAGTCTTCCGTATCGCACAGCTCTCCAAAAAGTTCTGCTTCATCGGAAAACCCTTTTTTTCTAAATCCTGAATTTACTGCTTCGATAGCCTTTGAAAGTGCTACCGGGCCATTTTTCAACATCTTTGATGCCAGATCTTTTGCTTTTTCCACACCAGCGCCCTGAGGCACAACATATCCGGCCAAACCGGTATTTTTGGCCTCTTCAGCTTTCATTTGTCCGCCCGTCAAAATCATCTCCATCGCTTTAGATTTTCCAACCAATTGAGGCAAGCGCTGCGTACCTCCATATCCCGGAATCAAACCGAGCCCTACTTCGGGTAGTCCGAAAACAGCGTTTTCTTCGGCAATACGAATATGGCAAGCCATAGCCAGTTCTGAGCCACCGCCCAAAGCATAACCGTTTACTACTGCTATAATCGGCTTGGAGCAATTTTCTACGGCGAAGAAAACTTTCTGTCCGCGAGCCGACTGTTTTTCACCCTGCTTTTTATTCAGCGTATTCAACTCTTTGATATCCGCACCGGCAACAAACGCTTTTTCTCCGGCACCGGTTATAATCACCGCACCAATATCATCATCTTTCTCAATGCTTTTGACAGCTTCTTCAAGCTCTTCCAGAACCGTGTTGTTGAGAGCGTTTAACTTATCAGGACGATTAATCGTCAAAACCGCGATTCCGTCTTCGTCAGTTTCAAGCAGTAAGGTTTCGAATTCGTATGATTTCATGTCTTGGTTTTAACTTTTTGTTCTGTCTCTTTATGAAGTGCTTCCGCCTCTTTTCTAAGCTCGGCCAGCTCCAGTTCGTGATCGATATCTTCGAAACCGGGCATCAGGTCTTGGTCAAGTTCTTCGATGATTTGAGTTGTCTCCTCCATTTCAGTAACCAGATGATCGAGCTGCAGTCCAACATCTTCAGCATTCGGCATCGTCATCGACTGCTCATAAATATAGCGAATTGCATCTTCAATCGTTTCCAGATGCGTTTCGCAAATCAGGTACTTCTCTTTGGCTACATCAAACTTTTTGAGCCGTTTCTTTAATATCTGCAGACGTCGTTCACGGGGCTTTTTCAGCTTTTCAGACTCCGTAGTATCCATCTCCTCTTCCTGCTCGGCAACTTTTCTGCGGATCTCTTCCTCCACCTCCGAGTTCATATATACCTGAAATCTCCGGTTCATCTCCAGAAGAGTCAGATAGGTTGAGAGCAGATCATCCATCTTGTTGCGGATGTGATCCAGCATTCCCTGTGAGCTGTAGGGCAGTGTTT
Source organism: Rhodohalobacter sp. (assembly GCF_034521535.1). Classification (GTDB taxonomy): domain Bacteria; phylum Bacteroidota; class Rhodothermia; order Balneolales; family Balneolaceae; genus Rhodohalobacter. Next base: position 174,576 of record NZ_JAXHMF010000010.1, on the reverse strand, counting down.
CAAAGTTTTTACGAACCTCTTTGGTGATGTGCTTCAGCACAAGGAATCTTTTTTGTGAGCGTGCATCCAAACCGTGGAAAAGAGTTTTGTCTCCATTCACTTCATGACGCTCTTTTTTCTTTTTCAAACGAATGTTTTTGCGAAAGGCGGGTAAATTCGGAACCACACCCAAATAGATCAGTTCAGCACCAAATGTGAACGCCAAAATCGTACTCGATATAAAACCGACACCGCTGAAGACCAGCGCCGACACCGTTCCGGCAAGCAGACAAACCAAGTTGATGGGATATAGGAATGCCTCTTTCGAAAAATTAATATGTTCTTCTTTCTCTTTACTCATCGTTTTTATCTCTGTCTGTATCTAAAGGCTCATCCGATTCGTCATCGGATTTTTTACCTATTGTTTTATCCACATTCAGTCCGTTGGCCTGCTCTTCAATTTCGCTGTAGAGCAATCCCATTTCCAGCTTTACCTGATTCAGGGTTTCCCTGGCTTTCTCCTTTCTCATCTGCTCATCCAGTTCGGCCTCATCAGGCTGATCGTCCATCAGGTGATCCATGGCTACATCCAGCCGGGCTTCCAGTCCTACCATCTTGGTGCGAACCTTACCCAGGAATTCGTCAACTGAAGTAAGCAGTTCGTCCGCATTCATTTTCTGAAGCGCATCATTGACGTTTTTCACATATCCCGAACGCCGGACTTTCTCTTTCGCCTCACGAATTTTACGATAGTGCTCCTTGTACTCCTCCTTGAGCCTTTCTCGTTCCTTTTCACTGTCTGATGTCATAGCGTTCACCTCAAATCCAAACGTTTACGACTTGGTCCGGTCTCGGCCAACCGTTTTGCCGGAATCGGTAGAAGTTTTTTCTGACTCGTCAACATCGATCTTCTTCTCCTTCTCTTCCTCTTTTGGAGATTTGCCCATCTCCTGTTTAAACTGATTAACCAACTCCTGAGCGCGTAATTTTTCTGCATTCGCCTCAATCTCCATGGTCTCCGTATCAACGCTTTCCAATGCAATTTCCATCCTCGCCTCATTCCGGGCTGTATTTTCATTCAGGCGATTCAACATTTCATTGTGCGTCTGATCCAGCCCGCCTGTTTCGAAAGACTCCAGTGCATCGGCAACACGTCCCTGCCACTCTGCACGTTCACTCGCGCGCAACGCCTCGCGCGCTTCCTTGATTTTTTTATCTTTCTCGCGCATGAACGCTTTCTTCACTTTCAGGGCTTTTTCATAGGCCTGATCTGCAAATTTAAGCTGATCTCTTGAGTGCTCGAGGTTTTCACGAGCCTTTTCAAGCTGAAGCGCATAACCCTCGGCAAGATCATCGCGGTCTGCATTTATCGCAGATTTGATTTTTGAAGTAACCTCGCTGATCTGCTTTTCATACCGGTCCACCTCTTTTTTGAGCATTACGGCATTTGCCTTTACGGTGGCAATATTCTCGTTCATTTGCGGAATCTGATCATTCAATTCCCTGATGTTCTGCTCAAGAATCAGCTTTGGATCTTCCATTGAGCTTACAAATCCGCCAAACATTGACTTTATGGCACGTATAAATCGTTGAAACATGATATTTGGGTTATTTTAAAAGACTGTATCGTTTGTTTTTATAAATGTACTCTTTTTTCAGAGTTGAACAACGTTTATCCATCATAATCATGAATTCCATCCTTATCAACTCGATGTGTTATTTTGCGCAAAGATTTAGGCTCATGATCTTTAATTGTTATAGCATCGAGCATTCCCTTTTTAGCACTAACTAACATTTCTTCCTTGTTCGTGTGAAGCGTGGCAATTGTTTCACCTTTTTCCACCTGATCGCCAATTTTTTTATGCAGAACAAATCCTGCCTGCGGATCCACGTCATCATCTTTGGCGCGTCGGCCGGCACCCAACTCTACCGAAACCATCCCCATGGCAAAGGCATCCATTTCGGTTACGTACCCGCTTCGGTCTGATTTTACATCTTCAACCGCATCCGCTTTGGGATAAGTATCCGGGTCTTTCACCACGCCGGAATCACCGCCCTGCTCTTCCACAATATCGATCCATTTCTGAAGCGCGCTGCCATCTTCTACAGCTTTTTTACTCTTTTCAATTCCTTCCTCCACCGAGGAAGCTTTCTTTCCGAGATAGATCATGGTTCCGGCCAGCAGGTGTGTAATCTCCATCACATCATCCGGCCCGTTGCCGTTCAGGCAGTCAATCGACTCCTTCACTTCCAGCCAGTTCCCAACCGCATAGCCAAGTGGCTGCTCCATGTTTGTCAGATAGGCGATGGTCTGTTTTCCAAACTCCTCTCCGATTCCTACCAGCGTCTTAGCCAGTTTGGCGGCATCTTCATGCTTTTTCATAAAAGCGCCGGAGCCAAATTTTACATCAAGCACCAATGCATCAATTCCCTCGGCCAGCTTTTTACTCATGATGCTTCCAGCTATTAACGGTATGGACTCCACCGTTGCGGTTACATCACGCAGTGAATACAGACGCTTGTCGGCCGGAGCAATCTCTTCCGTCTGGCCGACCAAAACAATATTCTGCTTCCTTAAAATCTCTTTATAGCGCTCTAAATCCACATCTACCGTGAACCCCGGTATGGACTCAAGCTTGTCCAAAGTCCCTCCTGTATGACCCAGTCCCCGGCCTGATATCATTGGGACAGGAACTCCGCACGATGCCACGATAGGAGCCAGAATCAGTGAAAGCTTATCTCCCACACCGCCGGTTGAATGCTTGTCCACTTTCAGTCCCGGTGTTTCGCTCAAATCCACAACGATCCCGCTATGGAGCATGGATCGAGTCAGATAGGCTGCTTCTTCTGTATTCAACCCATTTAAAAAAGATGCCATCAGAAAAGAGCTCATCTGGTAATCAGGTACTTTGTCATCTGTATAAGCACGAATCAAATAGGAAATCTCATCTTCAGTAAGTGCTTTTCCGTCTCTTTTTTTCCGGATAAGAGTAACAATGTTGTACGATTGGTCAGACATATAGTGGATAAACTTAACTTGTGTAAAATTTTTAAAACGCCATTAATTTGTAAGCTGTTTCAATATACATAATTTGATACTTCATTCATTCTAAACCTAACAAACACAGCGAATGTCATTACGCGTCGCCGCCGATCAATATTTGCAAAATGTAGAGGAATTACTTCCGGATGATGTAGATTTATTCCGGTTTGATCCATCGGACGGCCTGCCCCGAAATATAACAAATTACGACGCTCTTTTGATTCGTACGGTAACGCCAATCAATCCGCAAACGCTGCCAAAAACCGGTAACCTGAAATTTATAGGAACCGCAACTGCCGGCACAGATCACATAGATCAACACTATCTTGAAAGAAAGGGTATTCAGTTCTCACAATCGGAAGGATGTAATGCCAATGCTGTTGCCGAATATATCATCACTGTACTCTATCGCTGGGCGGAAAAACTGAATATTGAACTAAAACAGAAAACGGTTGGCATTGTGGGCTGCGGGCACACAGGCAGTGCAGTCATAAAATTGCTGAACCGGCTGGACATCAAATACATCGCCTACGATCCTCCCAAAGAAATTCGAGAAGAGGGTTTTGTATCGGCTTCTGAATCTGAATTGGTCAGTGCCGATATTCTCACATTTCATACTCCACTCACCGACTCCGGGGCATACCCCACAAAACATCTTGGCGGATACGATTGGTTATCCCACGGATTTGACCTGATCATAAATGCATCGCGGGGCGGGGTTGTAGACGAAGATGCGCTATTGGAACTTCATCAAAAAGGGATCATTGGCAACTATATTCTTGATGTCTGGGAAAATGAGCCCGATTTTTCTGACAGAGTTGCAAAGCACGCATTTATCGTAACTCCCCACATTGCCGGATATTCAATTGAAGCCAAATTCCAAGCATCTGAAATTGTCTTAAAACGGCTGCTCAGCTTTTTTGGACTAAAGCCAAACGATCAAGCCAAACCGGCTCCTTTCAATCCCAATCAATTTAAGTATCACCCGGAAACCTCATTTGCAGAGTTGATGTGGCAGAACAATCAGGTCCATTACTACGATTCGGAGCTTCGGAAACTGATCGGTTTTCCGTCAAAAAAGAAATCAGAAGCATTTGCTAAACTTCGTTCAGAAACAAAACTCAGACACGAATATAAGACCATGATCAAGAAACTGGCACCGGCCGGGATACCGAAAAATTTCGAGGTTTTTCATTAAAACAGGATCCAGAAAAGCATCAGCGCGATAAATACCCATACAGCTATTTGGAGAGAAAGGGACTGCTTGGGAAATTCATATCCGCAAATTGGACACACATCCGCATCTTTATCCACATCCATCGCGCAACCGGGGCACTCTTTTGTTTTCATGAAAAATCAGGGTAACAAGGTTCGAATTTTTTCTCTAACAAATTTCCTCTATTCTCGTAAGAAAATTTAAACCACGAATAAAATACGAAAAGATATGGCAGGACAAGGATCAGGCGGTAACGTAATCGCCGCACTTGCAAGTTTGTTTATACCCGGACTTGGGCAGCTTCTACAGGGAAGGCTTATTATGTCTGTGTTTATGTTCATTTCAGCTGCTGCTCTCTGGGTGATCCTATTGGGCTGGATTATTCATCTTTGGTCTATTCTGGATGCCGCGAAATTCAGCCCAAAATAGATCATTAGCAAGTTAGGACAAATCAATCAGCGATCAATTATTTCATTTCTTTTTGCGGGCACGAATAGAATTCGAGCTTAAAGCCGTAAATTTGTATTTTTGTACACTGTTCACACAAAGATCGACTCTAATAATTTTATATGAATTTACGCGTACTTCGCATTATCGCTCTCATAGCGATTCCTCTTTTTATCCTCTCAATCTCATCAAGCTACATTTTTGAGTGGCTGTGGCTCAGTGAAATGGGATATTCACAAATATTCTGGACACTGAGGGGAACTCAGGTCATTCTCACCGTACTGGCATTTTTGGTTGCAGCACTGTTTTTCGTGCCCAATTTCAGATTCCTTGCCGAGCAGTTGAAACACGCCAATCTGGGTAATTCTCCACTGCAGGGATCAAACATTAATCTTAATACCGATTTCGCGAGCAAACGCATCAAGCAGTTTTTTACGCTGGGCGGGCTGATCATGGCGCTCATATTTGCTCTCAGTTTCTATGTCCGATGGGATGAATCTCTGCGTTATATAAGCAGTGTGCCTTTTGGTGAAACCGATCCCATGTTTGGCCGGGATATTGGTTTTTACCTGTTTGAACTTCCTTTTCTGGATCTCTTACAATCCTCTCTAACTTCTATTGTATTCATCACCCTGGTCATCATCACCCTTGCTTATGTCTTTACCGGATTGCTGATGATTCGCTCTTTTACAGAGTTTAATGCGGGGAAAAAAGTACTGAATCATATCAAATTAAATGCCGTCATCTGGCTTGGACTTCTTGCCTGGGGATTATTCCTGACTCGATATAATCTTCTTTTCAAGGCTGATGGGATAGTTTTTGGCGCAGGTTACACCGACGTGATGTATCAGCTGCCCGCCATCTGGATCATGTTTATTATGACCGTTGGTTTAGCGCTATTAGTTCTGGCCAGCCGCTGGGTTAATACCGGGAAAGCCGTACCCGTACTCGCAATCATTACCGTTTTGGTGATGGTTCTTGGCCGCGGAGTTCTTCCGGGTGTGGTACAGCAGTTTAACGTTGAGCCAAACGAACTGGAGCTGGAGTCACCCTACCTGGAGCGAAATATTGAAATGACCCGCTTGGCCTACAATCTGCACAATGTTCGGGAAGTTGATTATCAGGCAGATGACACGCTAACGGTTTCCGATATAGCCAACAACCGGGATGCAATTAATAACATCCGGCTTTGGGATTCACGCTTGTTAATCAACACGTACAAGCAGCTTCAGGAGATACGATCTTACTACGAATTTTATTCGGTCGACAACGATCGCTACATGGTTGATGGCAATGTAACTCAGATGATGCTGTCTGCCCGCGAAATTGCACGAACTCTGCCCAGTCAGTCCGATACATGGGTGAACCGTCATATGCAGTTTACCCACGGATACGGATTGGTGATGAGTCCTGTTACAGAAACAACTAGTCAGGGTGAGCCCAGGTTGAGTATCCGAAATCTTCCTCCTACGTGGGACAGCGATGACCTTCGCGTTGATAAACCAGCCATTTATTACGGTGAGAACAGTACAGGATATTATATTGTCAACTCCGGCGTGGAAGAGTTTCATTATCCTGAAGGTGACGCAAACGTTTATACAAACTACAGCGGCCAGGGGGGTATACAGTTCAGTAATTTCTTCAGAAAACTTCTTTTTGCCTGGGAACTGGGAGATATTAACATTCTACTTACAGACTATATTCAGGAAGATAGTAGGCTTCAAATATGGAGAAGTGTTCAGGAGCGAATTAGAAAAATTACTCCATTCCTTCAGCTGGATCGTGATCCTTACCTGGTGTTAAATAACGGGCGCCTTTTTTGGATACAGGATGCTTACACTACATCCTCTCACTTTCCATATTCCCAACGATATCAAAACGGCATCAACTACATCCGAAATTCCGTAAAAATTGTTGTAGACGCCTACGAAGGAACCGTGGACTATTTCATTATTGATGAGGAAGATCCGGTACTGGACGTTTACGACTCGATTTTTCCCGGAGTATTCAAATCAATGGACGAACTGCCAGAAGGCCTTGAAAGCCAATTCCGATATCCGCAGGATCTATTCGAAGTGCAGATTGAAAAATTCTCCAGATATCACATGAAAACTCCTCAGGTCTTCTACAATCAGGAGGATTTATGGACCCGTCCCAATGAGAAATATGGCGGACGCCAGATGCTGATGGAACCTTACTACGTATTGGCGCGCCTTCCGGGAGAAAAGGAATTGGATTTTATGCTTATCAGTCCGCTTACACCGGAAAACAGGGATAACATGATTTCATGGATGGCGGCAAATTCAGAACCTGGAAACTACGGTGATTTAGTTGTCTATAAACTACCCAAGGAGCGACTGATCTATGGTCCGGCCCAGATTGAGGCGCGTATTGATCAGGATCCTGAAATTTCACGCCAGCTTGCTCTATGGGATCAGCGAGGATCTCGTGTTATTCGCGGAAACTTAATGGTTATCCCCGTGGAAAATTCTTTCCTCTACGTTGAGCCCGTATTCCTTCTGGCTGAAGGCGTTGATATTCCTCAGCTGCAGCGGGTTATTGTTGCCATCGGAGAAGACATATCCATGCAGCCTACGCTGGATCAAGCTCTTTTTGACCTCTTTGGTGATGAAGCAGCGGCGATCGTTGAAGAAACACAGCTCGTCAGAGATGGCACTGTGCCGGTTGAAGCACTGCCCGAGGGGGCTGCCGTTAACCGACAAGCACTCGACGAGATTCGATCCATTTGGGAAGATCTGAAATCAGCCCTGGAAGAGGGGAATTGGACCCGCTACGGTGAGCTTCTGAACGATCTGGAAGAGAAAATCAACGATCTATAGGAAAGATGCCCATTGAACACGGCATCCTAAAATCAGTTTCTAAAAAATCATAACAACAGTTAACTCTATTATTTAATCGTATGAACGATACACGTGTCGTTATAACCGGACTTGGAGCCCTCACCCCATTAGGAAACACTGTTTCTGAATTTTGGGAAAACGCCGTAAATGGCAAGAGCGGAGCAGCTCCAATCACCAAATTCAACCCCGAAAAATTTCCGACCCACTTTGCCTGCGAAGTCAAAGATTTTGACCCAAAAAGCAAGCTGGACAGAAACGAAATCAAACGATCTGATCTGTTTACACAGTACGGCCTTTACGCTTCGGCCGAGGCCATAGAAGACTCAGGCCTCGATCTCGACAAAGTGTCGCCATTTGATATGGGCGTGATTTGGGGAACAGGTCAGGGAGGTATGGGAACGTTCGAAGAGGAGATGAAAAACTATGTGGAAAATGGTTACAACCCGCGGTTCAGTCCGTTTTTTGTCCCCCGACTCATTCCTAATATGGCTTCCGGATTGATTTCCATGAAGTTTGGACTGATGGGCCCGAACTACACAACCATCTCAGCCTGTGCCAGCTCCAACACAGCCATCATGGATGCGTTTAACTATATCAAACTGGGCAAGGCAAAAGCATTTATTGCCGGCGGATCGGAAGCTCCCATAACTGAAGCCACCATTGGCGGTTTTACAGCTATGAAAGCGATGAGTACCCGGAACGACTCACCCGAAACGGCATCCCGGCCTTTTGATCCCACCCGCGATGGATTTGTAATGGGAGAAGGTGCCTGTGCCCTCATTCTGGAAGAGTACGAACATGCTAAAGCCCGTGGTGCAAAAATTTATGCAGAGGTATGTGGCGCGGCCATGACCGCCGATGCGTATCATCTTACAGCAACTCACCCGGAGGGATTGGGTGCACTGCGAGGAATGAAACTCGCCATGGAAGAAGCCGGAATGAACCCGGAAGATGTAGATTATATCAACACGCACACTACATCTACCCCGGTTGGCGACATCAGTGAGACAAAAGCTGTTTCCAAACTGTATGAGAACAGCGATGTTAAACCGGTAATCAGCGCAACAAAATCGATGACCGGACACTTGCTGGGAGCGGCCGGAGCAGCTGAAGCCGTACTCTCTATTCTGGCTATAAAGCATGGTGTTATACCGCCAACCATCAACACGGAAACCATTGATCCCGAAATACCGAAAAACATAGATATTGTAATCGGTGATGCGAGAGAAACAAATGTAGACGTATCGATGAGTAACAATTTTGGTTTTGGCGGACACAACGCCATCACCATGTTCAAGAAGATTTAGTTCTCTTATTTAGAGAATATTTTAGAAGGGTATCTGTCATCAGCAGGTACCCTTTTTTATTTGCCTCACTTGTTTTGGCCGGAACGTATCTAGCTTAATTATCTGTTATATAATTAGATAGAGAAAAATGACAAATCACACAAAAGAGGATGTTATGGAACAGAAAAAAGCTTATAGAGAAAAATTTGAAGCTAAGCTGGATGAGTGGAAAGCTGAGGCTGACAAGCTCAAAGCAAAAGCCAAGCAGAAGCAACTCGACGCTGAAACGGATTACAAGGAAGAGTTAGAAACCATTCGCAAAAAGCGTGAAGAACTGAAGGCCAAACTCCATAAACTGGAAGAAGCCGGAGAAGACGCATGGCAAGAGCTGAAAAGCGGTATTGAAAAATCAAGCCGTGAACTGAGAGAATCACTTGATAACGCCATCAAAAAATTCTCCTGATACTTTTTAAATTCAGGCTGTCTTTCCATATTGGGAAGACAGCTTTTTTTATTTAAATCCTATATCCCATGAGCGCTTCCCTTCAACTTGGCCGTTTTGCAGGTATCAAAGTTCAGATTCACTGGACCTTTTGGCTGCTGTTTCTTTTTATCGGTTTTATGGTCTTTTCTAACGAGGGCACCTATTTAGACCTCGCCTGGAATTTCGCCTTTATCATCGCCCTGTTTGTCTGTGTGGTACTTCATGAATTTGGCCATGCTCTCGCTGCACGAAGATACGGTGTGGGAACGCGCAATATAACATTGCTGCCCATTGGCGGCGTGGCCAATCTGAAAGAGATGCCGGAGAACCCTAAAGAGGAGTTTATCATTGCAATCGCCGGCCCGATGGTAAATGTTGTGATTGCCCTGCTGCTATGGCTTATCGTTCCTGTTGATCAATTTATGATCGATGATCCCGAAATGCTGGAAGAGCAGCTGAGCGGTATCACTGCTAACAATTTTCTTTTCTATCTGCTGGCCGTTAATGTGGCCCTGGTTGTGTTCAACATGATACCCGCTTTTCCGATGGATGGTGGCCGGGTATTTCGGGCTATTCTTTCAACACGCATGAGCCGGGTGCAGGCGACTAAAGCGGCAACGGGACTTGGCAAACTGCTCGCTCTCGTCTTCTTCCTTTTCGGGCTTTTTTCAAATATCATCCTTGCTGTAATTGCCGTGTTCATATACTTTGGCGCTCACTCCGAAAATATTGTTATCCAACAGATCAGCCTGCTTGAAGGAAATGATATTGAAGACGCCATGATTACGGACTTCACCACGCTGAATCCCGGAGATCCCCTGCAAACGGCCATCGACCGGATTCTTGCCAGTACCGAGCAGGATTTTATTGTAACGGATGGCGAAGAAGTTGTTGGAATTCTGTTTATGTCTGATCTCGCTCCTGCACTCCGCGAAAGAGGGAAAGAGACCTTAGTCGCAGATATAATGGAAAGGGATATTATCACCCTGAACGCAAAAGACCCGCTCCCATCCGCCTATCGGCAGCTTAAGCGAGGCAATAAAAACTTCTTCCCGATTGTCGATGAGGGGAAAATTGTGGGCGTGCTTGACATGAACAACATCAACGAGTTTCTCACTTTCCGCGCCGCCCACGATTACTAAACTCCCGGTTTATTTTTCTTTTAACAGATCCCGGATTTCGGTAAGCAGGGCCTCTTCGGCTGACGGCTTGGGTGGTGCAGAAGGTTCTACTTCCTCCTTCTTTTTCATCCGTTCAAAGCTCTTAATCACCATAAAGATGGCGAACGCCACAATGGTGAAGTTCACAACCTGCTGGATAAATGCCCCGTAATTAATCGTAACGGCGGCGGCTTCTTCGGTGGCATCCTTCAGGGTAATCATAAACTCCGTAAAGTCTACTCCTCCCAGCATCAGACCGATCGGCGGCATCAGCACGTCATTCACAAAGGAAGTAACAATCCGGCCGAAAGCGGCACCGATTACAACGGCAACGGCCAGGTCGATTACATTTCCGCGCATGGCGAATTTTTTAAAGTCGGCTAGTAAGCTCATAGATATAAGAATTTGTTAGGGTTCCGATACATCATTTCATAAATATTCGATGATTTTTTTATCATTTCCTACCTTTCTGCAGGAAGTTTTTCCGGAGTAAAAAATCAGCTTCGGTTTACAAAGTGCGTATTGCCTTTTACGCTCTCATGAATGGCGGCTTTGGCAACTGTATCGGGGCCGTAGCAGTTATTCAGGCAGTCGGCCGCGCGGGTCAATCCTCTCAAATCATCATCCTCCTGAAAAAACAGCTCACCCTGCTCTGTCTGCTGCATTTCAATGGTATGCAAACCCACTCCCCTGATTTTGATATCTCTTTCCAGGGCGCTGTTCACGATTCGCATCGCCTCGGTCAGGCATGCATCCAGAACGTAGTCGTCCAGATTCGTAAATCCCGGCGTGGTAAAGGTAAACGAGTGTCCTTCCCAGTGCGCCTCCTGAAACCGGATATGACATCCCCATCGCCTCGCTTTGCGCTGATAGCCTCTCATCCTGTAGCAAACCTTCCGAATCGCTTTTATGATCTCTCCCCTTACTTCGATGGGATTGTCGGTCCAGTCAGAAAATGTGTGCATGTAGCTTACTTCGTCCGGTATATGCACTTCGTCTGTGAGCACACGCGCTTTATCGCGCCCGGCCACGGTTTCCCAAAAAAGCTGCCCCTGCATCTCTCCAAACAGTTTCTGAAACGGTACCTTTCCCTGCTTAATCGCATCAGCAATCGTATGGATATTATACTTTTTCAGATGCTCATATCGTCTCCGGCCGATGCCCCACACCTCATCAATGGGAAGCGGATAGATATATTGGGCGGCGTCATCGGGTGTGAGAATCAGGGTTAGTCCTTTCGGTTTCTGCAGATCAGACGCCAGCTTTGAATAGGTTTTACTTGTTGCAATTCCCACCGAGCAGACAAGACCGAGCCGGCGGTAAATTTCATCCTTCATTTTTTGGGCATAAGCCTCCAGCTGGGAGCGGGATTTTTTCAGCAGAAAAGTGATATCCATGAAATACTCATCCATGGAGTATTTTTCCACATCCGGAGAGTAGCAGTCCAGAATCGATTTTAGCTGCCGGCTGATCGCTTTATACTTGTCATAGTCGATCTGCATAAACACCAGGTAGGGACAGATCTGCGAGGCTTCAAAAGCACTCATTGCCGTTTTGATACCGAGCGCGCGCGCCTCGTAGCTGGCTGTTGCCACAATTCCGCGCGCGATGCCATTCGGTTTTCGCCAGCCGCCCATGGCAACCGGCATCCCATACAAATTGTATGCCCGCTGTTCTACCTGTGCATAAAAGCAGTTCATATCCAGATGGAGATAGAGGCGCTTTTTACGCGAAACGTGCTGATGCTCCTTTGCCACGGTGCTGTAGAGCGTAATGCGATGCACGTCCTGTTCCAGATCGTAATTGTTATACTCTTTCGGATCCATACAGACAGTATAAAAAGTTTATTTACATATTTCACACATATATTTATAAATCAGCCGTTAAAATTAAATGGGATAAAAATTCTGCCTACCTTTAAACATACTGTTTACTGAAACCTGACACACTGATAACTGATTATGTGCGGACGCTACGTTTTAAAAACAACCCTGCAGGAACTGCAACAGAAGTACGGAGCTGTTCCGGAGGGCACGTTTACGATAGAAGAGAACTACAATGTAGCGCCGAGCCTGCATATGCCGGTCATTGTTCAACAGGGTGATCAGCGCAAAATTGATAAATACCGGTGGGGACTCATTCCATTCTGGGCAAAAGAGATCAACTCCGGCTACTCGATGATTAATGCCAGGGCTGAATCGCTGGAGCAGAAAAAGTCTTATGCCCGTCCGTTCAAGTCGAAGCGCTGTGTGGTCCCGGTCTCCGGATTTTATGAATGGAAGAAAGCCAACGGAGAAAAGATCCCGCACTACATCACGCAAAAGAGTTCAGACCTGATGAACTTTGCCGGGCTTTATGAGGAGTGGAAGCCACAGAAGGATGGTGAAGATCCCATCAAAAGTTTTACGATTATCACAACCGATGCCAACGATCCTGTTTCTGAACTGCACGACCGGATGCCTGCCATGCTGCTGGATGAAGAGCTGGATATCTGGCTCGATCCAAACAATCAAGACACAAACTCGCTCAAAGACCTGCTTCGCCCCTGGCCTAACGACGACATCTCTTTCTATCGGGTGGGTCAGGAGGTTAATAACGCCAGAAATTCGGGCAAACAACTGATCGAGCCCTATCGGGATCTTTTTTCTTAGTTCTATATTCTGCTGATTGCCTACCGGTTATACCCGGATTACTCACCAAGAAATTTAGGTGACACGATAAATCGTGCAAATGACAAATTAACAATGCTATAACACCTGATAATATATTTCTTCGTGAATAATCCGAGTTACACATATTGATATATGTGTAATATATGTTTAAACTGTTTTCCCACAATTGGAGAAGGCAGTATGAGTAAAGAAGAAAAATATCCACCCATCAACGTACTCAACATCATGCGGGGATTCCGCACCCCGGATTTACCTCATGCGGTTACGCCCTACCGGTTTGAACTTCGAAACGGGGAGAAACACCACATCAAAAAAATTCGCCAGACACACCGCGAGAGAGTCGGCAAGGCGTACCACTATCACTACGTTGTGGTGACAAAAGAGGAGAGATATTTCCATCTCGTTTTTGACAGCGGCACCATGGTGTGGCGCGTTGTGCAGGAAGTGGACAGTGAGCTGTTTTTTGGGTGATGGAAATAAAATTACTGGCAGGAAAACAGGAAGAACTGGCATGGCTACTGGATAACCGCAGGGGATTTATTTTGAGAATAACATACTGTCTAAAACAAAAAAGGCCTGCCGATTAGCAAACCTTGGCTGACTAAGCTTTAGAAAAATGATATGAACTGTTAAACAAAGCGCAATAATTGGAACTACTGGGCTTGTTTATAGTGCCATATATCGCATAGTATTTCAGCAAAAATGCCACACATAAGCAGTAAAAAACAATAATCCTAATTATATTTGACTTTAATGTATTGTTTTTGCTATATTTAAAAGATTATGCAAACATATAAGCAATATTATAAGAAAATTGAGTAAAGAGAATATTGATAAAATATCATCAAGAGATATCTTAGTAGATAAAAAATCTTTGACTTCCGTAGAAAGGGCAAGATCAGGTATTACTTTAGATTCAGAGACAACCTTCAGGTCAGCAGATTTCTTCTGGACACAGACTAGAATCATTAGTCTGGAGTTTAACCTGTCTACAGCTTTAGGTTCAGGGTAATATTATCATATGTATGGAATTACACAACTATCTGTAGATAACTGAAAAATTTAATGCTATTATCAGATGCAACTATTGACGGTTTAGAAATAGCCGCTATCCTCTGAGATTACAAGCATATATTCATCATTGCATCGGCAAGTTTGTACCTGTCTAAAGTATTACAGGCTCCAGATAGACACATATGATGGATTAACATTATCAGTAGATCACTCAAGATTTAATGCTATTTCAGATGCAACCATTGATCTAGAAATGCCCTCCTGATATATATGCTTCAGAACAGAATTGCCTGCTAATCAGCCTCCCGAGTAAACATCTCACTGATGCTCTAACAGTTTCAAGATGAAGCATAAGATCAGTATTACTTTAGATTCAGAGACAACCTTCAGGTCAGCAGATTTCTTCCTGGACACAGACAGTATCATTGGCCGGGAGTTTAACCTGTCTACAGCTTTAGGTTCCAGGGTAAATCATCATATGGATGGATTAACAATATCTGTAGATGATGAAAAATTTAATGCTATCGTGCACATATGAGAAAGCCTATGAATAGTTCATCTACTGGAAGTTTGACCTGTCTACAGTTTCAGGCTCCAGGGTAAATCATCTCACTGATGCTCCAACAGTTTCTATAGACTCTATAAGATCAGGTATTACTTTAGATTCAGAGACAACCTTCAGGTCAGCAGATTTCTTCCTGGACACAGACAGTATCATTAGTCGGATCTTTAACCTGTCTACAGCTTTAGGTTCCAGGGTAAATCATCATATGGATGGATTAACAATATCTGTAGATGATGAAAAATTTAATGCTATTTCAGATGCAACCATATGGTCTAGAAATGCCCTCCTAGACACAGACAGCATTATAATGGATACTACAATTCTAAGTGCTGAAACTGGATTCATTATTAATTGAATCTTCCAAGAGTCTCTGATAATGAACTCTTAAATGCAGTAAAAAAGACTTTTTAATGATTTCTAAAAATCACTGTTACAGTATTGGAACTATTACTCAACTTACATCATACTTGCAGATAATTTGACTTATTAATATCACTATAAACATCATTGTGTACATGTTACTAATCAATATCTAAGTTATAATATGGTAGTCATCACATTGGCAATAACTTACACAATTAAATTAGAAAATGCACATGACTAAATACATAGCTTGCTAAAATTGTGAATCATTTAATTGTGATCTAAAATCATACATTGGAGATAATCATTACTCGATATAGCCTTCAAGCTTTCTACAGCTATCAAAATGGTATAAATATCAAAGCAGAAGGTATTATGAATTAGTATGAACAGTATTTATATTTAGAAACCGGAAATATCGAAGGAACGACTATTTGATGTACTTGAAGTTGTAGATTAGCAATCTTCTCCTCGAGATTAGAAACATGAATCAAACTTGCTGAAGTAATTATGAATAGAATTAACAGATAAGATCAATGGATTTCGCCATGTAAAAATTTTATACGAATTCTCTTACAAACATAAACCTGACCTTACTAAAGCATTTGATCAATTAATTATAGCTTCTCAGGTATGAAACAATTAGCCGTTAATTAGTTATACCTATATTATACCTGCAAAATAGAAAAACCCTATAAATCAATAACTTACAGGGATTTAAAGTACACCTGACAGGATTCAAATATCAACAATTGTCATGTTATCATATTTAACAATTGTTTGTACCTATCTTTGCACCATAAAACAAAAAAGCCTTGCAAGTCAATGACTTACAAGGCTTTTAGTGCCCTGGAATGGAGTCGAACCATCACGGCCGTTAGGCCACACGCCCCTCAAGCGTGCGCGTCTACCAATTCCGCCACCAGGGCAAAAAATTGTTTATTACTAAAATTTCAAATCTTTACTGTCAATCGAGTCGAATCATCACGTCCCGACAGCTGTCGGGACACACGACCCTCAATCCCGACAATCGTCGGAGTACCAATTCCGCCCTTGTTCATCGAAGCTTCAGCGCAGTTGAAACCAAGGGCAAAATTGTTTCTTATTAAAATTTCAAATCTTTATTGTCAATCGAGTCGAATCATCACGTCCCGACAACCGTCGGGACACACGACCCTCAATCCCGACAATCGTCGGAGTACTAATTCCGCCCCTGTTCATCGAAGCTTCAGCGTAGTTGAAACCAAGAGCAAAAAAGTTTCTTATCAAAATTTCAAATCTTTACTGTCAATCGAGTCGAACCATCACGTCCCGACAGCTGTCGGGACACACGACCCTCAATCCCGAAAGCCTTCGGGATACCAATTCCGCCCTTGTTCATCGAAGCTTCAGCGTAGTTGAAACCAAGGGCAAAAGAGTTTCTTATCAAAATTTCAAATCTTTACTGTCAATCGAGTCGAACCATCACGTCCCGACAGCTGTCGGAACACAAGCCCCTCGATCCCGAAAGCCTTCGGGATACCAATTCCGCCCTTGTTCATCGAAGCAGAAACCTGACCCCTTCAGTAAGTAAACGATTCAAATATTAAATTTGAATCACAGCTCATAAAGATAGGGCATTTTCAAACTAAATGGAAAGTGCCTTTTTCAAAAATCTCCCGTTTTTTCTCGTGACGGTTGTCGGGATGAATCGGTTTTTCGTAGTTTTGTGTTGATGAATTTAAAGTAACTATAGGTACTCGTGGCACGCCTTTAAGTCGTGCCACAAGTTTGTTAAAAATAAACCCAGAAATTCCATGACCAACCAGGAAGTAGCCGAGAAACTCCGCGAAATTTACAACCTCATGCAGCTGGCCGGCGAGAACCGGTTTCGGGCTATCGCCTTCGATCGCGCCGCCCAGACCATCGAGGGCCTCAATGATGAAATCGCCAAGCATATCAAGGAAGGCACCCTTACCGACATCAAGGGAATCGGAAAATCGATTGCCGAAGATATTCAGGCCTACGCGGAGACCGGAACCATGCCGGTACTGGAGGATCTCAAAGAGCGAGTGCCAAAAGGCTTGATTGAGTGGCTGAACATCTCCGGGCTCGGTCCAAAAAACATCGTGAAGATTCACCAGGAACTGGGTATTACCGAAATCACCGAACTGAAGGAAGCGTGCCAGAGCGGAGCCGTTGCAGATCTGCCCGGACTGGGCCAGAAATCAGCTGATAAAATCATCAAATCAATTGAATACCTGGAGAAATTCGGAGAGCGGGCAAGACTGGATCAGGCACTTGAAATCGCCGAGCCGGTCTTTGAGTTTGTCAAAAATCTGGATGGTGTTCAGCAGTGTGAGATTGCGGGTTCGCTGAGAAGATCCCGCGAAACCATCGGCGACGTCGATATTTTAGTTGCCGCGGACCCCAAAGACACCGAAGCTATTTTTGACAAATTCGTGAACCACGAGCTGGTAGTAGAAGTATTGGGTCGCGGAGACACAAAGAGTTCGGTCCGGACAGAAAACGGGCGTCAGGTAGATCTCAGAATTGTAAAGCCGGACGAATTCCCTGCAGCTCTGATGTACTTCACCGGGAGCAAGGAGCACAACATTGTATTGCGACAACGTGCCCGCGAACGTGGAATGGCGCTCAACGAATATGGGCTTTTCAAGCTAAACGATCAAAACGAAACCGATTTTGATCAGCCGGTAAAAACCTCATCTGAAGATGAAATTTACCGGAAACTGGATCTGAACTTTGTACCGCCGGAGCACCGGGAAGATCGCGGTGAGTTTGAGTTTTATGAGGAGCACAAGAGCATGGACTTGGTTTCCGAATCCGACATCAAAGGCGTTGTTCACGCCCACAGTACATGGAGTGATGGAAAGTACACCATCAAGCAGATGGCGGAGGCTTGTATGAAACGCGGATACGAGTACCTGGGATTAACCGATCATTCTAAAACGGCAGCCTATGCGGGCGGTCTGACTATTGATCAGGTGAAACAGCAGTGGGAAGAGATCGACTTGCTGAATGAGGAGTTTAAGTCTGAAGGCAAAAACTTCAAGATTTTTAAAGGAATGGAGTCGGATATTTTGAGTGACGGTTCACTGGACTACCCCGATGAAATCCTTGCCGGCTTCGATTTTGTCATTGCCAGCGTTCACAGCGGACTCAGCATGTCACTCGAGGATATGATGACCCGTTTCGAGAACGCCATCAAAAATCCATATACGCGAATAGTCGGCCATCCAACCGGACGTCTGCTGCTGAAACGCGAAGAGAGCAAACTGGACCTGAACCGGTTGATTGAGCTTGCTGCGGAACACAACACCGTCATTGAGATCAACGCCAGCCCATGGCGTCTCGATTTGGATTGGAAATACGGAAACAAAGCAAAAGAGGTTGGACTGATGACCTCCATCAATCCTGATGCGCACGCAACAGAAGGAATTGATGATATCCGTTACGGAGTAATGATCGCCCGAAAAGCGAAGTTTGAACCGGCCCGGGTGTTGAACACGAAATCGACAGAAGGAGTTTGAGGCTTGGTGTAAGGGGTAGATAATATGACCTGTCAGCGTTCCCGATCCTGAGACTTCAGGTCGGGATCCTGACAGCTTCTGATTAGCACATCTTTCAACACACCCCTCGCTCAACTGAACAGCGCTTTGCGCTTTCATTCAAACCTTTCCCCTCTCGAGAGGGGAGATGTGCAGTGAGCGTTTAGCGAACAAGCAAGGGGTGTGTAACCTTTTAGGTGTCTAGAATAAGTTGACATAAATGTTTCACTTTTCACTTTTGCCTTCTCACTAATAGGACGCTGCCAGAATCAGCTCACGCCAAACGCTGAAAGGTCTACACACCTCTCAAGACTCAAATCTCATGACTCACGACTAGATTTCCCTATATTCCCGGGAAACCTTGAATCTCACTCTCTGCCAATAATATGAGCGAATCAAAAAGCCTGACCTACACATCCTATCTGAAAGTTAAAGAGCTGCTCGAGTTGCAGCAGCCGGAGTCTCAGCCTGAAGAGCATGATGAAATGCTCTTTATCATTATTCATCAGGTTTATGAGCTTTGGTTCAAGCAGATCATGCATGAATTTGACAAGCTTCGGGCAGACCTGGAATCCGGCAATACATGGGGCGCCACCAAAACGATGCGGCGGGTTCTTACCATTTTAAAGACGATGGTCTCACAAATTGATATTCTGGAAACGATGACTCCCCTCGAATTCAACAGCTTCCGCGGATTTTTGCAGAGCGCCAGCGGTTTTCAGTCGGTGCAGTTCCGCGAGATGGAGATCGTTTGCGGGATGAGATCAAAACATATTATCGACGTTCATAAAGATCAGCCCGAGCTTCAGCAAAATCTCCTCGATCGGGAAAAGGAAGTCTACACTTTGGGAAAGTTTCTGTGCATATCTGATTGGCCGCGGACATGACATTGAAATGCCTGAGCGTGTAAACGATCAGGGACTGGTTTATGAACCAAACGAGCAGAATCAAAAAGAGCTTGTCCGAATTATGAACAGTGATCCGGAAGCGGCCATGCTCTGCGAGCTTTTTGTGGACTATGATGAAGGGCTGATGGAGTGGCGCTACCGGCATGTTAAAATGGTGGAGCGAACCATCGGAACCAAGAAAGGAACCGGCGGATCCGACGGAGCCAAATACCTTAGACGAACACTCAACAACCCGATTTTCCCGGACCTGTGGGAGATTCGATCGAAGTTTTAGGATGACTGGCTAGATGAGAGATGCGAGAGGCTAGTTTCTTAAAATTGGGCACGGCTTGACACACTCCTGATGAATTATTCCGACTACTGCCGGGACCCATCATCAGTCCCCTCTCGAGAGGGGAAAAGTGAAGTGAGCGTTTAGCGAACAAGCGAGGGGTGTGTAAAAACGCTGCCAGAATCAACTATCCATGAACGCTTACAGGTCTTGGAATTGAAAGCAGCACTTCAAAAGTTCACCTCTGCACTGCATAATTATCTCAGCGTAACTCCGCGATATGATCTGCGCAAATCTGCGAGAACCTAAGCCCAGGCTTGATCACTCGACGCTGCCAGAATCAGCTATCCATGAACTCTTACAGGTCTATCCACACTTCTCAAGACTCAGGACTCATATCTCAAATCTACTCACCCACCAATTCGCTTCAGCAGCTTACCCAAAAACTTTCCGCCGTAAACCCGATCCACATGATCCATATCCGCAATCACAACGAGCTCTTTTCGGCTTCTTGAAAAGGCAACATTCAGAAGACGTGGAACACTCAGTCCGTTCTTCTCCTCATCCAGCGGACGCACAGAATAGTGCCGCTTGCTTCCTCTCTGCTTTTCGCCGCTCATCACCGTATCAAAAATGATATAATCCTTTTCGCGCCCCTGAAAAGTGTGAATGGTACCCACTTCCACATTTCGGATACCGGCTTCATAAAGTCGATTTCGGAGATCGTAAACCGCACTCCGGAACGGCACAATCACGCCGATATCTTCCATGAAAATTCCCCGGCCACCCATATTTTTCAGAAGCCTTTCCACCACCTCCTGATGAACCATATTGATCGGCTTGAACCCCCGCTCGCCGGACTTCTGCTCCAGAAACGGTCCGTATTTTGAGGTGTTCACAAGATGAAAGGCCCGGTCCGACAACTCTCCCAAAGATTGTTCATCATTGATTTTCCCGGTCTTCAAACGACCTTCATAAAATACGGTACTGATCACATCGGCCAGCGACTCCTCAAGACGATACTGCGTATCAAAGAAAGCGGTGAATTCGGGATGTTCGTCATGCCAGTGGAAAAGCGCCTCGGAAGAATCGGCGCCGGAAACGGTGGTAAAAATATCTTTCTCCAGAAATTCGCGGGATTTACGATCCGAAGTCAGCGCAATAGGCGGAAGCTGCATCGGGTCACCAACAACCACCATGTGCCATTTGGCGTGAGCCGCAAGCACCATCATATAGGGCAGATTGGCCATTGAACTCTCGTCCACAACTACGGCATCAAATTCGAGATCATGGAACAGGTCTGACGTGCAAACTTTTGCAAGCGTAGTGGCCACAAGATGTTTTTTCCAAAGCTCGGCGCGGTCGTTTACCTGACTTAACTCCTCAAGCTTGTCCTCCAGCTCTTCCAGTCCGCCGGCATCCTTAATTTTCTGCTCAATCAGTTTCATCTCCAGCTCCTGATTGTTGGTCGGTTGTTTACCGTTTCGCAGACGCTTTTCAACGGACTGCAGCGCCTGCTTTCTTCGCTCCAGCAGACCTATCCACTCACCGGCTTCCTCCTGCCGTTTTTGAATAGTCTGCTCAAGCTGATTGGAAAAGAGAACCGGCTCCAGTTCGGCGGCATCCAGCGCTGCCTCACCAAAACGGGTGATTCTATTCTGTGAAATATTCAGCCCAATTTTTTGAAGTGCATCCAGCGCACTCAGCAAACCTACATCCACGGCGCGATTGGTGTTGGATGCAAACAGAACCTTTTTCCCATTCTTCAGGTAGTTCGCAATTATATATCCCAGCGTGGCGGTTTTGCCGGTTCCGGGCGGTCCCCAGATAAACGTGGCCCGTCGATTCATCGACATGCGGATCGCATCAAGCTGAGCTTCATTTCTCATCCCATCCTCTTCCACTTCAGCGGGACCGGGAATGGCTTGCCCGTTCGGCTCAAAGAGATACTCAAGACGTTCCAGTTCACTTTTTTTACGGCCATCCAGCTTTGAGATTTCAGAAAGCGTCCGCTTCAGGATAAAATCATTCTCCCACTCCACATGAAGCTCCTTGATGGAATTTCCAATATCCTCAGGAAACTGAAGTGTTATCTCTTTATCCTCATACGATACGGGATGCACCGTCCAGCTTTTTTCGCCCGACATCGCTTTAATCTCCTCCGCAAACCGAATGGCCGGCTGGTGAGATTCAAACTTATAGTTTACACTTTCCGAAGCGGTAACTTTATCTCTCTTGCCGTCAAACAGCACGTCTGATGACGGTCTTTCCCGAACCGTTTCAATTTCCGATTCGAGTGCGGTAATGGCTTGATCAAGTAGTTTTTTTATATCCATTCTTTGAGGAAAAACACAATAGTGAAAAGGCAAATGTGGATCACGCCTTCTCACAGACTAATATTCTTTACTTTCGAGTTTTACAAACTAATGGTTTTGAGAAGTACAATCGAGCATTATTTGCCCAATTTTATCAGCCTCCTACTTTTCCGTTTTGCCTTTTGCCTTTTGCCTTTTGAAAAATCTACTGATCCCACATCTCAGACCGGATCATCTGCGCGCTTTTTTCTGAAATGATATACTCCAGTTTAATCCTCTTCATCTCCGGTACTTTCTGTTCCACAAGCCGTGCGCTTGCAGGGGTATAAACGATCAAATCGGTATTGCGCACAAATAGCGGAAGGGATTTTCCATACGTAGCACCTGCCACAAACGCTCCCTCAAAATTCATGAGTGTTTTCAGCTCGTCAATAATTTTTGAGATCGATTCCTCTTCGGCTGTCACCAGGCCAATCGCCTCAATTCCCGACCGGTCCACAATGGAGAGAAGAACATCGGCATCGTAATGAAATACCACCGGCAGCAGGCGAATATTACTGCTCAGCGACCTGAATTCACTAACCAGATGAATCGGTACAAACAGTGCATCATACCTTACCAGCTCATCATAATCATCAGCCGATATCGGCACGCTCTTTACACCGATCTGATTTTTGATGGAGTCTGACAACAGCTTGGCCAGTTCCACGGTTTCGCCCACCGTTGCAATGCTTTGGATTCGATCGGGCCACTCCATATAGCTGATCTGCTCTTCAAATATCGCTTCAATCTCTTTCTCATCCAGCCCGTAACCGATCAGTTCTTCAAGCAGCTCCTGCATCTTTTCGGTTCCCATCTCGATACGCTCGGTCTTATCAAGCGAGGTACTTTGGCGATTCACCACAAATCCGCGACCCTGTTCCGCTGTAATCAGCCCTTCATCGGCCAGCTGGTGATACGCTTTCCGAACGGTATGAAAACTTGCACCCAGCTGCTGACCCAACTTCCGGGTTGAAGGCAAAAGCTCGCCCACCTGAAACTGCTTGGTGGCGATCATCAGTCGAATACGGTCGGAGATATGTTTGGCGGAGTTTTTCATTTCTCCTATTTCACCAAACGCTTCAGCTCACTCAGCATCAGCATGGCCTCGATGGGCGTCATGCGATTGGGATCGGCTGCATCCAGCTTATTCAGCAGTGTTTCCACATTCGGATCGATTTGTGATCCAAAAAGAGTCATCTGAGGCAATGAAGCCTGTTTTTCCACCTCTTTGGCAACCTTCTTTGCAGCCTCTTTCTTTTTCGCTGATTGAGCCATTGCCCCGTTTCCGTCATGACTCACATCCAACGTGTGACTTTCCAGATTTGAAAGAATCTCCTTTGCGCGGTTGATCACAACTTCAGGAAGTCCCGCCATATTGGCCACCTGAATTCCGTAACTGTGATCGGCGCCGCCACGAACCAGTTTTCGCAAAAAGATTACTTTTCCGTCGTGCTCCTTCACCTGCACATTGAAGTTTTTAATTCGCTCGTAGCGATCCTCAAGCTCGTTCAATTCGTGATAGTGTGTGGCAAAGAGAGTTTTTGCAGCCACCTCCGGCTTGTTGTGCAGATACTCCGACAGCGACCAAGCAATACTCAGTCCGTCAAACGTACTGGTTCCGCGCCCAACTTCATCCAGCAGAATCAGGGACTTCGGTGTGGCGTTGTTCAGGATATTGGCGGCTTCATTCATCTCAACAAGAAAGGTACTTTCACCGGCCGCGAGATTATCGGAAGCTCCCACCCGGGTAAAGATTTTGTCTACCAACCCGATTGTGGCTTTGTCTGCCGGAACAAAACAGCCGATCTGAGCCATCAAAACCAGCAATCCGGTCTGACGCAGAATAATACTTTTACCGGCCATGTTCGGCCCGGTTATCATCAGGATTTGAAACTCAGTGTTATCCAGGTAAATATCATTCGGAATAAACGGCTCTCCGGCGTCGAGTGTCTTCTCCACCACGGGATGACGTCCTTTTTTTACGTCAACAACGTCGTCCTCATTGATCTCCGGTTTTACGTAGCTATTCCTAAATGCCACTTCCGCAAAACTTTGAATGCAGTCGAGTTCAGCAATTGCGCCGGCTATCTGCTGAACATCTTCTGCAAATTCTGCTACATATAGTCTTAACTCCTCAAATAGTTCACCCTCAAGAGTTTTGCTCTTATCTTCGGCCGAGAGAACTTTCTCCTCCACCTCTTTCAGTTCAGGCGTGATGTAGCGCTCGGAGTTGACCAGCGTCTGCTTGCGGATAAAATGCTCAGGCACTTTGTCCTTATGCGTATTGGTCACCTCAATGTAGTAGCCGAATACTTTGTTGTATCCAATTTTGAGGGATGGGATACCGGCTTCTTTGGCCAGTTTATCCTTGATCTCCGCAATATACTTTTTGCCGTTTCGGGCAATTTCCCGAAGTTCGTCCAGATTTTCGTTAAACCCTTCATCAAACATACCTCCATCGCGAATACTTGCCGGCGGGTCCTCCACCAGCGCCCCGTTAATCCGCTCCTGAACGTCAATCAAAAGCTTTAACCGGTTGTTGACAGATTTCAGAAGCGTGCTTTCACACTGACCAATAATTCTTTTTATAGCCGTGATCTGTGCCAGTGAAAGCTGAAGCTGTTTTAAATCGCGAGCGTTGGTTCGGCCCACGCTAATCCGGCTGATGAGTCGCTCCAAGTCACCAACCTGCTCCAGCTCATCCCGAAGCTCTTCCCTCAATGGATGATTGTCTACCAGTTCGTCTACCGCTTCCAGCCGATTCTCAATCGGCTCAGCTTTTTTAAGAGGCCTCATGATCCATTTTCTCAGCAGTCGCCCACCCATTGCCGTTGAGGTCGCGTCCAATATGGACACCAATGTACCATCGGTTCCTCCCTCCTGCATGCTTGAAGTCAATTCCAGATTTCGCTTCGTAGCGCCATCCAGAGACATATACTCACTGTTTTCATAAGCATAAAGCCGTTTCAGGTGGCCAAGAGAAGATTTCTGAGTCTCCTGCATGTAGTGTAACAGCGATCCCGCAGCTGTATGTGCAATTTCCAGATCCTCTACCCCAAAACCTTTCAGCGAGTGCGTTTTAAAGTGTTCAGTCAGAATTTTATAGCCGTAATCACCTTCATACACCCAATCTTCGATATAGGTGATGTTGTAATTTTTCAGCTCCTGCGGCACACTGTTCTTGAGTTTTTTTTGAAGCAGTACTTCCGACGGCTGCAGTGATTGAATCAGGCTGTCCAGTTCTGACTTACCTACCTGACTCAACCCAAATTCACCGGTTGAGATATCCGAAAAAGCAACCCCCGCTGTACCTCCGGCCCAAAATATCGAAACAATATAGTTATTACGTTTATGATCGAGCAGCTTATCCGACATGGTCACGCCGGGCGTGGTAATCTCCGTCACTTCCCGGTTTACAATTTTTCGTCCGGCACTCTTTGCCGATTCGGGATCTTCGGTCTGTTCACAAATCGCCACGCGGAAACCGCGCTTCACCAGTTTTGGCAGGTAGGAATCCAGGGCATGGTATGGGAATCCGGCAAGCGGAGTCTGATCTCCACCGTTGTTACGTTTGGTAAGGGTAATTCCCAGTTCCTTACTGATCAGAACAGCGTCATCGGCAAACGTCTCGTAGAAATCCCCCACCCTGAACAGGAGGATCGTCCCGGGATGTTTCTCCTTAATTTCAAAATATTGCCGCATCAGCGGTGTCTGTTGCTTCTTTTTCTTACCCATGAATTTTGTTTACATGCATCAATTGGATTTGCAGTTGTGAAAGGTATTGAATTTTCCTCTTTTTTTAAGATTTGAACGCAACTGAAATAATGATTTCCAAACTAAAATATATCTGGGTTTTTGCCTTCTGATTGGCTTTCACCTTATTTAGAACTATTTTTCTGATATATGTACGTGTTGGACAAACATAAATTTCGGGCATTCTGGAAAAAGATCTGGGAGCTGATCACAAAAAAGCATGTTTTTTTTAATGCTTCAGCGATCACGTTCAACCTGATCATTTGTTCTATCCCTTTTACCCTTATTCTTATCTCTATTATCGGGTTTGTTCTCTCAATAGATGCTGCTTTTGAAGAGGTGATTCGATATGGCAGGGAACTACTTCCCAGCCTAAGTTATGAAGGGCAGACCGGTGACTTAATCGGAAGTGCCGTTACACTTGAGACGATCATTGAACCGCTGGTAAATGCACGCACCATTTTTGGTATTGCCGGTATCGCTATTCTCATGGTTTTTGCACAGGGTCTTTTTCACACCATGAAGCATGCACTTTTTGAAATTTTTGATGTTGAGGACAGAAAACATCCCGTCATGGAGCTGGTACACAACTTTTTTGCTTTTGGCGTGATTGGCGGCGTTTTTCTCTTTTTTAGCATAGCCATCTCTATCATCTCACTTTTTTCATTTAGTGAAATTGTAATTCCTTACACAGAAATTGTAATTGAACTTGGCTGGATAGCGGATTTTCTCACAAACGTGATTCCGGTCATTTTTATGATTCTTCTCTTTTACGCCATTTTCCGCTACATCAGCGAGCGCCGAATGCGTCCTAAAGTAGCCCTGTTATCTGCCATCACGTATACAATACTATTTGAAGCGGCAAAATATGGAATCAGCTTTTACCTCGAATATGCACTAACCAGTTATCGTTATTTTTATCAGGGCTATACTGTTATAATCATCATCATATTCTGGGTTTTTTACTCAGCTGTACTATTTATCATCACCTCTATTATGGCAAGATCCTATCAGGAAGTATACCTTCATGAACCTGTAACCGATCGAAATCCATATACCGACATCTCCTGATGTTTAATAAAGAAAATATTTTACCACTCGAGTTTTATTCCAATCCCGATGTTGTAGACGTCGCTCAAAATTTGCTCGGAAAAGTCCTCTGCAGCCATATTGATGGTGTATTTACCGCGGGAATTATTTCCGAAACGGAAGCTTACTGTGGCAGAAACGATAAGGCATGCCACGCAAATGATGGAAAACGTACAGACCGTACAGAAGTGATGTTTGGCAAGCCGGGAAACGCATACATATATCTGTGTTATGGAATCCATCACCTGTTCAACGTAGTTACAAATCGTGAAGGCCTGGCTGATGCCGTATTGATACGGGGTATCATTCCGGTAAATGGTCATGAGCACATAGAAGAGAGAAGAGCCGTAAAAAACAATAAAAGCTTGACAGATGGCCCCGGCAAACTGACTCAGGCATTGGGAATTACAACCAACCTGAACAAAACCAATCTCACTACTCCTCCGGTTTGGATTGAACACCGCAATATCGACATCCCATCAAAAGAGATTGTTCCATCCAAACGAATCGGTGTGGAATACGCCGGAGATCACGCGGAGCGTCTATGGAGGTTTAAAATATCAAAAGGTCTGAGTAAGAAGTTATAAGATCAGCACATCTTAATAATTAATTGACTCAAATATGAAACGGTAATTTTGCCGTAAGCATTAGAGCCTAATACAACATAAATCTTTTTCTGTGAAAGTTGGAACTTCAGGAAAGTCTATTTAGTTTAATGTTGAACAAATTAAAACCAAAACAAACAACTATCATGTTTAAAAAAGCGACATATTTAACACTCACAGCATTTTTATTTACAGCCTTTGCTGCTTTCACTACCGCAGACATGGATGCAACCAGCTGGGAAGTTGATAAAGCACACAGTACTATCAAATTCTCAATCACACACTTTTTCACACCCGTGACCGGTACTTTTGATGATGTTGATGCTACAATCAACTTCGATCCGAATAATCTTGCAGAAAGCAATATCGATGTAACCATTCCGATCGAAAGTGTGAATACAAGAAATGATCGAAGGGATAACCATTTACGCTCAGAAGATTTTTTCAACACATCTCAATGGCCAAACATGAGATTTGTGAGTAACTCTATTGAGCAAACCGGCGACAATCAGTTTGTTGCACGCGGTGAACTCACAATTCGTGACGTAACCCGTGAATTTGATCTACCATTTGAATTAAAAGGCGTGATGGATCACCCAATGAAGGAAAACACTCGCGTTGCAGGTATCGTAGCTAACGCTGAATTGATGCGAACAGACTTTGGTGTTGGCGTTGGTGACTGGGCTGCAACCGCTGTAGTTGGCGATCAAGTAGATATAGAACTGAATCTTGAGTTAAACTCTACTATGTAATTCAGATGTTGGTTTAAGATGATAAAAGCCCCGGTTTCCGGGGCTTTTTTTGTTTACAGACCGTAGCAAAAATTCATTCTATCTCCTCACCTCGCAGCTTTCTACCCCACCCTCCTTATTCTTTTTATAAAAACTGATTTCACATTCACACTTTTGCATTTCAACTGTTATATTTAACCGTTGAACCAAAAGCCTATCAATTTCATGAATAAAAAGACTTTTTATATAATTTCCGGTTTTATACTCTTTGCAGCACTTTCCAGATTGTTGCCGCACGCATACAATTTCACTCCGCTTGGAGCAATTGTGCTGTTTGGCGCTGCATATTTCAAAAACAAAAAATGGGCATTGATTGTACCCATAGTTGCTCTCTGGATCAGTGATCTCCTGCTGAATAATATCATGTATTCATCTTATTATGAAGGATTCGCATGGTTTACCGGTGGATTTCTCTACATCTATGGAAGCATCGCAATAATCGCAATTCTGGGTTACTACCTCTTGAAAAAAGTAACACTGGGTAGGGTCGTTGGTGGGGCAATAGGTGCATCTGTCATCTTCTTTGTGGTAAGTAACTTCGGAGTATGGATTGCCAGCCCGCTTTATCCACTGACCACTGAAGGACTTCTCGCATGTTACACGGCAGCCATTCCGTTTTTCCACAATACTCTTGGTGGAAATCTGGTTTACAGTGGAGTATTGTTTGGCGCCTATGAGTGGATGAAAGTGCAGTATCCTTCGCTACAGCCCGTCGAATCTCAAGTATAATTATTAATTGAGTGAGTAAAAAAATGATCATCATCGGTGCCACCTCCGGCATTGGTGAGGAACTTGCCAGACAAGCTATCCAAAACGGATATTTGGTCGGCGGAACCGGCCGTAGAGTCCATCGTTTGAAAGAACTCAAGAATGAACTTGGAGACGCATTCTACTACTCAAAAATGGATGTCTCTCAATTTGATGATGCCAAAATCACCCTTCATTCACTCATTGATGAGATGGGAGGAATGGATATCATCGTACTGAATGCGGGAATTTCCAACTACCCATCCTCTTCAATTACGGCCATGGAACAGAAGGTGATCGATGTAAATGTGAGTGGATTTGTTCAGCTCTTTGGAAATGCCTTTCAATATTTCAGAAAACAAGGTCACGGCCAGATTGTAGGAGTTTCATCCATTGCCGGACTTTTCGGATCATCACGGGCAGCTCCCTACAGTGCATCAAAGGCCTTTATTTCTACCTACATGCAGGCATACCGTCAGCGCTGCAACAAAATAAAAGAAGATATTACCGTAACGGATATTGTTGCCGGTTTTATCAAGAGTGAAATGACGGAGGGGAAAAAAGGTATGTTTTGGGTTTCCGAAACAGAGAAAGCTGTCAAACAGATACTCACCTCTATTGAAAAGAAAAAACCGGTCGCTTACGTAACCCGCCGGTGGCGTTTGATTGCCTGGCTTATTCATCTCATTCCTGATCGACTCATTGACCGACTTTGGTAACCCTAACCTGACTTACAATAAAAGGTAGAGTAGAAATAGGATGAATGGGAGTGTAAACACCCAGTCTGAAGAACGATATTTTGTTGTTTCTCTTACTTCCATAATTTTTCTTTTTGTAACCGAAAATAACTGTTTTTGTTTCGCAATCTGGTTAAATCATCCTAACCGGTGATTAAATCATCCTAACCATCCTTCCCTGTCGAGGCTGCGATACTGTATGGCCTCTGCTATATGATTGGCCTGAATTGACTCGGATCTATCCAAATCGGCAATTGTTCTTGATACTTTTAAGATCCTGTCAAATGCTCGGGCAGATAAGCCCAGAGTATTCATCGCTTTCTTGAGCATACCCTCTCCGGCTTCATCGATACGACATATTTTTCGGGCCATTTTGGTATTCATCTGTGCGTTGGAATAAACTCCTTCAATTCCCATAAATCGCCTGCTCTGTATTTCTCTTGCGGCAATTACCCGTTCACGGATTTTCGCAGAGCTTTCACCCTTTGTTTTTGCAGACAGTTCATCAAAACTGACTTTTTCTACATCAACGTGTAGATCAATCCTGTCCAGCATCGGACCGCTGATTCGATTCAGATAGCGCTGCATCTGCATGGGTGTGGCTCCGTTTTCATCATCGGGATCATACCAGTCGCCCGTTGGAGATGGATTCATTGATGCCACCAGCATAATTCTGCTCGGATAGTTCACACTCATACGGGCCCGTGAAATACTCACATTCCCATCTTCCAAAGGTTGCCTCATCACTTCCAGTGCACTCCGCTTAAACTCCGGCAGTTCATCTAGAAAAAGCACCCCATTATGTGCCATAGAAATCTCACCCGGCATGGGTATACTTCCGCCACCGACCAGCGCCACATCTGAAACCGTATGGTGCGGACTGCGGAAAGGCCGGTGCGTTACCAAAGACTTACCACTCTCCAGGATTCCGGCTACAGAATGAATTTTGGTTGTCTCCAAAGCTTCATCTAAAGTGAGTGGCGGCAGAATTGTAGGAAGCCTTCTGGCCATCATTGTTTTACCTGATCCCGGAGGACCCACCATAATTGCGTTATGGCCGCCGGCAGCTGCAACTTCCAGTGCACGCTTCACATTCTCCTGACCCCTCACATCTTCAAAATCGAGAACATCGGCTTTGCCATTTGTACTAAATAGATTTTTTGGATTAATCTTTAGTGGCGATTTACTCTTTTCATTCTCAAACCATCTCATCACTTCTCTCAAATCTGCAAAAGGCAAAACCTTTATTCCATCCACCACGGCTGCTTCCGGCCCGTTCTCTTTTGGAAGGATGATATATTCCAATCCCCGATTCTTCGCCTCTACCGCCATCGGCAGAACTCCTTTTACCGGACGAAGTTTTCCGTCGAGGGCGAGTTCACCCAATATCAGACTTTTTTCAAGTTTCTCAATTTGAATTTGTTCTGATACGGCAAGCAGGCTCACTGCGATGGGAAGATCAAAAGCGCTCCCCTCTTTCGGCAGATCGGCCGGGGCAAGGTTTACGGTTATGCGTCCACGTGGGAAAAAGGCATCCGCGTTTTTCAGTGCGGCGTCGATTCTGTCTTTCGACTCACTTACAGCCCGGTCGGGCAGGCCTACTAAAAAGTATTTTGGCAAACCACCGCTTCGATTTACTTCAACTTCAATCAAACGGGCATCTACTCCTATGGTTGAGGCACAATAAACTCTTGATAGCATAATTCTGAATCTTTTAATTCCGTTTCTCGTAGTATGAAACAGGAATCAGAACTTCCTTACAGATTTAATAGCAAATGATGGAGATTAATCATGGAAAAGACAGAAAAAACCATTCTTGAAGAGATTCAGGGAACAGTTCAGGAAATTATTTCACAAATCAAGGAGCTTATCCGAAGAGGAGATGCCAAGCGAGTAATTGTAAAAAATAAAAAAGGCAACGTTTTGCTTGAAAGCAGATTAACACTCGGAGTTGCAGGTGCCGTTATGCTTGCAGTTTATGCTCCTCTCTTTACAGCTATCACAACTCTTTTGCTCTATGTAAGTGATGTTCGCGTATTCGTTGAACGAGACGTTGATGAATCATCCGACGAATATGAGGTAGATGCCGAAGTGATTGAAATTGATGATAATGACGATGAGAAAAGCGGGAAAGAGGGCAAATCAGACAAAACAGTAGGTAAGGAATAAAAAAAATCGGCAAGCATCGATGACACTTGCCGATTCAGATATTATTCATCAAGAGCTGTTATTTCCAATGCTTCTGAGCAATTGCTACTTCACTGTCTAACTCATCCGCCAGAAAACGCTCGGCATCCAGTGCAGCCCGGCATCCGGTTCCTGCTGCAGTTACAGCCTGACGATAAATTGGGTCCATCGCATCTCCGCTGGCAAATATTCCCGGCAGATCCGTTTCTGTTGATTGTCCTTTTGTTTGGATATATCCAACATCATCCATGGTAAGCACATCTTTAAATAGATCTGTGTTTGGTTTGTGCCCAATTGCGATAAATACGCCGGTTACATCATCCAATGTACTTACTTCACCACTTTCATTGTTTTTGATTTTTACACCGTCAACAACCTGATCGCCTAGCACTTCCTCCAGCTCTGAATTCCAGACAAATTCAATTTTATCATTATTGAATGCACGATTCTGCATCGCCTTAGAAGCACGCAGCTCTTCACGCCGGTGAATGACAGATACTTTGCTTGCAAACTTTGTCAGGAACAGAGCTTCTTCCATTGCGGTATCGCCACCGCCAACAATTACCACGTGCTGTTCGCGAAAGAACGCACCGTCGCAGGTTGCACAGGCGCTCACACCTTTACCTCTCAGACGCTTTTCACTTGGAATGTTCAGCCATTTTGCAGATGCGCCGGTTGCAATAATGATCGCTTTGGCGTAAATATCCGTCTCTTCATCTACGGTAAGCTTGTAAGGGCGCTCGTCAAATTCAATGTTTGTCACATAACCGTATCGGCAGTCCGCACCAAAACGCGTGGCTTGCTGACGAAAATCTTCCATCATCTTTGGCCCCATAACGCCTTCTGGATAGCCCGGATAGTTATCTACTTCTGTGGTCTGTGTTAGCTGGCCACCGGGTTCAGGCCCTTCAAATACGATAGGATTCAAATCGGCACGGGCAGCATAAATCGCGGCTGTTAATCCCGCAGGCCCACTTCCTACTATAACTACGTCAAATGTTTTTCCTTGAATGTCTTCCATTTCCTTAAATTAATTTCTTTTTCTTTGACTAAATGTAATAAATATTGAACTCATTATTGGTCAATCTTGTCTATCAGATGTATAGTCAGCAACAAATATTACGTTCATCCAAACTTCTGTTTTCTCGGTAAAATTTTCGGGTAAAACTTAAATTGTCAGTTGCAAATTGGCAAAATTTGGATAAGTTTAAATAAACTAACTAAAAAAGGTGTGCTATGATTGTCGCCGTTTGCAAAGAAACAGAGGCTCTTGAGAAACGTGTTGCACTCACTCCGGAGGGGGCCGAAAAGCTATCCAAGATGGGTCTTTCCATTTTTGTTGAGAGCGAAGCCGGGTTGGCCTCAAGCTATTCTGATCAACAGTATCTTGATGCCGGTGCAGAGATCAAAAAACGTGATCAAATCCTTTCAGAGTCCGACCTGCTTTTAGCAGTTCAGGCTCCTCCTACTGAGGATATAAAAAAATTAAAAAAGGGTTCGGCCCTTGTTGCTTTTTTATGGCCCCTGCAAAACAAGGAGTACGTTGATTTACTGCTGGATGCACCGGAATCACCGGAATGGCTATGGATACCATCCCAAGAATAAGCCGCGCCCAATCGATGGACGCTCTCTCATCAATGAGTAACATTGCAGGATATAAAGCGGCGCTTCTCGGTGCTAATCATCTGGACAGATATCTGCCAATGATGATGACAGCTGCCGGCACCATTCCACCTGCAAAAGTATTGGTTCTTAGGTGCCGGTGTTGCCGGGCTTCAGGCCATCGCCACAGCAAAACGTCTCGGGTCTGTTGTTGAAGCCTTTGATATTCGTCCGGCCGTAAAAGAACAGGTGGAAAGTCTGGGTGCAAAGTTTGTGGAAGTCCCGCTCGAGGAGGAGTCTGAAACCAAAGGCGGATATGCCAAGGAGCTATCAGAAAAGAACAAAGAAAAACAGAAAGAGGTAGTTCATCAGCATGTAAAAAAATCGGACATCGTAATAACCACGGCTCTTATTCCCGGGAGACCGGCTCCGAAACTCATCACAAAGCAGATGGTAGAAGATATGTCGGCCGGATCCGTAGTTATTGATATTGCGGCTGAGCAAGGCGGTAATTGTGAAGTAACGAAGCCGGGTGAAGTGATCAGACATAATGGAGTCATTATTGATGGTCCGCTTAATCTGCCGAGCACACTGGCTTACCATGCGAGTAAGCTTTACTCAAAAAATATTCTATCCCTTCTTGATCTGCTGATCGAAGACGGCAAACCCAATTTCAACTTTGATGATGAAATCATCGTCAATGCTACTGTTACTCACAAAGGCGAAATCATCTCTCCGTTTGTAAAGGAAAATAGCTAACGGCAACAAAAACTATCTATATGGAAGCTTTTATCTTTAATCTGTTCATCTTTGTACTGGCCTCTTTTGTAGGTTTTGAACTGATCACAAAAGTACCTCCCACCCTTCATACTCCACTGATGTCCGGAGCAAATGCAATTTCCGGTATAACACTTAATTGGTGCCCTGATTATTGCCGGAGGATCCGATTCATTATATGCGCAGTGGATCGGCTTTGCAGCTATCATCTTTGCAACCATTAACGTTGTGGGCGGATTTATGGTAACCGACCGAATGCTCGAGATGTTCAAGAAGAAGGAGGGTGAAAAATGAGTCAGTTTCTTCCTGAATTTTTACAAAGTTACATCCCCAATGCCATTCAGTTGATCTACCTGGTTGCCACCGGATTTTTTATTGTGGGTATCAGGCGACTCGGTTCACCTGCTACAGCACGGTCAGGCAACCAACTGGCAGCAGTCGGTATGCTGATCGGTATCGTGGTTACAATGTTCGACCGCGAAATTGTTAGTTTTGAGTTGATTATTGCAGGTATCATTATCGGAACGCTTCTCGGGGCGATTGCAGCCAAAAAAGTACAGATGACCGCCATGCCGGAGATGGTTGCGGTTTTTAACGGGTTCGGCGGGGGTGCTTCGGCACTTGTAGCCTGGGGCGAATTTGCACGGGTTGATCCGTCCCTGATACCGGCCGATGGCCTGGTTACAACCGGGCTCAGTATTATGATTGGATCCATTACCTTTACCGGTAGTTTTATCGCATTTGGTAAACTGAAAGGATTCATTGGCGGCGGACGAATCGCGCTTCCGGGACAAAACTACATCAACCTGCTTTTAACTGCTGTTGCTTTAGGCCTGGTTGGATGGTTTGCTGTTGATCCCGAATATCAGCTGGTTTTTTGGCTACTCTTTGGTCTGGCACTGCTCATCGGTGTTTTAACGGTGCTTCCAATCGGAGGGGCAGACATGCCGGTTGTTATTTCACTGCTCAACTCATACTCGGGAATTGCAGCTTCTATGGCAGGATTTGTACTTGGCAACAATCTTCTGATTATTAGCGGTGCGCTGGTAGGTGCTGCCGGTCTGATTCTTACCAACATTATGTGCAAAGCGATGAACAGGACGCTATGGAACGTTCTTTTTGGAGCATTTGGTGGCGTATCGGATACAACTGAATCAGCCGACGGTGATAAATCATATCAGCAGACTTTTGCTGATGATGTAGCGATACAGTGTGCGTATGCTTCCAAAGTTGTTATTGCACCGGGATATGGACTAGCGGTGGCACAGGCACAGCACACACTCAAAGAAGTTGCAAATATGCTGGAAGAGCGTGGCGTAACGGTAAAATATGGCATCCATCCCGTGGCCGGACGTATGCCGGGACACATGAACGTGCTTCTGGCTGAAGCAGATGTCCCCTATGATCAGCTCTATGATATGGAAGAGATTAATCCGGAGTTCAAATCAACGGATGTGGTTCTGATAATTGGTGCGAATGACGTGGTGAATCCGGCGGCGAAAACATCACCCGGCAGCCCCATTTACGGCATGCCGATTTTAAATGTTGATGAAGCCAAAAGAACGATCGTCTTCAAGAGAAGCATGAATCCCGGATATGCCGGAATTGATAACGATCTGTTTTACAGTGATAAGAACCAGATGTTTTTCGGTGATGCTAAAAAATCTCTTCAGGAATTGGCATCTTCATTAAAAGAACTCGATTAGTTTCAATACCCTGTAAAAAGTCCTTTCCCTATAACCCAATCAAAATAAAGTATGTCCGTCATTAACGGGAAAAAGATTTTCCATGGAATAATTGGAGCGGTTACAGGTGGCGGCTCCGTATTATTATATCTGTTAGTGCGCGACTATTTTGGATTGAATCTTCCATCCTGGCCGCTATCAATCCTAAGCATATTACTAGCAATTTTTGTATCTGTATTTGTTCATGAACTTGGCCATTTAATTGGTGGGCTAACGCAAAAATTCCGGTTCTATCTGTTTACAGTTGGACCATTTAAAATGGAAAACAACCAAGGCAGTCTGCAGGCTGGTTTAAACCTTAACCTAAACGTAGCCGGCGGACTTACAGTAATGCTCCCTTCAGCTAAAACGTATGATAAAAAAAAGCTGGCATGGTTTATTGCTGGCGGCCCAATTGCCTCTTTTGTGCTTTTTATTGTTCTCACTGCTTTAGCAATAACTCTCAACTCTTTTTACGAAAATGACGGCGTAGTAAATTACATTATCTACTTTTCCTGGATGACAGCTGTCATTTCCCTTGTTCTTGGTACAATGGCTTTGATACCCGAAGAGGAAACCGGCCTCGAAAGTGATGGACTACAACTAAAAGACCTGATGCAGGGCGGTGAAAGAGCTCTGATCAAACAATATGTGATGCAGCTTTCCATGGCGTCATGGAATGGTACACGCCCCCGGAATTTGAATAATACAGCGCTTACACAACTAAATAAATTGACAGAAGACCAAACCGGATCAAATAGCATTCTGGCTAAACTTTTTTATTATGTCCACTACATGGACAATAATGAAAGAGTGCATGCTGAAAAAATGCTAAATAAAGGTGTCAAGATTGCTGAAGAGACAAATAATGATTTATTAAATGCTACTCTCTTTCTCGAAAAATCTTTTTTTGAGGCTTTCTGTAATAGAGATATTGAAAAGGCTGAATATTACTACGAAAAAGGTAAAAAAGGTCACAGCGAAAAAAGCACATTAAAACGTGCTGAAACAGCGCTTAACATATTAAAAGGAGACATTGATTCTGCAAGAGTAACTGCAGCAGAGACTCTA
Source organism: Rhodohalobacter sp. (assembly GCF_034521535.1). Lineage (GTDB taxonomy): Bacteria > Bacteroidota > Rhodothermia > Balneolales > Balneolaceae > Rhodohalobacter. Next base: position 137,319 of record NZ_JAXHMF010000010.1, on the reverse strand, counting down.
AAACTACTCGAAAGTTCGCATGATAGAGGTGGAGCCATTTGGGAAAAAGAAATACTTAGGAAATATCTTGAAATGCAGAGAATTCCTTTAACTGAACATTGAACTCACTTCTCTGAAATACAAAAAAATAAGGCCGGACTTGATCTCAGCCCTCAAGAAACTCGATTAAACAAAAAACCCGAAGAGCTATCTTCGGGTTTTTTGAGAATAGTTCGATAAGACTTAATTGCCGGCAGGAAGAATTCGGTTTAATGTGCCATTCGATTCATTAAGAAAATAGATATACCCATCAGGAGCTTCAATTACGTGACGAATTCGTCCGATTCCTTCAACCAAACGCTCCTCACTCACAAACTGCTCTCCATCCAGCTCTACCCTGGATATCAATTGGTACGCTAGGGCGCCAACCAGAGCGTTTCCTTCCCACCCAGGGTATTTATCAGAAGTTACAAAGGCCATTCCTGCGGGTGCTATAGAAGGAGTGTATTGATGTACAGGTTGTTCCATCCCTTCACGGTGGGTTTCTTCAGTAATAGTAGTTCCATCATAATTAATGCCATACGTGATTTCCGGCCACCCGTAGTTTGCGCCGGGCTTATCATTAATGTTAATTTCATCACCACCGCGCGGACCGTGCTCGTTCGTCCATACAACTCCTGTTTCGGGATGAACCGTCATTCCCTGAATGTTACGATGTCCGTAGGAATAAATCTCATCCAAGCCTTCCTTGCCAACAAATGGGTTGTCTTCAGGAATCGTACCATCATCATTCAGACGAAACAGACTTCCGTTTGATTTGCTCAAATCCTGGGCAGTGTTCATCTCCCCGCGATCACCGATTGAGAAATACATATATCCATCATGATCAAACACAATCCGGCTTCCAAAATGGTGTCCGCGACTGGTGAATGGTGATCCCACATAGAGCTCTTCCATATCTGTGAGTGCGTGTGCTTCTTCATCAAACTTTGCACGGACAATAGCCGTCATTCCCTCTCCATTATTCGGTTTGGAATAACTCATATAGAGCCATCCGTTTTCCTCGTAATTGGGATGGGGTTCAATATCCAGCAAGCCTCCCTGATTCCGGGCAAACACTTCGGGTACACCGGCAATCGGGTCACTGTGCATTACGCCATTTTTTACTTTCCTGAGTGTTCCATCCCGCTCCGTTATAAGTACCAGTCCCTCCGGCAAAAATGCCGCTGCCCAAGGCTGGTCAAGACCATCGACTACGGTTTGAACGTGAAAGTCTAATTCATCTGATTCATACAGATCACCGGGTGAATCCGGCAGTGCAAAATATCCTTCGGTCGTGGTCGTATCTGCTGCAGTACTTCCATCATTATTGGATTCCGTCTCCAAAGCTTCAGCACATCCCACAGCTAAAACCAAAAACAGAGCTGTAAAAAACGACATTAATTTTGTTGTATTTAAAACTGTCATAGGATAGGTGATTAAGGTTGATTGATTTATATAAACTTATCTACTGCATTCTTTTAACGCAAATTTCCGCTTTATCAGTCCAGCGAGTAAGTACCGGACAAGTCAAATGGAAAGGACTGACCGTCACGAAAACCGTCCAGCTCCGCAGAGATATCCGCTGAGCCCTTTAGATCGTAGTTAAAGGTTGATTCTCCCCTCATGATATCCATCAACGCAGAGCCCATCTGAGACGAGCTCAATCGAATCGGAATCTTGATTGTTTGCCGCTCTGAACCGGCTACCCTTATCGTTTCACCGAGGGTTGTATCCAGCCACTCGCGTCCGTTAACCGTTAACTCGTAAGCGGCATTCGCAATGGAAATTGCAAATGGGTTCGGGTTCTGAACATTAAATGATACCTCCACTTCAGCACCGCTCAGTGAAATATCTTTCACCTCAAATTCTCCCATTGAAATTCTGGGTACTTTGGGGATTGGAATCTCACCGGAAGTACGCACAGGAACTTTCCGATTTCCCAAAACCGGCACATCAAATTCTACTTCTGTTGAAAGGGCATAAGAAAGACTGTCTTGCCGCATTACAGAACTGAATGTTTCATACACTTCAGAAAAATTCAGGGTTACAGGCACCTGGATCATTTGGGTTGATTCCCGGTCAATGGAAAGTGGGGTTTCCTGCAATCCGGTGATAAAAGATTGCTCATTGATAAAAAATTCATAGCTGTACTGCTCGGCCGAAACACCAAATCGATTGGGGTTATTGACCTCAAAATCAAAAAGGAGCGTCACACCGTCAAACGTAATCCGATCAATGGACATATCCTGAAATGAAACGCTGGGTTCACGGATATCCGCTGCATCACGAATTGTGCTGCAACCCGATAAAATTAATACGATCGTAAATAAAGATAGTGCTCTTTTCATATTCTTAATATCACCTTTAGCTGTAACTAATAAAGTCTTTTTTATGTAAAAAGTTTCAACTCACATTGGCCATTTCAGCAAGCTGTCTCCGGAATTTTGGAGCTCCGCCATTTGCCGGATGGCGTACACCAATGTAATCAATTCCCAGTTCAGACAAACTCTGCTCACACTTTCTACCAACGGCCACAATCTGCGGTTTATTAAACAAGCTGATAAACTTTTTTAAATGTTTGAGCCCTGCTTCCATTTCACCGGCCAGTGGAGTACGATTGCTCAGATACCCTTTATTGGGATTATAAGGATGCCACGGAACTGCATTCCATAATACAACTTCATATGGATCAATCCCTAAATCCGTCAATGCTCCCCACATAATTGTCGCAGTGGGTTCACTCATACCTTTTTCAATCAAATCCGGCCTGCTGGTCCGGTTGGGTTGCTCTGTTTTAAAAACATGCTCGGGTTTAACCCCATACTTCTCTTCCTGAAAACCCAGCAAAATTCGTTCGGATGTCATTGCAATGCCGGTAAAGTGTCCGCCCTGATAACCAAGAGCCTCAGCAATGAAAAGATACTTCGCCGAGTGCTGCCTTTCCGCAAGATATGTTACGAGCTGTTTCCTTCTGATATCGGGAGCGTTGGGAACCAGGTCGTTCTTTTTATCCTGATGGTACCATGGATTAAACAGTCCGCGCGGTGTTCGTTTCAACGACTCAACAAACTTCGAAATCATAGGAGATCAATAATCATTTGAAAATTACATTTAAGATGATCTGTTCTCTGCCAGATAAGCCAGCTGCAGCACCCGAAGTTCACCGTAATCCACCGTTTTATCAAGATCTTCATAAACCGGCTTGAGAATGTCGGCTCCCACTTTATCCATCGATTCGTAGACCTCGTCAATTTTTCGCTGCGAAAGTGAAGAAGCTTCCAGAATTCCGTCCGGATCAATTTTATTCCCGTCATCCAGATATTTTTTCAGGTTACTCAGAATGGTCACCTCCTTCACACCGAACTGTTCGGCAAGGTGCTCTACAGATTTTCCCTGATTAAACTCTTCACCCACCAGTTCATATTTTTTCTTTTCGGTGGTCTTTTCAACTTTCTTCTTTATCGCCTTCGTTCTCTCCTTAACTTCATTGTTTTGAACAAACTCCTTGATGATTGGTAGAAAATCATCACCATATTTTTTCATCTTTACAGATCCCACTCCATAGATAGCCATCAGCGATTCATCATCCTGAGGGAAGTAAAATGACATCTCCATCAGCGTGGTATCGGGGAAAATGGCGTACGGAGGAATTTCCTGCTCATCAGCCAGTTCTTTCCGTTTTACGCGAAGTTTTTCAAACAGATCTACATTATGCAAATTCTCCACATCACTGCTTGTCCGCGAAGGCTTGTCTTCATCTGATGTAGCCTGTGTCCGGTCCAAAATTCCTTCAACCCGCTCATCTCCCTTTAACACGGCGGATGAAGCGGATGTTAATTTGAGGCTTCCGTGATCGGGATCTTTTTTCAGAAGATCTTTTCTCAGCAGAAGTCTCGAAAGCTGAATCCACTGGTTTTTTGTCCACTCCTGACCAATTCCATACGTAGACAGTTTATCATGGTCATTTTCCAGAATTTTCTTCTGCTTGGACCCGCGTAAGATATCGGCTATGTAGTAGGCTCCGAAAGTCTCATCTGTCCGGGCGATACAGCTCATATATTTCTGAGCCTGTTCGGTATAATCCTGCATGTTGTCTTTGTACTTCAGGCAGTTGTCGCACATTCCACACTCATCATGCTGATACTCCTCTCCAAAATATTTAAGAAGTGGTTTTCTGCGGCAGTCGTCGTACTCCATAAAATTCAGAAGCGCAGCGAGATGCTGTTCCGCAATTTTTTTCTCTTCACCCTCTTTCTGGTTGATGAAGTACTGAATCTTCTGTTTATCGGAATAGCTGTAGAGAAGCATGCAGTCGGCCTGCAGGCCATCACGTCCGGCCCGACCAATTTGCTGATAGTACGACTCAATATTTTGCGGCATATCGTGGTGTATCACAAAGCGAACATCCGGTTTGTTGATCCCCATCCCAAAAGCAATGGTTGCTACAATGATCTGCGCATTATCGCGAATAAACGCTTCCTGATTCCGCGTTCGCTGTGCTTCTGAAAGCCCCGCATGATATGGCAATACCGAGTGGCCTTCATGCTTTAAATCGCTATAAAGTTCATTTACCTGTCGTCGGGAAAAACAGTAAATAATTCCGGACTGTTTTGGGCGGGTGTAGAGAAAATCCAGAATCTGTTCCAGCGGCTCCTGCTTATCCACTACCTGAAGCAGCAGGTTTTTACGGTCAAAACTGGCAACGTACGTCTCCGTTTTGTTCATCTCCAGCGTAGTGCGTATATCTTCTCGCACCCGTGGCGTTGCCGTTGCCGTCAACGCCAAACAAACCGCGGTAGGAAAATCTTTTCTCACCTCGGCCAGCTGACGATATTCCGGCCTGAAATCGTGGCCCCATTCAGAAATACAGTGTGCCTCATCAATCGTAAAACAATCTACGTTCAGCTGATCCAATAGCTCACGCGTACTCTTCATCATTAACGTTTCAGGAGCCAGATAGAGCAATTTTGCCTCACCATTTTTCAGCTTCTGAACGTTCGCCGCATATCGCTCGGGAGTAAGTGTACTATTCAGAAAAAGAGCCGGCACACCGAACTCGTCCAGCTGCTCCACCTGATCTTTCATCAGCGAAATGAGCGGGGAAATTACAATCGTCAATCCATCAAAAAGAATAGCGGGAATTTGATAGCAGAGTGATTTCCCACCGCCCGTGGGCATAATCACCAGTGTGTCTTTTTTGTTGAGAACATCGGATATTACATCTCCCTGAAGCGGCCGAAACTCATCATATCCAAAAGTCTGTTTCAGGACCTGCTTCGCTTGCTTAATCATATCTGTGGTTTTATTAATGCTAAATTCTATTTCTCGCCTGAATCATATCAAGATACCGGATATAACACTTCCTTACATACTTCAATTCACAAAAACCGAAAGCAATTTGCAGAGCTCTTAATTTCAGGCAAACTTTGTTCTTCGTTACTTTTGCCGGGGGATCAGATAAAAATCTTCCATTCTTCCATCAATGTAGTAGGTCTCTTCTCCATCAAAAATGGCATCTTCCTCCAGCATAATCCGAATAGACCGATCCCACTCCGGAATATAAACTTCCGCGTTCAGTTCTATTGAATGAGCCGTATTTGAAAAGAGCGGATAATCTCCTTTCCCGGGCACACCACCCTGCTGATCCCAAAGCCCGATTGTTGGGCCTGCCCCGTGGCCGTGATACCCAATCGGGTGCGTATAAATCGTAGCATTAATATTTTCTGATTCCGCTTTACTCAGTGCGGCCGCCAGAATTTCATTTCCTGTTCTGCCCGATCTGAATTCTCCGGTAAGAATATCCTGTAACCGATTTCCCACTTCCAATGCATCCCGCAATCCTTCCGGAGCTTCCGTTTCGCCCTGTCGAAGCACGTAAGCGTGGCGCTGAGTGTCTGTACTGAGCCCCAGATACTCAATCCCAAAATCCATGTGGAGAAGATCACCGGGTAAAATCACATTTGAGTCGGCCCTGCCTGAAAAATCTCCGTCATGTTCGTCAGATTCACTTCGCTGAACCGAAACAGACGGGTGAAACCATGCCGTCAGATTCAGATCCCTGATTCTTTCCCGATACCACCACTGCACATCCTCGGTAGTAGTGATACCGGGCGTAATCACACTTTCAGACAAACCTTCGGCAACTATATTGTGAGCAATGCGATTGATCTGTCTGTAAACAACCTTCTCTTCTTCCGTTCGGGTTTCCAGCCAGCCGATAGCCAGATTTTCAGCGGAAACAATCCGTTCTTGAAGCTCAGAACTCAGGCTGTTCCTTAAGTTCATATAGTCTGTATGGCTGATACCGTCGGCCAATGCGAAATCTTCAGAAAAATTAACAGCTATCCTGTCAGGATCTCTTTCAGCAACCACTTGCCCAAATCGCTTCCACTGATCCGGCTCTTCGTCGGGAAACCACTGGGTTTCAAAAAAACCAATATCATATCTGGCCACAGCCAAACGCTCTACCGGTTCGCCATTACCCGGATCAAAAAACATCAAGATTGTTGTTCTTCGTGATGATTGCCAGGTAGCCGGAAGCATTGTCAGCAGAACGGGATCTTCATTGTACTCCCGTGCAACCAATACCCACATATCCACCCCTTCTCTTCTCATTAATTCCGGCACCAGATGATCAAGGCGGTGCTCCGTCCAGCGATCCATCACTTCGGCTCTGTCGCGCATGGAAAGGATGTCGGGCGTAATATCATTTACCGTTTGTGCCTTTATGTCGGCACTTATAAAGCAAATAAAAACAATTAGAAAAAATATCTTTTTCATGATTTGAACCGAAATTATTTAGAAGTTTTTGTCAACGACTTACAAAAATTCCTGTTATCTTTAATAGGATTGAATGTAAATCAACAAAGCAATATGAAAATAAGCATTACCGAAACAGATCAAAGCAGAATTTCTGACGTGGATTTTGATAATCTACAATTTGGACGGGTTTTTTCGGATCATATGCTTGAGATGGCATACCGTGATGGAAAATGGCATCAGCCTGAAATCAAACCATACGGTCCCAATTCAATTCACTCCTTCTATGCAGGCTCTTGCATTACGGACAGGCCATTTTTGAAGGAATGAAAGCCTATCACGTAGATGATGAAACCATTCATCTATTCCGGCCTAAAGACCATCACCAAAGATTGAACAATTCAGCTCACCGCCTCTGCATGCCGGAAGTAGACGAAGAAGTTTTTATTGAAGGCCTTGAGAAGTTAATTGCACTCGACCATCAATGGGTTCCAAAAGTACACGGACACGCTCTGTATGTTCGTCCGTTTATGTTTGCCTCGGAGGAATATCTGGCGGCCAAGGTATCCAAAGAGTACCATTTTTATGTGATTACCAGCCCTGTAGCTGCATACTACAGCGAAGGGTTTAATCCGGTTAAGCTCACCACTTCAGAAAAATTTGTCAGGGCCGTTCGTGGCGGCACCGGTGAAGCGAAGGCTGCAGGAAACTACGCGGCAAGTTTTTTGCCGGCCCAAAAAGCTCAAAGCAAGGGATATACTCAGGTAATCTGGCTCGATGCTTTGGAAAATCGTTACATAGAAGAGGTTGGAACCATGAACATCTTCTTCCTGATTGATGATAAACTAGTCACTCCAAAGCTATCCGGATCTGTACTTCCCGGTATTACCCGGCGATCCGTAATTGCCATAGCCAAAAAGTGGGGAGTAGAAGTTGAAGAACGTAGAGTAGCCATAGATGAGATCATAGAAAGCTACAAAGAAGGCAAATTACAGGAAGTATTTGGCTCAGGTACCGCTGCAGTCATCTCCCCTGTGGGATTGATTCATCACAACGATGAAACCATTCAGCTCGATCAAGAAAAAATCGGGCCTTTCGCCAAAAAAATGTTCGCCACCATTACGGGAATCCAATACGGAAAAATTGACGATTCTTTTGGTTGGACTCATCCCATTTCGCTGGGCTAATAAAATTTTTATAAATAGCCGGTTTTCTCGCCAACAACATAGAATCGATCAGACGTTTTTACTTTTTGATCGGCACTATTGATATTGAGGTCTATACGACCCAGGCGAACTCCGCCATGACCCATTTGAGTAACTTGAGTGACACCGCCCTCAGGATTCATGACACCAACAGGATAGTCCAGAAAAGTATGCGTGTGTGCTCCGATGATTAAATCGATCCCCGCAACTTTCTTGGCCAGGGTTAAATCATCCATGCGGCCATTGTTGTAGCGGAATCCCAGATGGCTCAAACAGATGATGTAATCACATTTGTGGTAATCGATCAAACTGTTCTTCATACCATTAGCCCAGGCAATCGGGTCTCTGTGTTTAACATCACCGTATAATTCAGGTGAAACAACCCCGTCCAGCTCAATACCTAGCCCAAAAATCCCGACACGAAATCCATTAAACTCACGCACAATCAAACGCTCCAGATAAGAATTCATCGGAGTACCTGAGGCATCATAGTTTGCAGCGAGAATAGGAAATTCTGCCTTTTGAGCTGCTTCAGCAAATCCATCAGGGCCACGGTCAAATTCGTGATTCCCGACAGCCATCGCATCATACCCCATTTCACTCATCAGTTTCAGGTCTATCTCGCCACCATACACGTCAAACCAGGGCGTTCCCTGAAATACATCTCCTGCATCGAGTAGGAGAACGTTCTTGCTTTGTGATCGAATCTTCTTCACGAGCGATGCACGGCGCGCAATTCCACCCAATCCGGCAAACTCTACAGCATTATCAGGAAACGGGTCCAGACGGGCGTGGGTGTCGTTTGTGTAGAGAATCGTTAAATCAGAAGGTATTTCGCCAAACAATCTCGATCCAATACCTATAGGAGCAATCGCACCTGCAGCTAAAAAAGCACTTTTTTTCAGAAAATCTTTTCTGCTAATCACGATCGAATCCTCCCGTCGCGATTTGCGTGAATATTGCGGCGGCTTTTGAAATAGTCGATATAGAGATCCCGGACATTCACGTCGTGAAGATCTATACGACCGGAATAGTCCCAAAGTGCCGGAAACTGATCGCCCCCATTGGCCGCCCAGCTTGTGGTAGCCACTAAATATTCCTTATCTGAGCTGAGGGTTTGCGCGTTAACTAAAACACCGCGCGCGCGGCCATCCACAATTCTCAATCTCATCCCGCTAACGGGAGCACCACCCAATTCAGCAATTTGATTGGCCAGTTCAAATACTTTATCACCTTTCAACCTCAGAATTACCAGGTGATTTTCATAGGGCATAAATTCCATCACATCTTTTCTGGTCAGCTCACCGGGAGTGAGATAAAGCCGAAAAGAGGAGTCTCCGATCACGCTCAAATTCACAAACTGCTGTAGCTCATGACCTGCCCTGTAACGGAGTGCATCGGCAACCAGGTTTCCAAGTGCACTTTCGGGTTTACTGAATCGCAGTGTATCGTGCACCGTGGCGATTGTTTCTCCCATTTCATCAAAAAGAGCACCTCGGTACAAGTCCAGAATAGCTGAGATTTCAGGATCAGGCTCGGGATACGTTACCGATTCTTTTTGCTCAGGTTCGGACTGTTTCTCTGTTGAAGAAAAGAGTGAACAGCCGGCAAATAGTATAAAGGATAGCAGGAGTATTGTCGCGATTCGGTTTAACATTCAGAAATGATTACCTCTTTTGTCTGAACATACTCATCATCAGATCACTCAATCCGAGCAGAGTTACATTTGGGGACAGTTCAGTAAGCGATCGATCAAAATCACGACTGTTCACCGATAGGGCTTCTGCTTTAAATACTCTTTGATCTCCGTTAAATCCTTCGATCAAAAGAGGGAAGCTGTTTGGATTCATTATTAATTCAACCGGTAAATCCTGCTCAAGCTGTTTTTTTCCGGTAGTGTGCCAGGCATCATTCAACAGGCCCCAGTTCACTTTGATCTCGTCAGTCAGCCAAACCGAAACATGTCGATCTTTAGAATCCTCTTTTAGCACAAATTCCCTCACAGTAAATCCGTGCAGCTGCTGTGTACGTCCTGTTTCCTCAACCCTATTGTCCCAATCAAAATTTTGCTTTTGATCATTTTCAGCTTTGCCCGAAACGCGATTCATCAGTTCAACCAACCGGTCGATATCGTATTTTGCGATTTTGAAAGCCTCATCTTCGGCAGTATTAAAGACGAAATCCTGTTCATCGTTTCGAACCAGGATACCGTTTGTGCTCAAACCGGACATCACGTTCAACGAATTGCTCGATCCGATGAAAATGCGCTCTGATGTAAACACCATATTCAGATCGGTCTGTTCGGTTACCCCACTGTCGACGTTTAAAATCCGGTACTGTACCTGACCTTCAAACTGAGCAAAAACGGGCGTAGCTATAAGAAGAGCAAGCAGCAGTAAAAATGAGGTTATAGTCGTTTTCATAAAAGGGGTTTTATTGTGGGTTTACCACTCTAAACGATGTTGCAGAATGTTTGTTTCACCCGGCAAGTTCTGCAGGTTCATTCATCTCAACATTTACTTTGTGAATCCAGCCGCCGGCAACCACATCATCGCCTTCGTAGCAAACGATGGCCTGTCCCGGTGTAATGGCCTCTCTACCGGCCGGAAAGTGCACTTCAACTTCATCATCCGAAAGCTGTTTGATGACTCCCATCGCTCCGTCGTCATTGTAACGGATTTTTCCGGTAATCTCCATCTCGCCATTCGGAATTTTATCATATTTAACAAGATTCAGCTCCTTCGCGCGACAGGTTGTGCTGATCAGATCCTCTTTTTCGCCAACGGTAATTACGTTGTTTTCCGCATCGATGTGCGTTACATAAACGGGTTTACCCAGAGAAAGGTCCAGTCCGCGCCGCTGACCAATGGTGTAAAACGGAAAGCCTTTGTGATTTCCGACGATATTTCCTTTTTGATCCACAAACACCCCACCGCTTACGCGTTCTTCAAGATCATCAACCTTGTCCTTCAGAAAGCGATGGTAGTTGTTATCGGGGATAAAGCAGATCTCGTATGAATCGGGTTTTGTTGCAACATTCAACAGCCCGTAATCTTCGGCCATTTGGCGAATTTCCGGTTTGTGATATTTTCCAAGGGGAAAAATCGTTCTCTCCAGATGTTTCTGTTCAACACCCCAAAGAGCATAGGACTGATCTTTATTATGATCTTTTCCTTTTGATATCACATATCGGCCGTTCTCTTCTCTCACATTTGCGTAGTGACCGGTAGCAATATAATCGCAACCCAGGTTGTCGGCCCGTCTCAAAAGCGCCGCCCACTTGATATGGGTATTACACAGAACGCAAGGATTAGGTGTGCGTCCACTGGTATAGTCTTCCACAAAACGGTCAATAACCCAGTCGCCAAATTCATCGCGGATATCCACGATAAAGTGTTTAAATCCATACTTCACGGCGATATGGCGAGCGTCATTCATAGACTCCACTGTACAGCAGCCCGTCTCTTTCCCGTCATTACCGCCGCTTCGGTGGTAATCCCAGGTTTTCATTGTAATTCCGATCACATCGTATCCCTGTTCTTTCAGCATCACTGCGGCTACAGATGAATCAACTCCGCCGCTCATCGCAACAAGAACACGTCCTTTGGTACTCATAACTGTCGATTTGATTTTTTATTAGACTAGCTAAAATACGGATTTTCTGTGTAAATCGTATGAAGCTCTTAAACGAACTCAAATCCGTATATCTTATTCAGTAACTGGAAGCAGTGAGGTCTACTACATGTACAAATAAGGCTTCCAGTGTTCCTGTACGCCACCCATCAGGTTCTGAAAAAAAGTGATATGAATAGGCCTGTAGGGTGTGGTTTCGAGCGGCATTTTCGCCTCGTCAGGTGTTCGGTTACCTTTCTTTACATTACACTTATTGCAGGCGGTTACCAGATTTTCCCAGGTATCCTTTCCGCCGCGGCTTTTTGGCATTACATGATCAAGGGTCAGATCGGACTTCACTCCGCAGTACTGGCAAATGTGCCGATCCCTTTTCATGATATTTTTGCGGGTGAGTACAATCCTGGAATAGGGAATCCGGATATAATATCGAAGTCGAATTACGGATGGATAGGAAAACTCCTGATCAACAGTGCGTATTACTTTTTCCGGATCTTCGTGAAGCATCTCCGCCTTGTCGAGAAACAGCAACTTTACAGAGCGCTGCACAGAGCATACACTCAGCGGCTGATAGTCCTGATTTAGTACAAGTACATTGGAGTTCATCGTATTGAAGTTTTACACGCCTGTATGATTCATCTAGTAAGGCATTTTAACGCCTATTTAGTATGAATTATTTTGATGTAAATTTCAACCGAAAATAAAGTTTACAAGTTCATCCCAAATCATGGGATTGATTGCAATGGCCAGAATGATTGAGATTATCAACCCGATCATGGCATAGCTGGCGTCTTTGAAAATCAATTTTACCGATAGCCAGATTGGCCGGCCCTTCCCTTTAGAGTCTGTCAGACTCATGGCAATTTCCCGCCCGGCAAGCAACCCGATAAACACCCAGGTTGTACTCATTGGAACGGTACTCACACCTTTGAAATACCAAAGCACAATGGCATACACACCATCAATTACCGTTGCGGAGCGCACATCTGTTACATCGGATTTTTCTGTTACGATTTCCTGAATTTTATCCCCTCTTAAATAGAAAAGTACACCTAATCCCAGAAAGATAAATCCAACAAAAACAAGAAATGCATTCACTGAAAGAGAACGAGGGAGATAAACCGCGATGTTTGCTGCATCCTGCATCAGCCATACAGCCCAAAGTGATCCGCTTATCACCCACTGAATGGGACGCCATGCGGGATGAGGGTCACCTTTAAACCACTTCAAGAGCTGACGATTCAGAATCAACCAAACTATAATAGCCACGGCAAACGCAACAAAATAACCGGACAGACTCTTTTGCAATACCTGCGTAATTCCTTCCGGCTCTGTCGCAAATGCACTTAGAAGCAAGAATGTGGTAGAAACCGGCATTTTCAACCGGGTAATAATCAACAAAAAAAGTGGAGCAGCAATCTGCAGAAAAACGAAGCTTTGAGGAGCCTGATCAAATCCCTTGGATGTAAGACGCTGATAGGTAACATCCCCATCATACGTGAACCAGCTGTAGCTGACGGTTATTACAAAAATACCGCCAATAAACAGCCATAAGATCCACCACTTTTTTTCCGCGTTAGATGCAAGAAATGTCCCGATTGTCTGGATACTATCGTTCGCTATTGCAGAATAGGCCGCAAAGAAAAACCCGACCCACATCGCTATGTGTGGAGTTTCATAAGTTGCACCTGCCACGAAAAAGAAGATACCGATAAGGATTAGAAAGCGACGCTCACTCTTGATGAGATCCATCAAACCGGTTGGAATCAAGCTTTCCAGATAGCTGATTACTACCTGGCCATTGGACTTCTTAGATTTTTTGTTTCTCTTTTTTTTGTCAGACATCAATTAATAACGGCAAATATATTTTTATTTCAAGATTTAGAAATTAATAACTTAATGTTAAGAGAATATTACCCTGCCCCGAAATGTTTCCCAAAAAAAGAGTTTCTACTTGAAGAAAAAGCCGTATTTTTCGTTAATGATATTTAAACAGATGAGCTCTAAATAAATCAAGTTCTACCACAACAATAAAAATATGTCATCAAAAAAAAATAGTTCGAACTCTAACTTCTACAAGGAACCGGGACCAAAATTAAGCAAGGAATCACCCTTTGAATCGATGATGGAGCGGTTCCGTTTTGCCGCCGACATCTTAAAGCTGGATGAAGGCATGTTTCAGTATCTGGCGAGTCCCGTCAAACAGGTGATTGTTTCAGTCCCTATAGTAATGGACAATGGAGAGATTAAGGTATTTGAAGGATATCGTGTAATTCATGATAACGTACTGGGCCCGTCAAAAGGTGGCCTTCGTTTTGCACCGGACGTAAACCTGGAAGAAGTTAAAGCCCTTGCCGCCTGGATGACCTGGAAATGCGCGGTTGTGAATGTTCCATTCGGCGGAGCTAAAGGAGGTGTTCGTTGTAATCCTAAAGAGCTTTCAAAAACAGAACTCGAACGACTTACCCGACGCTATACCGCCAATATGCTGGATGTATTTGGACCGGACAGGGATATTCCCGCACCCGATATGAATACCAACGAGCAGGTGATGGCATGGATAATGGACACGTACAGCATGAATGCCAAAAGAACTGAAACCGCTGTTGTAACCGGTAAGCCGATCATCTTAGGCGGTTCCCAGGGAAGAAAGGAAGCTACCGGACGCGGTGTTGTCACCGTTACCTTAGCAGCTCTAAACAAAATGGGTTTGATGCCAAACAAGACTAAAGTTGTGGTGCAGGGTTTTGGGAATGTCGGTTCCGTGTCCGCTCAGTTGATGTATGAACAGGGCGCTAAAATTATTGCCGTGAGCGACATTTCAGGTGGTTACTACAATGCAGACGGGCTGGATATACCAAAAATGATCGAATACTCTCAGAATAATGATAATTCACTGGAAGGTTTTGAGAGTGCTGAAAAGATCACAAATGAAGAGCTGTTGGAATTGGAGTGTGATGTACTGATTCCTGCTGCTAAAGAAGATCAGATCAGCAAAGAGAATGCTCACAAAATCAAAGCCAAAATTATTGCCGAGGGTGCAAACGGACCCGTTACAGCAAGTGCGGACTCTATTTTAGAGCAAAACGGTGTCATGGTTATTCCGGACATTTTAGCTAACGCCGGCGGTGTTACCGTCTCTTATTTTGAATGGGTACAAGACAGGCAGGGATATTTCTGGACAGAAGAGCGGGTAAACCGTCGTTTGAACAGAATGATGAGAAATGCTTTTGATAATCTATACAGCGTTAGCGAAGAATATGGTATCACTTTACGACAGGCTGCTTACGTGTATGCTATTAATCGTGTGGTAACCACATTAAAACTGCGCGGCATTTATGCATAATCTTTCACACTAAATCGGTCAGATGGCTGACTTCACATTCCGAACCTCACTCAAATCTACTCATGATGAGGCCACTAAAGTTCCGGACTTTGTTTCTGACATTCAGGATAAGGCATCTCTATCTGATGATGAGACTTCCACGTTTATGCTACTTTTGAGCGAAGCTGTTGATAATGCCATAGAGCATGGTAATCAATATGACGCAAACAAGAACGTTTCTGTGGATATAGTAATTTCCAAATCTGAGATTGTGGCCAAAGTTACTGATGAGGGTAAGGGTTTTGATACAGAGGTTTCAACATCAAGGAATCCATTGGATGAAGAAAACCTGCTAAACACCGGGGGGCGGGGTATTTTCATTATCAAGGAGCTCTCCGACTCTTTGGAGTTTTTAAACAACGGCTCCACTCTTCAATTTAAAATCAGCCGGGAAAGTTAATCCTCTTTTATTCTACCCGGTTAAAAGATCTGCTCCAGCTCACCCGTCAGTTGCAGTAATTCCGTTTCAGCCACTTTCGCTTCAAACTTGGCATTAATCAAGCGATTCTCCGCGGCTAAAAATGTGCGTTGCGCCTCTCTGAATTCCAGTGAACTGATAGATCCTAGACGAAATCGCTCAAGCGCAATATCCAGGGTTTCTTCAGCATTGGATAAATTTTCCTCTTCCAGATCCACAAGTTCAATACTGTTTTGATACGTCCTATAAATTGCCTGAAAATCGGACTCCAATCTTAACTTTTGAGCCTCCAGGTTCAGCTCTGCATTTTTCTTTCTGATTTGAGCATTCTGCACGCGCCGGTTTAAATTAAAGCCATTAAAAATATTAACCCGGGCGGTAATCCCAACCGAAAATCCGGTCGTTTCATTAAACTGAAAGAATCCACCGCCATTCTCACTTCTGTTAAAACTGTAGCCGGAAGTAAGCGATATTCGCGGATATCGTTCTCCCTGAACCTCACGGATCTCCAATTGTGAAACTTCATTTTCAAAACGAGCTATCGCCAATTCTGCGTTTTCCTTCATCAATCGATCAAATAGCTCATCTTCAGGCAAAAACCGGTTTACATCAATTTCAGTGGTTACTTCAAAATCTGTCAGGGGATCACGTGAAAGCAACTCATTCAATGATATTTTAGCTTCGTTCAATTGATTTCTCTCGCGAATAAAAGCGGCACGGTCTGCGTTCAGATCCGATCTGGCCTGAAGCAGATCATATTCTGAACCTGAACCCAAATCAACTTTGGTCTCTTCAATGTCAATTCGTTCAAGCGACACTTCAATGTTGTTCTCCAATACCTTCATCTGCTCACTTATTCTGATGATATTGAAAAAAGAGAGCGCTATTTGACTTACCATATACTCCATATCAAACCTGAGCTGCTCATCGCTGATCTCTTCCAGTAATCCCAGCCTGTCGTATCTTGCAAATGAGGTAAGACCGTCAAAAACAGTCCAGTTCAAATTAATTGAAGCGTTTGTATTTGTATTTCGAGCGTCTTCATTCGTCCTCCCGGTTCCGTCAGCCGATCTGAATTCACTGTCTTCGATACTTTCTCTTCTGCTTCCGGTAAGATCAACCATGGGAAGAAATCCGGCGTTGCCAAGCGAGCGATTATTTTCTGCCTCTTTATTAAGATTACGGCTAATTTGAAGTCCGTAATTATTTTCAAGGCCTATTTGAACAGCCTCCTCCAGAGTTAAAGCTTGTTGTGCCTGACCGTTGGAAGAAAGCAGTAAAAGAATGAAAATGGTAAGTGTCAGAAATCGAATTTGCATCATTATTAAACGCTGGCAGTTTCTAATTTTTCGGCTTCTTTCGCGCGCTCTTGTATCTCTTTCGTTTTACTTTTTTCTGAAGCAAAATAGGAGTAGATAGCAGGTATAATATAGAGGGTTAAAAAGCTACCGATTAAGAGTCCGCCAATTACAGCAATACCCATTGAAGATCTGCTCTCGGATCCTGCTCCAAATGCCATCGCAATCGGTAGAATACCCAGAATTGTAGATATTGAAGTCATCAAAATGGGGCGGAAACGAACAGCCGCTGCATCCATTATAGAATCCATGATTGACATCCCCTGTTCCTGTCGCTGATTAGCGAATTCAACAATCAAAATTCCGTTTTTGGCAATCAACCCAATCAGCATTATGACACCGATTTGGCTGAATATATTCAGGGTTTGGTCGAAGTACCAAAGGGATACAAGTGTACCAAAAATAGCTAGTGGAACCGTGAACAGGATAATAAACGGATCACGAAAACTCTCAAATTGAGCCGCAAGAACCAGGTAAATCAAAACAAGTGCAAGTGCAAAAATAAACAGCAAGCTAGCTGAACTTTCAGAAAATTCCCTGGAAGGGCCGGTTAAATCGGTGATAACTGATTCCGGTAAGACACGGGCTGCAATTGCATCCATGGACTCGATGCCTTCACCTATTGTATATCCGGATGCAAGCTGTGCTGAGACCGTTGCGGATTTGAATCGATTAAATCGGTAGAGCTGCGGCGGACTGCTTCGCTCAGTTACGGTTACAAGATTATCAAGCTGCAACAGTGATCCATCCTGACTCCGAACATAGATCGTTTTTAGGTCAATCGGTTCATTTCTGAATTGACGGTCCATCTGACCGATAACCCAGTATTGCTTTCCATCCATGATGAAAAATCCGAAACGGCTTCCGGAAAGTGAAAGCTGAAGTGTCTGTGCAATATCCCTGACCGAAACACCCAAGGTCCGTGCTCGATTTCTGTCAATTTCTACTTGCAGCTCCGGCCTGTTAAATTTCAGATCTACGTCAGCAAATACAAATGCCGGGTCCTGATTGGCTTCCCGTAAAAATTCGGGAATTACATCCTCAAGCTGTCCCAGTGTCTGAGCCTGAAGCACATATTGAATAGGTAGCCCTCCGCGACGATTACCTATAGATTGCGGCTGTGAAACAAAAGTCTGTGCACCGGTAAGGTCTGACATAAGTCCGGTGAGCTGATCAGCAATCTCCTGCTGCGAACGATCTCTGTTTTCGGCTTCCCCGATATTCAAGAAACTAAAAGCTGAGTTGATTGCTCCGGACGCTCCAAAACCGGGAGATGTTACCGTATTCATCGCTACAAGTTCAGGTACATTCTCCTGTACCGTAGAGATCATCTGATCCACATAGGAGTCCATGTATTCAAACGAGGCACCCTCCGGGGCAGTTGCAAACATTCGAATTTGCCCGCGATCTTCCCTCGGAGCCAGCTCCTCCGGTATGTTCGAATAGAGAACACCGATAAAAATTCCGGCCGCAGCTAAAACCACAAAAGCCAGCCATCTGCGTTTCATGAATGATTCAAGCGAGTTTTTGTAGAGTTGATTTACTTTTTGGAAAAAAGGTTCTGTTGCCTGATAGAATCGATTTTTCTCCGCGCCGTTTTTCAAAATCTTTGTTGCCAGCATTGGAGTCAGCGTAAGTGCAACAAATGATGATATAATGACTGCCCCGGCTATAACTACTCCAAACTCCCTGAACAATCGACCCGTAGTACCTCCAAGAAAGAGAATCGGCATAAACACGGAAACAAGAGCAAGAGATGTGGCAACTACAGCAAAGAAGATCTCTTTTGAGCCCAAAATACCGGCCTCGATTGTAGGTAATCCTTTCTCCATTTTAGCATAGATATTCTCCAGCACCACAATTGCATCATCCACAACCAGCCCGATAGCCAGAACAATCGCCAGCATTGTAAGAACATTGATGGAGAATCCGGCCACGTACATAATAAAGAAAGAACCAATCAGCGCAATCGGGATTACAATGATGGGGATAAAAGTGGTTCTGAAATCACGTAAAAAGAGGAAGATCACCAAAATTACCAGGCCAAGAGCAAGGAATACAGTTTGCTCAACCTCATTGATTGACTCCTTTATATACTCGGTAGTATCAAAACCAACCGCTATATCGATATCTTCGGGCAGATCTCTCTTAATCCGATCCACCCTTACAAAAAACTCTTCGGCAATAGAGAGCTGGTTTGAACCCGGTTGCGGAATGGCAACGACTCCAACCATTGGCACACCGTTTCGTTTTAGGACCGTACGCTCATTTTGAGCTCCCAATTCAGCATAGCCAATATCCTGAAAACGAACTTTACGGCCTTCATCTTCACGGATTATCAGATTATTAAACTCTTCGGGTGAAGTGAGGCGACCCATCGTTCGAACCGTTAATTCTGTTGTACTGCCTTCAATCCGGCCGGAAGGGAGTTCTACATTTTCACGGTTCAAGGCTTGCTGAACGTCCAGCGGTGTCACACCGTAAGCAGCCAGTTTGATAGGATCCATCCATAATCGCATTGCATACTGTCTGGATCCCCAAATCCGAATTTCACTCACGCCGGGAATCGTCTGAAGCTGCTCTTTAAAAATGTTTTCAGCAATAGAGGTAAGTTCAAGCAGATTTCTACGATCACTATTCACATTCAGAAATACGATTGGTGATGCATCGGCATCTGCCTTTTGAACAGTTGGTGGCTCGGCATCAGGCGGTAAATTTCTCTGTGCTCGTGAAACACGGTCGCGCACATCGTTCGCGGCCGCTTCCATATCTATTTCCAGATCAAACTCAACCGTAATCGTACTTTGTCCCTGCCGACTTGTTGATGTTAGGGTTCGAATACCGGCAATACCGTTAACAGATTCTTCCAGCGGCTCTGTAATTTGAGACTCAATAACATCGGCGTTTGCCCCCACATAACTTGTTGATACGGTCACAATAGGAGGGTCAACGGAAGGATATTCCCGGACGCCCAGATAGAAAAACGAAATCACACCGAACAGTACAATAACTATCGACATGACCGAAGCCAGAACAGGGCGGCGTATGCTTAGTGATGATAAACTCATAATTCTGAACTTTTAATCAATTTAGTAATATCCACCTCAGTACCCGGATTCACCTGTAGTAAACCGGTGGTAAGAACAGTGTCGCCACGGGCAACCCCGCTGATAATTTCCACTTTATCACTGGTACGTATACCTGTTTCAACCCTCGCCTGCTCAATTACTCCGTTTCGAACTACAAACACTTTTTGCGAATTCAGTTCAGGTATAACAGCGATTGTTGGCACCATTAGCGCATCATCAATTTCTTCCAGAATCAGAACAATATTGGCAAATGCACCCGGGAAGAGAAGTTGATCATCATTTTGACTCAACGCGCGAATCTGAAGCGTACGAGTTTGAGTGTCAATGCGGGGTTCAATCGCATAAACCTCACCGGTAAATGTGGAGTCGATTCCTTGAACATCAAAACTAATTATATCGCCAATATTTACCCGGGCAATGTATCTTTCAGGTACGGAAAAATCGATTTTCACCGGATCGATCTCCTGCAGTGATGCAATCCTGTCGTTCGGGGTGATATAACTTCCTTCACTCACATATTTTAAACCGATTTGGCCCGAAAACGGTGCTCTAATCTCTGTTTTCTCAATTTGAGCATCAATAAGATTAAGCTCTGATCGCAATACATTAACTTCATTCAGAGTCGCATCATAATCATCTTGGCTAATTCCCCCTCTTTCCAGAAGTCTTCGCTGCCTCTCTTCCCTCTGTTCTGCGAGATTTAAACGGAAATTGGCCCTCTGTTTTTGTGCCTGAAGTTCACTGTCGTTGATTTTAATTAATAGATCGCCTTGATCAACTTCACGGCCCTCTTCAAAAAAGATTCCGGTTATAATTCCTGATGATTCAGAACTCAGTTCTACAACTTCATTAGCCTGAATGGATCCGCTGGAAAATATTCTATCCTCAATTGTTTCCGGTTCCATTACAACAGCTTCTACCTGCAGCGGACCTCCTCCACCACCCGGTCCTCCCTGAGCCTGAGCATTATTTGACTGAAAAACAGGTTTGAGTTTGGGGTAGGCCAATGCCCCCAGAACAATAACCACAGCTGAAAAATAAACAATACGCTTTGTAACTTTACTCATGTCGAGATTTGAGAGGTTTTTTATATCTGCCTTAACGAACTAAATTAACGGTTAGTTCTATCCTATTCGCTTCTTTTTTGTAAAAAATTGTAGTAATAAATGGCACAGCATTCTGCATATTTTGTGAGGATGAGCCTTTAATACAGAATAATTAAAATAAGAAAGGCGGTCTGATTTTTATATCAGACCGCCTTTTTCCTCTATCAAATAAACTATTTATGCCAGTTGGGCATCCAAATGCTTTTTGATCTGCGGTTTTGGTACAGCTCCGATGATCTGATCTACTACTTCACCGTTTTTAAAGATCAGGAGTGTAGGGATACTTCTGATTCCGTATTTAACGGAAACTTCAGAGTTATGATCTACATTTACTTTGCCGACCTTAACTTTTCCTTCGTACTCTCCGGCAAGCTCTTCAACTACCGGGCCGACCATTCTGCAAGGCCCGCACCATTCTGCCCAAAAATCAACTAATACAGGGTCAGAAGAGTTCTCTACTTCATCTGAGAAGTTATCGTCTGTGAATTCAATTGGTTTACTCATATCACTCAATGTTTTCTTTTTATTTATTTATTAAAGATCTGAATATTTGTGCAAACTAACACATATCAATTCATTATAGATTGTATCATCAAAACTTATCGTAGGTTTACGTTCCGTTTGCACCGTTGTTCTTAATTAATTGAACAGATTCCTTATCCAGGATTGTTCGCAGCCCGTTTAAAAGCTCGTTATTCGGTTCTACAACATATTTCCTCACATTCATTCTAAGCGGTTTTTTTGCTTTTAAACTCCGAACCATCAGCTTTATCGGTGTTTCACCTTTATGAATACTAAATAGAGTTGCCATTTCCGTCAGGTCATCCTCTGATATTTCAGCAGTTTTCAAATCGATATTGAGCTGTAGCTGGGCCTGGAACTTTTCGCGAAGGTTTTCTACCCTTTCCATCGACGAAGCCATAATTTTTGGCGGCTCATCCCTTTTGGAAAGATTACCTTCCAGCATCAAAACTGTATCCGGGGCAATTAATCCCTGGTGACGGTCGTACACTTCACTGAAAATGAGAACCTCTGTACTTCCTTCAAGATCCTCGATTTGTGCGAATGCCATCGGGCGCCCTTTTTTATCACTAATTCTTCTAACAGATGTGATGATTCCTATCACTCTTACTTTTTCTCGATCTCCCAATTTGGACAACTCTTCCACATTCAATGAATGGGAAGCAAAAAGACGCACATCTTCCTTAAACTTGTCCAGCGGATGACCGCTCAGATAAAACCCAATCAGCTCCCGCTCTTTATTAAGACGTTCAATATTGGTCCACTGCGGACACTCTCTCAGGTTGGGTTCTCCGCCCATTCCTCCACCCGATGATTCACCAAACAGACTTACCTGGTTTAGTCGCTCCTCTTCCTGTTTGCGGGAAGCGTAATTAATCACATCGTCAATACTCGCCACAAGCTGTGCCCGGTTTTGATGCAGTGAATCAAACGCGCCGGCCTGTGCAAGACTCTCCATGGTTTTTCTGTTGCAAACACGGGTATCAATCCGGGATGAAAAATCAAAAATGGAAGAGAATTTTCCTTTTTTATCCCTCTCTTTCACCAGCTCCTCAATAGCATTGGAGCCAACACCCTTAATTGCCAAGAGTCCATATTGAACCCTGCCGTCTTTGGCTACAAACTTTCCTTCAGCGGAATTTACATTGGGTGGGTCAACAGGAATTCCAATTCGCTGACACTCCTCAATAAAGAAGCTCACCTTTTTGATGTCGTTCATGTTATGGCTCAACACAGCAGCCATATATTCTGCGGTATAATTCGCCTTGAAATACATGGTGTGATAGGCCACAACCGAATAGGCCGCCGAGTGCGATTTGTTAAATCCGTAGCCGGCAAACATCGCCATCTTATCAAAAACCTCTTTGGCGGTTTTCTTGTCGTACCCTTTCTCCACAGCCTGACTAACAAACTTCTCCTCTTCAGGCGGAAGCAGTTCCGGTTTCTTCTTACCCATGATCCGGCGGAGAACATCCGCTTCACCGAGTGAGTAACCGCCCATTCGCTGCGCCACCATCATGATCTGCTCCTGATAGATCATAATACCGTAGGTCGGCTCCAGAATATCGATCAGATCTTCATGATCATACTCTACATTTTCCTCGCCATGCTTCCGCTTAATATAATCCGGAATAAACTGCATCGGTCCCGGACGGTATAAAGCGTTCATAGCAATCAAATCATTCACTTTCGACGGCTTAAGCTGTTTGAGGTATTTGCGCATCCCGTCCGACTCAAACTGAAATATTCCGACGGTTGCTCCTTTCTTGAACATCTCAAAGGTCTTCTCATCATCCAGCGGGATATCATCCAGATTGTACTCCTTGCCGTGATTCTCCTTCACATAGCCAATCGCTGTTTTCAGAATGGAGAGCGTCTTCAATCCGAGGAAGTCCATCTTCAGCATTCCGGCGTCTTCAATTACTTTGCCGTCAAACTGGGTCACATACAGTTCGGCATCCTTGGCTGTCCCAATCGGGATGTAGTTGGTCAGCTTATCGGGAGCGATGATCACACCCGCAGCGTGAATCCCGGTATTTCGAACGGATCCCTCTAATGTTTCCGCCATCTGAAGTGTTCGGCCTTCAAGAGAGTCAGACTCTTTCAAATCCCGTAAGTTCCTTCACCTCCTTGAATGCATCTTCCAGTGAAATCCCGATCGTTTCGGGAACCAGCTTTGCAATGCGATCCGCATCAGCCAGGGGCAGATCGAGCACACGAGCAACATCCCGCACTGATGAACGCGCGGCCATCGTACCAAACGTGATAATATGCGCAACCTGATCAATTCCGTACTTATTCACTACATAGTCAATGACGCGCTGCCTGCCGTCGTCATCAAAGTCGATATCGATATCCGGCATCGACACACGTTCCGGATTGAGGAAACGCTCAAAAAGAAGATCATACTTCAGCGGATCAATGTTGGTAATACCCGTGCAGAACGCCACCACCGAACCTGCAGCGGAACCTCGTCCGGGCCCCACATACACGCCCATACTTCTCGCTTCGCTGATAAAATCCTGAACGATCAGGAAGTATCCGGCAAAGCCCATTGTTTTGATGATGTTGAGCTCATGATTGATTCGATCCATCACTTCATCATCAAGCTCACCGTAATGCTTTTTAGCACCTTCAATGGTCAGGTGACGCAGATAGTCATCTTCCGTCTCAAAACCCTCAGGCAGGGCGAAATTGGGAAGAATCACATCCCGCTCCAGTTTGATCTCCTCAATTTTATCCACTACTTCCTGCGTGTTGGAGATCGCCTCGGGCACATCCGCAAAAAGAGCCTTCATCTCTTCCTGGGTCTTGAAGTAAAACTCATCATTCGGGAAACCGAATCGTTTCTCACGCCCTTTCCCAATCGGCGTTGAGATCGAATCATTGTTATCAATACAGAGCAGGGCGTCGTGCGCCTTGGCATCCTCCTTCTCCATATAGAACGTATTGTTGGTGGCAATCACCTTAATACCGTACTTCTTGGCGAATTTCAGCAGAACGCTGTTCACGCGCTCTTCCTCTTCAAGACCGTGACGCATCAGTTCGATGTAGAGATCGTCTCCAAACAGCTCATGCCACCATTTTAAAGCCTCTTCAGCTACCTCTTCGCCACGGTTCAGAATCATATCAGGAACTTCGCCCAGCAGACCGCCGGTCGTGGCGATCAAGCCCTCGCGGTATTTTTCCACCAGTTCCCGGTCAATTCGGGGAAATTTATAGTAGTACCCCTCAATAAAACCGAGAGAGCACATCTCTGCCAGATTTCGATATCCCTGCATATTTTTGGCAAGAAAAACCTGCTGATACCGCTTGTCTTTATGATCGCGGGTAAATTTCTTTTGATTTCGATCTTCAACAAAATAGGCCTCCAGACCGATAATCGGCTTTATCCCTTCCGCATACGCCGCTTTCGTGAAGTGAAACGTACCGTACATATTTCCCAGATCGGTCAGTGCCACAGCCGGCATGCCGTCCTCTTTTGCTTTTTTCACCAGATCCTTCATACCTGAAGCGGCCTGAAGAACAGAGAATTTGGAGTGATTATGCAATTGTGTGAACAGTGAGTCCACTTTTTCTCCGGCTGACTCTTTGGGAAGATCAATTGCGGAGGATCGTTCGTCCTCCTCGCCGGTTACACCCCTGCTGCGGAGTTCATCCACCTTGGGCATGTAGTGAGACTCATCAATTTTTTGAGCCGGATTTGCCGGTGACTGTGACGGATCTTTGGGATGGTTCGGTCGAATTACGCCAATCCGAACCAATTCCAGAAATGCTCGGGCTGTAGCGTCTACATCGGCCGCAGCGTTGTGCGCTTCCTCAAAACCGATTTCAAAAAGTTTATCGTGTAGCTCGGCAAGAGTCGGCCACTTATATCGGCCCCGCCCACCCGGAATTGCGCAGT
Source organism: Rhodohalobacter sp. (assembly GCF_034521535.1). Classification (GTDB taxonomy): domain Bacteria; phylum Bacteroidota; class Rhodothermia; order Balneolales; family Balneolaceae; genus Rhodohalobacter. The sequence goes on along the minus strand of NZ_JAXHMF010000010.1, from coordinate 111,922 downwards.
ACTCGGTCGACTCATCTTTCGTGTCGATCGGCACTTTTTGAGTCAGCGGATTTTCCCGTTCCATCCGGAGATACTCCGATCCCATAATGTTGAGATCAAACTCCAGGTTGTGGCCAATTACAAATGTGCACTTTTCAAGATCCCGGCTGAAGATATCCATGACCTCATTCAGAGGAATTCCCTCTTCATGAGCGCGCTCCGTTGAAATACCGTGAACTTTTTCGGAATTAAAAGGGATCGTAAATCCATCGGGTTTAACGATATAGTCTCCCGAAGAGATCAATTTTCCGGTTACATCATGAACCTGCCAGGCAAGCTGAACACAGCGTGGCCAGTTGTCAAAATCGGTCAGCGGAGCTGAATAGTTCTGGGGAAGGCCGGTGGTTTCGGTATCAAAAATCAGATACATATATGGGGTCTATGTCAAACGGTTTGGCTTACATCTCGTGGATTGAATATACTAACCGAACAGGGAAGTTTGAATTAGAACCCAACAGAAATTCAATCCTTTTTGGTTCTACTTTTCTTTATTGCATATACCTCTTCAACAAGGTCGTTCGCTATTCAACCGCTATCCTTCAAGAAAGTAGTGATGACACGGCAGAACCTTTACTACTTTCCCATTTCGTTCAAATCGATCGCTTTGGTTTTGGGTTATGATGTAACCTTCTTCCTTTTCAAAAAAGACAAGAGCTTCGAATAATCCATTTAGCTCTCGGTCTAGATTATCAGGAGTCAGTTCGTAGCAAACCTGTATAATTTCAGTTGCTTCTTCATTTTCAACGGCTACAAAATCACATTCACCCTTTTCAGAGAAATAATAGATCTCCTTATGTTTTCTGCGAAGATGGAGATATACCAGATTTTCTAATATCCGTCCATAATCGCCCGAAAATGACTTAGAATTCACATTAACTAATCCTGTATCTATTGCATAAACTTTTCGGGGATTGACAGATTGCTTGCGAACTGAATAACTAAATTTGGGAATAAAATGCAGCAGCCAAGTTTGCTCCAGGTAAGAAAAATATTCCATTACAGTGCTTGTAGCGCCAATTCCAAACAGACTCCTCATCTTATTTCCGGTGACCAAGTTACCCACATTCGATATTAAATAGAGAGCCAGACGTTGGAGTGTTTTCACATCTCTGACTCCATATCGAACGGCTATATCCCGAACAAGGATATCCTCAAAAAGCTGGTGTAAGATATCTTCATTCTCACTTTTCACATATTCCGGGAAACCACCTATTTCCATATAGTTCATTAATAATTCTTCAGAAGGTTCTGTTGATTTAATTTCACAAAACTCCTTCCAGCAAAATGGAAATAACTCTTTGGTGATATGCCGGCCTGTTAATTTAGTACCCAATTCACTGCTAAGAAGCGATGCGTTAGAGCCGGTTACGATGATTTTAAAACCCTCATCCAACTTCTGACGTATATACCGTTCCCAACCTTCTACAACCTGGATCTCATCAAAAAGAAGTGCAGCACTTTCCACTTCAGCAATCACTTCATCGAGTCGTGTAAAATCATTCAACTCCAATTCATACAGCCGTGGGTCTTCAAAATTCAGATAAAACCCATTTTGGTACCTCTGTTTAAGCAACTGATGCAGAAGCGTACTTTTCCCACACCGCCTTATTCCCGATATAACCAAAGCGTGTGAAGACAGTTCAGGCATTTTATCCAGTTTATGCCTCTTTAAACCTGTACTTAATTTTAACAGGTTTTCTTTTTGTGCTTCAGCTACTTCTTTTAATACTGATTTTAGTACCATAGCAATAGTGTTTGATACTAAAATACATTTATGTTGTTTACTAAACAATAAATTTGTTGTTTAGTAAACAATAACTATTGAGTGACTGCTGCAGAATGCACCACTGGCCCACTATGAAAGGAGAAATTTAAATTACAACCCAACAGGAATTCAATCCTTTTTGGTTTTCTATTGATTCACCTTGATAACCAATCAACTCATATCAAAAGAAAAGGCTGAAAGCCTAATACAACCCAACCTGAGGCATCGCCTCAGGCTAACAGATTCGCAAATCAGACAGCAGGCTGAATGCCTGCTACAGGTAGCCTTTTTAAATGGTCTAGGTTCTATCTCACCACATTATACTCTTTCATATTCTTCTAGATAAATAAAATGAATGTGACGTTCTATCTGAAGAGTGACCTCTTCAAGGCTTTCAGCCTTGAAGATAGTCATGGGCGTCATTAGACCGGGGCGTTGCCCCGGGCTGAGATGGATAAGGCTTACAGCCTTACAATATTAGCGGGCAAAACACATACGGAAGACATCATTCCCATTCCTGCCTCGAGAAATCATTCTGTGGATAAGCTTTGTGAAGCTTTCTTCTCGGCCTAAAAGTAATACATAAGACTTAATCGACATTATTAGTCCAGCTCTTCAAGAAATTCCCTCCAGCTTCGCTTAATGGTATTATTTGAAGTGAAAAAGAGATCATTATGTCCGCCGCGGAGAGGAACAAATGTTTTCGGTTCTGAGGCAGCTTCGTATAGCGCTTCACCATGATGGAAGCCCGCTATTTCATCATCCCGGCTGTGTAAAATCAGCACAGGAATGTTCTCAATGCTTTTGAGATAGTTGATGGCAGAAAAGTTATATCTCACCAAAAATGACGGCACAATCGGATAAATATCCGAAGCCATCGTTTTCAAGTCTTGAAAAGCAGAGTCTAAAACCAATCCTCCAACATTATATTTTGACGCTCCGTAGGCAGAAACCGCACCGCCAAGCGATCGTCCATACAGTATAATCTGATTTTCCCGGTAATTCTTTTGCTCCGTCAAAAATCCAATTACGGCTTCGATATCCTTATATAGTCCTTTTTCTGATGGTCGGCCTTCACTTTTTCCATACCCCCGATAGTCGTACATCAAAACGGACACACCTAAATCCAAAAGCATCTCTGCAATCTCCAGCCTGCCGCTAATATTTCCTGCATTCCCGTGGGATACCACAACTACCTTCTTAGCGCCCTCTTTGTTAAAGTACCAGCCGTGAATCCGTTTGCCGTCACTCGTTTCAACCCACACATCTTCAGACTCCAGTCCCATCGACTGCGGCGATCGAAAATGCTCCCTTTCCGGTAAAAAAAGCATCTGCCCCTGGAACATGTACAGAAGCAGTATCAGAAAAAGGTATATCCCGGCAAGGGCAATTAATATTTTAAACAGCACGTTCATCATTTTCTTTTAGGGTTCAGTTGATAGGTTCTAACCGGCAAATGCTCCACTCCACCTTTTCCCTGTCTGCTTTCCATCAGTTGAAATGATTGTATCCGGCACTCAAAAGAATCGTCAATTTCAGGAATTACGGTCAGAAGTTTCTCTTTTTTTACCCTCCCCTTAACCCGCGCCAATGTTACATGAGGTGTAAATGAATGTTCGCTTTCACTGTTTGTAACTTCGGACACCGCTTTATCTACAAAATCATGAAGCTCTATCAACGTTGATGATATTTCCGCTCCCAGCCAGATAACACGAACCGTCCCTCTCTTTGGGAAAAACCCGATATCCCGAAGTCTGAGTGTAAACTCCGGGATATCGAACTTTGCCAATTTATCCTCCAGCTCTTTTAACACGCCGGCATCCGCATCCCCGATATATCTCAGCGTAAGATGTAACTGTCTTGGATCAGTTTTTCTCCAATATCTGCTTTCAGGAAGTATTTGATCCATACTTTTCTGGAGATCCGCCGGTAGTGATATGGAGACAAAATATCTGCTCATAGATCAGTGCACAACGCGAAACGTTTTTTCTTCTTTTTCCGGGCTTTCTTTCTCTTCAACAATATCAATATTATCAACGCGAGCAGGCATTGGTCCGCTTTTTAGCTTTTCGAGCATTAAATTTAACTTCTCCTCCGGTCCCTGTAAAAGTGCTTCAACATCTCCGTTGTCGAGATTACGAACCCAGCCCTTGATCCCGAGTTCGCCGGCATTTGTTCGTGTATAGTGGCGAAACCCCACTCCCTGAACTCTTCCGGAGATCATTAATTTCATTTCTTTTAAATTCATATATTTATCAGTCACCATAATCTGTTTGGTTGGTAATGATCATCTTTTATTTGATCTTATAACAATATAACAGCTTAAGAATATCCATCTGTTTTCTATCTGAAAGATTTTAAATCCATGACGCTTACACAACTATCTTACATCATTGCAGTAGACAAATACAGACATTTTGCAACAGCTGCAGAAAAGAGCTACGTCACACAGCCTACCTTGAGTATGCAGATTCATAAACTTGAGGATGAACTGGGTGTTACTATCTTTGATCGATCTAAATCGCCTGTCATACCTACGGAAATTGGAGAGAAGATTATATCACAGGCGAAAATCATCCTTAATGAATCAAAGCAGATATCCGATATTGCCAACTTTAAAGAGAATGAACTACAGGGGAAATTTAAGGTAGGCATAATTCCAACCATTGCTCCATATCTGGTTCCGCTTTTTATTCGGTCATTCATAAAAAAATATCCAAATGTAGATCTCGTTTTTGAAGAACTGATCACCAGTGAGGTATTGGATAAACTGGGGAATGATCAATTGGATGCGGGAATCATTGCCACACCTACCGAAAAAAGCTTCATCTATACGGAAGATCTCTATGTAGAACCATTCGTGGGATATCTTTCGCACAGTCATCCTCTTATTGAAAAAGAGAAGCTGACTATCGAAGATCTCGACTTAGCAAACATTTGGCTCTTAAGCGAGGGACACTGTTTCCGGGATCAGGCTGTACAGCTTTGTAAAGAGATCAAAGATCACAAGGAGCCATCTGTTGAATTTAAAAGCGGAAACCTGGAGACGTTAAAACGTCTTGTTGAACAGAATTTTGGAATGACTCTCCTTCCATGGACCGCCATTAGCGAACACAAAGATTCCTGCTCTAACGCCATTATCAAAGAGTTTGAAACGCCGGTTCCATCAAGAAAAGTTCGACTGATCTATGGCAGAAAACATTTGAAGAAAACGATCATTCAGGCATTTAAAGATTCAATCTGTAACTCCATTCCGGCCGAACTGAAAGAAGGTAATGAACGGGTTCTGATTGAGTAAGTCACCAATTCACTCTTGCAGTTTGGGGCGATTTAAAATTTTCCTGGCATCATCCAGCTCCGACTTACTCGCCAGCAAAAGCAGTTTGTCTTCCGACTGAATAATTGTACTACCCTTCGGTACTAAAAACTTTCCCTCCCGGTTAATCAGTACAATTAACACATTTTCAGGCAGGTGAAGATCTACGATTTTTTGTCCTACAATCCTGAAATCATCCTGAACAATAATCTCTTTTAGAGCACTCTTTGTATCTACATCCGGCTCAAACTGAATTGGATAACGGGTCTGTTTGGTAAACGGCAGGTTTACATGGAGCCACTTTGCTACAAGAGGTATCGTTGTCCCCTGGATGAGAACAGACGTAAGCACAACAAAAAAGACAATACTGAAAATCAGATCAGCATTATTCAATCCGGCAACCAACGGAAAGGTTGCCAGGATAATCGGCACGGCACCCCTCAAACCGATCCACGATACCATAAGCTTGGACCGGCGGTTGTATTGGGTAAACAGCAATGAAATAAATACGCTGAGCGGACGAGCAACGAAAATCAGCGCCAGGGCAATAAGCATACTTACCCCGGCAACCGGCAAAACCTGACTTGGAAAAACAAGCAACCCCAGCATCAGAAACATCACAATCTGACTCAGCCAGCCTACCCCGTCAAAAAAGTTAGTGAGGCTGCGCTGGTGAACAAAGCCGGAGCTCGACATCACCACACCTACGATATACACGGCCAAAAATCCGCTGCCGTTTACGAGGTCAGTTACGGCATACACAAACGAGATCAGCCCCACCATCAAAACGGGATAGAGTCCATCGTAGACTAAATCAATTTTGTTGACGACCCATGTAAACAATTTTCCGAACACAAAACCGAAAAGAACACCAAATCCCATCTGTGTAATAAACAGCAGTATAAAATTGAACCAGCCTGCCTGGTCGTTTCCTAAAATTGAAATCAGTCCGATGGTCAGGAATATCGCCATTGGATCATTCGTCCCGGATTCCAGCTCAATCAGCTCTTTTAAGCGATATTTGAAGCCCATTCCATTCGACTTCAAAACTGAGAATACAGCTGCAGCATCCGTAGAAGAAACAATTGCCCCAAGTAAGATCCCTTCAATCCATGTAAAGTTCAGCAGCCAAACTGCAAATAGCGCTATCACGGCGGCACTGATCAAAACGCCCAATGTAGCCAGGGAAAGCGCAGGATTGAGAACCGGCCGAATTCTTTTCCAGTTTGTATCCAAACCGCCTGAAAACAAAATGTAGGCAAGAGCCACAATGCCGAGTGACTGTGCCAACTGATGATCATCGAAGTAGATCCAGTTCAGCCCGTCGGACCCAATCGCCATACCAATTCCCAGAAAGAGAAGAAGCGACGGTATCCCATATCGAATGGAGAGCTTGCTTGCCAACACACTGACAAGAAGCAGTACTGCTCCAATTAATAGGTAGATATCTGTGACCATTATTCTCGTTTATCGGTTAAAATCTCTACAAGCCATAAAGATATAAATTCAGTCCGCTTTTTCTGTGAAAACAAGAAATATTCTCTACATTTACACCCGATTACCATATCCAATCATTTTATTTAAAAGCAGTAGTACATGGAAAACTTCTCAACACAGTGGTTTTTGGCTTTTTATTTATCTCTCGGCGCTTTATTGATGAGCTACGGAGTTTTTCTACTCTTTAAAACAGAACGTATGAAAGAGTACTTACTTTCTGTTGCAGAGAATGAGACTCCTCCACCGTCATGGAAAAAAATTTTAAAATACCTCCTGCTTTTTACCCTGCCCGGGCTTTTCCTCTCCTTTATTCCTTTTTCCTGGATTGAGCTTCTGTTTTCACTTTGGGCTCTTCTGATCATCTTTGTTGCAGGTCAGCTCATTTTGGTCTGGCAACAAACATCAAAGGCAATTCTTGAAAACAAAGATACTTTAAAACGAAAAATCCGGTTTGTTGCCGCCAATATGATTTCGATCGGAATTGTTCTGTTTTTATTGAGCTATGTACTCCTTGAACGTTCCGCAATTCTATCATGATTATTAAAAAAACAGGCTATCACGGACTCTATTTCCCGGAGCTTGGTGTATCTCTCGACGGTTATCATCCCAGCGCTGACTACGCTTTTGTGAGTCACGCTCATGCCGACCACATGCCACGTAACAAAAATACCAAAGCCTATGCTACTGCTGCCACTCTGGATCTGATGGAGCGCAGAGGTTTTAGAGGAGAAAGAAACGTCTTAGAGTTTCACCAACCGTTTGAATCAGATCGGTTTCGTGCCACATTATATCCCGCAGGCCATATTTTGGGATCTGCCATGATCTACCTGGAAACTGAGCAGGGTACCATTTTATACACCGGCGACTACAAAACACCACCATCACCTGCCACGGAGGGATTTGACGCGCCGGATCAGGTTGGCCTGCTGATTACTGAAGCCACATTTGGTCTGCCCATTTACCGCTGGAAACCACTTGATGAGCTTAAAAAAGAGATCCAAGATTTTGCAGTTGCATCTCTTGACGAAGGCTATACGCCGATCTTTCTGGGATACAATCTGGGAAAAGCGCAGGAAATCATGCATATGCTCGCTCCGTTAAACCTCCCCCTGATGATACACGGAGCCGGATACAAACTGTGTGATGTTTACGAGAAACATGGAATTGATCTTGGAAACTACTCCACTTACGTTCGCGAAGAGTGTGAGGGAAATATTTTAGTCACGCCTTCATCGGCATTATCAAAAGGATTCGCCTCCAATGTTTCAAAAACCAGAGTGGCTTACTGCTCCGGATGGGCATCAAACGAGTCCAGGCGATCCCAGCTCACCGCAGATAAACTCATTCCTCTTTCCGATCATCTCGATTTTTTTGAATTGATCCGGTTCTGCAAGGAGCTATCACCCAAAAAAGTTTACGTAACGCATACCCCAAACCCGGATGTTGTTCAGCACTATTTGGATAAGGAAGGAATTGAAAGCTCTTTTATGAACTTTGAGTATGAAGCCGAGGATTAGCTATCAGCCGGTTTGATCGACAGTTTCTCTTTCTTCTACATCTGAATGATTGTCCGACACGTCCGTTTCATCGGAATGCTCATCTGCTAACGGAAGCGTAAAAAAGAATGTGGTACCCACTTTATACTCGCTCTCGAACCAAAGCTCACCGCCGTGCTCTTCTATATACTCTTTACTTAAATTCAGCCCTAACCCGCTGCCTTTTTCGTTTTTCGTACCGCGGGTTGTAAAGTGCTCATTGCCGAACAATTTCGACTGATCTTCCGCCTTGATTCCCATTCCCTCGTCAATAATCTGAACTTCTGCATACTGTTCAGTTCTGACGGCACTCACCGTAATCGTATCATTCTCTTTGCTGAATTTAATCGCATTCGCAATCAGGTTTCGTAAAACAAGCTTCACAATATCGTAATCTGCTTTTACAGTCAGATCGTCAACGACCTTTGTCTGTATTGAAATTCCTTTGTTCTCTGCCTGAAACCGAACTTGTTCAGTAACAGCTTTTGCTGCCTCCGAAAATTCAAAAACACGTTTATTCAGCTGAACACCGTTCATCTGAGCTTTTGCCCAGGCCAGCAGATTATCCATCATGTTGGAATTGTCCTGAATATTCTGATCCAGTGAGTCGAGGATATTATCCCTTTCAGCTTTAGACAGGTCGTGCTCCCTGATCAGATAGATCAGGCTTTGAAGTGAACTCAAAGGACTTCGTAAATCGTGGGCAACAATGGCAAAAAGCTTATTTTTAACCTGATTTACCTGCTCAAGTTCATCATTCTGCTCTTTTACGGTCTTGTTTACCTCCCGGATTTTCTGATTGGACTCCTCAAGATCAGCGTTAACATCTTTCACTTTCCGGTTTGATTTATTAAGGACAAATGCCACTACCAGTAAAAACCCTCCAAGTGAGAACGCAAAAACAATGAGCCATTGCTGTAGATTTACGCGAGCCTGAATTTCCTGCTGACGGGCCTCAATAATTTCGGCCTGTTGCTCCCTGGTTCGAATATTAAAAAGTGTTTCGTATTCCGCCTGTAACCGGAGCTTCTCTTCAGATGCCAAAGAATCTTCAAGTTCATTTAACCGCTCCAGCCACTGTAAAGCTTGTGTTGTATTTCCAGCACTCTTATAGATCTCATACAGCTTATTGTACGATTCCGTTTGAAGCCCATTGTATCCTCTCTCCTCTGCAATAGATTGAGCCCTGGCATACCACCGAGCTGCTCCGCCGTAATTATTTCTTTCAGCCTCCAGATCACCCAAGCTGATCGCACTGTTGTATTGTCCTTCCACACTTCCTAATCTGACACTCTCTTCCAGTGTAAATTGGAAAATCTCTTCAGCCCGGGCCACGTCACCCCGCTGCGCTTCCATTCTGGCCAGATTGTAATAGATTCGAACTTCTGCTAAACGATCATTTGCAGCCTCAGCTAAGTTCAGTCCTTCGGTGTAGTACTCTTCCGCCAATTCGTAGCGACCCTGTCCTGAGTAGAGATTGCCCTTATTTACAAAAACCCGGCGTAAATTTATCTGATGACCAATATTTCTGCTGATCTGTTCCGATTTGTCCAGGTAAAATTCGGCCTGATCATAATCCTCCATTTCATTGAAGAGATTGCCAATATTGTTTGATGTAATGGCAATCAAAACTGAATCCTGCACATCTTCCGCAAATACAAGAGCGTCATAATAATTTCTGAGCGCCTCAATCTGCTCACCCATCGAAGAGTAAACTGAAGCGAGGTTCATTCTCAATCCAGCCAGCTGTTTCTCCAGATCTAAAGAATCTGCCACATGAATAGCCTCCTCATACAGATTGGATGAGAGCACTAGCTGACCGGTCATTTGAAGTGCGACCGCCTTCAGGTTTTTTTGCGTATTCATGCTTTCAGCAGGAACGTCGAGATACCCTGCCTGATCAAGCATAATCAGAGCAGAATCGGGTTTTTCTTTGGATAGATAAAGTGATCCTAAACTTACAAGTGTTTGAAACTGAGCTTGATCTCTCTCCTCATCCAGTCTGTCTGCAACCTGAAAAGCAAGAAGATACCACTCACGAGCCTCTGCAAACTCTCCCCTCATCACCAACTGCTCTCCAAGTTCGTTAATGGCTTCAACGGTTTCCATAGTTGATATAGCGGGGTTAACCGCAGATCGCAGGCTGTCCAGTTCAGTTTGCTGGGCATGAACCTCAATCTGTAGAAACTGTAGAAGCAGTAATATTTTCAGGCAGAGCAGTACCCTCATTCAGTGAGAACTTAGTTATATTAGATACTTTTAATATAATAGATTATTTGTAAAAACAGCATACGATAAAAAAGAAAATAAATTCACGCCTAATCATTTTTTGAGTTGAAATAAAACGAAGGATTATTTCCCTGAACAAGCCTCTCTTTTTCTACTCTTGTTTTATACAATCGCTCAACCTCTTTCAATGTATCCGCATCTTCGGGTTTTAAATCCCATCTAATTCGCTTAAATCGGGGCAATCGTAGCGTATATCCTGCCTTGGTTCTTTTGTTGATCTGAATGTCATCAAATTCCAATTCCACCATAAGTCCGGGAATCAAACCCAGTGTTGGGCCATACCGTTCAACGGTTAACTTCTTAATTTCACTGTTCATCTTTTTCAGCTCTTCATCAGTGTAGCCGCCGTAAGCTTTTCCTATGGGTACAAACTCTTCTTCGTAGCGCTCATCATTCTTGACCGAAATGCCCAATGTAAAATCTGAATATAAACCACCTCTTTTCCCGCTTCCGGCGTGTGCATACATCATCACCGTATCAAGGGTGCCTCCCGGTTTTTTTACTTTTAACCACGATTTACCCCGCTGTCCATATTCATAGCCCGAACCCCGTTTTTTAAGCATCAGCCCCTCGTTGCCGTGAGCAATTGCGCGATCAAACAGCTCATCCAAAATATCTGAGTCATTCAGCTCAAACTGATTCGACAAAGGAATTCTATGACTCTGTGAAAGTGCTTCGAGCTTGTCTCTCCGCTGCTCAAGCGGTAAATCAAATACCGGACTGCAATCCATATATAAAAGGTCATAAGCAATGAAAAGAACCGGCAACTCTTTCAATATTTTACGAGAGGGTTTTTTCAGCCCCATTCTCTTTTGAAGCAGTTGAAACGGCTGAATCTTTTCATCGTAGTAAACACAAATTTCGCCATCCAGAACAATTTCAGGAAGTGCTCTCTCTTTGAAAAAATTCTGAATTTCCGGGAAGGATCGGGTGATTTCATTTAGATCTCGTGAGTAGATTTCCACTTTTTTCTCTGAATGGTGAACCTGTGCCCTCATCCCGTCAAACTTCTCCTCTGCAATATAATCTGATAGAGTATCAACAGATCTGCTCTCAATGGGAGAGGCAAGCATGAACGACAGTGGATGGAAGAGTTTAAATTCAGCTTCATCCAATCGGTTTTCTTTGGCCAGTACAGCTGTCTTCCCAATACTCCCCATAATCATATGGGCATAGCGAACGCTCTCTTTTTTGTAGCCAAATGCTTTGGCAATAGACGCTATAACACTTCTTGTTTCAAAACCTATTCTAAGTGAACCCTGGCCAAGCATTCGGATGGAATATTTCACTTCAACCGGATGCATCTTTCTCCACATTTTTTGGAGCAGCTCTATTTTATCCACGCGGGAAGAAACTTCAAGAAGATCATGAAACAACCCGCTCATCTCTTGCAATGATAAACTTACCGGATCTCTTTTCTCAATGGCCTCGGGGATATTTTGCAGTAGCCTCTCAATTGCTTCCGAATTACTGCCCGTTGCGGTTCTGCACGGTTTGTAAACGTTGTCATAATCAATTTCACAAAATTCTGAAGCCGCTAGTCCTGTTGTTCTGCTCCCCACCGAAGCTCGTTTTCCGCTAATGGCCGAGAAAGCGCCCTCACCGATAAACTGCGCGGCAAGTTCTAAATCTTCTGCAGTATCTATATCAGATAAAAAATCAGCTAAAATCGTGATTTTAGCATTTGTACCTCGTGTTTCACGGATCTGCTGAATGGTACTGCATAGTTCGAAAAACGAGGTGCTCATAGATTTAACTTTTTGAGAGCAGATCTACGATTAAAAGATCTGCTATTTTCAATCCTTCCGATGTAAACCTCAAAACATCACCTTCTGTTTTCAGCATTCCCTTCTCACTTTGATAGTTCAGCCATGCTCTTTGTTCCCGGTTTAACACATAATCATATCGGGATTTCAGCTCCTCAAAACCAACTCCCCATTTGGTGCGTAAGCCAAGCATCAACCTCTCTTCTGCCAAACTGAACATGGATAGCTTCTCAGGATCTGTGCCGCCGCCGGATAAATCATCCATATACTCTTTGATATCCGACCGGTTCTCCCATCTTAGGGCTCCATCTTCAAGCAGCCAGAATGAATGTGCGGACGGGCCCAGCCCCAGGTAATTTTCATGCCGCCAGTAGTTACTGTTGTGTACGGCTTCTTTCCCCGGCTTGGAAAAGTTACTTACTTCATATCTCTCAATTCCCGCGCTGCTTAACCTTTCGGTTAACAGGTCGAAATGTTCTGCCACCATCTCATCTTCCGGCGGAGAGATTCTTCCAAGTTTTACCTGTTTTCCCAAACGAGTCTGAGGCTCCACAGTTAATGAGTAGGCTGAAATATGTGGCGGATCAAATTGAAGAAGTTGAGCAATATCGTCATCAAGCATTTCAAGTGTCTGCCCGGGATTCCCATAAATAAGGTCGGCGGTAAATGTCGGGAAACCTGCTGTTTGTAAACTCTCCAACGCCTTCAGGGCTTCACTTTTCGTATGTGCCCGGTGCATAAACTGAAGCAGTTTTTCATCGAACGACTGTACACCCATGCTCGCCCGATTTATACCCAGATCCAGGAGCGATTTCAAATAGTCGGGTGTAACATCATCCGGATTCATCTCCATGGTCACCTCAACCGGTTTTAAAGAAAAAGTATCTTCCAGTGCATCAAATATTTGCTGTATTTGATCCGGAGAAAGCTGAGAGGGTGTCCCACCGCCAAGATAAATCGTTTCAATCTTCTCATTGGAATAAGGTGTTCCCCGGTATGATTTTATCTCTCTGATTAATGAATCAACAAATGGATCGATCAGTTTTTTCCGGGTAATGAAGTAGAAGTCGCAGTAACTGCACGCCTGTTTACAAAACGGTATGTGAACGTAAATTCCTGCCATGCATAGAAAAGAAAAGAGTTTGTCAAAAAAAGCGATTTAAGTAACACTAATAAGATTTAGAGCTTTCTATCAAACTCACCCTAAATTCTCATTTGCGTCAACTTTACAGAAAAGTAGTTGAAATTAGTAAAATCCCCTCCTTATGAAGGAGGGGAAATCTTCAAATACATCACTCAAAAATATTATGTTAGCGCTTATCTGCTCTTCTCCTCTCTATCAAATAGAGAGGGATTTCAATGTCAAAATTATTTAAGCTTTTTTAAGCGAATATCCACTTTATGAACAGCTCATTGGTTTAAAAAAATTACTGCTTTGGTGTATAGAAAGGATTTTCATCGTACGTATCAACCTGTCGATATGTACGCTGGTATTTCACATAGTTTTTTGCTGATGTCTGAATAGACTCGATCTCCTCATCTGTCAACTTCCGGTGCTTTATTGCGGGAGATCCCATATACATATATCCCGATTCCAACACCTTCCCGGGAGGTACCAGTGTTCCGGCGGCAACAATCACATCACTTTCAATAACCGCCTTATCCAGTATTGTGGCATGAATGCCAATTAAAACACGATCGTGGATCGTACAGCCATGAACCATCGCATTGTGACCTATGGTAACATCATTGCCTATTTTCGTAGGACCGGTCTGATTCATTACATGAATCGAGGCGTTGTCCTGAATATTGGAGCGCTCTCCAATTTCAATCCAGTTGACATCGCCACGTATGGTTGAGTTAAACCAAACCGAACTCTCTTTGCCAATAGTCACATCCCCTATTATATCTGCGCTTGGCGCTACAAACACAGACTCTTCGAATTGAGGGGATTTATCTAAAAACTGATATACCATTGATTAAGAACGATACATGTAGAGTTCAACCATAGACTTGAACTGTTCGTAGTTTTGCGGATTTTGTCTCAACCGCTGGCCGTTAAAGAAAAATGTTGGCGTTGCATTAACCTGACGACGTATTCCTTCCTGTCGCTGTCTTTCTACTCGCTGATGAATCTCATCAGATTCCAGATCCGCTGTAAACTGATCCATATCCAACCCAATCTCTTCTGCAAAATCTGTAAAATGATCACGTGCATCTCCCTGAGACCAAACTTCCTGGTACTCAAAAATCATATCATGCATTTCTTTAAAATTGCCTTGTTCCCGGGCTGCTTCTGCGGCATAGGCTGCTAAAGCTGCATATTGGTGTCCACTTAGAGGAAAATGACGATATTCGAATTCGACCATATCACCGTATTCTCTTTTGATCTGTTCTTGTGCCGGAATATACGCTTTACAAGCCGGGCACTGATAATCACTGTACTTTAGGATATGGACTTTTTGGGCCTCTCGTTCAGCATTTGCGGAATCATTACCGGAGTTGTTACTCAGCCCATAGTAGAGAACGCCGCCCGCAATCACTACAAATGCAAGCAAGGCGATAATCTGGATATTTTTCTTATTCATAATAATATCAGTTGATAAGTGTAACTATTAAAGTTTTGGGAATTTCTAACGCAGAATATAAGAAGAGATTTTCGAGAGTACTCTATTAAATTACTTTTCTGCTTGTTGCAGTTTAGCTTTATAAGCCATCGCGTAAATCTTCATCTGCTTAATCATCGAGGCAAGCCCGTTTGAGCGTGTCGGTGAAAGATGCTCCTGCATTCCAATTTGTTTTATAAAATCGGGATTATGGGTAAGGATATCGTCAGGAGTTTCTTCAGAGTAAAAACGGACCATTAGCGCAACCAAGCCTTTTGTTATAGCCGCGTCACTGTCTGCTTTAAAAATAACTTTATCGTCTTCAAGATCTGTGTGCAGCCAAACCTGGGATTGACATCCGCGAACCAGGTTTTCGTCTGTTTTATACTCCTCATCAAGAGAATCCAGTTTTTGGCCGAGCTTGATGATATACTTGTAGCGCTCAGGCCAATCGCCCAATGCCTTAAATTCACGTATAATTCGATCCTGTTTTTCCTGTATCGTCATAGCTTTTTCTTTTCTGCAAAGTTACAAAAAACAGGCGTATTAAGTGATCCCGATCTTAGATCAGTTAGAATTGTACTCAGATGATATTTCTGTCGATGTAGCTCCTTTAATAGCTTCAACTTCAGTACGATCTGCATTCCACTCCGGTTTTGCATAATCAATTACTTCAACGTAGCCACCATCTTTGCTCTTGATGCGATACTGTTCCGTATTTGGTGTGCCATCCATCACAGTACTTAAATGATTATGAAAAGTTTTCAGGTCATCTTCATGAATAATATCATCCATGCTTAAAGTAACTGCTTCATCTGAAGTAATACCGGTTATTTTACTAAAGCTGTCCGATACATATTCAAACATGTACCCGTTTTCGGCAGTTTTGATCAGTTTGTAGTTAAAATCTTTATCTCGTTCAAAAACTTTTTCGAAATTTGCATTTCTCTTTGATAGCATCGCCATGATGCGTTTCTGCAGAGACTTGTTCTCAAAAGACATTCTTACAATCTTCTGTCCATGCACGGTCAATATTCTGGCCGTAGCCTTTACTTCAACAGGGCCACCTTTTTTATTCTTGATGACCATTTCATAGGATCGATCATTAAAATCACTGGGCTTGAATGAATCAAACTTATGTTTGTAGGTTTCGATCAATTCATCTTTGAGAATTTCCCAAAATTTAAATTTCTTAAGCTCTTCATCAGCATATCCGGTAAGATCACGGAATGCCTTATTAGTGGTAACAATATTTCCCTGCTCATCAACATCGATCAGGGTTTTCTTGCTCTCCTCTCTTAGCTTATCAAACTCCATTTCGGAGTCCACTACTTTTTTCTCGGATCGTTTTCGCTCAGTAATATCATGCTGGTAAGATACCCAATGGGTGATTTCACCTTTATCATTGGTCAGCGGATGAATATCCCACTGATTAATAAACTCTGAACCGTCTTTTCTGTAGTTCACAGTGTGGCCAAAAAATGCCTTACCCTCTTTAAGCCGTTCCTTCAGCTTATCCAATACAGCTCGGTCTGTTTTTTCTCCCTGCAGTATACGGGGAGTTTTACCCAAGACTTCTTCGCGAGTATAGCCTGTCATTTTTGTAAAACCATCGTTTACATAGACAATTTTTGGGCCTGGCTTTTCAAGACCAAGTTCCGTAATTAAAATTGAATCATAATCGCTGCGAATAGCTTTCTCGAGCAGATCCAGATGATTTTCAAATTTATTCTTCTCCTCAATTACTTCACTAAATAGCTCCTTCAACTCTTTAAAGGATTTTTCATCTTTAGCGAGCGATTTCAACTTCTGTTCTAAATTATCCATCAAACTATACTGTTTACTTACTGATTCTGTTCTTTTAAGCTAAGAAACAAACTTTTCGTTCAGTCTTATTTCAAGTCAACCCTTAAAAACGATAATACCATTCGTTATCATTCCATTTTTTTGAAAATTTTTCAGCACCTTAAACCAGCAGTAAAAAACTGCTCACATAAGCAAAAAAACTGCGAAAGAATCTCCCGCAGTTTTTAACTTTTCTCATATCCGTGTTATCCCTCTTTCAGGATAATTTTGGCAATGGTGGCAAGCTGCATGTTTGATGTACCTTCGTAGATCTTACCAATTTTAGCATCTCTGTAATATTTCTCTACAGGATACTCTTTCACATATCCGTAGCCGCCGTAGAGATCAACCGCCATTGAACTCACTTTTTCCGCCACTTCTGAACTGTAATATTTTGCCATTGCCGCTTCTTTCAAGAAGGGCTGACCGGCTTCTTTCAGTCTGGCCGCATTATAAACAAGCAATCTTGCCATTTCCAATTGAGTGGCCATTTCACTGAGCTGAAACTGAACACCCTGAAAATCAGCAATAGCTTTGCCAAACTGTTTCCGCTCTTTGGTGTAAGAAATAGCAGCATCGAATGCTCCCTGCGCAATCCCAATCATTTGCGCCCCGATTCCGATCCGGCCTTCGTTCAGCGTTTCGATCGCAACCTTGTATCCTTTTCCAACTTCACCAAGTACATTCTCTTTCGGAACCCGAACATCTTCGAGGAGCAGCTCACAGGTTGAACTCGCTCTGATACCCAGTTTATTTTCTTTTTTAGATACAGAAAAACCTTCCATTCCACGCTCTACAATAAAAGCTGTAATACCTTTGTACCCTGCAGATGGATCCACTGTTGCGAATACCAAGAAAATATCGGCTTCTTTCGCGTTTGTAATCCAGAGTTTGGTCCCGTTTAGGATATACTCGTCACCGTCTTCTTTGGCAGCACATTTCAGCGCAAAGGCGTCACTTCCTGAACCGGCTTCAGACAGGCAGTAGGCTCCCACTTTTTCGGTAGCCAATTGAGGTAAAAACTTTTTCTTTACTTCATCCGAACCCCAATTTAAAAATGCGTTATTTACCAGTGTATTTTGCACATCCATAAAAACTGCGACGGATGCATCAACCCTTGAGATCTGTTCAATGGCAACAATGCTCATAAAAAATGATCCGCCACCTCCCTGATACTCCTCCGGGATTTCGATACCCATAAAACCCATGTCAAAAAACTGCTTGATCAGATCATCATCTAATTTAGCAGCCTCATCCATTTCGTGAACTTTTGGCTTAATCATCGTATCTGCAAATTCAGCTGCAGCATCTCTCAGCATCTGCTCATCTTCCGTCAATTGTGTGAGCGGAGCTATTTTTTTTTCTGTATCTGACATAGTCGTTCTTATTTAGTTATTCAATAATTTTTTCGGTACAAATATAGCGGTTTGTAAGCGCTTTTCCGTACACAATTTCTTTTATGTTAGCGAAACAGAGTGCACCTCTTTATTTTACAAAGAGATTATAAAAACAGAATAAAATTTATTGCAGTGAATAAGCAAAAAGAAACGAATCTTTTTTCAGAATTTGAACCCGTAAGCCGCCAGCAGTGGGAAGAACAGATCAAAAAAGATCTAAAGGGAGCTGATTATAAACAGAAACTAAAATGGGACACTCTTGAGGGACTTACTCCCCAGCCATTTTATCGCTCAGACGATTTAGAGGATCTGGAGTTATATCACCTCGATTCAGTCCGGACGAATATCAAATCTGCCTGGAAACGGTGCGAACTAATTTCAGAGTCTGATCCGGTTAAAGCCAATGCTGAATTGAAGGAGTCCATTAAAGGAGGAGCTGACGCTTTTCAAATCAAATGCGATATCTCTTACAGCGACGGGGCTTTAAGTGGAAATATGATTGGAACCCAGATCCAGTCTCAGAAAAACTTTAATGATTTAGTCTCCGACATTGACTTTTCAGACTACAAAGTACTCTTCAACAGCGGCATGAATACCCCGGCAATTTTTGCCATGGTTCAAAACTCGGATACTGAAATTCAGGATGCTTCTTTCTTTTTTGATCCTTTTACGTATACTGCAAAACATGGCCGTGAACCGGTGCCCTCCGGAGAATTAAATAGCCTCATCCGTCAGCTTGCAAGTAAGAATGATTTTAATACCCTGTGTGCCGACGGACTTTTTTACCACACTTCGGGCGCTTCAATCGTCCAGGAGCTGGGAATTTCACTGGCTATTGCAAGCGAGTATTTAGCAAGCAGCAATAAAGATTACCTCAATCAGACCGCAAGGTCCATACTATTTCGTTTAAGCGCCGGGCCTCTCTACTTTCCTGAGATTGCAAAATTCAGAGCAGCCCGAATTTTATGGGCTAACCTGCTCGACGCTTACGGTATCGACGACTCTTTGCCGTTAAACATTCATACCGAAACCACTCCGCAGAATCAGACGCTTGCCGATCCCCATAACAACACCCTGCGGGCAACAACCGAGGCGATGTCGGCCGTCATTGGCGGCGTTGATTCACTTATGATTCAACCCTACGACAGTCAGTTCAAAAGTTCTAGTTCATTCTCATCCCGGATTGCCCGCAACATTCAACACATCATTGCTGAGGAAGCACATTTTGGTAAGGTTGATGACCCGGCAGCTGGTTCTTACTACATTGAACAGCTTACTGAAGAGATTTCCCAAAAAAGCTGGGAGTTTTTCCAGCTGATTGAGAAGCAGGGCGGATTTCTTGATGCACTGAAAAACAGAATTATTCAAACTGAAATCGAAACTTTCAGAAACAAAAAATTGGAGGCTTATGCCACAGGTAAGCGCACTTTAGTCGGAACCAACAATTATCCCAACAGCGACGAAAAACTACCGGATCCCGTAATTACAACCGATTACACCGATTCTTTAAAAACTACAGATCATTCAGCATCCATAGATTCTACAAAGCTGATTGATTCGCTTTCTGAAAATCTCAAAAACGGTCAGCTTATTGGCGATCTATTTAAATCGTATTTAGAACCTCAAAAAGTTCTTTATACCTCTCTTGAACCCTTTCGGGCCGCGGAAATATTCGAATCAATTCGGCACCGGACTCAGGAATACGCCGAGTCAGCCAAAACAGAGCCAAGTGTTCAGCTGGTACCGGTTGGTAATATGAAATGGAGAAAACTTCGTGCTACTTTTGCATCCAATATGTTAGGCTGTGCAGGATTTGCTATAGATTCACCAATCGGTTTCGATTCCGTTGAGATTGCTTCTGAAAAACTGGATTCTGACAGTTCCGATATTTATGTACTGTGCGGAGCGGACGATGAATATCCCGAGTTCATCAAGCCGTTTTGTGATGCATTTAGGAAAAAGGGAATTCTTGTGCTGGCCGGTAATCCGAAAGACAAAGAAGCTGAATTCAGAAAATTTGGCATCGATCACTTTATCTATTCAGGTATGAATATCCCTGAAATACTTTCAGAAATTCAGGATCAAATTTTTAATACAGAAAAGGCATCATCATGAGACCCGATTTTTCAAAGATAAATCTTAAATCCGACTTGTCAGCAGAAAAGCCAACCTCCGGTGAATCACCGCAGTCTAACTGGACCACCCCGGAAAAAATTGATGTGAAATCCAGGTATTCAGAGAGTGATATTTCAAAGTTGAATCATCTCGATTTTGCAGCCGGAATTCCACCCTATCTCCGCGGACCCTATTCCACGATGTATACGGTTCGTCCCTGGACTGTTCGTCAATATTCGGGTTTTTCAACTGCGGAAGATTCCAACGCTTTTTATCGAAAAAATTTAGCGGCCGGACAAAAAGGCCTTTCCGTAGCTTTTGATCTGGCTACACATCGCGGATACGACTCCGACCATCCCCGAGTTTCAGGTGATGTCGGGAAAGCGGGTGTTGCAATCGACTCCATCCTGGATATGAAAATTCTGTTTGATCGGATTCCCCTGGACGAGATGTCGGTTTCCATGACGATGAACGGAGCCGTTATTCCGGTTATGGCATTTTATATTGTGGCAGCAGAAGAGCAGGGTGTTTCTCCCGAAAAGCTCAGCGGAACCATTCAGAACGATATTCTCAAAGAGTTTATGGTTCGCAATACCTATATCTATCCGCCTGAACCGTCCATGCGAATTGTAGGTGATATTTTTGAATACACTTCCAAAAGAATGCCGCGTTTTAATTCAATCAGTGTGAGCGGATATCATATGCACGAAGCCGGAGCAACCGCTGACCTGGAACTCGCCTACACGCTTGCGGATGCACTGGAATATGTAAGGGCGGGCATTAAAAACGGGTTGGATGTTGACAATTTTGCACCCCGCATCTCATTCTTCTGGGGAATTGGAATGAACCATTTTATGGAGATTGCCAAAATGCGCGCCGGACGAATGCTGTGGGCTAAATTGATGAAGCAGTTCAATCCAAAAAATCCGAAGTCGCTTTCGCTGAGAACCCACTCCCAAACGTCCGGTTACAGCCTTACGGAACAAGATCCATATAACAACGTGGCCCGGACAGCAATAGAAGCGATGGCGGCTGCATTGGGCCATACACAGTCACTGCACACAAATGCATTGGATGAGGCAATTGCTCTCCCAACTGATTTTTCAGCCCGTATTGCCAGAAACACACAGCTTTTTCTGCAGGAAGAGACGGGAATAACCAAAGCCATCGACCCCTGGGCGGGAAGCTACTACGTGGAAAGTTTAACCGATCAGCTTTCGCGAAAAGCACTCGAGCTAATCGAGGAAGTTGAAGAACTGGGCGGTATGGCTAAAGCTATTGAAGCCGGCGTGCCCAAAATGAGAATTGAAGAGGCCGCAGCACGGAAGCAGGCTCGAATAGACAGCGGAAAAGAGACCATTGTAGGTATAAATAAATATCGGCTCGCAAAAGAAGAACCGATCGATATTCTTGAAGTGGATAACGAAAAAGTTAGGCAGTCTCAGATAGAGCGTCTTCAAAAATTAAAGGCTGAAAGAAATCAGGAAGATGTTGATGCCTCGCTCAGTGCTATTACCAAATGTGCTGAATCCGGCGAGGGTAATCTGCTGGAGTTGGCCGTTGATGCAGCACGGAAGCGAGCTACATTAGGTGAAATCTCAGACGCGATGGAAGAATCTTTCGGGCGTTACCAGGCAACCATTAAATCCATATCCGGCGTGTATTCATCAGAAATAGACAACAACGAAGAGTTTAAAAAAGCCCGTGAACTGGCGGACCAATTTGAAGAGCAGGAAGGACGCAGGCCACGAATTATGGTCGCCAAAATGGGACAGGATGGCCACGACCGCGGCGCCAAGGTGATCTCCACCAGCTTTGCAGATCTGGGTTTTGATGTGGATATCGGCCCGCTCTTTCAAACACCGGAAGAGGCTGCACGGCAAGCTGTGGAGAATGATGTACACATCCTCGGGGTTTCCAGCCTGGCTGCAGGTCATAAATCGCTGGTTCCTCAGGTTATTGAGGAATTGAAAAACCTGGGACGTGAAGATATCATGGTGATTGTTGGCGGAGTGATACCCAACCAGGATTATCAGTTTTTATACGACCAGGGCGTTGCAGCCGTCTTCGGGCCCGGCACCGTAATCGCCGAAGCAGCGCAGAAGATTTTGAAGATATTGATAAAGGATGAATAATTCTGACTTATAAACAGTCAATTAACATCGTGACCTTTGTGAATTCCATTGTGATACTTTGTAGTTAAAAAACTCCCCTAGTGGGATAATTCAAATTTTTTCTCTTTTAACCACAAAGGGCGCTAAGTTTTGCACGAAGGGACACAAAGAATAATTATATGACAGAAAATGAAATTTCTAAAGTTGTGTTAGATTGTGCTTTTAAAGTTCACAGTCAATTGGGGCCCGGATTATTGGAGTCAGCCTATCAAGAGTGCCTTTATTACGAAATAAATAAATCGGGGCTCTCTGTTCAAAAAGAGGTTCCCTTACCTCTTACCTATGAAGAAGTACAACTCGAAATTGGTTACAGAATAGATTTGTTGGTCGAAAATAAATTCATTGTTGAAATCAAGTCCGTTGACTCAATATCCGATGTTCATTTAGCACAAGTTTTGACATATCTGAAATTGAGTAAAATCAAACTCGGTTTTTTATTGAACTTTAATGTTTCAAGGTTGAAATCCGGGATAAAAAGAATAATTAACGGTCAGCTGACATCGTGACCTTTGTGAATTCCATTGTGATACTTTGTAGTTAAAAAACTTCCCTAGTGGGATAATTCAAATTTTTTCTCTTTTAACCACAAAGGGCGCTAAGTTTTGCACGAAGGGACACAATGTCTGACTGGATGTCTCCCCTCGAGGGGAGTGTCCACTCATTGT
Source organism: Rhodohalobacter sp. (assembly GCF_034521535.1). Lineage (GTDB taxonomy): Bacteria > Bacteroidota > Rhodothermia > Balneolales > Balneolaceae > Rhodohalobacter. The sequence goes on along the minus strand of NZ_JAXHMF010000010.1, from coordinate 88,913 downwards.
AAGTAATTAATTTCAAGTGCCAAATAAGATTCTCCCATATAATCCAAAGCTTAAAAAACTTGCCAGAAAACTGAGCAAAAACATGACATATGGCGAAATATTATTGTGGCAAGAAATCCGAGAAGAAAAGTTGGGGTTCCAATTTCACAGACAAGTTCCGATCAAAAATTACATCGTAGATTTCTTTTGCCATGAGCTTTTTTTAGCAATTGAAATTGATGGCTCATACCACGATCACCCGGAAGTATCTGTTTCTGATTTTACCAGGCAACAGGAAATTGAAAAACTTGGAGTTAACTTTCTTAGATTCAATGAATCAGAAGTCAGAAAAAATCTTTCAGATGCAGTAGAAGATATTCACAATTGGATCATATTAAATCACAATCAAAATTCTTAACACCCCTCCCCACATGCCGAAAGCTTTCGGCCTGCGGTACTCCCCTCGAGGGGAGAAACTTTTAAAATGCCTAAATCCAATAACAAATCACTCTCAATTAATAAAGGTTCTGATGTGAACGACTCCGTCAATCCAAATTATCGGGCTAAGAAACTTTCAAAAAGATCATTAAAAGAGTACGTGGAAGGAGTAAAAAATGGCGACCGAACCATTTTATCCCAGGCCATTACCTTAATTGAAAGTTCCAAAAATGAGTACAGAGAGTTTGGTCAGCAGATTCTTGAAGAGTGCTTGCCTGAAACCGGCAATTCAATCCGAATTGGGGTAACCGGTGTGCCGGGTGTTGGAAAGAGCACATTCATTGAAGCCCTGGGGCAGTACATTATTCAAAACAATCACAAACTTGCCGTGTTAACCATCGATCCCAGCAGCAGCCGTTCAAAAGGAAGTATTTTGGGCGATAAGACACGAATGCAGAAACTATCCACAGACGATCGAGCTTTTATCCGTCCATCCCCAACTTCAGGCACATTGGGGGGAGTTGCTCAAAAAACACGGGAAACCATGCTGCTGTGTGAAGCGGCCGGTTACGACATCATCTTTATTGAAACCGTTGGTGTGGGACAATCTGAAACCACCGTTCATTCCATGGTCGACTTTTTCCTTCTTCTGATGCTGGCCGGGGCCGGGGATGAACTACAGGGAATCAAGCGTGGAATCATGGAGATGGCTGATCTGATTGCCATCAACAAAGCTGAAGGAGATAATATCAAAGCTTCAAAACGTGCAAAAAGAGAATATGAAAATGCACTATCCTTATTCCCTCCTTCACCTTCAGGCTGGAAACCGAAGGTATTGACCTGTTCTGCACTGCAGACAATAGGAATAGAAGAAATTTGGAGTGAAGTTCAGCAATATCTGTCATTAACATCCAAAAACGGCTTTTTTGAAAAACGCCGCAAAGAACAGGCTGCATACTGGATGTACGAAACCATTAACCGGGAGTTGAAGCAGAAATTTTATTCTGATCCCGTTGTTAAAGAGAAGCTGACAAAGTTTGAAAAGGACGTTCAGACAGGAAAAATCAGCTCTTTTAAAGCCGCAAAAGATCTTCTTGAATTATTTGATCGGTAAGTTAAAATACTTGATTTCAATATAAATACTCTGGATTTGGAAAACCGAGAAGTGAGGTCGTCCAAAAAGGCGTATTTGAAATATGAATGCTTTAATTATTTACTTTTCTCTTCGTACGAGACTTCGGAAGGGCCCGGCCCCTTCTTACGAAGGAGGGGAGAGACTTTCTACAAATTCTTATCTCGACTCACAATAGCTTAAAATATCAATTCATTTCGAGATCAGCTTTTTCTGAGCTGAATCCCATACTATCCCCTTTGTCTTCACCCAGAGATGTCTCCATCTCGGCACGCAGTTTTTGAATGGACAACCCACTCGTTAGTGCTCCATTTTTTGCGATCGAAATACGTCCGGTCTCTTCCGAAACCACCACCACAAACACGTTGTTCGTTTCACTTACACCCACAGCTGCCCGGTGACGGGTTCCGAATACAGATGAAATATTGGGATTCTGAGAAATTGGCAGATAGCAGCTTGCGGCCACAATCCGGTTATTTCGAATGACAACCGCACCATCATGAAGAGGTGTATCTTTCTGAAATATGGTTTGCAAAAGCTGTGCATTTACTCGTGCGTCCAGTTTCACACCCACATCAACAAGATCCTGCAGAGAAGAACTTCGTGCAAAAACGATCAGGGCTCCGGTTTTAACCTGGGCCATATTCTTCACGGCATCAATAACCTCCTCGATAACGGTATCCGCCCCCGACCGTCCGATAAACCGGTCAAACGTAGTATTTTGTCCAAGGCTGTAAAGCAGCTTGCGGATCTCGGGCTGAAAGATGATAAAAACAGCCAATACACCTACATCCAGAATACTCTTCAGCATGAAGTTAAGCGTTGTGAAGCCCAGCAGGCTCACGGCACCGTTCAAAATGATTACAAACAGCAGTCCCAAGGCAGCCTGTATCGCAAATGTACCCCGAATCCATCTATACAAATAGAACAGCACCAGTGCAATCACCAGTGTCTCCATCAGGTCTTTAAGACCAAACTCTAAAAATCCTATCGGTATCACGATTATCTATTTTGAGGTTTATCTGCTATCTGCCTTCAGCTGATACTATAGCGTTAAATACTTGAATTGAGTCGGTGGCTTCCTGCACATCATGCACTCTTAAAATTTTAGCACCTTGCAGTAAACTATGGTAGTGTATAGCAAGTGTTCCCGCCAGTCTGCCGTCTGCAGGCCTGTCTTCTAAAATTTTTCCGATCATCGATTTACGGGAAGCCCCCATCAACACAGGGTAGCCAAATTTAGTGAATTTATGAAGTCCGGAAATGATTTTCAGATTATGCTGAAGCGTTTTCCCAAACCCAATACCCGGATCAACTATTACACTCTCTACGCCTTTACTTTCCAAAATTTCAATTTGTCGGCCCAGAAAATCGATGATATCTGAAATCACATCCCGGTACTCCGGACTGTTCTGCATGGTTTTGGGATCACCCTGCGAATGCATTAACACATAACCTGCATTAAACTCTGAACTCAACTCCGCAAATCGAGGCTCTTTCTGCAGCCCGCTCACATCGTTGATAATATGTGCTCCCATTTCAAGTGCCGGCCGGGCAACATCATATTTTGTTGTATCGACCGAAAAAAATGTGTTCGGAAATCTCTCAATGGCAATTCCCAGCACAGGCAACACTCTCGAAGCCTCTTCATCCACTGAGACAGGGTCAGAGCCCGGCCGGGTTGATTCCCCTCCAATATCGATGATCTCAGCCCCCTCTTGGATCATCTCTTCTACCCGATGGAGCGCGGCTTCCTTTTGATTGTACTCACCTCCGTCTGAAAATGAGTCCGGGGTTACATTCAGAATTCCCATCACTTTAGGAGTGCTTAAATCAAGCTCTTTATTCCTGATTTTTAAAATGTGATGGGATTCTGCAGTTTTACTCAATGGAACAGATGGTCTTTAAGAAAGTTTTAGAGAGCGGTTACGGGTGTCTTGGATTTAATTAATCCCAATCTTCCTGTAAAAACTCGAGCTTATTCTCTTTTTCAGCCCACTCATCTGCGTCCGGAAGTGCATCATTGGTCTCATTAATAATGCGATCTTCCCATTTTTCGGCCAGCCGTTCATTCAGTTCAATATAGTGTTCCCACTCTTCAGGTACTTCATCATCGGGATAGATTGCCTCAACCGGACATTCGGACACGCAAGCATCGCAATCGATGCACTCAAGCGGATCAATGGTCAGAAAGTTGGGGCCTTCACGGAAAGCATCAACGGGACATACCGCTGCGCAATTCGTGTATTTACAGTTTACACAAGGTTCTGTTACTACGTATGCCATTTATCTGTCTAGGTATTGTTTGGGATTTTTACACAATGATCAATTGCGTATGGTATTTTATATTCGGCTTAGATGCAATTCAAAAAATGAAAATCACGCATTTAAATCTTTTAAAAGCAATTATTGACCTACTCTTTCAAAAACTTTTTAACCGCATCCAGGCTTCCATCGTTCTCTGCTGGTTCTATTTGCAACAGATGTGAAATCAGCTCATAAATATTTACGGACTCAACAGGGCCTTCAACTTCGTTCACTTTAAAGGCCGGGCCTTTCGCTGCAAAAAAGGTATGCATTTCAGGCGCCATGTTATCAAAACCGTGCATTCCGGGAACCACGCCCCTGTCTTCAAAATTTTCACGGGTTGTAATCGAATAGCTTATATCCGCTATCATGATAATTTCAGGAATTCGATAGTGGTTGCTGAAGTGAAAACGCTCCGGCATTTCATCTTTGAGGTAAACTCTGTAATTCTCCTCGTTTTCCTTCAATGCATTATAAATCTCATCTGTTTTACCCGCATTTGGGCGAATCATCGCTACCGGCGACCAGTCCACCATATCAACATCATCCAGATTGATGATCTCATCAAGGAAAATCACTTTCTCTTCTGATTGCTCGGCCATTCCATGATCCGATACCAGTATCATATTCAGCTCCTCAGACAAACCAACTTCATCCATTTTTTCCATAAAATAGCCCAGCAGCGTATCCATCTCCTTTACGGCTTCATCCACTTCAGGTGAATCAGGACCGTATCTGTGTCCCTGGCTATCTACAAAGCTGAAATAGAGTGTACCGAAATCTGCCTGAACCTCACCTTCAGGATTAAACCAAGCGGCAATACTGTCGATCCGGGTGCTGTCGGGTATTGAACCGTCGTAGTCCACCCACTTGGTGGACTGCATACCATCAAACGTGGCTTCCGATCCCGGCCAGAAAAAATTGACCGATGTTTTTCCCTGTTTTTCAGCGGTTACCCAAATGGGCTCTCCTCCCCACCATCGCTCATCGTGCTGTCCATCAGGAGCTCCGTAGCTGAATCGGTTTTCCAGATTATAGTCATAAAAACTGTTTGAGATAATTCCGTGATTTTCCACATAGAGTCCCGTAGCCAGTGACCAGTGATTTGGAAACGTTTTGGTTGGGAACACCGGAATCATATACTCTGCCTGAACACCCTCAGATAAAAAACGATCGAAGTTTGGTGTTTCATTGCGTTCGATGTACTTATTCATCATACCGTCTACAGAAATCAGCAGGACAGGGGACTGTCCGGTATCTGTGCGATCTGAACCGGAATTTACACAGCCATTCAGGCTGAGCAGTAAAAAGAGTGACGTAAGCAGATATAAAAATTTCTTCTGTAGCATATTGAATTATGGATTGATTGTTATTCCTCTAAGATATGAATTAATGAATCAAGACTCCCATCGTTTGGTGACGGTTCTAGATTTAACAGGTGAGCCATCAATTCATAGAGGTGAATATTTTGAAAACCCTTTGTTCGCTCTCCCTCTTTGAATGACGGGCCGTTTGCCAGGAAAAAGCTTCGCATCTCCGGATGTTCATTATCAAAGCCGTGAGCTCCACCTGAAACGCCGTTTGCTGCCAGCCGCTCTGATGTTGTTATACTATAGCCAAGATCGGCAATCAGAATGATTTCCGGTACCCGATGGTGATTTTTCAAGTGATACCTTTCAGGTAAATCCTCTTTCTTGAACACGGTGTAGTTCTCTTCACCGGATTTTAGCTGCCCATAAATTTCTTCCGTATCAACCTCTTCTTTCGCGTTGATCATCGCTACCGGATTCCAGTCTATCACATCCACTCTTTCTAAATCGATGATCTGATCCAGCAAAATGACACGTTCGTTGGATATTTCAGCCATACCGTGATCAGACACTACGATCATATTTAGTCTGTCTCTTTGGCCGATCCGCTTAAGTTCTTCCATCAAATATCCCAGCTGTTCATCTACTTCCTGAACTGCCACAGCAACGGAATCTGATTCAGGGCCATACCGGTGACCATAGGTATCCACTTTGCTAAAATAGAGTGTCATAAAACCGGGTGATTGCTCTTGAGGCAAAGTCATCCAGTGAATCACAGAATCGACCCTGGCATCGTAGGGTAGTTCTTGATTAAATGGTGCCCAAAATGTTGGGTAACCTCCGCCAATGGGTGCTTCAGATCCCGGCCAGAACATTGGCGCGCTTTTTACTCCCTGTTTTTCAGCGGTCACCCAGATCGGCTCACCTTCATACCAGCGAGCATCCTGAACCGCGTCTCTGTTACCCAAACTGTAGGAATCATCAATATTTTCATCAACCATGTTATTGGCGATCAGGCCGCTGTTTTCAGCATAGAGCCCCGTTGCAATTGAGTAGTGGTTCGGAAAAGTCTTAGTCGGAAAAATTGGGATCATGTAGTCTGCAAGAACTCCGGATTCAGCCAGCCGGTCGATATTCGGGGTTTCATATTTCTCAACATAATCGGGATGTAATCCATCAATAGAGATTAGCAGGAGCTTATGGGTTTGAAAGTTATCATCAGGCTTGCAGGCCTGAAATAAAAACCCAAATAGAAGAGCACTGAGTAATAGAGTTTTAGTGACTAAACGTATCATATTTTCCTTAAGAATTTATTGCCATAAAAAAAGGGAGCGCCACAAATGACACTCCCTTCAAAAAATACTATTTATTTCTCAACGATTTAGAAGTCAATCGCAAAGCCTGCATTAAATCTTCTTGGCAGACCTAAGAAAACTTCAGCTGCATCAGCAGAATGTGGATTTACGATATCACCATTTACTCTGTATGAGTTAAACCGACTGTTATCGGTTGAATCCTGTACATAAACCTCATCAAAGAGATTAAATACATTCACAAACAGACGAGTGCCCTGGAAGATATTATCCAATCGGTAGTTCAGGTGCATGTCAAACACACTGTAGTTAGGTGCTTTCCATGTCTGAGCACGATCGTTTGGATCTTGTCTGTCCAGAGGGTTGAAGTCTGAATAGTGACGCATGAATGTTTTTCCAATCAACTGAACTTCCAGTTCAGCAGTAGGTTGTACGCTCAGTGTATACGCATACTGTGTCTGAGGCGCATTTCCTACTCTCAGGTCATCAATGAATAGATCAAGTTCCTGGTATTGGCCTTGAGAAACATCTTCAAGATATCTGGCACTTACGTCGTCAGTATATTTCCACAGATTGTGAGATGTCGAAAAATCGAGTCTCAGCCTTTGTGAAAACTGGTAAGATGTTTCCAGCTCAATTCCATAATGCTGTTGTCCAACACCCGAAATGTTGATAATACCTTCTGTACCATCCTGTTGAGTTATACCCTGAGTGAATGTTCTATCCTGTCTGTCAGTGAAATAGAAGTTGGCATTCATTCCAAACTTGCCGGCGTTATCAAAAATGTGAACACCCGCTTCGTAGAAGTAAAACTTCTCGTTTACAGGATCTTCGTTGATCGCACCTGAACGGTCATCAATTACATCATCAAAGATGGGTACTTTAGAGATGAAACCTACGTTCGCAAAAGCTTCGAAGTTTCTGCTGAATGAGTAGAGAGCACCCGCTTTAAGCTGTCCGCCATTAATCCAGTCAGATTCTCTGAATAGATACTGGTTTGTGTTTTCCGGATCTCGTGTGAAGTAGTTATCGTGCTTATAACGGATTGTAGTATATCCGGCTGTAGCATACGCGCTGAAATCATCGGTTTGGTATTCACCCTGAATATAACCGCCTAACCAGTCTACCGTGTTGGTAAAGTTGTAGTCTACCATATCACCCAATCCAACTCTGCGATTTGGACTGAAATCGTCACCGCTGTCTACATAGAAGTTTCCGCCAAGAAGATCGCGAACTTCACGATAGTGCTCAATTTCAGCCGTTCTCCAATCCACACCAATTTGTAGTTGAAGTTGATCCAGATCTGCAGTCAGTTTTGCAATATTACCCACTGTCCACTGATTGTTTCGGCTATTTCTTAAAATACCGTCTGATTCGCCACCTGGATTTGAGCTGTTCTGCGCAATAGTAGCGTCCCAGTTTGCAATTCGTTGCGGATGACTATAATCCCAAACGATACTTCCCAATGTACCGGAACCACCACCTTGTCCACCGGAGTAGTAGAGTACATTAGAGAAAGAGAGAATATCTGAAAACTGGCTGTACCAGTTCAGGTTAACCTGAGGTTTGTGATAGAAGTTTTCTCTTTCCATGATAAAGGATCTGTCATATCTGCTTTTTACAACAGGGCCTTCCCACGCTGCACCGGTATATTGATTGCCTGTATATGAACTGGAAACTCCATTGATGTTCGCATTATAGTATCTGCTTTTTTGATAGAAAACATCCAGAGCAGCATTATCATACCCGTCAAGACTTCTGGCAAAACTTTCACTGTAAGTACCAATATTTTGAGCATATAAGTTTTGTCCGTGACGCTGTGGAGCACCCAGTGCAAATAAATCCAGACGGTTTTTGTCATTAATCTGGTAAGAAGCACCGAAATAGTATGCGTAAGAGTCAGTCCAGGTTCCATTCACAATACCATCACCGGTTTTTCGAACACCAACTGCGCTGAATGCAAATTTATCATTGATTAAGCCGGTATTTAGCATTGCTGTGGTTTTTTTGAAACCACCGGAACCAATTTCCTGCTTAAACCGACCGCCTTTTTCGTTGCTGGCAGGATCAGTCAAGATGTTCAATGTACCACCAACTGAAGGGGTCGCGAGGTTTACATTACTCATTCCACGCTGAATCTGAATAGAGTTTGCAACGTCGCCTACTCCATCCCAGTTAGACCAGTAAACCCAGCCATTTTCCATATCGTTTACAGGTACTCCGTTGATCATTACTGCAACGTTTCTCTGATCAAAACCGCGTACATTAATACGGGCATCACCTGCACCACCTCCTTGTTCTGTTGCATAAACTGAAGGAGTTACGTTAAGTACCATTGGGAGGTCGCGTGAGCCCAACTGAGTTTCTACCTGTTCTCTGTCGAGTTCAGTAAAGGCCACCGGTGTATTCTGATCTGAACGGGAAGCGAAAACTGAGAGAGCCTCCAGACCAACATTCAGCAGCTCCATTTCAAAATTGATTTCCATATTGCCGGAACCAACTGTGATATCTCTCGTAATTTCTCTATGTCCCACCAATGTAGCTTTGATAGTATAACTACCGGATTCTACATTTGAGATTTCATAGTACCCTTCAATGTTTGTTGAAGCCCCTTTCATTGTACCATCCAGTACAACGTTTGCTCCGAATAGTGGCTCACCGTCGTTTGTATCAGTCACGTAACCACTAATGGTTACCTGAGCTAGAGCAGTTTGCCCTAAACCTATGAAAACAAACATTAAGCTCGTTAGCATTAGCTTAAAGTAATTTTGATTCATAATAATATTATATGATTGTTTTTTTTATTTAATGGATTTCTATCGGGTCCAAATTAGGCATTCAATGTTAACCAATTATTACGAAAAATTACATTAATGAGTAATGTTATAACCTTACGAACTGTGTTGGTTCATTTTCGAAAAACAGATAACGATTCCATGAGGTACAACCTTTACAAATAAAAAAGGGAGGACAAAATGCCCTCCCTTTTTTGATAATAATATTTACAGTCTGTTTAGAAGTTGTATCTAACCGTAAACTGCATTTGCCATCTTGAACCGAAGTCGCTGACGTTATACTTCGTATCGTCTTCTACGTTCGCAGGATCAAAGAATACAACCGGCTTATCTAAATCTGCGTTAGTCAGACCTAAACCCGGGTTATCGTTAATGAAGTCCTGATCGACGTATTGTTGAAAATCAAACGCACGATAGTTGTTGAAGCTAACTCCTTCACGCACTCCCCACTCGTCGTTGAGGAAGTTAAGAACGTTGATCATACTTGCACTAAACTCAACGGACTGACCATTAAAGGTCTCAACCATTTGACTTACTTTGAAGTCAAGGAAGTTAGTCCAAGGCTCACGCGCTGTATTTCTTTCAACTTGAGTTCCTCGATAGTCGCTCAATGAGCTTTCGCTGGATAGCCATTCGTCAAACTCATTCCAGTTGTTACTCATCAGTACAACTTCGCCTTCAGCGGCAGGAACGTAGATCAGGTCATTATCAAATCGACCATCACCGTTTGCATCACCGTTGTAGATCCAACTGTAAGGAGTACCGGATCGTCCATCGTATATCAACGAGAAGGTTGTTGCAAAACGGTCTGCCCATGAAACTCTGTAAGAAGCAATACCAAGAATACGATGTCTTCTCTCAAAGTCGGCAGTACCAACTTCAGGATCATTTACATCAACATTCTCATTGTACTGCCAGTTAGAAATAGCCCGGCTTGAAGTACCGTTATTCACATTCTTCGCTCTGTTGTATGTATAGGCGAATCTTGTAAATAATCCGTTCTCAAATCTTTTTTCCAGTTCGGCAGTGATGCTGTACTGATATCCTTTATTGCTGTTTTTCAGAAGCAGCGAATTAGTGAAGTTAGGATCTATTCTGGAAGGATTACCTGATGCATTACCAAATCTGGAGTTAAAGAAAATATCTCCATAAATCGGGCGTCCGTAAGCAGATGTTCCCTGCTGGGCTATGTTGATATTTTCAAAAACTACATCATTAATTGCTTTTGAAAAAACACCTTCCAACGTTCCGCGTATGCCATATGGCAACTCTTGGTCAATAGCCAAATTAGCTTTGAATGATTGCGGATATTTGAAATCGTCTGCAATCAGGTTGATTTCAGATGTTTCAATTGGGTCAAGTACGTTACTGGTAGCCGGAGTTGGCTGATTATCAGGATCAGGTGAAAACAGCCCCTGGAATCTACTAAAGTTAGTTCCGGTATCGACACGTCCATAATCTACACCTGTATTACTGTACTGGTTCGAGATCCATACAAAAGGAGGTGTACCTGAAAAAATACCGGCACCACCGCGAATCTGCGTAGTTCTCTCTCCCTGACTGGCATCCCAATTAAATCCAAACCTTGGCGCCCACAGAATATTTCCTGATGCAACTTTATCTGTGGAGAATCCCGGATACGACACAGGAACCTGAGGGTTGAACGTTGGTTCATCCGGCAATACGGGAATATCAATTCTCAAGCCGTATGTCAGTGTTAAGCTATTGGATACTGTCCATTTATCCTGTGCATACAAGCCAAATTGCATTCCGGTAAAGTTTGCAGTAGGGCTCCCACCCGGCAATAAATAGCTGTGAAGATATTCCACCGGGTCACCGTTTTCAAGATCATCGATATCAAAAAATGTATACGTACCGAATGCATCCTGAACAAATGTATTGTCGAATGTAAAGATCTGGTTGCTGGTACCAAATGTCAGTTCGTGATCTCCGGAGATATACGTAAAGTTATTGGTAATCTCGATAAGGTCCTGATCTAGTGCATTTGCCTGAGAGAATCGCTCAACTCCTGCGTTGATGGCACCGAAGTTTCCTGGACTTACTGAGGCATCGTCGTAAGGAATACTAACAGTTACACTTGGAAATCGCTGAGAAGGCACATCTCTTGAGTCGCGAATTGTAGTATAAACCACACGAGCTTCGTTAAAAGCATTATCGCTAATACTGCTTGTCAGTTCTGCAACAACAGAGTTTTGCTTACTGTTGAAGTTATACTGACGATTCGAGAATGTAAACGAGCTAGAACCCCTGCTGATTCCTCTATTTGCAATGGCATCAACATAGTTGTAGCGGAAACTCAATTTGTGATCCTGATTAATATTCCAGTCCAGCTTCGCCAGAACTTTATCATTGTTTGTATCAGTATCCAAAGGCGATGTAAACTCACCCGGATCGTAATTATATGTATTAATCAGTACATCTTTAACTTCTTGAAATGTAGATGACTCAAAACCAATTACGTTTGGCGCTCCACTGCCTAAGATACCACTTGTGATAGGACTTGTTTCACGCTTGAATTCAGCATTCACGAAGAAAAAGAGCTTGTCTTCAATGATCGGACCACCAACATTCAAACCGATGTAACGCTCGGTAAAGTCAGGGAAATCATTCGAGGTCTCATCGTCGATGGTGTAGTTCCCTACCAGATTTTGGTTTCTCGTCTGGAAATAAACAGATCCTGTATAAGTATTTGTACCGCTCTTTGTAACAGCGTTTATCTGACCACCGGTAAAACCGTTGTTGGTTACGTCAAATGGCGCAATATCCACGTTGAATTCAGCGATTGCGTCGATACTAAGAGGTGAACCAACACCTGCCTGAGAACCCGGAGTAGCATCTCCAAGACCAAACACGTCGTTGAGGGTTGCACCGTCAACAAGAATATTGTTGTAACGGTCATTCGCGCCTCCGAAACTGTTACCGCTGGTAACCTGAGGGGTCAGACGGGTAAAGTCTCCAAGAGAACGGAATACACTTGGTGTGGCAGCAATATCTTCACTGCTGATATTAGTTCTGGCGCCGGTTCTGTCGGAGTTGAAAACCGGATCGGCAACTGCCGTTACTGAGATTTCTCCCAGTTCCAATGAACCTTCTTCCAGTTCAAAGTCTAAGTTTACACGTTCACCAAGCTCAATTCCGCTAATCTCCTTGATCTGAGAATTAAATCCGATGAATGTAACGCGCACTTCGTAAGGGCCGCCAACACGTAAACTTCTGAGTGTGTAACGTCCGTCAGCACGAGTTGACGTACCATATTCTGTTCCGGTTGGCATATGCACAGCAACCACATTGGCTCCCGGCAACGGCTCGCCCGTCACATCTGTAATTGTTCCTTCAATCGATCCGGTTGTGGTACCCTGTGCGAACACAGAAATTGGCAGCACAAGCAGAGCGACGAGTAATAGTAAATATCGTTTCATAAGTTGCAATATGTTTGCGTTAGTTATTGATTTGTTGTAGTTATTCCGAATTTAACAGTCCAATATTAACCGACTATTAATTTCAAAAAAAGGTAAAGATTTTTCATCGGGATTAGAACCATTTTCACAATATTATAACATAATAAACAGCCCCTTCATCCCGACATTTTTAAAAGCTTTTGCTAAACTCAACTACCGCACTCTTTAAGGCATAATGAACTTTTTATAGAAATTTACCAGCGTGTTTTGTTTCAGCCCAAAATAGTACCCCAACCATATCAAAGTAAACAGTATTTGAAGCTTTACCGTCCCGATTTCTTTATACTTTCTCGCAGAAGTAATCACATTCTGTTCGGACAAATAAAATTTTCCGTGCAAATGCAGTCTCCGGTAAATCTCCTGGTCTTCCATTACAATCAGATCTTCATCGAATCCACCCGTTTGCTCAAATATCTCTTTTCTGACAAACAGACTTTGATCCCCAAACCGAACAGCAGTGGTTTTTAATCGTGTAAACCGGCTGTAGAAATTTAACAGCGGGTGATTCCAATCGAACTGCAGTCGAAAACATCCAAAATCATACCCGCCGTTTACAGCGTCTTCAATCTCACGATCAAAATGTTTTGGGGGCTTTGTGTCGGCATGTAAAAAGTAGAGAATCTCTCCATTTGCAATCTCTGCACCGGCATTCATCTGCTTTGCCCGTCCTCTTTCTGAATCAACAATTGTAGCGCCGGCAGAACCTGCGACCTCAACGGTGCGATCATCACTGCCGCCGTCTACAACGATGATCTCTTTAACATTCCCGGACTGAAGGGCTTGAAGGTTTCTAATTACATTCCCAATCTGATCTTCTTCGTTCAGGACGGGAATGATTATACTAATTGTATCAACACTCATATAAGTAAATCACTTGCATTCAGATCGCTTTCCGTATCAATGTCATTAAGTTTTTTGAGAACATGATATGTCGCTTTCATATCGTCCAGCGCTTTCACTGTGGATGAGAAAACCGAAGAGGTGCTCCACTCTATGTCATCAAATATTTCGGGCATAAAGCGGCTTAATCCTATCAAATAGTAACCTCCGTCATCCGACGGACCAATAACAGAATCAGCATCAGAAAGTTTTTCAAAAGCTTCATCAATCAGGCTTTGTGATATCTTCGGACAGTCACTCCCAATTAATACAATTCGATGATACCCCTGATCAAAACCGGACCTGAAAGCATGTTTCATCTTCTCTCCCAGGTTACCTTTTATTTGAACCGATTTTTCAAAAATGTCTTCCTCAAAATCATCACTCTCTTCTACATACTTTGAGTAGCTGACGAGCTTATCAGCTTTCACACCTGCAGTTTCCCGGGCCGTGATTTTCAATAGTTGCTGATAAACTTCCAGTGCCTTTTCATCACCGACTGAGGAGGCAAGTCTTGTTTTTACCTCACCTTCAACCGGATTTTTAACAAAAATAATTAATTCATTCTTGTTCATATATTCACTTGTGTTACTATTTTTGCATTGGTTAATTACCTAAATTAACTATTAGAGATATTCATTCATGTGTTGTCCTACAGTATGATTTTGGAACTTTAAGTAACGCCTATTGTTTAAGACTACATACTAGACAACTAACTTACTCCGTCACAATTAAATACATACAAAAATGAAAACGTTGAAATTAACGACACTTTCTTTGGCGTTTGCTCTCTTACTCGGGGCAATTTCCACTTTAGATGCACAATCCAGATATAGTAATACTGAATTAGGTGTAATTTTAGGAGAACCAACCGGAATAAGTTTTAAAGGCTGGCAATCAGAGCGAACCGCCATCGATGCTGCTTTAGCATGGTCTTTTGGCGACAACGGCTCCGTTCACCTTCATGCAGACTACTTGCGCCACAACTGGTTGGATGTAGATAGCGGTAGCCTGGCATTTTATTATGGCATTGGTGCAAGAGCCCTGTTTTCTGATGACTCTAAGTTTGGAGCCCGAATTCCGGTTGGACTACAATATTTGTTCCCGGAAACAAGGCTTTCCATGTTCTTTGAAGTTGCACCAACACTGGATCTCATTCCGGAAACCAGCTTTGGGGTGAATGGCGGTATTGGTGTGAGAATCTTTATTTAATGTGAATTCGACATGTCTTCTACATAAAAAAAACTTATACCGGTTTTTAAGTACAAGATAGCCACGGAAGCACGGAAAGCACTGAATAATATCTGTTTATTCGTGTTTCAGTGGCTATTATATAACCAATTTCGATAAACAAATAATGTTTAAGGACTTATAGCTCAGATTTTATCTCGAACTCACGTTATTTAAGATCTTATAACCTTACTTAAACAAAAAAGGGAGTGGCCTTTTCCCCTCTCCCTTTTTTTATTCAAAATCCAATTAGGATACTTTTGCTTTGCCTTTTTTAAGAGTTGACTCCGGTTTTTTCACCGGTATCCTCACCTCAGCACCTTCCCGGGTTAGACTTATCTTGTCAAAAGGAGCACCAACATACTGCTGAAGACGACGATCTCTGCGCCCTAATTCAGCATCATTCGTATCCGGATCGTGGTGAGTTAGATAGAGATTCTTGACTCCTGTGGGCTTCACAACTTCAATAACACGCTCCCATGCGGAATGCCCCCAGCCCTCCCTCTCTTTATACTGCTGAAGTGTATATTGTGCATCGTGTATAAGAATATCTGCGTCTTTCACGAACTCCTGAAACTTTTCAACAAATCGAATTGGAGTTGTTTTGAGTGGCAATTCATTATCGGAAGCGTAAACAATTACCCGTCCGCCAATTCTTATCTTATAGATTGCTGTTTTAGTAGAATGATTCGCTACAAAATATTCTATGGAGTAGTGACCGTAATCTACGCGCTCTTCTTTTTGAGTAACGTACTCAATGGTAGCGTCGAGCATATCCAATGTTACAGGGAAAAACGTTTTGGTAAGATGACCTGATAATATCTCCTGGGCACCGCCGCGATACTGCTCCGGCAGATGGATTGTAAATTTGTTCTTAGCGGAGTAGAAAGGTTTAAAAAATGGAAATCCCTGAATGTGATCCCAATGCGGGTGCGTGATAAATATGTGCCCCTTACAGCTAATCTCGTCCAGCCGCTCTAAATGATTCCCGAGATTTCTTATTCCCGTACCGCTGTCAAAAATAAGCAGCTCATCCATTCCGGGGGCGGCAATCTCCAGGCAGCTTGTATTTCCGCCATACTCAATATTCTCAAAATTTGCACAAGGTGTTGATCCGCGAACGCCCCAAAAACGAATCCGGACAGACGGTACCAGGAGTTCACTGACCGCATCAAGCATAGTATCTTCATCTTTTACGATTTGACAGCTGTTGAACTGTACAAGGCTTCTGATTCCCTTATCGTCTCGTGTACCCAAATAAACCACAGGTACAAATTTGAGTCCAGGATGCAGTTTTACAGTCTGTTCAAATTGATTGTAGTACTCATCCAGAAATGATTTGTCGATGATCAGTACGTCGGGTTGGCGTCCACCCAAATCCTTATCAGCTTCTGTATCAGTAGCTGAAGAAAAGAGTTCTATCTCGAGCTGATCCAGCCACTCCCGAAGGTTTCCTTCAGCTGTTTTTGCCGCAAGAATTTGAGCGATATTTGTATGTAGATTTTTCAGAGTATAATGGGGGAATCCAATCTTAACTTTACATCAGAGAACGATTTTAAATGTATTGGATATTTTTGAGAGCTGCTATGAGTCTTTTTTAATCTGGTCTACCTCCTTCTCCAGATCTGCAAGCTTATCTTCTTTGCTCTCAAGCTTATTCTCGGCTTTACTGATCTTCTCCTTAACGTCATCCAGCAAACTGCTTGAACCGCCCGAAGGTTTAAAATAACTTAACGACTCCTTCATTTGAAGAACTTCGCCGGTTAGTTTTCCAACTTCTTTTCTAAGCTTGTTAATTTCACTCTGTTTCTTGCGAATATCAGCAATGTCATCAGCTGAAAAGTTTTCTACATTTTCACGGCCAACCACATCAACGGCAGCTTTTGCAGCTCTGAAACGGTCGTAGATAACATCACAGGTTTCGCGATACTCTTTCCATAGACGGTTTTTATGCTTGATTGGCACATAACCCGCTTTTTTAAACTCTTCCTGCAGAGGTTTTGCTTTTTCAACAGCTTCAATCGGATCATCATGCGATTTCAGTTCCGCAAGTTTCTCCAGCACCTCTTCTTTCTCTTTGAGATTATCTTTTCTCTCTTCTTTCACCTCTTTAAAATGATCCCGGCGCCTGTCGTAAAAATGATCCATAGCGCCCTTGAATTTCTTCCAGATCTTACCTGACTTCTTCTTGGGTACCGGGCCAACCTTTTTCCATGTATCCATTAAACCCTGCAGAGCTTTGTGGGTAGCTTCCCAATCTTCAGACTCTTTCAGCTCATTGGCTTTTTCAACAATCTTCAGCTTCTCTTCGTAGTTCTCCTCTTCCTGCTCTTTTAAAACGTCGAGGTTTTCCGACTTTTTATCATTAAAAGCATCTGTTGCCGCCTTGAACCGATCCCACATTTCATTTTCATCCTTTTGCGGGAGGTTGCCAACTTTCTTCCATCGGCGATGCAGTTTATTTACACGGCGTGCTGCATCGGCCAGGTCGTCCGCATCCAGAAGAGCTTCAGCTTCATCAATTAGCTTTTTCTTTTTAGATAAGAATTTTTCAATCTGTTCTCTGTATTTCTTGTCGTATTTAAAACGCATGGAATGAAAAGTATCCTGCGCAGAGTGGTAGCGTGCCCATACTTCACGGTTCTTCTCAGAAGGCACACGTCCTATTTTTCTAAACTGTTTGGTCAACTCATCAAATTTCTTCTCCTGCTCAGGCCAGTCGGCGGTTTCATCCAGCCCGCTCACAAACCCTTCCATTTTCTCGAGAATAACCAGTTTACCCGTTAGGTTATCTTCCTCTTTTTGTTTCTGCTTTACGAGACGATCAACCTTGTGCTCATCAAACGTACTGAGAAGAGATTCAAATTTTGACTCCAGCTTTTCAGCCTCATCCTCGGGCACTGATTTTATCTGCTCCCAGCGTCCCTTAATTCTTCCCACATCTTTGGTATGACTCCATTTCTTCTCATCAACAATCTCCTTCAGCTGGTTCAGTAAGTCTTTCTTCTTCTCCAGATTCTCGAGACGTCTTCTCTGTTTCTCTTCGTAATGAGCTTTCTTTTTCTGCTCAAAATCTTCGCGCAGCTTATCAATTTTATCTTTCAGCGGCTGGATCTCTTCATCCTCAGCATCCGGCCCTTCGCTCCAAGCATTATCAATATTATCAAACTCCATGGATACATATGCCCAATCCGTCATATCCATCAGCTCTTCCGCTTTTTTCTCAAGCTCTTTATAATAACTCAGAGGGTCGTCTTCTTCATCGGAGTCTTTAGTCTCCTCCTCTTCTGCAGGAGCTTCTTCAGCTTTGGCTTCTTCTTTCTCCTCAGCTTCCGGCTCAGCGGTTTCAACAGCAGCTTCCGATTCTTCTTTCGCTTCTACTTCATCAGATTTTTCTTTTGAAGCTTCTGCTTCACTGTCTTGCTCTTCCGCTTCCGTTGGTTTCGCAGCTTCTTTTAACTCCTCTAAACGTTCTTTAGCCGAATTGACCAGTTTTTCAAAATCACCGACGGCTTCTGCCCCTTTGATTTCGTCAATCAATTCACCCAGTTTCTCATCAGCTTTTTCCGGACTCTCTTTTACAGTTTCTTCTGCACTTTCCAGGAAAGTATCTACCTTCTGTTCAAGTCCTGAGAAGATCTTTTCAAAAGCTTCAATCCGGGCTTCAACCGACTCCGGATCAACGGTCGCCAGTGTTCGCTCCTCGAATAGATTTGTCTTTTTCAGTATTACATCTCCTTCGGCATTTACATAGACAAAGTCGTTTTCGAAAAGATGTTGGTCGTCGGCAGGTTGGGTATTCTTAGAATCAGTCAAAACAGATTGGATCTTTAAATTGCAAAATTACGGCCCTAAGCCTTCTTATGTAGCTTCTTAGTTTAAACAAGTTTCATTATGGAAGCAACTTTCAATTGGGTTTTCGGGCCTTACGCCGGTTTATACCCATAAACAATAAAAGCCCCGGGAAAACCGGAGCTTTTACAAAGCGATCGCTTCTGGATATTAAATCAATTTTCCTTAAATAAATGTACATCTCGTTGAGGAAAAGGAAAACTGACGTCATTCGCGTCAAATTGCTCTTTCACTTTCTTGGTAATATCAAAGCGGACAGGCCATACATTTGGAGTATCCACCCATGGGCGCGTTATAATATCAACTGAACTGTCGCCCAGGTTCGAGACAGCGATCTGAGGAGCAGGATCCGAAAGAATCCGATCATCTTCACTCAATACTTTTTTAATGATATCCATCGCCTTATCCATATCGTCGCTGTAATCAATTCCAAAAACCATATCGACACGGCGTTGCTCGAACCGGTTCATGTTTTTAATTTCAGATCCCCATACACTAGAGTTTGGCATGGATACGCCGATGTTGTCAAACGTATGCATTTCTGTAGTAAAGAGCCCGATTGAGTCTACAACACCGGTGGTTCCACCTACTTCTACGGCATCACCTACTTTAAACGGTCGCAAAATGAGCAGCATTACACCGGACGCAACATTACTGAGAGTTCCCTGCAATGCCAGACCTACAGCCAATGCGGAAGCACCGAGAACAGCTATAATACTTGTGGTTTCTACGCCAAACTGGCCAAGTACGGCCAATATTGTAATTACTAAAATTAAAATCTTAGTGATTTGCCCAAGGATTGGAACCAAAGTATTGTCCATGCCTTTGGCGGCTTGACCTTTTTTCATCACTTTCTTTTTAGCCCATCCGGCCAGCCACCAACCGATTAGCAGTATAAACACTGCACCTAAAACGCTTAACCCATGCTCAATAATCATCGGTGTCAGTTCTTCTAATTGTCCATCCAGATTTTCCATATTCTATACTCTATGTTGTTTTATTAAGGTTAGCTTTGTTTTAGAAAAGAGTTCAATTTTACAAACTATAGTCTATCTCTTATATATTCAGAATGTTACATAAAAAAACCGGCTCCGCATGAACAGAGCCGGTTTTTTCTAAAAGTATTTTTATTCGAGGTGACTTCTCAGCATCCAGGCAGTTTTGGAATGCACATCCAATCGCTCAGTAATCAAGTCGATTGTTGCTTCATCACCTGCCTCTTCGCATGCCGGTAATACTTCTCTGGCTGTTCTGAGAACTGTTTCATTGTCAACAGCGAGACGTCTTACCATCTCCATTGCATCGGGCTGATCAGTATCCTCTTCAATAGAAGTGAGTTCGGAAAATTCACGAAACGAACCCGGCGCTCTATAGCCTATTGAACGAATTCTCTCAGCTATTTCATCAATAGCTTCCGCCAGCTCAGTGTACTGCTCTTCAAACATCCCGTGCAGGGAGTGAAACAGCTGTCCGGTCACATTCCAGTGATAGTTATGGGTTTTCAAATAGACCATATAGCTGTCGGCTAACACTCTTGATAAACCTTGAGCGATCTTTTTTCTATGGTCGTCCGAAATTCCAATGTTAATATTCATTTTTTCTGTGCCATTTAGCGTGTTGATATCAGACATAATTGTATATCGAAATTTATTCGAATTTACTTGATTTACTTATAACACAAGTATGAACCGGATATCATTCCGCCAGTAATCGAACTTAAATGCGATCTAAATCGTCAGAAAAAAGGAAAGAATGGATAAGGAAAAAAAGCAGTTACATCAGGCGTCTATTTGATGCACTTCTTTTAGAATAGCTTTTGCATTTTTATCGCTTCCTTGCATAACACGGTGTTGCAAGTTCGTGATAATCTCAGATTCGGCTCTCTCGTAAGCCATCTCTTTTGCTTCTTTTTCCGTACCTGTTCTTAGCAGGTCGTAGATATCATCAGCACGAACGATACTGTAGATATTCTCTTCATTAAAAGCGTGCGAACGCAGCTCTTCATATTTCTGAAAAAGTGCGGGAAATTGATTGTTATCGTCTGCCCGATCCACAACTTCAACATCCTCAGGGCCTTCAGCGCTAAGTGGAGTTTTGCAGAGATAGTAAAATTTTTGCTTATAGATCATCTGATTGTCTGATATCTTTTTATTTTAAACGAATATACAATATTTGTATCAAAATTCTGCCTAAGTATAGCCATAGCTGCAGGTCAGAATCAACAATCTATTTTTGGGGATATGAAATTAACGTTATCCGGCTTTTTACTCATCTTCACACTTCTCGCCAGTTCCTGTGCAACGCAAGAACAGCTATCTCCCGCTGAGACTTTTCCACCCGAATCCCCCGATCATTCAGGAATGTGGCTGATGTCACAGCTTGACAGTGAACTGTATCAGCTGCTCAACCGGCGCGGCCTGCAACTTTCAGTTGATGAGATTTACAACCCGGAATCAGCGTCCATTCACAAAGCTGTCGTGCGCATCAATATCGGTGAAGAAGGTGGAGGTACCGGCTCTTTCGTTTCCGACAGGGGACTTATTCTTACAAATCATCATGTAGCCTACGACGCTATTGCTTCAGCTGCCGGCAGAGAGGAGAACTTTCTCGAAAATGGATTTTATGCGGAAAGCATCGAGGACGAGGTACCTGTTCCGGGGTATTCAGTTCACATTCCAATTGAACAAATTGATGTGACGGATGAAATACAGAAAAGGCTTTCAGATAACCTCACCTTTCAGGAAATGCTGTCGGAACAGGAAGAGATAAAACAGCAAATCATTGATGAATATGTTGGTGAAAACCCGGACCTGACTGCTGAAGTAGTCGATCTTTTTGGCGGAAACAGACAACTCCTCTCTTCATACAGAGTTATTCGGGATATTCGACTGGTATATGCTCCTGAAGAGTCGATTGGTAAATTTGGTGGCGATGTAGACAATTGGATGTGGCCAAGACATACCGGAGACTATACTTTTTTTCGTGCCTATGTAGATGAAAATGGCAGCTCCACTGAGTATCAACCACAGAATGTGCCGTTTCAGCCGGACTACTCACTCCCGATCAGAAATTCTGTTCTGAATACCGGAGATTTCACGATGACGCTCGGTTTTCCCGGTTCAACCTATCGAAAAGAAAGCAGTTACGCTTTTGATTTTTATGAAAAACGTCAGTTTCCGGTTTTGCAGAAAGCTTTTCGGGCGTATCTAAATGGCCTTGAAAAAGCTCCTGCGAATGAGCTCAACACTGCGGAGAAAGCATCTATCGCAAATACACTTAAATATTATGAAGGCATCCGCGATGGATTTGACAACCATAATGTCACAAATCAGAAACGTAATTTTGATCAGCGATTTGATGAGTGGGTGTCGGCAGATTCACTGCGTGAAATAAAATATGGCCGGGTTCTGCCTCAGCTTGAACAGAGTTATTCCATAGCAGATCAAACCGGCGATGTTCTTTACCTCACGTTTTATGCACTTCAGTTCAGCACTGTTTTACAATCCTCTTCCCTGTTTGATGATTTTTATGAAGTGGAAGATGGAGAAAGCATAGAGCTCTCTGAAGAAGAGAAATTGATGACCTACGACTATTTTCGCCAGCTGCACCAATCGTACAATCATGAAGCTGAGTACACGATCTTAAAGGATTTTCTGTACGCTTTTGCAGAGCTGCCTGAAGAGAGACGGCCTCTCATATTCTATCGTTTCTTTGATGAAACCGAAACCTCTCAACTAAAAGTTGAACTAGAACGGTTTCTGAACAGGCGGTTCAACAGCTCCATACTCACCGACACAGCATCTGCCAGGAACCTGATCTTTTCGGAATACGAAGCCGTTCAAAATCAAGTACCGGACAGTTTATATCTGATTGCCGATGATGTGAGGAAAATGTTTGAGCAGAGCCGGGATAACTATCTTCGTCATTTCACCTACTTGCTGCCTGCACAAAAACGATATGTAGAGGGAATTCTGGAGATGGATCCCGGGAAAATTCATCCTGCCGATGCAAACTTTACGCTCCGACTAAGCGCCGGCGAAATTATGGGATATCAGCCGGAAGACGGAGTCTACAACCTGCCATTTACCACGCTTAGAGGAATGATTCAAAAAAACCGGAACAGATATCCGTTTCTGGTACCCGACAAACTTTTAGAATATGCACCCGATTCTACCTCTGCTGAAGATTTTAGCGGATACGGAAACTACTCAGGCGAACTGCCTCTCAACTTTCTCTCTACGAACGATATTACGGGAGGCAATTCCGGAAGCCCTGTACTGAACGCAAACGGTGAAATCATCGGGCTCGCTTTTGACGGGAATATTGAGGGAATTGTCAGCGATTACTTTTTCATACCCGAATTGACCCGCACTATAAGTGTGGACATCAAATTCATTCTCTTTATGATGGAAGAGATCGACAATACAGACAGGCTGTTGGATGAGCTTCAAATTCGATCGAATTAAGTGGAGTGATCCGATATAAAACTGATAACGGATTTTCGGAAGGGATTACGGAATACGAATGGGACTGTGGCGGTTTACGCATAGTTGTTTTTTTGCAGCGGAGCTGCTTGCTTGTCGTCCCGGAGCAGAGCACCGTGACGAGGAAAAGAGATCGACAATGCAGCCAGACTCCTGGATGAGCTTCAAATTCGATCGAATTAAATGGAGTGATCCGATATAAAACTGATAACGGATTTTCGGAAGGGATTACGGAATACGAATGGGACTGTGGCGGTTTACGCATAGATGTTTTTTTTGCAGCGGAGCTGCTTGCTTGTCGTCCCGGAGCAGAGCACCGTGACGAGGAAGGACTAATTTTCAGCTTGAACATTCATCATTTAACTTTGAATCTACTACTGCGTCCATTGCCCCCTTCAAAGGGGGACACTCTATTGCAAAATCCTATATAGAACTCACGTTAAATATCTTTCGGCGATACTATCCACAGTAGCTTACAGCCGCTCTGCTTGATATCCTTCCAGTTTTCAACATCCGCCTCAAAACAGGCCAGCGCTGCTGTGGGTACTTGATGAGTAAAGCTCTGCAGAGACAGGGCGCTCATAATCTCCGCCGACATTGGATTGTGTCCCACCGTCATAACTACGCTGCTATCCTGATCGGCCGAGCGGATTGCGTTGAGATAAGCCATCGGGTTTCCAAAATAGAGCTCCTCATCCCAGCGGATTGCGACTGAATCCATCCCCAGTTCTTTCGCTACGGCTAGTGTTGTCAATTTTGCGCGCTCTGCCGGAGAGCTGAATATCTGATCCGGAATTATACCCATCTCTTTCAGGTAGCGGCCCATTTTGGGCGCATCCTTTTCCCCTCTTGAATTAAGCGGGCGGTCAAAATCCCGTAATTTTTCATCACTCCAGGAGGATTTCGCATGTCTCATGATCAAAATTTTCTTCTTCACTCTAGTCTCCGTTTCTCTATTTATTAAAATTTCATCTATTTGAACTACCGTTTTTGACTACACATCAATCCATTTCAGGTTTTATCGGGTAGCTTATTCAAAATTCTACCCGGCAGATAGAGCATCAATGCTGCACCCCTCACCAGCATAAAAAGCACCATAGCCAGCCAAAGCCCATGAATGGATATCAGCTCTGTACCAATATAATAGGCCGGCAAAAAGAAAAGAAATGTTGCAGCCAGCATCGTGTTTCTCATCGGGGCTGTTTCCGTGGCACCGATAAAAACCCCATCTAAAATATAGCAGAAGCTTGACACTGTGGGAGCCATTACCGTCCAAAAGAACACCCCTTTTGCCAGTTCAATAACTTCCGTGTTGTTGGTAAAAATCCGAAGTATTGAATCGCCAAAAATACCGTAGGCCATCGATCCGATCAGCCCAAGCGCAAGACCCCATCCTAAATTTAAAAATACAGCTT
The DNA here is from genome assembly GCF_034521535.1 of Rhodohalobacter sp. Lineage (GTDB taxonomy): Bacteria > Bacteroidota > Rhodothermia > Balneolales > Balneolaceae > Rhodohalobacter. The sequence continues at coordinate 64,300 of NZ_JAXHMF010000010.1, read as the reverse complement.
TTTTCAATCCTTCCTGGTCGCCACGTCCTTTGTATTTACCGATCAGACTTTCAGCCGCATAGGCGAATCCGTCGATCCCGTAGGATGCAACCATCCACAGCTGCAGCAGAATGGTATTTGCCGCCAGAACCAGATCACCCTGTTTGGCCGACATTGCCGTAAAAAAGGAGAAAGTGAAAATCAGACAGAGTGTACGAATGAAAATATCCCGGTTCACCGAGAAGTACTGCTTCAACTCTTCTGGATTAAACAGCTCTGTTCTGATGAAATGGGAAAGGTATCGTTTGTACCGTTTCAGATAGAGAAAAACAGCCAGACCGAGAGCCATGTACGTGGAAATCAGGGTTCCATATGCCACTCCGTCTACATGCATATCCAGTACCTGAATGAAGAAAATATTTAGAACGATGTTCAGCAGATTGTGAACAATTGTGACGATCATCGGGTATTTCGCATTCTGCATTCCCAGGAACCATCCGTTCAGACCATATAAGGCCAATACTGCGGGCGCCGTGTAAATCCGGATATCGAAATAGACCTTCGTAAAGTTTGCAACTTCTGCACTGCTGTCGATAACCCACAAACTGAATAGCGCAATGGGCGACTGCAGTAAGATGATCAGCAAACCCATCGACCAGGCAATGAGCTGAACCCGGGCCAGAATCATCATCATACCCTCTCGATTTCTTCCGCCATACTCCTGCGCGGTTAAACCGGTAGTTCCCATGCGCAGGAAACCAAATCCCCAGAAGAGAAAATTGAAGATCATCCCGCCTACAGCCAATGCCCCCAGGTAGTAGACTTGATCAAGATGTCCTACAAGTGCTGTATCCACAACTCCCAGCAGCGGCACCGACAGATTGCTGATGATATTGGGAATGGCCAGCTTAAGTATGTTTTTGTTCACAAAAAGTTGGTTACATTAGCAGCTTCGCAAGCATGCAAAGCTATCGTTTAATTTCAAGGAAAGAAACCCGGATATGGAACTCAGTTATTGGTTGAGCCGATGGCGTAAAAACAAGATCGGATTCCACATGGCCGATGGCTATCCGGCACTGGAACGTCATTTAAACCACAATTCATTTCCTAAACAACAGACGGTACTTGTTCCTCTTTGTGGAAAGAGCCGTGATCTGATCACCCTGACTCATCATTTTAATAATGTTATAGGTGTTGAGATCTCCGAAAAGGCGATCGGGGAGTTTTTACAAGAAAATGGACTCACCGCAACTGAGAGCTCGTTTGCAGATTTTAAAATTTTTGAAGCCGGATCAATCACTCTCTGGTGCGGAGATTTTATGAAACTGCCGGCGCGAAAACTTCCGCCCGTCGATCTGATTTATGACAAAGCAGCACTTGTTGCACTTCCTCCCGAAAAACGGGCCAAATATGCTGAAAAATTGGTCTCACTCTGTTCGGACTCCACATACATACTGCTGCACCATTTTATTTACAAGCAGGATGAGATGCCGGGCCCGCCATTTAGCGTTTCTGAACCGGAGTTGAACGAATATTTTGGAAGGAAGTTTAAAAAAGAAATTCTCGAACAGAACATACTTGACCTTAATCGGTTTAAAAAATTTCAATATCGCGGATTAAATAGCGAGATTAGGGAGAGATTTATTCTTTTTACAACTTAAATTTGAAGAAAACGTCCAATTATTGTTAAGATTAGCTTTTAATCGAATAAGAAGGTTGCATATCAAATTACCTGCAATTATTTTCTGTTTCGCAATATCCCATATCGTAAACCAACACATTTTCTCACATGGATTTATATACGCGCAATAATATTTTAACAGTCGTTCTTGGCATACTCATCATTGGCCTTTCTTACTTCCTTTACAAGTCTATTGTTGATCCTTACCAGGAAGTCATTGAAGAAAGAGAAATGGTAGAACGTGAACGCCACCGTATGGAGTTGGTTCGCGATGCTTTGGTACAGTACAGAAATAGAAGAGGAGATTTTCCTCCTACCGATGGCGGTCTCGACAGCCTTGTACAGTTTGTTAAAACAAACGAATTTATTGTTGAACGCGCCGATTCTCTCTTTGCATTCATGCCTCCAAGCAGTTATAACCCGGATTCACTTGTATACTCACCAAGAGCTCCATACAACAGATTCGAGTATACATTGAACGATACCATCCGTCCGCAGCTCTACCTGTTGGAAAATCCCGGTACCGGTGACAAAATTGGTGACCTTCAGCGAACAACTTTGCTAAACGCACCAAACTGGAATTAGCATGGCAGTGGATGGTTCTTGTTTAGGGGTTTCTTACACCGACAATCACTTATTTTATTCGGTTAATGACCCTAACAAAGAGAACTATCTGAAACATATAGGCAGCATCGATTTTAATTTCGATGTAAAACATGCAATTATTACGGGGGATGAAAAGGCATTCCCCGCTCTCAAAACTTCTCTCGAAAATTTAAAAGAGAAGTACAACTGCTCTTCCGTAAAAATTCTTTCTCCTTCCACTGAAGAGTGCTGGACAATTGTTCCCCGCTCCGTTTATGAAGACTCTGCAGAAAGAGAAGCTCATATCTCCCTGCTGATGCACGGAATAAATCGCAGTAACATCGAAACTACGTGGATTCCGGTTAGCAACGCAGACTACAAGCTGCTGCTTCTTAGAAATCGCGAAACCATGCAGGGGTTTAACTACCTTTTGGGAAAATTCACTGATTCGGAATATGTGGCCGAATTCGAAATTGGTGCCGATTGGCAGACACACAGCGGGGTAAACGGCTCATTTCTGCAAGTCTATTGCCAAAAAAATTATCTGTCTGTTTCATCCTTTATCTTGGGAAAACTTCGGGGATGCACTTATATCGGATATGAAGACGCCGCCGACCTGCCTTACATGTGGAGCCTCTACGCTGATAAACTCAGCTGGATGAACGGATTCCACGATACGATCTACGCTTATGGCCAGAATAGTCCTTCCGTCATTCAATCCTTGAGATCTTTTTGGGACGATACAGGAGCCATCGAAATTATGAACAGTCTGCAGGTTATGAATGTTGATGCAGAAGAGAAGACGTATGGATTTAAGTTAGAGAGCGCATATCCTGCTATAATGATGAGTCTTAACAAAGACGCAGAAATTGAAGAACCGACATCATGAGAATTATTACCGGCAAACTTAAAGGAAGAAACATTCCGGTTCCGAACACTGATCTTTTACGACCTACATCCGACCGCACTAAAGAGGGACTTTTTTCAGTAATCGCTGCCAGAACTTATTTAGACAACACCCGTGTATTAGATCTGTTTGCAGGCAGCGGTAACCTGGGATTTGAAGCCATTTCCCGCGGTGCCGAAAACGTACTTTTTGTGGATCGGGAGGTTGATCACCTGAAGCAGATTGAAAAGACTGCACAAATTTTCGGGGTGGAAAATCAAATCAGCACGATTTCCCTTGATATTGAGATTTTTCTCGAGAAAAAAGAGTTTGGCTCATTTGATTTTATATTTGCAGATCCACCCTACGACTATTTCTGGATGATTGAAATGGTAGATCAGATTATGGAAAGCAATCTTCTAAAAGAGGATGGCTGGTTTGTTCTTGAACACGACAAGCGCCATGACTTTTCCAAACATCCGCTGTGCCGATTTTCAAAACCGTATGGCAGAACCGTGGTAGCCATTTTCCGCTACACCGATGAAGGTTTTAAATAATTTCTGTTTCCCTTTCTTAATTATCCGACCATCAGGCCGATTCATATTTCTAAATTGGAGTATCAGTCTGAATATCTATACTTTATCGGAACAATCATGCAAACCTGAGTTCGATTAATATTATATCGGGTTAGGTTTTTGAAAGTCCAATACTTATAAAGGAGGGCTCATCATTTATAGAGGTTGCTCCAACAAAGTATATTTGATATATGGATACCCTTATTATTTAAGTTCTCTTCGTGGACCTTTGAGACTTGGTGGCTTCGCGGTTAAACATTGCATTCTTGCCACGAAGACTCAAGGACACGAAGCAGCACGAAGAAAGTATTCTATAAAATATTAAAAGTTAAGCTAAACAAATTGAGTCGCTCTTTAGTTGTTATACTTTTTGAACAGCTTAAAACAGAATAATCAGCATTTAAGAACCGAACAGATTATAAACTAACCTTTCTATATGGAACGCGTTGCACTCTATCCCGGCTCATTTGATCCCTGGACAAACGGACATCTGGATATCCTAAGTCGAGCCGTTAAAATGTTTGACAAAATCATTGTCACAGTTGCGGTAAATAACAAAAAAAATGCTGTTTTTACCGGTGAAGAGAGAATCAAACTTATCGAAGAGTCCATCAGTAGCTATGAATGGTCTGCACAGGTAGAAGTTATTCAGTTTACCGGACTTCTAATCGATCTTGCACGGGAAAAAGAGGTCAATGTTTTACTGCGGGGCGTAAGACAGATATCCGATTTTGAATATGAGTTCAGAATGGCTCTTACCAATCGCAGACTGGCGCCGGAAGTAGATACCGTATTTTTAATGCCTGATGAGCAGCTCACCTTTATTTCTGCTACGATAGTGAAAGAGATTGCCGCCTGGGGTGGGGATCTCAGCAGTTTTGTTCCCAATAACGTAGGCAGAGCTCTTCGAGAAAAATACGACACCTAACGCTTACACTTAATCTGAGTTCGATTTAAAAATTACGATAAAAGATGCTGAGGATGTCCAAAAAGTGAATCAACACATAACCAAGCTTAAATAATTTAAACTTTATATACCTCTCTATTAGTTAGAGAGGGATATAGGGTGAGTCTGAAGTAGAAAACTAAATTATTTAAGCGCTATTTGAACTAATGAGCTTTTTCCGACAGCCTCTTGGGGTGGTTATAGAACTTTTATTTATGCAAAAAACTAAAAATATGTGACTGCCTTTTTCAACCACCCCTAAATCCCCTCCTTGAAAAAGGAGGGGACTTTTGAAGCATTTCACTAAAAATTAATAATCGAGCTCAGGTTTTTACTTTTTAGCGTATAAAGTTTCTATCCGAGAAACTGTTTGCCCCCGGCATAAATTAATGTGTATTATAAAAGTCTGTCACAAGCAGGGCGTGGTTTTGAGAACGAATTGCCGACTGATTGACTTTATATCAATCAAACTTCAATCAAAATAAATAGCATAGATGATTTCAAAAGGCGAAAAAATTGACACCGATTTTACTTTAAGTATTGTCCGGGATGGAGAAGAGAAAGAGGTAAAGTTCTCAGAGCTGTTAACGCGACCGACAATTGTTTCGGTCTATATGCGAAACAACACCGGTGGCTGCGATAAACAGAACCGAAGTTTAGCTGAGCATGCCGATGAGTTTGATGAAAAAGGTTATAACCTTGTTGCTGTGAGCAAAGACACTTGTGGTTCTCACAAGAACTATGCGGAAAAACTGGGCATCAATTATACCCTGGCGTCCGATCCGGACTTTAAGTTTGCCGATGCGACAGACTCTATCGTTGAAAAAAAGATGTACGGAAAAACATTTAACGCTCCTTCCCGTTCAGCATTTATCCTTGATGAGGATGGAACCGTATTGGGAGTAATAGAAAAAATAAATACAAAAGCGCATGCCGAGGAGCTTTTTGAGCTAATCGACAAGCTCTGATTTTTAAATAAGCAATCGCCTGAACAGGCAATCGCTTACCTGGAAACCTGAATAAACCATATTTCATGAAATCGTTAGTAATTGTTGAGTCCCCTACAAAAACAAAAACAATCAAGAAATATCTGCCAAAAGGATATGTGGTAGATTCTTCGATGGGGCATATTCGCGATCTACCATCATCAGCCAAAGAGATTCCCGCCAAGTATAAAAAAGAGGAATGGTCAAATCTCGGCATTAATGTTGATGACCGCTATGATCCTCTCTACGTAGTTCCCGCGGGCAAAAAGAAAATCGTTGCAAAGCTAAAAAAAGAACTGAAGGATGCCGATGAACTCATACTCGCAACGGATGAAGATCGTGAAGGTGAAGCAATTTCGTGGCATTTAACCGAGCTTTTAAAACCAACAGTACCCGTTAAGCGAATGGTTTTTCGCGAGATCACCAAAGAGGCCATTCTAAACGCTCTCGAAAACTTTCGGGATATCGACATGAACCTGGTTCATGCCCAGGAAACGCGCCGAATTTTGGATCGTCTGGCAGGTTATACGATCTCACCGCTGCTCTGGAAAAAAATTGCGCCGGGCCTCTCTGCAGGTCGTGTTCAGTCTGTTGCGGTTGAATTCCTGGTATCGCGTGAACTGGAACGAATGAAATTCAAAAAAGCCACTTATTTCGACCTTAAGGCACAACTTTCCAAGGAAGATGACAAAAAGAACTCCTTCCCGGGGGATCTCATGCATCTAAACGGAAAGCGTTTAGCCAGCGGAAAAGATTTTGACGAAAATACAGGTAAACTGAAAAAACCGGACAGTGTTGTACTTCTGCTGAAAGAAGATTCAGAGAAGCTGAGAGATTTGCTGAATGAAGCGGATTGGTCTGTAACTGATATTGATGTAAAAACTCAAAAGCGAAATCCGGCTCCACCGTTTATTACCTCTACCCTGCAGCAGGAAGCAAACCGCAAGTTCGGATTTTCAGCCCGTGATACAATGAGTATCGCTCAGAAGCTGTATGAAAACGGACTGATCACCTACATGCGTACAGACTCCATGAATCTGTCAGGTCAGGCGATTAACGCGGCCCGTAATGAAGTGGAGCAACAGTATGGTGAAGATTATCTCTTCAAGCGTGTTCGGAATTACGGAAAATCGAAAGGAGCACAGGAAGCTCACGAAGCTATTCGTCCGGCAGGATCAAGTTTTACACACCCGGAAAAAGCGAAACTCAGCGGTCGACAATTTAAACTCTACGACCTCATTTGGAAGCGTACTATCGCTACCCAGATGGCAGAAGCTGAGCTTGAGTTTACAAACGTCACCATCACGGCAAAAAAAGACGATACCGAGGCAGATTTCCGGTCAAACGGTAAAAAGATCTTGTTCCCCGGTTATTTCCGTGCCTATGTAGAAGGAAGTGATGATCCTGATGAGGCACTTGAAAATCAGGAAAACTTTCTTCCCAAAATGAAGAAAGGTGAAACAATAGATCTCCACGATCTGGAATCGATCTCCCATGAGACCAAGCCTCCCGCAAGATTTACGGAAGCTACATTAGTGAAAGAGCTTGAAAAGCGTGGAGTAGGACGGCCAAGTACATATGCTACCATTATAAGCACCATTCAGGATCGTGGATATGCACAGAAAGCGGGGAAAACCCTCGTGCCTACCTATACCGCTTTTGCCGTTACCGAACTTCTGCAGAATCATTTTCCAGAAATTGTGGACAGTGAATTTACATCGGCACTTGAAGACAAGCTGGATCAAATTGCCAAGGGTAAGTACGACCCGGTCAAATATCTGGATGATTACTATAAAGGCAAAGATGGCCTGAAAGAGAAGGTTGATCAGCGCGAGGATAAAATTGATCCTCAGGAAGCACGCGTGCTGAACCTACCTATTGAAGGACTCAACGGCATGCAGGTGCACGTTGGCCGCTATGGTCCATACGTAAAAGGTGAAATTGACGGTGAGGAAATAACCACTTCACTTCCCGTGGATCTGGACCCGGGCGAGCTTTCAGCCGAGAAAATCAGAGAATTGATGAAAGCTGAGAAAGAGGGTCCTAAATCGCTTGGGAACCATCCGGAAACAGGTGAGCCCGTCTTTGTGCTTTCAGGACGTTACGGGCCTTATGTGCAGCTTGGAGAGGTCACTGACGATAATAAGAAGCCCAAGCGTGTTTCTTTACTGAAAGGCATGAAACCCGACGATGTTGATTTCGATCTCGCAACATCACTCCTGGAATTGCCCCGATCTCTGGGTGAACATCCGGAAACCGGTAAAGTTGTGAAGGCCGGTGTGGGACGATATGGCCCTTTTGTTTTGCATGACGGCACGTTTAAATCATTGAAAAAAGATGATAATGTACTCACGGTTGATCTCGATCGCGCCGTGCAACTTCTGAAAGAGAAGGGCAAAGGCAGTCGCGGAAGTTCAACGATTGCTGAGCTCGGAAATCATCCCGAGACGGACAAGCCCGTCAAAGTGATGACCGGCCGCTACGGACCCTATTTGAAATATGGCAAGAAGAACATCTCCCTGCCAAAAGGAACAGAGCCCGAAAAAGTGTCGATGGGTGATGCGGTTCAGCTGATTGATGAAAAAGGAAAGAAGTAGTTTTTTTTATAAACAATCTATTGAAAAGCCCCGGCATGTTTGTCGGGGCTTTTTCTTTTTCTGCACTGAAGTTTTCTGGTTTTAAATCAGCACTCAGACAGTCATCCCCCTTATTCCCCCTTCGAAGGGGGACACTCTTTAGCAAATTCTTATCTCAAAATCAGGATTTCAGCTCGTTAAAACGGAAACAATCTGTTGTATGATCATTCACCAGGCCGCATGCCTGCAGATAGGCGTAGACTGTTGTGCTGCCTAAAAATGAAAAACCTCTCTTTTTCAGATCCTTTGCAATTTGATCTGACAGCTCCGTTTTAGCGGGCACTTCCTTCAGTGATTCCGGAGCATTTATAATCGGTTTGTGATCCACAAAATCCCAGATATACTTATCGAATGATCCAAATTCCTTTTGAACCTCCAAAAAGCATTTGGCATTCTGGATGGCTGATCTGATTTTTTTATCATACCGGACAATTCCATCATTTTGCATAAGCCGCTCTACATCAGAATCATCAAATTGAGCCACTTTCTCCGGATCAAAACCGGCAAATGCTTCGCGGTAAGACTCCCGTTTTTTTAAAATTGTACTCCAGCTAAGTCCGGCTTGAGCACTCTCCAGAACCAAAAACTCGAATAGAACCCGGTCGTCATGTTCCGGCACGCCCCACTCCCGATCATGATAATCGACATACTGCTGAAACGTACCCTCAACCCATTCGCATCGTTTTCTGTCTGCCATTTTTTCCTCAGTTAACCACAGATCCTTTTGCAAGCCACCACGGCTTCACTTCCACTTCGAGCCTTCCTGCTTTCACCATGGGATCACCTGACGCCAAATTTTCAGCCTCTTCAATTGTGGCCGTACTGTAAACTGAAAATCCGCGAATATCACCTCCATCTCCGGTTGGGCCGTTCAGAACAATTAGTCCTTCCTCGTATAAATTTCCCAGGTACTGAAGATGCTGTTGCTGCAGTTGGGCTGCTTCTTCGGCGTTCTGACTGCGCTCGGGACCCGACTTCAAAAAGACGATAAAATATTTCTGCATAGTCATCTCCTCTCCGGCCCATTCGTAAATAAACGTTTCAGGAACCGCTGTAGAGTCGGTTTGTCGAGCTTCGGAAACTGTTACCGCAGCCGCCAGAATCAGTCCAATTGTAAAGAGCAATGTTTTCATTTTCCCACCCGTTAATTCAAGTTGTGACAGAGAAGCTACAAAGTTTTATTTTATGATGAACACATCAGACAAAATTCATTTAACGACTATATAAAATAAATCGCAGACTATGCATATTGACCACATTGGTATTGCCGTAAAAAATATTGAGGAAGCCGTTAAAACGTACGAGAAAATCCTAAACACCCCATGCTGCAAACGCGAAGTTGTAGAAACTGAAAAAGTGGATACGGCTTTTTTTCAAACGGGTGAGTCGAAAGTTGAGCTTCTGGGAGGTACCGCACCCGATTCTGTTATCAATACCTATATTGAAAAACGCGGTGAAGGAATTCATCATGTGGCTTTTGAAGTGGAGGATATCGACGCTGAGATGGCGCGATTAAAAAGTGAAGGATTCACTCTATTGAATGACTCTCCCAAACAGGGAGCTGATAACAAATTAGTGGCTTTTTTGCATCCAAAGGGAAATCATGGAGTCTTGGTTGAACTTTGTCAGTCTAAAAAATAGACCGGCGTAAACTCCGGATACAATTTTTCACTTCAGTTTAAACAGCCTTACCTTTACAGACTGTAATTTCTTAAAACTAATCCCATCATTTGTATGAAAGACGGCGCTCGTTTTTTTGCTTACGCCACATGGACAGTTATGATTTCACTGGCCATTATCCTGTTTACCAACCGTTTTTTGGAATTTATCACCGAACCCGGCTGGATTGGCACTTTGGTACTTCTGGCATTTGGTTTTCTATACCTGAATCTCACTTATGCTGCCGTAAAACGATACATTCGTAAAGTTCCTTTTCCAACAAACCTGCATATGCTGCTGACGGCTCTTGTCTTTTTACCACCCGCCGTTTGGATTATTGTATTTTCAGATGCCATCACTACCACAGAACTACTGATTCTTTTTGTTCTGGCTTTATCCTGTATTCTGGGAATGATTTACGGTAACCGCGCGGGAATCAAAGCCCGCTACGAGTATATTCAGACCCTGAAGGAGTACCAAGCTAAAAATTGAGCTTCTACTGGCAACCTTGTGGGTAGATAGAACAATCCATCATTGAGAACATCTCACTCATGCGGACTCTTTAAACTTTATGCCACAAAACATCTATTACAGGAAGGTGTCCCCACTGCCAATATTTTTCTGGCCCTGAATGCATTTCTCGGGGAGGGGTGTTTGATGTGCAATGAGAAGCTTTTCCTAATCTGCCACCGGTGGCAAGCACAGCAGCGAGTTTAAAGATCCATTAAGCAACAAAAATATTGATCGTTTTCTTTAGCTAGATCCGTTGGTCATAATATAAAGAACAAATTCGATGAATGACCGCCTCTATCCAGTAATGTGCTTCAAACCAATCTCTCTGTTCGGCGGGTGATAGGTGTTGCCTTATATACCCCAGGTTTCGCTTCGCTGCACCTGAGGCTAATCACATTCTGCCCTTACAGGGCAAGTTCCCTGTTTAGATTTACAAAAACGGCGCAACACTATTTAAAAGGTGATACAGGGTAGAACTCCCCTCCCCGAAAAATCGGGACCAGGTGTGGCTTGAGAGGGGAAAAGGATGTAAAAACGGTGGCACACCGATTTTTACACCGAGGGGTGTGTTTTGGAACTTTGATCATAATCCACAGCCGTTTCAAGTCCGTTACCCCCACAAACGTACCCTCCTATTGATTGGAGTGCCGCAAAAGCTATCGGCAGAGAATGCATCGAGAGATCTCTCCTAAACGATCCGGCACCCCTTTTCTGTACTATTTTTCTGACTTTTACGATTTAGTAGTGATCGAAATCGCCCCTTTTCTTGCGCATAAAATAATCTTTTGAAGCTTCTACCACTTTTGGAGCCAATAAAAGTGTACCAATCATGGTTGGAATCGCCATCATTGCAAACATTCCGTCAACGAGGTTAACTACCATATCAATTGTTGTAATAGACCCGATGAAGATTGAGAAGATATAGAAGTAGTTGTAGTAGTGCTTTCGGTGTGCACCTCCTATAAAGTTGAGACACTTAGTACCGTAATACGAATAGGTAAACATGGTTGTAATACTGAAGATAAACACACAGATCAGCAGTAAGTAAGTTCCGAATACAGGAATTCCTGTATCGAATGCTACAGCCGTCATCGTTATACCGTCAACCGTATTATCGGTCCAGGCGCCTGTCATAAGCAGTGCGAAAGCCGTCATTGTACAAACAAGAAGCGTATCAATTGCGGGCTCAAGCATTCCAACCAGTCCTTCACGAACCGGCTCGCGTGTTTTAGCGGCACCGTGCGCCATCGCTTCCGTACCGATTCCCGCCTCATTCGAAAATGCTCCACGGCGAATACCGTTCGAAATAACCACCCATAATGCACCGCCGGCAGCAGCTTCACCGGTAAATGCGTCCGAAACAATCAACCAGAAGTAATGCGGCACATCAACAATATTATTGATGATGATATACACAACAGTAAAAATGTAGAGAAGTACCATCAATGGCACCAATCGTGCAGCTACATGGCCAATCCGTTTAATTCCGCCAAAAATAACCAATGAAACCAGGGCTACAAGTATCAAACCCACGATCATATCTGAAAGGCGAAATCCTGTTTCAGTAAGAACTGATCCGGCAAGGATCATGGTTTCGTATCCAAGCAATCCGTTTTCCGCCAGCATCGTATCCCGAATAATTTGCGTGAGCTGGTTAGACTGAAACATTGGGGTACAACCGATCAAACCGGCAACACTAAAAAAGATCGCCAGCGGTTTCCATTTTTGACCCAAACCTTCTGTAATATAGTACATCGGACCACCCTGAATTTTACCGCTGCTGTCCTCACCGCGATACATAATTGAGAGCGTACAGGTAAAGAATTTAGTGGCCATTCCCACTATGGCGGTGACCCACATCCAGAAAATAGCACCGGGTCCGCCAATACCTAAGGCAATCGCAACTCCACTGATATTTCCCATTCCAACGGTTGCGGCAAGCGTACTGGAGAGAGCCTGAAAATGGTTGATATCGCCGGGTGCATCGGGGTCTTCATACTTACCGGAAAGTACTTCAATACCGTGTTTGAAGTTTCGATAAGGCATAAACCGACTGAAGACGAGAAAAAATATTCCGCCGCCAACAAGCAAAACCAGAAGTGGCGTCCCCCAGGCATAATTGGCAAAATCGACAAAAAGTTGTTCTAAAAATTCCAGAGCAGCACCTCACATTGGGTTTTATTTTTAGTTACAAGAAAGCAACTGCTTTCAGAGCACAGATCGATATGCAGAATAATCGATCATAGGCGGCTTAATATCACAATTTCTGAGAAAAAGTAAAATTTGACCTCGGTGAAATTCGCCATGAATAACAAGATGTCTGCAAATATCTTTTAATTCTGCACTTTTTTTAACCCTTTTTTCAGTAAAAAAAATAATTTCTGAATCGAGTTCAACTTCGTGATCACCAATGAGATCTAACCACTTCTTGTTTAGTTTTCTGGCTTTTTTGCGAAGCTCTCCCGGTTTATACTCATCCCACTTTTCGGTTTCACTAAACGAGGTTTCGACAACTCTGCTAAACCATATTTCCTGTATGTTTACTATGTGGGCCAGAAATGCGAGGCAGGCCACATCTTTTTTAAATGGAGAGTGATCGTTTATGTGATCTAGCAATTTGCGCGTACACCATAAATCGTAGGTAAAGAGAAGCTGAAGTGCCTGACGCTGATCCATTCAATTAATTATGCGAGTCCAAAGTATCTGCCAATTCCGCTTAAAATAAACTGCACACTGATAGACAGTGCGATAAAACCCATTAACCGGGTCATTACGTTGAGTCCGGTATGTCCAATATATTTTGCTGATATTGGTGCCAGCCTCAACAGGATATACGTTGCTACAACAACCAGAAATATAGAGATACCATTTATTAGGTAATCAAAAACACTCTCGGCCTGTGTAGCAAATCCAATCACTACAGCAATACTTCCCGGCCCCGACAATAGCGGCAGAGCAAGCGGGCTGAATGAGATATCTTCTTTTTCCAACGCAGCTTTTTCATCTTCAGCCGTAAGCTTTCTTCCCGACTTCTCCGGATTTAACATCGAATAAGCAGCCCGCATAATGATTAATCCGCCGGCTATCCGAATTCCGGGCAGTGAAATTCCAAAGAAGCTGAGTATAAACGTACCAAGCAGCAGAAAAACGATAAGTACGCCAAACATATAAAACGAGGCCCAGAGAGCTGTCTGATCTCGCTCAGCGTCACTAAACCGGTCTGTTAAAGACAAAAACAGCGGCATTGCCGCAAGAGGGTTAACAACGGAAAACAGTGAGGTAAAACTTGCAAAAAGAAGTCCCCCCCAGGTTAAAAAGTGAGATGCCGTTCCATCTGTAACTGTATCAGGTATCCATTCAAACATAGCTCCAAAGATAAAAATGATTTATTCCATTGTATACCAAAAATTCCTTCTAATATTCAGAGAAGTTGAAATAATTGTTACCTTTACTCACCCAATTTTCAGAAACAAAAATCTCTACTCATCATGTCCTATTCAGAAACTATAAGTAAGGCAAAATCAATTATAAACAGTGATAAAAGCAGGAATGAAAAACTTCAAGCCATTTGCGAGCTCTTAGACAAAGATGTTGATGTGTTCGATTGGACCGGATTCTATCTTGTAGCTAAGGATGAGGAGAATATGCTGGAACTGGGTCCATATGTTGGTGAAGAAACCGATCATACACGTATCCCATTCGGCAAGGGAATCTGCGGACAGGCGGCTAACACTCTGAAAACTTTTGTTGTACAGGATGTAAATAAAGCAGACAACTACCTGGCCTGTAGTCTGCATGTAAAATCCGAGATCGTTGTTCCAATCATGAAGGAGGATCGTTTTGTTGGAGAGCTTGATATCGACTCTCACACCAAGGATGCTATCACTCAGGATCTCCAAACACTTTGTGAAGATATATGTAAAGAGCTTTCTGCAATATTCTAAGCAGCTCAATCCTAACACTAGCCACCTGAACGAAGATGAGAGGCGGGTGGTTTTTTGCACATCAACCAAACCGATCTATTTTTCTTTCGTCTAAGATAAGGCCTGAAAATTCCGAGCATATCTTTTGGGCAGACGATCGGTTTTTGGCAATAATGAATGAGGTCTTACAAAACATTTAAAGTTGTAATAAATTATAAAAATCAGGGCTTTATCTGTGATAAATTGTATCTCTTGTAATATTCTTTCGTACGACTTCTTACATTTTCAAAATCAAAATTTTAATAAAACGACTAATCGGTTGAAAAAGCTACTTTACCTATCCGCAGCGATAATTTTTGCATTCACACTCACATCGTGCGGATCATCTGACGAAAACAATGAAAGATCATCTAACCGGCAGGGTGGCTTTGGCGAAGGATCCGCAGCCAGTGTTGAAGTAGTACCCGTTCAAACTGAATCCATTTCTGATCAGGTATTGTCTTACGGTACAATCCGGGCACAGGATGTTGTCTCCATTACTCCTCAGGTATCAAACAGGGTAACCCGAATTTTGGTTGATCTGGGCGATAATGTGTCTGAAGGTCAGGTGATGGCAGAAATTTATGACGCCACATTCAGAGATGCCGTTGAGCAGGCACGTGCTCAAATCCGCCAACAGGAAGTAGCTTTTGAACGCGATAGCTCTGAATTTGCTCGCCAAGAGCAGCTTTTTGAGCGAAATCTCATCAGCCGATCTGAACTTGATAACTCACGGGCTACATATCTTAACAGCAGAGCGCAACTGGAAGCTGCCCGAGCAAATCTTTCTCAGAGTCAGGAAAATCTTGCAAACACTAAAATCAAGTCGCCTGTGAACGGTGTTGTATTGAGCCGTTCCATCGCAGAGGGTGAAATAGCTACATCAGGACAGGTTGCTTTCGAAGTTGCCAACCTTGTTGGATTTGAAACCCGGGTCTTTTTACCTCTTCAGGACTGGGAGCTCATACAGCCCGGCCAAAGTGTTTCCCTGTCTCTATCGAGCCGTTCGGAGGCCATCGCCGAGGGTGTGGTTTCGCGAATCAGTCCACAGCTTGATCCAACAACAGGATTGGGTGAAGTGGTCATCACTCTTACAGAAACTGAAACATCCATCTATCAGGGAGCGCTGGTTCAGGCTCGTATTAATCTTCAAACAAGAGAAAATGCAGTTGTAATTCCGCGGTCGGCCATGGTAGAAAAAGTGGACACTTACATTGAACCGGAAACCGGAACCATTGAGCTTGAACGAACCTATTCAGCATTTGTGAATCAGGGCGATTCAATAGCCGTAAGGCGTGAGCTTGAGCTGGGAATACAGCAAGGTGATCGAATTGAGGTTATTAGCGGACTTCAGCCGGGTGATGGTTTAATCGTAACCGGTCAGCGTAATTTAGATGACGGTTCCAAAATTCGGGTAGCCGGTTCTATTGAAAGAGAAGAACCTGAACAAGTTCAAAAGGATACCTCTCAGGTTCAAAGTTTAATGAACCTAAGCCCTGAAGAGAGAAGAGAGAGACTTCAGAACATGTCTCCGGAAGAGCGGCAGGAAATGCGCGAGAGAATACAGCAAAATCGCAATCAGCGCTCCGGGAATAATCAGCAAGAAAGCGGTAATAATTAAGAACCAAGATTCATGAAAAATTTACCCAAAATTGCTGTAAACAGGCCCATCACCTTTATGATGGCCAGCATCATACTGATCGGGTTCGGCCTGTATGGCCTGAATAATCTCAGGCTTAACTTATACCCTGATGTATCTTTCCCCACAATTACTGTATATACCACATTTGAAGGTGTAGCTCCGGAAGATATCGAAGCGCTGATTACCCGGCCTATCGAAGAGCAGGTTGGCAGTATATCCGGTGTCCGGCGCGTACGCTCTCTCTCTAGCCAGGGATCGTCGGTTGTAAAATTAAATTTCAACTGGGGAACAGATCTATTTATTGCCGAAACCGAAGTGAGGAAACGCCTTGATATGATCCGGCGAGGCCTCCCTGATGAAGTTGAGCAGCCCATTGTTTTCTCTTACGACCCGAACGATGAACCGGTATTGGTTCTAGCATTAACCTCAGATTCACGGAGTCCGCGGGAGTTGCGAACGTTAGCTACCAGGCAGATTGAGCAGCGGATAGAGCGGATTGAGGGAATAGCTTCGGCGGAAACAGCCGGAGGATTTGACCGACAGATCAACGTGCGAATCAGTAACGCCCAAATGCTTACCTACAATCTGGATGTGGGCAACATTTCGAACCGGCTGAGACAGGAAAATGTGCAGGTCCCCGCCGGTGAACTTACCGAGGGTGAAACCGTATTCTCACTTCGAACTATCGGTGATTTTAAAAATATTGAAGAGATACGGAACAGCATTGTTTCGGTTACTGACGAGGGAAATCCGGTTTATCTGAAAGATATTGCCCGGGTTGAAGACGGGATCGCACAGCCAATCGGAAATGTACGGGTTCAGGGTAACGAAGGCGTTATCATGAACATCTACAAACAGAGCGACAGCAACATTGTAAGCGCCGCCGGTGGAGTTGTAAACACCCTGGATGAGATTCGCAATGTGTTGCCCGGAGATGTAAGCCTTGAGATACTGACGAACAAGGCAGATTTCATTAGCCTCTCTATTAACAATTTGATTATGACCGGGCTGCAAGCGGTGATCCTGGTTATTATTATGCTCCTGCTGTTTCTTCGAAACGGAAGATCTGCCCTGGTGGTGGCTATTACCATCCCGATCTCTATCATTGCCACATTCAGCATCATGGACTTTTCGAATGTGAGCATGAACATCATTTCGCTCTCCGGGCTTACCCTGGCCGTGGGTATGGTTGTGGACAACGCTGTTGTAGTGCTGGAAAACATTTTCCGATTTAAAGAGGATGGCGAGACCAGCAAAGTATCGGCTGTTTCGGGTGCTCAGGAAGTGGCCGCTCCGGTTATCGTCTCTACCCTGACAACCCTTGTCGTTTTCCTCCCGATACTTTTCGTACCCGGAATCGCCGGACTGTTATTCCGCGATTTGGCCCTTACCATTTCCTTTGCCCTGATTGTTTCCGTGCTCATTGCAATTACGTTGATTCCCGTTCTGAGCTCTCGCTTGTTTGACAGGGAACTGATTGACGCGGATAAAAAAGATCCGGCCAAAAATCTGATGAACAAACTATTGGTTTGGCGCAGACAGAATATATTCACAAGAATCCTGGCCATTCCACTCTTCATCGGATATTTCCTGCTTTGGCCATTCCTGAAAATCTGGGCTTGGATTGCCTCCAAATCTAAATCTTTCTTTTCGGGTCGTTTGGGTCCGGCTTTGGGCCGAGCCTTCGATCGAATGGAGAACGGTTACAAAAACGCACTGGACAAAAGCCTGAAAAGAAGCGGGCTCGTAGTTTTTGGTGCATTCGCGCTCCTCATAGCTTCACTGCCGATATATTTCCTGCTTGGCGGTGAGTTCTTCCCTCAGGTTGATGAAAACTTCATCATTCTGGAGGTGCAGCGCGAGCCCGGTGTAAGCCTGCTGGAACTTGAACGCACAATCATTCAGGCTGAAAATATTATTCGTGAAGAAGTTCCCGAGGCCCGGCTCATTGTTTCGGATTATGGCGATAAGATTGGCATCGAAGGTGCCGACAATCCCGGTGGCAATAAGGGGAGAATTCGAATAGAGCTCGTAGAAGTTGGCGATCGTGATCGAAGCCAGATGGAGATTGCTTCTTCCGTTCTTTCATCGTTGAACGCGGTTCCGGGTGCAAATATCAGGGAAATTCGGGAAGATCCGCTCAGCCCCGATGGCGAAACCGGATTAATTGTCCAGGTTTATGGATTTGATCAGGATGTAAAACGGGCACTGGCCTCACAAGTAATGACTGAACTGGACGACATTGAAGGTATCGTAAATGTATTTAGCTCTGCCGATCAGGGACGCCCCGAACTTCGTGTAGAGATGGACCGGGAGCGAATTGCCCGGGTGGGAATGACCACATCTCAGGTAGCCACCTCTTTAAGCAACGCTGTTCAGGGTGCAACCGCTACTACGTTTGTAGATGAAGGAATTGAGTTTGAAGTGCTGGTTGAAATCGATCCCATAGACAAAGCACAATCTACCTCATTGGAGGAACTTCAGATCCAGACACCGGCGGGCGACTGGATGCCTTTAAAGAATTTAGCACGCATTGAGCGCTACACGGGCCCATCAAATATTCTACGGGTTAACCAGGAGAGAATGGTTGAGGTGGAAGGTGATTTGGGCAGTATTGATCTGCAGACTGCAACTGAACTGGCGAATGCAGCCATAGGCAACATTGATTTCCCGGAGGGATATCGATATGAGCTGGGTGGATCAGCTGAAGAACAGCGAGAGTCGTTCTTCTATTTGATGATAGCCTTTCTCATTGCCGGAATTTTGACCTATATGGTAATGGCATCTCAGTTTGAAAGCCTTGTTGAGCCATTTATCATTATCGTAACCATTCCACTGGCACTCACCGGAGTACTGCTAATGCTCTGGATTACGTCAACACCGATAAGCGTTACGGCGATGGTCGGCCTGGTACTTTTGACCGGTATTGTAGTGAATAACGGTATTGTGATGATTGACTATATCAAAATTCTGCAATCGCGGGGACAGAACCGGCACGATGCAATTGTAAACGGTGCAGGCAGAAGGTTACGTCCCATTTTGATGACCGCTTTTACCACCATTTTAGCGATGGTTCCTCTGGCGCTTCAGCTGGGTGCCGGTGCAGAGACTTGGAGCCCGATGGCCCGCGCTGTAATTGGTGGTTTAACCATGAGTACCATCTTGATGCTTTTTGCCGTTCCATGTATGTATAACCTGATCAATTCGCTGGTAGAAAAAGCCGGTTTTGATGCTATACACAAGGAAGATCCGCTTAAGGTTTAAAGTTCTTAAGGTTCAAGGTTTAAGGTTTAAAGTTGGAGGTTCTATGAAAGTTGAAAGGTTTGAAGATCTGGAAATATGGCAGCTCTCCAGAGAGCTTTGCAAGGATGTATATCAGATAACCAGTCTTGAGCCATTTTCAAGGGACTTTAAACTTATAGATCAAATTCGCGGATCATCTGGTTCAATAATGGATAATATCGCTGAAGGATTTGAGCGTGGAGGTAATAAAGAATTCATACAGTTTCTTAGTATAGCTAAGGGATCTTGCGGCGAAACACGCTCCCAACTTTATAGAGCTTTTGACTGTAAATACATTACTGAAGCCAAACTTAAATCACTTACAAACAGCGCAATTTCTATCAGTAAGAAAATTTCAACATTAATGAATTATCTCAAAAAATCTGATATAAAGGGTCCAAAATATAAACAGTAATTAAACAGGTAAAACAATGTTGTTGAGGTAAACCTGAAACCTTAAACTTTTAACCTGAAACCCCTTCCTCTAGGAAGGCATTTTGCCATGAAAAAAATCACAATTACAGAAAGAATTCTGAAGCGACCGGTAACGGCCATTATGATGTCGCTGCTGGTTATCGGCTTTGGAATTTTCTCTCTTATGAACTTGAAGGTTACGCTGTATCCAACCTTTAATATTCCGATAATGGCTGTGTCGGTCAACTACTCCAATGTAGCGCCGGATGACATGCTCAGGCTGGTTGTGGAACCCATAGAGAGTGTAATCATGGGTGTTGAAGGAGTTGAATCATTAGACTCAAACATTCGTCAGGGTGGCGCATTTTTGATCCTCAGGCTCAAACCGGGAACCGACACCATGGTTACCGAACAAAAAGTCAGAGAAGCTGTAGACAGGATCCGGTCGGAACTCCCTGCCGAGGCTAACGAGCCCTTTATCTTTCAATTCGATCCCGACAGGGCACCAATTATGCAGCTCAGCCTTGAATCGGATG
Source organism: Rhodohalobacter sp. (assembly GCF_034521535.1). GTDB lineage: Bacteria > Bacteroidota > Rhodothermia > Balneolales > Balneolaceae > Rhodohalobacter. The sequence continues at coordinate 44,018 of NZ_JAXHMF010000010.1, read as the reverse complement.
CCTTAGGACTTGACGAGCTGCGTACACTCTCCCTGGAGTTTATTGAACCCCGATTTGAACGTATACCCGGCGTGGCAGCGGCAGATACAAGAGGCGGTTTGAATCGAAATATTTACGTAGATCTCTTACCCGAGGCAATGTCGAGGCACCAAATCATGCCTGCAGAAGTCTCGAGTGCCATACAAAGCAATAATGTACAGCAACCGATTGGAAGTCTTATTGCCGGCCGAACCAGCTATAGTATCCGCGCAAACTCCATGTACGAGAACGTAGATCAGATTGCCCAGACCATCATTACAATGAGAGAGGATGTTCCAATCCGGGTTCGGGATGTTGCCGTGGTTCGAGATGATTACGAAGATATCACCAGTATCGTGGAAATTAACGGTCGAAACAGTGTGACCATCGAAATACAGAAACAGTCGGATGCAAACACGCTGGATGTGGCTCAGCAGATCATCAAAACAATGAATGAGTTTGCACCCAATCTCCCTGCCAGTGTGAGCATGCAGGTTTTAAATAACGAGGGTCAGTTTATTGAAGACTCGATCTCCAATCTGGCGCAGTCGGCCCTCATCGCACTTGTTGTAGTCATCTTAATCCTCCTGCTTTTTATGGGAGGCTGGCGAATAGCATTTGTGGTGGCCATGAGTATCCCCGTTTCTTTGACGGCCACTTTCGCCTTTATGTATTTCCTGGATATCACACTAAACATTATCTCCATAACCGGGCTGGCTCTGGCCATTGGTCTGCTGGTTGATAACTCAATTGTAGTTTCTGAAAGTATTGCAAATCAGCTCGAAGCGGGTGAAAGCCGTTTCAAAGCTGCAGTTACCGGCACCAATGAGGTTATCGGTGCCCTTCTCGGATCAACATTGACAACCCTTGCCGTTTTCATTCCAATCATGGGCTTAAGCGGTTTTCAGGGCACCGTTGCCAAAGATTTGGCTCTGACAATTTCGATCTCCATTACAAGTTCTTTTATCGCCTCCATCATATTGATTCCTGTTTTGGCGTCCTTGCTATTAAAGCGGGAGGAGTTCATTAAAAAGAGTTTCACATTTGCCTGGATCAAATCTCTGGAGAACAACTACATTAAAATTCTGGAGTGGATACTTGCCAGAAAATACGTCATAGCCCTCAGTGTTGTTCTTGTGATTGCAGGAGCAGGATATCTTTTCACGGACATACAAAAGGAGTTTTTCCCTGAAACTGATGAAGGACAGTTTGATTTTCGTATCGAACTGCCTGCCGGAACCAACCTGGCAACGACCGCCGAGAAACTGCGAGATTACACCGATATTTTAATTGACGCCCCGGAAGTTAAGACCGTTATCACAAACATTGGTCGACGCGGAAGAAGTACTTTAACCAATGGCGGGACTTTAAGTATTACCCTGGTTGATGATCAGTATCGCGAGCAGAGCACTGCAGATATTGCATCTGAGCTTCAAAATCGTTTGCAAGAGCCGGAAATTAACATAGAAATTGCCAACCTGGGCGGTGGTATACCTTCGGGTCGCGGCTGGGGTGGCCGGGGAATACGCGTGAGTTTGATCGGCCCGGATGTGGAAGTTCTACAACGACTGACGCTCGAAATGGAAAACGCTCTGATCGACGATCCAATGGTTATGTCGGTGAGTAATCCTCGATCAAGCCCGATGCCTGAACTACAATATCAGCTCGATCGCAACCGTATCAGCAGGACCGGAATAACCTCGCAGAGCGTGGCCAGTGCACTTGGCGCTCAGGCCCGGGGCAACCGTGCCGGGTTCTTCCGTGAAGAAGGAAGGGAAATTGCCATACAGGTAAGAAATAACCGGGATCAGTTTCAGACCCGGGAAGATCTTTTTTCACTGGAATTGGTTCAGTATGAAGATCAGCGAATACCTGTTCTGGGCTTGGGTGATTTTGTTCCTGTGGAAGGACTCAACAGAATTACACGTCGCGACCGGGAAACGTTGCTCGATGTGGCCGTTATGGTTCGTGGCGATATGGAAGAGTATCAGCAAAAGATTGTAGATGTGCTTGAAAATGAAATCATTCTGCCGGAGGGTTACCGATACGAGTTTACGGGATCGATTTTTTCTCAGCAGCAAAGTTCGAATGAAATATTGATCGCTCTTATTCTGGCTCTATTACTGACATACATGGTAATGGCATCCGTTTTTGAAAACCTCAGGGATCCGATTATTGTCATGTTTTCTGTGCCACTGGCATTCTTTGGCTCCCTGTTTTTCCTATACATTACGGCTACGCCACTTGAGCGTTCCCGCATATATCGGTATTGTCATTTTGATAGGAATTGTAGTGAACAACGGAATTGTACTGCTCGACTATATTCATCTAAAAACAGCCGGAAAAGAAGATTCCGGCGACTATGCCGATCTTTTCCTGGAAGCGTGTAAGCGCAGAATGCGACCCATTTTGCTGACAGCCATGACCACCATCTTCTCCATGATCCCGTTGGCGCTTGAGTTTGGGGCAGGATCTGAAACCTGGAGTCCCCTTGCCAGATCTGTTATTGGCGGATTGGCATTCGCTACAGTTTTGACCCTATTCGTTGTGCCAACCGTTGTAATTGGCATCTCCAAGAAACGCAGAAAGCTGATCGACAAGTCGTTATCGGCTTAGTAATCTGAATTCGACTATTAAAACGTTAATTTTGGTGCTCGAAAGTCCCCTCATTTTCAAGGAGGGGATTTAGGAGAGGTTGAAAAATTCTATGAATCAATATATTAAGCTGTAACAATGATAGTAAGTGCAGTAACCATCCTGACATTACCCATGCAAACATACCCTTAGTAATGTTAATGCATTGAAGACAATACATTAACACGTTTTTTTGTGATAGAAAAATCAGATTTCACTATTAACTCATACTTTGTTTAGAAAAGCAAAAATCCCTCCGGCCTTGATTGGTGGAGGAGTAGCATGGTTTGCATCTAAGCGCGGGAGACATCACAACATCTGCTCCCCCGGGAGCGATTGATGTTGTGTAACCGGGCGGGCAAACCAGGCCCGGAAGCAATCACCGCCCGGGAAGTTTTTGATTACTTTTGGCGGCCCAAAAGTAATATGGAAAATGAAACTGACTTATTTGAACCACCCCTTAATCCCCTCCTTGGAAAGGAGGGGAGAGTTTTCATAGATTTCTTTCAAACCAAGCTTAGTATATTTAACTCAACTTGTTGGCTCAAATATTCCGCTCATTCCTGAATGGAGTTTTTGAGCCAGTTCTTTACGGTCGCTGCATTGAACCGGTTTATTGCAAAAACGAATCGTGCAATCTATACGCCGGGTTTTTGCAAGATTCAGAACATGTTTGTGGAAAGGATCACGCGCACCGAAAAAACAGACGCTCTCATTTGCGGGAAGATCACCCTTCTCCTCTGCCGTTCTATACTGTATGGTGGAATAGTAAACCGGAATCTCTTCGCTTGCAGGATAATCCAGCAGTGACGGGCGAAAAGACAACACATCCTCACCGGCCGATGTTGTTCCTTCAGGAAAAAGAATGATACCCTGATACTTATTCAGGCTCTTCGATAGAATTTCATTCACCCGGGTCACGTCCCGTTTTCTTGAACGGTCAATAAATATCACACCCATTGTTTTTACCATAAAACCCAGTAGTGGCCACGATCTGACCTCCTTCTTTGCCACAAAGGTGCATTTCAGGTTCAGGTAGAGAGGAATAATATCAACGTAGCTAAGATGATTCGATACCAGAAAAAAGGGAGCTTTCGGCGGTTCTCCAATCGTTTTAACCTTGATATTTAAAAACGCACACATACCTTGCGACCACGAGTACATGTATAAATTTCGCAAAGGCTCGTATGGCAGCTTAAAAAGCCATAAAAACGCGTATACCACCAAGTAAATCAGATATAGAGAAAGTGTGTAAGCAATGAGAAGAAATATTTTTATCGATGCTATAAATGTTCTCATAATACTTTTTTCAGTCTGCTTTTAATCACCGGTCTATATTACCCGAAAAACATCTTTCTGGTACGGTCTGAAATCTCCTCAACATCCAGTAAAATCATGAAATGGATCAGATCCAGTTTTTTATCGTACGACGGGCCGGCGATAACCTTCGACCCGACATCAAGATAGTTTTTAAAAAGAGGCGGAATTTCATACTTATCTGTATCCTCTTTAAACTGTTCTTTTCTCGGTTTATACTCCTCTTTGGGTTCAATATACAAGTCCGGGTGGATATGCCCCTCTTTTTTCAGGTAGTCAAAAGTATTCAGGGCCACCTTCATATTGTTAGTGTTCAAGGCTGCATACCCAAAAAGATAGCGTTTATTAAAATGTTCGAGGTAACCGGCAAATCCTTTCCATAATAAAAACAAGACCCGGCCACTTCTATGTTCTTTGTTTATACAGGCGCGTCCTACCTCAACAGCGTTTTTCAGAACTTCATCGGGCAGTTCGTTCAAGTTAAAACGAACAGCACTGGTAAATCCATTTCCCCGACTGGCTTGCTCATACGTTTGCATCCGGTAGGTGCCAATAATTTCTTCACTCTTATTGTCCACAACAATTAGGTGATGGCACTGCTCATCATATTTATCTTTATCTCTGCCGGCATCAAAATCAAATTCTCTGGCAAGCTCTTCATTGAAAACCTTATACCTGAGCCGCATGGCAGCATCTACTTCTGCTTCTGTATTTGCGAACTTAATGGTGTATTGGTTACTTCCTACCTCGTTTAGAACTTTGTCTTTTATTAGCACTACTCTTCCAATTAATGAATTTCAGTTCTGACCACTTGATGGTAACAATTTTAGCAAATAATTGTATTACAAATTAAGAACTATCTCTTTATGAACGAAAATAGAACCAAACGTTTTCTTCTATTCTCTGATAAATAAACTATTTTTACCCCTTCTGAATTTCAGTCGGGTAGATAACCTGAGTTTGATTATTGACTAAATATTTGAGGTATTGTAAAGTCCCCTCCTTTTCCAAGGAGGGGATTTAGGGGTGGTTGAAATGGTTTACAAATCAACTTTTTGATTTCGTTACCATGCGAATAGAATAAAGAACCACCCTCGACCCCTCCTTAAAAAGGAGGGGAGCCTTTTTCCTAAATCTCATAATCAAACTCAGCTGAAAGATAAATTCATAAACTAACTACTTTTTTTGAGCACGAAAGAACAAAATCAAGGACTGTTTAGTGATCTGAATCTATACATCATTTTTGGTGTAACACTCACGTCTGTAATGGGGGTATCCAGTATAGCACCGGCATTCCCTACCATTGCCCGGTCACTGGATGTAACATCTGCCGAGATTGGTCTACTTATCACCTTTTTTACTCTCCCGGGTATACTATTTACGCCCATTTTTGGAATCCTCGCAGACCGGTACAATCGAAAAGTGATCCTTATTCCTTCGCTTTTCCTTTTTGGAATTGCCGGGACTGCCTGTGCATTCGCCACATCCTTCGATCAATTACTGCTATTCCGTGCATTCCAGGGAGTGGGTAGCGCCGCACTCGGTGTGCTCAACTTAACACTGATCGGCGACCTCTATTCCGGAAACCGGCGTGCGTCGGTAATGGGCTACAACGGAAGTGTGCTCAGCATTGGTACAGCAATGTATCCTGCCATCGGCGGTGCGCTGGCGATTCTGGGATGGAACTACCCCTTTTTTCTCACATTACTTGCCATTCCCGTTGGGCTGTTCGCGCTCTTCTTTCTAAATCAGGAATCCGAGAAAAACGGGCTGGGCATCAATCTCTACCTCAAAGAGGTTAAAACAGCACTGATGTCGAAAATGGTTCTTGGTCTGTTTATTGGCATGTTTCTCACATTCATCATTCTTTATGGAGGGTATATAACATTTTTCACCATACTGCTGGATGAGAAGTTCGAAAAGAGCTCACTGGCCATTGGTATTATTCTGTCGGGATCATCACTGGTAACGGCCATTACATCGGCTCAGCTTGGCAAATTGACCAAGCGGTTCAGTGAGAAAAATCTGATTTCAGCAGCTGCAATTCTCTACACGGTTATCTTTTTAATGATACCGATGGTTGATAATATTTGGTATTTCATTCTTCCCATTTCTCTTTTTGGAGTAGCCCAGGGGATGAATATTCCAAGTATTTTAAATCTGCTTACCGGCTATGCACCCAAAGAATTTCGAGCCGCCTTTCTTATCCGTCAACTGGATGGTGATGCGTGTCGGACAGGCGTTAGGTCCCTACGTTCTGGGATTGGTTTACCTTCATATTAGTCTTGAAGGTACATTTTATGTTACCGCCATCGCCGGGGGTCTGTTTGTTCTAAACAGTCTCACATTGATTCGCACCGGAAAAAGATCAGTCGATATTTCTGATCTTAAAGCCAGCTGAGCAGCTCATCACCCCTGCTTCCCGATTCCACATACTGTTCAAAAATCTCACTCAGATTGGAGTTCTTCTCCAACTCTTTACGGGTTGCTGAATCGAGGTAGGCCAGTATCTTCCCTTTATGGAGAATGGCTATATCATCGCAAAGATTCTCTACCACTTCCAGGATATGGCTGGTAATAAAGATCGTCGTTCCCTTCTGCTTCAGCTTCCGGATTACGTTCTTCATCCTTCCAATGGATATCACGTCCACGCTTTCAAACGGTTCATCCAGAAACATAAGTTTTGGTTCTGTTAAAATGGCGGCGCAAAACGCCAGTTTTTTACGGCTTCCTGAAGAGAGCTGCTTGGTCTTTACGTGTTTGAATTCCGTGATTTCAAAATAGTCGAACAGTGAATCAATTTTTTCGGCCAGGCCGTGCACAGGAATACTGTACATCTCACAAACATACGTCACAAACTCATAAGACGTAAAATTCTCAAACAGTAGCGGTGGCTGCAGCACCGAAGCCACATCCTTTTTAATTTCTATCTCGTTCGATGCATTGTAGCTCAAACCATTGATGATAATAGATCCCTGGTTGTAGTCCAGCAAGCCTGTCAGAATTCCAATCAGCGTGCTTTTACCCGCGCCATTTGGGCCAATAAGACCAAATATCGTTCCGGTTGGTACTTCAAGATCCAGGTCTATCAAAACCGGTTCCTTATCGTACGACTTTGTCAATTTTTCAATAATTACAGCTCGTTCCATAAATGGGGTATCACTTTTTTATTGAAGGCGACTGATACGCTCTTCATTTTTTTAATGTACATAAATAAAAGAACTACGTTCCCGGCAACCAGTGCGGCAATATGGTAAAACTGTGCGTTTTCATAAACGGGAAATGTAAATGCTCCTAAAATAAGCACTATAAACATGCCGGTAAAATTCACAGATGCAGGCACAACCGGATTCGAAACCGACATCAAGCTCACATCTTCAATCTTTTTGTAGTTATTCATAGAGCTCTTGAAAACATAGTGCGAAAATACCAGCGTAATTAACGTTACTCCCAGAAACACCTGGATCATGGTTGCTACCGACTGATACAGAAAGGGAATAAAGATGAGCACGGAAACCAATCCAATCAACGTGATTTTAAAAGACGCCATAAGTCGCTCTGTAATGATCGTATTTCTTTTGACCGGAGCCTGCAGGGTAAGCAGCAATTCCCTGTTTTCAAATCCGTACATATTGGCCATCATCACCATCAAAAATATAACCGGAATGAGTGCCAGAAAAACCGATGTCATAAACCCGCCGGATTCGTTTCCCACCGAGATAAATACGATATATGGGATAACAAAAAAGTATGTGAGCAGTATTTGGGTTTTACTGAACGGATGTTTCCAGACGGAGTAGAAAAACTTACCACCCTGACTTCCCAGCCACTTGATAAAAAATTGGATTCCATTTGTATGATCTTCGGATGAATCACTCGCAACCGGTGTAAGAAGAGCTTCCCTGGTTTGCAGATACAGATCCCTTTGGAGAACAAAACCGCATATCATAAACGTAATAAACACCACAAGGAAGATAATCTCACCGGGAATCCACACCGCTGCCGAATAGAAGATCATTCCGGGCGAATAGATAAGCCACTCGTTAACGCTCGCTGCCCATACATCCGGCTGGGTGATATATTTGGTTATATCCAGCTGCACCAAAAACAGAATCAAAATCATTACAATCAGCCCAAATAAGCCGTTTAACCAATTGGGGTTTTCTGATGTGATTCTTTTAAATCTCCACTTAATGGCGTTGATCAAACCGTAGTTCAGTACAATCAGAACGGATACCATCACGGCCTGAAAAACTGTTGATGCCATTAATCCCAGGTAGACAAACCAAAACAGATTGAACATCAAATTTACGGGATGGAGAAATCCGGCTATGTTCATGTAGTTAATCAGCCGATTGAGAGGCATCCCAAGAGCCAGCAGTTTTCGGTTATCATTGAGGCGTAATCTGCTGATTTTGGTATAGAATAGCTGCGAAAACCACACCAGGTTAATAAAAATCAGATGCACCATAAACTGAACATCCAGCGTGAACCAGGGGTATTCTTGCTGAACTAACTCATGATCTGATACAAATATGAGCGTAAATGCCACGCCGACAAACTGCCCGAAAATGAAGAGCAAGAACAGGGAATAAAATAGAATAGCCCCTATCTCAACTCCACGAAGTGAGCGCCACCACAATTTACTGTTTAGTTCAAAAAATAGTTTTGTCATAAACTGTCTTGAGTAGATGAATACGCTCTGTTAGTAGTTGCTCCAGAGCTGATGCAAAATTTTACTCTTAAACGCCTTAGATAACAGATCGAAATTTAGCCATAAGTAGATCGCAATTGCCCCGATTAAGGCGAACATTACCCACAACCGATAGGGTTGCCACTCGCCCAGGGGCACAAATACCGAATAGCCAAGGATGAATATCGCGGATGACATTGTAAAAGTCACTTTTTGCGGAATAACCGGATGCTTGAAACTGAAGGAACTGTAGCTCGCCTGCTGAAACTGATAGAATGAGCTCCAGAGAAAGATGATCATAAAACAGAGAAAAAAGAATGTATTCGCGATATAGATAGAAAATACTGTTCCCAGCTGCGGCAGGTAGGTCAGTTCAAAAATAGTTATAGCGTAAAAAATAAAGAGCGGCACGGTAATGATTCCCAAAAAACGCTCTTTGAGCTGCTTCTCAAAAGAGACCGGCATCTGAAGGTGCAGCAGAAACTCTCTGTGTTCATACCCGAACATGTTGGCCATTACCATGCCGAGAAGTGCCACCGGTATGGCTGCGAGCATGGTTGTAATCAAGATCGTTGAGATTACTCCAAAATCGACCAGCAGAAGCAGGGGGATGTAGACGAGCGGAATCAAGGCGATCGCAAAAATCTGAAGCTTGTTATACGGATGAGTCATCACATAGTAGTAGTACTTTCCGGCGTTGTGACCCAGCCATTTTTTCAGAAATCTCTGCAGTGATCCCGCCTCTTTTCGAAATTTGATAGCCGAGGGTTTCATCAAGCCCTCTTTGGTTTTGTAGAAGTGATCGCGGAAAATCAGGAATGTCAGAACAAACATAAAAGCAAACAAAACCCCTGTTAAAAGCAGTTCATGCGAATATGAAGCGGACTGTAATAGCAAACCACCGGGCAACCAGTAGAAGAACTCTGTAAATCCTGTAAACTGTTCGGCAAATTGACCAAAGAATGATTCGGGGCGACGGGTAAAAATTGTGAGCAGTGAAATAACGCCAAATACGATAAAGATAAAACTGAAGACAATGATTCTGAACCGCTTCTCAACCATTCTTAAAAAGCGATGCTTGATGGAGAAGATCATGCCGTAGTTGAGCAGTACGGCGGTAACCAAAATGGGAATATTCCAGCCGCTGTTGATTTGAAGCGACAGGAAAACGAGCCAGGTAATATTGTAAATCATATTGACCGGATGATAAAGCGCCATCAGATTCAGGTGCCAAGAGAGTTTACCTGCCGGATAGCCCAGCGCAAGCAATTTCCTGTTCTCTTCCATATTCAACAGGCGTGTGCTTGTAAAGGAGAAGTGCATAATCCAAAACACGTTGGCAAAGACCAGGATAATAAGCTGATGTATTTCCGGGGTCAGCCATGGAAGCTCAACCGCAAGTTCAGAAGTGGAATCAAGAAAAACCACAACCAGTGCCGAGCCCATTAAATTGATCAGCGTCACAAATAAAAAGAGACCGTACCCAATCAGCAAAATTGTCTGAAACGTTGTCAGTTTCGACAAGAACATTTTCCAATTCAGGTATAGCAGTTTGCTGATCATAAATTCATTTACAAAGTAAAGAAGCAGATAAAATCTGAGTTCGATTTAAGTATTTAAAATTCCCGTCCTTCCCAGAATGTGAGAATATTAAGAGGCAAATAATCAATAAATCTATTTTATGGAGCCACGAAGGTTAATTGTCTGTTTTTATATTACATCGTGTTACTTCGGGTCTTAGCGTCTTCGTGGTAAAAAAGTAATGACTGACATGTTCAATGAATGATCCATTTAATAATCGAACACAGTTTTAAAGTGTAATCAGGCCAAAAAAAGGCCCCGAAGTTTATTCCGGGGCTTTTAGTTAAAACGATTCATTGATTCTTTAAAACATGATTCCAACTACAACCGAGAGTACGGCGTTTTTCTCACCGTCATCAGAATCATCTTCAAAAACGGATGAAAAACCGTAACTATAACGAGCCTGTGCATTTAACTTCGTTATACCCAGACTAAAGTCGAGTCCAACAGCTGCAACTCCACCAAACTCAGTGCTTTTGGTAAAATCACTGATATCACCTCCAGCAAAAAACTCACCGTCATCAAACTCCGCTTCTGCATTCATATTAAATCCGATATACGGGCCGAATAAAAAATGAGGAGTGATAGGTCCGGGAGGGCCTAATTGAAATTTAGCCATTATCGGAACTTCAATGTAATCGACCTTAATTTTACCGGAGACACCCTCATCTTCTAATTTGGCACCTTTTTGAGTGTAGTTTACGCCACTTACAATACCAAACGGTATAGCCGGAAGAGATATATCCAGAGTAGCACCTACCGTTAATCCGGTTTTGGCCTCATATTCAAAATCTGAACCGCTAAAATTTGAAATATTCATTCCCGCTTGCAATCCAAAACTGACCGGACTCTGTGCATTTGCTTGTTGTATCATAGCTGCTGTCATAAATAGTATGATTAGCAGACTTGTTAGCTTTTTCATAATGTACCTCTATCTTTTAAGGTGTTTGTTTTATTCAGGATAGTTTCCCTCATTGTTTGTTACATCAATTAATCAAAATTGTCCATTAAATAAAATAGATATTTTATGAATCGAGGATAATAATCCAGGTTCTGTCTTGGTCGGCATGAGTATTGTTGAATTTAGGTTTAACCTGTTGACTTGGGGCGCTGCCCCAAGCTGGGTTGTCTCAGGCTTTCAGCCTGTAAGGGTTTGGTTAACAATACTTATAGGCTTTGATGCCAAAGAATAGTCTTACAGCTTTATCATTCAGCATGAATTGATGGTGTAAACTACATAAATCAACATGAGCCCAACTTTCCTATACCCAAAAACAAAAGCCACCCTGAACTGAATCAAAGTGGCTTCGAATGGTCATAATCTTAATTTTCTGAACACTTTTATAACACCTCTCTCAAAAACCGCCCGGTATGGCTCTCCTCCACTGCCGCGATATCCTCCGGGGTACCTGTCGCTACTACCTGTCCACCGCCAAATCCACCTTCCGGACCAATATCAATAATCCAGTCGGCCGACTTGATCACATCCAGGTTGTGCTCAATAATAATAACCGAATGCCCCTGATTCACCAGATCGTTGAATGACTTCAGCAATTTCGCAATATCCTCAAAATGGAGTCCTGTGGTCGGCTCATCAAAAAAGTAGAGTGTATGCTGGTTGTTGGTCTTGGAGAGGAATTTCGCCAGTTTCACGCGTTGTGCCTCACCCCCGGAAAGTGTGGTCGCACTTTGACCCAGTTTCAAATAGCCGAGCCCAACATCATCCAGCGGCTGAAGTTTATTTACGATCGACGCCTCATCCACAAAGAAGTCGAGGGCGTCGCTTACGCTCATCTCCAGTACATCGTGAATATTTTTACCGCGATATTTTACCTGCAGTATCTCTTTCCTGAACCGTGTTCCCCCGCACTCCTCACAAACCAGTTCAATATCGGCCATAAACTGCATCTCGATCTTCTGCACGCCCTCACCCTGACACGCCTCGCAGCGTCCGCCCGGCACATTGAATGAAAAATGTCCGGGTGTGTAGCCCATAATTTTAGACTGACGGGTATTTGAAAACAGATCGCGAATGCCATCAAATGATTTCGTGTAGGTAGCCGGATTTGATCGTGTAGAGCGCCCGATTGGACCTTGATCCACCATCTCAACCGCTTCCACGTGTCGCAGTCCACTCAGTTTGCGATGCCTTCCGATCTTCTCTTTCCACGTTCCCAACTCGTTCTGAATAGATGCATAGAGCGTGTCGTGAACCAAAGTCGATTTACCGGAGCCGGAAACTCCCGTTACGGTAACCAGTTTGCCGAGCGGAAACTCCACATCAATGCTCTTCAGGTTGTGCTCGGATGCACCCTCAACCAGCAGTGACTTCCCATTTCCTTTCCGGCGTTTTTCAGGGACAGGAATCTTTTTCTTGCCGCTCAGATATTTTCCGGTGAGCGTATTCGATTCTAAAAGTTCATCATAAGGACCGCTGTAAACCACTTCCCCGCCATAGCTTCCCGCAAATGGCCCGATATCGATAATATTATCCGCCGCCTTAATCATCTCCGGATCGTGCTCCACAACCAGTACGGTATTTCCGATATCCCGAAGTGATTTCAAAATATTGATCAACCTGTTGTTGTCTCTGGGATGAAGTCCGATTGTCGGCTCATCCAATACATACAAACTTCCGATCAACGAGCTCCCCAGTGAGTTTGCCAGGCTGATCCGCTGCGACTCTCCACCACTTAATGTATTTGTGAGACGTTCCAGCGTGAGGTAATCCAGCCCGACCTCATCCAGATATTTCAGGCGTTTTCTGATCTCATACAAAATCTGTCCTGCCACCTCCTTTTCAAAATCGGAGAGCGTCAGGTCTTCAAAGAACTCGCGGGCGTGACCGATCGTCATCTCCGAGACCTCTCCGATGTGCATACCGCCCACTTTTATATAGAGCGCATCTTTACGCACGCGATATCCTTCGCAATCCGGGCAGCGGCTGTATCCCCGATAACGGGAGTAGAGCACGCGCATGTGCACCTTGTAGAACTGACTCTTAACATCCTTAAAAAACCCGTGGATTCCGGCATACCCGCCTTTCCCGTTCCACAAGATGCGCTTCGTTTTCTTATCCAGATTTTTGTACGGCACGTCAATCGGCAGCTGATCCTTAGCCGCCACTTTGATAAAATCCTTTAAATATTTGCTGAACTTTGGCGAATCGAACGGAGCAACGGCACCGCCTCGAATCGTCTTATCGTGATCTGGAATTACCAGATCTTCATCGATTCCGGCCACCCGGCCAAATCCCTCGCATGTATCGCAGGCGCCAAACGGGTTGTTGAACGAAAACATCTGTGGCGTAGGCTCCAGGAACTCCATCCCGTCGCGTTCAAACCGTTCACTGAACGGATACTCTTTACCATCTCTTACTTTGATGGAACAGCGTCCGTTTCCTTCTCTGAAAGCCGTTTCTATAGAGTCGGCCAGACGACTCCTGCCATCGTCATCCTTTTTCAGGGCGAGGCGATCAACCAACACACGGTAATCTTTCGGCTTGATCTTTTTCGGATCCACATCATCACCGCTCAAATCCACCATCTGCTCATCATCCACCTTCAGCAGACGCGTGAGCCCCTTCTCTTTCAACACGGTGAGCTGCTCTTCCATCTTCCGACCCTCTCGCAAATCGATCGGAAAGAGAACATAAAATTTGGTCTTCTCCTCCAGCTCATCAAACAGCTCCTTGATGATGGTCTCGGGCGTATCTTTCTGAACCTGTTTGCCTGACTTTGGTGAGATTGTCTTCCCGATTCTGGCAAAGAGCAGCCTCATGTAGTCGTAGATCTCCGTGGAAGTCCCAACCGTGGAGCGGGGATTGCTGCTGGTTGTCTTCTGTTGAATGGCCATCGCCGGAGAAATCCCCTGCATAAAATCGACATCGGGCTTGTCCATCCGCTCCAGAAACTGGCGGGCATAGCTCGACAGGCTCTCCACATAGCGGCGCTGACCCTCGGCATAGATCGTATCGAATGCCAAGCTGGACTTACCTGAACCGGATACCCCCGTTACGACCGTGAGCCTGTTCCGGGGTATTTCAACGTCAATATTTTTAAGATTGTGAACCCTTGCTCCCTTTACAATGATGGGGCGTTCTGAAGTAGGGACTCCGTTTTTTGAACTTTCTTTCTTTTCGATAGCTGATTCGCTCATGAAGCGTTAATTAGATGATTCCGCAAACGTGTAAAAATACGAAACTATTTACCCGAATGGCAGAATGGATTTGCAGAATAATTAATAACAATCTGATCGGTCTGATGCGTTCAGTGGTTCACCGCGGAGGCGCGGTGGGCGCAGAGGTGGAATGGGTAGGTCGCGGGGATAAATCCCACGCTCGTGTGTGTAACCCATGAATGGGTTGTGTGGTAAAGTCTCCCCTTGAGGGGAGTGCCGTAACAGAGTGAAGGCGAGGGGTGTTCAATGAGATTTCGTAATATTTTGATGAACGAAAGTCCCCTCATTTTCAAGGAGGGGCTCCGAGCGCAGCGATTCCCACGAAGTGATTTAGGGGAGGTTCAATCGGTGATTTTTGAAAATAACCGGAGTTAAAATTCTAAACAGATTTTCTCGCAGTTTATACTTCGTGAAACTTTGTGACTTGACACCCCCCTTTGGTGAGCTACCGTGTGTACACATCTTTAATAATATTGGTGAAGGCTTCAATATCTAAATAAAGTATTAAAGCGATTATAGCCTTTTTCAATGAGATCCCTCCAAGCGTTCGCTACACTCTCTTAGTCGGGACGACATGGTACTGGGTAAGGCAGCAGCGGGCCTGTCCTTCGTAGCCTCGGCGCAGGCGGGCAGAAAACTGTATATGGGAAAAATGGTGAGAGCTGCCCGCCGCCTATTCCCATTTGTAGCCTGTCATTCCGA
Organism: Rhodohalobacter sp.; assembly: GCF_034521535.1. Classification (GTDB taxonomy): domain Bacteria; phylum Bacteroidota; class Rhodothermia; order Balneolales; family Balneolaceae; genus Rhodohalobacter. Next base: position 28,894 of record NZ_JAXHMF010000010.1, on the reverse strand, counting down.
CTGGAAACCCCGACTGCTTTTTTTTGTCGGGTTGCAGTGGAGGAATCCCCAGAAATCCATCTAATATTTACCTAGGTCATGTATAAAAATCTCCCATACTCCTTTGCGTACACCGCGACTCCGCGGTGAATTTTACGTTCACTTTCATAGTTATCTTTATCTATTAATTTAGATTCGACTAATCCTTTACTCTTTTGGTTCAAATACTGTACTTTCAGTCTGACTTTTATATCGACCTATAATCAACATATACTATTCGAAATCGATAGATGCAGAATCCCTTCAGCAACAAATCTGGCAATCATGAACATGTAATAGAGCCCAAAGAATCCGGGCTCGGAACATTTGGCGGGGTGTTTACACCTTCCATTCTTACCATCCTTGGCGTTATCATGTATCTGCGATTTGGCTGGGTTGTAGGAAATGTAGGGCTGATCGGTTCTCTTATCGTTGTTACAATCGCCACTTCAATTACTTTCCTTACTGCACTTTCAATTGCATCCATCGCAACGGATCAGCGGGTGCGAATCGGCGGAGCCTACTACATGATCAGCCGTTCGCTGGGAATTGAATCGGGCGGTGCTATCGGAATTCCGCTCTTTTTTGCTCTGGCCCTATCAGTCGCACTCTACACCATTGGTTTTGCAGAAAGTATTGTCAGCGTTTTTCCAAATCTGAATTTCAAATGGGTAGGCATTGTCACTACAGTTGCGGTTGCGGCACTGGCGCTCGTTTCCGCAAAGGCCGCCATCCGGGCACAGTATTTTATCATGTTTGGGATTGGATTATCCTTGCTTTCGCTGATATTCGGAAGCCCAATTGAAGAGTCATCCATTGAAATGTGGGGAGCGGCCGACCGGAATTCGGAAAGTTTCTGGGTTGTGTTTGCGGTTTTCTTCCCGGCCGTAACGGGTATTATGGCGGGTGTGAATATGTCCGGCGATCTAAAGGAACCTGCCAAATCGATCCCAAAAGGTACGTTTTATGCCATTGGAGTCGGGTATGTCATTTATATGCTCCTGCCGATTATACTGGCAAACCGGGCAGACGCCATCACCCTGATTGAGGACCCGCTAATTATGCGCAAAATCTCCTACTGGGGTGATGCCATTTTGATCGGTGTTTGGGGCGCCACTCTTTCGAGTGCAGTGGGAAGTATTCTGGGAGCGCCAAGAGTTCTGCAGGCGTTGGCCCGCGACGGTGTTCTGCCCCGCTGGCTTCGCTGGCTGGGACGCGGTGAAGGTGAAGATGACACGCCCCGCCTGGGAACAATACTCACTATGGGTATCGCTCTTGTTGCCGTTGCGATGGGAGACTTGAACCTGATCGCCCCCATCTTAACCATGTTCTTCCTCACCACATACGGAGTTCTGAATATTGCCGCAGGTACAGAGCGCCTGCTCGGCAGTCCCTCATTCAGGCCGAAGTTTAAAGTTCACTGGATCTTTTCACTGTTGGGGGCTATCGGCTGTATCAGCGTTATGTTCCTGATTAACGCAGTGGCTACCGGTATCGCTTTTGTGTTTGTAGCCGTCATCTTTGCATGGCTCGAAAGCAGAGAGTTAAAAACCACCTGGGGTGATGTACGAAGAGGTATCTGGATGGCCCTGATTCGCGGCGGGCTCATGCGTTTGGATGATACAGAAGAGGAGAAAACCTGGAGACCTCATCCGCTGGTACTTTCCGGAAGCCCAACCAAAAGATGGCATCTCATCGAGTTTGCCTCCTCATTGACACAGGGACGCGGAATATTAACCGTTTCCTCCGTTATAACAAGCGACAAGGTTAGGATCCAGCAACGATCCAGTATGGAAGCGAATGTCCGGGATTATCTTGCAAAACGAAGTGTTCAGGGATTGGTCCGGGTTATTTCCGCACCCGATTCATTTGAGGGAGCAAAGCGACTGGTCGATTCCTATGGTCTCGGAACTCTGGTGCCCAATACCATAATTCTTGGAGATAGCGAAAATCTTGAAATTCGCGATAAGTACTGCGATATGATCCGGTATTTCTATCACCAAAAAAGAAATGTCATCATTATACACGACAACAAAGAAGTGCATTTCAACAACTACCAGAAAATCGACGTGTGGTGGGGCGGATTGAAAAAGAATGGCGGCCTCATGATTCTGCTGACCTACATGCTGCAAAGCAGTATACGCTGGCACAATGCCGATGTTACCATCAAGATGGTAGTGAAACATGAAAATGCTGTTGAAGGTATCCGGAAAAATCTTGTGAAAATCCTCAACAAGATTCGTATTGAGGCGTCCATTGAACTCATTGTTTCCGAGGGCCGGTCTTTTAAAGAAATTCTGCACGCCTCATCAAGCAACGCCGATCTTATTTTATTGGGTATGGCCACACCCGGCGATGACTTTGTTGCTTATTACGATTCGATACAGGAACGGCTGAAAGACCTGCCTACAACAGCACTGGTACTTGCCGGAGAGGAGATGTCCTTTGGCGAGGTTCTGCTGCAGCAGGATGAATTCCAGGAGACGTAGAGGCTCTCTCAACTCCTGCCTGCCGACTTTTCGCGGGGATGTATCCCGCGACCAACAATTTCTTCTCCGCGCCCTTTGCGTCCTCGCGGTGAACCCTTCTGATCCTTAAACTAAAAAGCCCTTCTCCAATGTTATTGAAGAAGGGCTTTATAGATATTGATGAGTTTTGAATTACTCCGGCTTATAAACCACCTCACCGTTGATAATCACTCCCTGAACGTTCGTCAGATACTCAAACGGATCACCGTCAAACATAGCGACATCCGCATCTTTGCCGCGCTCGAGTGTTCCCACCCGATCCGAAATTCCCAGAATCTCAGCGGCGCCGACTGTCAGAGCGTGAAGAGCGTTCTCCATTCCCAGCCCGTTCGCGGCGGCAATCCCGGCTTCGTAACGGACCACCCTTGTTTTGGGCACGTATCCCTCGTATCCGCTCTGGAAGGCGACCGGAATACCGGCCTCATGCAGTTTGGCTGCTGTATCAAAGCTGACGTTTTTCATCTCACCACCCGGCCGGGCCATTGTAGGATGAATAATGACCGGAACTCCCGACTCCTTAATCTCATCGATCATCAGGTAGGCTTCGGCAGCTCCTTCCAGAACCATTGGAAAGCCAAACTCCCGCTGAATCCGAAGAGCTGTATTGATATCCTGCGCGGTTTGAGCATACACCATTGCCGTAATGTTACCGTCGATCAGATCGGCCAAAACTTCAGATTTCAAATCCGTTCCGTTGGTTTCACCTTCTGCTCTTTTGGCTGAATAATCCTGAGCCTTGATCAGCTCCTGCCTTAAAACCGCAACAGCTTTTGATCGTGTTCCGGGCGAACTGAAATTTCGTCTCACTCCGGATCCCATGGTCATGGACAGCATGGTGGCATCCTGTATCAGAGCCTCATCCACGGTTGATCCGATAGGTTTAACAATCATCATCTGTCCGCTGATCACGGCTCCCGGACCATGGCCGGTCTGGATGGTTGTAATCCCGTGCTCCCTCAAATACTGAACCAGGAATTCACGCGCATTGTAGGAGTCGGAGGCACGCAGTTCCGGCTGAACTGCAGAGGATGTCTCCAGCTGATCCTGATCGTGCTCCTGGTTGTAATATCCGGCCAGGCCAACCACAGAACGTGCGTCGATGAGTCCGGGGGTAACCACTTTGGCCTCGTGCACTTCGTATCCGGACGGAATATTGATCCGATTGGCTGAACCAACCCTTTCAATCTTGCCATCCCTGATCAAGACCACGCCATTTGAAATGGCGTTGCCGTTCATGGTGTAAACCGTTTCACCTTTTACGGCGATCTGAGCATCTGCAGCGTCGGCAAAAAGGGACACCGAAAATATCATCACTGCCATGACAAGGCCTGAAAATTTCACTTTATTCTTCATTTCTTTCAATTTTTTGTTCATCATAATTCGGCCTCCTTAGTGGTGAGTGTGAAGTGTAGTTGCCCGGAAAATATCGTAACCGCCGGTAGCATATTTTCCCAGTTCGGGATCTTCACGGTCCCACTCTTTTTCTCCATCAATCCAGGTCTGCTCCACATGCGTATAAACGCTGAAAGGATCTCCCGAGAGAATGATAAAATCAGCATCCTTGCCGCTTTCCAATGAACCGACACGATGGTCAAGATCCAGCATTCTTGCACCGGCAAGCGTCAACGCCTCAAGAGCTTTCTCGCGACTCATTCCTTCTTTCACTGCCAATGCAGCCATCCGGAACAGAAAACGGGAATCTACAATCGGGTCGTCGGTATGAAACGCCACATCCGCGCCGGCTTTTTCCAATTCGCGTCCGTTGATATCAAAAATTTCAATCGTCTCCATCTTACCGCCCGGTGAATCCAAACCGATAATAGATGATCCGACCACATTTGAGTTGGCAATTTCATCAGCCACTTTCCACGCTTCACTCACATGCTGCAGAACCAGCCGGTAGCCAAACTCTTCAGAAAGGCGAATGGCCGTCAGAATATCATCATGACGATGTGTGTGGTTGTGAACAATGCGTTTTCCTTCCAGAACTTCAACCAGGGTTTCCATCTCCAGATCGCGCGCCGGCATTTTTTCAGGATCACCGTCGGCCTCTTCAATTTTTCTCTGATATTCCTGTGCCTTTAAATAGAGGGATCGAACCATCGCTGCAGATTTTGCACGGGTACCGGGTGATCCGTCTGAACGAAGCGGATTGGTTCCGTTGGCCATTTTCAGTCCGCCGTAAATACCGGTCTCTTCATCTACCATAATCAGCATCTCTTCGATCGTATTTTTCGGACTCGTTTTCACGTACACCGTCTGTCCGCTCATTAAATGTCCCGAACCCGGCATGATATTTACCGTGGTTAATCCGCCGGCAAGTGCCTTGTAAAAGGTTTTGCTTCTCGGATCTATCGTATCCATGATGCGGACATCCGGATGGAGCGTTGCGGATCGATCACCGCCATCTCCCTCTCCGATATGGGAATGGGTATCCACCAGTCCCGGCATGATTACTTTCCCGGAGGCATCCACGCGAACGGCATTTCGCGGGATCGAGACGGATCCCGCCTCACCTACAGCTTCAATTTTTCCATTTTGTACCACCAACACACCGTTGGAAATAACATCTCCCGCAATCGGGATGATCTCCGCACCTTCAAAAACATGCGGTCGATCTTGTGCTTGCAGGCTAATGGCCCACAGGCTCAACATCACACATACAGTAAGCAGTTTTCTCATAAATCTGACTCAGTTTGGTTTACGTTAACAAGATGAATTAACATAGTTATTCGGAGCCTGTTTGTAAAAAGAAATAAAGATTTTTTGCAGGCTTCAGGCTTCAGGCTTCAGGCTTCAGGCTTCAAAATGTAATTTATTATTACCGTCACTTCGAGCGAAATCCCGATAGCCTTTTATCGGGATGAAGTCGAGAAGTTAAATATCTGAATAAATAGGGCATGAATGGGCTGTTATCTGAAACCTTAAATAGGAGTACAGTTCGCCGGTTCGTGCAATGGGTTTTAGAAAGGTTATAAAAACAGAGGTGTGTTCAACGCTAGGTGAGGTGCGCACCTCAAAATTGCGAATTACTTCAAAATCCACATTTCCTTTAACACACCCCTCGTACAGTGAGCAATGCTCACGCATTCTCACCTTAACTTTTCCCCTCTCAAGAGGGGATTTTCAACAAACTTTCCTCTAAACTATTCTGATATTTTTGATCGGGAGAAAGATTCAGAGATGTGTTCTAGGCTAAAAGAATTCAGAAATCACCCCGGCGGAATGGCCTGTTTATAGCACTAAAACAAAGAAATAAATTTCCGCCGAATAGAGAGAGTAGTTTGAAGCTCCGAATGAAACAGAGGCGGTATTCACGCAGATCAAATTTTGCAGCGGAGCTGCGTGTTTGTCGTCGCGGAGCGGAGCACCGGGACGAGGGAAAGAACCACTCCTCTAAACTGTCTTGATGTTTTTGATCGGGAGTAAGATTCAGAGGTGTGTTTAAATCTGAAAGAATTCAGAAATCACCCCGGCGGGGTGATATGTGATTAGCCCTGGGTGAAACCCAGGATATATGAGCGGCGGTCAACATTCATCCGCCGAACAGAGAGCGTGGTGTGGCGCTCCGAATGGAATAGAGGCGGTATTACCGCCAATAGAATTTTGCAGCAGAGCTGCATGCTTGTCGTCGCGGAGCGGAGCTCCGGACGAGGGAATTCTCAAGACTCACATCTCATGACTCAAGACTATTTAACCGCATTCGCTATTTGATCTACAAAATCGAGCTTCTCCCAGGTGAACTCGTCGCGGCCAAAATGTCCGTACGCTGCGGTTTTCTTAAATACGGGTTTTTTCAGGTCCAGCCTTTTGATGATCCCTGCAGGGGTTAGATCAAACGTCTTCATGATCGCTTCGGCCAGCTTCATGTCGTCCACTTTTCCTGTACCATAGGTATTCACATTGATAGAAACGGGATCGGCAACTCCAATCGCGTAGGCTACCTGAACCAGGCACTCATCCGCGAGTTCTGCTGCTACAATATTTTTAGCGATGTGGCGAGTGGCATATGCAGCACTTCGGTCCACTTTTGATGCATCCTTACCTGAAAAAGCACCGCCGCCGTGTGCACCGCGTCCGCCATAGGTATCTACAATAATTTTTCTTCCCGTTAGACCCGTGTCACCGTGCGGACCGCCAATCACAAACTTGCCGGTTGGGTTCACGTGCAAAATGGTGTTGGCATCCATAAATTCTTCCGGTATTGCCTCTCCAATCAGATGCTTCTTGATATCCTGTTTGATCTGAGACTGCTCAACTCCCTCATCGTGCTGGGTAGAGATCACAATTGTGTCGATACGTTTCGGCTGCCGGTTTTCATCATACTCAACCGTTACCTGGCTCTTGCTATCCGGACCCAGATACGGCATCAGCGCTGTCTCTTTGCGAATGTGAGCCAGTTTGCGAAGCAGATCGTGAGAATACTGAAGCGTCATCGGCATATACTGCTCGGTCTCCCGGTTCGCATACCCAAACATCATTCCCTGGTCGCCGGCACCTTGCTCTTTCTCACCGGACTCATCAACACCCTGCGCAATATCAGGACTCTGCTGATGAATGGTGGTCAGCACTCCGCACGAGTCGGCATCAAACCTGTAGCTCGGTTTGGTATAGCCAATATCGCGTATTACTTCCCGAACCGTTTCCTGTACATCAACGTAAGAATCGGTTGTAACCTCGCCCGAAACAACGGCCAGTCCTGTCGTTACAAGGGTTTCAACGGCAACCCGTGAATTTGGGTCGTCCTTCAACATAGCGTCTAAAATTGCATCTGATATCTGGTCTGAAACTTTGTCCGGGTGCCCCTCTGATACCGATTCGGAAGTAAATAATCTTTTCATCAAAATTGTCTGTAGAAATTAATTCGTTGATTTAAAAGCGGATTGAAAGTACGAAAATTTTGTAAGGTTTTCACTCATTACAATTTTACTTATCCCCTGAAAAGAGATCTTTGTTATCTCCGGAACCGGAGTTACTGATTCCAAGATATTGATACGCCTTTGCGGCCGCCACACGACCTTTGGGCGTTCGCTGCATAAAACCCTCTTTAATTAAGAATGGTTCGTACACCTCCTCAATCGTCCCTTTATCTTCTCCTACGGCCACGCCAAGCGTGCTCAGCCCAACGGGTCCGCCACTATAGTTTTCAATAATCGCCTTCAAAATCCGGACATCCATATCATCAAGGCCGTTTTGATCCACATCCAACGCATTCAGTGCTTTATCGGCAATCTTGTCGTCAATCTCCGTCAGTCCGTCAACCTGTGCAAAGTCCCGGGTTCTCCTCAAAAGCTTGTTCACAATTCGCGGAGTCCCCCGACTCCGACGTGCAATTTCGTGCGCACCGGACTCCGTGATCCCAAAGTTGAGAATGTGGGCTGTCCGCAGAGCAATTCTCTGCAAAAGCTCTGTATCGTAGTAGTCGAGCCGCATATCGATTCCAAACCGGGCTCGCAGCGGAGCCGTCAACAGTCCTTTTCGTGTGGTTGCGCCGACTAGCGTAAAATGATTCAGGTCGATCTGAACACTGCGGGCATTCGGTCCCGAATCAATCACGATATCCAGCTTATAATCCTCCATCGCAGAATAGAGATACTCCTCAATAACCGGGTTGAGACGGTGAATTTCATCAATGAACAGAACATCACCCTTCTCCAGATTTGTCAGTAGCCCGGCCAGATCTCCCGGTTTCTCCAGTACGGGTCCGGTTGTCGGTTTGATCTGAACTCCCATCTCCGAAGCTACAATGTAGGCAAGCGTGGTTTTTCCCAATCCCGGAGGACCGGATAGAATAACATGATCGAGCGCTTCGTTTCTCTTTTTAGCGGCCTGAATAAATACATTCAGATTACTGATCACTTTTTGCTGACCAACAAATTCACTGAGGGACGAAGGCCGAAGGTTTTCTTCTACTGTAAAATCTTTTTCTTCAGGATCTAATAAAGGGTTTTGCAAAGCGAATCTTGTCTGATTTGTTTAAACTTAGGTAACATTATAATACTTATTTTGAACTGTAATTGCTTATCGCAACTGAGCTATGGCTAATTCATCACGTCTGCCGGGTATACTGTTAAAAAACTCTGCCAATGCAGATAAAAAAGCATCTGTTAATCAAAAAAAGAATGAAGTATTGAGTAATAAAGGATTAAATCCGGATGATCAACCCAGCGATCTAAAGATATTTGGCAAAGAGTATTTCATCAACTACGAGTTGAGCTGGCTGAAATTTAACTGGCGAGTTCTGCATGAAGCTCAAAATCCAAATAACCCCCTGCTTGAAAGAGTGAAGTTTATCGGCATCGTCTGTTCCAACCTGGATGAGTTTTACCAAAAGCGTGTTGGCGGACTGAAGCGGCAGTTTCATGCGGGTGTAAGAGAGCTCTCCCTGGATGGGCTCACCCCCAAGGAACAACTCACAGCCATACGGAAAGATATCGGCAAGATGATTCGGGCTTACCGCGACTGCTTTTTCAACGATCTGCTACCCGCCCTCCAAAAAGAAGGCATCAAAATCTTAAACTACAAAAAGCTGAATGATGAGCTGAAAGAGAAAGCTGACGACTACTTTTTAAAACAGCTCTACCCTATTATTACGCCTCTGGCTGTCGATGAAGCCCATCCATTCCCTTTTATTTCTAATAAAAGCCGCTCACTTGCCGTAAAACTAAAGGAAAAGAAATCCGACAAACATCACTTTGCAAGAGTTAAGGTACCTGCAAACAGACCCCGCTGGATTACACTTCAAAAAGATAAGAATGAAGTGATTTTACTCTCTACGAGCGACCTCATCAAACAGAAAATTTCCAGCTTTTTTCCCGGTATGGATATTGTTTCTGCGCACATTTTTCGCGTTACGCGCAACGCAGATATCGAACGGAATGAAGAAGAGGCTGATGATCTGCTTGAGCTTATTGAAGACGAACTCAGAGAGAGGCGTTTTGCAGAAATTGTACGGCTGGAAATTGATAAGGAGATGCCGGATGATGTGAAAAATTTCCTGCTCAATCAGTTAAAGATCCAAAAACACGATGTTTTTGAAATGGACGGTCCGCTAGGTCTCGCAGACGCAACTCAACTTTACGATATCGAAGGCTACAGTCATTTAAAAGATACTCCGTGGACGCCAACACTTCATCCTGTTTTCAAACACGAACTAGACGAAGAATTACCGGATATTTTTAATGCGATACGTGATGGGGATTTTATAGTCCATCATCCCTATCAAAGTTTTGAAACGTCCACCCAGCGATTTGTCGAAGAAGCCGCCAAAGATCCAAAAGTGCTTGCTATCAAACAGACACTGTACAGAACTTCCAGCGATTCGCCGGTGATGCACGCCCTGGTTCGAGCTGCCGAAGCCGATAAGCAGGTTGCTGTTTTGGTTGAACTGAAAGCACGTTTTGATGAAGAGCGCAATATTTCCTGGGCCCAAAAACTTGAAAAAGCCGGAGCCCATGTCTCATACGGAATTGCAGGGCTGAAAATTCACACCAAGCTCACCATTGTGGTACGAGAAGAGGACGATGGCTTGAGAAGATATCTGCATATCGGCACCGGTAACTATCACCCCGACACAGCACAGCTCTACGAAGACCTGGGATACTTTACCTGCCGGGAAGATCTGGCATCTGATGTAACGGATATATTCAATCTGCTTACTGGTTATGCGCCGGATCAGTCGTACCAAAAGATGCTTGTTGCTCCGAAACATATGCGACAGCGAATTACAGATCTGATTGATGGAGAAATTAAAGCTGCCAAAAATGGAAAGGAAGCACGCATTATAGGTAAAATGAATAATCTTGAAGATCCGTTAATTATTCAAAAGCTCTATGAAGCCTCGGAGGCTGGTGTTAAAATCGACCTGATTGTAAGAAGCGTCTGCAGATTAATTCCACAAAAAAAGGGACTAAGCGAAAACATACATGTTCACGCCGTAATCGGACGTTTTTTGGAACACTCCCGCTGCTACTACTTTCATTCCGAAGGTGAGGATAAATACTTTATTGGATCGGCAGATTGGATGCACCGCAATCTTGACGCGCGTGTCGAAGTTTTAGCTCCTATTGAAAACACCGCACTCAAAAAATATTTAAAGTTCTTTCTGAACCTAAATATGAAAGACAATCAACAGAGATGGGTACTCAAACCGAATGGCAAGTATAAAAAAGTAAAGCCCGGCAAGGATGAGGAAGAGCTTTCAATACATCGGTTCCTGATGAATCACGTAAAAGCAGGCAATCCGCCAATTCCCTGTTCAACATCCAAGTGACCTTAACCCGGAATATTCACCGAGAAATCATACAAACAAATCAATATTATAACCCTGGTAATATACTCCTTCGTGAATAATTCGGTTTATTTTTCAGGCGTTTCCGTATCTGCCTGAACCGGAGGTTCATTGTCTAATTCTTCATCAAGTTTATTTAAGAGGGATTGTGCAACATCCACATATCTGCCGTCGGATGTATAGGCGTTATAAACGGCTTCTCTTGCTTCTTCAAGCTTTTCCAAATTCAAGTAAGCGTTTCCTAAAAACCACCACGCTTTTTCCGTGAAAAATCTGTTCATCGCCTCTGTCTTGGCTACAGACTCAAAAAATACTTTCCGCCTGATCATAATCTGCCATGTTGTAGTACAGGATTCCAAGATTCAGCTCAATTCTAGCTTTCTGTTGAGGATCAGGATCCTGAAGCAAGCAATGCCCTGAATTTTCTTACGGCACCTTCCGAGTCGTCTTCGTAGGCAGATGCTAAGGCTCTGTTTATCTCAATATCCATCGTTTGCGAAACATCTCCTTCTGAACGCAGAATATCGGAACCCGACATTTCATTTAAGTCAATTTTTGAAATGGAGTCCGGATGGGAGATATCCGTATCACTTACTGAAAATAGCTGCAATCCAAAACTGATCAGCACCGCTGCAGCCGCTGCTAAAATCCAGCCTTTAGAACTCTTCCAGAAACTTTTGGGGGTGTCCTCTTCAGAATCCGATTGGATAGAATGGATATTAGACTGGGATGCCTTTTTCGCCAGATCTTTCAAATGTAATTCTGTTTCAAACCACTTGTAGTACTCAGGATTATCCACAAACTGAGCCCAAAGGTTCTCAACCTCTTCCTTAGAAAGATCTCCATCTATATAACGGGTAATTTCTCTGTAGATCTCTTTTTCTGACATTTCTCTTTATTTACTATTCGATAGCTCTGAATTTTCAAACACAGAATTCAGCTGTAAGAAACCGATTTTCAACAATCCTTACAGAATAAATTAACTTTTTAATAATGTTTTTCAGCACAGGAAGTTAACTGCTTAATAACTCTGTGCTTACGCTGCCACGCATTATTCAGTGAAATGTCAAATTTTTCGGCAACGTCTTTGGCATCCGCTTCAGGATACTTGAAAATGAAGTCTACCAGAGCGCGATAATGGGTTTTGAGCTGTTCAATACAGATTTTTAAAATTTTTGCCCTCTCATCATTAACCAGGTTCCATATCTGATTCTCATCCACATGCGGCTCCTCGCTCAGAACTTCATGGTCGTTAAAATCATCATCTCTCAATAGATTCAGATAGCTGTGCCTGGAAGCCTTCATCATATATTTTGCCAGGCCGCCCGGATTATCAATTACATCCATGCGGATTTTTGGAATCAAATATTCGAACATCTGCTGAACAGCATCCTCGGCATCATGAGGCGTGGCCCCCATGGTGGCAATCAGATATTTTTTTAAGATGATCAGCGAATCGGAACAAATCTCATTCACAGAATTGCTATCCCCATTCCGTAATGCATCTACAAGTTCAGAATAGTCCATACCCCATTTGGTTTTTGTTTAGAGATATGAAGATAACAGTTGGCAAGTTTTGAGCAAATTAGATTATACGTGTAAAAGCGTAGGTAAATAATGTTTCTCAATTCAAATCCTAAGACTCCACTAGCGAATCAGGTTTTTATTTCTGAAGCTTATGTACTGATCTCCCGCTATAATGATATGATCATCCAGTGGAATTCCAATATGTTTGCCGCTTTCAATAATGCGGTTCGTCAGGTTTATATCTGAAGCAGACTCTTTTGCATATCCGGATGGATGGTTATGAGCCACCAAAATCGAATTGGCCTGATTCAAAATAGCCTGACGCATCACCTCGGGAACATCCACAACCGTAGCCTTATTTCCGCCCTGACTAATTTTCTTATATCCGGTCAAAATTTTCGCATTGTTCAAAAACGCCACGTAAAACTCCTCGTGTGGAAGATCTCTCAAACGCGGAGCAAAAAAAGCGGCTGCATCATCCGGCGATGTAATTTTCACCTGGTCGCCAAGCGATGCCATTTGAATCCGCTTGGACAACTCAAATACAGACTCAAGCGTTAGCGCCTTCACTTTGGCAATTCCGGGAATCACCTTCAGCGACTGCCAGTTCTGCCGCGACAAATTCCTCAGGCCATCAAACCGATCCAGCAGCGCACGAGACGCATCGATCACGTTCATCCCTTTGGTTCCGGTTCGTAACAAAATGGCCAGCAGTTCGGCGTCGGAAAGAGAATCGGCCCCGTACTTGAGCAACTTCTCTCTTGGTTGTTCATCCGGCTGCATGTCCCGCACCGCTCTTCCAAAGTATTTTTTCGTATCAAATTCCTCTGTTTTCATCATCTCTTTTTATATGTAAGAGGGAAAAACAGAGAAATCCTTACAGAAAAAATTTAGAAATGTTGAATATCGAACGTCGAATATTGAATGATGAAGTAGGAAGAAGTCTGCTTAATCTTTATTGCTCGGGCCTAAAATCATGCTATGTTATAGTTGTACACTTCGACATTCGATATTCATTATTCAATATTCATCATTCCTCATCTTCCCGATACTCCAAAATATCACCCGGCTGGCACTCAAGTACTTCTAAAACCGCTTAAGTAATTTAGACCTTTCTTTCAGACTCACCCTATTTCCCTCTCTAACTAATAGAGAGGGATTTGTCGTCTAAATTACTTAAGCTCGATTACTTTTACTTTTGAGACAGTCTCAATTCTTGGAAAAAAATTCAAAGTATTTACATCGAACTCACGTTAAGTTGTGGGCGAACAATACTTCAACATTCGATATTCATGATTCGATATTCAATATTCATCAACCCTCATCTTCCCGAAACTCCAAAATATCTCCCGGCTGGCACTCGAGCGCCTCGCAAATTGCCTCAAGGGTAGAGAAGCGAATCGCCCGGGCCTTGCCGGTTTTCAGAATGGATAGGTTCGACATGGTAATATCGACCTTCTCGGAAAGTTCCGTCAGCGACATCTTTCGCTTGGCCAGCATTACGTCAAGGTTTACGATGATGGCCATGATTACACCGTCAATTTTTGTTCTTCATGCATAATAGAAGCCTGATTCAATATCTCAGCTATCACAAAACAGACCAATCCGGCAAAGAAGAAAGTAAAGTCAAACGGAGGTAAAACAGCTGTGATCTCATCCGTCATAACATGAGATTCAAAATAGAGTTTTACTCCCCACTCGAAAAGAAACCTGAGAGGTGCGGCTACAATCAAAAGGAAACCCACGATACGAATATCCGACCCGTTTTGAATCGTAAACGTATCCGTCATATGCATAGCATTTAGAACACGTTTCAGCACTGAAAAACCGTATAGCGCCAACCCGATTAATCCGATTTGAATTAGCCATAACAGTGTACGTAAAAACAATTCACCGTGGAGTGGCACATAACTCATTTTTACAGAACCTCCGGAGAATAGAAATGCCTGTTCGTCGGCTAAAATCTCTTTTAGATGATCAACTAAAAATGATGAATCCAAATAAACCGAGAATGTACCCCAAATCTCACCCCCTGAATAAATAAATATGCCAAGCATCAGAAATTGCCCCACTATTGTTACTAGCAGAACCGCCCAGATCAATTGAACTGCAAAGCGCAGAAAAGAGATAATCGACCAGCTTCCAAAAATTTTCATATCGTGAGCTCCTGTTCTTTTTGGAGTTTTACGCCTTGATCAAAACACCAGGCGATTACAAACAAAATAACACCAAATACGATGAGAGCTCCCGGAAGTGGCGAACCTGTATCCAGTGCAGATGCATTTCCAATGATGTATCCCGAGAATAAGTCCGGCCGTATCCATGTAAACCATCCCCACATTAAAAACGGGGCCATCAACACCAAAGATGCTGTTATGTATAAAGTTCGGGAATTTTTTCGATTGAAAAAGTCAGGTTTACGCAATCCTGATACAAACCGTCTCAAAAACCAAACAAAAATTAACGTGTAGATAGCTGTAAGTGCAAAAAAGAGAATATTTGAGCGTGCAAGTGAAATATATTGCTCACGCTCAAGCGGTATGGCAGGTGCGGCTAAACGAACCGGTAGAGTACCGGCAGGTTCGCTTACGGTTACTTTTTTAGTAACGATGCCTGCAAAATTACTTTCTGATGAACTAAGCTCTTCATCAATTTTATTAACCTCAACACGCACAGAGTCAGTAATGGGAATTTGATAAAGATTCCACGTGGAAGCGAAGTAATAATTCTCTGTATCTATGTCTTTTTCTTTATCTACAATTTGTTCAAAAAGAAAGTGGTCGGATAAAAAGTTCTGTGACCATCGGGAAGAATATTTTGTTGCCCCTTCGAAAGTATTATCCAAACCAACCAGGCCGGGCACAACAGAATAGTAGTAACCGCTAGCAATTATAATCGCTGATAATACAACAAGCGTAAGATTACAGGTCCAAACCAAGATTGAAAACTTATTCGGTAAACTCATATCCATTTATTTATTTAAAGAACATTTCGAATATCACCAATAATTTATTGATAAACAACAAATATTTACTCTTTATAGAAAATTCATACATCATTTAGTACTTACTGACGAACGGGCAAAAAGCTAAATCTTGATTTAAAATATCCGTCTAACCGCATGAAGCAGTCTGACGGAGGCATAAAAAAACCGGCAGACTCTTTCAAATCTGCCGGCTAATAAACTGTTTTTATAAATCTATACTAAACTTGCGTCTGGCCTCTCGCCAATCACATCATTCCGCCCCACCCATCAGCGGCTCGTTGATTGCACGGATACTGGAGTTGGGCAATCCTTCCGGATAGTGAGTTTTACTCAGGTCAAGTGCTTCAATTACCATTTTCAAGTGAAGCTCTTTGGAGTTTTCATAGAAGCTCTGAGCCGCTCCGGACAGCTTGGGTTTTCCGTGAAGCGGTTTATCGCTCACGCATAGCAGCGTTGCAAACGGTACCCGGTAGCGATAACCGTTGGTTGCCACCGTTGCCGACTCCATGTCCACCGCCAGACTCCGACTGATGTGAATCTGCTCTACCGCTCGTTTTTTGATAAACTCCCAGTTCCGGTTGGCCGTTGTATAAACCGTACCGAGCCGGTAGTCTCTTTCATATTTATCCATCACCTCTTTCAAATAAACATTCAACAGATGATTGGGTGTGATCGGGATGTTGAGTGGCAATATATCATCCAGAACCTTGTCTTCGCGCATAAAACCGGTTGCGAGTACAAAATCCCCGATCTCCTGATGATTTCGAAGTCCGCCGCAGTGTCCCACCATTACCATGGCATCCGGACGAAGCACGGAAACGTGATCAGAGATTGTTTTCGCATTTGATGGCCCTACTCCCATATTAATCAGCGTCACCCCTTTATTGTCGGGAAGTTTATGGTGATAGGCCGGCATCTGAACAGCCCTGTCCGGTTTCACACAGTCCGGATAGCGTGCATTAAAAACCTCCACGTGCATGTCGTAGTTGGTAAACAATATGTAGCGCTGAAAATCCTGAGGTTTTGTACCGGTGTAGTGTTCCAGCCTGTTCAGGGAAATATCAATCCGTTCCGGCGTAAACAGAAACAGTTTCTTCTGTGTGATATCCCACTCATCTTCGTCGGCGTTATCAAACAGATTTGGGTCGTTCATCTCAACACGAGGCCGTGATGGAAATACCTTAACATCCGCTCCCTTTTGCATCAATTTTTTCAGCTCACGGGTCAAATACCAGCGATAGGCATGTGGAAGAGCCATCTCTCCCGTTATGATAGGATTGTGCTCCGACCAGGATCGCTTAATCATCAGCTTCGGATAGTCTCCCTCATCATAGATTTTCTCCATCAAATCGCAGGCTTTATTCGCCAGATCATTGATTTCCTTTTCGTTGCTGATTGAGTCTTTCGTAATTTCTAGTCGTTTATCCATAAAAAAATTTACTGATGAGTAATTCGTTCAAATTTACCAAGCCCGAATGGGAACTGCTCAAAGATAAGAAACTCTTTGAAACTCCCATTTTTTCTCTTCACCAATTAGAATTAAATCCGGCCAGGCAGCAATCCTTGCATCCTTACTATGTTTTGAAAGCTCCGGAGTGGATCAACATGTTCCCGCTCACAAAAGACAATGAAATTGTACTGGTGGAGCAATACCGGGTTGGAGTGGATCAAACCACGCTGGAACTGCCGGGTGGAATGGTTGATGCGGGAGAATCACCACTGGAAGCTGCCAAACGCGAGCTGCTGGAAGAGACCGGATATAAATCAAATGAATGGGAGCTTATCGGGAAGACCAGCTCCAATCCCGCCATTTTGAACAATTTTACCCATCTGTATGTTGCTAAAGACTGTACGTATACCGGAAGCAATAATCCGGACGGGTCGGAAGACATTAAGGTTCATAAAATGCCTTTGAATGATTTTTTGGACCTCGTTCGGGACGGGACTGTTCACCACGCGATCGTACTTGCCGCTGTGGCTCAGTTTCTATTGAATGAGCGTAGCGAGTGACGGTCTACGGTCTACGGTCTACGGTCTACGGTCTACGGTCTACGGTCTACGGTCTACGGTCTACGGTCTACGGTCTACGGTCTACGGTCTACGAAAAAGCTGATTTATTTTTACTGACAAAATCAAACATACACTACTTAATTATTTGCCATCTTCTCTCTACTCCATACCCAATACTCGATACTTACTACTCAACACTCACAATTCAACGAAAGAACCCGATAGACAAACAGAGGCCTTTTTACTACCTTTCAGATCTCATTTATAAATCAGGAAATCATGATATCAAAGCGAGCTCAACAGCTATCACCATCGGAAACTTTAAAAATAACGGCACGTGCCAAAGAGCTGGCCAGGGAAGGTAAATCGGTCATCTCTCTCAGCGCCGGTGAACCCGATTTTAAAACTCCTGCCCATATCTGCAATGCAGCTATTGAGGCAATTACGGATGGATTTCACGGCTACACGATGAACACCGGAATGCCCGAACTTCGTGAGGCGATCAGCGCCAAACTAAAAAAAGACAATCGTTTTGAATTTGATCCCAATCAGATTGTCTGCTCCAACGGGGCAAAACAGTCCATAGGATTTACGCTGCTTGCCACAATCGATCCGGGTGATGAAGTTTTGATTCCCGCACCCTACTGGGTTTCGTACCCCGAAATGGTGAAAATGGCGGATGGGAAACCGGTGATTATCAACACCACATTTGACAACAACTATAAGCTGACTGCCGAGCAGCTCGAGGAGTCCATCACAGACAAAACAAAAGCCCTCATTCTCTGTTCACCGTCTAATCCTACCGGCGCCTGTTATTCTGAAGAGGAACTCACGGAGCTGGCCGACGTACTGAAAAAGCATCCTGATCTCCTGATCATATCAGATGAAATTTACGAATACATTGTTTTCGATCAGGATCACGTAAGCATTCTGAATGTGGCGCCTCAGTTAAAAGATCAAACGGTGATCATCAACGGATTTCTCAAAAGGTTTTGCAATGACCGGATGGAGACTGGGATATATGGCCGGACCCAAAGCGATTGCAGATGCTGTGGCAAAAATTCAGAGCCAGGAGACATCGGCCCCTTCATCCATTTCCCAAAAAGCCGGACTGGCTGCCTATACCGGAACTATGAAACCGATTCACGATATGCGAAAGGCGTTTAAGGAGCGTCGCGATTTTATAGTTGAAGAGTTGAATTCCATGAATGGCGTAGAGTGCTTCAAACCCTCCGGTGCTTTTTATGTGTTTCCGGATGTTCATCAACTGCTTGGCAAGGAAACTCCGGGCGGTAAAAAAATGGACACTACAACCGATCTTGCGCTTTACCTGCTTGAAGATCACGGAGTGGCAACTGTGCCGGGCGATGCATTTGGCGAACCGAACGGCCTTCGGCTCAGCTATGCGGCCTCAATGGAAAATTTGGAACAGGCGGTTATCAGATTGAAAAACGGTTTTGGTCTGCTAAAATAAATTCTGCCTGACAATCTTTACCGTAAAACGAAATTGGCACATTTTCTGCTGATGTTTACGGCAACTTATCAACAAAGAACTAATTAAAGATATGCCTACATACGAATACAAAAGAGAAGACGGATCGGTTTTTGAAGTTTT
Source organism: Rhodohalobacter sp. (assembly GCF_034521535.1). Classification (GTDB taxonomy): domain Bacteria; phylum Bacteroidota; class Rhodothermia; order Balneolales; family Balneolaceae; genus Rhodohalobacter. The sequence goes on along the minus strand of NZ_JAXHMF010000010.1, from coordinate 9,920 downwards.
CCAAAGCATGAGCGACGATGCACTTGCAAGCTGCCCTGAAACCGGACAACCGGTGAAGAGAATTATTTCCGGTGGCGGCGGAGTGGTTTACAAAGGGACCGGCTTCTACAACACGGACTATAAAAATAAAACAGCGGCTCCGTCCTGCGAACCCGCTTCCGGCAGTACGTGTGCCTGTTCTGCAGAATCAGTTGAAAAATAACGTCATGGAAACTCCCAAGTCTGATAATCACCAAAAAGCGATTGAGCAATTTGTTCAGGTTTGGGGAGAGATGGCGTCAGCCTGGGGCATTAACCGCACCATGGCTCAAATACATGCGCTGCTGTACGCTGAGGGGGAACCTCTCGACACAGACACGATCATGGATCAGCTGAGCATCAGCCGGGGAAATGCCAATATGAACCTGCGAAATCTGATGCAGTGGAAGCTGGTTCAAAAAGTTCACTACAAAGGGCAGCGGAAGGATTACTTTTCGGCAGAACAGGAAGTCTGGACCATTGTATCTCGCATTGTTGAAGAGCGTCAAATGCGTGAAATTGAGCCTATAAAAGAGAATTTAGTAAGCACACTCTCCAATTTGGAGAATGTAGATGACCTTAATCAGGAAGAACGGGAATTTAAAGAGCGAATCGACAACATTGTCGAATTTCTCGAAATGTTTGATCGATTCACAAAAGCGCTCCTCCCCTACATCAACAAGAAAAATCTCACTTTTTTGAAGCATCTCGTCAAGCTTGCCGAAGCTCATCAGTCATTGAAGAGTGGAAATCAAAAATCGAAGGAAGAATCATAAAGAAATGGGTAAAACAACGAGAGAGATCGGGAATCATGGCGAGGATATTGCAGCAGCCTATCTGGAATCAAAAGACTGGTTGATCTTTGACCGCAACTATTTCTTCGAAAAAGCCGAGGTTGATCTTGTAGCGACTGACAGAAATTACATCGTTTTTGTTGAGGTTAAATATCGAACCAATACGCATTTCGGTGAGCCTGAAGATTTCATCACCCCTAAAAAGGAAGAGAACATTCGCAAAGCCTCCGAAGCATGGCTTTATGAACGAAAGATGGAAACAGCCGTTGCTCGTTTTGATGTCATTTCCATTACCCAAAAAGGAAACAGCGCCCCGAACATCAAACATTTCAAAGACGTATTCCGATAAGACTCATCTATTTGTTTGTCGTACAGCTATTTCATTACATTGATTTGAAACAGCTCAAAAACAAATCTTAAATGACAGACAGAAAAAAACGGCTCACTATCACAGAATACATACGAAGTATTTTATCCATACTCGTTTTCTTTTTGATGCTTCTTCTGGCAACGCCTGTTATTCTGTTTCTGCTGATCATTTCATTCGGAAAGATGAGCAACTTTGTTGTTGAGCAGATCGCTCCATTTATTGTCAAACCGGCTTTTTGGGTAGCGGGAATTGATTTTCAAATCAAAATGCACTGTGATGAAATTCACTATCCCGCCGTCTATATTATCAATCACAGTTCTACACTGGATATACTGACAATTCTTGCGCTTGGGTTACCCAAAGTTCGTTTTGTAGCCAAGTGGCAGCTCCAGTACAATCCAATATTCTTCTTATTGGGAAGGTTAACCGGGCAGGTTTTTATACGCCGTGAAAAATCAGACAAAGCCGTACAGACCTTAAAAAGAAATGTAGATCGAATAAAAGAGAAAGGATTGACGGTGATGCTGGCTCCTGAAGGATCAAGAAAACATCCGGGGATTATCGGTCCATTCAAAAAAGGGCCATTCAGAATGGCGATGGATTTAAATTACCCAATCGTGCCAATCTATTTTGAAGGTAACAGAGAGTTAAGTGAAGGCGGGTTTCTATTTACCCATACCGGAAAGGCAACAGCTCACATACACGAACCTATTTCAACTAATGATTGGAGTTTGAATAATATTGATGAAAAAATTGAGAGAGTCAGGAACCTCTATTTGAAATGGGCGGGCGTAACAGAGGAAGAGAATTCGGTATTAAAAAAGCACTCTTTAAAGTAAGAGTGCTTTAAAATCGGTTTACTTTTCTCTGTAAAAGTAGATCTTTTTGTTGTTGGCGTCTTTACCGCTTTTAATTTTCACGTTGTGTTCCTGGTTGTACTGGTAAACAGCTGTGCGCATTGAGTTTACACTTTTTTCGTTTGTGTAACTTACTTCAACTGCCTGACCGCCGGGCTCAAGTTTATCAAGAGCATCCATCAACGGTTTAAATTTTGAAGATCTTCTTTTACTGGACTGAACCTGAGAACGTTTGACAAATTTTATATCCATTACGATTTATTTGTTAGTTATTAAATCATCACTTTAATATAAAAAAGCTTTATACATTTGGCGCAATAAATAAATAATTTTTACAATCAATTCAATATTCCAATCCATCATTTTGATATTAACATTTATATACAATTCTCTAAATTGTTTTTATTTAATAATTTCGCTGATGACAAAATTATTTTCAATACTTAAATATAAAGTTATCCGATTTTGACTATTTTCTTATTTACTAACAGAGGACTTTGCAGCACCAGGGATTTTGGTAAAGTTCAAGGCCGGAGGAAAATTGAAACCGCAGATATTGTTCATATGTAAGGTTTTCAAGAGAACGATAACGCAAAAATTGGGCAAATAACCGATTCTGCTAAGCCCTCTAACAACTATTCAACCTGATATCATGCTTGATACAACCCGACAAAATTATAAACTCATAGCGATATTCATCTCTACACTCGCTGCAGGAATTCCTCTGTGGACTCAAACAGACCGTGCGGTTGATTTTACCGAAATCTCATTTCTGATCTCTTGGGGGCTTTTGGGTATAATCGCTTCATTTGTCACGTTGTTTGTGGTCAACCTTAAGTCAAAGGATATGATATCCAGCTTTATTATCGGATACATGCTCGCTGTAATTACCTACTTTGTAAGTCGTATTCTCATCTCCAATATGATTCATAGCCAGTTTCTTCTTTCTATGGTGCTTGCCATTGGGTTTGGTATTTTTACAGGTTGGTTTGGAACGTTCACATGGGGAAGGGTGAAAAAGAAAAAGAAAACCAAGACGAAGGGGAAGTGACAATAGAGCCGCGCCCCTATATAAATCTCATCGTTCGCTAATCATCTTAGGACATCCCTCATAAAGGGAATTCCTATTACATCTAAGAACTAACTTAATTTAGTACCTGATCTGGCTCAATTCTGAATGCATTTACCTTTGAATATCGACAATAGCATAAATTTTGTAACTATCTTTATTCGTACGGCTAATCATATCTATTCTTAATGAACCAAAAGGCTGAAAGCCTGATATAATCAACCTCAGCCCGGGACAACGTCCCGGGTCAATAGGTTCAACAGAACAGACAGCAGGCTGTAAGCCTGCAACAGGTGGAGTAATGCGGTAGCTGCATAATCTCTTTAGTTGACTCACCGCCTTCATTAAACGCTGCAAACACAGCCAATCATGAATTTCCCATCAGATCATGAGAAACCCAAGCTGTGTACCATGCCTACGGCATTCTCTACCAACCCGCTATCCATTACTACCACAGGTTGAAACCTGTGGCTATGATGTTTAATCATGGCTACGCCATTTGGTTTATAACAATACAGCTCCAGAAAACCGGTATCCTTTAGTTTTATTTAGTATGCATTAAAATTCAGTAGACCAGTGTTTATTCGGTCGTAGTTTTTGGTTCGAACAAGTGTCGTCAGACACGACCAACACACTAGCCCCACAATTCATTGTGGGGTTTCATGTTATCGATAACCCATTCGAAAGTGCCGTAGGCATGACCCAAAATTTAATTTTTATTTCTAAAGGTCAGATAAATTATTCCCTTCCTATGCATGTTGCACCCCTGGCGTCATTTTAAATAACATCCCTAATGCAAGCCGTCACCATGTATACACCTACACCCAAACCACTAATTTCTAATGTTACCGGTTTTTAATTTAGATTAGATTTTATTAATATAAGTATGGATTCAAGATAATTGGTAACAAAAACCAATTTCTTGACTCTTAATAACAAATGATGTGTTGAAATAGCTATAACCACTCACGCTAATATAACTCGCATGAGCTCTACCACTAAAAAAGATATGATCTACTACAGTATCGTAATTGCTGTAATTACTCCACTTATCTACGGCCTAACTTTGTGGTTGAATTGGCCGCTGCTTGCAACATTGGTATTTGGCGGGGCACTATTTATTCATCTCCTCTATATGTCGAAGCAGAGCAAAGATTTTTTTTTCCGAATCAAACAGGGTGGATTTAGCCTAAATTCGGTTTCAGGTAAGTTTAGCTCACTGTTAGGTCCTTCCGCTGAAAAAAATGAATCGGAGACGTAATTTTTTTTAGTCTTTGATCCAGTTCCTAACCCAATTCGCCTCCACCTTAGATACTTTCCGGGAAAGAATTTTCGTGAAAAGTATAGCCTTATGAGTAGCCACTGTGTAAAGAACGCCAAAACCAATCAGAATAACAGCCTGGATGGATACGTTCAAATGCATTGTTGAATAGGCCATCCCGATTATAATCAGATTTATCATCCAAAAGAGAAAAGAGATCTGATTTTTATCCATTCCGAGTCTGCCGTATAGATTCACTAAAAAGTATCCACTTCTTTTATCCTCAATCTGCAATCCTTTTCTGCTTATAAGATCTGCAGCCCAAATAACCATCGGGATGATCAACAGTGACAATATTAAACCCATACCATTCACCAGGTGAATTTCTTCTCCGGCAACCATTGAGTTTGCCAGCAAGAATTCCATCATCAGAAATGCGATAACAAATCCCATACTGCTCCAGCCAAATTTACCCAGCTTGGCAGACTTTAGATTTGTTCTGCACATCATATATCCAATAATGGAAGCCGAGACGATAAAGGAAAACAGTGCCATATTAAAGAAGCCGGCTGCCCAAAACCAAATTCCAAGAACGCTTGTGATTATAATCGCAATTCCACCCGCCATTTCAGGTACTCTCGATATATATTTAAATAAGAACGCGATCAAAGTGAAGATACCGGATAAGAACAGTACAGAGAAGTATATTGAGTAACCTTCAAATCCCATCAGGCCTAAAAAGCCACCAACCTCACCACTGACTCCAACAATCAAAACGGCTGCAGCTGAAAATTGAATACCAATTCTTACTAAAGATGTAGCAAAACCTTTGCCGGCCACATATCCGGACACCAGGAATAGAGCTAATGAAGCGAAGAAATATGGATGAAAGGTGTGTATATCATTTACGCTCCAGAGTTGAAAAGACAGGATCACAGCTAACATTATCCCTAAACCGGCAGCCACTCTATTCCCTGAATTTTGTCCCTCGCTCAAGTCATCTTTCAAATCAGAAGTCTTATTCGCAATCGAATTTAATACCGGTACCAGCAAAGAGGCTAATAAAAAAGCCATTATCACCGCCGGGAGTACTAAATATAGTTCGTTCGTCAACATTAAAATTACCCCTATAAAATTTACCCTGTATTCTCTCTAATACAGCTTATTATTGTAAAGCATATATCCTGTATAAAAAACTTTCCGCTCCTTATTCAGGACTAAGTATTTAACAATAATTTACGCAATTTAAAAGCTAATACTTACGTAAATATGCCTAATAAGAGCCTATAGCGATTAGAATATATTAACAGAGAGGCTAAGTCGATTCACGCAGTGTGCTTATTTACCGGATTGAGTATGAGTATCAAGCTGATCTTGAAGAAAACCCATATTTCTCAATTCATCCTTAAACGTGTACGTAGGAACAATTTCCTGAAGGGAGTTTCTCAGCGAAGAGGTTGCATTCTTCTCAATCAAATTGAAAAGATTTGTAATCTTCATCTCAAGCTCCAGCTTCGTCAATTTGCGACTGCAAATCGCTTTAAAAATCTCAATATGATCCGTTTTCAGTACTCCTTCTTCGGCATTTAAAAGCTCCTCAAACAGCTTCTCTCCGGGACGTAAGCCGGTTACCTTTATATCTATATCTTTTTCAGGTTCTAACCCATGCAATCGAATTAGGTCGTATGCCATGTCGAGAATCTTCACAGGTTCTCCCATATCGAGTACAAACACTTCGCCTCCCTCACCCATAGAGCCGGCCTGCATTACAAGCAGCACAGCCTCAGGTATGGTCATGAAGTATCTCTTCATTTTCTTATCAGTAAGTGTAATGGGGCCACCATTCTTGATTTGCTCCATAAAGAGAGGCACTACAGATCCCCTGGAACCCAGAACATTACCAAATCGTACGGATATGAATTTAGTGACACACTCCCCATTGAACGACATGCATATCTCTTCAGCAACGCGTTTTGTTGCTCCCATAACGTTCGTGGGGTTGACCGCTTTATCGGTAGAGATCATAACAAATTTATCTACCATATATTTACAAGCAAGCTCTGCCAGATTATGTGTCCCCCCGATATTAACCTTAACAGCTTCCTCCGGATAGCTTTCCAACATAGGGACGTGTTTATAGGCAGCGGCATGAAAAATCACATCCGGCCTGTAGTAATTCAATATTCGGTTCATTTTGTGCTCGTCGGTTACACTGGCCACACAAGGAATTAAATTAACACCGGTATGTTTTAACTCATTCTCAACATGAAATAGCTCCGTTTCATCAACATCCAAAGCAATAATCAGAGACGGATTTAGCTTAATACATTGCCTTACCAGTTCACTCCCGATAGAACCACCCGCGCCAGTCACAAGAACCGTCTTATCCTTAATACTGGCCGTAATCGACTCCATATCCAGGGTTACGGGATCCCTTCCCAAAATATCCTCAATGCTGATATCCCGAATATTTTTAATTCCAACAGGATCGTCCGTCAAGTGATGGAAAGATGGCAGTATCTTGATCTCCATCTTCGGGCGAAGTTCTTTTACCCGGTCAATAATCTCTCTTAACTCTTTTTTAGGCAGTTCCGGATAGGCAACAATCAGTATTTCAACCGGGCTGGACTCAAGATATCTGTACATCTCAGGAATCCCTCCCCGGCAGTGTACACCATGAATCATCACTCCCGGTACACTCCTCTCGTCAAATATAGCGTTCACAAAGAGATCCCAGCTGCTATTTCTCTTTATATCCCTTAAGATCTGCTCGCCCTCGGTACCTCCGCCTAAGACAATCGCATGCTTTTTATCCTTACCGGGAAGATCAATCAGCTCTATAACGACGCGTTTACTGATTCTAAATGCACCAATCAGCAAAATGCTATTTGCCAATACCAAAGCCATATAATTTAGTTCGGTATGGCCCGGCTCCCATAAAATGTTTGATATGACAACCGTAAAAAGTCCACCGGCAGTTATTCCTAAAATAAGGCGCATCAGCTCCCTTAATCCCGTATAGCGCCAAGTAACCACATACATTTTAAACAGACCTAACCCTACAAGAATAGAACCGGTCATCAGCAGGGAGTAGCCGACTACAAAAGAAAATTGCTCTTCTAAAACTGTAAACAGTAGCTGGTAAGCGATGGCACAGGATAGGAGAACTCCAATCATGTCGCCTGTGAGTAACACTGCCCCACGGGTGTATTTATTCAGAAACTTATATTTTCTGCTTGATTCTTTGAACTTCATTATTTCCTACTCTCATTCACTATTTAAAAACGAACTAACTGATGAAACAAAAATAATTCATACCCCTAATTTTCAAATTTACTGATTAGGCTTTTCCACCTAAGTTCCCAAATTGGTTCAGTAATCTATCCAATTAAGATTAAAAGTCTGATTACAATCTCTTAATCATAATTACTTCACTCACATTGCGCTGCCTTTCAACAACTTCTTTACATTTTCGATTACAAAAATCTTCTCCTCATCGGTAAGATTGCTTCCTGATGGCAGGCAAAGGCCGTGTTCAAACAGAAACTCAGACACTCCGTTACTGTACATTACATTGTCTTTATAGTACGGCTGAAGGTGCATCGGTTTCCATAGCGGCCGGCTTTCAATATTCTTCTTTTCAAGACTCACTCTGATATCTTCCCTGCTCAACCCACCTGTTTGTTCGGGGTTTACCAAAATCGTAGTCAGCCATCTGTTGCTGTAGTACCCATCCGGTTCGTTCAGAAAATAAAATCCTGACCCGTCCCTATCATCATCCTGAGAAAAGCTTGTGCCATCTCCGTTGTACCACGCTCCATTCAGACTTTCAAAGTATTGCTGATGCAAAGATCGTCTCGCCTCCACACGATCATCCAAAACCTTCATCTGCCCCCTGCCAATTCCCGCCACAATGTTACTCATTCGATAGTTATAACCGAGCTCGGAGTGTTGATAGTGAGGGGCATCGTCCCGCGCCTGGGTTGCTAAGAACCGTGCTTTTTGGATTAGTTCTTCATCGTCACTCAACAGCGCTCCTCCGCCTGAGGTCGTGATAATTTTATTCCCGTTAAAAGATAGAACTGACATTTTACCAAACGTGCCGCACTTTCTTCCATTTATGGATGAACCCAGAGCTTCAGCAGAATCTTCAATGACCGGCACCCCGTATTTTGAAGCAACCTCTAATATCCTCTCCATTTTTGCAGGCATTCCATACAAATGAACCACAACAATCGCCTTTACCTTATCGCCTCTTTCTCTCAGGGCTTTTTCCAAAAGTTCCGGATCCATATTCCAGGTTTCAGGCTCTGAATCGATAAAAACCGGTTCCGCACCCTGATATTTAATAGGATTGGCCGTTGCTGCAAATGTGAATGACTGGCAGATCACCTCATCCCCCGGCTGAACACCACAGAGAATCAGCCCCAGATGAATGGCAGCTGTCCCCGATGTAACCACTGCAGCGTGTTTTCTCCCGGTATAATTCTGCAAATCCTGTTCAAAGCCGTTTACATTAGCACCGAGCGGAGCGATCCAGTTTGTATCAAAGGCTTCCTGTACAAAGTCAATTTCTTGTCCCCCCATATGAGGTGATGAAAGATAAATTCTATCCAAAGCAGGTTTTTGTATTACGATTAAGTACCTAATGAAAAATAGCTACAATTTTGTCACTATCAATGCAGATTAAGAGTAAGTTCATGAACATTACACCTTTCTAATTATCCCGAAAAATCCTCTGATTTCGGTTTTCTTTTTATAGATTTGTTCTCTATTAGATTAAGCGCAATCCACGGAGAGATACCACCAATTATTAAAGACATATTTATGAAAAGCATTATTTATGCAGCTATTTTTACAATCATTACCACTCTGTTTTCTGTTTTTACGGTAAATATTGCTTTCGGGCAGGGAGTTCAAATAGGGATTTCGGCGGGAGCGAATGTTAGTTCCCACCTCAAAAACTTTCAGTTTCAGGAAGGAGACATCAATCTGGACTTCAATCCCGGTACAAAAATGGGCTTAAATGGGGGACTCATTTTAAGAGTACCTATCAATAAATCACTCCGGTTCCAAGCTGAACCGTCCATCGCCAGGATTGGAGCGAAGTATGACGACAGCTTCGAATTGCGCGGATTCAACTTTCAATCCGACAGCAAAACAGACCTACTGTACATTCAGCTGCCCTTGCTTCTACAGTTAAGCACCACACCGCCCGAGCGCACTGTTTACGGACGCCAAAGAGCAGAGACTACCTACCACCTTACGGGCGGCTTTTATGGCGGCTACCTGCTCGATGCCACATTTAGCGGCACAAACAGCGGTGCCCCGATCGGAATCCAGTTTCAGGGAGATTTTTCTGAAGATGTGATCGATCAGTACAAAACCTATGACGGCGGACTGATTTTAGGCGGCGGGCTTGAGCATGGAGCCAAATCAAAGATCGGTCTGGAAGTAAGGGCATTCTTTTCGATAACCGACTCCGGCAATCGCGAAGTTCTTAGAGGTCTTTAAGCCGCAGAATATGGGAGTTACGATGGCGGTTTATTAT
>NZ_JAXHMF010000009.1:0-106799 GCF_034521535.1 Rhodohalobacter sp. | reverse complement strand
AACACCTCGTTATCATCGAATCTAAACCAAATCTAAAACCATAAAATAAATGAAAACCTACACCCCACACCCAGAAGCTAAGGAAGTAACTCTTGCCCCGACGACCCGCGCGGCGGAGAAGCGGATTCATGAAATTATGGTTGCCTATCCTGGTGTTTCGCTGGAGGAGCGGAAAGGCCTTTGTGATATTGAGAATTGGAACTACGAGGACCGCATTCCGGAGTTAGAGTAATGAGCCGCGCATTGGACTGGATGCTCTGCGTAAGATGTCTGAACGGCTAAAGGATAAAACCGAAACAGCTTGCTAAGGAAATGGACCAAATGATTGAGCGTTTTGGTAAGCCAAAGCATGTAGAGCAGATCAGCCCGGATCAGTACTGGCATGAAATGGCCAAAGCTTCTTTGTGGATTTCCCGGACGACATCGACCCGGAGGATATAAACTTTTACAGGAGGTCGACACGGCCTCAAGAATTTTTCAACGGGTAGCCGCCAATCGGGGGGCTGCCCATGAGATAATGAAAGCCCTCGACCGCTTTGACTTAGTGCCCAAACGTAAGATGAGCGATGCCGACCGTGCCCGCGAAGGCGCTCTCGGCCACATTCGCCATCATCAGAACCACTGGGTTGATTTGATACACCGGGTATCAGCCCACACCACAAGCCGCATCAGACCTGCACCGCCGCACACACACTGAAATCGCACAGTTCGCTATTCACAAACTGGTCTGACTATGAGTAATGACATCCGCGTAAGAGTTCTCGTCGCCACGGCTGAAGGCCAGCGCGAAATGAAGGAGTTTAACTCCTCCATGGGCAATATGGGCAAGCAGGCCGAGCAGACCAGGTAAACGCACCAGCTCCTATTTTAAAAATATATTCTCATAGCGAAGAAGTTTATAGGCGTTGCGGGTCTGGCCGGGCTGGTTGTAGGTGCTACAGGTGATCCGCAGCGGCTTTAACCGTATGATGGAGCGCGGCCAGGAGTTTGAATCATCCCTTGCCGAGCTCTCTGCCATCACCGGTATAACAGGCGCCGACCTTGATGATCTTGGATGCACAGGCTGGAACATCCAGCAGTACGGTACAGCCACAATGATGTTATTCAAGCGAATAAGCTGGTCGCCTCTCAGCTGGCTGAAAAGATTGACTTCGGTACTCATGAAGGTATTGCCCAGCTTCAGAAAATCATAAAGAAGCGGTGATTCTTCGACCGCAGCCGGTGTGGATCTGCCTACGTAGAAGTGCTCACCACGGCCATGAACCAGTTTAACATGGAGGCTGATGAGGCGTATCGCCTGATTAACTCCATTGCTGCCGGTTCCAAGTTTGGTGCTGCCGAGCTTCAGATCAGTCAGCCGTCTATCGTGAGGCCGGTACAGCTGCGGCTTCGACCAACCGATCCTTTGAAGAACTAAACGCCTCTGCTCGGTACTCAGCTAGGGGACGCTATTACCGGATCGCGGGCCGGTACACAGCTGCGGAAACATTTTTACACGTTTGGAAACCAGGGCTGATCGCCTTGCAAAGTATGGACTTGAAGAGGTGAACGTAAAGCAGGATGCATGGAATGTTACTCTTGATAAGCTCCGCCCTCTCCTGGATGATCTTAACGCCCTTGTAGATGTATTCAAAGAGGCAGCCAGCACGGCCAGAATATTGATCGACAGTGCCGATTTGCCCGTTGCTACGATGACGGACAAAGTAACCGGGTCCGATGTGGTGATGACAGGCAGAAGTAAGAATGCAAACATATGAAGGCGCCACTAAAAGACTTAGCGAAGCAATTACAAATGAATTAATCACCGCATTTCAAGAGACAAATGGAGCTATGGTGGTTGGTGCTGAACCTTAACCGAATTTACAGAAGCCAGCAGTGATGCGATAGTGGGATTAATGACTTTGTGGGAACTGAATCGATGTAATGAAATTATCCGGTTCCGTTCAAACCTTATATGAAAGGTTCTTTAAGATTCCTGCAGCTATAACAAATTTTTCTTGGTATAACTGAATCAACAAAAGCAACACGTGATTTTATCGAATCTTTAGAGGATTCAAATACAGAATTAAGTGAATGGATTCACCTACAAAAAACCGATCTCGATTTTTATAGTGAGAAATTAAGGAATAAGAGCTTGATATAGCTGCACGTGAATCTTACAACAGAGCTCTAAATAGATCCATTGATAATATTAGAACATTTAGAGATTCACTTGACACACAAATTCAAGCATTAATTGAATCTCGGGATCAACACGAAAAAGGTACTGTAGAGTATAACAGAGCATCAATTCAATTAAGGGGTCTTACTGAAAACTATGAAGAGGCCACCCGAATTATTGAAGATTATAATCAAAGCACCAGTGATAGTACTACTGAGCAGACTAAAAAAATTGGAGTTTAATCAGGAAGAAGAAGAGTCAGTTAAAAGTCTAAGTGCACAAATAAAAGAATTAAAAAATGAGTATGATGAACTCTTAAGCCAGGAGGAACTTAATACTCAGGATAGCTTTCGTTTACATCAGTTAACTGCAGAGATTGAACGCCTTGAGCAGTTATTGGAGAAAAAGAGTATTACTCTACCATTCAAATTGAAGAGCTGACTCTGGATGAAGAAGTTGCCCGATTACAGGAGGAGACTGCACAGCGCGAAAGAGAGCTTCATCAAGAAAGAATGGAGCGCATTGATGAAGATAAAGCTGAGACTCGTAAGGCTGAGGCTGAAAAAGGCGAGGCCTACGAGTGATTCAGCTAAAGAATATGAAGATGCCGCCCTGCAGGATTGTAAGTGCATCCATCATGCGGGCCGATTCAGCCGGTGAAGCAGCCAATGCAGCGATCGACGCCATCATGGCCGAAGTTAGTTAGCACTGGCCATCCGATCCGTGATGGAGAGAGTCCCTTTCCCTAGCAAACATATGCTGGCTGCGGCTGCGGCGGCAGGTGCGGCAAGAGCGATTACGAAGTGCTCGTCCGGAGTTTGCAGACGGTGGACTGATTATGGGCCCGGAACAGGACGATCAGATTCTTCTGTACTGATGAGAAGGCAGCCGCGGGGAGTATATGCTGAATGAGCGATCCACCCGCGCAATGGGAACATCCCGAATGGACAAGGTGGACCGAATCGCCTGCAGTGGCCGGTGCTGTTCGGCCGATTTGTAGACGGAATGCAGGAGCCTTCGTTTAATCTGAACGCTGTGGATAGAGCTGTGGCTACGAGATCGGGAGGTATTAACAATTCAGATATGGTTGAGGCTATTGAGAATCAAACACGCCGGCTTGAGAATGTAGAACGGCGAGTGGCTATCGATGTAGTGAATTTAATGACGCCTACGAAGCGTGGCGTTTTAAGCAGGAGGACTTGAGAGGTGGCTAAATAAAATCGCATATGAGGTGCAAAGGGCGGCTATGCCGTAACCTTGTTCTTAGAGGATGTTAGTGATACGGGCATCTCTATGGACTTGACCATTAAAGATGTTGTGGAGGTATCAGGAGAGCAGCCGTAAGATCCTGCGCGGCCACTTGCAAAGTGAAATTGATATTCGCTCATTGACAAATCAAATGAGATCGGTGAGTACTACAGCAACACGGATCGAACCATATATGCCGAGGTTGAAAAAGACTCACAGCTTATTCTAAGCGGCATCGCAGACATTCAGAACAAAAATGTACCGTCAGAAACACCACCTCACTTATTAACCTGGTTTGCAATGATGGTCTGAAATGTTGAACCGTCACAAAATCGGCTCCACAGTTTGGCCATAGAGCGACGATCTTCAATGCACTCAATGATGTGTTCGACCAAATGCCAACGGATCTATGACCGTTCAAATTCCTGCTGTAGCATTTATTTCCATAGCGGTACGTGGGCGCGGGTCCGGAGAGAATTGGTAACACACGATTTAAGGTTGCTGCATTAATGAAGGGCCGGTCAGATGAACTACTATGAGTACCTTCTGCAGCTTGCTGATGACTTACGGGGTTACGATCTTTCAGCAGAACGGCGTTTGGTGGCTATTGTCAACACATGCCAGAAGAGTGGGCATCACTCAAGTTTTTGATTTGAATACAGGACTTGAAACAGTTGATTTTAGCAGTACCCTGAGCTACTCTGATCTCAGAAAACAGAACAGTAATGAGCCTACTTATTTAAGGACCAAGTTGGTAAGGAACGCAGAAAGTGCATAGGAACAGGTAAGAGATAACGATGCCATCTTGAATCCGGAGTTTAATCAGTGGTCTACAGTGACATCTATCCTTTGGAATGGGAGTTTGAAGACCCCACCCGTTTCGAACGGCCAATTATGACTCAGGTGGGTATCAAGCCGCGCGAAGACACACGGCAAAATAGTGAGTCAGATAGTCCACGAGTTAATAAAGGCTTCACAGACGTTGATATTGATATCCGTTGTAGCAGTATGAAGTTTGAGAAGATCAGGCCGCAGGTCTACATACTATTCGCTATGCGCGTATCAGAGGGTATAGAGATCAGGATGAATATGGCTTTAATGAGAACACCAATGATTTTGAGATTGGCCATCATGGCTATTTAGAGTACACTCAAGAGTACCCTGAACTTGAAGAGCAGGTAGACATTGATTTTATACGAACGGTAACCCTTCAGCATCAACTAAATATTTTACTGGACATCTACTATGAGATTGAGCTTGACAATGCAGGTGGCTTGATTGATCTTCCAGGGTGGCTTAATGCAAATATAACTATACAGGATGCTGCTGATGTGATAGAAGAGAAGACAATGGAAGTGTCAGGCTCTCGAACAGTGAGTCAGCTCAGGCCTGACCGATCAGCGTTTAGGCTATCCTATATCAGACATGCAGTACATTTATGCCGGTACATGGAAAGATACGCGCGATGGATGGGGAACAGGATCGAATAAGAAGTATCAGGCATTGGCTCAAAGGATAGGTACGAATTTTTCAGGTAAAAGAACTATATATTCGATCTTAACGTGCCAAAGAGTATGACATTCAAACTCAATGATGAGATTGACTTCATATGGCGTGCGCCGGGATTTGGCGATGTGTACCGCTTCGAATACGTAAGCATGCAAGAGCACAATCAATCAACACTCACTACTAACCATAGGTAGCACGCCACAACCATCTAAACTAAAAACGCGGTTACGCTTACCATTTGTCGCAGTTACTTCAAGACAGAGGAGTTAACTGTAATAATGCTCTTACAATCCACGGCAGCATTCTCTTTTCAGGATGATGATTTCAACGGTGGACGAGAATTTGGGATAGGGGTTCCGCTGCTGGATTTCAAGGGATCTCTGCAAAATAATTTTATGTACCGGCTTCAGTTACAGCTTACCCGCACACCATCCGTAATAGATGCATTTGTCGGTTATCGATTTTCAGAAAAATTCCGGTTGATTGCCGGTGAAAAGAAGCCTTTTATGGTCTTGGAGCTGGATCCGAGTCCGGCCAAAACAGATATGATCAATCGCGCCAGACTGGTTGGAGCGATGGTCAATTCAAGAGAGACAGGTTTGACTTTTCTGGGCGATATTGACGAATTTTACTACCGTGCGGGAATTTACAACGGCACCGGTTACAGCCGGGCCAACGATAATAGATTTCTCTATACGGGGAGAATCGGATATAAAACAGGTGATTTCAATATTGGTTTGAATGCTTCACTGAACCGGACCCGGGCAGAATCTGTTGGTAACACAGGTTTAGTATCGGCCGGTGACAGGTCTATTTATGGCGCCTATTTTAAATACAGCGGTGAGACCTTTTTTGGAACTGCTGAATTTCTTCAAAGCCAATTTGATTTGGCCAATACAACGTTAGAAGAAAAAATTACCGGGTCTTACGGAACCGTTGGCTATCACGCTAATGAGGAAAATGATTTTTTGATTCGATGGGATCACCTTTCGTTCGATGTTTCGGGAAATGAGGATTCAGATCGGATTGTGTTGGGTTGGAATCGCCAGCTTACTGAACTGGTGAGCATTCAAGTGAATGGGCTCTATCAGATAAATGAGGTTTCGGATAACCAGGCCGGAGTTTCGGGTAATTTCCAGTTCTATTTCTAAAGAAACTATCGGTCAGTTTCTGAAGGGAACAGTTAAACCGGATCAACCTATACGCCACAGCGAAAAAGTGGAGATTTGCAGGATTTAAGAAATTTGTGAGATCAGCCGATAAGTGCTAATCACTAAGAAAATTAAAAAGAAGATTCTATGAAAAAGTTACCGCTATTTATTGCTGTTTTATTAATGCCTCTCTCACTGGCTTTCGGCCAGACAAGTTCGGATACCGTAGATGATTTAAAAGACCGGTTTAAATCGGAGGAGTTTAATGTAGGACTTCTGCTTCAATCTGTCGGAGTACTTTCTTTGGATGACGATAATTTCAATGGAGGACGTCAGTTTGAATTGGGAGCTACCCGGCTGGACTTCAAAGGGCAGTTGCCCAGTAATTTTGTTTACAGGATGCAACTCGACTTCCGCCGTTCTATGAGTGTAATGGATGCACAGGTGGGCTACCGGTTTTCAGACCGGTTCAGGGTTGTAACCGGAATGTTTAAGCCGTTTTTGAGTGCTGACCTGGATCCGAGTCCCGCTGCTACCGATTTTATTAATCGTGCACGCCTGGTCGGATCGATGTTGAATTCCCGGGAATTGGGAGTTACGGCTTTGGGAGAAACGGAAGGTTTCAACTATCGCTTTGGAATATATAATGGAAACGGGCGACAGCTTGGAAACGACGACAACCGTTTTCTCTACACCGCACGATTCGGCTATCAGGTAAATCTGGAAGATAATGGCACGGTAGACTTCGGCTTGAACGGAGCCGTTAATACTTCTGAAGGAGAATCAGTTGGCAACACCGGGTTAACTTCTGCCGGTGATCGCACGATTTACGGAGCGTTTGTGAAATACGACAGTGACACATTTTTTGGGACAGTCGAATTTCTCCAGACTGATTTTGAGTTGGCAGGAAGTGGACTGGACGAAACGATTACCGGGTTTTACACAACTGTTGGAAATAATCTTACAGATCAAACTCAGTTACTTGCCAGATGGGATCACCTGTCTTACGATCTCACGGGTACTGATTCAAACCGTGTAGTTCTTGGATGGAATTATCAGGCAACCCAGCTGGTCAGTTTTCAGGTAAATGGTCTGCTTCAGTTTAATGATGGAGTCGACAATCAGGCCGGTATTTCAGGGAACCTTCAGTTTTATTTCTAAGAAATATGAGCTCTATTTGTAATCTTTTCTGATTACGTTGAAAAAAGTATTTACTGATACGGAGAGTTTACTGGTTTGGCTCTATGTTGATTCGTGTAGGTAATGAAAATATTACCACAATAATGTACAATGGTTAACCTGCGCGCTTTAGATGGCAGTAGTAACATATTTGATGTTTCACATCAACGAACGTGCTTGCCCCAAAGTGGGCAATGTCAATAACATAGTGCATCGCGCTATGTAGGGTGTATCTCCCCAAAATGAAAGCCCTGTAAGGGCGTAAGCCAGGCAAAATAAATCAATGCCACAATTTCTGTCTAAAGTATACACGCATATCATAATCAGTACAAAACACAGAAAAAACCGGATCGCTGAAACGATCGAAAACGATTTTTATAAAACTATCAGCGGGCTATGTAAAGACCTGCAATGCATTCCTGTACAATAGCTTATTGGACCGGCGCCCACGTTGGGGCTGCCGAATGGGTTGATTGGCTATCATCGCGCGCTGCACGATGTTACTGACCGGCGCTCCTTTGGAGCTAAATCATGCTAACTCAAAATAAAGATGATGGTTCTGTATCTTTGTTAGGCGATCGAACTTTCAGCCTATAGCCTGTTTTTTAAGATAAAAACTGGTTACATCTGGTAATTCACACCCACGGATTAAAAAAAGGAGTGCCAGGCTTATCCCGACACTCCATTTTAATTTGATAATTAATTTACCACTTCACTTTTTTCCATAGTATCCAGATTCCGATCAGTACAAACGGGACACTGAGTAGCTGTCCCATGTCGAATGCAGCATTAGCCAGAAAATCAGCCTGAGTTGTCTTTGTGAATTCAACTAAAATACGTCCTGTGAAAAGAGTAACCAGAAATGTACCAAAAAGTGATCCTTCCGGCGGGCTGGTTTTGTATTTCTTATAAATGACCCAGAGTATTGCAAAAACAATCACACAGAGAATGGATTCATAAAGCATGGAAGGATGACGTGGTATCATTCTCTCCGCTTCATTTAGATAAACGGAATTCTTAAAAACAATACCCCAGGGAAGATCGGTTGGGTTACCGATAATTTCAGAGTTGAAAAAGTTGCCAATACGAATAAACATCCCGCCGATTGCAACTCCCGGAACAACCCTGTCTGCTACCCACATAAAGGAGGTGTTGGCTGTTCGTTTGGCATAGAGATACATTGCAATAATGATTCCAATCGCGGCTCCGTGACTTGCAAGGCCGCCGGTCCAGACCTGGGGAATCAGGTGGATATTCCTGAGGAAATACTCAGGATTATAGAAGAATACGTGTCCCAGTCGTGCACCGATTACTGTTGCTACAATTACGTAAATAAGGAGTCTGTCGAGCTCTTCCTGGCTGCGCCCCGCATCTTTATACATTTTTAGCCCAATGAAATAACCTGACATAAACGCCGTAGCAAACATCAATCCATACCAGCGAGGCTGCAAGGGACCGAATGAACTGATCGTTGGGGAATCTATAAACAGAAAGGGGAGCTGACCGAGAATAAACGCACCAATAATTAGGCTTGCTGCTTTCCATCCGGCCGGTTCGGGAGCCGGCTTCCCATTTTGAGCAGGAGGCTTGATTTTGCCCCAGCCGAAATAGATCAGAGCTGCTGCAATTACAAGTCCCCAGATTGAGATTGGAATTGGAAAAGTGATTTCGGGAATGTTGACCAATACGGGGTCAAAATCCCAGACAATATGATTACTGTTGTTCATAGGATGATTTTAATTCAAGTAACGCCGTCCAAAATACAAAAGAGTGATGGAAGCTGCATTTAGATTTTGTCTGCCAACTTATCACTAATTACCGCCAAATATTCTGCGAAGTACATCCCCGGCACCTTCTCGTAAGCGTTCCTGAATAATCTGCTGAATAACAGTTGTATCCGGTCTGACCTGGGGATCCTCAGATGTGCCCGTAATAAGAATAGGAACTGCCATTGTTCCATCTTCCCGCTGAAGTGCGTCGGCTGCCTCGTTAGATATAACTGTTGCGATACCGCGTTTAAACCTTTCGGGCAGAAACAGTGTGGCCTTATAATTGATTACATCGGAAATCATGTGCTGTGTTCCCTGCAGTTCCATCCCGATGTTGTCACTTGTAAGCCTGAAATCTTCCAGGGTCATTACAGTGTCTTTTAGGGCAAATGTTGCTGTAAATTCGTCCAGGTTCATTCTTTGGAGTTCATCCGCTCTCAGGAACTGAGCAAGCCGCTCTTGAATGGGATGCCCTTCAATGCGTCCCTCTGCTATTCCAAAAGTACCCGTGGCATCTGTTGTGGTGATGTCGGGTGCAGCCGTTTCATCCAGCTCGGTGTAGTAGTCGAACTCTGAGCTGAACAATCCGCTGATGTATTGGTGAAAGCGACCATCGCTTCCCATAAAACCGGTATCACGGAAAAATGCTTTGGCACGCAATTCATTGAGCGAACCCTGAAAACGGATGTTGGTTCGAAGCGGCTCCGGAACTTTCCAGATCATTGTACCGGTAGCTGTGCCTTCAAACATTTTGGCATCTGCTTCATCCAGAACCAGCTCATTGGGGTTCATGCGGCCTGAGCCGGTGATTTCTGTAATCGGTAATCCAAAAATGACAAGACTATCGATACGGGCCGTTACATCTGCCGTCAGATTTGGGAGATTAATCGGCAAGGGTTCTTCGTCTGTTTCCTCCTCCCAATCTATCATCTCATCCATGTCAAGAAACCGGCTGTGGTAGTTTCCGGTCATGTTAGGCATGGTGGCCTCCGAATTATGGTTCTCTTCAAGGAATCCAAGATATTTGCGAAGAGAGCCTTCCAGGTCAAAATCCGAAGAGCCGTAATTCATGGAGAACTGCTCTAAAGACATCATATCGGGAGATACATTCAATATTCCGTTAAGGTCAGTTACAGGCAATGGAATAGAATCTCCGGCAGCATTTACATTGCTTACCTCGAGCGAACCGTTTAGTGCTATCTGAGTCGGATCACCCACCGGACCTTTGGCATTCAAATTCATGACTGCATTTCCGGTCAGTTCCTGAATCCAGGGTTCCAGAGTGTAATACGTGGAGATGTCGGAAAAAATAGCATTCCCATCAAATGTTAAATCAATACTGGGATCTTCGCTTAAATAGTTACTGACACTTCCTGTCATAGCGAGGGCGTTGTCACCTGTTCTGAATCGTGCGTTACTGATAATGAGCCGTGTTCCTGTTGCCTCGGCTACAAATGTAATATCTTCCAGAGGACGGGCAACTGTTCTGTGAGAAATGTAGCCGTTTTGCAACTCAAAAGTACTTCTTTGGAGCAGTGCTTCCATGCGATCCGGATCGGGCTTTCCCTGCAAGCGAACCATGGCATCCAACTGTCCTCGCATCATCAAGGTGTCTTCATCAATGGGGTAGAACTCTTTGATGGAGGCCAGGTCGAAGTTCAAATTGGCTGACAGATCAACTGAACGGGTGTCTTCATTGAGTGGGTTCAATACAGAACCATTCATCGTAAATTGATTGGAAGCGGCTCTTAAACCTGAACGGTTTATGGTAATTCGATCTTGATTCGCCTCGATGTCTGCTTCAATATTTTCAATAGGCCGAGGTACATCCGCATATTTAAGTCTGCCTTCAGTAAGTTTGAATATTCCTGAAAATGTAGCCTCTTCGGGTTGATCCAGCCGACCGTTTGCGTTGGCATTGGCCTCCAGTATTCCGGCAAGCTCTTCAACACCAAACTCCTCAATAGGGTAGAATCGACTGAGGGTGCCCAGATCCACATCACCGTCCAGTTCAACGGAAAAGACGCCATCATCATCCAGCGGGCGCTCAATTGTTCCGTTTGCAGTAATTGTGTTGTCGCCGGCGCGGGCACGGAATTCACGTATGGTGGCCAGCTCATTATTAATTTCAACCTGAAGGATTATATCTTCGATTGCGTCAGGAAGATCCGGGTTTTGAACGAACCCGTTTGCAACATCAACCACGAGGTCAAAACTCGGCAAATCCTCTTCTGTAATTTGTCCGGAAACGGATCCTTCCAGCTGCATGGAGCCGCGGGTTTCGAGGCCGGCCAGAACATCATCATATTCGGGCGGCGCAAGACGTAGAAGTTCTCCAAAATTATCGGAGCTGGAGGAGAACTGAAGATCAAGAGAAGGAGCCTCAGCGCTCCAATTTGATATGTTACCGGTGAGGTTGAGTGCCAGGCCGCGAATGGAGAAAACGCCCTCAGAAAGCGTCAGAATTTCATTTTCCAGATCAACGGTGGACGTTTGATTAAGACTGAGCGATAAGTTGCTCACGTAATTGGTCTCGTCAATTGTGGCACTCAGTGAGCCGAGCTGTGCATCGACAGTGCTTTCAATTAAATCAGCAAAGCGCAGGGAGATATCAGCGTCAAGATCAGATAAGTTGATCAAAGATCGAGTGGTTTCATCTCTGTAGATAAGTTCTGCATTCTGAATTGTAAACTGTGAGATATCAATGGCAGTGCCTTCCTCTTCGCCGGCTTCGGCAGGCTCTTCGTTAGCTAATGCGAGCAGAAAATCTATATTTGATGTGGAATCTTCGTAGATATGATACGAGATAGATGGGCTGTTAATCGTCAGCTTGGAAATAGAAAGTTCACTTCTGAACAGCGGGAAAAGTTCAACGCCTACAAGAAGATTGTCGACTGTGGCCAGCGTATCGCCTTCGGGAGTTGGGAGCAGGAAATTTTCCAGTTCAACACCAAATTGCGGGAAGGTGCGAAAAAAGGTGAGCGACATGTTTTCAACCTGAACATCACTCCCGGTCATGGCTTTAACTTCAGGAAGAATCATACTCTTCAGGCGGTCATCCGTAAAGTAGATATTAAGCGCTACAATCACGATGGTGAGCAGGATGATGAAGCCTGCGAGGATCTTGAGAAAGGTTTTCATATGTCTCCGATTGTTATTGTACTATTTTAGATAAGATAACAGGTTTCAGCAAATTTTCGAGCTGGGAAAGGATACTCCCAAAGAAAAAAGCCTGTCATGCTCAATTCGTCAGCAAAACAGGCTTCTAAAAATTCCGAGTTGATTTTATGCTTTATCCAAGCTTTTCAAGGGCCGTATCGATTCTTTTGAGAACCGTTTCTTTTCCAAGAAGCTGCATTGAGGCAAAAAGATCGGGACCAAAACCCTGGCCGGTTACCGCGATACGCAGGGGCATCATCAGTTTACCGAAACCTACATCATTAGCTTCAATTACATCTTCCAATTGACTTTTGAGCCGGGCAGCCTCAAAGTCATCTCCCTCAAGCCCGTTAATTTTCTCTCTGTATTGTTTAACCAGATCAGAACTGTCGGCTTTCCACTTTTTGAGAGCTTTTTCGTCATACTCTTCAGGATCTTCGAAAAAGAAACTTCCCATATCCAGAAGCTCATCAATTTTACTGACACGGTCTTTCAAAAGCGAGATTGCTTTCTGGAGGTATTCCTTATCCGGAAATTCAACACCTTTGGCTTTTGCAATAGGACGTAATCTTTCGGCAATGGCTTTGTCCGTTTGTTCTCTCAGATAGTGCTCATTATACCACAGTAATTTTTTGTGGTTGAAAACCGCGCCGCCTTTGCTAACCCTGTCCAGCGTGAAGAGATGACAGAGCTCATTCAGTGAATGTATTTCACTGTCGTCTCCGGGACTCCAGCCCAGGTACGCAAGGAAATTGACCAGAGCTTCAGGCTCGTAATTTTGTTTGATATACTCTTTAGTATTTACCGGAATTCCTTCTTCTTCCGCTTTTCGCTTGGAGAGTTTCCCTCCACTTGGCGACATGATAAGCGGAAGATGGGCCATCTGAGGAGGTTCCCAGCCGAAAGCCTGATAGAGCAGAATGTGCTTTGGTGTACTGCTGAGCCACTCTTCACCGCGAACCACGTGAGTGATTTTCATCAAGTGATCGTCTACAACATTAGCGAGGTGGTAGGTTGGCATTCCGTCAGACTTCAACAGAACCTGATCGTCCAGCCCTTTCGATTCGAAAGAGACATGACCGCGGATCAGATCTTCGAAACGGATGGTTTCTCTTCGCGGTACCTTCAGGCGAACTACATATTCATCACCGGCTTCCAGTTTTTTCTCCACTTCATCCTGAGGAAGCGTGAGGCTGTTTTTCATCGACTGACGGGTAACAGAGTCGTATTTAGGTGAAGGATTTCCCGATTTTTTGAGGCGTTCACGCATTTGTTCGATCTCATCGGTTGTGTCAAATGCGTAGTAGGCCTGGCCATCCTCAATAAGCTGCTTTCGCGTATTTGTGGTAAATATCTTTTCTCTCACTTTGGCGATAGGGTCCGAAATCTCCTCCCTCGTTGGGACCTTCATCAATATCCATACCGCACCATTTCAGTGAGTCAATGATATCCTGTTCTGCTCCCTCTACATATCTGCTCTGATCGGTATCCTCAATTCTTAAAATAAATTTCCCGCCATTGTGGGATTTTGCAAACAGATAGTTATATAGTGCTGTCCGGAGTCCACCGATGTGTAAAAATCCTGTGGGTGATGGTGCAAAACGAACGCGTACTGATCCTTCCATGAAACTTGTTTTATGATGAAATTTAATTAGCTTTTAAAAATACGGCGATTTATGAACGAAGGCTAATCAAATCCAATTGGTTCTAATGATGAACCCAAAAGCCATTAACTAAAAATACTATTCATATGAAATTTGCACGAGTCCTACTCTATTTCACCTTTTTTGTGGCTTTAATCTTTTTAATGTCCGGTTATGGATATCAGTGGAATATCTGGGATCTGGGTACCGGTTTTACTCTGCTGAGGTATGGTGCTTATACCTCAATCGGAATTTTTTGGATTAGCTTAGTGTCACTTTGGTTTTTACGGAAATCCGGATTTAGAGCTGTTTCCTATTTAGTTATAGTTCTGATCCTTTCGGGCGTTGCTTCCGGTACGGCTCTCTACTGGCAGCAGAGAGCACAATCGGTTCCGGCTATTCATGATATTACTACCGATCTGCAAACACCTCCCGAGTTTGTTGCCATGGTGCGCTTGCGGGCTGATGCACCCAATCCTCCTGAATATTCCGGCGAAGAGACTGCAAATGCACAGCGAGAGGCTTATCCTGAAATTGAGCCGCTTCAGCTGAACGAGAATGTACAGCGTGTAATGGATGAGGCGGTGATGCTGATTGTTGACAGGGAATGGGAGTTGGTGGCTATCAATCGTCAGGAAGGAAGAATAGAGGCAACGGAAAACCTGGCGTGGTTTGGATTTAAAGACGATGTGGTGCTGAGGTTTACAGAAACTGAGGAAGGAACACGCGTGGACATGCGTTCCAAATCCAGAATTGGCCGGAGTGATGTGGGTGTGAATGCCAAACGAATTGAACAATTTCTGAATGATCTCCGGGATAGAGTCGAGTAAAGGTTTGTCTGAATAGGAACAAGGAACCGGTCTTGCTGATTTTGTTCTACAAAGATTCTGAAAGTATATTTGACCTGAGTTCAACATAAAATCGATAAAAAAAGTCCCCCTTGGAAGGGGGAAGACTCGAAAGAGCCTAAGGGGGATGATCCGCTGAGTGTTGATTTGATGCAAAAATTTAAAATCTGGCTTTAATATCACAATAGTTCAGCCCTCATTGCCCTCCACTAGCTGTTGGAGGAACACTTTCTAACAAATTCTTATCCCGAACTCGTGTTATTTAGTAAAAATTTTAATCACTCACTAAACCAGTTTACAGATTATGTCCGATTCAAAAATCCCGCGGTTTCATCTTGCCTTTCCCGTTAAAGAGTTAGAAAAAACAATGACCTTTTACAGAGACCTCCTTGGCTGTAAAACAGGTCGAAGCTCAGAAAAGTGGATCGATTTTGACTTTTGGGGGCATCAGGTGGTAGCTCACGTTAGCCCGGATGATGCGGGAAAATCGGCCTCAAACGAAGTGGACGGACACGCCGTGCCCGCCAAACATTTTGGTGTAATATTAGAGTGGGATGAATTTCACGAGCTGGCCGAGCGGTTAAAGCAGCATGAAATCGACTTTGTGATTGAGCCCTATGTTCGTTTTGAAGGAAAGCCCGGTGAGCAGGCAACAATGTTTTTCCTTGACCCAAGCGGAAATGCGCTGGAATTCAAGGCATTCAGAGATGAGAGTCAGATCTTTGCCAAATAAGTAAAGGTATTTTACCCTTCAATTTGTTTGAGTTTAAACTCCGAAAGTTCAAGCCGGGCGTGGCTTAAAACGCGTTTGGCTTTGTCCCTGTCTCTTCTGCGAATGTGTAGAGTGGCTGAGCCGTGATCAGCCCCCGGGAGATCATTCATGACTTTCATCGATTTTCCCACAAGTTCAATTTTGGCTCCAATCCAGCCCGCTTTATAATTTATCTCCTCCACATCCTCGAAAGGAATTATAATCTCTTTCAGCTCGGACTTGATGAGGCCAACAACGGTGTCCTGGCTCTCCAGCTCCAGGATAAGTTCATCGTCACCAATATGAAGCAATCCACGCGCTTCAGCCAAGCCGTAATTCAAATTTTTTATTCGGAAAGGGATTCGTTTGCTCATAGTAAAACTGATTAAGCCCGGAATATTCAGGTCGTATTTTCAGATAGTTAAAGTATTGTATTTCTGAATGATTCAAAATATAGATTCTCTTGCAGTGATCCTCTTCAAAATGTAAATTGAAAACACTGCAGTAAAAACAGAGAGAAAATTGGAATTGAAATGGGGACAATTCTAGCTAAGATCGTTGGATTATTATGTTTAACCGGTTTAACAGCCTATCCGGGAAGTCATCTCTTTGGGCAATCATCGGTCGTTATAAATGAGTTTATGGTGGATCCGCCACCGGAATTTATTTCATATGTGGAGTTATATAACAACGGCACAGAGGCTGTGAATCTTCAGGGTTGGCAGTTATTCCGTAGAGATGAGACAGAAAATATTGGAGGAGTGATTACAAACCAAGAGATCATTCTTCAGCCTAATGAGTTCATAGTAATTACCCCTGATGCCGCCACACTTGAATTTATATACGGTGATATGAACCAAATAGAGATGTCTATTTTTCCTGACTTTGGAAGAGAGGTTGGCGACGAGATCCGGTTGTTTAATAGTTCGGGAGAAGCAGTTGATTCGCTCAGGTACACCATTTCTGAATGGGGTGGAGCAGGAGTGGCACTGGAGCGAAGACGCGCGGACTATCCTTCAATCTATAGCGAGAACTGGGCCGAAAGTCCCGCCGAACTTTTAGGCACTCCCGGAAGTGCAAATCTGGTAGACAGTGAATATCCATTTACCATCATCGGAATACAGGTGAGTTCCAATAGGGATATTTTCCTCATTTTCAACTCTGATATAAATCCTGATGATATCTATCCCGGGCAGTTCGAACTGGATGGGCGCGAACCCGACTCTGCTGTTCTTGCCGATCCAAATATTGTGCGGCTTCAGTTTGATATGCAGCCGAAATCCGGAGAAAAAACGGTTCGAACCGGAGAAATCCGGAGTTTACCGGGATGGTCAATCGATGACGGTGAAGAGTTTACTTTTACGATTTACGACACCTACACTCCGGGTGATATTGTGGTTAATGAAATTATGTATAATCCTCCAACCGGTTATCCGGCCTATGTGGAGCTTTTCAACAGAAGTGACAAGTACTTAAACCTGAGAAACTGGAAACTGCTGCGCAAGGAGATATCTACAAATCCGGGAGGGGTAATATCCACCGGCCCCACTACTATTCGACCGAGAGATTACCTGGTTTTGACAGATAATTTTAGTGCGCTGGAAAATATTTTTGGAGAAGTTCATGCTGTTGAAATGAATGATTTCCCGGGTTTTACATCAACACTGCCGGATCAGGTTCGTGTATTTGATGCTTCAGGCCTGCTTGCAGATTCATTAGAATACGTACCGTCGGTTTGGGGAGGAAGAGAAGTTGCGCTGGAGCGGAAAAGCCGGAAAGTGGGTTCTGTTTATTCCGAAAACTGGGCAGAGTCGCCTGCCGTCTTGCTGGGTACACCGGGTGAAGAAAATCAGGTTCAGCCCGATACGGACAGGCCCGAGCTAAATGCAGTTAGCTTTTTCGAGAATCGCGGATTTCTACTTCAGTTCAACAAAACTGTAGATCCGGAAAGCGCAGTGGAGCAAAACCACTACGATCTGAACCCGGCGATCGGTATCCTCGAAATTATTGCAGACCGGAGTGAGGTATTCATTCAATTACGTCAGGAGTTTCAGAATGGGAGACAGTACACGATCACTGTTGATGGCGTGACGGACCTTTTTGGAAATCAGATGCTGCAAACATCCAGAACACTGGAATTCCTGGAGTTTGATGAAGTATCACCCGGCGATATAGTGATCAATGAAATTCTATATCGGAGAGAAAGCGCGGGGAGTCCTGAATTTGTTGAGGTTTTCAACAGAACGGACAAAACAATCGATTTAAGTGGGTGGCAGTTTTGTGTCGGATCAGGCAGTACCACTTTGCCACAAAACAGTGTTTTAAAGCAGAACGGTTTTCTGGTGTTTACAGACCAGCAGGATTTTGCAGACCAATCGCCTCAAATTATTTATTTGTCCGGTTTTCCGGGACTGAGCAATACCGGGAGCAGTGTTGGGTTCAGAAACGAAGATGGGGTCACCATGGATAGCCTGGCCTACAATCCGGAGTGGGGAAGTCATACGCCCGGTGTTTCCCTGGAGAGAAGAGACCCGGCTTCTCTTTCGATCGATCCTTTTAACTGGAGGGATAGCGCTGCGGAGAGCGGTTCCACGCCGGCTGCAGAGAATAGCCGATACGAGGTGGATTTAACTCCGCCAAAGGTTCAGTTTGCAAATCTGAGCCACCCCGATTCACTTGAAATTATTTTCAATAAATTTGTGGATCTAACCGACAATGGACAGGCGCAATTTTCAGGCTCTCCCTCTACCCAGGTGTCGTCATCAACCCGGTTTTTGGTTAATGGGGAAGAAGCTGACGTGATTCATTACGATGAGGGAAGAGCAAACCGGATTATTCTTGATACAGGGCAGATTTCCCCCGGTGAGGAGAATATTTTAAAAATAGAGGATTTAACAGATTTCAAAGGCAACACCACAGCTGATGAAATAAATATTGCGCAGCCTGTTTCAGAAGGCGATTTGGTTATCAACGAGATCATGTATCATCCGCTATCGGGTGGAACAGACGGAGTGCCCGATCAATCAGAGTATCTGGAGATTTACAACAAGCAGCCCTATGCAATTTCTCTGGAAGGGCTTATTTTTGCATGATGAACCGGACAACAGTAATAGCATCACCAGAATAGATCCCGTTTCATCCTCTCAGCGGTGGATTCCGGCAAACGGTTTTGCGCTGTTTTATCCTGAACCAGAGAATGTTTCTTTGTTTGAAAGCCGAACCGGAATTGCTTTTGGTCTTTCTGAAGATGATGACTGGTTAGGGTTGAGGGCAGATCGTGCCGGTTTGAGTTTAACGCTGTCGGGCCGCGCGGTGTATTTAGCAGACAGTTCAGGAATGGCAATTGACAGGGTGGACTATAAACCGGAATGGCATAATCCAAACCTGATTACAACACAGGGTGTATCCCTGGAGCGAATCAATCCGGATTTTGAGTCCAATGATTCATCAAACTGGGGATCTCATGCATCTGTCATTGGAGGAACACCTTTAGGCCGGAATAGCCTTCATCAGCAAACGGGCATCGAGAATGGTCCTGAGGGAGTTACGCTTTCTCCCAATCCCTTTTCGCCGGATGATGACGGGGTAGACGACAACTTGGTCATCAACTATCAATTTGAGGATCCAAATTACATGCTAAAGGTGCGGATTTATGATCGATACGGTCGATTGGTGCGAAATCTTGCAAATAGCCATGCTGCCGGATTAAACGGATCTTTAACTTGGGATGGGCGAACTGATGATGGGCAGAGAAACAGAATTGGAATTTATATTATCTATGTTGAAGCTTATAACGGATCGACGGGGAGTAAGAAAGTTTACAAGGAGCCGGCCGTGGTGGCGCGTCAATTTTAACCCAAAATATTCATAATTTTTAAGTAAATATTACGGGTTAAATGCCAATACGATCTGCTAATTCATTTACAAAACCAGCGTGCTCCTCTTTCATAAACACACTTCTCAGTATTTGAACATAATCCGTATCCGTCCGGTAGTTTGGAAAACGGGCTATAAACCGATCAGCGGGAATTTTGTATAAGCTGAGGTGATAACTGTCGGCCGGGTTTTTCTGATTCATCCCTTTTTCAAACAGAGAATGGCTCAGCTTATTAATTTCAGACGTATTGGTTTTTTCGGGAATACGAAAATAACCAACGATATCCAGGTCGGGCTCCTGATAGAGCTGAAAAGAACTGCTTTCCTTTAAAAGAATTGAGAACTGAACAGCGGCTTCCCGGGCTTTCTTAAGTACAGCTCCAAGACCGGTTTCAGTTAGGGGCAGCATCTGCAGGGTAGCCCAAAATGCTGCAGCAGAGGCTCCGGCTCGTGAACACTCAAGGCTGATCTCTCCCAGGTGAAGATCTTCTGAAGTGAAGTAGGTGTAGGGTGAATCGTGTTTGTAATATTTCCCCACAGAGGGATCCTTGTATAGAATACTTCCGCACCCATAAGGCTGCAGTCCATGTTTGTGTGGGTCAATGACAATACTGTCGGCCTCACTCAAAAACTCCCACTCCTCTTTTTTGGGTAGATCTTCTTTGATCAACGAGAAAAAACCGCCATAAGCTGCATCAACATGAATCCGAATAGAGTGTTTTGCGGCGATGTCGAGAATTTTAGAAAGAGGCTCGGTTGTTCCCAGACCTGTTGTTCCCATTGTAACCACGATTGTGCCTATATCCTCTGCGTGGTTTTCAATAAAATTGAAATCGGGAATATCGTTTACGTCTACCGGAATTTCCAAAAATTTAGTGTTCAATACATGGCACATCCGACTGTGCGTGTAGTGTGCGTTGCTCGTGGCAGCAATTGATTTCTTCGGATGAATTTCCCTGGCCACAAAAAGAGCTTCGAGATTGGCAATGGTTCCGCCGGAAGTCAGATGGCCTAAATAGGTATCGCCATATCCCACCATTTTAGCGAGTTCTCTTACGGCTTCTTTCTCCATTTCGGAGGTTGGCGGTCCGCCATCCAGTGCGTGGTTGTTCGGGTTGATGGTTGCTGTAAGAGCATAGGCAAGCCAAGCCACAGGGTGCGGAGGTTTGAGCATCTGTCCCGCATAGGAAGGGTGGTGAAAAGGATAATTTCCCTCCAGATGTTCGGTAAGCCGGCCTAAAATATCTTCAATCTGTCCGGAATTAGCCGAAGAGTCCGAAGAATCCTCTCCATATTGAGAGCGCCAAGCGTCCAGTTTACGCAGCGCTTGCTCTAGAAGCGGAATGTAAGGAGCGAATTGGTTCAAAATCCTGGTTTAGATTAGAATGAATGATACGCCCAAAGACAGTACCTGAGCCACCTGGAGCTCTTTGGAATAATCGTCATCATAGATGAAATCGAGTCGCAGCGAGGCGTTCATGAAGTCGTTGATTTTTCCTGTAATCTGATTGATTACAATGAGGTCTGTGCTGCTTACGGCCTTATTCATGTTTGTAAATGTTTCCACGGATGATGACAAGCTGAGATTGGAGGCTAACGTTTTTTGATAGTTAATTCCAAATGTCAGACCGGCTTCATTTTTGAAAGTTTCACCGACATCCAGGCCGTAAAGTGTGGAAAGTGACTCATCCCGGACAAACGTTTGCTGAAGTCCCAAACCGGCCTCAAAGGAAAAATTCTCGGAAGGAACATAGGCCAGACCCGCATTTTCTGAGAGGTAACCCGGCGCCATAAATTTTGAAATCAGGATGTCATTTTCATCCGGTGCTTCTGCATATTCAAACCCTTCCGCAAACTGAGTTCGGAAGTTTATGTTACCAAATAACTTGAAGTCACCGTCTGTTTCATCACCAAGGTCATATAGAAACCGATTCTTGATTGAAAGGCGGTCATCTGTTTTTCGAACACCTTCACTTTCAATCTTGGTTTGACCATAGCGGGTGTTTAGTGCAAATATGTACGAAAAACGCTGCTTTTTATAGGTTGCAGTAAATGCTGAATTTCCGGTAAATGCAACGTTATTTATTCCACCCTGAGACCAATTTGAGTATGAAGCCTGAGAACCGTTCAGTCCGGCTACCCATCCAATTTCCCATCCGTTCAAGGAATCGGGTACCGCCATGTCCTGAGCGTTTACTGTTAAAGAAGCAATAAGAGATAGTAGAGTGAGTGCGATTAACTTTTTCATAGGGGTGTCTATGATTAATTATTTCGTTGTAATTTCAATTTTCAGTTAAGACAATAGAATCGGGTACTCCCTCTTTTAAGCTTACTGTAATCTGTTCATTTAATTTTGTGGGAATATTCATTCCAATAACAGCTGCCTCTATCGGATACTTTCTATGTCCGCGATCGACTAGTACCGAAACAAAAATTTTATCAAAACGTTCTCTTCCGGTAATTTTGTCCAATCCTTTCAGAATTGTTTCTCCGCTAAAAATTACATCATCCACAATGACCAAGACGGTATTTTCGTTTACAGGTTGGGACAATGTGAAAGAATCATCCGAATGCGCCCAGAGTTGTTCAGAGTAAACCGGTGAATCAGATCCCTTTTTGATGAAATGACAGAGCTGTTCTGCCAACGCAAATCCCCGTTCATTAAGGCCGATTAACTGTATCTGTTTACCATGCGCTTCTTCAACAATTTGGTAAGCCATTCGTCTTACGGTACGTTCAATTCTGTTGCGGTCTGATAGAATCATGAGATTAAATAAGTTGTCTAAAATTATATAGAAAGTATTCAATTTAGTATACTATATACAAATACGGATAATGTAAATTCGAAGAACAAAAGGGAGCATTATGAAACATTTAGTTAAACAATCGATTTTAGCCGGCGGCACCTTTGCCGGGGGTGTGGTTGCAGGTTTTTTGATGGGCAGCAGGAGAGCTGAAGTGCAGAAAGCTTTTGATTCAACCAAAGAAAAATCAAAAATTATGGTTGATTCTGTTCTTAACCGAACAAACCGATATTCTGAGCTGGGCAAGGTTCGGCTGAACGCATTAAAAACCGACTTAGCGAAAAATTTTAAAGATCCAATTCCTGATCTTTATAAAGCAACCGAATCGCTCACAATTGATGATCTGGAACTGAAGCTTCCCCGATAAAATGAGGTCCCGATATAACGAATCCCTACTCCAGTGGATTTGGGAAAACCTGGAGTTTGATGTAGATCATCTCAGAACACAGGATGGTCATTCATTACAAATCCTGGATCCCGGCCGTAAAAACAGCGGAGCAGGCCCCGATTTTTTAAATGCGTGCATCTCTGTAAACGGTCTCAAGCTTTACGGCTCAGTTGAAATCCACAACCACGAAAAAGAGTGGTTCGAGCATTCCCATCAAACAAATCCGGATTTTAACAGTGTTATCCTACATGTGGTTTTAGAGGGGAACAGCGGTAGAGCAGTAACTTCAGATGGGCACAAGCCTGCGCTGTTCAACGTTAGTTCAAAGTTGAACAAAGCTCTCTACAAATTACTGAACATTAAAGAGAAGGGCGCTTTACCATGCGCGGGAAGTGTTACACACATTCATCAGCGTGCATTTGAAATTCAGATAGAGAGGGCGCACAAAGAGTATTTTAATTATAAAGTAGATGAATTAATGGCAGGTTACGATCCCGGTCTGCCGCCATCTACTGCCTGGCGAAAAGCTTTTCTTTTACAGCTGTACAGTGCCCTCGGTATTCCCGCCAACCGTATTTCGATGGGCCGATTACTAAAAGATATTATTCAACAATCAGACGCAGGCATCTACCGATAGAGATGAGTTTGTTCAGCAGGTGTTGGCGCTTGCTTTTGAAAATCCGCAAAGCGAAAAGTATAACTGGAACTTCTCAGGGATGAGGCCGGGAAGTCAGCCGAAAAACAGAGTTCGGCAAGCTGCAATTCTGCACCATCAATTTATAGATGTGAAGTTCGAAACTTATCTGAAATCGGGAACAGACTCCTGGAATTCGTTAATAGCTTCCTTGTCCAAGTCTGAGTTGCCCGGTAGTTCCCGGATGGAAATTATACACAAAACGGTTTTTCTTCCATCCATATATCTGCTCGGCGATCTGTTTTTTGCACAGAAGTTATGTTCAAGCGCATATAACGGCTGGGTAAACTCAATTGCGATACTTCCCAAAGAAGTACGCCGTCCCTTTGAAGAGTCAGGATTTGAGATTGGGAAAAGCGTTAAAAAATTTGGGCTTGCTCACCAGTATAAAAGATTTTGTAAGCAGAGGAACTGTCACAGATGCGAGGTGTTTAAAAGTGTAATTAATCCTTGACACATAAATATCTTGTTTCTATCTTTGGTTTCTGTCAATTCGATGAATTGCCCGGTCGTCTAATGGCAGGACAGCTGGTTTTGGTCCAGTCAGTGGGGGTTCGAATCCTCCCCGGGCAACATGTCATAATAAAAGGATGCCAGAGAGGTACTCCTTTTTCTTTTTTATAAAACTTTACTTGTCAATCCGTTGGATACGCCATTAGCTATTTTTGCCGGTCGAAGTAATCTTGCACTGGCCAGGGCCATTGCTGAGAGTTATGGTGCCGATTTAGGCGAGGTGACGATCAAATCTTTTTCTGATGGCGAATTGTATGTAAAGTACGAGCAGAGTATCCGTGGGGAAGACATATTTGTAATTCAGTCTACTCCGCCACCCGGCGATAACATCATTGAATTATTGCTCCTGTTGGATGCTGCAAAACGGGCTTCCGTTAAACGTGTAACGGCTGTTATTCCATATTTTGGATATGCGCGTCAGGATCGAAAAGATCAGCCGAGAGTCTCCATCGCTTCAAAAATGATGGCTAACCTATTGGTTGAGGCCGGCGCAGACCGAATATTGACAATGGATCTTCACGCTTCGCAGATACAGGGATTTTTTGATATCCCATTGGATCACCTCTATGCGAGCCGGATTTTTATTGAGCATTTTACTGAAAATCCGATTGAAAATTTGGTAGTAGTAGCACCCGATGTCGGAAGTTTGAAGATGGCGCGAGCCTATTCTAAGAAGCTCGGCGCGAGTCTTGCGTTCATCGATAAGCGCAGACCGAAGCAGAATGTTGCCGAGGTGATGAATATTATCGGTGAGGTTGAAGGAAAGAATGTATTGATCGTAGATGATCTGATTGATACTGCAGGAACGATAACGAACGCCGCAGTTGCTCTCAAGGAGAGAGGAGCGTTGAATATTGTTACAACCTGTACACACCCGATACTGTCGGGCCCTGCGTATCAGCGAATTGAAGATTCTCCGATCGATCAGTTGTTAGTAACGGACACGGTTCCATTGAGGAAGCCATCCGATAAAATTAAAGTATTAAGTGTTGCGGGTATTTTCGCAGAAGCGATTCAGCGGATTCATACCAACGAGACTATTAGTGCACTTTTTGATGATTAATCAATAATTTAAAAAACCATGAAGCAACCGGATATATATAAACTGGAAGGCGAGAAAAGAGATTTAGGGAAAAAATCAGTTGCTCACTTGAGAGATGAGCTGAAAGTACCTGCTGTTCTTTACGGTCCTAAAGTTAAAGAGAACGTCCATTTTTCCATTTCGGAAGTGGACATCGAGAAAATTCTTTCGTCATCAGAAACCAAGCTGCAAGAGTTGACTGTTGATGGCACAACCTATAAAACTCTACTTAAGAACGTTGAGTTTGATCCGGTTACCGACCGGGTTCTGCATGCCGATTTCTATGTATTGGACGAAACACAGCGTGTAAAACTGAAGATTCCAATCCGACTTACAGGAACGGCTATTGGAGTTCGAGACGGTGGTGGACGAGTATTCCAGACCATGCGCATTGTACGTGTAAAGGTAATGCCGGATAAAATTCCTGCAGAGTTTGAAATGGATATTACCGATCTCGGTATTGGAGATTCACTGCACGTAAGTGAGTTGGATATGGAAGGAATTGATCCATTGGATGATCCACGACGAACAATTGTAACCATCGCACCTCCTAAATCTGAAGCTCTCTTTACAACTTCTATTGAACCTGATGAGGAAGAACTTCTTGAAGGTGAGGAAGCTGAAGAACTTGCAGAAGGTGAAGAGGCTCCTGAAGGAGAAGAAGCACCTGAAGGCGAGGGCGAAGAAGAGAAAAAAGAAGAATAACATAGTATTCTGTTATGGCGCTGATTGTTGGCCTGGGTAATCCCGGTGCGGAGTATGATGGTTCTCGCCATAACATTGGTTTTGAGGTTGTAGACAGCCTTGCCGAAAAACTTTCCATTTCTTTTGATCCCGATAACGGCCTTTACCACAGAGGTGAAGGCCGTTTTAAGGGACAATCCGTAGTTCTGATCAAGCCTACCACATATATGAACAGAAGCGGTAAAGCCATTACAAAAGCATTAGCAGAAACAGACAGCCGAAAGTCTGATTGTTTGGTTTGTTACGACGACATTAACCTGGACGTTGGGCAGATCAGGTTGCGACCCGGCGGGAGTGCCGGCGGACATAATGGAATCTCAGATATTATTGAAAAACTGCAGACAAATTCGTTTCCAAGACTTAGAGTTGGGATAGGAAATGACTTTCCCAGAGGGAGACAGGCAGATTATGTGTTGCAAAAGTTTACAGCGGAAGAGCGGGAAACGATTACGAAAGTGATTGACCTTGCATCGGATGCAATTTTAACGTTTATTCGTGGTGGTATTGATACCGCAATGAATGAATTTAACTAACTACAGAGCGTTATTTATCGCTAAAAATAATCAAAATAATCATCATGCTTAACACAATAATTATCCTTATTCCGCTTGCCGGAGTACTGGCATTACTGTTTACTTATATCCGTGCAAAATGGGTGAGTAACCAGGAAGTTGGAACCGAAAAAATGGAACGCATCAGTCAGAACATTGCCAAGGGCGCGATGGCATTCCTCAAAGCTGAATATAAAGTTCTCAGTATTTTTGTAATCATCGTGGCAATTCTTTTAGGGCTTCAGGGTGCAAGCGCCGAGAATTCATCGATACTCGTATCTTTTTCATTTATTGTTGGGGCGCTATGTTCCGGCCTCGCTGGTTTTATTGGAATGCGTGTTGCTACCAAGGCCAACGTAAGAACAACGAACGCAGCAAGAACAAGTTTAGGACAAGGATTAAATGTAGCCTTCAACGGTGGTTCTGTAATGGGACTTGGTGTGGTAGGTCTTGGAGTTCTAGGATTAGGACTTCTATTTCTCTTATACACCAAAATGTTTGGTACTGAAATTAATAATGTTCAGCAGGTGCTCACTGTAATCACAAGTTTCTCATTCGGTGCATCATCTATTGCACTTTTTGCTCGTGTGGGCGGTGGTATCTATACAAAAGCAGCCGATGTTGGTGCTGATCTTGTAGGAAAAGTTGAAGCCGGTATTCCTGAAGATCACCCGTTGAACCCTGCAACCATTGCAGATAACGTAGGTGATAATGTTGGTGACGTTGCCGGTATGGGCGCCGACCTTTTCGAATCTTACGTCGGTTCTATAATTGGTACAATGGTACTGGGCGCCGCGTTTATGGGACTTGGAGGTTTCGAATTAACCAATGAGTTTGGCGGATTAAATGCCGTGTTACTGCCGTTGGTTCTTGCCGCAGTAGGAATTGTAACATCCATCATTGGCACATTCTTTGTAAAAGTAAAAGAGGGTGGAAATGCTCAAAGAGCGTTAAATACCGGGGAATTTGTCTCTGCTTTCATTATGTTGGCTGCATCCTATCTGATTATTAACTGGATGCTTCCGGGATCGTGGGAGTTTGGCGGAATTACCTATACCGCAATGGGAGTTTTCTGGGCTACAATTTTTGGCCTTGCTGCAGGTTTGTTAATTGGCCTGATTACTGAGCACTACACAGGAACTGATACCAAGCCGGTATGGTCTATTGTGAAGCAGTCTGTTACAGGTGCTGCCACAAATATTATTGCGGGAGTTGGGGTCGGTATGATCTCAACAGCTATTCCTATCGTAATTATTGCTGTCGCCATTTTGGGCGCTTACCATTTTGCCGGACTTTATGGAATTGCGATTGCCGCTGTTGGAATGCTTTCCAACACGGGAATCCAGCTCGCCGTAGATGCTTACGGTCCTATTTCTGATAATGCCGGTGGTATTGCAGAAATGTCTGAGCTTCCGCCTGAAGTGCGAGAGCGAACAGACAAACTGGATGCGGTTGGTAATACAACGGCAGCGATCGGTAAAGGATTTGCGATTGGATCCGCTGCCTTAACGGCACTTGCGCTTTTTGCAGCGTATATCACAGCGTACAACACAACAAACCCTGAAAGCATCATTACGGCGATTGATATTACTGCGCCGAGTGTAATGGCTGCTCTTTTTGTAGGTGCTATGCTGCCTTACCTGTTCTCGGCACTGTCGATGCAGGCTGTGGGACGTGCTGCAATGAGCATGATTGAAGAGGTTCGTCGTCAGTTCCGTGACATCCCTGAGCTTACCAAGGCACTGGATGCCATGAGAAGAAACGAAGGTAAACTGCTTGCAGACTGGAGCGATGATGACCGTGTGCTGTTCGATGCAGCTGATGGAAAAGCGGAGTACGAGAAATGTGTAGCCATTTCAACTCAGGCTTCTATCCGTGAAATGATTGCTCCCGGTCTTCTTGCCGTGATCGTACCGGTTCTTTTCGGTTTCCTGGGCGGACCGTTGATGCTGGGTGGTCTTCTTGCAGGAGTTACTGCATCCGGAGTTCTGCTTGCACTCTTTCAATCTAACGCCGGTGGTGCTTGGGATAATGCCAAGAAGATGATTGAAGAAGGCGTGGATATTGATGGAAAATCGTACGGTAAAGGTTCTGAAGCTCATAAAGCAGCTGTAGTGGGCGATACCGTTGGTGATCCGTTTAAAGATACATCAGGGCCTTCTCTGAACATCCTGATTAAGTTGATGGCTGTAGTTGCACTTGTTATCGCAACAATGATCTAATCAACTGTAATCGTTAAAGTTTTATTGAAAACCCCGATGAGAAATTGTCGGGGTTTTTTATTTGTTTGAAATTCAAAGCTACAAAAAGCAACGGGTGATTATGGCAGACTTGTTTAAACTGATTTATGAGCACGATATACGACTTGATCAACTGAGAGAACGGCAGCTCGATAGAGATTCGCAGGAGGTATCGGGAAGTATAGAAGATTTTTTAAAACCGGATCCCACCTATTCAAAGTTCTATTTTTCGGGTACGGTATTGAACAAAAAAGAGTTCGGGCTGAACTGCTTATCACACTATGATGAATGGATAGATCGATTTTCTGAAGCTCTTATGGAGTATCAGGTATTTCGTGATGAAGATCAGGTTTCAATAAAAGACGGTATTGAAGGTTCAAAAATGGGAGAGCCTCTCATACTATCCAAATCCTATAAAAACAGCTGGACAGATCAGGATTTAAAGCTTGATTATAACAGCAACGTAGGTCATAAGAAATCCGGACTGGCTAATGTTTTAGAGGGTGATGATCTTGTTCTATATAAAGAGCCTGCCCACAACGGATACGATCTGCACCTCTTTTCAAAGCAAAATATTTACAGGCCATTTTTTGAACAGTTTAAAAAAATGGTTTCCGATGAGTTTCGATTTTTTAGCATCAACGGAAAAAGAGTGCGATCTGAGCGGAAGTTCTATTTTGAAACATGGACCCTGGACCGTCCGCCGCATGGTGCAGAAGAGGTTTTTAAGGATACAGTATTGTAGCGGTTTATTTTATCAATTTGGCGACGATGATCATGCGGGGAGATTCTGAAAGAAATGGAGCTCCATCATAATTGCCGTACGTTTCAATTATTTTAAAGCCGCACTCTCCAAGTACCTCGTTAAACCATTCAAGTCCGTAAAGTTTTACCCGTTCTATGTATTTAACAGGCTTATCTAAAGATTCACCCGAAAACTGTATGGTTTTAAAAACCATACCGTCTTTAATTTTTCGAGTTACGTTGTAGATAAGGTTTTCGTAGATACCGCTCTCTGATGGTACAAGATTTTTTTCCACGTAATGAGGGTTGAGATAATCAATAAAGAGAACTCCTCCTTCGATTAACATTTTTGGGGTGTTTCTCAGAACTCTCCGATTCTCTTCATCCTCCAGAAAATATCCAAATGTTGTAAACAGATTTACTATTGCATCAAACTGCTTGGGCATCGGATCTCTCATATCCCGTACGAGGAACTCAACATTGTGAAGCTTCTTCTGTTTGGCATTTTTTTTAGCTTTTTTAATCGCTTTTTCAGAGAGATCGATCCCGGTAACCTGATAGCCTCTTTGTGCAAGAGTGATAGAGTGACGGCCACGGCCACATCCCAGATCCAGAATGTTTTGATAATGTGATACAGGAATAACTTCCTCAATCAAGTCGGCTAAAAATGCTGCTTCCTTCTCATCTCTGTTTGAGTATAGTTTTTCGTACAAAGGGCTGTCAAACCACTCTTCAAACCAGCTCATTTTGTTTAAATGTTAATTAAGTGTTGTTTGAATACGGGCTCAATCTTAGGCTTTTAATTATTATCTTCCAAAAGTTTAGAATCAAAAGCAGATATGAATTATTCAGACAAACTAAGAAGGGCGGTACAGTCGGCAAATTCAACTCTTTGTGTAGGATTAGATCCGGTCCCGGAAAAAATACCGGCGCCACTCAGGCAGAAATACACCAATGAAGCGGATCTTATTTTCGAATTTTGCAGGCGGGTGGTGGAATCGACCAAAATCCATGCCTGCGCCTTCAAGCCAAATGTGGCTTTTTTTGAGGCATTAGGATCTCCGGGCTGGGAGGCATTTGAAAAGCTTCTGGACGTAATTCCAAGCAATCGGATTGTGATTGCGGATGCCAAAAGAGGCGATATTGGGAATACCGCCAGGATGTATAGGCGAACCTATTTTGAACGCTATCAGACTGACGCACTCACGTTGAATCCCTTGATGGGGCTCGATACGCTGGACCCTTTTCTGGAAGATGAATCGAATGCAATTTATACGCTTGCATTGACATCAAATTCAGGATCAGCAGACTTTTTTCAGCGTCGGTTTCAAGGAAGGATGACACTCAGTGAATACATTGCCGAAGAACTATCTAAAAAACAGGAGATGAGTAAGGCTCATTTAGGAATGGTGGTTGGAGCAACCCAGATTGATTCAATAGCTCCTGTAATTCGTGCATTTCCCGAGGCCAGTTTACTTATACCGGGGATTGGTGCACAAGGCGGTTCAATTGAAAAATTAAGTACTCTGCTTAAAGATCACATTGGGATTCCGGTTATAAATTCATCCCGGGGTATCATCTACGCCGGGGGTGATGAAGAAAACTGGGCGGAACTCATTTCACAAAAAGCATCAGAACTCAAAGAAAATCTGAAAACAATTACCCTAAGATATGTCGAATAAATTGCCAGAAGTGATTTTATATACAGATGGTGCATGCAGCGGAAATCCCGGTCCGGGCGGATGGGGAGCGCTGTTGATTTGGAATGGAAAACGCAAAGAGCTAAAGGGCGGTGATCCGGCAACGACCAACAACCGAATGGAGATGCGTGCGGTTATCGAAGGACTTAAATCGCTGAATAAAAAATGTCACGTAAAAATCCATAGCGATAGCGCGTTGATTATCAATGCATTTACACAGGGATGGATTGAAAACTGGCAAAAGCGCGGCTGGAAGAAATCAAACAAAAAACCGGTTGAGAATAAAGAGCTTTGGCAGGAAATGTTAAAGGCAGCAGAACCACATAAGGTTAGCTGGATTAAAGTGAAGGGGCATTCAGATAATGAGCTCAATAACCTCGTTGATGCTTTGGCTGTTGCTGAGTCGCAAAAATATCTATAAAGACAGTTAACAATAAAGAACACTGTGTGAAATGAGAAGAGCCAGAAAAGAGACACCTCGCGCATCCAATAAAGAGATCTTTGGGTGGGCGATGTTCGATTTCGCCAATCAGGCATATACGCTGCTGATTATTACGGTGATTTTTCCCGTTCTGTTTACAACAGTTATCGTTGGAGATGCGGACAATGATTTTAGGCTTGGAAATTTACTTTGGAGTATTGCTCTTTCGGTGAGCTATTTTATTGTGGTCCTGTCCGGTCCTGTTTTTGGGGCGATTATGGATTATTCGGCCCTTAAAAAGAAGTTTCTGTTTTACAGCTATCTGCTGACGATTATCTCCACTGCGTTTCTCTATTTTGTTGAACCGGGCCTGGTTGTACTCGGTGTAATATTAATCATCATATCAAACTTTGCTTATTCCATAGGGGAAAACTTTATAGCCTCCTTTTTGCCAAGTCTTGGACCTCCGAGCGATTTGGGAAAAATATCCGGATTTGGCTGGGCATTAGGCTATTTGGGTGGATTGGTAGCTGCAGGTTTTGTGATCGTATATCTGGGAGATGCCACTGCTGAAAATTTTGACCGGATCCGATGGGTTGGGCCATATGCGGCATTCTTTTTTATGATTACGGCTATACCCACATTTTTATGGGTGAAAGAGCCCGGTCCCAGAAAAGAACTGCCCGAAGGTGAGACGTTTTTCTCAATGGGATTTAAGCGTTTAGGGGATACAGTTAAGGAAATTGGATCGTTTCGTGATCTGGCAATCTTTTTAATTTCCGTGTTCTTTGCGATGGCGGGAATATACATTGTTGTATCATTCGCCTTCATTTACGGCGATCAGGTTGTTAAATGGGACGAGACCGTGAGGGTGCTGATGTTCGTAGTGGTTCAGATTACAGCGGCTATTGGGGCCTTTTCGTTTGGGTTTCTTCAGGATAGATTTGGTGCGAAGATCATATATAACTTTAACACTGCTTTTGTGGTTTATTGGAGTTTTGGGAATCTGGGCGGTGACAGATATTACAGTGTGGATTAACACAACCTTTTCGACAGCTTTTGAGGCTCAATATGTATTTCTGTATATCGGAATTATTGCAGGTTTAAGCCTGGGATCGAGTCAATCGGCGAGCAGAGCACTCGTTGGATTGTTCAGTCCGGAGCAGAAATCAGCGGAATTTTTTGGATTCTGGGGACTATCAAACAAAATTGCAGGTGTTTTTGGAATTATCGGCTTGGGTC
This sequence comes from Rhodohalobacter sp., assembly GCF_034521535.1. Lineage (GTDB taxonomy): Bacteria > Bacteroidota > Rhodothermia > Balneolales > Balneolaceae > Rhodohalobacter. Next base: position 74,383 of record NZ_JAXHMF010000009.1, on the reverse strand, counting down.
TTCTGCAGGCCGAATTTGGTCTTCAGCAGTCTGTACTCTTCTGTGCGGCGCTTTTTTTGATGGCTATTTTGGTCTGTCTGTTTGTTGATCAAAACAGAGGAGAAAAAGCGGCTGACTGGTATCATGACAATCGAGAGTAGCACGGAAGTTTTTCTCGAAAAAGTCGAAAAAAAGGTAGGAAATTCCCCCTAATGTGTTAAATTGAGCCGATTAAGGTACAGGGATGGAAATATATCTTTGCACTGATTACAGGATGAGTTATCTCATCAGATAAATTACTAACTAAATGGAATATTGATATGAGCAGAATGGACGAAATTAAAAACCTTGCAGGCGAACTGGAAGGCGAACTGGACAAGTTCTACAATAAAGGAAATAAAGCTGCAGGTACACGTGCCCGTAAGCAACTTCAAGAGCTGAAAAAGTTATCTCAAGAAATCCGACTTGAAATTCAGGATATTAAAAACAAAGACTAAAAGGGTCTATAGTTTTGCAGGCCACCCCGATTTTATCGGAGGTGGCTTTTTTTATGCGATCTATTTTCCCGGTTTATCTGTTTTTGGAAAACTATTGTACTCTCTACAGGTAAAGATGTAGTTTTGGGTCAAATCTAATATTGTCTTACATGAAAAATACTCCATTTCATAAACTACCTCCTCGCGCCATCAAAGTTTGGCAGATGGGAAGTGCGGTCGGTAATCTGTTTTTCTTTGGTATTCCGGCAGTATATGCCGCTGTTTTTGGTACCGGATCTTTTCACTTCTGGATAGTTTTGACCTCATCGGTTGTTATTTTTGGATTCTGGATATTCACGGTAGCATTTCTTCCGTTCTTAAGCTGGAAAAACTGGAGATATGCAGTGGATTCCGACGAAATTGATTTAAAAAGAGGGGTTTTGATAAAGAGTCGAACTCTTATCCCGCTCAGCCGCGTACAGCATGTAGACACACGGCAGGGCCCGCTACTCAGATGGTATAGTTTAGCCACGGTTACTATTTCCACGGCTGCAACAACTCATGAGATCCCGGCTCTGGATGTAGTGATCGCGGATCGGGTACGGGATCAAATTTCTAAATACGCACGACTGGCAGAAGAAGATGTTTGATTTTCAAAGGCAACATCCGGTTGCAGCTGTAAGCAGAGCCTTCAGTCTTATAAAGGGCAATCTGGTTACGATAATCGTATTTCTGGTTGTAGGAGCACGCAGCGAGAGCTTTCCGTTTTTATGGTGGATTGGAGGCGGTTTTGCTTTTTTGCTTGTAGTGGGTGTGGCAAACTGGTGGCGATTCCTGTTTAAAATAGAGGAGGGAGAGCTCCATATAAAAAGCGGAATTTTTGTACGAAAAAATCTATACCTCTCTAAAGACAGAGTGCAGGTCATTGATATAACTTCAGGGGTTATTCAGAGACTGTTCGGACTTGTAAGAGTGGATATTCAAACTGCCGGATCATCTTCTCGCGAAGCGGCAATCGATGCAATTTCTTTAGATAAGGCAAGGGAGATAAACCGGTTACTAAGAGATGAAGACAGTGAAAGTGAAGAGGGAGAGGAGAGTGTTTCGCAAGTAGAAAGCGCTAAAAAAGAGTTTGGCTTACCGGGCAAAGAACTGCTCATTGCCGCATCAACATCCGGTAGTTTTGGAATTGCACTCTCAATCTTGGCAACCGTTTTTTCCCAGGTTGAACCCTTAATCAGTGAATCTGAACTTTTCGAGTATGTATTCGAAATTCTGCCGTCTCAAACGGATGTTGTATTCTTTGTTACCGTAATTGTGATCTTTGTAGTTTTTGCCTGGCTGCTCTCCTTTTTTAGTACACTGTTCAGCTACGGTAATTTCAGCTTGACAGTTAAAGAGAAGGAGATGGTAATTACCCGGGGTATTTTTGAAAAGAAGAGAGTTACGGTTCCTTACAATCGAATACAAGCTATTCATGTTGCTGAAGGGATGATACGTCAGCCTCTTGGTTATACTTCCCTGCATCTTGAAAGCGCCGGGTACGGAGATGAAAAGGGGACAGGCTCTATCGTACTCTTTCCATTAGTGAAGCGATCAGAAGTACTTCAGTTGCTGAATGAAGTGGTGCCATCCTATCAAAAAGAGATGGATGGACTGAAACTGCCAAAAAGAGCTTTGAGGCGTTATCTATTCCGGTCTACCTTCTTTATTACAGCAGCAATTGTTCCCCTCTATTTTTGGCTAAGTTTAAATAACTGGATTTGGTTAATACCGGCGCTTGCTATGCTGTGGGGATGGTTAAAATACAGAGCTGCAGCAGTGGGCTGGAATGAGGGTTCATTTATCTTCAGAAGCCGGACACTGTCGAAATCAACCGCTTTTATCAACCGGAACAGGATTCAAAATATTACGATAAGTCAAAGTCCTTTTCAGCGATGGCGAAAATTGTGTACAGCAGAAATTCATGTAGCATCCGGCGACAGGGGGAAATCATTCTCTGTGCGTGATTTGGAGGCAAGGACCGGGGTTGAGCTTATGAGAGAGATGAAAATAAAAAAAGGTTCAGATGAAATTTCTGAACCTTTTGAAAACAGTGATCGAATTTTAAAATTACCGGGCTGGAATCAGGCGGCAAACTGAACGGTTTGAATAGCTTCCTGAAGCTGATTCATTCTGACCGGTTTCAGTAAATAAGCTGAATTTTGTACCGTAGTTGCCTCTTGTTTGATTCGTAAATCATTCTGGGCAGTTATGTAAACAACTGGAACATCAGAATTATTACGAATTGTTTTCATTGCCTCAATTCCTGAGACGTTATCAGCCAGCATAATATCCATGATAACAAGATCCGGCTTCATTTCTTCTACCGTATCAACTGCATTTCGTCCGCCGGGACAAGTAGCAAGCACTTCATATCCCATGGATGTAGCCATTTTTTTAAGAACGATGGAGAGCAACCGATCGTCTTCTACTATAACAACTTTTCTTTTCATAAGTGAGAGACACCTTTCGTGAATTTTTCTTTCTCTAAAAATACACTTAAACAAAGATACATTCAGTTAGCAATAGTTAAGTATGGCCGGTTAACATGAGAATTTATTAACAGATGGCAGTTAAATACCATCTGTTTAACAAACTATCAGGCTGTTGCAGGCTCTTGGCCTTCCGTATATTCTTCCAATGGCAGGCATGAACATATAAGGTTTCTGTCCCCATACGCATCATCAACTCTGCCTACAGCAGGCCAGAACTTGTTAAATCGAAGATTAGGCAGCGGGAAGACGGCTTCTTCACGGGTATATGGGTGATTCCATTCTCCGGAAGCAATGACCCGCATGGTATGCGGAGCATTTTTCAGCACATTGTTCTCCTTATCTGCTTTATCATTTTCAATGTCACGGATTTCATTTCGGATTCCGATCATTGCCTCGCAGAACCGATCCAGCTCATCTTTTGATTCACTCTCAGTCGGCTCTATCATTAAGGTTCCGGGTACGGGGAACGACATGGTCGGTGCATGAAAGCCATAATCCATCAGGCGCTTTGCAACATCCGGGGCGTCAATTCCTGCACTCTGTTTAAATCCGCGAATATCGATGATAAATTCGTGTGCAGATCTTCCGCTCTTACCGGTATACAAAATCGGGTAGTGATCTTTCAGCCGATCCTTTATGTAGTTTGCATTTAAAATAGCGGCTTCAGTTGCCTTAGTAAGTCCTTCGCCTCCCATCATTCGAATATAGGCGTGAGATATGGTCAGGATGCTGGCACTGCCCCAGGGTGCTGCTGCAACAGCCGGAATGGCATTGTCTGACCCTGTCGACACTACATCATGTCCCGGCAGAAAAGGAGTCAGTTTTTCAACCACGCCAATTGGCCCCATTCCGGGCCCTCCACCGCCGTGTGGTATTGTAAATGTTTTATGCAGATTGAGATGGCACACGTCGGCACCGATTGCTGCCGGAGAAGTGTAACCCACCTGGGCGTTCATGTTGGCACCGTCCATATAGACCAAACCGCCGTGCTGGTGAATCACTTCGCAAATTTCCTTTATATCTTCCTCAAACACACCGTGTGTTGATGGGTACGTAACCATCAATGCGGATAGACGATCGCTATATTTCTCTGCTTTTTCACGCAAATCATCCAGATCGATGTTCCCATTCTCGTCGCACTTCGTTACCACCACTTCCATTCCGGCCATAACAGCACTGGCTGGGTTGGTGCCGTGTGCAGAAGACGGCACGATTGTGACGTTTCGTTTATTATCGCCGTTAGCCTGGTGGTAAGCTCTGATTGTCATCAGTCCGGTGTACTCACCCTGTGCACCCGAGTTGGGCTGAAGTGAAATTGCATCAAAACCTGTAATTTCGGCCAGCCATGCCTGTAGTTCATCAAAGAGCTGATGGTATCCTTTTGCCTGATCAAAAGGTGCAAAAGGATGAATTTTACCAAACTCCGGCCACGTGAGCGGGATCATCTCAGCAGTGGCGTTCAGCTTCATAGTGCACGAACCGAGTGAGATCATGGAGTGTGTTAAATCCAGATCACGGTTTTCGAGCTCTTTCAGATAGCGAAGCATTTCATGTTCGGAGTGGTACTGGTTAAAAACCGGGTGGTCCAGGAATTCTGAAGATCGGGTTAGTTTCTCGGGAAATTCAACCGATAGATTTTCAGAAGCTTTTGTGACATTGAACGACAATTCTTTGTCCACGGCTTTAGCAAAAATGTTTAGAACCTCTTCGGCATCTTCAAGATGCTTGGCTTCATCAAATGAGATGCCAATCAAGCCATTTTCATACCGGAAGTTGATATTTTTTTGAACAGCCAGCTCCCTAACTTTTTCAGCAACCTTGCTGTCCACGTCCGTTACCGTGATGGTATCAAAAAAGTGTTCATTGGAGATACTGAAACCCAGCTCCTGCAATCCCTGTGCGGTCAGTTTTGTGAGACCGTGTATCTTGGATGCAATTTTCTTCAGGCCCTTGGGTCCGTGGTAAACGGCGTAGAACCCGGCTATTACAGCCAGTAATACCTGGGCTGTACAAATATTGGATGTTGCTTTTTCCCTTCGAATATGTTGTTCACGTGTTTGGAGAGCCATTCGGTAGGCAACATTTCCTTCAGAATCCTGTGTAATTCCGATAATTCTACCCGGTATCTGACGCTTGAATTCCTCGCGTGTAGCGAAGTAGGCAGCGTGTGGTCCGCCATATCCCATTGGAATTCCAAATCGCTGAGTAGAGCCGACAACAACATCAGCGCCCATTTCTCCGGGAGGAGTGAGGAGAGTGAGTGCCATCAGATCGGCGGCTACCGTTACATAAACATCGTTTTCATGCGCTGCGTCAATCAGCGAGGAATAATCTTTTACGGAACCGAATGTGTCAGGATACTGCAGAATCATTGCAAAAAGCTCAGGATCTGTTACATCAACGTCTTCAGGTTTTCCAATTTTTAGCGTGATATCGAGTGGTTCCATTCTGTTTTTCAGAACGGAGAGGGTTTGCGGATGACAAGTGTCGGCTACAAAAAGTGTATTGGCAGATTTCCTTTTCTTTCCTTTTCGACGGCTATAAAGCATGGATGCAGCTTCTGCCGCAGCCGTTCCCTCGTCCAGTAGCGAGGCATTGGCAAGCTCCATTCCGGTAAGATCAGAAACCATCGTCTGAAAATTAATAAGCGCTTCAAGACGGCCCTGAGCAATTTCTGCCTGATAGGGTGTATAAGCGGTATACCATCCCGGATTCTCCATTACGTTGCGGAGAATTACGTGCGGGAGAATGGTATCGTAATAGCCCATTCCTATATACGACTTAAATACCTTGTTCTTTGAGGCAGTCTCTTTAATATGGCTAATGTAGTCTACCTCGCTCAGTGGTTCGGGTAAACTTAAAGGCTTTTCTAAACGTATCCCCTCCGGAATAGTCTCGTCAATTAGCTGTGAAATAGATTCAGCGCCAGACACTTCGAGCATTTCTTCAATCTGCTTTTCGTCAGGACCGATATGACGCGTGGAAAATTGCTCTTTATCAAATGAAATTTTCATGGATGGGATAATATATTTTTGCTTAATGGTAGTCTGTTGAGCAAACAATCTTTGTTTATAAACGGTTCAGCCAATCTCTAAAAAAAGCATAAAATTTACCGCTTAAACTCCAAATAATTTTATCTGCAAAATATAAGGTTTTTTAGGGGGCATTACATCCCCGGCAGATTACTTTTTTAAGATCATATTTCATTAATTGTATTCTCTGTGTAGTGACTCCTGAAGAACACATTCAACGTGAAATAATTATTTTTAGCCAAGGCTAAATATTTGTACATTTAAAACAAAAACGACCTATGGAACTTATACCTGATTGGTTTTTTGAACTAAACCCAATGATTCAAGCCCTCACCGGCGGGCTCTTTACATGGGGAATGACAGCATTGGGGGCTGCCGTTGTATTTTTAACAAAAAATGTTGGCCAGAAAACCCTGGACAGTATGCTTGGATTTGCGGCCGGAGTTATGATTGCTGCCAGTGTTTGGTCGCTCATTATCCCTGCTATTGAAATGACGGAAGCAATGGGCGGTATTGGCTGGATTCCTGCTGCGTCAGGATTTTTAATTGGGGGTCTTTTTCTAAGACTTTGTGATGCTTACATGCCTCACCTTCACATAGGTTTGCCAATGTCTGATGCCGAAGGTGTTGGCACCAGCTGGAGAAGATCTACTCTTCTTGTGCTTGCAATCACGCTCCATAATATCCCTGAAGGATTGGCAATCGGTGTGTTGTTTGGTGCTGCGGCAACCGGAATTGATCCAACTGGAACGGCCACCATTGCCGGTGCAATTGTATTGGCTATCGGTATTGGAATTCAAAACCTGCCTGAAGGCACAGCTGTTTCTGTTCCACTTCGCCGGGAAGGTGTTGGAAGAGGAAAAAGCTTTTTTTATGGACAGCTCTCCGGTGCTGTTGAGCCGGCTTTTGCCGTAATTGGTGCTCTTGCGGTGATATTTGTTCAACCTATTTTGCCTTTTGCTTTGGCATTTGCTGCCGGTGCCATGATCTATGTGGTTGTTGAAGAACTGGTTCCGGAATCTCAACATCATGGAAATACTGATTTGGCAACATTGGCCACGATGGTGGGATTTGTGCTGATGATGACGCTTGATGTGGCTTTGGGATAAATAGTTGAATAGCTAACTTCTCTTTATTGAATGACTACCCCATCCTCAGATGCTTGTTTAATCACATTTCCGGAAGTAAAGGCATAGAAAGGGGAGATGGGATACCCGGTTTTTCGTAAAGCTTTAGCGGTCCACTTATTCGAGGTTCTGGGTAAAATGTAAATTTTCTCTGATTCCAGAAAGACGCTGTTTCGATAGAGTCCATCGGCATAAAAGACCGGATCTCCGTCTTTATTTTTCTTGATGGTTTGGTCTATAAATTTACCCAGCTCAACGGCTCCTTCTTCCGTGATCTTGATCTCAACAACTTTACTTCCCGAAAAGTACATCTCAACAGGAACATCGAATCCTACAACGTGAATAGCACTTTTGGTTGGTAGCAGTGCGGCTCGCATCATGATCCAAAAACCCGCTTCAGTATCTGAGTAATACCTGGCATCCCCCCATCCGAATTTTAAGAATTTAGTATCCGGGATTTCAGGGTGTTCAGGAATCTGATTTAAAACGTATTCCGACTCTATTGCAATTCCTGCGTGCCATCCGTGACTTACAATGTATACGGGAACGGTACGCAAATCGGGGTCATCAGGATAGAGATTTCGCACGGGGTTCAGGCAACCGGTGAGAATCACCAGAGTGAATAAAAAAAGAAGTGGTTTATTCTGTTTCATTGATTACTGATTTGTTTTTACAATCTAACAGATAGAAAACAAATCTCAGAATAATTCGATTTAACGGGCGTGGTTTACAAGCTTCTTGAAAATATTTCGCTGTCTTTTAACCTGAATTAAGTATTCCGGGTGCCACTGTACGCCTATTACAAATGGAAAACCGGAGTGTTCAAAGCCTTGGGTGATGTCGGTATAGAGCTCTTTGGCAACCAGCTGAACTCCCTTGCCCGGATCGTGAATCGCCTGGTTATGAAGTGCATTTACATTGCAAACATCGGTATCCAATATTTTTTGCAACTTTGATCCCTTTCTCAGCTTGACTCTCTTTTTTGGAAAGATAGACGCAATTTGAGGGCGCTCTGTGTAAAAGCCACTTATATCCTGATGCAGTGTTCCCTGAAAATGGACATTCATCAACTGCATGCCCCTGCAAATACCCAGTACCGGTTTATTTTGATTCAATGCATATTCTAGCAACTGCAGCTCAAGTTTATCCCTTTCGATATCAATCGGTGAGGTTTTGGTTGATCGAAAATATCGGCCAATCCAGTAAATGGGGAAAAAGATGATGGAAAGTATCCACTCAAATATATTTCTCTTGTTTTTCACCAAGACGGATTTTTCAATACGTTCCTGTCCATATTTTTTTGGTTCAACATCAGCTCCGCCACCAAGAATTAACCCGTCAATCTGGTTTACATCAGCAGGTCTGTCCGGGGTGATTCTGAGTGGTTTACCACCGGCTAAGCGCACGGAAAGGGCAGTAAAAAACCATGCGGCGCCACCGCCTTGGTTGGGTCCGGTTATTCCGATCGTTGGCCGTTTATTCCCAAACATGCTTCACCCAGCGGTCCATCAGTTTAATCCATTTATTGTCGAAGCGAATAAGTGTTTCCCGTTTCATTTTCAGATATGCTCTCGAATATTGGTTTAACGATTTTTCATCTGAAGCGAGTTCTTCTACCAGTACCCATCGATTCCATTCCTGAGATAATGACCATGATTCATCTTCAAGTGAGCAGTTGGGTAATCTATAGTGATACGTAGGCCGTGATGATGTGATACTGTCGGAAATTAAGGACGAGGTTAACTCTTCATTTAAAAACATGAACAGAGGCAACATATCAAGCGGGCGATTGCGGGAATTGTCAAACGTAAAGTAGTCTTTGATCAGCTGATTCAGGTTCGGCTTGTAGTCCGGATTCAGAATATGAATAATATAGTCCTCCTCATATTCATTGATATACGGTGTGATCTGCCGGCTGATATTGATTTTAGAGTCTTTGCGAATCCAGTGTGCGAGTAGAATGTATGCGCGCAGATGATTCAATACAGATTCAACAGTGGAATCCGGAATCTCAGGATTGAGGTGCAGTCCGAACGCATAGATAAATGAGCTCCCTGTTCCTTTCGCTTTATGAGCCCTCAACTCATCAACAAGCTTATTAAGTTCACTCATTTTGGAAAGCTGGATGGGTGGAGTGATGATCTCGAATGGAACCACCGAAGAGGCCATCCCCTTCAACGAATCTTCTAATGATTCTCTTTTTTTGAAGGAGCTGATATCTATTCCAATCTTTTCGAATATCTCCTCATATTTTTTATCCCTTAAAAGCTGAGCATCCAGTTCTAATCTGAATGAACCGAAAGATGTATGATTAACAGAGTATGCATAAGTTGATTCTTGTTGAATCTCACCTCCATAAATGGATTGTATAATTTCGGAGGCAAGCTCCATGGATATCCCGGTAAACTCGAACTCATAACCCACTTTTCTCTCTTTCCCCTGAGGGTTTAAGAGTGATGGTGGAGATTTGAAACTGTTTATTTTCATCCGATAACTGTTTGATGGGTAGCAGGCAATTACAACAAATACTAACTTAAAAACGTGTTGTCAGAATGCCGGATTTTCAATCCGGACTATTAAAACGAAGGGTGAGAGGGAATTCTTGATCTGATGCAGGCTTCTCTCTGAGAAACATCAGTTCGAAAAGCTCTCCGTTATTCCAGGTTTCAACGAATTCATCATAAGTTTTGGAACCCGGATTTCCACTTTGTCCTCCGGGATAAACGCCATATCCGCGTACTCCTTCGGGATCCAACTCCACGATCATTCTCCAGGACGGGCCGTGGCTGCCCCAAATAGCGTTTACAGATTCATTGCTGCCATCTGTGAAGAGGTCGGTTACTCCCATTCCCGGGATCTGTCCCAAGTGATTTAGGTTTGTGTTGTTATAGTGTCCCCACTTCCAGTTCTCTTTGTTAGCACCAAATCTGTCATTCAGGTTGGAAATGGCTTGTTTAAACGCCGGGTATGTTAAATCGGAAAACGTCTCCACAGCTTCGGTTTCCGGGTTATTAAACCATGGTGAGTCAGGGTTGTTGATGATTAAATCTACCGTTACATCGCGATCCGGTTTCCTCATGGGAATTTGAGTGCTGTACTTATTATCCCAAATCGAACTGTAGAGCTCACGCCACCACTCTCTGAAAATTGCAGGGGCTATTTCTTCTCCAATATTGTTGTAATTCCAATTATTCAGAATATCTATGATCTCTTTTTCTGATTCTTCCAGTTCGTCAAGGTTGATTGTAGTTAACAGTTTGGGCAGCAATCTTTCCCCATGATAGCTATATGAGTCGAGGTGTAGATCTTTAAAATCCTTCCACGGTAACGTTCTCCATCTCAGCAAGGCGATCGTTTATTCTTCTGCCGCGTTCAAACGGAGCGAATGATTCACCCAGATAGTGAGGGTATGTCTCATCTGTAGGATATTGGTTGGCCGCACTCAGATAGCCGCGTTCCGGATTTAAGGAATACGGGTTTTGTTCATATGGAATATAGTCAGTCCAATCGTATCGCGAATCAGATCCGTCGCTGACGGTTCTGCCCTGATACTCCCATTTCAACGGGAGTTTGCCTCCGGTTTGAATCGCAATATTTCCGTCCGTGCCCGCATAGTTCATATTTTGTGCAGGTGCTTTATACGTTATAAAAGCCTCCTTAAAATCGTTGTAGTCTTCTCCCCGATTCAGTTTGTAAAAGGTGCGAAGCTCATTCGAGGGTTCGTGTGCAATCCACTTTAAAGCATGATCCCGTTGGATGGTTTGTGTAACAGGTGTTTCTTCGCGGGTCTCATAAACAGGACCGTGATGTGTAAAGAGAATGGTGTCTTGCACTGCTTTACCGGATTTTGAACGGATGGTTTCAACTCTCTGCTCTACGGGAAGCCAGGAGCCGTCGTGTAAATATTCGCTGCGGTTGTCATTTCGAAATGTGATTTCATACCAGTCCATGACGTCGGCGCCTGTGTTGGTTGAGCCCCAGGCGATATTTTCATTATATCCGACAATAATGGTTGGTGCACCCTGCAGGCTTACCCCGTATACATTAATATCAGGTGTGTGCAGCTGAACTTCGTACCAAATGGATGGCATGCTCATATTCAAGTGCATGTCGTTTGATAAAATCGGGTAACCGCCCGCACTTTTGGTTCCGTCAACAACCCAGTTATTGCTGCCATTAAAAGGATGGGGCTGCCAAAGTTCAATATCCTGAGTAAACGTTGGCTGATAGAGTTGGTTCGGTGCCTGTGCAGAGGTAGTAGAAAAATCCCAGTCTGTTTCAGCGGGTACAATAGGATCCATCAGGTCAGGTCGCTTGCTCAAAAACCGATTGACAAAATCTTCTCCGAGATGAGCCATTGTGTTGCTGGTCCGTACGTCTTCTGATCGGGCAGCCAGCATTTGGGTCATGTATTTTAGCAATATAGCCGTGTTGATTGGCTTCCATTCGGCCGGTTCAACTCCTAAAATTTTATACTCCAATGGATATTTTTCGTAATACAATGACTCTATGTATGTATTAACTCCATCGGCATAGGCCTGGATCGCGTTGGCTATGACAGGATCTGAAGTTATCTCTTCCATTGCACGTTCTGCTCCGTAAACCATGCCCAGCCGTCGCTGATTTTTATCGTAATTGATCAGGTCGTCTCCCATCCATTCTGCGAGATATCCTCCGGCCGCCCTTATTTGCAGCTCCATCTGAAAAAGGCGGTCTCTGGCCGTTACATAACCTTGAGTGTAGTATAAATCGTAATCATTTTCTGCAAAGATGTGAGGTACTCCGCGATCGTCAAAATACACCTCTACCGGACCCTGCAGTTTATCTGATTGAAGAGATATTTCTCCCTTAACCTGATGTGTTTCAGCATTAGCCCAGAAACCACTGATGGGGTGAAAAAACGACCCGATTGCAGGCAGCGGACCCAATGGAATTGAGTACAAAAACAGGAGTGCACCTAATAGAAATAGAGAGAGAACAGCGTAAATTTTGGCAGACATTTTATCTTATTTAATTGAACAGGTTTACGTTACCAAAATTGATTGAAAGGGTAAAGTTTAGATGTAACCGTGTTAGTTCACTTTTACAGTTGATTAAAACGAGAGAACAATCCCGTTTTTCAGCTCATATGTTAGATTGGGCACGTCAATAACCGGTTCAACGTCGTAGGTCATAGTAAAGCTGACTCTAAATGTAATAGATCGGCTCATACGTATGTTAAGCTGATTTTCTGAAGTTGCGCGAGGTTTTAAAAATCGATCCGGCCTGGCTTGATAGTACCCGATCATGGTAAGAGACGTTTGAGAATTCAGCTGGCCTCGAACCACAATATTACTCGTACTTTTTAGATATTCATTCTTTTCGGATAGGCCATCACTTAAGCCCCACTCTTCAAACTCATACATTAATCCCGTGGAGATATGCCCCCTCAGGTTTGGTTGAGACAAAAAGGTATATCGAATGCCCGCACCGCCAAGTGCACGGTTCAGTAAGCCAAGATTGTTGTTATATTGATACTGAACAAAAACTTCCGGGGAGAAACTGTTTTTCCGGTTCAATGTTGAACGTAAATGCACATATCCGTTGCTGACGAGAGAGTTGCCGTCTACATTTACCAGATCGATATTGCTGAGTAGAAGATATCCGTGTTTTTCAGAAAAGTAAGCCGTATTAGCTTGTCCGCCAATTTTTAAAATGCGTTCATTGTATTTATTGAGCGAAAAATCCGCGCCCAGTTCGCCGGTCCATCCTGTAGTATCCGCATCGGCTCGAACCCGCTCCACATTAAGCACTTGTGCATGTAAGATGTTTGCAGAGAGAATAAAGATTGTAAGAAGTAGTAGCTTTCTCAACGGGAATGAATTTTTATTAAAATTTAGCTTGTATAAACTGAGTTTTTAACAAATCGTTTCTGCATAAAAAAAACGGAATCGCTGTGAAAACGATCCCGTTTACGTTCGGGACTGTTAATTTATCGATAAACTGTAAATGGAAATTACCAAAGAAGCATTTTCATACAGAAAACACTTCCGCCACTTTTTATAAACTCAAATGTGCTGTATTCGTGAACAGAAAACCCTTCATCACGAAGTTTTTGATTTACATCGGTACAGCCCTGCTGAATGAGTACATTTTTACCATCCGGACATGTGGCATTGACGGCAAAGAGTTTTTCTGCTTCATACTGGGTGGCCTCGATGACGTTATCAAATAGTTTATGAATCATCTCCAACCCGTCCTTCTTAAATGCGTCCGGATAAATAAGAACACTCTTTTCGTTAAGCATGGCCATGCAGGTATCCATGTGATAGAATTTATCATCGGATAATTCCAGTGCGATGACCGGAGTGTCAAATTTATCAACAATCTGATTGTATGCTTTTAATGAGGAGCGAAATCCGTAACCACCCCACAGAAGTCTTTTTTTGAAGTGCCACAGTGCATCGCCCATTCCCTCAAAATCATCAACTTCGGAATCGTCTAAATATTCAATTTCATAATCTTGTTCTTTGTACCATTTTTCGATGTAGGGCACCTCATCCTTGCGTTCCTGAGAGTGCATGATGCTCATCAGTGCTTTTCTGTTTCCCTTTTCATCAATGAACGGAAGGCTTTGATTGGCGCAAAAAACCATATCCGGCAGCCCTTCCACGCCGTCCAGCTGATGAACTTTAAAACCCAGCTCCTCATAGCCGTCTACAAGATGCTCCCACTCATTTAAGGCCTGCATTTTGTCAACATTTCCAATATGATCTTTCATGTGCGGGTTGATCACATACTCAACATCAAAATAGGTTGGATTTACCATCAACACTTGTTTAGGTGCCGGCATTGACGGGATGTCGTTAAGGGTAAAATCTATTTGATCAGCCGAAGTGTATACTTTTTTCATTAGAACGTAGTTTAAGTGAAGTCTCTCAGTTAACCCGTGAGCAACGGTCAGTCAAAACCTAATCGCTTTTTTTAGAGTTTATAAGAGTAAGAAATTTCACTGCCATCTTCCACAAAAAGCATTTAATAAAAATCAGTTTTTGCCGATAAAGACGAAAAAGGATAGGTTCTATTATGTTATTGGATCCAGATATTTTAACTCAATTAGCTCCGCTGGAGATGAAAGCCCGCCGGATTGTGGAAGGATTTATTTCCGGACTGCACAGAAGTCCATATCATGGCTTTAGCGTGGAGTTTGCCGAACACAAACCGTACAATCAGGGCGATGACTTTAAGCACATAGACTGGAAAGTTTATGGTAAAACGGAGCGATTTTATGTAAAGCGCTATGAGGCTGAAACAAATCTTCGAGCTCATGTAGTACTGGATGTAAGCAGTTCGATGCATTACAAATATTTCGCGGACTGGAGCAAGCTTAAATATGCCATTCATTATGCCGCGTCACTAATGTATATGATGCATCGCCAAAGAGATGCATGTGGCATGGTTCTGTTTGATGATGAAATTCGGACCCAGTTTCCAACGAAATCTTCCTACAGCCACCTCCGTCTGCTTTACACCGAACTTGAGAAATTGCTTCAAGATGAAGAGAAGGAAAAGGAATCACGAAAAAAATCCGCGTCGGCCAATGCCCTGCACACATTGGCCGAAAGTTTGAAGAACAGAAGTTTGATAGTGATTATTACCGATCTGTTTGAAAACGTAAGCGGTCACGATTCATTGATTTCGGCGATGCGGCACTTGCGGCACCAGCGGCACGAGGTGCTTTTGTTTAACGTGCTTGAGCACAAAAGTGAACGAGAACTCGATTTTCCGGACGGCAGATATCTTTTTGAGGATATGGAGACAGGGGAGGAGATGGAGATGAATCCGGCCCAATTCAGGGAGTCGTATAAGAAAAAAGTAGAAGAGTACACGCAGAAATTTAAAATTGCATGTAATGAGGCCGGAGTAGACTTTGAGGAGATTGACACTCAAAAACCGTTTGACCTCGCACTACTTGCCTATTTAAATAAAAGAAAGCGTCTGGGCTGATTTGATCTGCTAGGTAACACTCACCCGTTTTAGAATTTTGTTGAACAGTCCGGGCACGAATCGTTTCAGATACACTCCCATCAATTCGGCGCCGCCCAGGTAGATCTCATCTTTCCTCCCAGTCAGTTTCGGAATTAGTTTTTTTGCAAACTCCTCAGGCGGCATCGCATTTTTCTGTCCCTTACCCATTTTGTTATACTTCTCACCAGATCCGGTTAAGGCATTTACAGTAACATCGGTTTTCACATAGCCGGGACATACGAGGGTTACATCAATATTGTGATCGTAAACCTCCTGTCGTAAAGAGTCGAAATATCCGTGAAGAGCATGTTTTGATGCGGCATATGTGGAGCGTAATTTTGTACCGAATTTCCCCATTACACTGCTGATAACCACAATGTGTCCGGATTTTTGTTCAATAAATTTTGGGAGTACTGCTTTGGTGAGTGCCACAGTTCCAAAAAAGTTGACTTCCATCACCCTTCGTACGGTAGACATCTCAGTATCTACAGCATATGATCTCTGACTTATTCCCCCGTTATTTATGAGCATATCTAAATGGCCGAAATAAGCCAGGGCTTCCAGAACTTTATCCTCCATGATTTCAGTATCCGCCAAATCTAAAGGAAGAATTTTTACGCTCTCCTCGCTGTTGGAGCAATTTTCTTTAACGCGCTCAAGCTCCTCAATCCTGCGTGCTGATAGAATTAAGTGTGCTCCTTTTTTGTTAAATTCGTACGCGAGAGCCTCACCTATCCCGGAAGAAGCTCCTGTTATCCAGATTACTTTTTTTTGAAGTGTCATTTGACTGATCTTATTTTCAGTTCAATGAAATATAGTCTAATCAATTTCAACTCTAAACTTAATTTCAAACAAAAACTGAGTCGAATCTGAGTTAGATTTAGAATCAGTTGAGTCAAACAAGTGAACAATTAAAACAGATATGCAGCCAAAACCCACCATTCTTTTAGTTGAAGACGAAATTGAGCCGGCAGAAATGCTAGCTAACTTTTTAGAACTGAACAATTATAACGTTTTGGTAGCGCACGATGGGCTTAAGGCTCTTGATCTGATAGATCAGCATGCGAGCGATATTCATTTGGCTGTATTGGATATCATGGTACCGAATGTTGACGGAAAGGAAATTTGCAGCGTAATACGAAAACACCCGGTAATGAGTGAAATCCCGGTTATTTTTCTCACTGCCAAGGATAAGGAAAAAGATGAAATTGAAGGGCTGGAATTGGGCGCCGACGATTATATTTCAAAACCGGCCAGTTTGAAGCTTGTAAAGGCACATATCGAATCGCTTCTGAGAAGACAGCAGCCTCAAAACAGCAAATGGATTCAGCATGGTGAACTGTTTCTGGATACCAGCGGAAAAGATCTCTATTTAAAAGATAAACGTGTAGAACTTACCTCAACGGAGTATGCTATTGTTGAAATGTTTTTTCAAAATCCCAAGCGTGTCTACTCTCGTCAGCAGATTTTAGAGCACATCGGTGGAGATGATCGTTTCGTCTTCGATCGTACGGTGGATGTGCACATCAAAAACCTCAGGTTAAAGCTGGGAGAAGCATCAGATATGATTAAAACCTACAGAGGACTTGGCTACGGGATGAACCGTGAAATGCTATAACTGAACAATGAGTATTCGCTCTAAACTTGCCTGGACGTTTATACTGCTGCTTATTTTCGGAATTACAGCAATAAGCAGCTATTCCATTCTTTTTATTCGTAACTATTTGTTGAGTGAGGGGGAATTACAGATTGTAAACGATACCGAATGGCTGGCCATAACCATTCAAAATCTTCGTATTGACGAGGACTTTGAGACGAACTTAAACGAAGCAGCCCGCACATCCGGCTATCAAATTGCAGTTTACGATGAGGACGGCCAACTCTTTGCTGAAGTACCCTATTTCACCGAGCGAACGGCTCCCGGGCTTATTGATGGTTTGACATCATCGTTTGAGCAGGCTCAGAACGGTGTGCTTCTTCAAAATCAGGCAGAAAATGATTACCTAAGAGCTTTTTTTGAATTAAACAGCGACCTCAATCCGGCGAGCTATTTACTGGTTAGTATCCAGAAAGATCAGATCTATGAGCCTATCAAAACGATTCGGTGGATTATCTACACCGGTATGTTTATTTCGATCGCGTTGGTCATTCTAGTAAGCATTCTTTTTTCACGCTACATTTCAAGGCCTATACTTCAACTTGAGTCGGCCGCCCGCGATATCGCCGAAGGTAATGTGGAGCGTACGCTGAATTTGGACAGAAAAGATGAGTTTGGTCAGCTTGCCGATTCCTTGAATCGAATGGCCGAGAGATTCAGGGCTGATAATGAAGAGATGAAAAAGCTCTACGAAAAGCAGAGCCAGTTTTTTGCTGATATTACCCACGAAATCAGGAATCCGCTCCATACAATTACGGGATCGCTTGAAATGCTGGAGATGGATTCGCTGTCGGAAGAGAAGAAAGAGCACTACTTAAAAACAGCTGCCCGTCAGGCCGAGAGAATTAATAGGCTCTTTGTAGATTTGAAAACTCTTCAGCACTACGATTCCGACTCCTATTTTATCGAAAAGCAGTCTTTCGATATCCAAAAAGTTATCAATCAGGTGATAAGCATTTACCGGCCTCAGGCGGATAAAAAGAGCATTGAGATTAACTATGATGGAAAATCAGGGGTTGTTTATGCCGATCCCGATAAAATTGAACAAGTGCTGGAGAATCTGATTTCCAACGCTGTGAAATACACAAATGAGGGGAGCATTGATGTGAAAGTTGAAGAGGCTGAGAATGGATATCAAATTCACGTTATTGATTCCGGAATCGGGATTTCAGAAGAGCATTTAAGCAGGCTGTTTGATCGATTTTACAGAACCGATAAAGCGCGTTCTAGAGATAAAGGCGGTACCGGCTTAGGTCTGTCCGTGGTGAAAAGCATACTCAGCGCCCATAACTCAGATATATTTGTAAAAAGCACACCCGGCTCAGGTTCAGATTTTTGGTTTACGCTGCCATCAGGTTGAAAGCTTGCGATGCACAAAAGCAGCTGAGAGCCCGCCTAACAAAGGCGTTAATAAATAAACCGGCAAATGGTAATAAGAGTAACCGTGGTTAATTGTATCCGCGGTGATATAACCGAGATTCAAGGCCGGATTAAGGCCAACTCCGGTATAAGGTTCGGTAATGTAGTAACAGGCTGCAAGTACCCCGCCTGCAATAATGCCGTAAATTGGATTTCTTCTGCGTCTGTTTGGATAGATGAAGTACAAAAAGACCAGGATAAAAAAGAAAGAGAAGATAAACTCCACTGCAATAAATCCGCTTAATGTTGTGCTGGGATCAGGTTGTGTTACGAAAGTAGTTCCGGAAATCCACCAGACAAATGCAGAGGCTGCCAGAGCTCCAACTACCTGGGAAAATATATTAGCTGAAATTTTTGAGGAAGGAATTTCATCCGCTGCCCACGCCGCAAGTGTAACAGCCGGGTTGAAATGTCCGCCGGTAAGATCCGCTCCGATATATATGAAAGCAGCCAAAATGAGTCCAATGGCAATTGGATCACCCGAAATACCTAAAGCTACTACCAATAAGAAGGTGCCGAAAAACTCTATGAAATATTTGAGCATGCAATGGGGTTTATTAGACCTACGTCCGAATCTACTTGATAGATGCCCAACATAGCAAATAAAAACTGTTCTTATTTGTTAAAAAATTGTTGGAGAATGCGATACAACTAAGTGTAGTAGCAGACCAAGGCAGCTTTTTTTGGAATAATACCGTCAGTAAAAACAGTAAAGTAATTGAAAAACAGAGGCTTCAGGTCAAAAGGGGGATAGCTTCGAATGATTGACTCTTCACGAACGCTTCACAAAAAAACAGTTATTTTGATGATTGTAACCCCCCATAAATGATAACAACAGGTAAAATGCGTATTGGTGTAGTTTTAATGAACTTGGGTGGACCAACCCATGAAAACAACGTGAGAATCTTTCTCCGGAATCTGTTTAAAGACGAAGATATAATAAAATTAGGGGGTGGAGTTGCTCAAAACCTGTTTGCCAATGTAATTTCAAAGTTTCGCGCACCATCCGTTGCAGAAGATTATAAAGAGATAAACGGTTGTCCAAATGGATGTACCGGAAATGAGCACTGTTTTAACAGGAAAAATAAAGAAGTTTCCAATTGCTGCTCACCTATTAACGGACTAACTGAGGCTCAGAGACGCGGACTGGAAAAATATTTCAAGAATATATTACCGGAGCATGAGGTGAAGGTTTATACCTGTATGAGGTATTGGCTGCCGTTTGCCGATCAGATTATGGATGATATGGTTGAAGACGGAATCACACATACGGTTCTTATGCCGCTATATCCACAGTTTTCCTGGACAACCACGGGAAGCAGTTTCCGTGATTGGGAAGACACCCTCAAGGAAAAATTTCCGGATGGAGAAAAACCCTGGAAAGAGTTTCATGTCAAAAATTATTACAAGAATGAATCTTATCTGAGTGCCATCAATGAACGTATTGATGAGGCTTTGGATGAGATGGATGATGAGACACGCCGAAAAACGCATATTATTTTCAGCGCGCACGGAACTCCGCTGTTAGAGGTACGGAGCGGAGATCCTTACACTGTTGAAATCAAAGAGACGATGGAAGCCTTGATGGAGCGCAGGGAAGAGAAACACTCTTACTGGCTTGGTTTTCAGTCTAAGGTAGGTCCTCAAAAATGGACTCAGCCTAATACTGAAGAGCTGGTGAGACGACATCTGGAATATGGCATTAAAAATTTTCTGATGGTGCCTATTGCATTCGTAACAGATCATATCGAAACTCTATATGAGCTTGGCGTAGAATTGGTAGAAGATCTTGAAGAAGAAGGTTTTGAATTTGAAAACCTGAAGGTTATGAAAGGTTTGAACGATCATCCGGGCTTTATAAAAGCACTGGCAGAAGAGACGCTGAATTCATTAAAGCATGAGATCTCTCCGGATGCGGTTCAATGGGATAGTGAAGAAAAATCAAAGGTTGAAGTAACAAAATAGAGGATGATTCATCCAACGGTTCAGGATTTTGTAGTAGTCGGGATAAATCACTGGGATGCTCCGGTCGAGATACGGGAGAAGTTTAGCCTCAGCAATAAGGGGAAGGAACTTCTGCTTGAAGGAGCTCATCGCGAGGGAATAGATAGCCTGTTTTTAGTCTCAACGTGTAACCGTACAGAGATTTTTGCTCAAAATGTATCTACGCGGGAGTTGATTCGATTGCTCACCAACTACTCTAACGGCACACTCGATGAGTTTCATCGCTACGGCTTTGAGCATGAGGGCGATAGGGCAGTGCTGCATCTTTTTAAAGTGGCCACGGGGCTCGATTCACAAATTTTGGGTGACCTCCAAATTGTAAAACAGGTTAAGGAAGGGTATGAGTATGCGGCTAAGCAGGCAATGGTATCCGGTGAATTTCACCGTTTGATGCAGCATGTTTTTAGAGCGCACAAACGATCCCGAAACGAAACGACTCTTGGACAGGGTGCAGCTACTGTAGCTTATGCGGCAGTTCAGTTTGCAATGAGGACATTTGAGAATCTCAAGAATAAAAATATTCTGCTGGTAGGGACCGGTAAAATTGGAAAAGTGACCTGTAAGAATCTAGTAAACCTGGGTGCAAGCAAGCTGACGCTGATCAACAGGACAAGAGACCGGGCTGAATTTGTGGCAGACAGGTTTAATCTGGAGGTGGCAGATATGGATCGTCTGCCTGAACAGATTGCGGATGCTGACCTTGTTATTGTTGCTACAGGCGCGGATGCCCCCATCATACGTCCGGAGCACATGCAGCCTTCGATGGAGAATCCGAAATTTAAGGTGATGCTGGACCTCTCTGTGCCAAGAAATATCGACCCTAACGTTGCAACACTCGACTTTGTGGATGTAGCGAATATGGATATGCTGGGTGATGTTACCGATGAGGCGTATAAAAAACGGGAGCAACAGGTTCCGTCTGTTAAAAAAATCATCAACGAAGAGCTTTCTGATTACAAGCTGTGGCTGAATGAACAGCGCGTTGTGCCAACAATAAAGGCGCTTACCAAAAAATTTGACTCAATCCGTGAAGACGAGCTGAACTTTTTCAGGAATAAAATTTCCACGGGCGACTACGATAAGATTGAGAATATGACTCGCCGAATCGTCAACAAAATTGCGGCGTACAGTATAGAGCATTTACGAGATCACCACGAATCAGAAGAGGTTGCTGAAATGGTAGCTGAGATGTTTAAGCTCAAAGCCAAAAACGGCAATCATGAGTGATAAGATTCGAATTGGTACAAGAGACAGTGAACTGGCAACCTGGCAGGCAAAACAGGTTCAGACTAAGCTGCAAGAATTTGGACATGAAGCTGAACTGATTTTTGTAAAGTCGGAAGGAGATCTCGATTTGACGACTCCGCTGACGGAAATGGGTGGTAAAGGTGTTTTTACCAAAGCATTGGATGATGCACTGCTTGAGAACCGGATCGATATTGCGGTTCACTCGTTTAAAGATCTGCCTACCGAAAATCCATTGCCGCTTATCGTCAGTGCAGTGATGGAGAGAGAAGACCCGCGCGATGCATTGGTTGCTCCCCGGGGAATTGAATTTTTAGATGACGAAGTGGCCGGTGCCGTAATTGCAACCAGCAGTAACCGCAGGAGAGCTCAGTGGCTGCACCGCTATCCAAACCACGAGATAACGAATATTCGAGGCAACGTAAATACACGCCTTCGTAAAGTGAACGAGCATGGTTGGAATGGAGCAATCTTTGCAGCGGCCGGTTTGAAACGAATTGGCCTGGATAACAATATTTCTGAGTATCTGGATTGGATGGTTCCGGCTCCGGCGCAAGGTGCTATGGCCGTTATGATCCGGGAAGAGGATAAAAACATGATGGAGGTCACTTCTCAGCTCAATCACGAGGCGACGGCATTATGCACGGGTATTGAACGAGAGCTGCTCAATGAGATGGAAGCAGGATGCAGCGCTCCGGTAGGTGCATTTGCGGAAATAATTGATGGAAATGTACATCTTTCAGCGATTGCGCTAAAAACAGATGGATCCGTTCAATATGATATTGAAATGTCGGCACCGGTAAGCGATGCGAAAGGGATAGGCAGAGAAGCCGGGAGAAAATTACTCGAAATGGGTGCATCTGAAATTGTAGCCGAACTTCGCTCTTAATTGCATTCATCTGAAACGGCAAATCCTATGAAAAAGCGTCATAAGATTTTAGTTACTCGGGAGCTGACAGATGAGCAGCTACATCTTGCCGATGATTTGGGTTTAGAGGTAACTGTTGAACCTGCCATTCGTTTTGAATTTCGGAAGAATTGGAGCTCTGTTGTGAGCTCCATCGAAGAAGCTGAATCACCGATCTTTGCATTTACCAGTCAGAACGGAGTGAAAGCTCTGCAAAAATTGATGGAGCAAGGTTACACACCCCCGGCCAATGTTGTATTCTATTCTGTGGGTGAAAAGACGGCATCCGCTCTGCAAGAGTTGGGATTCACTGCTGTTGTTCCGGAATTGAACTATGGAGAACAGCTTGGCGAAAAGATTGCTTCTGATTTGAATCAATCCGGTTTGAAAGGAGCCGTTGTTTTTCATTTTTGTGGAAATCGCAGGCGTGAAGAGATGCGACAGACTTTGGAAGAATCCGGTATCGATGTGAAAGACCTGGTTGTCTATGAGACAATTTTAAATCGCATGAACATTAATGGAATTAACGCAGAGGGTGTTCTTTTTTACAGTCCCAGCGCCGTTGAGGCGTTTCGAAAAAGTGGCGGGTTTAGAAGTGAAAATCTGCCGGAACTGTTTGCGATTGGCCATACAACGGCGCAAGAACTGAGTATCGAATCGGGACGCAATGTCCACGTATCACCAGAAACAAATACCGAAGATTTTCTGACATTTACATCCAGAGTTTTAAATGAAATTAGAAATTGACCATTGATTAGGTTGATTAATAGTAATCCAGTAACAAATTAAATTCATGTCTCACAGTTTCCCTGAACTTAAAAACGACCTTTTTCTCAGAGCACTTAAAGGAGAAGAAGTTGAACGGCCTCCGGTTTGGATGATGCGGCAAGCCGGCCGCTATCTGCCACAGTATATGGTTTTGAGAAAGAAGCATACGTTTTTTGAGCGGGTTGAGACTCCGGAATTGGCGTGCGAAATTACCATTCAGCCGATTGATGAGCTGGAGCCGGATGCTGCCATCATATTTTCCGATATTCTCACTATCCCACAGGCACTCGGCATTGACGTGGATCTTGTAAAAGGAAAGGGACCGGTGCTGGAAAACAATATCCAGACTGTGGATCACGCATTTTCAATCTTAGCTGAAGATGTGCCACAAAAGCTCGATCACGTAATGAAGGCGATTACGCTGACCCGCCATGAGCTGAATGGAAGAGTTCCGCTGATTGGCTTTGGCGGTGCACCGTGGACTCTTTTCTGCTACATGGTTCAGGGTGAAGGCTCCAAGAATTTTGATAAGGCGAAATCATTTCTCTATCAGCATCCCGACGCATCCAGGCATGTAATGAAGGAGCTTACAAAAGCTACAATCGACTATTTGCAGGCGCAGGTTAAAGCCGGCGCACAGGCAGTTCAGGTTTTTGATTCCTGGAGCGGCCTGCTAAGTCCGGATGATTTTAATGAGTGGGCGTTACCCTATTTGATGGAGATCACTCAGTCGATCAAGGATGTGCCTGTGATACTGTTCGCAAAAGGTTCCTGGTATGCACTGGAGAGGCTGAGTTATAAAAGCGGTGCTTCTGCACTTGGGATCGACTGGACGATTTCACCCGAGTATGCACGAGAAAAAACCCGAAATGAAATCACGTTACAGGGCAATTTCGATCCCACTCAACTACTGGCACCTATTCCGGAAATTAAGAAACAGACGAAGCGCATGATTGATCGATTTGGCGTTCAGAAATATATCGCGAACCTGGGACACGGAATTCTGCCTCACGTACCCGTTGATCACGCCCGCGCTTTCGTAGATACCGTTAAAGAGTATCAACGATGAGTTTTTTATTGGTGAAAATCCAAAAGTCCCCTCTTGAGAGGGGATTGAGGGGTGTGTTGGTTGAGTTTAGATATTTGAAATAACCTGTGATTAAATCAACGCCTCGTGTACATCCCCCCAGTGAAAATGCTGAACGCATTTCCACATACCCCCTTCAAAGGGGGACTTATTAAATCCCGAATTAATAATGTCACAAATGTCCTCAATCAAACAATCCTTCACCAAATACATTTACAATCTCCAGGACGAAATCTGTTCTGCGTTGGAAGAAGTGGATGGTGTAGCTAATTTCCGGGAAGACAAATGGAACCGGGAGGGTGGTGGCGGAGGCCGAACCCGTGTGATTGAAAAGGGAGATGTTTTTGAAAAGGGAGGAGTGAATATTTCAACGGTTTATGGAGAGCTGCCTGATCCAATTAAAAAGCATTTTAATGTTGAGAGCGGCTGGTTTTGGGCCGGTGGAATCTCGCTGGTTATTCACCCCAAAAACCCGATGGTTCCAACCGTACACGCTAACTTTCGATACTTTGAGCTTTATGAAGACGAAGATATGGACAAGCCGGTGGATGGCTGGTTTGGCGGCGGGGCGGATCTGACACCGTACTATCTGTTTGAAGAGGATGCGGTTCACTTTCATACTGAACTTAAAAAAGCCTGTGACAGGCACGGTGAGGATCTCTATCCAAAGTTTAAAAAGCAGTGTGATGAATATTTTTATAACTCACATCGGGGCGAAGCCCGTGGAGTGGGTGGGTTATTCTTTGACTATCTCCGGGAGGATGAAGAGCGATCCTTGAAAGATTGGCACTCATTTACCGAAGATGCCGGCTCAGCTTTTTTGGATGCCTACCTTCCGATTTTGAAAGACAGAATTAAAGAGCCCTTTAATCGTGCGCAACGGTACTGGCAGGAGGTCCGAAGAGGCAGGTATGTTGAGTTTAACTTAATTCATGACCGTGGGACACTGTTCGGTTTAAAAACCGATGGCAGAATTGAGTCGATACTAATGAGTTTGCCGCCCCAGGTACGATGGGATTATGATCATTCACCAAAGCCGGGCTCTAAAGAGGCTGAACTGTTGGATGTTTTGGAAAATCCGAGAGATTGGGTGTGAGAAAGAAAGTTCTCTCTTGTGGAAGTAGTGTCGAGAGTGCAGGCGCGTTTGATCTAAATGTACATCGCGGGAGTACTCCTGAAGCTTTAGCGAAGGAGGGAGTACAGTCCTCCCCAGCCTAAAGTGAACTGGTACTCCACCTCATAGGGTAATTGAATTCGTAAACATCCCCCTTAGTCAACCACTGAACGTGTTTGACTACTGCCCCCTTCGAAGGGGGACTTTAAATAAAAAAAGCCCTCCATTTCTGAAGGGCTCTTGAAATTAATTCAGCAGTAATTAATTCTGCTGTGTTCCGTAGAAACGTTCTCTCACAATTTTGCCGTTTTCCCAATCCTGGGTGGCAACTTGTTCGAGTTTCATTCTGTTTCCGCCTTTAAACGTTACGTCCATCCAGCTTTCCACCGATGTTTTTCCGGATTCTTCGTTAGCGGTAATTCCAACTACTTCCATTCCGTTGAAAGATTCAACGCTGTCGAAAAACTCATTTTCACGCTTTCTGTTTGCGTCTTTTCCTTCAACGGCGGTTCCGTCTTCCAGAATCATGGTCACATCATCCGCGTAATATTTTTCAAATGCGTCTAATGCGGTTCCGCTTTGTACATGCTTATATACGTCTTTAATTTTTTCTTTAACACTCATAGTATTTATTTAGTTTAATGTAAAATTGTTTACAACTAAAACAACTAAAATGAGTGGCAGGAAGTTCAGGCAGTTCGTAAAAATTTTGAAAATTACTGCTTCCGCTTCAGGAAATCTGTTACCCTTGAAATATGCTCCTCACTTTCCCAAAATTGAGTAAAGGGTTCCAGCTCATCCGTAATTTTACGGTGATCCTTCCGCTTCATGTATTCAATAAATGTCCTGTCGTTGAGGGTCAGCTTTTCAACCAAATCGTTTAATGATGTCTCAAACTCATCATCGGCAAAGATATCCTGAATCAGTCCGGATTGCAGGGCTTCATTTGAATCAATGACTTTCTGAGAGGCGAGCCAGTAATCAGCCATACTTTTGCCAACTACTTCACTTAAGCGGGTTAATCCACCCCATCCGGGCGGGAGGTAGAACTTTCCCTGAGTGAACCCAAAACGGGCAGAAGCTTTGGCAATCCGGAAGTCAAAACTGAGCATGGTTTCCCAACCTCCGCCATATGCATGTCCGTTTACGGCGGCAAGGGTCCAGCATTTCAGATGTTCAAATCTGTGCAAAATTTCGAGCATTCGGGAAGACATCTTTCTGGCGCCTTCAGCATCATCAATGCTGTGAAATTCTTTTAGGTCGCCTCCCGAAATAAAACGGTTATCTTTTCCGGTTAAAATAAACAGACGGAGATTATCATCTTGTTCAATTTCATCAAGGATAGACTCGAGCCGGTCCATGACTTCAAAGTTGATGGCGTTCATCGCCTCGGGACGGTCTATCTTAGCGGTAGCTGTAAACTTTTCCTTAATAAATGTTACGGGCATTTCAGGAGTTTTTGAGTTTTTCCTCGGAAGAGAGAGGGGGTTTTACTGAGTTTGTCAGCCAGTCAATGTAGTCCTGATTTCCTTCCTGCTCGGAAATTTTCAATGAAATAACGCATGGCACTTCATATGAATGAATCTCCTTCACTCGTTGAGTGAGTAATTGCACATTGCTGTAACTTGTTTTTACAATGAGTATGCATTCACGTTCTGTAACCACTTTATCCTTCCATCTGTAAACGGAGCTCATGTTGTCGATAATATTTCCACAAGCAGCAAGTTTTTCTTCAACCAGGGTACGGGCAATTTGTTCAGCCTCACTGCGATCTTTGGTGGTGATATAAATAAAACGAAGGTTTTTAAACATGATGAAAGTAATCTTAAACTGAGTTTTACTTAAGCTATAAAAACGGGTAAAACTGTACCCGTTAGAACAATTAATAAAGTACTTCGAAATTGTTGAATTCAGAAGAAAAAAACGTTAACTTTTTAGGCTCTGATTCAAAATCATATTTAATCAGAAAGTTAGTTGCGAGAGTGGCGGAATTGGTAGACGCGCTAGATTTAGGATCTAGTACTTTAACCGGTGTGGGGGTTCGAGTCCCCCCTCTCGTACTTCCAATCTTACAAATTATCTGAAAACTAAATCATACAACACGTGGACATTTCTGTTCAGGATATTACATCCGTAGACAAAGAGATTATCGTAAAAGCAACAAGGGACGATCTCTCTTCTAAATTTGACAAAGCTTATAAAAAATACCAAAAACAGATCCAGATGCCCGGATTTCGACCCGGTCGTGTGCCTCTCGGTCTTGTGAAAAAGCGATTTGGCAAAGAGATTGAGATGGAGGAGATCAACTCATACGTACAAGAAGTGTATGAGAAAGAGATTGTTCCGGAACATGAGCCGGTCGGTGAGACCAAGATGCTCGATATGAACTGGGAAAATGATGAGCTTGAAGTAAAATTCCAGGTTGGAAAAAAACCTGAGTTTGAGTTAACCGAACTCGAGAAGGTTGAAGTGGACAAGATGGTTCACGATGTAACAGACGAAGAAGTTGAAGAGGAGATTGAAAGAACGCTCGAGCGCCAAGGCAACTGGAAGGAGACAGACGAAGAAATTACCGAAGAGTGCCAGGTAACCGTAGATGCCGTTTCATTGGATGAAGATGGCAATCCTGTTGAGGGCGAAAAAGATGAAGATCAAAAACTAGATCTGAGACAGGAAGGCGCAAAGGACTTTCGCGAAAAACTGGTTGGCAAAAAGAAAGGCGACGTCGTTAAAATGGAAATTGGCGAAGACGATGAAGTCGACCGTTTTGAAATCCATGTCAAAAAAGTGGAAGTAATGGATAAGGCTGAACTCACGGATGAGTTTGTGAAGGAGCAGTCTAACGGCGAAGCGAAAAATGTAGACGAGTTTAAGAGCTTCATCAAAAGTAAGATGCAGGAGTACTACGATCAGTCAGCTGAAGATATGTTTAAGCAGGATGCGATCGATGCTTTAACTGAAAAGCACGACATTGAAGTGCCTGAAGTGATGCAGGATCAAATTCTGGACTCTTACGTTGAGTATGCCAAGCAACAATCCGGAGGGCAGCTGCCTGAAGATTTTGACTTTAGCGAGTACAAGGAAAATATGCGTGAGCAGGCAGTTCGCGAAGGTAAATGGGCGTTTATCAGCGAGAAGCTTCAGAGCAAATTTGATGATATCGAGATCAAACCGGAAGACATTGATGAGTTTATCGGTATGGAAGCCGCTAAGCACGGAATGTCAGCTGATCAGTTGAAAGGATATTATGCTCAAAACCCGAATCAGCTCGAAAGTCTGCGTACAAGCATTCGGGAAAATAAAGTTTTTGATAAATTAAATGATGTCGTTAAAATAAATGAACTCTCTAAAGACGAATTTCGTAAGAAGAGAGAAGAGAAACAGGAAAAAGACGACAAATAAATTCACGACTAAATCATGAGTACCAAACAACCCCTTTTTGAAATTCCCGATATGAGTCATTCAACTCCGGTACAGAATAATCTAATACCCATGGTTGTGGAAACAACCAACCGCGGTGAGCGTGCTTATGATATCTATTCTCGTCTGTTAAAAGACAGAATCGTTATTCTTGGAACGCCTGTCAACGATGCAGTAGCAAGTACGATTGTTGCTCAGCTTCTGTTTTTGGAATCACAGGATCCCGAAAAGGATATTAATCTCTACATCAATAGCCCCGGTGGGGTAGTTTCTGCGGGGATGGCAATTTACGACACCATGCAGTATATCAAGTGCGATGTGGCTACTACTTGTGTGGGAATGGCCGCTTCTATGGGAGCCGTCCTGTTAACTGCCGGAGCAAAAGGGAAAAGAAATGTACTTCCTCACTCCAGAATTATGATCCACCAGCCATTAGGAGGAGTGCAGGGGCAGGCAAGTGATATCGAAATTGAGGCACAGGAAATTCTTCGCTTAAAGAAAGAGCTTACCGGAATCATAGCTCATCATTCGGGTCAATCAGCAGAGAAGGTTGAAAAAGATTCAGATCGTAACAAATGGATGACCGCCAATGAGGCACAAGAATACGGCTTGGTTGACCGTGTCATGAAAAGAGAAGAGAAGAAGTAGTTAAGGTTTTAATTAAACGTTGCAGCGGCCATGAGTAAAAAGAATAAAGATCAAGTTACCTGTTCATTCTGCGGAAGAACGAACAACGAGGTGAGCTCCATGGTTGCAGGACCTGATGTTTACATCTGCAATCACTGTGTTGAAGATGCTTCCAGTATTATAGAAAGTGATCTGGCAGCTCTGAACAAGCGAAGAGAGAAGAAGTATAAGCCGATGCTCAAGCCGCTGGAGATTAAAGCAAAGCTTGACGACTATGTGATTGGTCAGGATGATGCAAAGAAAGCTCTTTCCGTGGCGGTTTATAATCACTACAAGCGAATTTCTGCCGGCGCAGATGCAGGTTATGACGACACTCGCATCGAAAAAAGTAACATTTGTCTTTTGGGTCCTACGGGATCAGGGAAGACGCTACTGGCCAGGACTTTGGCTGATGTCATTGATGTGCCTTTTACTATCGCTGATGCCACCGTTCTTACGGAGGCAGGTTATGTGGGTGAAGATGTTGAAAGCATATTGAGTAATCTATTGCAGGCGGCTGACTATGATGTAGACAAAGCAAAACGTGGAATCGTTTATATAGATGAAATTGACAAGGTTTCCCGGAAAAGTGATAATCCATCCATCACAAGAGACGTATCAGGTGAGGGTGTACAACAGGCTCTTCTCAAAATTTTAGAAGGAACTACCGCGAATATTCCGCCAAAAGGAGGCCGAAAGCATCCGGAGCAGAGCTTCATTCAGTTGGATACATCTGATATTCTTTTTGTATGCGGTGGCGCATTTAGTGGTTTGGAAGAGATTATCTCCAGAAGGTTATCCGTCAGTTCCATGGGTTTTCATTCTGAAGATCAGGTTATAATTGATAAGGATGATCCAAAGATATTTACCAAAATTGAGCCTGAAGATCTTCAGAAGTTTGGCCTTATTCCGGAACTGATAGGACGACTGCCAATTATCTGCGGTTTGGAACATCTATCTGACGATGCGATGATAGAAATTCTGCTTAAACCAAAAAATGCCATCACCAAGCAGTACAAAAAACTGTTTGACATGGAAGATGTTGAATTGGTTTTTGAGGATGATGCTCTTCAGGCAATCGTGGAGCGTGCAAGAGATCGTAAAACCGGCGCACGTGGTCTCAGGTCCATTTTAGAGGATGCTATGCTGGATGTGATGTTCACCTTGCCTTCCATGAAAAATGTGAAAAGGTGTATTGTTACGAGAGAGACCATCGAGAAGAAAGCTCCACCGGTGTACGAAAAGCAGAAGGCATCTGCGTAAGTTTTACTGCTAATTCTTCTGTGGTTGGTTTGGGAGTGTTCTTTTTTAGATATTGAGGCCTGTTACTTAAAACCCTGCACTCAGCATTTTAATGCGAAAATTGCTTCCCTTAAACCGACTCAAGCTTATCCTGGTTGTACTGCTTATTATTTTGGCAGGGGTTTCCTTTTTTTATAACCAGTTTCTGCTTAATAAAATTATGGAGCAGGAGAGAACCAGTATCGAGTTGTGGTCTAAAGCTTTTGAATTCTACAACCTACCTTCTCATGATCGAGCCAGTAATGATCTATTTACAGTAGCTGACGAGCTGGAAAGATATCAAAATGTGCCGGATAGCCTTTCCCGGATGATTCTGGAAGCTGAGGCGAATGAGTCGAATGCAGGATTCGTGTTTTCGCAAATCATCAGACCCGATCTGTTTAACATACCGGTGATTGTTGTAGATGAGCCGAACTTTATCGTATATGCAAGAAATCTGGATGACCCGGACATTTCAGTTACAGAGTTTATTGATAGATACTCTGTGAGTACTCCTCCAATTCCCATCTCGTTTGGAGAGGAGCCTAAAATCAGAAGAAGATATGTTTACTACGGTGAAAGCCCGACCATACAGTACCTTCGATACTTTCCCTATGTTCAATTTGGTATACTGGCTTTGTTAATGGGTATGGGTTTTACAACCTATCGAAGCATTACCCGGTCTGAACAGTCAAATTTATGGGTGGGAATGGCCAAGGAAGCTGCTCATCAGCTTGGCACGCCTTTGTCGAGCATGTATGGATGGTTACAGCTACTGAAGGATCGTCACCAGGAAGATGAACAGACCCTGTCCATAGCATATGAAGTAGAAAAAGATGTGAGCCGTTTAAGGGGAATTGCGGAGCGATTTAATAAAATTGGTTCACACCCAGAGTTGAAGCGCGTGAGTATAGATCCGATCATTGATGAGGTAATTGCCTACATGGAAAAACGTCTGCCTCAGCTCGGGAAAAATATAGAGGTAAAAAAATCAATAGAGACCAATGCGAAAGCGAATCTCAATCCTGAAATATTTCAGTGGGCGATTGAGAACCTTATTAAAAATGCTATGGACGCCATTAAATCAAGCACAGAAAACGCTTATGTTTCTATTGTAGTTACTCAGGACGGAACTCAGCTATATATCGACATAGAAGATTCGGGTACGGGAATAGATAAAAAGAATTTAAGTGATGTTTTTAAACCCGGATTCAGTACAAAGAAGAGAGGGTGGGGATTGGGTTTAAGCCTGACAAAAAGAATTATCGAGGATTATCACAATGGGAAAGTGTTTGTGCTAAACTCAGAAATCAATAAGGGAACAACAATCAGGATTGTCATTCCAGTTTCTGAAAATCAGTCTTGAGTGTAACCCCTTTTAGTAGCGTAATCCATTAGTTGGGCCTTGAGCAAATTTCTGCCCCTGTGAAGTCTGGACCGGATAGTTCCAATCGGAACGTCGAGCATGTTTGCGATCTCTTCGTAGGTAAAATCTTCTACATCACACAAGAGAACAACTGTTCTGAAGTCTTCAGGTATTTCATCCAAAGCGTTTGAAATATCATCATCAATCAGCTCGCGGAACATTTTGTCTTCCATGTCGGAAGTTTCTGTTCGCTCAGCTCTGATGGACTCATAAAATGAGGCGACCTCGTCGTAATCCACTTCCTGAGGTTTCTTGGATTTTTTCCGGTAGTTGTTAATGTAGGAGTTTTTCAGGATCCGGAATAGCCAGGCTTTTGCATTCGTGCCCTTTTCATAGCTATCGAAAAAACGGTAGGCTTTTACAATAGTATCTTGCACAAGATCTTCTGCATCGTTGGGATCAGAGGTGAGCCTTAATCCAAAATTGTACAAGGCATCAAGATGAGGGATAATCTCCTCATTGAAATCGTCTTGTTTTCTTAATTCTTGCTTTGTAAGTGAAGACATCCCTTCCTCGACAGAACGAGTCTGAATTAATTGAAAATTGTGTTTCTACCCGAGTGATCCAAACCCCAGATATTAATATAACTCTTTTAAAATAGATTCTCTCAAGGATTCATTCCAATTGAAAGAATTGATCGACCGTGTAAATTAATCTTAAGACCCGTGGGTATTTTTTATTGATCACAAATTAATTACAACGATTAAATCATAAATTGCATGAGTCCATGCAGCCAATCCAAATCCTCTAATAACATAAATAAGATTTAGCGCTAAGCCAAACAGAAACCTAAATAAAAAGGAGCTTAACAGCCATGAATCGGCAAAATCACCTACATAGTGTACTCCGCTAAATATTAACGCAGCAGCGACTATAGAAACACCTGTTGAGTAATTTTTATTTTTAAATATTTTATCAAATACGAAAATCAAAAAGCTAACGAGAATAACTCTGAAAAATAACTCTTCGTATAGACCCGCTCCAAGTGACAGGGCTATGAGTTGGAGCTTATTAAAATCAGCGGTGAGACCGTTTGCGGATTGCAGTAAAATAAAATCAACAACACTAGATACAATTATGGCCACAAGAATGGCGTAAAATGCAGCCTCTCCAATCATCAGCAGAAAGTAATTTTTTCGTACCGATTTTAGTTCATCTCTTTTTTTATAGACAATGATACCACCGATTATTGCTGCCGCGATCAGGGTTGTAGAGATGGCATCCCATCCGAAATATGTAAAAAATGATTTGAACCAAACATCCACGGATATTCTGGCAATGTTTCCCCGTGGTTGAGAGATAAGAATCAATATCTCATAAAGCAGCAACAATGGAATTGAAATTAAATAACTGTATAGAAGTCCGTTGGTCTGTATAAAGTATTTTTTCATAAATACAGAGAGGTAGAAATGAGTTACTGATCCAGATAAATTGTAACTCTTGCCTGTTCAATAGAGCTAAAGTTTAACATTTCGTAGGCTGCAGACGAAAGTTTCAACCCGTCACCGGAGTGGCGATCATTTATCTTCACAAAAATCCCATGATTGTTCGTAGGGTTTTCGATGTAAATAACCTTGCCTAACGCTATGTTTGGATGAGCGGCGGTCAACTGATTCGGGTTGTAAAGCTCACCGCTTGTGGTTGGATTGGCTATATCGCTATTTGAATATCTAAACACGGAGACACTGCCCAGGTTTTCGAGATCCGTTTCGGTTCGATAAGGATTCTGGAATGACCTTGTTGGGGGAAACAGGACTGTTACACGCTGTCCGGGACCAATCTGGCTCATGCTAAGAGTTGGGTTTAATACCGAGAGCTCACCTTCGCTCATATCAAATTTTTCAAGAAGCGTTTCACCTGTTTCGCCGGATTGAACACGGTACTGCACAAATTTTCCCTGCGGTGTCGATTCAGTATCACCTTCAGTTACGGAGGGTGCAGAAGAGCGGTCGGATGGAACCGTAAGTCGCTGGCCCACCCTCAGCATATCACTTTCAAGATTATTTAACTGTTTGAGTTCTTCTACCGTTAAACCGTGCTGATTGGCAATTCTGTAAAGTGAATCACCGCTGCGAACAGTATAATAGGTGTTGAGTGAGGAGTCGTCACCTTGCCGAACAATAGATTCGCGCTCCTCATCCAGAGGTTCGGTTTGGGTTAATTCTTCAGATTCAAGCTCCTGATCTTCTTCAGGCAAATATATTGTAAGCTCACTTCCGAGAGAAAGATTTGTTGTTTGAAGATCATTCCACTGCTGAATTTCGGCAATGGTTACACCGTATTGTCTTGAAATCGAGAATAGAGTTTCTTCAGTTTTAACGGTATGAGTGATCTGATTTTCAGCTTTAGGAGGTGCAATCCTCAGTACCTGACCAACCGAAAGATTGTCACTGTCAAGGTTGTTCCAGCGCCGTAAATCACCAACTGTAAGATCGTATTGACGTGCTACACTAAAAAGTGTTTCTCCGGCTTGAACGGTATGAGTTGTAGCCGGCTGTTGAGCTTGTGCAGCATCAGGCAAAAGAAGAAAAGAGAAAATAAAAATCGTAAGGATTACAAAAAACGTTGATTGAAGTCTAACTGTCATAGTCCGTTTCGATCTTAAGGGTTTCAAAAGCTTCCAATAATTCAGATTTTGTTCTGCTGTTATTTTTTTCTTCAGCCAGCTGTATGCCTTGTGTAAATAACTCGCCTGCTTTTTGAACATTGCCTGTCTGCTGATATAGTTTACCTAAATGATAGTAAACGCCCAAGTAGTCAGGTTCTTGTTTTAAAATCGATTCAAATAGCAGAATCGCTTTTGTTACCTGATCTCGTTTCAAGAGTTCCAGCGCCAGGGCAAACTTGGAAAAGGAATCTTTAGGATTCTTCTTAATGTTTAACGCCAGCCTTTTGATTTTTTGCTGTTCGTCACTCATGCATTCATTTTTTTGAAACGGGATTGAATTTCTTCCATTGAATCACCGCCATACTTTTGGAGTATAGCGTTGGCAAGAACCGGTGCTATAACACTTTCTGCTACAACAACAGCACGTGGCAAGGCACAGACGTCTGAGCGTTCGTACCGTGTTTCCTGTTCCTCTTTTGTATCTAAATCCGCTGTTTTCAGCGGTTTGATCATGGTTGGAATCGGCTTCATCACACCTCTTAAAATGATGGGCATTCCGGTAGTCATTCCGCCTTCTATACCGCCGGCACGATTTGTTCGTCTTGAGAAGTGATCCTCGTAGATAATTTCATCGTGTACTTCATGACCTCTGCTTCGTCCTGCTTCAAATCCCAGACCAATTTCAACTCCTTTCATTGCCTGAGTGCTTACAATTGCCTGGGCGAGCTGGCCGTCAATTTTTCTGTCCCAGTGAACATAGCTGCCCAATCCTGCAGGCAAACCGGTTACAATGATTTCGTAAATCCCGCCAAGAGAAGTGCCTTCTTTTCTGCGATGTTTGATCTCTTCTCTCATCTCACCGCTCAATGTATCATCGAGGCAGCGGACATCTGATTTATCAGCTTCTTTGTAAATATTTTCTGCGCCCTGGGATATGAGCGGGTCCGCGATGGATCGAATTTCATCCCAGCCTTTATAACCGACAGATCCTATTTGAATGACATGTCCGCCAATTTCTATTCCAAGCTCTTTTAAAAATGCGCGGGCTACAGAGCAGCAGGCTACACGCATGGCTGTTTCGCGGGCGCTGGACCGTTCGATTACCGGACGGATATCGTCAAACCCGTATTTTTGTACTCCAACTAAATCAGCATGACCCGGACGGGGGAGGGTAATTCTCTCAACATCTCCGCGGCTTCCATCTTTAGCCATAACTTTTGGCCAGTTGCTGTCATCCTTTTCAAATGCCCGGTTTATCATTGAAAGAGCGATGGGTGCTCCCGTGGTTTTTCCAAAACGAACACCGGATTGAATGATGGCTTTATCTTTTTCAAAAGCCATTCTTCCACCTCTGCCGTATCCTTTCTGGCGGCGAACAAGATGTTGTTCTATAAATTCTTCGCTGAGTTGAAGGCCGGCGGGTGCCCCTTCTAAAATTCCTGTTAGTCCGGGTCCGTGAGATTCACCGGCTGTAAAGTATCGAAACATCTATTGTAGGGGTTAATCAGTTAAAATCAGTTGCCTGAAGATACAATTTTTTTAGTACTAAGTGTTCTGCTGTACAACTTCAGTTTCTGTAATTGTTGTTCCTCATTATATTATAAACGAGTGAACATGGTCTGAAATAACAGCACATTTGGAGTAAAAGTTTTGTAATATTAGTGCCTTTAAAACTTATCATGTGAAGCCGGCTTTAATTCTGCCGGTTAATGTTAGTTAAGAGTATAAATGCACTATCTCAATGAACTGGGAAAATATAGTTCACTGCTTTATCAAGCACTAAGGTCTTCTACTGAGTTTAGCACCTATCGTAAGAATCTATTTCAGGAGCTTGTAAAAGTCGGTTACGATTCTGTTCCCATTATAATGCTTACGGGTATTTTTACAGGATCGGTGATGACGCTGCAGTCAGCTTACCAGCTGCAATCTGCGTTTATACCCCTTTCCACTATTGGTGCAATTGTATCAGAATCCATTTTAATCGAATTGGCTGCAGTTATTTCCAGTCTGGTATTGGCAGGTAAAGTAGGTGCCAGGGTAGCTACTGAACTTGGAACGATGCGAGTGAGTGAACAGATTGATGCATTGGAATCGATGGGCTTTAATTCGGTTTCTTTTTTAGTGGTACCACGAGTTCTGGCCGGTATCTTAATGTTTCCGATTCTATATATAGTGGCAAGTGTTTGTGGTATAACCGGCGGTGTGGCTGCAGGGTTTTTCTCGGGCCAGGTTCCTCCTGCCGACTTTTTGCAGGGTGCGAGAATGTATTTTTACCCGTGGAACGTGGCCTTCGGGTTTACCAAAATGATTGTTTTTGGGTTTATTATTACTTCTGTTGCTTGTTATAAGGGATATTTTGCACGTGGTGGAGCAGAAGGAGTTGGGAAAAGTACAACAGACGCCACAGTTTTGGGGTGTATTCTTGTTCTGCTGGCAGACTTCATATTAGCGGCACTGTTATTATGATCGAAATTCAACAACTTAAAAAGTCATTTGGCGATCTTCTGGTATGGCAAGATGTCTCATTCAAGATTCATGATGGTGAGACTGTTGCCATAATTGGCCGGTCGGGTTGCGGGAAATCCGT
Source organism: Rhodohalobacter sp. (assembly GCF_034521535.1). Lineage (GTDB taxonomy): Bacteria > Bacteroidota > Rhodothermia > Balneolales > Balneolaceae > Rhodohalobacter. Next base: position 37,036 of record NZ_JAXHMF010000009.1, on the reverse strand, counting down.
GCTCCTTAAGCATATAAATGCTTTGTTAGAACCGGATGCAGGTGAAGTTCTTATTGACGGGAAAAATATTTTTGATCTGGACTATGTGGATAAGCGAATAATGCGACAGAAATTTGGCGTATTGTTCCAGGGTTCGGCACTTTTCGACTCCATCAATACGTTCGAAAATGTAGCTTTTCCACTTCGGTATTTTACGAAACAAACCGAAGAGGAAATCAGGGACAACGTTATGCAGTCTTTGGAATATGTAAATCTTGAAAGTGCAGCCGATAAGCAGACTGCGGAATTATCCGGCGGTATGAGAAAGAGAGTGGGTATTGCCCGCGCTATCGTTCTCAAACCGGAATATATCATGTATGATGAGCCAACCTCGGGACTGGACCCGAAAACGGCCGAAGAAATTAATGAGTTGATTAATAGTATGTCGGATACTTTAGATATCACTTCAATAGTGGTGACACACGATATGCATAGCGTATTGGAAGTAGCTGACAGGGTTGCTTTTCTGGACGAAGGGAAGTTAAGTTGGTCTGGTTCCGTTCAAGAAATGAAAACCAGTGATCACCGCGAGTTGATGAGCTTCATAAGAGCGAGTGAGTACCAAATTTAAGTTATGAATAAAAGGAATGAAGAATGAAGAATGAAGTAAAAATTGGACTCACGGTCTTGCTGGCGATTATTGTTGCGATCGTGGGTTTTCGGTTTATGAGAGATGTTCCCGTTTTCAGGCAAACTCTTGAGATATCAGCTGTTTTTGACAGGGTAGACGGTATCAACAGGGGGAGTTTGGTAAATTTAAAAGGGGTTAAAGTCGGATCGGTTAGCAGGGTTCGTTTAACGCCCGAAAATCGTGTCAGGGTAACCATGCAGCTAAACGAAGATTTGCAGATACCTGAGGATTCAGAAGCTCATCTTACTTCACTCGGTATTGTAGAGGGTAAGTCGATTGTTATTCAATTAGGGGATTCAGAAAGTAATGTTAAATATGGAGGTGAAGTTGACGGAGTCTACATCGAAGGGGTGACCGAAGTATTGGGCAGCAAGGGAGAACAGCTTGCAGGTGATGTCTCCGAGTCGCTATCTGAACTGAATCAATTTTTACGTCAGCTTAACGCTACACTGGATGATGAAACCAGAACTTCTGTAGATCAAACCCTGAGAAATGCAGATGAAACAATGAAAATTCTCTCCGAAACATTGGAAAACAATCAGAAAGATATTGACAATGCGATAAAGTCTGCTTCACGAACCATGATGCAGCTCGATACACTTACGACAGATAATCGTCCCCGCGTTGATAGTTTGTTGGTATCATTGGAAGAGAATGTAAGTGAACTGCATAAAGTACGAACCGAATTAGAACAAGCAACAGCCAATCTGAACCAAATACTGGATAAGGTGAATCGTGGCGAGGGTACAATGGGCAAACTTGTAAACGATCCGTCTTTATATGAAAACCTGGACCAGTTGACGAAGGAAATGAATGATTTGATGAAGGGAATTAATGAAGATCCCGGCCGTTATTTGAAACACATGAGCATCATCGAAGTATTTTAGAGCCGGTCAATTTGATATTACAATCTTAGCAATGAATTGCGGTTCGTAATGTGTTATCGTATATTTTCAGGCTCAAAAAAATGTTTTTTTCACATAAATTTAAATTGAAGATTTAGAGGTTTTTCGCATGGGTGTAATGGAAAAAATGAGGAACAGTACAGCGTCTATTTTATGGATACTGATTTTCTCGTTTGGAATATTGTGGGTTTTGGCAGATACGCAGGTATTTGATGCGATGGCTGTAGGCCCCAGAAATTTAGGAACGGTAAATGGTGATGAGATCTCGCTTGATGAATACAATCAGCGTGTAAGCTTTTACACGGATCAATTCAGCCAACAGTCCAACCGGCCAATGTCACCCGAAATGAGAGCGATGTATGAAAATCAGGCGTGGGAAGATCTGGTTGCTGCTCGTCTTATTGAACAGAAAATTTCTGAACTTGGGATTACTGTTACAGACAGTGAGCTCATGGATATGGTTACCGGTGAAAACCCCGCTCCGTTTATCCGCCAACAGTTTCAGCAGGAAGACGGTACGATAGACCGCATTGCTCTGAGAGCTGCGATTGAAGCACCTGAAAACAGCGAAATCTGGATTATGATTGAGCAGCAGCTGCGTGAAAACAGACGACAGGAAAAACTTAATAACTTCATCTCTTCTGGTATGCAGGTTAGCTCACTGGATATCCGCAATGAATATATCCGTGCAAATTCATTTGCAGATATTGAATTTGTGAGATTTCCCTACAGCGAAGTCTCGAACGATGAAATTACTGTTACCGACGATGAGCTTAGAAATTATTACAACAATAACTCTTCTCGTTTTCAAAGAAGCGAGACCTATAGCTTTCAATTTGTAAGCTGGGATAAAACTCCGACTTCTCAAGATACTACGAATACGATACAAGAAATTGAGGACTTAAGACCGGCTTTTGAAGACGCCATGAATGACTCACTTTTTGTTTTGCGGTATCAATCAGCTATACCATACAGAGGTGGTTATGTAGCTATCGAAGACATTCGCGAAGACTATAGTCCGGTTATTGACCTGGAAGTTGGAGAAGTATCGGATGTAGTTATGATCAACGGAGATCCATTCGTATTTAAGAAAGTAGATCAGCGTGGAAATGAGATTAAATTTGCCGTGCTTTCCTACAGAGTTCAAGCTGATCCTATCGCGACAATTGATAGATTGGCTGAACAGGCAGAAGAGTTTAAATTTTACGCTTCTTCAGAAGGCTTTGAGGAAGAAGCTGAACGCCGTGGTCTAGAGGTCAGGCAGGCTACTGCAACGAAAGACAATCCATTTATTCCGGGCTTGGGAGCCAGTCAGCAAACACTAAGAGCATTGGAAAGTCTCGGTGTTGACAGAATTTCAGACCCGATTGAGTTGGATGATGTATTTATTGTTGCTCGACTTGTTGAAAAAACACCCGAAGGAACCCGGCCATTTGAAGAAGTTCGGCCACAGGTTGAAAATGCTGTACGTACTCAGAAACGCAAGGAAGTAATGGCCAATCGAGTTAGTGAGATGTTGCAATCAAATCAGGATTTAGAATCACTGGCTTCAGCGTCTGAAAAAGATATTCAATCGGCGAATGATCTGCGAATGAATGGATCGACCATTCCCGGAGCTGGACGTGAATTGCGCGTAATCGGAGCTATTTTTGCAATGGAGCCCGGTCAGACTTCCGGTGCCATTGAAGGTGAAAATGCAGTCTTTGTTGTTCGGGTTGTTGATCTTGATAAAGCTGATCCCGCAAATATGACCGCTGCAGATCGAGCCGAAATTAGAAACAGATTGGAGCAGGAAAAATTTATGGCATTTAATGAAGTGTTTATCGATAGATTGCGTGAAAATGCAAGTATCAAAGACAATCGCAGTCAGATTCTTCGTTAAGAGTTAACATTTATTATTGATCTTAAAAGGGTAGGGGAATTTCTCTTACCCTTTTTTTATTGATAGATTATTCAGTTGATAAATAAACGATAGTAATGGCTACCCAACAGGATAAAGTTTTTATGCAGCGTGCGCTCAGTTTAGCTGAAAAAGGATTGGGCTTTGTTTCACCCAACCCTATGGTGGGCTGTGTAATTGCTTCAAAAGAAGGGGACATTATCGGTGAAGGTTTTCATGAGAGATATGGGAAAGCGCATGCTGAGGTTAACGCAGTCCGTTCTGTTGAAGACTCTGATAAGCTTAAGGGTGCAACCGTATACGTAACGCTGGAACCCTGCTCTCATCACGGCAAAACTCCTCCGTGTGCAGATATGCTTGCAAAACTTCCCATCTCAAAAGTTGTGGTTGCGATGAAAGATCCCAATCCGAATGTAAACGGGAAAGGGCTGGAAATCCTGCAAGAGAATGACATCCAAGTGGAGGTTGGCCTGTTACAGAAAGAGGCGGAAAAGCTGAATGAAAAGTGGCTGCACGCCTTGGAGGTCTCAATGCCTTTCATAACACTCAAGATAGCTCAAACGGCGGACGGTTATGTGGCCGCACCGAATGGGGATTCGAAATGGATATCATGCAAGGAGTCGAGAGCTTTGGTTCATCGATGGAGGAGTCAGGATGATGCCGTACTTGTTGGCAGAAATACTGCTTTATACGATAATCCACAACTTACCGTGCGACTGGTTGAGGGAAGACAGCCAAAAAGAGTGGTATTGGATGGGCCTTTTGAGCTTCCGAAGAATTTAAATCTTTTTTCAGACTCTTTTGAGGAGAAAACAGTAATTGTTACTCACAATAAAAAGAAGGCGAAAGAGGATGCCGATCCTATGCTGAAAATGCTTCAAAGTAATTATTTCCGGGGTGAGATCGTGACTGTAGAGAAGAATGATTCAGGACATGTGAACCTAAGGGAAGCATTCCATAAGCTCTATGATTCAGGCATCCATTCCGTTTTAGTTGAAGGCGGCCAGCAACTATCCAGTGCGTTGCTCGGGCAGGGACTTGTAGATCGTTTACAACTGTTTATCGCTCCAAAGATTTTGGGCGGAGGAACCAAGTCCATTATTAATTTAAACATCAACAGAATGGAAGATATTCGGCCATTCCGAGACTTTGTCTGGCATCAGTCAGGTAAGGATATGTTATTAACAGCAAATTTATAGATTTATGTTTACAGGAATTGTATCAGAAATTGGTGACGTTACAGAAATAAAAAAGATTAAAGGCGGACAAGAACTTTCCATTAAATGCTCATTTGCCAAAGATGTGCATGTGGATGAAAGCATTGCCATAAACGGGGTTTGCCATACAGTTGTATCTCACACGGATAAAGTGTTTAAAGTTCAAAGTGTGGAGGAAACACTGCGGAAAACAAACTTAGGTGATCTTATTGAAGGCGGTCCCGTTAATCTGGAGAGATCTTTAACTCTTGAGAAAGCCATTGAGGGACACATTGTTCAGGGACATGTGGATACAACAGGCACCATCAAAAAAATAGAACAGGACGGGGCAGATTTACTCATTACCATCGATTTTCCTGAAGAGCACAAAGATTATATTGTAGGCAGGGGAAGCATTTCTATTGATGGCATCAGCTTAACAATAGCCCGTAACGAAGGCAATGAGTTTACGGTTGCCATTATACCTTACACGTGGGATGAAACCAATCTCCACGCCAAAAATGTGGGCGACCGTGTAAACCTCGAGTTTGATATATTCGGCAAATATATCGTTCAGTATCTTCGGAACCGGGAAGGGAAGTAAACTGCAACTAAATCTCTGTTCTGTTAAAACCGTGGACTTCTTCCGGTAGGCGATGAACTTCTCTCCAAGTTGTTTAACAGGGGCAGTTTCTGGAACAGTCCCTGAATTTGTGAGCTGGAAAGCGATAGCCTGAAGAAGTAGTACTGAAAATCTCCGAATGGATTAAACTGGAATGACAGGTTCCAGCAAATCATATCTCTCTGTAGGCTGAACTGAGATGGAGTCAACTCCTTTTCGATAAAGTCATATCCAATTCTTGTACTTACATTCCATTTAGGAGTTAGGTTAAATTGAATATTATTTGCATTCAAAACGGCACTTTTTCTGGCATCCTCCCCAAACCGGTAGGTCCACCGATAACTAAAGTCGAGCCCGACGCTCCAGGGTGTGTCGGTTCTCTGTATAGGCTGTAAGTTAAAACGAGAGTCTACCGGGCTGAAAAAAGTTTGATCCAAAGGATCGTAGGGACGATAGGCAGGTGTGGTAATTCTCGGGCCTCTGCTTCCTCCATTAAAACTGGTTGAGAGGTTCAGGCTGTAACTCAACGGCTGCAGAAATTTGTTACTGTCTTCCCAAATAAACGTGTTGATCTCCCTTCCATTTTCATCCCTGGTGTAGACAGAATAGTTGGCATTGGCTGAAATTCGAAGGCCGTCAATTACTCTTGACGAGAGAGACATGTTAACTCTACCAAAGTTCAGGCTGTCTGCTGCAAAGTTATAACTGGAATTGGCTGATAAATTGTCGATCAGCCGTAAACTTGTGGATTGGACTTCTCCGGTAGAGTCTCGCTTAACCTGCTTGGTTTCAAAAATATTGGTAATCCTAAAAGACATGGTCCGCTGTTCTCCTGATCCGGGACCTCTAAATATTTCATCTTCAAAGATGGAATAGGTCTGAGTATTGCCTTCAGCATCAGATTGAACCTCCCGATAGTAACCCCAAAAATCATCGGAGAAATCCGGACTGAAACTAAAACTGATATCCGGTCTCACCGTGTGCCTCAGTCCCTCAAAGTTACCAATGCTCAATTGGGATACACCATAAAATGTTGTGTTGAAGCTAAGAGATGTGGAAAAATCGCGTGCAGCTTCAAATCCTCTCACACGTTCCGTCTCAATACGATTTTCCTGCTCATTCCACTCTTTTCTGATTGTGGTTGGATACCAGTATTCAGTCAGGTTTATGTTAGCATTAATATTCAAAAATTGACTGGGAACAATCTGGCTTGCCGTGATTCCTGCTCGCTGTTCAAATCCATACTGGACATGCCGGTCATTATCGGTGGCCTCTCTGTATTTTGATGGATCAAACAGAGCTTCCAGCCAATTTATATCAGTTGAATCAGCATCTTCAGGTGTAAAGTCAAACTCAGATTTGAAGTTATTTCTATAGCTGATTGAGATTCGTTCGTACCATTGCTCTTCTTGAAGTCCGGGTTGATCAGACTTAAATGGAGCGAACTGGCGGGCTGAAAAGGTGAACTCCGGCCCTGTCAAACGAGTTTGATTTGTGGCGAATTGCTGATTCAGATTAGAAGTGGCACTAAAATTGTAGATATTTTCAGGATGACTGTACCGATAGGATAAGCGCGAAGTGGTGCTGGTTCTCGCTCGTTCATCCGGATCAAAAGAGTTTCGCTTGAAGTAATTCGAAGTTTGCAGGTTTATGTTTGCCGTCAGGTTTGCATAGGGCGATAGCTGCTGATTGTGCGACAGAGATAGCCGTTTACTTGTGGTTTCTGTAAAATCGGGATCGGTGGGCTCGAGTCCTCTTTCACGAGAATAACCAAGAGTCAGGGATCCATCGTACTGTCCGGTATTTCTGTATTGAAGACGAGTCTCATTAAAAAAGGTGCCGGATGTAAACAGGTCAAAAGATGTCTGGGCTGTAAAATAGTCGTTGAAATATTGAAACCAGCCTAGATTTTGCAAGCCGATACCGCGGGCAGAAGTGTTTTGATAAACATAAGTGGGTTCCAAAAGGCCGGATTCCCTGCTTTCGATACCGGCCGGCACATACCCAAAAGGAAATACGAGCGGATATGGAATATCCAGGATGAATAATCTGGCGTTGGTAAAGAATACCTCCTCTTCATCAACAACCTTCATGCGGTCAGCCTGTATGTAATAGTACATGTGATCGGGCGGACAGGTGGAGTAGATTCCATCTTCGATAAAGACCTCATTGCGCGATACATTTTTAACTTTTGTACCAATCAGGTATCCATCATCAACTTCTATTTCAGCTACCTCAAATTTACCGCGCTCTGTTTCATAGTTGAAGAGAACCCGTGTACTTCGTATTTCATCCTGTTGTCTTCGAAGTACAGGATATGAGAGGGTATCCTGAGGGTTCTCAGCCCTGGCTTCAACCTGATTCAGATTTAAATTAAGCTCTATTTCACCTGCACTCAGCTCACCATTTGTATGCTTTACGTTACTCGAGCCGTACAAATTGGCGATACGCTGGTCTCCGAATTTAAATGTAAGTGAATCCTGGGCCTGAAAGTTGACGGCATCAGGGGCTGACTGCCGGTCGGCTTGACGGTTTTGCGGAGATTGTGGGGTTGCTTCTCCCGGAACTCCTTCACGTGCATCATGGATCAGCGTAGTGTCTCTTTCAGCCGCTGTTCTTGTCGTGTCGGTAATTGCAGGAGGGATGGTGTCTCGAATGGCTGTTTGCAATGTGTCAGAAACAGCCTGAGCAGATACGTCAATCCAAAGCGGCAGGATAATTAGAAGGATTACCCCGAACCGAACAAGCTTGTGATTTGTAAGTGGGCTGTTTTGCATGCATAAAGCTAATCAACGGAGTTCTTCGAATGCAAGACTGGCTGCTCCCAGCAAAGCCGCATCGTTACCGAGTGATTCGTGGATAATTTCAAAATCTTCCCGGAATGGTGGCATTAAATATTTAAGGGCCGTTTGCTTAGCCGGTTCAAGAAGCCATTTTCCTGCTTGTGAAACTCCACCGCTTACGATGATTTTTCGAATGTCTAAAATATGAATGTAATTGACGATTGCATATCCAAGTTTTTCACCTGCCTGCCTCAAAATGTCAATTCCCAGCTCATTTCCATCTTCTGCGGCGTAGTAAAGATCAACGGGCTCAAGTTTCGAAAAATTTTTCTTAAACTTTTTATATAGCGGATTTTCCGGATTTTGCCGAATCGTATCTGCGGCAAAGCGGCTCAAAAATCTCTGTCCGAGATATGCTTCTACGCCTCCGCGAGTATTGCTATTGGATAGCGGGCCGTGATAATTGATAATTACATGCCCCAGCTCAGCGGCCATTCCTGTAGTGCCACGGTAAATTTTGTTATCGATAATAATACCACCGCCAACTCCTGTACCAAGCGTTACCATAATGAAATGGTTGAAAGGTTTGCCCGCACCAAAATGTGCTGAACCTAAAGCGGCCAGGTTAGCATCATTTTCAATCACACAATTAAGGCCCGTTCTGTTCTTAATTTCATTGGATACGTTTTCTACTTTCCATCCGGGCAGGTTTGGCGGGTTCTTTACAGTTTTACGGTCCAGACTTACCATGCCGGGCAATCCCATGCCAACTCCAATTGGCTCGGTGTCTTGGTCTTCAATTAAATCTTTAATGGCCAGGGCAATTCGGTCAAAAACATGCTCTTTGCCCAATTCTGCATGAGTAGGAATAGAGCTGGTTTTCAGAAATCCTTTGTTTTCGTCAACCAGTGCTGTCTTGATGTTAGTGCCTCCTAAGTCAATCCCGATGGATGTCATAAAACCTTATTTTTTGAATGAGAGGAAAGCTTAAAAATAGTGAAAAATGAGCAAAGGAATAGCCTATTCAGCTGATTTTATACGGTAAACTTTTTCATCCGGTTTTCTCATGCCGTACTCTTCCCTGGCAATTTTTTCAAGCAGGTCAGGATTTTTTTCCAGCTCTTCTATTTTCTTCTCCAGCTCAGCAGTTTGTTGCCTGTATTCTTCTGTTTTTTCAATGAGTTCATCTTTTTTCAAATTGAGCTGAACTCTTGTAAACACACTGTATGTGTCTATAAAAAGAAACCAGATAGCAATAAAGCCAACAAATGCTCCGGCTAAAATAGAGCGTTTCCAGCGAAGTGGATTTAAATAATGGGTTTTCATAGCATTAGATAGATATTTAAATCAAATTAGGTTAAATATCGTGCAGATACAAAAAGTTTGAATTACCACTCTAAAAGATTAGCTCAAAATTTACTGCAATGGATCTAAACTTTGTTTGGTGGGGCTTTTTAGGGATTGAAAAGTTGGACAACGCGCGGGAATAGGATAATAATGCACTCACCCGCTGGACTCTTTTTTGTTATAGATGGAAATTAAAGCCAAAAAAATAACCCCAGCCGGGTATCAGCCGACTGAGGTTAATCAAGAGAGAGTCATTAAAAAATTTGTAACTCATAAAGAGTCGTGAATCGGGAGGGGCTCGAACCCTCGACCCACGGCTTAAAAGGCCGTTGCTCTACCAACTGAGCTACCGATTCAGCAAATGTTGCAAGACTTCAAAGATAAGGATTCAAGGAAGATAAAATCAAACCAAATCGTAAACTTTTAAGTAAAAAAATATATTGCGTGAATACGGCTTTTCAAGAGAGCTAAGATCGTCTCTTTAATTGTGGAATGAAGTTGTTACATTTGTGTAAACAGAACATGAAGATTGAATAATTCGTTTTATTTTCAAAAAAGGGAATAAACTATGGCTACCATTTTTACAAAGATTATCAACGGTGAGATTCCGTGTTATAAAATAGCCGAAAATGATTCGCATATTGCTTTTTTAGATATTAATCCCATAGCTGAAGGTCACACGCTAGTGGTTCCAAAAAAAGAGATCGACTACATTTTTGATCTGCCTGATGAGCTTTTGGCCGATACTATGCTCTTCGCTAAAAAAGTTGCAGCGGGTATTGACAAAGCGTTAAACCCTATTAGAACGGGCGTGATTGTAGAGGGGCTTGAAGTTCCCCATGCACATATTCATCTGGTGCCGATCTATAAAGAGTCGCAGGAAGTTTCCCTGAAGAGGAAAGTGGATGTGTCGGAAAACAGAATGAAAGAGCTGGCCAAGCTGATTTCAAAAGCGGTGGAGATCTGACGGATGAAAATTCTTGTATTGAACGGTCCGAATCTGAATCTGCTTGGAAAACGCGATCCGGCCGTATATGGATCTGAAACGCTGACCGATATTGAGAATAGGCTTAACGAACAATTCCCGGATATAAAATTTGAGTTCATTCAAAGCAATCACGAAGGTGAGTTGATCGATGCGATTCATGAAGCCAGGGACGGATCTGTTGATGCACTGATCGCCAACTGGGGCGGATTCACACACTCATCGGTTGCCATTCACGATGCGCTGGAACTTCTGGAAATTCCCAAAGTGGAAGTACACCTGTCAAACATCCATGCGCGTGAGGAATTTCGCGAGCGATCCATCACCGGAAAAGCAATGGATGGAATTATCACCGGGTTTGGAGTGGACAGCTACCTTCTGGGCGTGGAAGCCACTCTGAAAATCCTGGCAAAAAAATAAACTGTGCAGAAGCTAAAGGAACTCTTTTCCGATACTCTCATCTACGGCATCAGCAGCGTGCTGGCGCGGTTCATCAACTATCTGCTTGTACCGCTTCATACCGGTGTTTTCAATACAGCACAGTACGGAGTGATCGGTCTGGTATATGCCGCCATTGCGTTTCTGAATGTGGTATTTACTTTTGGAATGGAGTCTGCCTACCTGCGATATGCGGAAAAACGCGAAGAAGCTCCTGCCGTATTTAAAACACTACAGACCGGCCTGTTAATTTTCGCCTCTCTTCTTTGTCTGGGCCTCTACCTGGCTATGCCGGCGTTGCTGCCTCTGCTTAATCTCGGAGAGGAGACATCGGTTATCTTTTTGATGATGCTCGGGATTCTCTGGTTTGATACGCTCTCGATTGTACCAATGGCGGAGCTTCGTCTTACCAGAAGAGCCTATCTTTTTGCGGTTTTGAAGACGCTTAATGTGCTGATAAACCTTGCTCTTAATTTCTATCTGATTCTTTCCCTTGGCTGGGGAATAGAGGCAGTTTTCTTTGCAAATCTGGCCGGGTCGTTTGTAATGACCGTTCTGGTCTGGATTTTCACGGCTGATCTGCTGAAGGGATCGTTCAGCAAGAAGTGGATGAAAGTTGCCTTTGAATTTGGGTGGCCGTTTGTTCCTTCAGGAATTGGGTTTGTAGTTAACGAAATGCTCGACCGGTTTTTGCTGAATGGAATGGATCCGGCTAATGCTGAGCGACTGTATGGAGTGGGGACAACCCCCGAGGATATTGTTGGAATCTACAATGCGTGCTACAAACTGGCCGTGTTTATGCTGCTGCTCGTTCAGATGTACCGGATGGCGTGGCAGCCGTTTTTTATGCGTCACGCAAAGGATGGAGAGTCACGTGAATTGTTTGGTCAGGCGTTTATCTGGTATAATGCATTTTCAGCCTTGCTCTTTCTGGGAGTTGCTCTGCTCAAAGAACAGATTGTAGCGATCCCTATTCCCGGAACGGAAGCGACACTGATTGACAGCGCGTATTGGGGCGGACTTGAGATTGTGCCCTTTCTGTTGCTGGCCTACTGGTTTCATGGGTGGTATATCAACTTTTCATCGGGAGTGTTTATCAAGGAGAAAACCCGGGTGTTCTACAAAATCACCCTGATGGGTGCGGCGATTACGATCATTGCCAACCTGATTTTGATCCCATATTTCGGTATGACGGGTTCGGCGGTCGCAACGCTATTCAGTTATGGGGCGATGGCAATCACACTCGGGCTCTACAGTAAACGAGTAATGGAGGTGCCGTATCGCCTGCCGGAGAGCTTTGGGTTGATGGCGGTGATGGCGGGGCTTGTCTTTCTCGAGCCGGTGGTCATGGATCTCATCAACGATGGCTGGCTGCTGTCAAAAATACTCATCACATTCATCGGCCTTATTTTTATTGCGATCTATTTGAAAGTTCTGCTTCCGGGTTCTGAAAGAGATTCATTGTAAGGATTTCTAAAAATTCACCTCTTATAAATAGAGCATTCAAAAATTTTGAATGTTGAATTTTGAGATTTGAATTAATGGAGATCAAATGGGAAAATCAGAAAACATCATCGTAGATAAGTCATTTAAATTTTCACTCATGGTTATTAAACTGTACAGTGAACTCAAAAGAATTAAAGAGTTCGATATTGCAAGACAGTTGTTGAGGTCAGGTACGAGTATTGGTGCAAATGTTGAAGAGTCAACCGCAGCCTTTTCTAAAAATGATTTTAATTATAAAATGGGTATTGCTTCCAGAGAGGCGAGGGAGACACGTTATTGGTTGAGACTCATTCATAAAAGCAAAATCTTTGAAGTGCCCAATGAATATTTTAACGAAATCAATGAAATAAACTCTATTTTAACCTCGATTGTTAAAACTACTTCTGAATCTCTCAGAAAGTAAATTCAACATTCATCATTCCTCATTCAAAATTCTTTAGGCCATGATCAAATCCCTATACATAAAAGATTTTGCCCTGATCGACGAACTCGATGTTCAGTTTGAAAAAGGCCTCAATATTATGACCGGTCAGACCGGTGCGGGTAAGTCGATTATTATTGGTGCCCTGAATATGATTCTGGGAGAACGCGCCGATACCGAAGTGATTCGGCAGGGAGCACAAAAGGCGATTGCTGAGGCCACCATCTTTGTAGGGGAGAATGAAGAGTTGTTTGAGCTGCTGGAAGAGAGTGCCGTAGAAGTTTCCAAGGAGTTGATATTACGCCGTGAAATTCGTCAAGCCGGCAGCCGGGCATTTATTAACGATACACCGGTAAACATCTCAGTGCTGAAGGAGGTGGGAGATCAGCTTGTGGATCTTCATGGCCAGCACGATCATCAGATGCTGTTAAAAGAGGAGAATCATCAGGGTGTGATCGATCAGTTTGATTTAGTGCGTCCGGTGTTGAAAGCATACCGTGCTGAATACAAGAGAATGTCGGAGTTGCAGAAAGAGCTTCGGGATTTGAAACGACGGGAGCGGGATCTGAATGAAAAGATGGAGCTCTACCAGTTTCAGGTGAAAGAGCTGGAGGCTGCTGAGCTGGATGCTCACGAAGAAGAAGAGCTGGAATCGGAGATGAATCTGCTGGATAATGCAGAAGACCTGGATCAAAAAGCTGCCGCTATCTCTGAAATTGGGAATGGAGATGATGTAAGTCTGATGAATTTGCTCAATACGGTCAAGCTTCATCTGGAGGATATGGCACGAATTGAGCCCGAATTCCAAACGTATCTGGATGAGGTGGCCACGGCCCGAATCAGCATTCAGGAGGCCGTGCAGTTTGCTGAGCGTTACCGGGATGGAATTGAGTTTAATCCGAAGCGTCTGGAGACTCTGCGACAGCGTCAGTCAGAATTGAACCGGCTTCAGAAAAAATATCAGCGGGATATATCAGGACTGATTAAGTATTACAACGAAATCAAGGCTGAACTGAATGTAGCTGAAAATTTTGATCTGGAGATCGAGCGAATTCAGAAGAAAATATTTGATCAGGCTGAAATTTTGAAAGAGAAGGCGGTGGATCTGCATGAGATCAGAATTCAGGTGGGCAATCAGCTTTCAAAAGATATTGCGGATGCGCTGAAGAATCTGGGAATTGAGCACGGACGGTTTCAGGTAAGCGTGGATTGGATGGAGTCGGGTTCCGGCTGGATTGAGATAGGTGGGGCTCAGGTTGATTGCACATCTAACGGTTGTGATGAGGTTACTTTCTACATTTCCACCAACAAGGGCGAGTCTCCAAAACCGTTGGCTAAGATTGCATCGGGCGGTGAGATCAGCCGGGTAATGTTGTCGCTGAAGTCGATTCTGGCGAAGGAGCACCATCTGCCTGTGATGATCTTTGATGAGATCGATACGGGAATCAGCGGGCACATCTCTGAAAAGGTCGGGCGCGAAATGAGGAAACTGTCGGAGTATTGCCAGATTGTGGCGATCACGCATCAGCCTCAGATTGCGAGTCAGGCGCACAAGCACTACAGAGTGGAAAAAGTGGAAGAGGGAGAGAGGACTATCACGAAAATTATTTCACTTTCTGAGGAGGAGCATATCCGTGAAGTGGCCGGTTTGATGAGCGGAGAGGAGATTACCGAGTCGGCACTGAGCAGCGCTAAGGAACTGATCGATCGAAGCGGGATGCGGAATTGAATTGTGGAGTGATAAGTGAGAAGTGAAAACGCAAAAGTGAAAAGTGAAAATGGGAAGAAATCGAATCTCAATATTTAAGATAACTTCAGCTTTAGTTTTAATTGTACTATTGGCAGGTACACTGTCAGAAGTATCCGCACAAAATCATCCAAGTATTATTGAGGTGGGTGAGTTTCGTTATGGATTGCCAAAAGCATTAATTGAAAACACGGATGCCTTAGTTGAGCTTCAGACTATTGAAGCAGAAGATGGTACTGTGCGAAAGTTTTATTTATTGGATGAAGAGACCGAAACATACGTGGGGTTTACGTATCCACCTTTCAGAAATGAGTATGTACATGGAGTTCAGGTGACAGGTTATGATGAAAATGAAGAACTGTTCGGCGGAATAAAGTTAGGCATGCCAAAACATGAAGTATTTGAGAATATTGGTCCTGCTACAGATTCAAGTTTTGTAGAAGTAACAGGGGGTACCTTTTATCGTTTTGAAGGAAAAAATTACTCAATTGAAGTAGATAGCGAAGATAGACTCTACAGCGTGGCTTTGCAGGGTATCGATAGCTATTTAATTGAACAAGGTTGGCCAAGAAATTGGTTTAGGTATCAAATCAATACAATTGAGAATGTAACATCAACTTATATGACGGATGTTTCTGAAACAGATCCAACAATATTTGCGAACACAGATCCATTTCGTCCAAGAGTTGAATTTACAGGGGCAATTAGGGAGGTGCCTGACAGGAGGAAAGAAATTATCGATATTTGGTTAACTCAGATGGGACAAACTGAGCAGGTAAAAAAACTATTTCAAAATGAGTTCGAAGTTCGTGAAAACGGTGAAAACTATTGGGTTGCAATTCAAAATAGTTTAATTCAACCTCTACTTAAAGAAACGGAAAGGGGCAAGTATCCAACGGACCTTTTCTTAAATATGATTGGTGAACTTGATGGTGAGCCGGTGTTTGTCTGTAATGAGTTTGTTGTCTTGTAGGATTCTTTTATAAACTTTGGACTTGAGTTTTGGTGTCTTCGTGGCATCTAATAAAACTATCATGATTCGACTGACTATCACATCTATTCTGTTCTTTTTTGTTACACAGACTGCATTGTCTCAGCAGGTTCTGATTGTTTACCATTCTGAAACAGGGAATACCGAACGGATGGCTCGGTCGGTTGCTGAGGGCGCACGTTCTGTTGAGGGAGCTGAGGTTTTACTGTTATCTGTGGATGAAGTGACAAACGATGATATGATTGAATCGGATGCCATCATCGTGGGGAGCCCTGTCTACAATGCGAATGTAACTCCGGAAATATCAAAGTTTATAGCATCCTGGCCGTTTGAGGGTCAACCGTTAAAAGATAAAATTGGTGCTGCGTTTGTGACCGCTGGCGGGATATCGGCAGGCGAGGAGCTCGTTCAAATGAATATACTGCAGAGTATGCTGATATTCGGGATGATTGTGGTTGGCGGACCTGATTGGACGCAGCCTTTTGGGGCTTCTGCCGTAACCGGAGAGTCGCCATTTGAAGTAAGTGAACCGGATGAAATTGCAGATCAGTTTAAGGAAAAAGGATTTCTGCTGGGCGAACGGATTGCAAAGATAGTGTTGAAGATGAGAGAAATGGAGTAGAATGGGTTCTCGCAGAGTTTCGCAGATTTAGGTCGCTGAGTTGCGCAGATAATTTCCGTGTTTTTCCGTGCTTCCGTGGCTACATCAGTTCATTAAAGAGTATTTCACAATGATTAAAGACACCGCCCTTAGTACTGCTGGATTTTGTTTATCGAGAAGACATCTTGAATCACTCATTAAAAGGCTGTGACTTTCAGTATTCGGACAATCTTTAACTTGAATCAGTTTGAAAACATCAGAAATGTTCGTATGTATCGCTTCCCACATAATCACGGCCGGATGTTTTGCCTTTTTTCCAACTCCGTCGGCAATCTGATGGCGGCAGGAAAAACCTTCTGAACAAATTTCATATTCGCCATCCAAATCCCTGAGTTGTGGGAATAGTGTCTGCTCGCCCACTTCCATAGACACCTCATATTTATCTTTTTCATATCCAAAGCTTCCCGGCCATTCCGCAGCATCCGGTTTGTAACTCCACCGGATCAAATCCGAGCAGCTTAAAACTTTGAATGAGCGGCTCATTCCCAACCAGCGCCTTGGTATGGCAGTGTCCGTGGATGAGTACTTTTTTATCTTTTCCCGGCTTGTCAAACTCTTCTGCAACGAGCTCCGTTGCCAGAAACTCCTCCCACAAAAAAGTGTGGTCAGAGATAAGCTTAGCATTCGGGAGTAAGTCATCACTGCAGAGGTCGGTATACTCATCACGGAGAGTCAGTATTTCACTTGGCTCCAATCCAACAATGGGTATTTTTTGGTCCGCAAATGTAGTAAGCCGATGAATATTCTCCTCACAAATCTCTTTCGCTTCATCCAGAAACCCTTTGGAGATCTGCGGGCGACCGGTCGGAAAAATTCCCGGCACAATCACGCTGTACCCAAGCCGATTCAAAACATGACACGCGGCTTTTGCAATCTCCGGTTCATGATAGTTTGAGAAAAGATCGACCAGCAACACCACCTGTTTTCTGCCCGGCTGAACAAATTCGTTTTCTCTTTTCTGATACCATCTGTAAAAAGTCTGAGATGCAAACTCCGGCAGATTCCGACGTTCATCAATCCCGGCCACTTTTTGAAGCAGCTTCTTCACCGGTTTCTGGCGATTTATGAAGTTGGTCAGCGGGGCAAAGAAGGAGGCGAGTGGATAGAACTTCTCCGGGTGACCAAAAAATGTTTCGCCCAGTGAAGATCCATTTTCTTTATGCCAGCCGTTCATGAACTCAGCTTTCATCTTGGCCATATCCACATTGGCAGGACACTCGCTCTTGCACGCCTTGCAGCTGAGGCAAAGACTCAAAGCCTCCTTCAACTCCTCAGATTTAAATGCATCCTGTTGCTTCCCGGAGAACAACTGACGAAATAGGTTTGCTCGTCCACGTGTGGTCTCTTTCTCATTGCGTGTTGCATGGTAGGAAGGGCACATGGTTCCTCCACTTTCCGCCAGCTTTCGACAGACACCCGCGCCGTTGCAGAGTTCTACGGCCGAATCAAATCCATTCTCTTTTCTCCAGTTAAACGTTGTTTCAACACCCGGCTTTTTGTACTTCGGTGAAAATCGAAGATCGGTATCGATCGGTTTGGGATCGAGAATTTTGCCGGGATTGAAGCGGTAGTCGGGATCCCACAACTCTTTCACCTGACGCAGCAGCGGCATCATCTCCTTACCTAAAACCGTTTCGATGTAAGGAGCCCGAGCCCGGCCATCGCCGTGTTCCCCGGAAAGGGATCCCCGATATTTCTTCACCAAATCCGCCACTTCCTGTGCGATCGACTTGAGTGTTTTCAAACCTTCCTCAGTCATGGTATCCACAACAGGCCTTAGGTGCAGTTCTCCTACCGATGCATGAGCATAAAAGACGCAGGAGGTGTTGTGGCGCTCCAGAATTTCCTGAAACTCTTTCACATATTCCGGGAGATCCTCAACCCGGACGGCAGTGTCTTCCACAAATGTAGGTGATCGGTTTTCAGAACCAAGCCCCATCAACAGGCCGAGACCCGCTTTTCGCAGATCCCAAACCCGGCGCATTTTATCTTCATCTGTAACGATGGGATGTGTATAGCCAAACTCAGATTTCTTGAGATTCTCAGCCAGTTTCGCAGCTCTCTTTTGCAGCTCGTCGGGATCATCTCCTTCAAACTGAATGATCAGAATACATTTCGGATCACCCTTCAGGAAGAAACGGTTTTTGCGCTGTTCGATATTTCCTTTTGTTGCGTCCAGGATGATGTCATCCACCAGTTCAACTGCAGCGGGTTCATGTTTCACCGCTTCTACCGTGGTAAGCATCGCTTCATGCAGAGTTTCAAACTGTGGAATAACCACAATTTTGTATTTGGGCAAGGGAACCAGGTTCACTTTTGCAGATTCGGTCATGGCCAGGGTTCCTTCACTTCCGCAGAGCAGTTCGGCGAGATTAAACGGCCGGCCTCCGGGCGTAATCGGATCCATCTCACAGATGCGATCGAGAGCGTATCCCGTGTTTCTCCGAATGATATCCGGATGAGGGTAGTGCTTCAGGATTTCTTCCTTATGCTTTTTCAAAAGCTCCAGCATGCCCCGGTAGATCTCCCCCTCAAGCGTATCGAGCTTCAGCTTTTGGTTGAGTTGTTCATCAGATAACGGTTTGAAAGTGACCGCTGAGCCGTCACTTAGCACGGTATCTATTTCAAGGATATGCTCGCGTGTGGTTTTATGTTTGATGGAGAATGAACCGCATGAGTTGTTACCGATCATCCCGCCCAGCATACAGCGATTGGTTGTGGCTGTATCGGGTCCGAATTGGAGGCCATGTTTTGCGGCTTCCCTGTTGAGCGTGTCGCGAATAACTCCCGGCCGGACTCTTGCAAAACTCTCCTCCGGGTTGATTTCCAGAATGTTGTGCATGTGGCGGGAGGTGTCCATAATGACGCCCGCTCCGGTTGTCTGACCGGCAAGGCTTGTCCCGGCACTGCGCGCGGTGATTGTAAAGTTTTCTGCTTTTGATCTGCGAACCAAAGTCTGAATATCATCCAGGGATTTTGGGAAGTAGACTCCTTTTGGAATCTCTTCATAAAGGGAGGCATCGTTTGCGTAGAGGCGACGGGTGAGGGAGTCGGTTTGAATAGTCGGCAAAATGGTACTCTTTTCGAATGAGATTTACATTTGAGCAGGAAGCGGATTGTTCCTGATTTTGAGTGTACACGGAAATTGGATGCTATTCAACTATAAGTTGTCAAGGAGTATTGGAATCAAGTGTAATTATTGCTATCCCCTCCTGTGTAAGGAGGGGCAAGGGGAGGTAGCTTTTCAGTCTTTAAAACGATATGGATTATGAAAATCAGCTACTGTTGGTAAGACTATAAAATATATACTTGTTTGAATCTATTTTTTGGAAAATGTGAGAAAAAATCCGGCTTTCAACCACCCCTCAATCCCCTCCTTACACAGGAGGGGAAACATACTTCAATTATCTGATGTCTGAAAGATAACAGGTATCAAACCAGCTCAAAATTTTCCTGCACTTTTTTCACGATCTCATCTCCGATGGACAATCCCGCTGTTGCTGCCGGGCTCGGAGCATTCAGGACGTGCACTTCGCGATCGGTTGTTTCGAAGTAGAAATCATCCAGGATATCACCGTTGGGTTTGAGCGCCATGGCCCGAACGCCGGACGGAGAACCGGTCAAATCCTGAAGTTCAATAGAGGGAATCAGTTTTTGAAGATTTTTGAGAAATCCGCGTTTTGAATAGGATCTGTACATTTCATCCAGCCCCATCTTCCAGTGCTGTGATGCAAGTTTCCAGAATCCCGGGAAGTTCGCAACGTCAATGGTGTCCTGAAAATCGAATGAGCCTTTTGTGTAGCCTTCACGTTTGAATGCAAATACCGCGTTGGGTCCACACTCCACACCGCCAAGCACCATTTTGGTAAAGTGAACACCGAGAAAAGGAAACTCAGGATTGGGCAACGGGTAGATCAACCCTTTTACTTTATGTTCTGCGTCAGGTGTGAGTTCATAGTACTCACCGCGAAACGGGACGATTTTAATCGGACTCTGAACCCCGGTCGAACGAGCCACCCGATCTGAGTGAAGTCCGGCGCAATTTATCAAATAATGGGTTTGGTATCTGCCGGAAGAGGTTTGGACATTAAGAGTACCGTTTTTTCTTGATACGTTTTCTACACGGCTGTTAAGTTTTACCTGATTTCCACTCTCTGTAACTTTATCTGCAAGCTTTCGGCACATGCCAACAAAATCTACAATTCCGGTGCAGGGAACATGAATGGCTTTTACTCCGCTCACGTAAGGTTCAATCTCCAGCATCTCATCCTTGTCGATAACCTTGATTCCCTCGATCTCATTCTGAAGACCTCTCTCATAAATTGCATGCAAACTCGGGATTTCTGACTCTTCAGAAGCGACAATAATTTTTCCGCAGATTTCGTAAGCTACATCATTCTCCTCGCAAAATTGAACCAACTGGTGCCTTCCGTCCACACAGTTCCTGGCTTTGTAGCTTCCCGGTTTATAGTATATACCGGAGTGAATCACACCCGAATTATGACCGGTTTGATGGGGGGCTACCCGATCTTCTTTTTCAAGAACCAGAATTTTGGCATCGGGGTAAGAAAGGGAGAGTTTGTAAGCGGTTGAGAGGCCAACAATTCCTGCACCTACTATTGTAAAGTCAAATATCATGGGAAAATTTTATCAGTTTATAAACGTAGAAAATATAAGAATTGTTAGATCGAGACTCACGTTAGGTTATTCTGATAAATTAAACAGTAATAACATCTTTACTGATTTGTGTAGCCGGCAAATATTTTGACAGATAATCATTATATTTCAGGCTTGACAAAAACAGCTTTCTTAATTGAATGAACCTGAAGCAGTGCTTCAAAAAATCTACATCTATGACTTTTAACACTTTTATAAAACTGATTTTTATAGCAATCCTGTTTGCTTCCTTTACCGCTTGCGGAAGTTCGGATGACTCCTCAAATGAAGCGATTGTAGAAAATGCTGTGTTTACCGACTTAGACGGTAATCAGGTTAGCATTAAGGATTTTGAAGGAAAATTGGTCTTAATCGATTTTTGGGAATCGTGGTGCGGACCATGCCTGCAGGTTTTTCCAACCATGGACGAGCTGCGGGAAGAGTACCCCGATCAGTTTGAAGTACTTGCCGTTACGGTTGGATTAAATGAAGGTCCTGAAGATGCAAGGAAATTTGCAGCAGAGCATGACTATGATTTTAACTGGCTTTACGACGAGACAGGAGTGTTTACTAAACTCGGAGGTCAGGGCATTCCATTCAAGGTTTTTGTAGATCCCGATGGTAATCTTATTTCGATTGAAATGGGATCATATGGCCGTGAAGGCGACTACAATAAAACGAAAAAGCTGATTCAGGAATATTTTTAGTGAACAGCTGAACAATCATCAGAAAAATGCTGTTTAGAGATCAGCAAAGACTTTTAAATACAAACAAATGAACAACATGGAGCAACAAGTAGAAAAGTTACCTTATAAAGTAAAAGATATTTCATTGGCTCATTACGGGCGGCAGGAAATTGATCTTGCAGAAGCAGAAATGCCCGGATTGATGGCCCTGCGCGAAGAGTATAAAGATGAACAGCCACTGAAAGGAGCCCGCATTGCAGGCTGCCTTCACATGACGATCCAAACCGCTGTTCTCATTGAAACGCTGATCGAACTGGGTGCCGATGTAACATGGTCATCATGCAACATCTATTCTACGCAGGATCACGCAGCAGCCGCCATGGCCGAAGCCGGAGTTCCTGTGTACGCATGGAAGGGAATGACGGAAGAAGAGTTTGACTGGGCTATTGAACAAACCCTGCATTTTCCCGACGGACAGCCCCTGAATATGATTCTGGATGATGGCGGTGACCTCACCAACATGGTTTTGGATCGCTATCCTGAATTGATTGACGGCATCAACGGAATTTCTGAAGAAACCACTACCGGCATTCTTCGTCTGATCGAGCGTGAACGAAAAGGCACGCTTACACTGCCCGCAATTAATGTGAACGACTCTGTAACCAAATCGAAGTTTGATAATAAATATGGTTGCCGTGAATCTGCCGCAGATGCCATTCGTCGCGCCACAGATGTGATGATGGCCGGGAAAGTGGCTGTTGTTGCAGGTTATGGTGATGTGGGTAAAGGTACTTCCGCTTCCATGCAAGGCGCAGGAGCCCGAGTAATTGTTACCGAAATTGATCCAATTTGCGCGCTTCAGGCTGCAATGGACGGTTTTGAAGTAAAAACCATGGACAACGCCGTTGAAGAGGGCGATATTTTTGTAACGGCTACCGGAAACAAGGATATCATCAAAGAGCGTCACTTCAAAAAAATGAAAGACAAGGCGATCGTTGGTAACATCGGTCACTTCGACAATGAAATCGACGTTGCATGGTTGAAAGAAAATGCGAAAGAAGAGAACATCAAACCACAGGTTGATATCTTCACAATGAATGACAGCGGCAAGCAAGTAGTGCTGCTATCCCAGGGAAGATTGATGAATCTCGGTAATGCAACCGGTCATCCTTCATTTGTGATGAGTAACAGTTTTACCAACCAAACACTTGCTCAGATTGCACTTTGGAACCGTCCGGAAGAATTTGAGCCGGGAGTACACGTGCTGCCCAAATCGCTGGATGAGAAAGTGGCTCGTCTGCATCTGTCCAAGATTGGTGTAGAGCTTGAGACATTGACTGAAGAACAGTCTGAATATATCGGAGTTCCAATCAAAGGACCTTACAAGTCTGATCAGTACCGATATTAATCAGAAAACACTTTCTGAATATTTTAAAGGCGTGGGTGCACAACTCACGCCTTTTCTGTTTTAAGGAGCTTTTGAAAATCAATTATTGCCAAAGGAGTTCCCCCTTAGAAGGTGCAGTGTGTACACAAACTTTTCTATAGAATATCAATTATTTTTTGGAGATCCTTCCACTGCAAACCCGACAGAAAAAAAAGAAGTCGGGGTTTTCGGTCGGGAAGACAGACCATAAATGGAACAGAGACGGTGTATGCATAGATGTTTTTTGCAGCTGAGCTGCTTTCTTGTCGTTCCGGAGCAGAGCACCGTGACGAGGGAAAAGTATTCAAAAACCTCCGTCTGCCTTCCGGATCCCATTCCGAAATCTCGGTATCGGGAGTAGGCAGGGGAGGTGATTGCTTCCGTGCTTCCGTGGCAATAAAGAATCTTTCAAAAGAAAGAGATTTTGATGATTAAAATTTCAGAACCCAAAAAGTTATCCTTCATTCCCACCTTTTTGGGCATGGCGGCTGATCTAACCACTAAATATGGGATTTTAGCTTTTGGTGAACTGAACATTCAGGTTCAGTTTTACCTCATCTGAAACCACTACGCTTCCGGCTTCAGTTACCGCGCTCCAGGTCAACCCAAACTTTTTTCGATTGATCTTGCCTGTTACTTCAAATCCTGCTTTGGTATTTCCATAAGGGTCAACCACGGTTCCGCCATACTCCGCATCCAGTTCAACCTTTCTGGTGTTGTCGCGGATTGTGAGGTCGCCAATTAATTTGTACTCGCCGTCGCCGGTTTTCTTAAAGGAAGTAGACTCAAATATCATCTTTGGATATTCAGCTGCATTAAAGAAATCGTCCGATTTGAGATGTTTGTCACGATCTTCGTTGCCGGTTTCGATACTGTTGATTGAAGCTTCAAAGGTGATCTGCGCATCTTCAAAGTCTTCATTGTCAGACTCAAGTGAAGTGTCAAATTCTTTAAACTTTCCGGTAACGGTTGATATCACCAAATGCCTCACCTTGAAAGTTATTTCAGAGTGAGCCGTATCGATTGTCCATTTTGTTAAAGTTTCTGTACTCATTGTTATGCTGAATTGTTAAATTGATATATAATTGTTTAATGTTGAATTAAATATAATTAGTGTTGGATTCCCGTCAAAATTAATTTAATGTTAAACTAAATATCACCTGGGTGAATTCTATCAGGTTGTTTTCACCCACTAATGTTACTTTGAAATAGGTATAAGGAAATCCCTTAGTAAGTATTCAGTCAAATTTGTATATGATTTTGAAGGATAAATCGTTTTTTTGTGAGTAGACTTGCTGTAAAATCAAACAGGAGGAGATATGAATAACATGATGAATGGTAATTCAGAATCGGTACTTCAGGAACGAGTAAATCGCCTGAAAGATGAGGGATATCGTGGATTTACAGTCATATCAGCTAAAAGAAGCGATAAATGGGACGGAGTAAAAGTTACCGTAAAAAACAGTAAGGGTAAGGAGTTGAGTGCTGAAGGGGAGACAGTTGACGAAGCTTACGAAAATGTTATAGAGCTCATCGACATTGCGATAGATGATAAAGTGTAACGGTTAATACGATATAAACAGCGTGTTGGAGTAGTATGGAAAAGTATAGAAAAATTTTGGTGCCCACAGATTTTTCAAGCGGAGCTGAGGCTGCATATGCAATAGCAAAGCAGTTAGCTCATAAGTTTGCCGGAAAAATAGATTTGATGCATGTTCTGCCAAGCGGTGAATATCTGAGGGAAACATTGAAAAAAATACCGGTAGCCGTAGATCCGGATGAGAATGTGATTCCGGATATCGTCCAAGAGACAGAAAGAAAATTAAATTCGGTACTGGAGGAGATCGAAGATCCTATTCGAGGTAAAATACATATCGGGAAGAATAGAAAAGCTTCCGATTCAATTATTCATTATGCAAATGATGAAGAGTATGATCTCATTGTGATGGGCTCTAAAGGTGAAGATGAATCTTTTTTGAAAAGAGGTTCAACCACACTGCGAACACTCAGAAATTCCAAAGTGCCCGTTCTGGCCATAGATAAGGGGACCACAGCGGGAGATGTCAAACGCATATTGCTACCAACTGATTCATCACAACTCTCATTAAGCTCACTGCCACACGCCGTAGCACTGGCTCACGCATTCGGTGCGGAAGTGTCACTTTTCTACGTGATGGAACTGCACGGGGGAGTGACCGAGGATTCTGATTTTAACCCCGAGACTCATCAGAAAGAGAAAATATACGAACAGTTAATGAGCCGGCTGGATTATTATCTGCAGGACCGGAAACCAGAAGGTATAAAGTTAGAAAGAAGTGACAAGTCATTTCTGGATAGTTTGAAAGCGGGCACCGCAGATTCAGAGAAATTCATACCCTTGAAAACGGTCGTCATTGCCGGATACTCTGTTCATTATGAAATTGAAAAATATGCAGATAAAAACTCAGATCTGGTTGTGATGGCTACTCACGGACACAGTGGGTTTGCCCATCTGTTCCTGGGGTCAATGACAGAAAAGGTTGTTCAAAATCTGTCAAAACCGGTTATGACTACCCGGCCAACGGAAGCTGAGTTTGACCGAGCTGAGAAAAGCAGTATCGGAATGGTGCCTTACGATCCGATTCCGTAAATTTTTTACTGATTATTCCGATATCGAACCTGCCCGGGTGACGTTATCCTAATTTAAGGTGCGTTTCAAAAGATGATTTATGGGTAATTGAAAGACGATGAAACTATCGTTTTAGATGATTTTGTATCCATGAAAGAATATCATCCATCACTTCCTCCCGATTAATTTCATGAACCATTTCGTGACGGCCTCCCGGGTAAATATTTATATCCACAGACTCAGCTCCTGATTTTTCCAACAACGATTTGAGCTGTTGAACCCCTTTACCCATATCAGAAACCGGATCCTGATCACCAGACACCAGAAGCATGGGTACTGATTTGCTATATCCTGAAAATGGTTCATGCCGGTGAAGTGTTCTTAATCCGAGAAAAAGATCACGGTAAAATCCTACCGGATAAATAAAACCGCAATCCGGATCTTTTACATATTGATCGACGATCTCCTCATCACGGGTCAGCCAGTCAAAATCAGTACGATTTGGTTTAAAAGCTTTATTGTACTTGCCGAACGTCAGAAAGTCTATGAGCGGACTCTTCTTATCCGGTCCCATGGTTCGACTTAGTATTTTTGATAAAAAGATCCCGAAATGAAGCAGTAAGGGTGGTTTGCCGTTACTCCCGGAATAGATGATACCATCGGGTTGAACCGGCTGAAGCTGCATCATTCGCTGGGTGATGAAAGAGCCCATGCTGTGTCCGAAGATAAATACGGGCAACTCCGGATATTTCTGCTTGATAGTAAAGTAGACCCGATGGGTTTCGTCTACAAGTGTGTGAAACGCGTCTTCTGACGGTACGATCCCAAGCCTGTCGTTTCTTGATTTACCATGTCCTGGATGGTCATGACCGATAACTGTAAATCCTTGATCGGTTAAAAATCTGGCAAATTCATGAAACCGATCAACGTGTTCCGCCATGCCGTGTACGATTTGAACTGCGCCAATAGGTGGACCGTCAGGCTGCCATTGCAGGCAGTACAGATCCATATCATTGGAAGCTTTGATGATGAAGGATTCCTTTTTCATGATTACGTTTTAAATAGGATTGTGAAAAATATCGATGATAAAGAGGTTATTCCATGCTGTTTATAATACAATATGGATTAAGAGCGTGAAAGAGAAAAACTATCCCGGTATGGTTGTATCGAAGTATAAAAACGGTTAACTTTTAATTCTTGAAAATTTGAGAATAAACCCTTCGCTCAATAAGCAGAATCGGTTTATTTAAGTAATAATTTTTGATGCGCCCGTAGCCTGCCTACGCTGAAGCTTTGGCAAGTGGGCTCAATTGTCACGACGGCTGTCGGGATGACTTCAGATCAGAAAGATTTGATCTGGAAATGAACAACGATTTATTTATTTACTGATATAACAAATGCGCCCGTAGCTCAACTGGATAGAGCGTCTGACTTCGGATCAGAAGGTTGAGGGTTCGAATCCTTCCGGGCGTACATAGACGTACTAACACCAAGCCATAAGATATTTACTTACAATATCTTATGGCTTTTGTGTTTTTAAGACCGGCCAACATACGGCAAACATTTTCACTTAAATGCGCTCTATTGCGTAATTGAAGTTTTAATCTTAGCACACCCCGGTTGGGAACACCTATTTGTTCTTCTCAGCTCCACTATAGCCAACTCCCAAAATCATACCTTGCCCTCTCTTTTGATTCCGCTGTCATAATATTAATAAGCAAAGCACCACATATTCATGAAAATGAGTTCTGAAATTTACTTAACTTAAGGTGTAATGAATTTTATCCGCTCTCATATAAATAGAATTAACTGGCTCACCACAGGAGGCTTCATCCTGTCATGGCTGCTAATGGCTATTGTGCTTCCGGTTAATATATTGGGTTTTGCGGACTCCCATTCCATCTATTCCGTATTTAATGCCGATGAAGGTTGTTTTGAATTGGTGGTTGATCACCATGAAGATGCCGAAGGGTTTCATCTGATGGATGAAGAGAATGATGCTCATTCCTTTCACAACTCCTGTTGTTTTGATGATCTGGCGCTGACCTTCAAAAAGCAGGAAGCCGATTTCAACCTTCCGCTGAGTTATGATAATGAAGGGATTGAATCCAACTTTCATTCTGAACGATTTCTCCGTCCTGTTACCCTTCAGGAGTACTCTTTACCCCCTCCGGCTGTCTATCAAGAACTCCGGATTACCCGCCTCCTTATTTAATACCCTTCTCTTGGCAGAGTTTTATCTGTCCTTCTCTTCTATAAAAATTGATTTCAGGGATTCGTACGCCTGATTCATTTCATTCATTTATCACAAAATTTCTATATCACTCGGATATGATTAATAATATCATTCGCTACTCTGTGCGGAACAAGCTCATTATAGGGCTGCTTACGATCGCTTTGGCCGCATGGGGTACCTATTCACTTACGCAGGTTTCCATCGATGCCGTACCGGATATCACCAATAACCAGGTGCGGGTTATCACAACTTCGCCAAATTTAGCAACGCAGGAGGTCGAACAGTTTATCACCTTTCCGGTGGAATTGGCCATGGCTAACCTTCCCGGTGTGGTGGAAATGCGGTCGGTGTCTAAACTGGGACTTTCCATTGTGACCATTGTCTTTGAAGAAGACATGGGAACCTATCTCCCCGGCAACTGGTCTCAGAACAGCTGAAGAAAGCAGAAAAAGAAATACCCGCCGAAATGGGTACGCCTGAGATGGCCCCTATCACTACCGGCCTTGGGGAGATCTACCAGTACATTCTGGATGTGGAACCGGAATATGCCGATCAGTATGATGCCATGGAATTGCGCTCTATTCAGGACTGGATCGTGCGGCGACAATTGTCCGGGATTCAGGGTGTGGTTGAGATCAACAGCTGGGGCGGTTTTCTGAAGCAGTACGAAGTGGCCGTCAATCCGGAAAGGCTACGGAGCATGAATATCACGCTGACAGAGGTTTATGAAGCCCTGGAAAGCAACAATGAAAACACCGGCGGCAGTTACATCGAAAAAGGTTCGGAAACCTATTTCATTCGCGGACAGGGACAGGTTCGCTCTCTCGATGACATCCGAGAAACAGTGATCAAAACCGAAAACAACATTCCGGTTACTATAGGCGATGTAGCTGAGGTACAATTCGGTCACGCCGTGCGGTACGGGGCTATTACTGCCAATGGTGAAGGCGAAAAAGTAGGCGGACAGCTCCTGATGCTGAAAGGAGAAAATACCGCCGAAGTAATCGAGCAGATTAAAGAACGCATTGCGCAGGTAGAGCAGTCACTGCCCGAAGGTGTGAAGATTGTCCCGTTTCTGGATCGAAGTGAACTTATCAGTGAAACGACCGCTACTGTTTCGGAAAACCTGATCCTCGGCGGACTGATCGTGATTTTTGTATTGGTGCTGCTGATCGGAAATTTCCGGTCCGGCTTGATCGTGGCATCGGTGATCCCGCTTTCCATGTTATTTGCTTTAGGAATGATGAACCTGTTCGGAGTCTCAGCCAACCTGATGAGCCTCGGAGCCATCGACTTCGGGATCATCATTGACGGGGCTGTGATCATCGTTGAATTTACCTTGTATCAGCTCACTTCAAAATCCAATGTGCTGAACAAACTGACCGGAGCTGAACGAGCAGCGAAGGTAGATGAACTGACGATCCAATCTTCCAGCCGGATGATGCGCTCGGCCATATTTCGGGCAGATCATCATCCTGATTGTATTCATTCCTATTCTATCGCTGACCGGCATTGAAGGCAAGATGTTTACTCCGATGGCACTGACTTTTGGTTTTGCGATGCTTGGCGCGATGATCCTTTGCCTTACGTACGTGCCGATGATCTCATCGGTGCTGCTTAAAGGAGATCTGAAGCAACAAAATGGAGTTTCCGCAAAAATCATGAACTTCTTTAACCGCATGTATGAGCCGACCATACGATTTGCGCTTCGCCGTAAGTCACTGGTGCTGGGCGTTGCGGGAGCCTTATTCATTGCAGCACTCATTCTGTTTTTGAGGATGGGCGGTGAATTCATTCCCCAGCTGGATGAAGGCGATTTCGCCATTCACCCTCTTGTAAAGCCGGGAACCTCCCTTTCCCAAACCATTGAGACTAACACGCGCCTGGAGAGCATTCTCGTAAACGAATTTCCGGATGAGGTAAAGCAAGTAGTATCCAGAATCGGAACAGGGGAAGTGCCCAACGACCCCATGTCGATGGAGATGTCGGACATCATTATTATCCTTCACGACAAGGAGAACTGGACCAAAGCGGAAACCAAAGAAGAACTGGGCCAGAAAATGCAGGAAGCCATGAGCGTGGTGCCCGGCGTGAGTTTTGCATTTTCTCAACCCATCGAAATGCGTTTTAATGAACTCATGACCGGCGTGCGATCCGATGTCGCCATAAAGATCTATGGGGATGATCTGGATGTGTTGTTTGAGCAAGGGAATGAAGCGGCCGGAATCATTGGCGGCATTCAAGGGGCAGCCGATATTAACGTGGAGCAAATTACCGGTCTTCCCCAAATGGTGGTGGAATATGAGCGAAATAAGATTGCTCAGTATGGTCTGGCCATCGAAGATGTAAACCAGGCAATTCAAACTGCATTCTCCGGTGGCAAAACCGGTGTTGTGTTTGAAGGCGAACGGCGATTTGATCTGGTTGTACGATTACAAGAACCTTTCAGAAAAGACATTCAGCATTTGAAAGACTTGTACATCAGCTTGCCGAATGGAGAGCAGGTTCCGCTGGAGCAGATAGCAAAAATTGGCTATCAGGAAGGACCCGCACAGATTTCCCGGGATGACACCCGCCGCAGAATTGTAGTCGGGGTGAATGTACGTGATCGTGATGTGGAGTCGCTGGTGAATGAAATACGCACGGAGCTGGAAGCCAATCTTGCGCTCCCGCCCGGCTATTACATTACTTATGGCGGGGCTTTTGAAAACCTGCAACGGGCCAAAGACCGGCTTTCGATTGCGGTGCCCATTGCGCTTGGTCTCATTTTCCTGCTGCTGTATTTCACCTTTAGCTCGGTCAAAGAAACCCTGATGGTATTTACTGCTATTCCGCTGGCAGCTATTGGCGGTGTATTTGCGTTGTGGATTCGTGGCATTCCGTTCAGTATTTCTGCAGGCGTCGGTTTCATTGCCCTGTTCGGGATCGCGGTGCTCAATGGAATTATACTCATCAGCTTTTTTAAACAACTCAAGGAGGATGGCGTGACAGATATTGATCAACGAATTCTGCAAGGAACACGGCAACGATTGCGGCCTGTACTTTTGACCGCAATCACAGATGCGCTCGGCTTTCTGCCTATGGCGTTATCAACCTCAGCCGGAGCGGAAGTCCAGCGCCCGCTGGCTACGGTAGTCATTGGAGGACTTATATCGGCTACCCTGCTGACTTTAGTGGTACTTCCGGTTTTATATCGCATCTTTGACGAGAAGACCACCTGGAGTTTCAGGTCTCCCAAAATAGCCGCACCCGTAATTTTGTGTATCGGTTTGATGCTTGGAGCCAATACGAATGCATTTGCACAATCGGATTCACAACTCACGCTGGATGAAGCCATTGAATCGGCGCTGCAAAACAATCTGAATATACATGCGGCCTCTGAGCGGGTTCGAAGTCAGCGAGCCCTCAGTCGCTCCCGGATTGATATCGGTGATACCGAATTCTTCTACTCCCGAAGCGAATTTGATCCGGATCAAAATATTGGGGTGGAATCCTTTGGCATCAGCCAGGAACTTCCGTTTCCCACCGAGTTTATCAATCAGCGCAAGGTGGGTAATGCCGAGGTTGACCTGCAAAAAGCCGGACTGAACCTGACCAAAGCTGAGCTCATTAAAAGAGTTCGAAAGGCCTATTACCAAGTTGCCTTCGGGCATCAACAAGTCCAAATACTGAATGAGCTGAGTGACATTTATCAGCAATTCATTGAGGCTGCACAGCTCAGATACGAAACCGGGGAAGCCGGAAAACTGGAACTGACCGGTGCACGGTCCCGCTTCCAGAATATAGAGGCCGAACGAATGAAGGCCGAATCGAACCTGGGACAGTATTACTCAGAACTTCGCAGATGGACCTATGCCGCTGATTCGATTCAGGTGGAAGAAGCCTCACTGGAACAGCTTGCTCAGGAATTCCTCAACGGTATGAATGGAAGTAGTCCAAATGCAAATCCCGGACTTAGTTATCTGCAAGAGCAATCAGAAGTAGCTGAAGCCGAACTGGGCCTTCAGCGCTCGCAGTGGCTTCCCGACCTCAACCTGCAATATAAATGGCAGGAAGTGGCCGGAACCGATGGATTCTATGGCTTCCATGTTGGATTGAAAATCCCATTGTGGTTTACCGCGCAGCATCAGCGGTCGAAAGCGGCAAGGCTGGAATCAAAGGCCCTGTCGATGGAGGTTCAGGATTACCGGTTTGAGCTGCAATCCCGCACCGATCAGCTTCGGTCTGAATTAAAGCAGCTTAAAGTCCAGGTGGAATTCTACCAAAACCAGCAGAATGACTTAGCCGAAGAGCTGATGAAGACGGCACAAAAAAGTTTCGAAGGTGGCGAGATCAACTATGTAACGTATGTAAACTATCTGGATGAGGCCTCCGAAATCAAACAAAATTACCAGCAGGTACTGCTTGAATACCTGCAACAAGTTGCCGAATGGCAATACCTGAACGGACAATAAAAACGAATTTCAAATATCTAAAAAACACCCTCATGAAATCATTCAACTACATTACCCTTGTATTTAGCCTCTTTGGATTATTGTTCCTATCTGCCTGTGGCGGAGGAGAACCTGCCCACGATGAAGATCATGCTGAAGAGGAAGAGCACTCAGAGAACACTCTTTCGGTTGAACTCAGCGAGCAGCAAATGGAAGCTGTAGGCATTGAGATCGGCGGGTTTTCGTATCTGCCACTTAAGAACACGGTAAAAGCCAACGGGATGCTCGAACTTCCCCCACAGAATAAAGGAACCATCAGTGCGCTGGTAGCCGGACAGGTTTCGAATATCAATGTGATCGAAGGAGATCGCGTAGAGGCCGGGGATGTGCTTGCCATTATTGAAGATCCGGGCATTATCACCATGCAACAAGAATTCATCGAAGCCAGCGAACAACGTGATTACCTGAAGCAGGATTATGAGCGCAAGAAAAGGCTGCTGGATGAAGGCGTAGGTTCTCAGCGGGAATTCCAGGAAAGCGCCTCACGCTACCGCTCAAATGAAGCCCGAATTTCAGGCTTACGATCCAAGCTCGAACTGCTTGGACTGAATCCTCAAAAGGTTCTGGAAGGAGACATCAGCTCTTCCGTGCCTGTTCGTTCTCCGCTGGATGGGTTTGTTCGTGTAGTAGAAGTCAATACAGGAAGCTACATCACGCCCGGAAAGCATATGTTTGAGGTAGTGGACAATAGCGAGCTGCATATCGATCTGATGGTTTATGAAAAAGATCTGCACCGGGTAAAGGAAGGTCAAAAGCTTTATTTCAGGTATGCCAATCAGCCCACTTCTGATTTATATGAAGGTGAGATCTTTGCAGTTGGAAAAGCGTTTGAACAAAACCCCAAAGCCGTACGCGTGCACGCTCATCTGATGGAAAAACAATCCAACCTGCTACCGGGCATGTACGTGGAAGCGATGATCGTAACCGACAATGAAACGGTTCTTTCGCTACCGGAACAAGCAGTTGTTTCAGATGGAGGGCAGTCTTATATCTTTATTGTTGAAGAAGAAGAGCACGCTGATATTGAGCAGGCATCGGACTCCGGGGAGCAGGAACATCATGGAACCCATTTAAAAGCCGTACCCGTAATGACCGGAACGATTGAAGAAGGTTATGCCGAAATTCGTCTGCTTGAAGAAATAACTGAAGAAAGTCAGGTAGTTACCAAAGGAGCTTTTTTTGTGTTATCAGAGATGCGTAAAGGTGAAGGAGGGCATCACCATTGATGTTTATTAGAAAGGCAATCCTCCACAGGTTTAAATGATTTAATAATTTCCGGCAAACAAAACTTTCATTTCCCTTCTGTTTACCCACTTAAAGGAAAACTAAAATCTACGCCTAATGATCAATAAAGTGTATTTAAACGCAACAGAGTGAAGAATTTTGCTTTCTTCCGGGCGTACAACATTAAAGCCGTAAAAATATAAATTATATAACTTTACGGCTTTTTTATTTTGGATTGGTCCAACATAGGGAAAACATTTTCACTTCATTCAATCCTATTGCCAATTTAAAGCTTACCTGATGTTGGCTAAAGTAACCCCGAAATTCAAGCACCATGATTATATCATTGATAACGAGGTCAGTTCTTCGAGATCATTTTTTCGAATGAGACTTTGAAAGAGAAGAGTATTACGACTTATCCTTAGCGTATACGTTTACCGGTAAGATCTATAAAAGAGAAATGGTGGTACTTATCCTATTTTACCTATTATTTTTTTACTATTGATGGGATTAGAAAACTTTGGAATTATTGATTCCATACCTTCACTCCCTGCATGAAACATTTAAGACAACTCAATGAATCTGCTTTAATATACTGCGCAACTGCGCCTAATACTTGAACACAGTTCTGTAAATAATAAAACATGCTATATACCATCGTTTTTTTCATTATTGCCATTGCTTCTTTTGTATTTGCCATGCTGGGGTTAGGCGGTGGCATGGTATACGTGCCGGTACTTAATTGGGCAGGTTTTGACATGGTTAAAGTAGCCATCCCTCTGGGTTTGTTACTGAACGGGTTGAATACAGCCCTGGTGCTGATTCCTTTTGCCCGAAAAAAAATGGTAGACTGGAAAGGCGGAGCCGTGATGGCTGTTACTGCTCTTATTGCAGCGCCATTGGGGGCAATGACCAGCGAATACGTACCCGTTCAGACCCTGAAAATTTTGTTTGCGGCAATGGTTCTTGCTGCTGCTTTACGGACACTGTGGGCTTCCAGATTACCTGAGCCTCAAAAAATGATGTCTTTGAAGAAACGAAGTATTATTGGTTTTTTCGTAGGGTCATTTGCCGGTTTTACGGGCGGAATGTTAGGTCTTGGCGGCGGTTTTATCGTGGCGCCAATTCTGATGATGATGGGCTACAAAACCAAGGAAGCCGCAGCCACCACAGCCATGGTAGTCACATTTTCCTCGGCATCGGGCTATTTGGGCCACACAGCCAGTGGTGAAATGAATTGGGAGCTGACTGTAATTGTGGTTATTGCCGTAATCATTGGATCACAATTGGGAGGGCGGTATATGACCCAAAAAGCTAAATCAAAACATGTGAAGGTAGCTTATGCGGTTGTATTACTGCTGATTGCCTTCAAAATGATATACGAAGTAATTGCATAATAGGAATATGAATTTTGCAATCTGTTCGAGGTAAAATGTGTGTAATAATATTATCAAGTAGACTTCATGATCTATTTGTAAATAGTATTAAACTGTAAATATCACGATTTATGCTTGAGAGATAAAAACAAAAAAAAGGATATATATAGAGTTAATAGTGTCCAAAACGACTCTGAAATCAGCAACAAATGCTGATTCTGACTGTTCAGGAAAAGTTTATCTATGTTTTGATAATCAATCCTCTATTGCCCCGTCCTTTAGGGCGGGGAACGAAGAGTCTCTTAAAATCAGGGCTTTAGCCCTTCACAGGGTTGCTTATTAGGGCTGAAGCCCTTTTCCAATGACATCAATTTAGTCCCCGGCCTGAAGACCGGGGCAATAGACTAAATCTTATTTATTGTTTAGGACGCTATTGATATAGAGTTATTCATTAAAACAGGATCTATTTTTTTAGTAGTCGGGAAGAATCGGTTTTTCGCAGGTTAAAAAGTATCTTATCAAAAAAAATACTTAAATAGATATGAAGCCTACGACAGAAGTCTTGCAATCAATTATTGAGAAAGCTAATAACGAGCTTAATAGGGATTATGTAGGCCTGTCGATGTCCAGTTTTTCTGCCGGCCTGGATATTGGTTTCGGACCGTTACTGATGGGGGTGTTCCTGACTCTGTCGGCAAGTGGTTTCGGAGAATTGACTACGGAAATTCTACTTGCAACCGCTTATTCTGTCGGTTTCATCTTAGTTATCCTGGGGCGTTCCGAGCTTTTTACTGAGCATACAACTCTTGCAGTTATGCCGGTAATTGATGGTCAGGCGTCTGTTAAACAGCTATTAAAGCTCTGGGGTATTGTCTA
Source organism: Rhodohalobacter sp. (assembly GCF_034521535.1). Lineage (GTDB taxonomy): Bacteria > Bacteroidota > Rhodothermia > Balneolales > Balneolaceae > Rhodohalobacter. The sequence goes on along the minus strand of NZ_JAXHMF010000009.1, from coordinate 1,283 downwards.
CCTCGGCAATATTGTTGGAGGTTTAGCTTTCACGGGCCTGGCCGTGCTTTTGATGCCGGGACTGGGAGTGGTAGCACCTGAAGCGTTTGAAACGATTGGATTGAAACTTGTAACCAACCCTCTTCACTGGCTTTTGATTGCAGGGATATTTGCCGGATGGTTAATGGGGTTGCTGGCATGGCTTGTTACGGCGGCACAGGAAACAATTAGCCGGATCTTTATCATCTGGATTATTACCGCAACAATCGGAATACTGCATCTGCCGCACTCGATCGCGGGTAACGTCGAAGTACTATTTGGGCTGTTTACCTCTACTGAGATAGGGTTTATGGATTACTTGTTGTTCCTGATAATGGCAACAATAGGTAACATTCTGGGTGGAACAATATTTGTAGGTCTTCTAAAGTACGGCCATGTAACTAGAGGCGCTGAATAGAGTATAGTTTACACCTTGCTCAGTCTGTTTCAATTTGATCATTGATTTTATGCTCCAAAAGTGAGGCTGTCCAAAAAGGCACAATCCCTCCGGCACCGCTTAAATAATTTAGTTATTTCTTCCGGACTCACCCTATCTCCCTCTCTAAATAATAGAGAGGGATTTAATGTCTAAATTATTTAAGCTTGTTCGTACCTCGATTTACTTTTTGGACAGCCTCAGCATCTTTTATCATAATTTTAAAACCGAACTCAGGTCATCAGTATAGGATCACAACCGGGAGGGCGGTATATGACCCAAAAAGCTAAATCAAAACAGGTGAAGGTAGCTTATGCGGTTGTATTACTGCTGAGAACCTATTCCCCCGATTGAACTACGATTTATGATCTGTACTACTTATTGTCTAATTCTTTAATAAACTCACGGGCCCGGTCACCTCTCAAATGTTCAGCCAGCCCAAGCAGTCCTTCATTTAAATATTTTGCATCAAAACCTTTGCTTTTCAGATACATCATCGCAATGATAGCCCGGTCTTTATGCGGACATGCCGCCACAATGGTTTTACTTTTATCTAATTCCTCAATACGATCGGGAATTTCCGGCAATGGCATTGCTATGGCATAAGGCATCGCCCACGATTGTTGCTCCTCTTCAAACCGGATATCAAGAAGAATGGCGTCGCCGGATATAAGTAAGTTCACAATGTCTTCACTGCTCACCTTCATCTCTTTTCTGGCCTCATAATCAAAAGAGGTAATGTAGTTGTCAAGTGTGGATTGAGCTGAAACGGAACCTGATGATATGCCCATAATGATGATGACTATAGTAAAATTAAGGATTAGCTTTG
>NZ_JAXHMF010000008.1:0-106660 GCF_034521535.1 Rhodohalobacter sp. | reverse complement strand
GGGCGTTTTGTTGACGGACTCGGCGGTCGCTACATCACAGCCGAAGATGTGGGCATGACGGAGAAAGATATGGAGTGGATATTCTAAGAAACAAAATTTGTAACCGGCATCCCGAAAGAGATGAGGAAAGCGGCGATCCGTACCAGCCTGTAACAGGGTACGGGGTCTACATGGGTATGAAGGCTTCGGCTAAACGAGCCTACGGCAGTGATTCACTTGAGGGAAACCGTTTGCTATTCAGGGAGCCGGATGGGTCGCATCTCATCTTGCGCACTACATCGTCGAGGAAATGCAGAACTTCATCACAGACATTTTTGAAGAGAGAGCCGAAACACGCTTGCTGAGCAGCAACGGCGCTGAAGTCTGTAAAACCGTGACGACATCTATACACTTCGATGTGGACATTCTTAGCCCATGCGCGTTCCGGCGGTATAGTGGACGATGACGCCATCGACTACCTGGAATGTGTGATATGATAGCCGGTGGAGCCAACAATATCCTGGACAATGAAGAGAAACATGGGAATGAACTGATCAAAAAAGGAATTCTTTATGCACCGGACTCACGTAATTCATTCCAGTGGTTTGATCAGACATTGCCGGCGAACTGGAAGGGTATAACGCGGGCATCTGGCAATGAGTAAAACATCCAGAATATACGATACCGTCCTGGAAATTTTTGATTACGCCGATGAAAAGAACATCCCGACTATTAGCAGCATCCAATGCTCTCACTTAAAAAGAGAATTGAATCTGTTGGAAAAGTCGGTACGATCTATCTCTTCAGAAAGTCATTTTTCAAAACGAAAAGGCGAGCAGTATCTGAGAGACAGAGCATAATTCTCTCAGCACACGACCCTGGGCTATTTCAGACTGAGCAGCCCGGTGAAAATCGGGTTGCTTTTTTTTATGGCAAAAAGTAAGATTAAACAACTCCTTCAACTCAAACCTATCTGACTTATCATGAATCGATTTTCTGCTACCTGGTCACTCATGAAGAGTTCACTAACCATTCTCTTTGAAGATAAAAGAATGTTGCTCTTCCCTGTATTTTCCGGGGTTTGCACCCTGCTGATAAATTTACATTTATAATATCCCCTTCTGTTTTACGGGCGGGCTAAGTTCTATCGGCATATTTGAATCACTCTCCGATACGATGATGTTTTTCACTCTTTATGTTCTACTACCTGAACTACTTCATCATTATTTTTCTTTAATTCGGGTGCGATTCTGTATGCCATTCAACGTGTGCAAGATAAAGAGCCTACATTCGGTGGTGTTTTTAACGGTAAGAAACCGGCTGGCCCATCTTCTCGGGATGGACTGCGATTCCAGCAACTCTGGGAATAATCATCAACGCCGTTGAAAATCAATCTGATTTTATCGGCGGGCCTTTGATAGCCGGCTTGATTGGGCTAAGCTGGACGGTTACCAGTTTTCTCGTATTTCCGGTTCTGGTCATTGAAAGAAAGGGCCCATTGAATCGCTCAAGGAGTCGGCCGGGAATGTTGAAAAAGATGGTCGGGATGAGCCGCTGATTGTAATGCCACTTCAGCTTCGGGTTGATTTTTGCGGATTTTATTGGTCAGTGCAGCAGCTCTATCACCATCCCCTGCTTTTGCTTGGTGAAATATCATATTTATCGGATACAGGTGCTTATCCTCTTTGGGCTGATTCTCGGTGTTTTTCAATGGATTCTTCAATCAATTTGGCAACTCTGTATCTTCATGTGCGTGAAGACCAGCTACCGGCTGATTCTCAAAAGCACAAATTGACCAGGCCGTCAGATGGGTGATGACCGATTTATTGACGATAACTTGCACTGCCATTGAATTACTCCAATTTTTATTAGACCAATATCATATGTCACTCAAAAAGAAGTTCAAGTTCAAAGATCGTTTAATCAAGGGATCGTTACCGGACAGACAGTTTAAAATCAGCGTAGTTAAACAACCGATGTTGTCCGAACTGCTCAGAAAAATCACCAACCTTTCACTGCTTAACACAATTCTGCTGGGTAAAACTCTTACCTCGGCCATGCTTCTCGCTTTGCTCCGAACTAAAGGGTGAGGAGCAATTAGATACGAATTGACGGTGACGGTCCGGTCGGAATGTTAACCGCCGAAGCCAATCGTGTGGGAGAAGTTCGCGGTTACTCTTCGGAGAAATCCGTCTATAGAGTTCGAACTATCAAAGAATCCGGATACTACAATCTCCGACGGTTCGGAGAACAGGGTGCTAACAGTTACCAGAACCTTACAATGAAGCGGGTCCGCACAAAGCTCATTGCATGATAAACAGACATGGATTCTGATATCACTCATTCTATGGCACAGTGAACAGGTGTCTCCTTACTGGATGTGAGCCTGAATGATGACGGTTTAGTAAATCATGCTGGCGGAGTTCTTCTGCAGCGACTTCCTGAAGCTGATGAAGAGACCGTTGAAAAACTTCAGGAGACACTAACAAAATTACCTCCGCTAAAAAGCTTGCGAACGATTATTAGGCTGAGAACAACGACATTATGAAGGTGGCAACGAAGCCATTTTCTGTAAAAGAGCTGGATCGCCAACGGTTATTTTGTGCCGCTGTCGCCAAAAAATTTAAAAACGCACTTCGATGCTCGGTTACGAAGAGCTGAAAGAGATGCCGGGAGAGAGCCAGGAAGTTGTTTGCAACTACTCAGCTGGAGTGGAAATATGCCGAGGTCGGTGGCTTAAAACACGAAGGCGAAAATGAATTAATAAGTTGAAAAATCAATCCGAGATTGTAATTGTAGGCGGAGGCTGGCGGCATCTCTGTTGCAAAAGCGCTCCGCAAATCCAACTGCAATACTGCTCTTGTAGACGAACGGAATAATGCATTTTTCAGCCTCTTCTCTACCAGGATCACCACTCCGCTCTCTCACGGAGACATAGCGGTACCCATTCGCGCTATTTTGGCGATGATAAAAATGTAGAGCCGTTCTGGTGAGGTCGTCTCCATAGATAAAGCCAAAGCCATTATTCATCTTGCCGATGACGGTTCTATCAAATTCGACTATCTCATACTCGCCCCCGGTGCTATACCCGACTTTTGGAAACGAACGCTGGAAAAGTCATGCTCCCGGTTGAAGACATTAAACCGCGCTCTCGTCCGTGAGCGCATTCCTCTCTTAGAAGAAGCCGATAAGCTTGATGACCCCCAAGTTCAAAATATCACATATGCTGTCATCAGCACCGGACCAACCGGAGTCAATCGCGGCGCAATTGCTGAAATCGCAAAACGAAATATGATGAGGGATTTCCCGAAATTTTAAAACGAAGAACGGAAGTTATCCTGATCGAAGCCGCCGGAAATGTTTTGAACGGCTCTGCTGGGTTTATCAGAATGAGAGCCAATCAAATCTTGAAGGAATGGGTGTGAAGGTCCTTTTGAATGATCCTGTCAAATCCATTCGGGAAGATGGCCGTGGATTTAAACTCATTTTGTGAACCCCAAATATTATTTGGCGGCAGGTGTAAAAGCATCGCCGCTGCTCAATCTTTAGAGTGTGAATTGGACAAAATGGGACGCGCATTTGTGGAAACATTTTTAAACATTCCGGATCACGATTCAATTTTGGTGATAGTGGGTGCCGCTCACGTTAAAGATGGGGGGTGGTGAACCACTCCCGGCACTTGCTCCCGTAGCCCTTCAGGCCGGCGGAATATCTTGCTGACTTGGTGAAGAAGCGAAACGGTCCAAAGTACTTCTCCTTGAATATGTAGACAAGGGTCAGATGGCGACGATACTGAAGAGCTAAAGCCGTAGCCGATATACGCGGGCTGAAATTCTCTCAGGATTCCTGGCCTAGGATGCTTCGGTCCGTAATTCACATCTTTTTTCTGATTTGTATTCAGAAACCGGTTCGGCGTTTTCGCTGAATGGATTTTCCATTATTTAACATTCAAGAGGGGAGTCAGATTGATAACGAGACGGGCCCGATACGTCTCAGACGGACAAGAATAAATCTTAATTATCAGTGAAAAAAGATCGGACTAAACGGCAAATGAAGATCCACATCCGCACGCTTCACTGGCATTTGGGTTTTCGAAGGTAAAGCCGCGTGCATCCAGACCGTCGGGTAGTCAATCACAACACCGTCCAGATACAGCATATGATCCGGCTTCACGATTACTTCCATTCCCTGTGTTTCCACCAGTTCATCTTCATCGGTGCGCGATATCAAATCCAAGCTTATAGCTTAACCCGGAACAACCGCCGTTCAACAGCTACACGCAGATAGAGCTCGTCATCAAGATTTTCGTCCTGTTTGATTTTGCGGACCTGTTTCGCAGCACGTCCGGTCAAGTTTAACGCCTTCTCCTTTCGAAAGCTCTTCAAACTGTTTCACGGAACTTCTCTTTCTGTGCCGACCTCTTTATCCGGCTCTTCATCTATCAGAGAGGCGATTACATCGTCTAAATTTTCATTTTCCTTAGCCATATATCGAAAAACAAATTTTTGCAGTTACCTCACAGAATTTGCAAAGGTAAAATAATAACCTTCTCCGATTTTCTGAACAGTTTCAGATATCCCGGCGCTCGCTGCAATTAACAAGAATTCTGGACGCACGATAGCTTGTTACGTTTATAAGCTCACGAAGAATTTTTGAACGTTGATTTCTCCGTATTCATTCAAATAGCGAAACAGCATCTGTTCATTTTTCCCATATTCAAACGTTACGCCCGTGCTTGAATACGGTTGTTTTAGAGTTTCTGTTTTGCTCATCGCTGGCCAGAACACTCTCATCCTGAAATCGAACAAAAACCTGCTCCGTTCTCTTTTTCCCTTTCAGGTATACCCGGTTTTGACGTTCATTCGGGCACCCCGCACAGCCATCACGCTCGGCGTCGGGCAGATGCACCAGTTCAATATAAATTTGAACGGGGCGGAACACATAAATTTCCTGAGCGGCTTCCTGGAGTCCAGATTCCTCCTCAAAATAGGCTCTTATGCCCGCAATCTGCTTATGTATTGCATGAACTCCAATAAGAATTGTGCCACCTGAAGTGTTGGCGGATGCAGCAATTTCTCTTGCAATTTTAGATGGTTTTCGTAACAGTTTTTTGAGAACTCTCAAAGTGTACCTTCGCCGGTTGGAGTGCGAATGTCGGAGATCGGAGGGGTTCATGTCTGAAATGACAATTTCTCCATTCGGCAGTTTCATATTGCTAATCTGATGTTACTGATACCGTTTTCAATGAACTGTTAGGAATGTACCTAATCATTTTTTCTCTTAGGGTTCCTCGTCATCAGCTCTTCAACGACATCCGAGGGAGGAATATTTTCGAATAGTACTTTGTATACAGCATTAGTGATCGGCATTTCCACATTATTCTTTTGCCCACTGACAAACTGATTCTGCTGTTTTTACACCTTCAGCTACCATGTTCATGCCGGATGTGATCTCCTTCAGGCTCTTCCCCTGACCAATATTATATCCGACGAATCTATTCCGGCTGTGCTGACTTGCAGGTTCACCAGTAGTATCGCCCATACCTGTTAAACCGGAAAAAGTCTCCATCGATGCTCCAAGTACTGCACCCATGCGTTTCATTTCGTGAAGCCCGCGAGTCATCAGGGCAGCTTTTGCATTATCTCCCAATCCCGCACCGTCAACAATTCCGGCAGCTATAGCCATAATGTTTTTTACCGCTCCACCAATTTCAACACCAATGATATCGTTGTTCAGATAAACGCGAAAACGCGATGTCATAAACGTTTCTTGTATAATCCGCGCCACACCTGGTCGTAATATGCCGCGGCAACAACAGCCAGTTGTGCCGTTATGCAGAGCCGCTTCCTCTGCGTGACTCGGCCCGGAACGCGCTCTTTGATCTTCCAGCACGGTTTCACTCAACACGTCCACCAAAATTTGCGATGGAGCCATCGGGCTATCTTTTTCAATTCCTTCTGCAACGCTGACTACAATTTCATTTCCTTTTTCAGGAACGGTTTAACATTTTCGGGCTACTTCTCTGAAGGCGTGCGAGGGTGTGGCAAACACAACCATATCTGAATCTTTAAGGGCTACTTCCAAAGAACGAGTTGCCTCTATAGAATCGGGAAGTTTTACATCTGTCAGGTAAGACGGGTTGATTTTATTGGTGTTAATTCCTTTAACGATCTCTTCTTCCCGCGCCCATATCGTTACAGAATATTTCTTTCCTCCCAATACAACAGCAATTGCCGTACCGAAACTTCCCGCACCAATGATGCTTATTCTTTTCATTTTACGACTCATTATTATTCAACCTTCCACTTGATGGCTTGAAGGACCCTATGCGGTTTTCCGTACCGTTTAGAAGACGCTTTATATTCCCTTATGTGCTTGATAATGATGCCAAATGCGATGGCGCTGCTAAATACAGATAATGCTGCCATCAATATCAAAAGTCAAACCATAGCGCGGATGCCCGGATTGGGAAAATGGATATATCAAGGATGCAAAATTGGTCCTACGGAGACATACCGGGTGCTGAACATCAGGATTCAGAAAAAGACCCAAAGAGATACTAATGGATACCGGTTCGATGTCCATAGAGACATACCGCATGCTGTAGCGGCACCTTTTCCGCCTTTGAAGAGTCGCATATAGCGGAAACGTGTGGCCGATTACCGCACCCATACCGGATAAGATGAGAAGCATAGCATCTACATCCCAACCTTGATAAAAACTTACGGGCCCGTCACCGATGCTGTACGCCAACTGACTGATAACAAGTAAGCAGAAGAGCAGACCTTTTCCGCAAAATCGAAAAGAAGCACAATGGGTACCTGCTTTCCATCCCAGTATTCGAAATGTGTTGGTTGCCCCGGCATTGCCGCTGCCATGTTCGCGTATATCTACCTTATAAAATATTTTACCCATCCAGAGGGAGCTAGGGATAGACCCGATAAGGTAGCAGAGAATGAATACAACAAGTATGGATAGCATGGAAGCGGTTCCTAAAGATCAGGGTTAATTTTCAGCCTATTTTAAAAGAAATCACTTTTGATAAAAGCTAAACGTGGCGCTCGGCATGATATGAAGAGCGTACAGTGGTCCGCTTTCTACATGTTCAATGCCCAGCTTTTCGCCAATCTCTTTGTATTCCGCAAACAGATCGGGATGAACCCACTCCACTACCGGATGGTGCATTTTTGTTGGCTGCATATACTGGCCGATGGTAAGAACGTCTACATTGTGATCTACACAATCCTGCATCAGTTCGATCACCTCTTCACGTGTTTCTCCCAAACCAACCATGATACCGGTTTTGGATCGGACACCCTGTGCTTTTACTCTTTTTAAAAGCTCCAGTGATCGCTCATATTTAGCTTGTGGGCGAACAGTTCTGTAAAGCCTTGGAACAGTTTCAAGGTTATGACTCAGAACATCAGGAGGAGTGTCGATCACGGTTTGCAGTGCATCCCAGGCTCCTCTGAAATCCGGAATTAACGACTCGATGGTTACTCCGTCAATCGTCTCGCGAAGTACTTTATGACATTCAGCAAAAATTGGCGCTCCGCCGTCTTTTCGCTCATCCCTGTTCACAGATGTAAGTACTACATGCTTTAATTTCATTTTTGCCGCAGCATCTGCTACACGGCGCGGTTCATCCCAGTCGAGGCCCTGAACCGGACGTCCGGTCTTAACAGCGCAAAAAGAACAGGAACGTGTACCAAACATCACCCAATATCATGAATGTAGCTGTACCGGCACCCCAGCATTCACCCATATTTGGGCATCGGGCCTCAGAACATACCGTATTCAGGTTATTATCGCCGAATAGTCTCCAGAAACCTCTTTAAATTTCTCGCCTGATGGCAGCTTAACGCGCAACCAGTCCGGTCTGCGCTTTGAGGGTCCTTCTTTATCTATAATTTCAAGTTCTTTAATCATAACACGTTCTGTCTTCGCCGTTCCTCGGCCTTCAATTTGAGTGAGTTAAGGTAAGAAAATTGTTGCTCTGGTTCAGGTTTTTGCACCTTAGGATTTAAGACAACATTGAAAACATCACTAAAGTGCTTTTTCAGAGAGTTCTTTACATTTTCGGGCTCTATCCGGTCTCCGGTCAGATCAGATAGACTGGTGACTGATTTATCACTTATGCCGCAGGGTACAATGTGATCAAAGTAGGTTAGATCCGTATTTACATTGAATGCAAAACCGTGCATGGTCACCCATCTTGAGCATCGAATGCCCATTGCGCAAATTTTTTGCTGACCAACCCACACTCCCGTCAGCCCCTCAATTCTTCCTGCTTCTGTTCAGAAAATCTGCACAGGTTCGAATAATAACTTCCTCTAAAAATCTGAGGTATTTGTGAATATCCGTGAAGTGCCTGTCTAAATCGAGAATTGGATATCCTACATTTGCCCCGTGCCCGTGATATGTGATGTCACCACCGCGGTCAATTTCAATATATTCCGCATCGATTTGTGCAAGCTCCTCGGTAGCTTTCAGCATGTGGGATGAGCTGCCGCTTTTGCCAAGCGTGTAAACGTGAGGATGCTCAACGAAAAGGAGCATATCATTTTGTGTATGCTCATCCAAGAAGGCCGTCACGAATTAATCTTTTTCGTGTAATTAATCCGTTTTGCAGCTCTTTTTGAAGATTCCACACAGGGCGATAGGAAGCTTTGCCCAAGTCATATACATCGATGTACTTCATCATAACCGAAAAGATAATTAAAATTCTGCATAATTAATCTTTCCGGATGATGACCATCTCTATCAAATAGAAAAGTGAGTTTTGAAAATCTATAAGATGTCGTAGTACCCTTTAAAATTCGGGTATCGCATCTTCAATACTTCGTATGTAAAACGAAGCGGTTAACCATTTTAAACTAACCTATTCTTGAATTTTGAAAAAAATCGGCAGCGAGTACTGCACTCTCACAGGTTTCCCGCGCTGTAAGCCGGGTGTGAATTCAGCCGTTTTAATAACTCGCAGTGCCTCTTCATCGCAACCTCCACCAATACCTCGAACCACTTTCGGGTCGACAACCTTGCCGGTTTCATCCACGATAAACTGAATGTGCACGCGACCTTCAATTCCGGCTTTTCGAGCTCTTTCGGGATAGCGGATCTGTTTCTGCAAATCCATCAGGTCTCCTTTCAGCTGAGGCATCTCCTCAACAAATACAAAAAAGTCTTCCTCTTCAGCCTCTTCTTCTTCCGCAGCTGACGGGGGTGGGGGTGGTGGCAGTCTGCTTTCTGAAAACAGATCCAGTTCTGAATTGATATCAATGTTAACATCTTCAATAATTTCATCATTGGGTACTTCTACCGGAACCGGCGGACGTGGTGGCGGTGGTATATCAGGCTGTTGACGGGTCTGAACAATCTCCTCCACCATCACCTCTTCCTGTGTATCAAGCACAATGTTTTCTTCCTCTTCAGCCGGCATGAAATCAATGCGGAACAGTATAATAAAAATCACCAAGGCAAGAATAAGGCCTGTTTCCCAAAGTATGGTGTAGTAATTTCTCAGATCTATATTACTATTCTTATTCCCCTCTGGCCGGGTTTTCTATTCATTGTTTTCATGTCCAACCTCTCATTTTAGTGATCTTTAAATCTTTTCGTGGTTATTTTTTATTTCTCTCTGTATTAAAAATACCATCCAATTATTAAGAGTTTATGTAGTTTACGTAATAACATACCTTTTTATCCTAAATAGACCCAATACAAAAAAGGCAGGTCGTTAAACCTGCCTTAAAATCACTTAAATTAATAAGTTATGAAATATTAGAAATCAGCTAAAACAGCGCTTATTTCTTCTTCGGCTTGGAACCGAGGTGAACCCCTTCACCACACGCTTCGGCAACTGCTTCCATCACCGCTTCACTCATGGTTGGGTGAGGATGAACCGCACTGATTATTTCGTGGCCAGTTGTTTCGAGATCGCGAGCTACAACAACTTCAGCGATCAGTTCGGTTACATGCGAACCGATCATATGGCATCCGAGCCACTCACCGTATTTCGAATCAAATATAACTTTCACAAAGCCCTCTTCATGACCCAATCCGGCAGCCTTGCCGCTTGCAGAGAATGGAAATTTACCAACCATTACATCGTATCCTTCCTCTTTCGCCTGCTCTTCAGTCATACCAACAGAAGCAACCTGAGGCTCACAATAGGTACAGCCCGGAATATTGTCATATTTTATTGGAATCGGATTTTCACCGGCTAGCTGTTCAACGCAAACTATTCCTTCGTGAGAAGCCTTGTGTGCCAGCCACGGAGCGCCAATTACGTCACCGATTGCGTAAATTCCATCTGCATCGGTTTTATACGTGCTTTTATCCACAACAATATCGCCTTTTTCGGTCTTCACACCTGCCTTTTCGAGGCCAATATTTTCTACATTACCTACAACTCCTACTGCAGAAAGAACTACGTCGGCTTCCACTTCTTCGGAACCTTTCTTAGTCTTAATAGTTACTTTTACGCCTTTACCTTTCTTCTCTACCTTTTCAACCGTGCTTTCGGTAAGAATGTTAATGCCTTTTTTCTTGTAGATTTTCCCAAGCTCTTTTCCAACATCTTTATCCTCAACTGGTACTACTGATTTTTGAAGCTCCACAAGCGTCACTTCTGTTCCAATGGAGTTGTAGAAATAGGCAAACTCAACACCGATAGCACCGGCACCGATAATCACCATTTTCTTCGGCTGTTTTTCGAGCTGCATTGCTTTTTCTGAGTCGATAATCATCTCACCGTCGATCTCCAGGTTTGGAAGCTGTCGCGGACGAGCTCCTGTTGCAATAATAAAATGCTTTGCTTTTACAGTCTCTTGCTCTTTTCCTTTTTCATCCTGAATAGCCAGCTCTTTATTCGATTTGAATACTCCGGTGCCGTTCAGAACTTCAATGTTATTCGCCTTCATCAGAAACTTAACGCCCTTGCTCATCTTATCGGCAACGCCGCGGCTTCGCTTTATTATCTTCTCAAAATTCGGAGAAATACTCCTTTACATCCACTCCGTAGTCGGAAGAGTGCGAAATGGTTTCCATCACTTCCGCTGAACGAAGCAGCGCCTTGGTTGGAATACAACCGATATTCAGGCAAACCCCGCCCAAAAATCTCTTTTCTACAATTGCAGTTTTAAAGCCAAGTTGAGAGGCACGAATAGCAGCTACATATCCACCCGGTCCACTTCCAATTACACAAACGTCGAATTCTTTTGCCATGTCGAATTAAGATCTTATGATTTCAATAATTATTGCAGAACCATCTTTTTTCCAAAAATTAGCCCTGCTGCTTAAATACCTATTTAATAGCACATAAAGTTACGGAATCTAATTCAGATAATTAAATTGATCATCTGCCAATTCACATCCGTAAATCATTCTGAAATACATTTTATTTAGAAGCACAATTTCAGCTATTTTAAGAGTTAAAACTATTCATCTAAAGGCCGGAATTATGCGCTTAACAACGACTATTTTTTCATTTGTTTTGATTTCACTTCTCACAGCCTGCTCAAGCCAGCAAACCAACATTGAGTCGCCAAACGGCAATAATACCATCGATTTCTTCCTGGATGAAGGTACGCCTTTCTACTCCGTTCAGCACCAGGGTAAACCGGTTATCGAAGCTTCACGGCTCGGATTTGAACTTCAGGATCTGCCCGCGCTCAATGACGGTTTTGAAATAACTTCTATTGAAAAATCAGATTTTGACCAGACATGGACTCAGGTTTGGGGTGAAAAAGAGGAAATCCGAAATCACTATAGCGAACTGAAGGTGAACTTACAGGAAACGCTTGAGCCAAATCGTGAACTCACCATTGTTTTTCGCGCGTATGATGACGGCATCGGTTTCCGCTATGAATTTCCGGAACAGCCAAATTTGCAGGAGTTCAACATTATGGATGAACTCACTGAATTCAATATGACAGATGATCACGAGAGCTGGTGGATCGGTGCTCTCCAGTGGAACCGATATGAGTATCTGCCTGAACATACACAGCTGGCGGAGGTAGACACGGTTATAACGCCTTTCACCATGAAGACCGATGACGGACTTCATCTTGCTTTACATGAAGCCGCACTGGTTGATTACTCAACGATGAACATTGAACACACCGGTGATAACAAACTGAAAGCCAATCTGATACCATGGCATGATGGTGTTTTGGTTCGCGCATCAACTCCCTTCGTAACACCGTGGAGAACGCTTCAAATTGGGGAAACTGCCGGCGACCTGGTTGAATCGTACCTGATTCTGAATCTGAATGAGCCCAGTAAAATTGAGGATACCTCCTGGATTGAGCCTGCCAAATATGTCGGGATCTGGTGGGAAATGCATCTGGATAAATCAACATGGGGCTCCGGACCCATTCATGGAGCAACCACAGAAAATGCCATGAAATATATCGACTTTGCCGCAGAGCACGGGTTTGACCATGTACTGGTTGAAGGCTGGAATCCCGGCTGGGACGGCGACTGGTTTGCTGATGGTGTAGTGTTCGATTTCACCCGGCCCATGGATGACTTTGACCTCGAAAAAGTTGCCGAATATGCACTCGATAATGGGGTAAGGCTGATGGGACATCACGAAACATCCGCTTCTGTAGAGCACTACGAAGGCCAGATGGAAGAGGCCTTTCAGCTTTATAAAGAACTGGGGGTTCGGGCTGTAAAAATGGGATATGTTGGCCACGGACAGGAGATTTTCTGGACTGATGAGGATGGCAACCGGAATTATGAATGGCATCACGGACAGCATATGGTTCGCCATCATCAAAGAGTAGTGGAGCTGGCAGCAAAGTATAATATATCCCTGAACGTACATGAGGGCGTAAAAGCTACCGGACTTCGCAGAACCTGGCCGAACCTGATGACCAGAGAGGTTGCCCGCGGACAAGAATATAATGCATGGGGCAGCGGAGAGAATGTGTGGAACGGCCCCGGAAATCCACCCAATTATGTAACTATTCTTCCTTTCCACCGAAATCTTGCCGGCCCGTTCGATTATACTCCCGGAATTGTAAACTTGTATTTCGATGAGTATAAACCGGACAATCGAATCAATCACACGCTGGCAAAGGAGCTCGCGCTTTATGTGGTGATCTACAGTCCGCTGCAAATGGCTGCTGACCTTCCGGAACATTATGAAGAGCGACCGGATGCACTGCAGTTTATCAAGGATGTGCCCGCCGACTGGCACGATACACGGGTTCTGAATGGAGAGGTTGGCAAATACATCACAACTGTTCGGAAAGACAGAAACAGCGAAGACTGGTATTTGGGAAGCATCACGGATGAGGAATCCCGTGAGTTTTCATTTACACTCGATTTCCTGAATGAAGGAGATTCATATATCGCCCAAATCTATCGTGACAGTGAGGATGCCGACTGGGATTCAAATCCATATGGGTTTGTTGTTGAAGAGATGGAAGTGGACTCAGAGACTGAATTTACTGTAAACCTGGCTCCCGGCGGAGGTCAGGCCGTGCGGTTTATGCACGTTGAAGAGTAGAAGGTAATTCAACCATTTTTTTGCCACGGACATTGATACATGAAACTGTGCCTTCAAAGATATTTACTTTAGCATATGGATACTTCCCCTCTCGAGAGGGGGATTGAGGGTGTGTTAAAATATCGATATTTCAGTGCCTTCCGTGTTTCGCTTCGCGTCAAAAGATGTGCCGTGGCAACATTAAAATCAAACCAAAGTAAAATGCGGATTCTTACACTTCTTTCTCCATAAAGAACATTCTGGGCTCCCCGTATGAAAAACCGGAGCGTTCGTAGAGATTTCGGGCACGATTATCCTCCCTGACTTCAAGGGTTACTTTACAGCAGTTCTCCATTTTTGCTTTTCTTTCCACTTCGGCCAACAGCGCCTCTCCGATACCGTTTCCCCGATACTGCGGATTTACCGCCAGGTCATGAATATTGATAACCTTTTGCGCTTTAAAGGTCGAAAAACTATACACGCAATTCGCCACTCCGGCAGGCTGATCATCCATAAATGCCAAAAATCCCACATAGCAGGGGAAATTTTTCAACTTTTCAACCAACACCTTTTTTACCTCTTCCTTAAGGGGGCGTTTCATTCCCATTGCATCCCTGGCATACTGATCTGTGCTGAACAATAAAGCTTCTGAATGCTTTGGGTTATTTAAATCCGCTTCAACGATTTCCAATTTTTTCATACCTGTATTTATTGAGCTTTCTGATATTTTAAATTCTTTACCCGGATTATTCACCAAGCCCCGTCCCGATAGTTTTCGGGATCGGGAGCAGGCAGACTCATATGTAAAGCCCACATCTTTGAGGCTTTTTTATATCTCTACTCGTGCTTTGTGGCCTACTCGCATTATATAGCTACGAAGATGCACTAAGTTTACTCTGCAAGAACTTCTGTTTGAGCAAGAGACGCTAACAGATCCTTACACCCTAAACCCATTCATGGGTTTTACACACGAGCGCGGGATTTATCCCCGCGAATACAACTGCTCACGAAAATCGATCCGCCAGTCGATTAATTAAGTACCCACTCTCTTTCAGGGCCTGGGAAGCAAAACTTCCAAAAAAGTCCGTTACGGATTCAAACTCTTTGATGAAGCCTTTTTTGTCATCAGCCTCTACCATCTCCATCAGCTTTTTCTGATGATTGAAGAAAGCAAGCAGCAGATCACGGCGCTCTTTATTGGCAAATACAATATCAGCATAAAGTTCAGCATCCTGAGCAAAAATTCGTCCGGTCATCATCAGCTCAGCCCGGTAGATGGGACTGGAGTACTCGAGCATCTCCTCCGGATTCAGATCGTACTGCTTCATGAATGATCCATGCAGCAACGCCACGAAGTGCCTTAAACCCTGAACCAGGTTCATGACGTGATCATGTTTTTCAGGTTCGGCATCAATGACCCGCATCCCCCAAAGCTTGCACTGTTCTTTGAACCAGTCGGCTTTTTCAGAATCCCGTCCTGAACAGAATACCATCAGCTGTTTGGACAGGTTAGGAACGGACGGCCCGTGCATCGGGTGGAGCCCCACTACCGGTCCCGGATGTGCATCCAGCATCACTTGCAACGGCTTTGATTTATTTGAGGTAAAATCTGCCAGAATTGTATCCGGTTTCAGCTTTGGACTCAGCCGCCGGATTACATCTTCAGTCACATTAATTGGCACGGTCACAATCACCATATCCAGTTTTGGCGCCATCTCATCCAGTTGATACCAGTTCGATTTATCCAAACTGTATGCAATATGCTCGCTGTTCTCCGTGAACTTCCTGTAAAGAGATCCCATTCCGCCCTCACCGCCTACATAGAGGATATGCTTAGGTTCTTCTGTGGAACGCGGAAAAGTTTTAGCCGACTGAGCCGCCCGGCTCGATGCCATAACCATTCTCAGAAAATCTTCAGCCCAATCGGGATCAATTCCCCTCTCCTCAGCTTTTTGCCGAAACGCTTCGGTTTTTTCCTGTTCACGACCGGCAACAAAAACCGGCAACTGCTTTTCAACTTTGGTTTGAATGACATCCTGAACAACCCGATTCCGTCTTTGTAAAAGCTCAAGAATTTGATTGTCAATATCGTCGATCTGTTCGCGTTGTTCTTTTAAGTACTTCTGGTCGGACATTTTTTAAAATATTGAGTAAAAAACCGGTGTCAAATAGTATGATGAACAAAAGTACCCTAATTCCTGCAAAAATGTGTAATAGAGAATGATTTTGTGCTATAAATGTTTTAATCGGGTGAATACATAGTTATCTTTGGTTTATGTCAAATTTTAAGCTTCATTCACCCTGGGAGCCCGCCGGCGATCAGCCAAACGCCATCGAAGAACTCACTGAAGGCATCCAGAATAACGACAAATTTCAGACACTTTTAGGTATTACCGGTTCAGGTAAGACACGAACCGTAGCCGGCGTGATTGAAAACGTGCAAAAACCCACGCTGGTGATGAGTCACAACAAAACGCTTGCGGCTCAGCTTTATCGCGAGTTAAGTGACTTTTTCCCGGAAAACAGGGTGGAGTTTTTCATCTCATATTACGATTACTACCAACCGGAAGCGTATCTCTCCTCACAGGATAAATACATTGAAAAAGACCTCTCTATTAATGAGGAGATTCAAAAACTGAGGCTGCGGGCAACAAGCTCACTGCTATCCGGCCGACGGGATGTGATTATTGTATCCTCCGTAAGTTGTATTTACGGAATCGGATCGCCTTCAGAATATGAAAAGTTGATTATCAATCTGAAGGTGGGACAGGATATTCCACGGAATACACTACTGTATGATCTGGTAGATCTTCACTATCGAAGAAGCGATCATGAGTTTACGCGGGGAACCTTCAGGGTAAGAGGTGATGTGATTGACATCTATCCCGCGTACTCTGAGGAAGGATTGCGAATTACCATGTGGGGTGATGAAATTGAAAAGATGCAGGTTTTTGATGTGGAATCAGGCAACATCATCGACGATGTGGATGAATTTCGAATCTTTCCCGCGTCACACTATGTGACAACCCAGGGCCGACTGGAAGAGTCGATCAAACAGATTAGAGATGAGATGCACTGGAGGGTTGATGTGCTTCAGGACGAACAAAGATTTCTGGAAGCCAAACGCCTGGAGCAGCGCACTCTTTTTGACATTGAGATGATGCAGGAGATCGGCTACTGTTCCGGAATTGAGAACTATTCCCGCTACCTCAGTGCCCGTAAACCCGGTGAACGTCCCTACACCCTGATGGACTACTTCCCGGATGATTATTTGCTTGTCGTGGATGAGAGCCATCAAACCGTACCTCAGGTCGGGGCCATGTATGGCGGCGACAGATCGCGAAAAATAGAACTGGTTGAACACGGGTTCAGACTTCCGTCCGCGATGGACAACCGGCCGCTTACATTCGAAGAGTGGGAATCGATGGTCAATCAGGCGATTTTTGTGAGCGCTACACCGAGTGATTACGAATTGGAAAAATCAGACGGAATTTATGTTGAGCAGATTATTCGCCCAACCGGACTGATGGAGCCCGAAATTGAAGTTCGCCCACTCGATACGCAGGTGGATGATCTTCTCGAAGAGATTCGAAAACGGGCTGAGAAGAATGAACGGGTGCTCTGTATTACTCTTACGAAGAGACTCAGTGAGGAGTTAAGTGAATACCTGAAAAATCTCGGCATTCCGGCAGCCTACATGCATAGCGAGCTGGACGCGATGCAGCGTGTGGAAGTACTCTACAAATTCCGGCGCGGCGACTTTAAAGTGCTTGTCGGTATTAATCTGCTTCGGGAAGGAATCGATATTCCTGAACTGAGTCTTGTTGCTATTTTAGACGCTGATAAAGAAGGATTTTTACGCTCCGAAACAGCACTTTTTCAAATTGTTGGGCGTGCTGCCCGTAATGTTGAAGGCAGGGCGATTCTCTATGCCAACAAGATCACAAAAAGTATGCAGAAGGTAATTGATGAAACAAACAGGCGCCGGGAGATTCAAAGAAAATACAACGAGGAACATGGAATCACTCCTCAGACTATACAGAAAGAGTTAAAACCGCTGGTAGATCCGGCACTGATTTCCACCCAAGACTTTACTCTTGATTCATCTGAACAGGAACAGCAGGATTATCTGGAGACTGTAAGAGTGGCCGAAGATGGCATTCAGTACAGGGCAAACCCGGCCATGAAAGAAGTTACATTTGAAAGTAAAGAGAAGTTTCTCGATTATTTACGCGGATCGATGCTGCAGGCTGCCAAAAACATGGAGTTTGAGGAAGCCGCCCGTATTCGCGACCAGATCGCTACACTAGAAAAAGAAATCTAAAACAATTATTGATCACTTCATGGGTAAGAAAATTGAATTCTTTAAAACATTTGTTAAAGATCGCGATGTCGCTTCAGTCATCCCCACCTCGCCGCGATGTGTAAAAAAAGTATGCTCAAACATCGATTTCACGAAAGATTTTACTTTAGTTGAGTACGGGCCCGGAAACGGCGCTTTCACTCACTATTTGATTGAAAAAATGTCGCCCGGCTCCAGGCTGATTTTAATTGAGGCAAACCAGAATTTTGTATCATCCTTAAAAGATTCAATTGATGATCCCCGGGTTGAAATTCACAATATACTAGCCGGAGATGTTGAGTCAGTGCTTAGTGATGATGTTATTGGCAATGTGGATTACGTGCTATCCGGAATTCCGTTTTCTTTCTTAGAGTGGGATCGGAAAATTGAGGTACTTCAGGCTACTAAGAAAATTTTAAAGGATGATGGGAAATTTCTCGCCTATCAAACCAGCGGCCACCTGAAAAAGCCTGTGATGGAGGTATTTGGAAATTTTGAAACAGATTTCGAGCCACTCAATATCCCACCGTACTTTATTTACAAAATCCACAAAAACGGGCATTGATCTAACCCCGTCAGGCCGCTACACGCGATCAGGCGGATAAGTTGAGTTTCTTCACCGGGCATTTGAGTTTGATAAAACCAGTCAAACTTAAATACATCCCGGGAGACAGAACACCCCTCGTCCCGATAAATGCTAGTCGGGACACTCCCAAAAGTGATGTTTCTCGTAAATGAGCTTAAATAATTTAGACATTTAATCCCTCTCTATTTGATAGAGAGGGAGAGAGGGTGAGTCTGAATAAAAAACCTAAATTATTTAAGCGTTAATCGTAGAAAACTACCTTTTAGAACAGGCTTTAATTGAGATTCAATTAAATGGACACAAACGGAAAGAAAATCATACCGCCTGAATCTCTTCTGGAGGCGTATAGTCAGGGTATTTTTCCGATGAGTGAGTCGCGGGATGATAGCACAGTTGGTTGGTACTCTGCCCGAAAGCGCGGCATTATTCCGATGGAGAATTTCAAAGTCTCCTCTAACGTAGAGCGGATAATTCGTCAGGGCAGATTCAAATGCAAGGTAGATACCCGCTTTAGGACGGTGATGAAAGAGTGTGCCGATCGAAATACTACCTGGATCTCTGACTTGATTATCGATTCATTTGAAGTGCTGCATCTGGCCGGTCATGCCCACTCCGTTGAGATGTACAATTCGGACGGTAAACTCGCAGGTGGCCTTTATGGTGTTTCCCTGGGAGCAGCCTTTTTTGGTGAATCGATGTTCAAAAATGATAAGGAAGCAGATAAAGTGGCTCTCTGGCACTGCCATCAAATATTACAGAAGAATGGATTTGAGCTTTGGGATACGCAATTCTATACCGATCACCTTGGCTCAGTTTGGTTGTATTGAAATTCCATCGGACGAGTATCAAGATCGGCTTGAGAAAGCATTGGAGAAAGAAACACGAACGTTTAAAATATAGCTATCTAACCTTAATTAAGTGGGATGTTTATCAAATATAGAAACTCCACCCCAGTGATGAAATAACGAACACCCCTCTTAATTTCGTTTCACGTGTCGCTATCGCTCGGAGCCCCTTATTAGGGGAGAATTTGTCAAATACGTCAGCAGTTTTTTTTGACGAACTCACGTTAAATATTATCCGTCTGACCGCGGGGAGCGGTCTGACGGGTGATTACTATTTTGGATCCAGAATATTCTCAATCCGGTTTTGAACATCCTGAAGATGGACAACCGTTCTGCGATCTACCGTTCTGTTCACGGCGCGATCCACTTCTGTTTTCAGTGTTCTGAGCTCCTCTCGAAGCAGTGGTTTGATGTCGCTTCCATCCACGTCATCATCCTCACTCTCCATCAGAGATTTAATGTGATTCAGATAGGTTCGCTGAAGATTTCTGCGATAAACATCTATGGACGAGCTGGAGGAGAGTTCGCTCCAAACTCCTAACCGAACATCTTCCAGCATCTCGCTAATCGTGTAGGCATCATTACCCCGGAAAGTCTCATCTTCAATCAGACGCAACATTCGTGACGAATTCATCACACTGCGAAGATGACGTCCCTGAAGCGCCTGAATCCGCTCAACAGCGCCGGAATGCTCAATATTTCTCAGGATGTTTTCATCGAGCAGCCATTCAGGTGTTGTAAACGCGTTCTCCACCATAAACTGCATCGCTTTTTCCTGATACTCTTTACTTACCGGCCGATAAACATTTCCATCCTGGTTTGAAGCAATGCGCTCCATGTAAACTCCGCCAATGTTGGTAATAACATGTCCGACATAGCGATTCCACTGACCGATCAGCTCTCCGTAAATCTCTTCCAGATCGTCGTAGCCCTCTCCCCGACGCGATGTCCACTCAACCAGATTTGGTGTAACTCGCTGCAGGTTCATCATTCCATACGTTGACGCCTGAACAGGATCGTCAGAAAGTGCTTCGGTCTGTGCAGACGGATCATATCCGGTTGACTGCCCGAAGCGGTACATCGGATCGTCTGCTTTATCAAGAATCCATTGATTCAGTGTCGAAACTTCGTCCTCAGGCGTTTCCGCATCCGGAATAACCCTGTACCCCCAATTGATGGCGTACTTGTCATACGGTCCGATTTTTCGGATAAATCGCTCCACACCGTCACCCGGCTGGGCAATGTAGTTCTGTCGGGCATAATCCATAATGGAAGCCGATACTCCATACTCCGAAGTAAATTCAGGATCCCTCAGAGACTCGACCGGGTAGGAAGAGTTTGCCTTCATGTTGTGAGGCAGCCCAAGCGCGTGACCAATTTCGTGAGCAATCACCTGCCGGATCGCCTCTTTCAGGTAGTCGTCATCAATTCGCAGATTTCGGGCCTTTGGATTGGCGGCTCCGGTCTCCAGCATCAGGCGGTTCCGGTATGAACGAATGTGATTGTGATACCAGATGATATCACTCCCGATAATCTCACCGGTTCGTGGATCCGTCATACTCGGACCGGTTGCATTTCGTGTAGTGTTGGCAATCCAGCGAACCATATTGTACCGAATATCTTCCGGTTCAAAATCAGGATCCTCTTCTTCTGTAGGCGGAAGTTTAGCCTGAATCGCATTTTTGAAACCGGCTTCTTCGAACGTAACATTCCAGTCTTCCACCCCTTGAATCACAGCCTGACGATACTCATCCGGTGTTCCGGGATCTACGTAGTAAACAATAGGCTCAACCGGCTCAACAAGCTCACCGCGGGCGTAGGCTTCGGGATCGGATGGCTCCAGTCTCCATCGGCGAAGCAACGAGCGGGTTGCAGCTTTCTGTTCATCTGAGCCAAAATCGAGCTGATTGACGGTAAACCATCCAACACGATAATCATAAAAGCGCGGACGCATAGGCTCACTTGGAAGCAGAACCATTGACTGGTTCATCAACAATGAAATACTGTTGGTATTGGAAGAAGACGGCGGATTCATCGCCTCGTAGGTCATCACATGACGAACTTCCACATTTTCCGGGTAGGTTCGAACGCGTTCTATGTAGCTTCGGTCTCCATCCAATCGTCGGACCTGATAGGAGCTTCTTAACCATCCCTGAAGGCCGGAAATAGCCGGCACGTCTGTTTCAAACAAGCTGTTTACTTCAATAACCGTAGTCGTACTGTCCGGGCCGATTGCTTCCACATCAAAAGATGCAATGATAGGCTCATAGTTGTTTGCACGAACAGATCGGGAAATAGGAAGGGAGTCCGGCGCAACGCTGTTGTAAAGCCGCTGACGGATATTAATTTTGTCGTTCACTTTTTCAAAAGCAATGACCTGTTCTGCAGTTTTGGAACCGCTGCTGGTGAACCCAAAGAAATTATTCGGAACACTTGCCACACGGCTTACCATCAGAAAATCCCGGCCGAGAAGTGAATCGGGAATTTCATAATATATTTTATCGCCCACGGTGTGAACGTCCACAACACCGTTCTGGGTTTTGGCTTCGGATGTAATAATGCTGCTGTAATCATCCGGTCCTGAGCTGCGGTCACCCCGGGAAGACTGCCCGTTTGATGATTCGCTTGCTGGCTCTGTTGTCGCGCAAGAGATTGCAAAAATCCCTGCAAATAGAATAAAAGAAAGATTTCGTATCATTTGATTCATCAGATGATGGATTCTGTTCGTTTTCGATTGAGTTTTCCTGTTAGTACTAAATAAACGAATAGTAATATTCATTCACTGCAAAAGGTTGAAAAAATGACGGCTTAAAATTTGTGCTCTTCTGCCAGTAATCGTTTCCACTCCGGATGCCGTTGCAGGTAGACTTTCACAAACGGACAGATTGGAGCAATTTTCAAATCTCTCTCCTCAGCATCCTTGAAAGCGCCTTCCATTAATTTTGATGCCACACCTTGCCCCTTCGAATTCATCCGGCACTTCAGTATGAGTAAAGAAGAGTACGCCCTGTTTGTTCAGTATATATTCTGCAACTGCCGTTTTTCCATCTACCGACAGCTCATACCGGTTCTTCTCTTTATTGTTTTTTACTTCGGCCATCTCGCTAAGCGTTAAGTTTTACATTTATCTTCTGTTTTTACCGAGCTTTTCCACTTTCAAGTCGGCTGTATCGCTCAATTTTGCGTCTGTAGGCGGGCGGTATTCCTGAAAGGGAATCTTTAGCAAATTACCCAAATGCTCAATTTCAGTCGGATCCAAATGCGTATCAATTCCATATTTTAGGTGCTGAACATCATTCACCTCAGCAAATGTGCCAAACAATCGGTCCCAGACGGCAAATATATTTCCGTAATTGGTATCCGTAAGAGGCTGGGTGTAGTGGTGGTGAACTTTGTGCATGTTGGGCGTGATGAAAAAGTAGGACAGAGCCCGGTCTATTTTTCGCGGCATGTTGATATTGGCGTGAGTGATATGCGCAAAAAGTACAGACATGCTTTGGTAAAGCATCACAATTCCGATCGGTATTCCCACCAGAAAGACTCCCAGAATGGTAAAGAAGATTCTAAATACAGTTTCGCCGGGATGGTGCCGCAGGCCGGTGGTCACATCCACGGTTGTATCGCTGTGGTGAACCAGATGAAATTTCCACATCCATTTTATTTTGTGCTCAATCCAGTGAATCAGCCAGGCGCCCATAAAATCAAGCAGCATCACGCCGATTATGATTTTCGCCCAGAGAGGAAAATCTGCCAGGTGCAGGAGTCCAAACTCATTTTCGGTTACCCAGTAAGATGTGAAGTAGAGAACACCTGCCAGTCCAAATCCGATAATAGCTGTAAAAAGAGTGAAAGTGAGATTGATCCCGGCGTGACGAACCTTGTTGTAGGTGAACTGAAAGAGAGGAATTACACCCTCCATCACCCAAAATATGAAAATGCCTCCAATCAGAATAAATGCCCTGAAGGTAGTTGGAACATCTTCAAAAAATGTGATGATCGTTTCCATACGGTTAATGTTCGTTGAAATTTTGCCCGTCTACTTCCTTCTCCTCAGAATCAGGAAGATAACCAAACCTATCAGAAGCAATGCGGCAACCGGCCATACCCACAACGGAAGAGTATAGGTTATGGTCAACCTTCCTTCCGGGGTTTCATAACGAGCCGGAATAACCGGGATTCCATCTTCATTTTTTTCCAGAGACTGAACATAGTCCAATACACCGGTCCAAACCTTCAGCTGATGATCTCCATCCGTGATGATGGCTTCATCAAGCGAAATAGCCCGCCCATTTTCATCCCGCAAAGTGATTGCAAGACCGGGCAGCCTTTCTCCAACCATCGGTAAAAAGCCTGCGATATAGTAGTCGGTCACTACGTGAATCAGTTGATCCGAATCTTTTCGTAACGTTCTGGTTTCTTCTCCATCAACAAGTTCGGCACCCAGTACAGCTCTTGAAGACGGTATAGGTGTGCCCGCAAAAGGAATGGTAAACAATACGGCTCGTTCCGGATTATAGATCATATTCAACCCTGAAAACTGCAGAAAATAGTTGTCCCCCATTAGCTCTGAAAGCAGGATGGAAACTTCGAGGGCATTTCGAACTTCTTCTTCTGTTAAGTAAAAGGAGACCAGGGGATAGCCCGGTGATCCATCATCTCCCGATCCCAGCCCGAAAGCCATCATCATATCATAAAATGTTATTTCGCCCTGATTCCAAACCTCCGTCCCCGGCTTGATATCACTTCGAATAGCGCCATTTGCCTGAACGGCAATATCGATAGGCTGATCCAATACTCTTTCAGCAGAAAATTTCATGGCATCCGTCACAAAATTTCCAATTGCTGATTCACGCTGAATTTCATTCCGGTAAACCGGGAAATCTGAATAAGCGATTGTCTCTCGAATACTGCTTACTGCTCCGTCGGTAAAATCCCTCAGCCAGTCATTTAAAATCTCCGTATACCGCTCCACTTCCGCAGATACATCCTCATCTTCATTAATCGTTGAATCAATCGGGATCAAGAAATCGTTGCCGTTTTCCTCATTCAGAACCGAAAGCTTATCAAGCTCCCGGTTATAGCTCAGCTCCAGCCTGCCAAGATATTGCATGTAGTTGCCGGCTTGAACGATTATCGTGTCTTCTACATAAATCGGGCTATGAAGTGCGGTGTGAGTATGTCCGCCGACAATAATATCAATCTCAGGCAGAAGCTCAGCCAGTTGCCGATCCTCTGATACACCGGAGTGGTTTATTGAAATGATGAGGTCTACATTTTGCTTCTGGAGTTCTTCAACAGCTTTTTTAGCTGATTCAAATGGATCATCAAACTGAACCGGGCCGGGTTCCGCCGTTTTCGAGATCGCATCATTTCCAATCAGACCAAAGATTCCGATACGCAGTCCATTATCCAGTTCTTTAATAAAATGGTTTTTAATCCCGCGTTCACTCAATGGATGATCCTGAGGCGGACGTACATTGGTTCCTAAAATCACCGTCTTTTCGGCTGCAGCGGGATATCCTGCATCCGACAGGTAGCGGGCATAGACATCTGAGCCGTAGTCGAATTCGTGATTACCAATGGTGATGGCATCGTACCCCATTTTCTGAAACAGGTTCAGCTCGGGAGCCAGCCCCTCTTGCAGCGGAAGCCAGCCAAAAGCGGGGCCTCCTAAGATATCTCCGGCCGAAAATAGAAGTACAGGCTCGCCTGTCTGCTTTTTTTCTGTCCGTATCATGTCAATTGCTCCGGCCAATCTGGCGATACCCCCGTCGGCCAGGTTTCTGTATTCAGGATGATCGTTCACTGCCGGAATCGGAATCAGGTGAGAATGCTCGTCATTAGTGTGCAGAATTGTAAATCGTAGATCTGTTTCAGTAGATTGGCGGCCTTGCAGCTGTGCCGACCATAAAAGGAGAATGACAAAGATTGTAAATTTAAATCTCAAACTAATTAGGGACTTTTAGCAGTTATCGGTTTTGATTATGTTACGTCTCAATTTGCTGCAACCAAATCAACAGGCATCTTAGATTATGAAAAAACCGTTAAAAAGCATAAGCGCATTTCTGATACTCTTTCTTTTTTCAACCGGGGCGTTTGCTCAGCTTCAATCACCTGAAGATTACCTCGGTTATGAACTTGGAGACCGATATACACCTCACTACAGAGTTTTGAGCTATGTTACCCACGTGGCCGACAACTCCGAATTGGTGACAATTCACCATTATGGTAAAACTTACGAACACCGTGAGCTCGTGTACCTTGTCGTTACATCTGAAGAAAATCACGCCAACCTCGAAGAGATTCGTTTAAACAATCTCAAACTGACCGGACTCGAAGAGGGTGAGCCTACAGAAAATCAAAAAGCAATTACCTGGCTTAGCTACAACGTTCATGGAAATGAGACGAACAGCAGTGAAGCTGCCATGAAAACGCTCTATGAGCTGGTTGATCCGGCAAACCGGGAAAGCAAAGCATGGCTGAATGATTCTGTAGTAATCATTGACCCGATGATAAACCCGGACGGTCGGGACCGGTACGTTAATTGGTTTAACACTGTAATTGGCACTGAGTACAATCCCGATCCTATTGCACGGGAACACCGCGAACCATGGCCGGGCGGACGAGCCAATCACTACCTGTTTGATTTGAACCGCGACTGGGCGTGGCAAACTCAGGTTGAGTCGCAGCAGAGAATTGAAGTTTATCAGCAGTGGATGCCGCACGTTCACGTTGATTTCCATGAAATGGGGTACAACTCTCCATACTATTTTGCGCCGGCTGCCAAACCGTATCACAACGTGATTACCGACTGGCAAGAGGAATTTCAAACCATTATCGGTAAAAATCACACTAAATATTTCGATGAAAACAGCTGGCTGTACTACACACGCGAGGTTTTTGATCTCTTCTATCCAAGCTATGGCGATACCTGGCCAACATACAACGGCGCGATCGGTATGACGTACGAGAAAGCCGGTGGCGGGAGTGCCGGTGCGGCGGTAACCACAGAAGAGGGTGAAGTATTAACCCTGAAAGATCGACTGACCCATCACCACGTTGCGGGGATATCCACGATTGAAGTGACGGCCAACAATGCTGACCGTGTAGTTCGGGAGTTTGCCAACTATTTTGATAAAGCGGCAAACGAACCTGCAGGCACCTACAAATCGTTTGTGGTTAAAGCAGACAACGATCCAGACAAAATTCATCACCTGCTGACCTTCCTCGATTCTCAACAGATTGAATATGGCACAGCCGGCTCAAACCAAAACACAAACGGTTATAACTATAATAGCGGGCAAAATGAGCGTGTTTCAATTTCAGAAAATGATGTTGTTGTAAGTGTTTATCAGCCGCAAGGACAATTGGCTCGCGTGTTCTTTGAGCCAAATCCTGAACTTTCCGACTCTCTCACATACGATATTACCACCTGGGAAGCGCACTACCGTTTTGGACTGGAAGGCTTCGCACTGGAATCCAATATCAATCCGAATCAAAATATTTCAGCGGAAGATTACAGAAGCAGCACCATTTCCGGTGCAGACAAACCTTACGCCTATGTAACCGATTGGGACAGCATGGATGATGCGCGGTTTTTAGCTGAGATTACCAAAAACGGAGTGAAAAGCCGATTCTCCACCGTCGATTTTGAAATAGAAGGGGAATCCTTTAAGCGCGGATCACTGATTATTATGCGCGGTAACAACTCTCATTTGGATGATGAATTTGATGAGATTGTTCGTTCTGCAGCAGAAAATCACAGCCGGGATCTGTTTGGAGCATCCACAGGATTTGTAACATCCGGTTCTGACTTCGGTTCAAATAACGTACGCTATATCGAAAAACCTGAAATTGCTGTTATGATGGGTGAAGGAACTTCATCTTTAAGTGCAGGCGAAGTGTGGCACTTTTTCGATCAGCAGCTTCACTACCCGAATACACAACTCAATACGGATGATCTAATGCGTGCTGATCTGTCCAAATTTACCACGCTGATTCTGCCGTCAGGTTCTTACAACAGCGTACTAACTGACAGCGCCATCGAGAAAATTTCGAGTTGGGTTCGTGAAGGTGGGAATCTGGTATTGATTGCGAATGCAAACCGAAACTTCACAGATAGAAACGGTTTCCAGCTGGCACGAAAACAAGCCGAGGCCGAGGAACCGACAAACGAAGAGATGCTGGCACCTTACGACAACCGGTCGAGACGCTATATTAGTAACACCACATCAGGATCGGCATTTGAAGTAACTCTCGACACAACGCATCCGTTAGCTTACGGCTACGATACAGAGTACTACACGCTCAAATTGAGTGCAGACTCCTACAGCTATTTGGATTCCGGCTGGAATGTGGGAACCGTCCGTGAAAACTCCTACCGGAGTGGATTTGTGGGAACTGAAGCAGAACCAATGATTGAGAACTCACTCTCTTTCGGCGTTCAGAGCTACGGCAGCGGACAGGTGGTTTATATGGTTGAAAATCCGCTCTTCAGGGATTCTGGGAGAATGGAAAACTGCTGGTTGCCAACAGCCTGTTCTTTGTAGGAAACTAATTCAGATTTGAGATCTGAGTCCTGAGTCTAGAGATTTACCTCTTGACTCTGGACTCTTAACTCATTTCATTGACCTACTTTTCAAACTTCATCTTCATCAATGCAGCCGCAATTTCAATGGGTGAATAATTACTTTCTGCAAGTGGCTCCAGCTGATCAATATATTCTCTCAGCCCGCCTTTTTGAAGGACCTCAACGATTTCATCCAGGTGCGATTCCATCTTCGACATTTGCACCTCTTTGGATGAAGGCATCGGCAACGGCATCAGCTTGGCACCGATAATTTTTTCAATAAAACGGATACTTTTTCTCTTCCTTCCGGTAGAGAATGTAATAGCCATTCCGGATTTACCTGCGCGTGCTGTTCGCCCAATTCGGTGGACATAGAACTCCGGATCCTGGGGTACATCGTAGTTGAAGACGATATCAATATCATCCACATCCAATCCGCGTGCTGCAACATCCGTAGCTACCAAAAGCTCGATTTTTCCGTTTCTGAACTTGTTCATCACCTTATCGCGCACGTTCTGGCGCATATCGCCATGGAGCGCATCGGCAGAAAAACCGCGGGCCTGAAATTCCTGTACAAGAGAATCGCATCTGCGCTTTGTATTTGAAAAAACCAGTGTGAGATTGGCACCGGTCATATCAATCACGCGTGAGATCGCCTCTACTCGCATAGAGTCCCGGACTTCCATCACATACTGTTCAACACCTTCAGCTGTTTGAGCCCGTCCCTCAACTTTGATCATCTCCGGCTTATCCATCCAGCGATTCATAATATTTTTGATCGCATTTGGCACGGTTGCGGAGAACATAACCGTTTGCGATTTGCCTTTACTGTAGCTTAAAATCTGCTCGAGATCTTCTCGGAAACCCATGTTCAGCATCTCATCGGCTTCATCAAGTACAACCATTTCGAGTGCACCCAATTTTAACGTACCGCGCTTCAGGTGATCAATTACCCGTCCCGGAGTTCCCACTACTATCTGTGCTCCTTTTTTCAGGGCCTTAAGCTGCCTGCTGATTGGCTGTCCGCCATAAACAGGTACGGTAAATACGCCGTTTACGTGCTTTGCAAGTTTGATCAGTTCGCCGGTTACCTGAATAGCCAATTCCCTAGTTGGAGTTAAAATTAAAACGCTTGGAGATTTTGAGCCTTTGTTGGCCATCTGCAGTGCCGGAATACCAAACGCTGCGGTTTTACCCGTACCGGTTTGAGCCTGTCCTACCAGGTCTTTACCCGCTAATATTTGGGGTATACACTTTTCTTGAATGGATGTTGGTGCTTCAAAGCCCATATCGTTTACGGCTTTGAGGATTTCAGGCTGAATTCCCAGCTCTGAAAAAGAAGAATTTTTCATTTTTGTCTGATGTTTGTATTGGATAGCCGGACTGAGGCTCTCGATAAAAAGTGAACATACGTTCACCCGGATTACGATATACCTATCCTATGTATCCTGATTTTGAAATATCTGTCGCTCTCCTCGCGCATCGCTCCGCTCTTGTGTTTTTTTAAACATTTCGGAGATACTCCCTGGCCAAAAGCGCGATTTACAAACATTCAGGAGAGAACTACTGAAGAGAGGCAAAAAGGTACCGAGTTGGGCAGGTCAACGTCGAACGTCAGTTGAAGGGGCATAAGGTACGGATAAGAAATGGATTTATTGCTATAGGTTTTGGAGTAATAAGCATTGAATCAATACTGCCCAAAATGATTAATGGAAATAAAAGAAGATTATAACCAGTTTGATATTTTCTTTCTCGCTGAGTATCGCAAATTTATACGCAGATTTGCGCAGAGTATCTGCGAGACTCAGCGGAATTATCCGCGTCAATCTGCGAGAAATGAAACAGCTGTTATTCAGGGTTGTCAACCTCTTTTAATTTCATTAATCGAGTATGAAGCGAAATACTTTATACTTTCTGCCTGATACCTGCTACTCACTACTCTTATTTCGAAACAGAGCATACGCTTCAAGCATAATCCAGATTGAAAAACCTAGTATTACTGCTCCAAACGAAAATAGAAGCAGATTGAAGTCAGATTCCCGGCTCCGGACCAATCAAAAATAACCTGCTCAATCATAGCCCACAGCGTCATAAACAGAACAAATATCATGGGCACGAGAGTGTAAATTATAGGCCGACCCTGTCGCTTCAGCCAGATTGTAATCAGCAACAAACTAATTCCCGCCAAAAGCTGATTGGATGTCCCAAAGAGCGGCCAGAGAGATATATCCGCCCGAGCCGAGGCCGCGTGGTCCCTCCGGCAGTATCACCAACGCAGCACTTGCGCCAACAGCTATCATCGTGGAGGTGTGAAGTTTGGTCAGTGGCTTCACCTTGTACTCCTCACCCAGTTCATTCAAAATATATCGCATCAGGCGTACGGAAGTATCCAGGGTCGTTGCAGCAAAACTGATCACGATTACTGCAATAATCGTTTGAGCTACCTCCAACGGAATCATCAGTCCGGTAGCCAGGCGGGCAGCGCCTTCAACAAAGATATTCAAACCGCTTGAGCCGGCCGCTTCAAAGGAGTGGTAGTTTTCCAGAAACTCTCCGGTTGTGTTGAAATAGGTGACAATAGCTACAATGGTAATCAGGGCGAGTGAACCTTCGCCAATTGCACCGAGGTACCCGACAAACCTGGCATCAGTCTCTTTATCGAGCTGCTTGGCCGTGGTACCCGAGGAAACCAGTCCGTGAAATCCGGAGATCGCCCCGCAGGCAATGGTGATAAACAGAAGCGGAAACCAGCTCACATCGCTTGTATCGGTATTGGTTGGCGGAGCCGTAATTTCCGGACTGATCACAAAAAGCCCAAGGTAAAGGATGGCCAGCCCAAGTATCAGCTGATAAGCGTTGATCAGATCACGCGGCTGAAGAAGCATCCAGACCGGAAGCGTGGATGCAAAATAGACGTAAACCATTAGCACGATGATCCATGTCAGAAACGCCATCTCAACTCCGCTCAGTCCAAACAGAAGCGTTGCCTCCTCACCGCCGAAATATTGAACCAGGTCGATCTGCAAGACCGGCACATAGCTGGCGATGATGGCGGTAAAATACATCACAAAGAGAACAACAATGGAGGGAATGAGCATACTTCCGCTGGCTTTATATACACGAAATCCGATCCAGATAGCCAGCGGAATCTGAATAAATATGGAGAGCACCGTGGCCGGAAAACTGATGAACAGGTTTGAAATTACCCAGGCAAATACGGCATTTACCATCAGTACGAGAATCAGGATAATGAATAGAAAAAGAAGGCGTCCCCGGCGCCCAACCAGTTTATCTGGCAAGTGTGCCTACAGATTGACCTTTGTTGCGAACCGAGAGGACCATGGTTCCAAAATCATGAACACCGGCTGCAAAGATGGTTCCGAGAACCACCCACAACATTGCGGGAACCCAGCCCCAGTAGACGGCAATTGCCGGTCCTACGATGGGTGCAGCACCGGCGATGGATGTAAAATGATGGCCCAGCAGTACAAATTTGTTGGCCGGAACATAATCCCTGCCATCTTTGAACTCATGAGCGGGAGTCATAAAATCCGGATCGAGCTGATAGATTTTCTCAGCCAGATACTTTGAGTAGTATCGGTATCCGATAAAGAAGAGAACGAGCGATAAAGCAGCGACTAAGCTTGCCGGCACGGTTCAGTTTGTTTTGATTCTACTGCCTATTTAAGAGCAGGATAGGCTTACATCCCAATCCATCATCCAAAATAAAGTTTTAAAGCAAATCTGCAACTGAATAATATCGCCACGGCACATCTTTTGACGCGAAGCGAAACACGGATTTCACTGAAGAATATTCATTGAGTTGGAGCTATTGAACCGCAGAATGTTGAACTCTGAATATCGAATTTCGAAGTAAGGTCACTTCGATATTTGACATTCAGTATTCTGCGGTTCGACATTCTTTCAAATCAATCATTTAATAAAACGGGCTCACCGTAACCGAGGCCGCTCAAACGCTTCAGTTGTGTCCGGGCATCACCCACAATCACATAGTACATTCTGTCGGGGTTGGCATACTCGCCGGCCAGTTCGCTGATCTCTTCACGGCTCATCTCACGAACAACATCCTGCTGCGCATTAATGTAATCCGCCGACCATCCGTTGGCACTCATGGTTTGAAGAATTCCCAGTTTGGCTCCAAGCGTTTCAAATGCGCGGGCATTGCTCTTCAACAGAAAGCTCTGCGTGTTGTCGAGGTCCTGTTCTGTGAATGTATCGGGGTAGTCTGCCATGATATCCCGAATCAACTCTACAGCTTCGAAGGTAATATTGCTTCTCACCCCGCTGCTTACGCTAAACGGTCCCGGCAGACTGCTGCCCGAAAATCCTGACCGAATGCCGTAGGTATACCCTTTTCCTTCACGAAGCTCCTGCGTGAGACGTGATGCAAATCCTCCGCCTCCAAGAATGTAGTTCATCACCGTTGCAGGATAGTAGTCGTCATCCGTTTCCGGCATCGCCAGATATCCGATTCTCAACACCGATTGTGACGCATTCGGTACATCGTAGAAATAGACCCGGGATTGCGCCGGAGGCTCAGGAAACTCAAATTCAGGAATATTTACAGGACTGGATTCCCATCGCGACTCCAAATCAGACAGAGACGCTACCGCATTACTCTGATTGATGGCACCGGCGATGTGATACGTAGCAACGGATGGATTGATGTAATCTTCGTAATAAGCTTTCAAATCATCCAGCGTAATGGATTCCACACTCTCTTCAGTGCCCAAGCTGCTGAATGATAGAATATGCCCATCACCATAGAGCAACTTGTTGAACTCATTTGTGGCAATGCTGTTTGGATTAGACTGCTGCTGAGCTATCCGGCTCAACACACTCTGTTTCGCCAGGTCAAACTCACGTTCATCCCATCGCGGCTCGAGCAGAATCTCCTCAACCAGATCGAGCGTTGCATCATAATTTCTGGCCAGTGTATTTCCTGAAATAGTGAAATACTGACGTCCTGAGCTAACATTTATGCTCGCACCGAGAAGGTCAATAGCCTGCTCAAGCTCAGCCGGAGTTTTGTTTGCCGTTCCCCGGGTCATAACATCAGCCAACAGATTTGAAACACCCACTTTATCAGAATTTTCAACCAAAAGTCCGCCATCAATTCTGATGTTGAACTGAACCAGCGGCAGTTCACGATTTTCAATTCCATATACATCCAGTCCGTTACTCAATTCAGAAGTCCATACTTGCGGTACGGATATCTCAGGCTCGGAGCCGTAAGGTGGCTCTTCCGACCGGTCGAACGAAGAGGGTGTTCGTTCATATTCGGTATCTTCCGGCAGGATAAAATCCTCACCTTCCGCTCCCTGTACGATTTGCTCTGTTTCAATTTCCGCCTCAACAGATCCTGCCAAAGCCAGATCAGCCTCACCGCGAGGCACAAAGCTCGTTGCCACATAATCCTTACCCTTGATGTATTGTTCATACACTCGGTTCACGTCATCAAGTGTTACATCCAGTGTTTTCTGAATGTCCTGATTGATGTAACCCGGATCGCCGGCAAAAATATTGTACTGCGCCAGCTGAAACGCTTTACCTAAAACGCTGGAAAGCCCGGTGTAGAATCTCGTTTCAATGCCGGATTTTACCCGTTCCAGATCCTGTTCTGTAAATCCATTCTCTTCATATCGTGCAAAAGCTTCCTCTACACCGGCCAGTGCATCATTCAAGTCAATACCGGAATAACCTCTTACCTGAAGAGTGATTTCTCCGGCCAGCTCCGAATTGCTGCTGTACATGTTTGCTCCCGGAGTGAGCTCTTTTTCTTCAACCAATACTTCATAAAGCGGTGCTGTTCTTCCGTCTGCCAGCAGCTGCGTCAAAATTTGCAGTGCGTACGCGTCATCGTGATAGTTCTCCACCCCGGCCAGGTGAGGCGAAGTTCCGGCAGTCGAGCAAAATTATCCACATGATATAACTTTTTGGTTTCATCCAGTTTTGCCGGCTGCTTTTCAAGCGGCTCGATCTCGTCTCCGCGTGGAATCTCATCAAAATATTTCTGAACCCACTCTCGGGCTTGATCAGAATCAAAATCACCGGCTATAACCAGTGTGGCGTTATTCGGCACATACCAGGTGTTGTAGAAATTGACCACATCATCCAGCGTAGCGGCCTGAAGATCTTCGAGCGAACCGATCACCTGCCAGCTGTAGGGATGTCCTTCTGGGTAGAGATTTTTATCGATCACATAACCGGTATGACCGTAAGGCGCATTGTCCACACCCTGTCGTTTTTCATTTTTCACCACCTGTTTCTCTTTCTCAAGCACCATTTCATTTACTGTATTGATGAAATAGCCCATCTTATCGGCTTCTGCCCAGATCATCTTCTCGAGGGCGTCATTCGGTACGGTTTGAAAGTAGTTCGTCCGATCGCGGCTGGTGGAACCGTTTGCACCTGATCCTCCAATTCTGGCACTCATCTGATCCAGTCCGCCCCGCCCAAGGTTTTCTGATTCAAGAAAAAGCAGGTGCTCAAAGAGATGTGCAAAACCGGTTCGCCCGGGAAGTTCGCGAGCAGACCCGACATGAAACGTCAGAGCTACGGCCGTAACCGGATCAGAATCGTCCTTGTGAAAAATAACTTCCAGCCCGTTATCAAGTGTAAATTTCTCATATTCAACGGAAAAGTCGGTATCGGAAGAAGAGCTGCATGCGCCGACCAAAAAGAGCAAGGCGCCAATAAGAGTAGCAAAAATCGGATAGGATAACTTCATGTATCGTGTATATTTGGGTGAATTGTCAGTTGGGAATGTACACGATTTATCGCGAAGAAATTGTAATAATTAGTTTCGTCTGAACCTAAATCCACTCTTCGGATCTTTCCCTTCTTTTTGTTGGTAACTGTTGATAATCACAGTAAGCGCCGCCACTCCCGTTAGTAGCACAGTAATGGTGCTTGTATCCCAAACCAACCACATCATTAAAGTTACCAAAAACAGGCCGATGCTGAAGATGTATTGAAAACTTGTAACTTTTTTCTCTTCCTCTTTTCTGACTAATGGCATAATTAAGCAGCCTTGGCTCCAGTTTTTTCAAAAAACAGTTTCATGATAAAACCAAACAGCGGCCCGCCTACAACTATAAGACCCAAGAAAGTAACAATAACCTGCCTTGAGAGTATATCGATTCCGATAAGCGGAAATAAGATGAGCAATAAAATACTCGTCAAAACCCCCCAACTCAAACCTTCTTTGATCCAGCCAAGGCCTTCAAATGGATTTTCAATCTGATCCGTATCGATATCTTTATATCTGGCCGGTTGATTTTCAATCCACCTCTGTTTTAAACTATTTTTGAACCATCCCCAGATTGGAAACGTGACTGTCAAAACAAGGAGTGTTGTCAGATTCATGAGACATGGGATAATTTCTCCGCAATTCGGACAGTAGAGGCCAAACCAGTTTTTAAATGCCGTGCCATTTTGTGTCGACCAGGTTCTCCCGTCGTGAAGCGTTTCGCAGTGCGGACACGGCACATAGCTTCGTTCAAGAAACGGTTTTTCAGATGTTTTATCCTCAAGTGATACTTTCGGTACCCGCTGACCCAGAATAAGCTCATTAATGACCAGACCCGGATTTAAGAGATAGTGCAGTATCATCCAGTTTTTCCAGGTATAGACTTTGTATTTATCTTTATCAAAGTTCATAATGATCCGGGTTTTGTTCAGTTTACATAAGCATAGTAAATTCAAGGTTATGACACAATATATTTAGCTCAGAATATTTTTTCTACAAAATGAATCTGACAATTTTCAATACCTCATACAGACATGATTTTCTATCACAGCGGCGGTTCAGCCTGTTCGCCTGTTTATAAATCCGTTTCAAGATAAACGCTACCATTGCATTATCTGAGACAATTCACTTCTTTGTTATAGTTTAACATTTAATATAGATGTATAAATTTTGACCACTATGGAGCTGTCTGAAAAAGAAATGCGCTACCTGAACCTGCTTGCCAAACAGTACCCAACCATCCCGGCAGCTTCCACCGAGATCATCAACCTGAGTGCCATTATGGAATTGCCAAAAGGTACAGAGCATTTTATATCGGACATCCACGGAGAATATGAGTCTTTTTTGCATGTACTCCGCAATGGCTCGGGCTCAATAAAAAGACACATTGAAGAAATATTTCAGGACACACTGCTGAAACAGGAGAAACAGAACCTGGCTACGCTGATCTACTATCCACAGAAAAAACTCCCGCTCATTTTAAAAGATGTGGAAAACAAAGATGAATGGTACAGAATTACGCTTTTCAGGCTGATCAAATTGTGCCGGATCTCCTCATCAAAATACACCCGGAGCAAAGTGCGGAAAGCCCTGCCAAAGGATTTTGCGTACATCATCGAAGAGCTTCTGCACGAACAGGAAAGTGCTATAAACCGCCAGGAGTATTATAGCAGCATTATCGATTCCATTATAAACACCGGGCGCGCTGACGCATTTATTATCGCCCTGTCTGAACTGGTTCAGAGGCTTGCCATTGCGCGCCTGCATGTGATCGGTGATGTATACGATCGCGGGCCGGGTGCACACATTATCATGGATACTCTGCTCGACTATCACTCCGTCGATTTTCAATGGGGAAACCACGATATCGTTTGGATGGGCGCCGCCTCGGGCAGCAAAGCCTGTATTACAAATGTGATTCGTGTATCCCTTCGCTACTCAAATATGGAGACGCTCGAAAACGGCTACGCAATTAGTATGCTGCCGCTTGTATCACTTGCAATGGATGTGTATGGCAATGACTCATGTAAGCAGTTCAGAACCAAAGGTAGTACAGACGAATTTACTGAAAACGAGAAGCTGCTGATGGCAAGAATGCATAAGGCCATCACTGTCATCCAGCTGAAACTGGAGGGACAGATTGTTAAAAGGCGGTCACATTTTGGAATGGAAGACCGCTTGTTACTGGATAAAATAGATTTTGAAGCTGGTACAGTTCAGATCGGCGAGAACACATACCCATTGCTGGATCAATATTTCCCAACAATTAATCCGGCAGACCCCTACACCCTCACCGAACAGGAAGAGATGGTTATGGAAAAACTCTGTCTCTCTTTTGCAAACAGCGAGCGGTTACAGGAGCATGTCCGATTTCTCTTTTCGAAGGGAAGCATGTACCTGAAATACAACGGCAACCTGCTCTACCACGGCTGTATTCCCATGACCAAAAGCGGAAAGCTCCGCCACTTCACATTTGATGATGTCTCCCACAGACCTAAAGAGTTTATGGACAGGCTCGAGCGTCTGGCTCGCCAGGGTTACTTTACAACCGATAATCCCGACAAGAAACAGTATGGGCAGGATACGATGTGGTATTTATGGAGCGGGGAACAGTCACCGCTTTTTGGCAAATCCAAGATGGCTACGTTTGAGCGCTATTTCATTAGCGATTCCGAAACTCACACTGAAGAGATGAATCCCTACTATGATTTCCGGACGGATGAAGAGGTGGCCAAAAAGATTTTAACTGAATTCGGGCTTGATCCCGCAGCCGGTCACATCATCAATGGCCATGTTCCGGTTAAAGTGAAAAAAGGGGAAAGTCCCGTTAAAGCAGGCGGTAAACTGCTGGTGATAGACGGTGGCTTTGCCAAGGCATATCAGGAAAAGACCGGAATTGCCGGATACACGCTTATATTTAACTCCTACGGGCTTCTTCTTGCCGCTCACGAATCATTTGATTCGACCCAGATTGCTATCGAAAAAGCTCAGGATATTCATTCCAACACTGAGATCCTGGAGCATAACAGAAAAAGAATTAGGGTAAGGGATACGGATAAAGGAGAGGAGATCGGAGAAAAGATAAAAGATCTGAAAAATCTTCTGAAAGCGTATCGCTCAGGAGCAATCAAGGAGTCGTATAAACTTTAGATTGTGATTGTGTAAAATACATTCTGTGGATTTCAGCTTTTCAGGATTTTTTAGATTTAATTTGAAGGTTGGGATGAGGTTCATTTCTCTTCACCTGGCTTATTCACTTAAACCGGTTTTATATTCCAAACCAATCACGAGTTGCACCGCCTCATTTCTATCCTTCATTTCAAACAATGCCCTCTGTTCGGCGGTGATTTTTATATTGACTGTTACCCCGGGTTTCGCTGCGCTTCACCCGGGGCTAGGATCGGCCGCTCTTTCAGAGCTGAGAACCGGTAATATCAAATCATACATCAATTTTTTTGCGCTGAAAAAGAACACCTCCCCTCTCGAGAGGGGATTGAGGGGTGTGTTCAATTAAGAATTGGTATAAACCTCAAAATCAAAAAATGATAACTCCATGACATATGATGTCGATTATTTCAACACAATTCATTCAAGTGAAATGATATCCCAAACCAGTCCTGAGTTGTACCGTCTCATATCTGCCCTTTATTTCAAACAACGCCCTCTTTTCGGCGGTGATTTTTGATTGACTGTTACCCCGGGTTTCGCTGCGCTGCACCCAGGGCTAGGATCGGCCGCTCTTTCAGAGCTGAGAACCGATTATATCAAATCATACATCAATTTTTTTGCGCTGAAAAGAACACCTCCCCTCTCGAGAGGGGATTGAGGGGTGTGTTCAATTAAGAATTGGTATAAACCTCAAAATCAAAAAATGATAACTCCATGACATATGATGTCGATTATTTCAACACAATTCATTCAAGTGAATTGATGTCCCAAACCAATCACCAGTTGCACCGCCTCATATCTGCCCATTATTTCAAGCAGCCCCTCTGTTCGGCGGTGATTTTGTATTGCCTGTTACCCCGGGTTATGATCTGGCGCTCTTTCAGATCTCCATACCAATTATATTCCACTTGTAGAAAATTAGTGAAGATTTCCACTCTTGAGTCTTCCTGCTGCTTTATCGTTTGGGAGTTAGGTAGTTCAGCTTTTGCTGAACGACAGATAGTAGGCCCCTCCTGAATAAAAAACATCGGGATGAGCGCGGGTATTTGAGCACAAGCGAAAATCATAGCCTCCGTCACCGGGGGCGACTCTCCACCCCGTCCCGGATTAAAAAATACCTCTCTGTAATATTCAATATTCATCCGCCTGTTTCTTACATTTGTCTGTGTCACATCCATTCATCATTAGTCATCATCCGCTATGAAATCCATCGACAAAATTGAGTTACAGCATCTGAAATTTTCCGAATATAAAACCCTTCAGGAGCTGATGATCAAATGCTATCCCAAAGTACAGGATCCGGCATGGACCAAAGATCAAATCAATAAACTAACCACAATCTTCCCCGAGGGACAGACGGTCATTAAAGTGGATGGTGAGATGGTAGCCTGTGCCCTGGCCATTATCATCGATTACCAGCTTTTTGATGACAAACACACATATCTGGATATTACCGCTAACGACACTTTCAAAACTCACTCGCCTGATGGTGATACAATGTACGGGCTGGATATGCTGGTTCATCCTGATTACCGTGGTTTGCGACTTGGCCGGCGACTTTATGACTACCGGAAAGAGCTGTGCGAAGAGATGAACCTGAAGAGCATTGTTTTTGGCGGAAGACTGCCCAACTTCCATAAATTTGACGACCTGAGTGCCAAGCAGTATATCGAAAAGGTCAAGAATAAAGAGATTCACGATCCGGTACTAAACTTTCAGCTCTCCAATGATTTTCACGTTAAACGTGTGGTTAAAAACTACCTGCCCGAAGATGATGCTTCAGAGTCGTATGCTGCCCTTCTGGAGTGGTCCAACATCTACTACCAAAAGCCGCAGAAAAAGTATAAACCGCAGAAAAGCGTAGTGCGGCTCGGTCTTGTTCAATGGGGAATGCGTCCATATGCAGGGTGGGACGATCTGACCGAGCAGATCGAATATTTTGTGGATGCTGTATCCGGTTACCGGGCTGATTTCCTGCTCTTTCCTGAGTATGTAAACGCACCCTTAATGGCTGAATACAACCACCTCTCCGAGCCTGATGCCATTCGTAAATTGGCGGGATACACGGAGAAATTAAGAGATACATTTGCTGAATACGCCATCTCCTACAACACCAACATCATTACGGGGAGCATGCCTGAGTTTAAGGATGACGTTCTCAAAAACATTGGCTATCTCTGCAAGCGAAATGGGGAAATTGAGAGGTATGAGAAAATCCATCCTACACCTGATGAGGTGAAAGTTTGGGGAATGACCGGCGGAACTCAGATCAAAACATTTGATACCGATGCCGGGAAAATCGGGATTTTAATCTGCTATGATGTAGAGTTCCCTGAGCTCAGCCGTCTGCTTGCAAAACAAGAGATGGATATTCTCTTTGTTCCTTTTCTGACCGACACCCAGAACGGATACTCCCGCGTTCGTAACTGCGCCATCGCTCGCGCCATTGAAAATGAGTGCTACGTGGCCATTGCCGGAAGTGTGGGCAATCTGCCCAAGGTTCACAACATGGATATCTCCTTTGCGCAATCCGTCGTGTTTACGCCCTGCGATTTCTCCTTTCCCACAAACGGTATTAAAGCGGAAGCCACACCCAACACGGAGATGATTCTGATTGTGGATGTGGATCTGGACCTACTGAAGGAGCTCCACGAACAGGGAAGCGTGCGGACAATGAAAGATCGCCGAACGGATCTGTATGACGTGATTTCAATCGAAAAATAACTCATTCTCTAATCTGTATGATTTGTAATAATCACATAATGTTGAGAACTTACACTCAATAAAAAAGCCGTTATTAGTTATTACATAAAGCCTTAAGGGCAAAACTTACAGAATGAACTACACCTTATTTGATTTCCTGCAGCTGGTAGGGTCACTGGGAATTTTCATTTATGGAATGAAAGTGTTCAGTGATGGCCTTCAAAAAGTTGCAGGATCACGTCTGCGCTCTATTCTAAAGGGAATGACAACCAGCCGGATTCGGGGGATATTTACCGGTTTTACGGCCACAACCATTACACAGTCTTCCACAACCACTACAGTGATGGTGGTGAGTTTTGTAAATGCCGGTTTGATCACGTTTGTCGAGTCTACCGGTGTGATTATGGGGGCCAACATTGGTACCACCGTTACCGCGTGGATGGTTGCTGTTTTTGGCTTTAAGATGCAGATCACACCCATTGCTGTGGCTTTGATCGGTGTCTTTTTCCCGTTTCTATTTGTAGGGAAAGAGAAACTGAATAATCTTGCTGAAGCGATGATTGGTTTCGGTATTCTTTTTATTGGCCTGGAGTTCATCAAAGATGCCGTACCCAATATTCAGGATAACCCGGAGATGTTCGCCTTTTTGGATTCATTTACGGAATTTGGGTTTGCCTCCATGGTTATTTTTGTTTTTGTAGGTACGCTTTTAACCCTTCTCACCCAGTCTTCTTCAGCCGCTACAGCTATCACTCTTGTGATGTTATTTCAGGGATGGGTTACTTTTCCGATTGCGGCTGCCATGGTATTGGGAGAAAATATAGGAACAACGGTTACCGCAAACATAGCAGCTATTGTTGGTAACGTTCATGCAAAACGGGCAGCGAGGTTCCACTTCATTTTCAATGTGGTCGGGGTCGTATGGATGCTCCTGTTAATTAACCCCTTCTTAATGGGAATTGACAACGTAATGCACTATTTCCAGCCGGAAATTGGCTCTATCTTTGATGACTCACAGGAAGCACGTGCAGCAGCCACGCTTGGTATTTCGCTTTTCCACACCACATTTAATGTGCTGAACGTTTTACTGCTTATTGGATTTGTTCCGGCTATCACAAAATTTGTTGAACGTATTCAAAAAGAAGAAGAGGGTTCCGATCAGACATTCCGTCTTAAACATATTTCCGGAGGTTTAATGTCATCTTCCGAACTATCCATTGCACAGGCATTTAAGGAGATCG
This sequence comes from Rhodohalobacter sp., assembly GCF_034521535.1. Taxonomy (GTDB): domain Bacteria; phylum Bacteroidota; class Rhodothermia; order Balneolales; family Balneolaceae; genus Rhodohalobacter. The sequence continues at coordinate 64,957 of NZ_JAXHMF010000008.1, read as the reverse complement.
AACTGTTTGGCCGTCTTATTGAGAAAATGCATATCAGTTTTAACGGCCTGTTTTTCAAGAAGCAAAATAAACAGGAAAAATTCCTTAAAAAGATCAAGAAGCGGGAACAGATTACAGACAACATTGAACTGGAAGTTGCCGAGTATCTCACAAAAATTTCAAGCAGTAATCTGACTGAAAAATCAACGCGTAAAATCCGCCTGATGCATAGTATGATCAACGACCTGGAACGTGTAGGTGATATCTACTTTCAGATGTCTAAAACGTTTGAGCATATGGAAAATGAAAATATTGCCTTGCCTCAGGAAGCCAAGGATGAAATTGCAAGTTTGCTGGATACTGTACGCGATGCCATCAAGATTATGAGAACCAATATGGAGCACTTTGGTGAGGATATTGATCTAAATCCTTCGATTGAAATTGAACAGGAGATCAATTCAAAACGAGATCAAATGAAAGATGCTCATTTCAAACGCCTGGAAGATGGCGTCTACACCTCTACGGCAGGTGTTACATACCTGGATTATCTCACTCGCCTTGAAAAAATCGGTGACCACATCTTCAACGTAAATGAAGCATTGGCCGGTAAAAAGATGAAAGTTCACAGCGACTTGATCACTCAGTGATAACGTCTATTTATAAAAATTTTGTAAAACGGCCCATCCCGGGCCGTTCTTATTTTAAAACCACCCTCCGTTCAATTACATTACGGTTCTTCAACTTTAAGAAACCAATCACAGACGATGAGGAACCGATACGTAAAACCGATACCCATACTCCTACTTTTCGTTTTCTGGGTGGCAGCGCCTCTCTTTGCTCAGCAGGGAATTCTTCCGGAAGACTACTATAAAACCGTTTTTGTAAGCCAAACTGAAATCTCACCTGATGGCAGTTATGTAGCCTTTACTCGTACCACCATCGACGTTGAAAACAACAAGCGTCATCGCGAGGTGTGGATGCAAAAATTGAATAATGGCCAGCCTGATGGCGAACCTTTCCGCTTTACGGATCCCACCGTTGAATCATCAAATCCGCAGTGGTCGCCCGATGGAAAACTTTTGGGAATTCAATCGAGCCGGGGAGAAGACGATAACTCTGTTCGCTTTATTCGAGTGACGGCTCCGGGCGGTGAGGCCTTTACCATTGAAGGGCTGGACAGCTCACCCATTTGGTCGCCTGACGGATCACAAATTGCATTTACGAGTACACCGGAATCTGAAGAGGAACAAGAAGACCGCGCAGGCTGGATTGCACCGGATGCCATCACCAATACCCTGGATGCCGAGCGCTTTGACGGACGCGTTATCACTCAAATGCGTTACAAGCGAGACGGAACAACTGCATGGCTTCCTCATCCTTCAATTAATGAAAAACAGCAGCTTCATATCATATCAGCAGATGGCGGTGAATCCGAACAGATTACTGAACTGGAATTTAATGCTGGTGATGTGGAGTGGTCACCTGATGGAAACAGAATCTATTTTTCCGGAGATCCGCTCGAGGATGATGAGTATAATGAAGACTACACCCGCAACATCTACATGATAGACCTTAACTCGAAAGAGGTCTCTCAGGTTTTTGAAATGGACGGTACTCAACGTTCACCGGCAGTTTCACCCAACGGCCGGTTTATGGCATTCCTTCAGTCTGATGAACGTGGAGCTCAAACCGATATCATGATCACCACCTTAAATCGTAACGGAGAACCCACCGGATCGGTTACAAACCTGACTGCAAACTGGGATCTCTCGCCGGGTACACCCGAGTGGACAGCAAATGGAAACGCCCTACGATTCGGTTCGCAAATCCGTGGAAACTCACATCTGTTTGAAGTCAACCGAACCGGTGGCGAGGTCAGGCAGGTTACAGAGGGTGAACGCAGGTTAGGTAGTTTCTCAACAACAGATAATGGTCGTTTTATGGCATATACCTCAACGGATGCCGTTACACCGGCCGAGGTTTTTGTTTCCCGAGCCGATGGAAGCCGGGAAGCTCAGCTCACCCGCTTCAACGAAGAGTGGATGGCAGACCGAACCGTTAATCCTGCGGAAGAGATTTTGTGGACCGTGGATGACGGTACCGAAATTCAGGGATGGGTTATCAAGCCGGTTGGCTATGAAGAGGGTGAATCCTACCCGCTGGTGATGAAAATTCATGGCGGACCGCACTCCTATTACGGCAACACCTGGTTTCAGGCGTTTCATACGCTGTCAGCTTCAGGAATGTTTGTCTTCTACCCAAATCCGAGAGGCTCCTCCTCTTACGGCCACGACTTCATGTATGCCACCAAAGAACAGTGGGGCTTTCTGGATGAAGAGGACTTCATGACAGGTATCGAGGCCGTTCTTGAAAAATATCCTGATATCGATGAGAATCGTATAGGCGTTGGGGGTGGAAGTTACGGCGGATATATGACCAACTGGCTTACCGCCCGATTTCCCGACAGGTTTAAAGCTGCAGTAACCAGCCGGTCTATATCAAACTGGTTCAGCTGGTACGGGTCTTCCGATGCACAGGGACTTACAGACTTTGAATTTGGCGGCTACCCATGGGAGCAACAGGAACTCTACTGGGATCTGTCTCCGCTGAAATATGTGGAAGATGTAGAAGCCCCGACCTTGATTATACACAGTGAAGAAGACTGGAGAACACCGATAACAGACGGGGAACAGTGGTATATCGCTTTAAAGAAGATGCAGGTACCCGTGGAGTTTGTCCGATATCCTCGCTCTTCTCACGGATTATCGCGAACCGGCGAGCCTTGGCTTCTGGTCGATCGACTTGAAAGAAAGCGTAGCTGGTTTGACCACTGGTTAAATCAGGAATAGATTAACTGAAAAACGGGGGATGGGAAGCTAGGGCTTATTATCCCTCTTTTTTTGTATCGGCCATTTTTGATCGGGGCATTTTTCAAACTGTGGGAGAATCATTTTTTCATCCACTTTCGGTGGCTTTAACTGAGGCATATTTTCTGTCAACTCAGTGTCAGGTTCAAAAATTGGCATACTGAATTGGTTATCCATGCAGTTAAAGAAAATACTTTTAAGAGAGTCGGAAGGGACGGATACTTTTACGGAATCCGGCAAACTTTCAACCCATTGCCGGAATACCGCAGTTGAATCCGAAGACTCGAGTGAATCAGACTGCCGGGCCGAAACCACATTTACAATACCTGAAACAGCAACTATACCGGCAATAAAAAATATTTTTTTCATGCTTAGCCAGCCGATTTTGTTCTTAATTGTAATAATAACAAACCTTTTCCTTTTTTATTGTTCAGCTTCAAACCCTCAGCTATATTAACATTCAATTTTAGCCTTATTAGGTTGCGTGATCTAATATAAGTACTTGGTTTTAACGCTTCTTATTTAAGAAAATCGCATTTGCCTTAAATAGTAAAGTTCCTTATTTAAGTTTTTATCGAATATCTTAAATAAGAATAGCACTATTTAACTTTTCATGAAAAACTTTAAAGCAGGAAAATATGTCAGCCAGGGACATTACGAGAGTTTTGAGCCCTCACTTCTGCACAGGGAGTGGCAGCTTGACGATCTGAAGGTTATTGAGCTTTTAAGTAAAGCGGACCGTCAGCTTGGCCGTTTGGATATGTACTCTGAGTACATCCCAAATATCGATCTGTTCATTAGTATGCACGTTACCAAGGAGGCTACCCAAAGCTCCAAGATCGAGGGAACTCAAACGCATATCGAGGAAGCGCTGATGGACAAGGAGAATGTGCCGGCAGAGAAGCGCGATGACTGGGAGGAAGTTCAGAACTATATCGCAGCCATGAGCAGTGCCATTCACGAACTTGAAAAGCTGCCATTTTCCTCCAGGCTTATCCGGAATACCCACAGTGTGCTCATGCAGGGAGTGCGCGGGGAGACGAAACAGCCCGGAGAGTTTCGAAAAAGTCAGAATTGGATTGGGGGAGGAACTGTTTCCGAGGCTATGTTCGTACCCCCTATTCATGAAAATATCCCGAAATTAATGGGAGACTTGGAGAACTTTATGCACGATGAAAACCTCCATCTGCCCGACCTGATTAAAATTGGCATTATGCACTACCAGTTTGAAACGATTCACCCTTTTCTGGATGGAAACGGTCGGGTTGGCAGGCTGATGATTACACTATTTCTTGTGAGCTGCGGAATATTGAAGCAGCCTATACTCTACCTGTCCGACTATTTTGAGAAAAACCGAACAGATTACTATGATTACCTGATGAGAGTGAGGCTAAAGGATGATCTTTCAGCATGGATTCAATTCTTTTTGAAAGGAGTTATTGAAACTGCGAAAAGCAGTAGTCAAACCTTTGATGGCATTCTGAAACTGCAGAAAGACGTGGATAAGGTGCTACAAGCCATGGGAGCCAGATCCGCGAATGCACAAAAAGTGGTTAATCACCTATATAAGCGCCCTCTTATTTCTGCAGATCGAGCAAGTGAAGTAGCCGAAGTATCTATGCCAACCGCTTACAAGCTCATAAATTCACTTGAAGAGCACGGAATTTTGTACGAGGTAACCGGTGCTGAAAGAAACCGGCTGTACATTTTTAAAGAATATTTAGACCTATTTAAATCATGACAGACGTAGGTCAGATAGAACGCAATACACAAAACCGGGTAGTAAAACTATTCCGAGATCGACTTAAATACGACTACCTCGGGGATTGGCAGTACAGGGAGGGAACCTCAAATGTAGAGGAAGCTCAACTGCGTCCGTTTCTGGAAAAGCAAGGATACATACCTAACATCATAGACCGAGATCTTAATGAGCTGACAAGGAAAGTCGGTGTTCAAACTGAAACAGCAACTATACCGGCAATAAAAAACATTCTTATTATGCAAAGCCAACCGCTTTTATTTTTAATTAATGTGAGCTCGAAATGATATTTAGAATTTAAACTCCCCCCTTAGAAAAAAGGAGGGTGAGGGGGATCTTCATCAAAAAATGAAATTTACTTTGGTTACCCCTCTTAATTTCGTTTCACGTGTCGTTGTCGCTCGGAGCCTCTTAATAGGGGAGAATTGGTCAAATCCGTCATCTGTTTTCTTGTATCGAATTTACGCTAATAAAAAAAATAGCTCTTTTTCCTTCTTATTGTTCAGTTTCAAACCGTCAGCTATATTAACATTCAATTTTACCTGCCATTAAACCTCATAACAAATGATGAAAACTTTACTCTCTACACTATTCCCGCTCCTGATCATTTTTGTAATCAACCTGTCAACTGTTTCCAGTTCACATGCCCAGCCGGTTCTTGAAGCCGAAAGCGCCGTAACAACAGAGGGCGAGGTGACCATCAAGGGCAATCGCATCCGATATGAAGCAACCGCAGGAACCCAGCCCGTCTGGAACGATGATGGTGAGCCCGATGCTTCCCTTTTTTACGTCTATTACCGGCGAACAGATGTGGATGATGTTTCCAATCGTCCGCTGGTTTTCTCATTTAACGGAGGTCCCGGTTCAGCATCTGTATGGATGCACATCGGCTATACCGGCCCAAAGTTTCTTAACATTGATGATGAAGGACATCCGGTTCAGCCTTACGGGGTTTCCGATAATGAGCACTCCATCCTGGATGTGGCCGACATTGTTTACGTGGATCCGGTCAATACGGGATTCTCCCGGATTCTGAATGAAGAGGCCGAACGCAGCGAGTTCTTTGGTGTGAACGCAGATATACAATATCTCGCCGAGTGGATCGATAATTTCGTATCCCGGCACAACCGCTGGACGTCACCAAAATACCTGAAGGGTGAAAGCTACGGAACAACACGTGTGGCCGGTCTCGCCGGACAGCTTCAAAGCTCTCATTGGATATTCGTAAATGGTGTGATTTTAGTATCACCAACCGGTATGGGGCTGGAGCCACCTGCTATGACACCGCGGTCTGAAATTCTTAAACTTCCCTATTATGCTGCCACAGCCTGGTATCACAATGTTTTGACACCCGATCTTCAACAGCGTGATCTATACGAAATTCTGCCTGAAGTTGAGGAGTTCACCATCAATGAATATCTGCCTGCTGTTGCGCGCGGCGGCTCTTTGCCGGCTGAGCGACGAGATCAAATTGCAGAAACCGTATCCCGCTACTCCGGCATTGACAAGCAGCATATTTTAAATCACAATTTGACACTCCCCACTTCATTTTACTGGAAGGAGCTGCTGCGTGATGAGGGCATGACCGTGGGCCGGCTTGACTCCCGCTACAGAGGAATAGACCGGCAGGATGCCGGTGACGGTTATGATCATGATCCGGCTCTTACAGCCTGGAATCACTCTTTTACCTCTGCAATCAACTACTATCTGCGTGAGGAATTAGGCTACGAAACAGATCTTCAATACAACATCTTCGGACCTGTTCATCCATGGGATCGAAGCGAAAATAACACTGCAAACAATCTCCGCCGCGCAATGGGTGAAAATCCATTTCTGCACGTTATGATTCAAAGCGGATATTTTGATGGAGCCACTGACTACTTTTCTGCCAAATATGTAATGTGGAATATGGATCGAAGCGGAAAGGTTTCGGATCGCCTGCGGTTTGAAGGGTATCGAAGCGGACACATGATGTATCTGCGGCAGGAAGATTTAGCCACATCCAACGAGCACATCCGGGAGTTCATTCGTAACTCTCTTACAAATGGAGAATCTGCAAAATATTGATTCCAATTTTGACCGCTTTAAAACCTTCCCCTCCATACAAAGGAGGAGTTAGGGGCATTTGCGTTAACTTTACAGAAAAGTAGTTGAAAATAGTAGAATCCCCTCCTTATGAAGGAGGGGCTAGGGGTGGTTGGAACGGTTTTTTCCTTCAAGAAATATGAAAAATGAACCTCACTTGATTGAATCCCTCACCTGCATAAATAATGGATTTGGAGTCACTTTTTGCCACGAAGTATTCTCTGCGAAAATCCTCGGTAAAATCCGCGTAACTCCGCGAGAAATGCCTAAATCCTTTATTCACACGCATGACAGGAGCTTTTTGCAAATAAACTGATTGGCTACCCAAATGTCCCGCTAGGGACATAATATGGGTAGAAAAAGAGTAATCACATCGAATACCGGCGTGCCGTTAGGTACGCAACATAAGAGCTGTTTTCTATATCGGTGTGGATTGCGTTTAAAGATATTCCGTACCTACGGCACGGTTTTATATGGGGAGGTCGCATTTTTTTACCCATATTCCGTCCCTACAGGACGGTACAGCGATTAGATTATTAATAGACAATAGCGTTCATTACCAAACCTTAAAAGGCAAAAAAATCGGATTTTTGAAACTCCGCGAGAAATTTACAACTCATTTTTTACACTAATAAATTCGATCCAGACTTTGCTGAAGCGAATACATGCATACAGGCCTTAATCCTTTCTTTGGCACTGCAGTAAATTATTTAATCTATAAACATACAAACCATTTAAATGTCCCGCTAAGGACATAATATGGGTAGAAAAGATTAATCCCATCAACTACCGGCGTGCCGTTAGGTACGCAACATAAGAGCTGTTTAATATACCGGCGTGATTTGTGCGTAAAGATATTCCGTCCTTAGATCATATTTTAGGCGTCCTTTTTCTGCCACGAAGACACCAAGACTCGAAGTAGCACGAAGATTCCTCAGCGAAAATTCGCGACTCATCTGCGCAAATCTGCGAGAAACCCACTCCATTTGGCAATTTACTCCACAGACCTTAAACAAACTCCTGAAGCGCCACCTTGATCTCATCGTCGCCGGAGAGCAGATCAAACTCTACATCTTCAATGGTGTCGTCTTCCAGTATTTCAGCTATTACGCGTGCCACATCCTCTCTTGGAATTTCTCCGCGATCCAGTTTTTCAGCAATCTTTACTTTTCCGGTGCCCTCATCGTTTGTTAACCTTCCCGGTTTTATAATCACATAATTCAACCCACTGTTTCGCAGGGCTTTATCCGCCTGCAATTTCGCCTGCTGATAGACCTGAAAAACGTCATCGCCGCGCGGTGTCTCCAAGCCCATCGCGCTGATCATCACATATCTCTCAATATCGTTCTTTTTCGCAGCCTCCATCAGCTTGGTCGCTCCGTCACGATCCACCGACCATTTTCTCTCCTTCCCGCTTCCGGGTCCTGCCCCGGCAGCAAAAACAACCGCGTCAGCTTCGCCGACATATTCACTGATATCGTCCTCTTTTTCAAGATCCACAACAACCGGTTCTGCGCCGGCTTTTCTCAGATCATCAGCTTGCTCTTCTTTTCTGATTAATCCTTTAACTGTATGGCCTTTTTCTTCCAAAATTGGGTGGAGGAGCATGGCAATTTTACCGTGTCCGCCTGCTATTACTACTTTCATAACTTGAAATTTTTCTCTTTTAATAATTCACTTATAAAACAAGACAACTGTAGTTGTAGTTCAACAATAGCAATCAAATCAGGACTACTCCTTTTGATTCAGCAGAAACCGAACCGGAATCTCAAACCGGCCGGCCCAGGCATTTTCGGAATGGTTTGTTCCCTCAAAGACTTCTGATTTAAAATCCTGATCCGGCCTGAAGCCAAGCTCAACCATCATGGCATCCACTTTCTGCTGGTAGGGTGCATAGAGCGAATCGAGCGTTTCCGTCCCGTGATCGAAGTAGATTTTATGTGAGCCCGGCTCCGGTAAGTTTCGCGACAAATATTCTCTGATTGCATCCGGAATTTCATCGTTGGATTCATACGCACCCGGCCAGTGTGTGGACAAAGCAGCAACTCCTGAAAAAAGCTCGGGATATTTTGTCAGCGTATAGATCGTTATCAAACCTCCATAGCTTGAACCGGCCATAAACCGCCCGGCGCGATTTTTCTTTACAGGATAATTCTCTTCCACAAACGGAATCACCGATTCGGCAATAAAGTCAACATAGCGATTGGCGCGCGGCTCTTCCGGGATGTTTGAAAGCAGATCATTCCTGATTTCACCATCAATATAGCTTAATGCATCTTCAGGGAAATATTCCGCAGTTCTTTGATCATCGGCATTCCAGATACCCACAACTAGGGTCGGGGGAATCCCGCCGTCTTTCATCATCCGGGTTAATGTTTCATCCACTCGCCACTCCTGACTGTTCCATGTCGAGCTTTTATCAAAAAGCATCTGCCCGTCGTGCATGTAGATAACGCTGTATTCAGTGTCCGGTTGATACGATTCAGGAATCCAGACGTCCACAAAGCGTTCAGTCAGATCGTCTGGTTTAAACAGGTATCGATCCAGATGTCCGCTAATATGCGCAGACTGCACTTTTTCTACGTATTCAACACCCTCTCTGTTTTTATCAGATGAAGCACATTGAACCAGAAAACCAGTGAAAAGAACAATCAGGATAGTGTTTTTCATAGTGGATGACTTAATAAAACAGACGAACTAAATTTAGATATTTAACGGAGGAATCTGTCCCCGAATCTCACCGCTTCTATTTTTGTTTGATCGAACATTGATATACATTCTGCCATTTCGAAGAGCCTCTTTTTGTGCTTCTCTCAGTTCAAACCGGTTCTCTTCAGCTTTAAACACTCCTCCGGTTTTTTCCTCATTCAATTCTGCACTCAGCCGGTAGAGTTCATTCCCCGACTCATTGGCTTTTCCATAATGAATTCCCGCACCTAAATAGTATTCCCTTAAATCTTTAAACGAACCGCTAACAAAGAGCGAATCACCTTCTACGGTTATTTCAATCATACCGGTACCGGGTGTACTAACCGATGGCACATGGTTATACCCGGCTAACATAACTTCTACCGTTGTTTGTGCTGTGGCAGAAACAGTTATTACTCCCATAAATATTATCAAAAACAGAATTTTTACTCTCATCTCAATCACCTTTTATATTTTAGATTTATGAATACTAAATCCTATTGCATATATCTTTTGCAATGAATTGTGAAATTCAAAATGTCACTAAACTCTCTAAAATTTGGTCTGTTGTTACAGTCCCTGTGACGTATATTTATATTATAATCATATTAATGAACTCAAACCATTTCCATGAACCGTAAAGAATTTGAACTCAATCTTACAGTACGGGATTATGAGCTCGACACCCAGGGTGTGGTTAACAACTCCGTCTATCAAAATTATCTGGAACATGCCCGTCATGAATTCCTGAAATCAGTCGGACTCAATTTTAATAAACTTCACGAAAACGGAACCGATGCCGTTGTTCATAAAGTTGAGCTGGTCTACAAAAAACCGTTAATGGGTGATGATCAATTTGTTGTTAAAACTCACGCAAAACCGTCGGGAAATGTCCGCTTTATTTTCTATCAGAACATCTACAGGCTGCCCGATCATGAACTGATTTTAAAAGGTGTTGTCACCGCAGTGTTTATGAATACCGGTAGACCCATTCGGCCGCCGGTAGAGGTAGTTGAGGCTATACAATAAATCTGCCGTTATTGAATTCTGTTATATACCATCAGAATGTTTTCAATCTATTTTTTGTAGTAACAGGTAACCTTTAAACACACAAACCGCTATGACTTTACGATACCTTTCAATTCTTTTTATTGTTGCATTTTTTTCGGCTTGCTCTGCGGAAACCGATCAGCCTGAAACTCTCACAAATTATCCGAATACAGAGCTATTGGTAGATGCAACTGAATTAAATTCACTTCTTGAAGATGAGAATATTCTTCTGATCGATACCAGAGAAGAACCCGGCGACTCCCTGATACCCGGTGCCGTGCATTTTGCCTCGGTACAAAATTTGACAGATCCCGATCACCCTGTGAAAAGTTATCTGATTGGCCCTGAAAAATTTGAAAGTGCCATGCAAGAAATTGGTCTGAACAGTGACGATCGTGTTATAATCTATGATGAAGGAAATGCCTTGGCGGCTGCAAGACTTTTTTATGCTTTGGATTACTACGGTTTTTCAAATGCCTCACTGCTTAACGGCGGGATGCAGGGTTGGGCAGCTGCATATCCGGTTGTAGACTATGCATCGGAAAGAGACCCCGGAAATTTCAGTGTTGACGTACAGGAATCTAAGTTTTGCGACATCAATTATGTGATGGAAGCTTCCAACGATCCCGACAAAATCATTTTTGATGTACGTTCTGAAGAAGAGTACACCGGTGCCGATGAGCGCGCAGAGAAGAGTGGCCATATCCCAAATGCCGTTCACCTGGAGTGGAGTAATGTTCTGGAGGATGAGGGAGTACCGTATTTCAAATCGGCTCAGGAGATACAGGAAATATATGACTCACTGGGAATCACTCGCGACAAAGAGATAATTCCGCACTGCCATACCAACGTTCGAGGATCGCACGCTTACTTCACACTTCGGTTGATGGGTTACGATTCTGTGAGAGCTTACGAAGGTTCGTGGTCGGAGTATGGAAATAGCCCGAATGCTGTAGTTGAGAAATGAATCTTTAGCTGAAATAGAGAAAGTTGAATAAAATATAAAGTACCGCGGGTGGCATTATAAATACAATAGCCCAATAAATGGAGCTCTTAATTTTAGGCGCGTATTCATTCAGAGATTTTTGAATTGACTCTGCCGGCACATTTTCTCTGTCTAAGCCCAATCGCTTCATTTTACCCCAGCTTTTTTTCCCTCTTATATAGTCGACTAAACCTACAAATCTCCACCAAGCGTGAATCTGCCTGTATCCCAGATTTTCTATTGAGGCATAAAGGGTGAGGATTAATGTATTTTTTATGCTGCCATATCTTCCAAATGTGGCTTCTTCACAAATAAGGGCCGAGACTGACAGTAAAAAACCCAGTAATACAGAAACTGTTATAAAAAGAAGAACAAACGGTTCATAAATACCCATAAATATGATGACAAAAATAAAATAGATATACCCCGTCATTTCAATTACGGGACCTAACAATTCAACCAATGTGAAGTATGGAATGGTTGTCAGCCCCATCCTGCCATACTTCTTATTAAAAAACATAGTCCTGTGGCGCCAAATCGAATCAACCAATCCTCTTTGCCAGCGATTTCTTTGTGTCGCCAAATCATTCCAGTTCTCCGGCACTTCAGTCCAGCAAACAGGTTTTGGTAAAAAGCGTACCCTGTATTCTTCTTCTTGCTCTCTAAAAAATCTGTGCAGTCTTACAACCAACTCCATGTCTTCTCCAACGGAGTCTCTGGCATATCCTCCGGCCCTGATTACTGATTTTCTGTCAAAAATTCCAAATGCACCGGAAATTATGATTAAACTTTTAAAATAGTCCCACCCAATTCTGCCAAATAAGAAGGAGCGTAAATACTCAACAGTCTGAACCCTTGCCAAAAAGCTTTTGGCAATCCCAATTTCCTTTATTTCATAGTTTGAAACTTTACAACCATTTGCCACTCGCACAATGCCTCCTGCGGCAACAAGTTTTTCATCCAGAACAAAGGCCTGAAGCATCTGTTTTAATACGTCTTGCTCTAATAATGAGTCTGCATCTATAGAACAAAAAAGATCGTTTGCACACACATTTATTCCACAGTTTAACGCATCACCCTTCCCTCCATTCACTTTATCTATCACAATCAAGTTATCGTATCGGTTCGATCTGTACGATTTTACAATATTTTTGTGAGGCAGGTTTGAATGCAGCTCAATTTCAGACTCATATAATCTGAAGTGATCTTTGAGTTTATGCAATGTAGAATCTGTACTCCCATCATTAACCACAACAACCTCAAAATCTCTATACTGAAGCTGCAGTAGTGCTTCTACCGAATCAATAATATTTACTTCTTCATTATGAGCCGGTGAGATGATGGATATCGACTTATATAATTCGGATTGGAAAACTCCCTCCGGTTCAAATACAGAGTAATATTTTTGGTGTTTTCTGATGTAGAATAAAGATACCACCACCATGGAGAGGTACGTCCCGTTCACGATTAAAAAATAGAGAATAAACACCCAACCCAGTGAATCTACAAGGTTAATGAATTGCTGGATGTGAGGTATCGCCTGTTCTAACAAATCTGGATGGGTCCTTTTAAATTCTTATTATGCAATTGCTTTTTCGAAAGTGAACTCCTGATCTAGAACATGCACAGCCTCTTGCACAGACTTTCTCACATCTTCATCGGGGTAATTACGATATGCCTTTATAATTTCGATCGCCATTGAGTTCAAAAATATGCGCTGAGAATCGATGAGTGCCGATAAAACCTCCGGCTCTTTCCAAAGCTCATCTCTACTTTCCAGCCAGTTCTGGAGCGGCTTAATCATTAAGTAGTAATTCGACTCAGACACACATCTTATAAGAAGTGCTCTTTTCTTTGTTGATAAACTTTTATCAGAAATAAGCGCCTCTAAAAAAGCAGCCTCTTCTTTAGTCTGATTTTTATTGTCATGCTTAAATCTGTAAAAAAGCTCCAGTAACGCCATTTTAGAAATGCCCTCTCTTTTGATAAACGTTTCCAAAGCTTTTATTCTGTCACTTAAATTATCACTGGCAAGCAGTGCAGAAACGGCAGAGAACGCCAGGTAGATATTATCTGACTGAACAAACTTTCCTAAAATATAGAGGACATCACCTCTGACAATTTTAGTATACCTGAAATAGTTACACGCCTCTATTTTTACGACATTATTACCTTCCTTAAGCTGCTTCATGTGAAATTTATAGAGAGGATCGATCATTAAAAGCCTCTTTAATTTTTCTGACTCTTCCCCTTCCACATTTTTCAATAGCTTGATTATGGTCTCCTCAAAAACCCTGTATTTTAAAGCGCTCGAGCCAAGAAGATTCTCAAATGATGATACCTCAATATTCTCTTCCATGTACTCAAATATCAGAGGCAAAAATTTCTCCCTATACCCGTTCATTCTTTTTTCATCCCTGTTTTGCTTCAACCTCATGACAACCGTCAACGTAAACAAGATAAATGTAGCAACTGTTAACAGTATGGTTACCAATATCAGCAACTGCATTGCACCCTCTATTTCTAAACCCATAATCAAAAACACCAACTTTTACTCCGGCTTATTAAACTAATTTTCCAATGATTTTTTTACTCTAATGATAAGCTCATCTGTCTCAAAAGGTTTTACGATATAATCTTTCACACCTTGTTCGAACGCCAGCTTTTTATCTTTCATTTTCATTGAAGCAGATAGCATAATTACACGAATACTATCTAAATCCTTATCTTCTCGAATCTTTCTAAGCACCTCTAAACCATTGATACTTGGCAACATGATATCCAAAATTACCAAGTCGGGCTTAAGCTCTTTAATAGCTTCAAAGCCGGAAAATCCGTTTTCTCTCAACTCAAATTTGTAGTTGTTTCTCTTTAACTTAAATTCAATGAGTTTTGATATAACGGGATCGTCCTCTATCAATAAAACAGTCTGTCCAGCTTGAGTCATCGGTTATTTCTTTTAAATCTTTACACACCTTAAGCGCTTTCCAAATCAAGTTACTTAAACAAATTCGAGTTTGAATTTAGTATTGGTTAACAAATGGCACTTTCTATACAGAGTTCTCTAATTGTTTGACGAATACAAATTTGAAACTCTTATCATAAAGCAGTGAATAAAACATTTGGCAAACTTAAAATTACAGACCTTACGTTCACGCAAACCCCAAACTCGATCCGTGTTGAAGTAATGAAAATCACACTCTTAGGAATACTTATCATTTTTATGGCAACTGACTCATTTGCCCGTCAATCTTCGACCTATGAAGATTATCAAAGCAAAAAGAATATGGCGGCTTTTGGGCTTACGTATGATCATTATGGAGACGACCTGGAAGACTGGCAAAAATTGTATGTCGAATACAGAAGGATTACGTCAGCGGGCCCAATTATCGGGCGCCTGAATGTTGGACATCGTTTTGAAATAACAGACTATCAGGGAGAAGTTGATTACTGGCCTGAATTCAATAAAAACTGGTACGGTTACTTTAATGTAGGCCTGTCAGGTGGAGATCTGTTTCCTGAGTTTCGTACAGGAGCCGAACTGTACCGGGCTCTGCCTGAAGGATTTGAAGCCTCACTTGGTTTTCGATACTTAAAATTCAGCGAAGATGAGGTTATCATCTTTACAGGCTCATTAGGTAAATATATTGGAAACTGGCTTTTAATCGGGCGCCCGTACTTTACACCGCAAGATTCCGGAATCTCAACTTCATTTACCCTGTTGGCCCGACGATATTTAGGCAATCCTGATACATTTGCATCGTTAATTGCAGGGATTGGATTCTCACCGGATGAACGTCGATTTCTGGATGGCCAGGCAGATAACCGTTTTCAAAAATCCAGATATATAGGAATTCAAACAAACTACCTGGTTAAAAATCAATTTGAGCTGTTTGGAACCCTTAAATTAACCTGGCAGGAATTTCCGTTTACTCAGAACTTTACAAAAATTACAACCTTTGAAATGGGTGGGCGATACCGATTCTAATAAGCAGTATATCATGTCTTTAGATTACTTTAAGCAGATTCTTAATCCGTTTTTTGTCACTGCAATCATCTTGCTTTTTACGGCCCAAACTTCATTCAGTCAGGATTCTGCTCCGGATCAGCCTTTCCCTTTTTCTGTAGATGAAACACACATTACCGTCTGGAATGGCGAATATTATAGCCCTCTGTTTATTAAAGGCGTGAATCTTGGAGTTTCTGTTCCCGGTACATTTCCGGGTCAGCTTGCGGCTACAGGTGACGACTACGCACGCTGGTTTCAAATGATTAGAGACGCAGGATTTAACACTATCCGGCTTTACACGCTCCACTATCCAAGGTTTTATGAGGAGCTAAAACGATTCAACGAAGACAATCCCAATTCACCACTCTACATATTTCAGGGAGTTTGGCTGGAGGAAGAACTTACGGGCTATGATGAAAATTTGAATACGCTCACAGATGTTTTTGAGCAAGAGATGGAAGATAATGTGCGTGCCGTTCATGGTGATATCATGATACCCCCGCGATTTGGAAAAGCACACGGCATGTACATCGATGACATTTCACAATGGGTTATCGCTTACATCATTGGGCGCGAAATTCATCCGCCGGAAGTTATTGAAACAAATCAATCTAATCCCGGAACTCACACTTTTAACGGCAATTACCTGTCCATATCAGATGTAAAGGCATCAGAAATTTGGGTGGTTGAACGACTCGATCATCTCTTAACCTTCGAGATGCAGAACTACGGAACTCAGCGGCCCGTCTCCGTCTCCAGCTGGCCGACACTCGATCCTATTGATCATCCTAATGCAGATAATCCTTATGAGGAGAGCGCTTCTCTGGATTTAAAAAACATAGATTTTGATAATGCTGAAGCCGGATTTTTTGCCTCATACCATGCATATCCTTATTACCCAAACTACATTTCGCGTGATCCCCGTTATGTCGTATTTCAGGATCATATTGGTCAAAACAGCTATCTCGGCTATCTAACTTATTTAAAAGATCATTACGACCGCTTCCCTTTAATTATCGCTGAATTTGGCGGATCTTCAAGCTGGGGAGTGGCAAAATATGCCCATAGCGGTATTCACCACGGAGGCTACTCTGAACTGGAGCAGGGGAAAAACAACATCAGAATGCTGGAAAATATCCAACAGGCAAATGCCGGAGGTGGGATACAGTTTTCCTGGATTGATGAATGGTTTAAACAGACATGGATTACCAACCCCTTTGATTTTATTCCGGGAAGACGAATACTGTGGCATAACGTAACGGCTGCCGAACAAAACTTTGGACTGCTTGGATTTCGCAAACCCAGAGATTTAAGTCTGTGGGAAGAGTTTGGCGATGCTGAAAAAGTTAAGCGTGTACATGCCCAGGCAGACTACTCCTATTTTCAATTGCAGTTGGATATGGATCAGCACATTCAGGAAAGCGATACAGTTTGGATCTCATTGGATACATATGATGAGACATTAGGTGAGTCTATCCTGCCCAATGGAAAGACTGTTTCAAACAGGGCGGAATTTGCTTTGATGATAACAAACTACGAGGCAGAACTATATGTGACTGAAGCGTACGATCTGTTTGGTATTTGGTTCAACACATCAGGTCCTGAACAGGAGTATCGCTCTACAGTTAGTGATGGTGCACCCTGGAAACTGGTTCGGTGGAAAAATGATTTTGAAAACGAAGAGGTTCAGGATATTGGCCAGATGGGCGTTAACAGATTAAACACCCCGGCTTACAGTACAGACGCTGTTCGGCTTTTTGATGATCGAATCGAAATCCGTCTTCCGTGGTCGCTCATCAACTTCACCGACCCAAGCAGACTGGAAGTTATGCATGATGATCGATCCACGATTGAAACTGAAACCCGGTTTTCAGATGGGATCAACATTGGTATCTATTACGACAATTTTGAAGCTGAGACTTCAAATCGGTTTGTTTGGGATAGCTGGAATCTACCGGTTGATGCAGAAGAGTACGTGAAAGCCAGCTATACATATATGAAGGAGTATCTGCCCACCCTGCCCGGTAATCCAATTGCGGTAAGTGATCATTATGAACTCGGAACCGGAGATGTAAACCACATCAGTGGCGGTGATGGTCTTTTGGAAAATGATCTCTCACTTGACGGTATGCCAATGGAGGCTGTATTGGTGGAACCTCCCAAACGTGGACTTTTACAATTAGAATCTGACGGTAGTTTTTCATATTTATCAGAATCAGGATTTACCGGAAGCGATGAATTTGTTTATCGCGTGAAAGCCGGTTTTAACTGGTCTGATCCGGTTAGCACCTCCCTTCAAGTATCGGGGACACCGGTTGGCAGAGGTTTTGTTGAGCTATACCCAAACCCGGTTCGTTCGACGATGAATATTCGATCCGGTGCAATTATTGACAAAGTTGAAATACTTGATGTGCTGGGCAGGCGTGTAGAAATGTTTGAAGTAAACTCAACCGAATTTCAGGTTGAAACAGGCGGCTATGCTGCCGGAGTCTATTTTGCACGAATCTATTCGGGCGAGGAGTTTCATCTGAAAAAATTTGTAGTTGTTCAGTAAATTAAAATTTATTCAAATTAAAAATGGATCATTTTGGAAATCAAAAATGAAATCAATGTTACAGATGAGCAGCTTAATGAGCTGGAAATGCATTCTGTAATCAATATTTTATCGGTACTTAGCAGTCAGCTTCATCTCATTCAGTTTGAGACAGATCATTCTGACTTAATTACACCGTTAATCGATCAAACTCTTAAGCTGGCTGATGCCGCAAGAGAAAAAGATCAGAGTGTATTTAATGAAAAAAAGATAAATGCTTTTCAAGAAGAGCTCAATAGAGTACTTGAAAAACAAAATGAGTTACAACCTGAGTTAAATGACGGTGCTTCTGTTTCTGAATTTCAGTCTATTTTTAAAGATATATTTAAAGTTTTGGATGACAGAACTGAAGAGATCTTTCACAGATGGAATCATCCCGATCGATGGGAATCCTTTTCCATAAAGAATTTCAAAAAGGAGTTTCAAAATTTTTTCTATACCCTGGAGAAAAACAGTCGAGGCAGATACAGAATTATCTATAATATCGCGGAACAGGAAGAGAAAGATTATCTGGTTCAGTTTGAAGTAAACAGCGACTTTAACGATACCATTTATTTGCCGCTACTTCTCAAAGATGTAATTCGGGATCTTGTAGCAAATGCGCGAAAGTACACACCTCCGGGTGGAACCATCGAAATCGGAATTGCGCAAAAGGACGGTTTATTCAAGTTTGTTGTGAAAGACAGCGGTTATGGGATTCCGGAAGAAGAGATTTCAAAAATAATTGAGTACGGTTACCGGGCATCCAACATAAAAGATAAAGTTCGAACTATGGGGGGTGGTTTCGGGCTTACCAAAGCTTTCCACACTACTCAAAAGTTTGGAGGGCGTTTTTGGATTGAATCAAAAATTGATCTAGGCACAAAAATTAGTTTAGAGATCCCGATACCTGATCGAATACTCGAAAGCCATACCTATGCCTGAAGAGAGTGTTTACAGAAACTTTCTAATTGATAACTGCTCCTTCGATGCCGCGCACGATTTGGCTCACATACAGCGTGTTGTAAAAACTGCCCGCGAGTTATTAGCAGAAGAGGGTGGTGATGCGGAGGTTGTAGATGCAGCTGCCTGGCTGCATGACTGTGTCACACTGCCTAAAGATCATCCAGAGCGGTCCAAATCCTCCATTTTGGCCGGAGAGAAAGCCGCACAATTTTTAAATAGTATTGATTTCCCGGAGTCTAAAATTCCACATGTTGTACATGCAATTGAGGCTCACAGCTACTCAGGAGGAGTTGAATCGGAAACGATAGAAGCTAAAATCGTACAGGATGCCGATCGACTGGATGCATTGGGTGCAATTGGAATCGCGCGTTGTTTTGCTGTAGGTGGGAAGTTAGATCAACCGTTTTATCGTATGGAAGATCCCTTCTGTGAACATCGAGATCCGGATGATTCTCTCTATACAGTAGATCACTTTTATAAAAAGCTCTTCAAACTGCCCGAACTGTTAAACACAAAAAGTGCAAAAAAGCTGGCTGACGATCGGATTAGTTTTATGAAAATGTTTTTGAGTGAGTTAAGAAAAGAGATCTAAAAGATTGCGTTTCTAATCCTCATCCGATTCATCAAACAGAGAGTTACCATGACTGAGCAGTTTCTGTGTTGTTTCCACATATTTATCTCCCAACATCTCAGATAACGCTTCTTCTGCTTCTCTATATAATTCCTGAAGTGCTTTCACTTCACCTTCTCTATTTGAGTTCAACAGAATTTTAGTTCGTCCCTCAACTTTCTCTTTTACAACCCAATCTTCCTTCTGCAGCTTTTTTAAAAACCGTGTTATTGTAGATGGATCCAAATTCAGATGATCTGCGATCTCTTTCTGAAGACAGGATCCTTCATTTTTGATAAAAATCAAAACTTCAACATAGGATGTGGCTAGACCTGACTCCTTGAAATAGGAGTCAAAATGTTTGGAGACAGATCTGCTGAATGTATTGGCTTGGGAATGCATGGCGTTTTATTTGTATATGCAATAAGACTTATTTTAACTAAAAAGACTGATAAATCAAACTTAGGCAAAATCTCCGGCGTGCTATGCATAAATGGCTTTCTTCTTTTCACAATTTCTAACAACGAATCTAACTTTAAGAATTTCTATTTGTAAGCAGAAATTGCGAAATTGTGACAACCCATTTGCCTATGTACAGAGTTCAGCTAAAAAATTTCGAAGGCCCCCTGGATTTGCTGCTCTTCTTTATCAGAAGAGATGAGCTCAATATCTACGATATACCTATCTATCACATTACGCATGAGTTTCTCGACTACATCCGCTTGATGGAGGAACTCGACCTCGATGTAGCCAGCGAGTTCATCTATATGGCCAGCATGCTGATGTCTATCAAAGCTAAGATGATGCTGCCGCGCGATCCGGAAGACGATGAAGAACTCGATGAAGACGATCCTCGCTACGAACTGGTTCAAAAGCTGCTTGAGTATAAGCGCTACAAAGAGATGGCGGAAAAACTAACCATTATTGATGAGGAGACTCAAAAGAAATATTATCGCGGCTACCTGGAGGAAGATGAAGTTGAAAAACAGGCTACGGGTGAGGCTCTGAAAGATGTCACTCTTTTTGACCTCATGGCGGCGTTCAGAAAAGTTTTAGCCGATATCAAGAGGCAGAATGTCTACCACAAAGTAGAAAAGGTTAAAATGACGGTTGAGCAGCAGGCCGAATATGTTTTAACCCGGTTGCAGGAAAAAGGGAGAACATCATTTTACGATTTCTGCATGGAATTAAAAACTAAAACAGCTATTGTAGTAACGTTCCTTGCTGTACTTGAAATGCTAAAAGAGCAACAGATCAACCTGTTCATAGAAGAGGATGATCCCACCAACTTTCATATCGATCTCAAACCGGTTGATGAAATAATTGGAGATCCGAAAACAACATTTAAGTCTGAATTCTCATGAAAAAAATACTGCTACCACTTTTACTTTTTGCTACAGGCTGCGCCACTCAAAATTCACTTCAAGAAGTTACTTCCACTGAGAATCTGGTAGAGTTTCGAACTCAAATTACGCCTCAGTTTTTACAGCAACATTTAGAAGTTATTGCTCATGACTCCCTTGAAGGACGGGCCACCGGTTCAGATAAAATAGAAGTCGCTGCCAATTATATCGCAGACTTCTATTCTGATCTCGGATTCACGCCAATGGGCGATAGCGATACTTATTTCCAAAGCTATCGGTTAAATGCTGAATATACGGACAGTCTTGTATATGAAACTTTTCAGATAAACGGAGCAGATACTTTAAAGCATAGCCACAGTGTTGAATCATCTGAATCAACTGGAGATTTTATTCGAATGTTTGGAGGAAGTGTTCCTCAGGAGGGCGATGTTGTTTTTGCCGGATTTGGAGTTAACGACAACGAAAGGGGAGTTCAGCACTTAGCAGGTGAAGAGATTCAGGGTAACTGGGTCATGATTTTTGAAGAAATCCCGTATGTAGTTGAAGGGGATACACTGATTAATCCCGATATTACCAGCAACAGCCGGTTACGCAACATTCTTGTTGAGATGGACGCTGCCGGAATTCTCTTGATATCTGATTACTCTCAAAGTGAATTTCAAAAGGTTGCTGAAATGAGCTCAGAGTCAATGGGTGAGCCATCGAATATCAGCCTGGCCTATCTTGAGCAGAACGGACAGTCCGGTTTTCCAAAAGGATTTCTTCAAATCAGTCCTGAAATGGCTGTTACTTATCTGGGTCTTTCTTCCACCGATGAGTTGGATGAAAAAAAGCAAAACTTAGTACAAGAAATCACAGAGTTTACCCCATATAAAACTGATTTTTATCTGGAGTATACACCTTATGACGGTCCCGGTCACATGGATGCGGAGAATGTTATTGCCTATTTCGAAGGAGCTGATCCTGACCTGAAAGACGAGGCTGTTGTACTGATGGCTCACTACGATCACGTAGGCATAGGTGCACCTGATGAATCCGGAGACGGGCTCTATAACGGTGCTGATGACAACGGTAGCGGTACCACCGCGCTGATGGCCATCGCCAATGCACTGAATGAGGCCAAAAGCCAGGGATATCAACCCAAGCGAAGCATTCTTTTCCTTCATGTGAGCGGTGAGGAAAATGGATTACTGGGTTCAAGATATTACTCTGATCATCCCGTTATACCCATTGAAAATACCGTAACCAACTTTAACGCAGATATGATTGGGCGAAGCGATCCGGAAAACATCCAAAAAGGTGATACAGATTATGTGTATCTGATTGGCGGTGAAATCATCTCTTCCGAACTGGACAGCCTGGTTCAGTCCGCAAACAATCTTACAGTCAATATGCGGCTCGATCGCAAATACAACGACTTACAGGATTCAAATCAGTTTTATCGAAGAAGCGACCACTGGAATTTTGGCCGATTTGGAGTTCCATTTGTTTTCTTCTTTACAGGAGTTCACGAGGACTATCACCGCCCGTCTGATACGATTGATAAAATCAATTTTGAAAAACTATCGCGGGTCAGTCAATTGATCTACACTTCAACCATTAAGGTTGCCAATTATGATGGAAGGCCTGTCGTGGATAATCAGCAGTTTATAGAAATTACCCGTCTTCAATCCCGTTAGATCAATAATTGAAAAGAATATGGCCTTTTAGAAACTCCGGGTTTTTGAAGGGCCTTTTTTAACTGCCGTTCAATATAAATGCTGCCCAATGAATTGGGTGCGCAGTTTCAGGATTTTCAATCAGTTGCTGCTTGGCGTATTGTAAAGCTTTCCCATACGATAAATCCTCTTGGATTTTCTCATAAAAGCTGATCATTAATTTAGCCGTCGGCTGATCGCTTACCCTCCACATCGAAACGACCAGATTTGAAGCTCCGGCGTACTTAAAGGCTCTTGTAAATCCAATCATCCCTTCTCCCTTGTGAACGCTTCCCAAGCCAGTCTCACAAGCACCCAATACAACCAAATCTGCATTAAGCTGCAGATTATAGATATCGCTCACGTACAAAATACCGTTGTCATTTCCTTCTCCCTGCAGAACGATTCCTGAAAAGTCCGGATTGGTTTCGTTAACAAACGCGTGTGTTGCAAAATGGATGAATCCATAGCTGCTTAAGTTTTGTTTTTGAAACTGAGTTTTAGTGGCATCACTGTTCTGAAGAACCGTCACTTTTTCGGGATTTAAAAAATTCAGCAGCGACCTGTTGTTTTTGAAAATTTTTGAAATTTGATTTGTCTCATAAGCAGTTAGCGGAAGCGGGGTTAAACCATCTAAAAATCGTTTGGTGTTGGTCTCTGTCTCGTCAACCGTTACGTTCATTGAATCATTAAAAGGGGCAAATGCGAGAAGATTACTCGGACTTTCGGGTTTACGCTGCTGCATCTCCTTAAAAACAGTACCCGATGATGCGTATTGAATTTCAAACTGATTGACTAAATACGATAGCTTATGATAGGGCTTGTCAGCCGCCTCGCGGTCAATCAACATTTCAAATGGCAGATAGTGTAAAGATTGGTCAGGGAAAATGAGTAAAGACGAACCGTTGATATTCGGGCGGAGCGGGTCAACCAATGCTTCGTAAAGCTCGTAAGCGATCTGTTTGTAGGTGTTATCATCTCTGGTTATTACCGCTTCTTTTAGCTTAACCACTTCACTGTTCACATACTCAATGGCCGCTGTTTTTTCCACAGCGATTTTATCATTTTCAATTGCCAAACCATAAACGTGATCTCTTCCAAAAATGTAGTACAATGCCGTCTCATCGCGTTTTAATATTTGTTGGATTTCGTCGAGTGAGGCCGTCTCGCGGTTGTATTTCAGAGCAAAATATTCCGGATAATTCTCCTCGAGTGTTTCTGTAAACTCAACCAGTTTTCGTCGGGCATGAAAGAGAGTGTCCCGGTATGCTTGAATTTTACCGCTGTCCGCATCCAATCCCTTTTCCTGTTCTAAATGCAGATTTTGAAAATTATCCGTTACTGTTTTATTCAGTCTTCTCTCTTCAGCGATTACATTTTCAGGTACACCGCCAAAGCTTTTAGCTTTAACATCCTGCAACAGATCCAATGCGACTCTGGATCGGCCTTTCTCCGCAAATTCGATCATCTCTTCAAGCCATACAAGCTCGCCGGTTTGCTGAAAAAGTATGTAGTACACATCGATGGCCGCAGAGAAAATTGAATAGTGATTTTCAATCAAGCGTAATTTCGATGCTTCACTCTGATACTGTGTCTGCAAAAAATCTATAGCGGAAACAGCTACATCAAATAATCGAAGAGATTCATAGAGATTCTCTGTGTCTTCCGTCTCACTATATAATTCTATATTTAGTTCGCCAAGCTGTTTCGTAGTCTCTATCAATCGAACAGGATAATTCACGTTTTCCAAATCAACCTTGGTTAACATGGGTTTGTACGTTTCTCCTATCAAAATTGATATTGTCTTACGATAAAAATCACCGGCTTCAGTCAACCCTCCCTCTTTTTCATGGATTTCACCCAGCTGAGAATAGATGCCAAGAACATCAGGATGCGATTCACCCAATCTCTCCATCCCAATTTCCAATGCTTTATTCAATACCTCACGGGCATCTGAATATCTTTCAATTTGTATATACAAATTAGCAATATTTACATAGGGAAGAATTAGGTTTGGATGACTCTCACCGTAAATATTTTGACGGATTTTCAGGGACAGAAAATAGTTTTTCTCAGCTTTTTCATACTCCTCGTTATTCAGATAGCTTGACGCAAGGTTATGATATCCAACAGCAGTTTCTATATGTTCTTCACCATAAATATTCAGTTTTATTTTTTGAGCTCTCTCCAAGAACTGAAGCGCATTTTCATAGTCATCCATTTGAATATGAATCAGCCCAAGATTATTGTAAAGAATGGCTAGCCTGTTCGAATTTTCTCCCTCAGCTTTTCTGAATGTTGCCGCCGACTGTCTGAAATATTCACTGGCTGTGCCCAAATCCCCAATTGAATAATAGAAGGTTCCAATTCCGTTATAAATGATAGCTATTTCTGAATGTGATTCACCATAGGCTTTAATTGCAGAATCCAAGGCCATTTGATAGTGATGCATTGCATCATCATACATACCGAGTTTACGGTAAGTAATTCCGGTATTATTATGAGTAATCGAAAGTGCTCGGTGCAGTTCAAAACTCTCTTCCTCTTCTGAGAGTATCTCCAGTGCAGTCAGGTAATAGTTTATCGCATTCTGGTAATTCCCTCTCGAATCCTCTATATAACCTCTGCTGGTAAATGCCTGGGAAGCTGATATTCTAAATTCCCTATATTCAGTTGCCAACTCAGCAGCACGCCGGCTCCACTCAAGAGCCTTGTCAAGTTCAGACCGGTCTTCATATAGATAGGCGTATTGTACATACACGTCAACTAGTTTTCGATGGTTTGAACCCAATTCGTTAAGAACAATATCAGAAGCCTTATCAATGTATGACTCCGCTTCTTCAAACTTTCGATCTAACCTGTGGAAAGTTGAAAGGTAGAGCTGAGATTCAACGCATTCGTCAATAAGCGGCGGGTTATCACAAATTGCGCCCGTAAACTCATTAAAGAGTTGACGTGAAGGCTCCATCTCTCCAAACTGATATAACCTGACCGCTTCATCAAATTGGTCTTTTAGGGCATCTGCGGTTTGAGCTTTGACGAAATCAACATGAAAGAAAAGCAGAAGTAAGAAACAGAACATCAGGGTGAGATGTCTGCTTTTTGATGTTGAGCAAAAAATGGTGTTTTGAGCTTTTTTCATCGTACCCGATCATTATTGATCTGATATATTAATGAACCAAACTCAATTAGTAAAGGGGATTAGCTTAATCCAAATAGTGCATTAACAAAGGCTACACGGTCAAACACCTGTAAATCTTCAATTTGTTCACCAACCCCGATATATTTTACGGGTACGTTCAGCTCGTTTGATACGCCAATAACGATCCCGCCTTTGGCAGTACCGTCCAGCTTTGTAAGTATAAGCCCGGTAACATCTACAACCTCCGTGAAAGCTTTTGCCTGCTGCATTGCGTTTTGCCCGGTAGAGGCATCCAGAACCAACAAAATCTCATGGGGAGCACCGTCAACAACTTTACCCATCACCCGTTTGATTTTACCGAGCTCTTCCATTAGTGATTTTTTGTTATGCAGGCGGCCGGCGGTATCAACCAGCGCTATATCAGAGCCTTTTGCTTTTGCAGATGCAACTGTATCATATGCAACAGCGGCCGGATCCGCGTTTTGTCCCTGCTGAATGATGGGAACACCGGCTCTCTCGCTCCAAATTTTTAATTGATCCACGGCTGCAGCACGAAATGTATCCGCCGCTCCAAGAACCACGCTTTTTCCCGCAATTTTGTATAAGTGAGCCAGCTTTCCGATCGAGGTTGTTTTTCCTACGCCATTCACTCCAACAACCAAAACGATGTGAGGTTTATGTGGAAAATCTGCGTCAAATTCTGCAGGCTGATCCGGGTTGTTATCCTTGAGCAGAGCTACAATTTCGTCACGCATCAATTCCTGGAGTTCATTTTGCGTGATGAATTTGTCTTTGGCAACACGCGCCTCAATCCGGTCGATGATCTCAACAGTGGTTTTAACACCCACATCGGATGTGATTAAAGCGTCTTCAAGCTCATCGAGTGTAGCCGCATCAACCTCGTCTTTCCCGGCAATACTTTTTCCAATTTTTGAAAGCAGTCCGTCACGACTTTTTTCAACGCCTTTATCAAGCTTCTCTTTCTTTTTTAGTCCAATTTTATCTAACCAGCTCATAGTCGTTCACTAAATATCTTTAAAACTTTGTTTGTAAATCAGTTAAAATCCGCTCCGTTCATAATCTTGTGATATCTCTGTTTATACTCTACAAAAGAGACAATCATCATAACTGCTGATGCAACCATAAAAAAGATTTGAACGTTTTTAAACTCAGGAAAAAAGAAAATACTTATCCAGTAGATGGCCATCAGATTAACAGTAATCTTCCCGGACATTATGGACATCGCAACCTTTCCGCGCTCTTTTTTGATATGTGCCGAGCCCGCCATAATTAATGAATCGCGCGTAACTCCCAGAGCAAAATACCAGAGAGGAATCCATCCGAGCCATACGGTGTAGATGAACAGAAAAAACGCCATCAATTTATCAGCAATTGGATCCAGCGATTTTCCAAGTTCGGATATTTCATTTCGCCAGCGTGCAACAAACCCGTCCAGGTAATCGGAAATTCCCCCATACAGGATTAAAACCCATATCGCTGCGGTGACTTGATGATTGTTCTGCATGTGGAGATAGATAATTGGAAAAACCACCAATACCCGAGACAAAGAGATAAGGTTAGACCACGTGTAAATGTCGTCTCTAACCAATACCTTTTTACCATCCACGTTCACGGCTTCTCTCATACCATCTTTTTGGAGTTAGCATAATTATGGTAGAAAATACGTTTTTTAACACAGTAATAAATATTGAAATGAAAAAGAAAGATTTAACTTCCATGAAAGAGGACAAAATTGAACTGCAAGAGACCACAATTTCATCAAAACATGTTTTTGACGGAACCCTTTTACAAGTCTATGTAGATGACGTAAAACTGCCTGACGGGTCTCATTCGACCAGAGACTGGATTAAACATCCCGGTGCAAGTGCGGTTGTTCCGGTTTTTCGGGACGGATCCATCATGCTTCTAAAACAATTTCGATACCCTCCACGCAAGCTGTTTCTTGAAGTACCGGCAGGTAAAATTGATGCGGGTGAAACGCCGAAAACCACCGCACTGCGCGAGCTGGAAGAGGAGAGTGGGTTATCATGCAAGAACCTGGAACAGGTGGGTTCACTTTTTCCGGCTATCGGATACGCCGATGAGGAGATCTTCGTGTATGTAGGGTGGGACCTTGATGAATCAAATAAACAGACCGATGATGATGAGTTTCTGATCAATCATAAACTGCACTTTTCCGATGCTCTAAAAATGATTGAGTCGGGCGAAATCAAAGATGGGAAAACAATCTGTGCCTTAACGCAAACCTATTTTTGGTGGAAAAAGCACAAACCGTTTCCTATTGATTTTTAGACGATTCCCTCCTCAGAGGCCAGCTGATAAATCGATTCGTGGAGATTGTCCCGGTCTGCATCGCCGCGCCGTATAATCTCTTCAATCTCTTGGCCATCGAGCATCAAAAGACAGCCTTTTTCGCGAAACTGCAGATCAATATTTCGCGGATCGGAGAGTCGCATTTTTTCTATATCCATTCCGTTTGGACTCACTCGCAGATCTACCAGGCAGTAAAATGTATCTTCCGGTGAATCCCCGAATTCAAATACCTGAAGTGTAGTTTGTTCTTTTTTCATGAATTGTTTGAATGTCGTTCAATAAAATCTCTTCCTTTCACAATTTCGATAATCTCGCCGGTCGATTCATCCCGAATCTCAACCTGAAACAGACTTATGATTGCCTGACTGTTCAGGCATTCCAGTGTTTCGGAAACTGTTGCGCACTCTTCTGTTTCACTAACCAAATCGTTCACACCCTGAACCACATAAGTATATGACCGTTTTTTCTTTTTTTCCGGTTTTGAATCGTCCTCCTCAGAACCCACATCAAAATAACTTTTTATCGCCTCTTCAGTTACATACCACTGCACTCCAAGTTTACGGCCTTTCAGTCTACCTTCGCGAAGGTACGCTCGAATCGTCATTTTGCTAACACCGAGCATCTCATGCAGATCATCCACAGAATAGAGCGTCAGTGAGCCAATTTTCTTAGGCATTTCAATAAATTTTATTCTACTTAATCATTGTTTAGAATATACAAAATCATATATAGACTATCATTACTTATATATTACCCAACCAACATGAAAATGATTTGGTTCTGAGGGGTCATGCCCTGTATATTATCAGGAGTTACTTGAAACAAAAGCCCATCTCATCAGGTAACCCCCACAAAAAACCATCTTCGCGGGATAACTATATAAAAAATCCGTAACAGTTTCTCTCCGCCACGGACTTTTCAAATGTGTTTTATACTATGATCCTGGCAACTCAACCCACTTGAGCAGCAGGTACGGAATCGCCGGATCCGCTGAGCGCTTCTCTTTTCTCAGCGATGTAAACTTTTATATCGTTAGCTGTAATATAGACTACAGGAATCAGAACCAATGTAATTAAGGTGGAAGCTGTTAATCCCCCGATTACAACTCTTGCCAGTGCAGCCTGAATTTCACCGCCGGCACCCAGTCCGAATGAAAGCGGAAGCAGTCCCAGTACTGTTGTCAGCGTGGTCATTAAAATTGGCCGTAATCTCAGTTTGCCCGATTCCACCACAGCTTCAAAAACATTCATTTTCCGGTCGCGCCTCATCAGGTTGATATAATCCACCAATACGATGGCATTGTTCACCACAATACCGATCAGCATAATGACCCCCATAATACTCTGCATGTTTAGCGTAGTACCGGTCAGGAGCAGAGTGGGGACAACGCCAACAACGGCAACAGGTACAGAAAACATCACAATTAAAGGATCAAGAAAACGCTCGAACTGAGCCGCCATCACCATATATATCAACACCAATGCCATCAGGATTGAAATTATAAAATCGGTTTGAGCCTTTTGCTGCTCTTCATATTCACCGCCATAGACAATAGAAAATCCCATGGGCAGCTGAAGATCTGACAGTGAAGCCTGAATTTTTTCAACAGCATTGCCTAACGGTATTCCGGCCTCCAGGTTTGCAGTGATATACGTCACTCGCTGGCCATTAATCCTGTTTATCGACTCCGGACCTTCCCCGGCTTCCTGGTCAATTACCGTTGAGACCGGTATTATTTCACCCGATGCGGTTCGAACCGAAATGTTACTCAAATCCAGGGTGCTCATCCGGTCAGATTCCTGAAGACGTACTGTGATATCAAATTCATCACCGCCTTCCCGGTAAACCCCGGCTCTTACACCGCCCACATTGGCCTGAATTGCCTGGGCAACTTCACGTCCGGTAAGCCCCAGAGCTGAAATGCGTTCCCGGTCAAAAACAATGTTCTGCTCCGGTCGCCGGTCCTCTCGATCCGATCGCACATCACGCACTTCCGGTATCTCTTCCATTCTGTATCGGATCTGCTCTGCCAATTCATTTGCGATTTCCACATCGTGCCCGCGCAATTGTAGCTGAATAGCTTCGTCACCGCCCGATCCGAATATTCTTCTCAAAATCCATAGCCCTGTCTGAGCCTGCACCCTGAAACTTCCGCCCGGTATACTTCCCTCAATTTGATCCCGGATATCGTCAGCCATATCGTAGGAACTTATCGTTCGTTCAGATGCATCCAAAAGTTTCAGCTCAACTTCTGCACGACCATTTCGAACTTCGGTTGATACATATTCAACCTGATCCATCGGGGCTATCTCCTTCACTTTTTCCACAAGCTCGTCGAGGTAATCATCAGCCACCGCGATATTCATCCCGTCAGCCATGTAAAAATCAATGCTGATCTCATCGGCTTCCGTTTCCGGAGCAAGTTCTGTATCCACAAACTTCAAGGCATAGAAAGAACCGCCAACCAACAGCGCTGAAATTGTAAAAACAAGATATCGCCTCTGAATGGCAGTTTTAAGAAACTCAGAATATCGGTCCTCAAATCTTTCAAACTTTTTCTGAAACCAGCCTTTATCTTTATCAGTCAGTTCAGAATCGGGCTTAATCGTCATAAACTTACTTGCCAGCATGGGAACAAGCGTTAGGGCGACAAGCAGTGAACAGGCCAGCGCAAAAACCACAACGATAGCCAGCTCCTGAAACAGTGTCCCGGTAATGGTCTGCATAAATACCACCGGCAGAAAAATGACGGATGTTGTAATGGTTGAAGCGATAATTGCTCCGCCCACCTCGCGAGTCCCTACCAGGGAACTCTCGGCAAGGGATTTACCCCTGCCCCTCAGCCGAACAATGTTCTCGAGAACCACAATGGCATTATCGACAATCAGGCCGACACCCAGCGCGAGCCCTCCAAAACTCATTTGGTTTAAAGTTAACCCGCCAAAGTAAAGCAGCCCAAACGTGGCCACAATAGAAACCGGTATGGCCGTGGCAATAATGAAAGTTGTTGAACCATTTCGCAAAAAGAGGTACAGGACAACGATTGCAAGCAGTGCGCCCCAGATTGCCGATTCCTGAACATTATCGATCGAGTCCTGGATAAAATCACTCTGATCAATCACAACCAACAGGTTAATATCATCGCGCTCAGAGTTAATTCTATCAACTTCTCGTTGTATACCCTCAGATACAGCAACAGTGTTTGCGCCGGTCTGCTTTCGGATTCCCATCCGGATCATCGGTTCATCATTAATCCGAACCACACGTCCAACATCTTCATAGGCATCTTCAACGGTAGCAATGTCCCGAACGCGAATCGGCCGTCCTTCAACACGCGTGATGATCGTCTCAGAAATTTGATTGATATCGGTAAATTCGCCCAGTGTTCTCACATAGAGCTGGGTGAGCCCGTCTTTAACATTCCCACCCGGAAGCGTATTATTTTCTGCAACAATGGCATTTTGAACATCAATTGCAGTAAGACCGCTGGCCGCCAGTCTATCCCGTTTCAGATCAACCCGAATTTCACGGTCAATTCCTCCCCATACATCAATAGCTCCAACGCCGGGAATCTGCTCCAGGCGACTTGCAATTTCCTCTTCCAGAATCAGTGTCAGTTCATCAAGTGACCGGGTGGTTTGAGCCCCCAGTATTACAATAGGAGAGTCGTTGGGATCAAACTTTCGAACCCTGGGGTTATCTGCCTCATCAGGCAGTGACCGTCGCACCCGGTCGAGCGCTGCCCGCACATCGTTTGCGGCTTCGTCTAGATTTGTATTTTGTGCAAAATTCAGTGTCACAGAGCTGGATCCCTCTTGAGATTGGGACGTCATCTCTTCTACATTCGCCACTCCGGAAAGGGCATTTTCGAGCTGGTCGGTGATGATCGTTTCTATCTCTTCGGGACCAACATTCGGATATTCTACCTGAACCGACAACCTTGGATATTCAATCGGTGGCAGTAAATCGACAGGCAGGTAGCGAAAGCCTACCACACCCAACACAAGCACGATCAGATAGACCATGGTTGTGGCAATCGGCCGTTTAATTGATGTATCTGTAATACCCATATTCTACCTGAATTTTAAATTAGTTAGCTGTAGACTGATCAGCCATGCCTTGATTCAATATCTCCTGAAGCAGATCCTGCGGCTGTTTTCTCTGCATACTCAGAATTTTATCCCAACTTGTACCTCGTATCCGGGCCTCATCACCCTGAGCACGCACAAGCAGATTTTGGCCGACCGTTACCACCCAATCGCCACTCTGAATTCCGGCAACACCGGCAGCTTCTCGTCCCCTGGCTATTACATCAATTGATTTGAACTCAACTTGAGTCGGGTTACTTAGTTGCCCTACACTGCCGCTGCTTTCAATCTCCTTTAGAATTTCAGTTTCAATTCCAAAACCGGGAGCTACATAAACACCCGTTTCTCCGGTTTGAGGGTGCCGGTAAATTGCGCTCAGCGGAATAAGTGTAGCCTGCTCGCTCTCTCCATAGAGCACATCAACCGTTACAAACATACCCGGCAATAGTAATCCGCTTTCATTATTCACATCAATTTCAGCCTCCGTACTAAAACTGCCTTCGCCCAGAAAAGGAGATATCCTGGAAATTTCTCCACGGAGAGTCGTATCAGGAAAGTTTTCCGAGTAAATACGAACCGACTGCCCTGTTTCTATATACTGAAGCATTCGCTCAGTAATATTTATGTTTATTTTTGATCGAGATAAATCGCCAATAATAAATAATCTGCTGTTTGGCGACGCCTGCATACCGATTTCAGCTGCACGATTTCCCACCGTGCCGGTAATGGGTGCGCGAATTATAGTTTGATCGAGAGCTGCTTCCTGTTCATCAACAGTAGACTGAGCCTGCTCAACCTGCGCTTCAGCCAATTGAAGACTTGCTTCTGCAGATTCCACTTCCGCCTCAAGCTGTTCCATCTCCAATTCTGTTACCAAACCCCTTTCAGCTAAGATTTGCTGTCTTCGCAGTTCCGACTCAATTTCACTCAATGCCGCCTGAGCCTGTCGCCGCTGAGCTACAGCTATTCTAAAGTTGGCCTCAGTCTGGCGAAGCTGTTCACGATATTCGGTATCTCTCAGCTTAACCAATTGATCCCCTTGCTGCACCTGATCGCCCGACTCAACATAAACTTCCTGAACGGGAGCGGTTATTCGGGGAAAAATTTCAACCTGATTGCCCGCCCGCACAGTTCCGCTTAATCTCTCTTCCAGCGGCAGAGACCCAAATTGAGCCTGCACGGCTTCAACGGCAGGTACTGTGCGATTTTGAGCCGTAAATTCCTGCCCTTCTTCACCACCGCAGTTTGTTAAGATAAGCCCCGCCAGTAGTGCTAATATTAAATACTTTGTTTGTTTCATCAGAAAATTTGTTCAGTGAGTTTATTTCAATATTAAATTAACGATATTTACACGCTTTCATTCCCGGCGGATTGTTAAAGGTTATAAAATCGATTACGGGATTGTTAAAATTTGAACCTCTTTTCAGGCCTCATTGTTCAGCTGACTCAACTTTATAATTAATTGATTAAATGGATTCCATTACACAGGCAACTCTTGGTGCTGCCGTAGGAGAAGCATTTTTAGGAAAAAAGGTAGGATACCGCGCAGCCGCATGGGGTGTTTTACTGGGTACGCTTCCCGACCTGGATATTATTATCAACCCCTTTGTAGATAACGTGATTGAACTTCGCACTCATCGCGGATTTACTCACTCATTTCTGTTCTGTTTTTTAGCAGCCCCGATTTTTGGCTGGATTATCGACAACGTTCACAAATCGCTGGAAGTAGGATGGGTGAGATGGAGCATAATGTCATTTTTTATCTTCTTAACCCACATCTTCATCGACCTTCCCACCACATACGGTACACAAATACTGCGTCCGTTTTCTGATACACCCCATACCCTCGATTCAATCTTCATTATCGATCCGCTCTACACAGTACCACTATTCTTAGGACTGATTATCGCACTCACCCTCAAACGAAGTTCCCGAGCCAGGATGTTTGCAAACCGAAGCGGATTGTTCATTAGCACGCTTTATCTGATTCTGGGATTTGGTATAAAAAGTCATGTGCATTCAGTTTTTGCCGAATCATTCCAGAATCAATATGGGATGTATGAACAGATAAAAACGACGCCCAATGGCCCTTCTATATTTCTTTGGACAGGTTATGTTGAAAAAAATGACACTATTTATAATTCAGTCTACTCTGTTTTTGATGAAGAGAAACTATTGGAGTTTACAGCAATCCCTAAAAACAGCCACCTGATTGAGCCGTACCTAAATGACCGGGCAATCGAAACACTGCTATGGTTTTCGAGAGGATATTACAGAGCTGAAATGGAGGGGGATCAACTGGTTTTTTACGATTTACGATTTGGGAGGGGAGATTTCTGGCTTACCGATGATGCGGCCTACGTCTGGAAAAACTATGTTCGATTTGATGAAAACGAATACGCTTACACATTTGAGCAAGCTATTCCCAATTTCAGTACACGAACATCAAATCTGAGTCGTTATTGGAACCGATTATGGGGTGGCCCTCACTAATTCTTTGTATATTTACAGTCAACTAATTCCAAAACAACTCATCAACTGATTATGAACCGAAAGGTTATCATCGGAGCCTTAATTACCGTTTTTATCGGAATTTTTGCCTACTACTCCATTCAGGAAATTCAGCCTCAGGATATTAAGAATGCACCTGATTGGATGACCCTGACGGAAGCACTTGCTGAAGCTCCTCAGGATGACCGGTTAATCCTGGTTGATATCTACGAAGTAGGCTGCCAGTTCTGCCGTAAAATGAGCCGGGAAGTCTATCCATCCAACACCATACGGGCCGTTCTTGACCGGAGCTACCATCCCGTAAAAGTAAACGGTAACTCTGCCAGCAATACCATTGTCTATAAAGGAGAAGAGATGACCGAAAAGGATTTTGCCGGACTGATGGGAGTCACAGCCTTTCCATTTACGGTGATTATGGATTCTGAGGGCAATGTAATCGATCGTCGCCGTGGCTACCTTGATATCCGCGGCCTTGCTCAAATGTTAAGAAGTGCCGAATCTGAAATGGGACTGCAGGCCACGAATCTGAATTGATCTCATTTGGTGTTGATCCCAATCCCAGAACACCATAAACAACGGATCGCCTATTCCGTTGTAGATTAAACAAAAAGCCCAAAGAAATGCCGGTACAGTTTGAAACCGGTTATCAAAAAATAGAGTGAAAAATAATATTTGCAGCATCAACGCCTCTACTCAGATTTGAGATATAAATTTGCACTCTCTTCGGCGTAATAGTATCCCATTCTTACAATCCAAGCTGACGCTTTGGGCTACTATCTGTTCGCTCTTGTAGAGCTAGAAAATATTGATTCAGTTTTTGGCTACAGAAACACGAATGTTATTGGATTCAAGCAAAAGAGTGATTGACTACAATAATGGCTTACCCTCGCGGTCACTCAACATCCATGGCTCACAGAGGAGAAGAAAATGTGATTTATAGAGAAACCTTGCTTAACACACCCCTCAATCCCCTCTCAAGAGGGGAGGTGTTCTTTTACAGCACTATAAGATATACGATTTGTTATAGTCGGTTAAGCTCTGAAAGAGCGGCCGATCCTAGCCCCGGGTGAAGCGAAGCGAAACCCGGGGTATCAGACAGCGCAAATATCACCGCCGAACAGAGGGCGTTGTTTAAAATAAAGGGCAGATATGAGGCGGTTTAACTCAGGATTGGTTTAGAATTTCAATCCGGTTTAAGAGGACAAATCTGGTGAAGAAAAATAACCCTTACTCACTTTTTAAATTATTCAATCCATAGCACGGAGTGAAACCTATTTTAAGAATAGAGCGATGACGCATACCAAAATACCAACAGTGGCGTCGCCTCTACGTTGAATGGTGTGCTAAACCCTGCGCGCGCTTCAGTGGAACATGGTACCTATTTCACTGTCATCAGCCAAGCTCCGCAGGACGGTTCATGTCAGTATTGGGAGTAGAGAGTCACCCGGGTTGCCGTTGACTCTGATCTTCGTTTGCGCTCAAATACCCGCGCTCATCCCGATGCATTTAATCGGGATGCCTACTCTCGATCGTTCAGCTGACGCTGAACTATACTCATACGCTTTTATCAGAAACAGAAATGCCTACCACATTACATCAGAACAATTCATGCCTTGACGAGGGAAGGTATAATAAAAAAGTCCCGCGAATAGCGGGACGCTCGATAGTAGCCCCACCGGCCACGGTAGGGTAATTCAATCGGAAGATTTAATCAAGCCCCCGATCTCGGGGGCGACTTATTGATTAGACGATTACTCGTTCTCCCAGATCATTACGGTTCTGTCGCCATTGGAGTTGAGAGAAGCTCTGAACATTCCTGTGGTGTTCATCTTCATGGAGATATTACCCTGATTATCAACGGCGATAAATCCGGCATCACCGGGATCAAGACGCTCATTCAGAACAAAATCCATTGCTTCATCAAGAGACACGCCCTTAAACTCCATATAGTTTGCAATGGTGTTTGCTGAAACATTTCTCATGATCTGCTCGCCCCAGCCGGTTGCAGAAATAGCCGCAATATGATTGGCAAATGTACCTGAACCGATAATGGGCACATCACCCACCCGGCCAAACTGCTTGTTGGTCATCCCGCCTGTTGAGGTTGCAGCCGCAAGATTTCCATCCGCATCGTAGGCAACAGCTCCAACGGTTCCAAACTTGGTATCTTTAATCCAGTCGTGAATGGATTCTTCAGGAGTGATGGCACGAGCCTCTTCCTGCGCGCGTTCCCACTGCTGGTAGCGTCGCTCTGTATGGAAATGATCGTTATCAACCCGTTCTACATCGGTTTGATCAGCATAGGTTTCAGCTCCTTCGCCGGAGAATAAAATATGCGGTGAATCGGTCATTACTTTTCGAGCCAGGCTGATAGGATTTTTAACGGTAGTCAGGCCTGTCAATGCTCCGGCGCCAAGAGTACTTCCGTCCATAATTGCGGCATCCAGTTCGTGGCGGCCTTCTTTAGTGAAAACGGCACCGCGTCCGGCATTAAACAGAGGATTGTCTTCCAAATTACGGACCACGTATTCTACAGCATCCAGTGCTGAACCGCCATCGCGAAGGATAACCTCACCTGCTCGCAGTGCCTGTTCCAGTCCATCGTAATACTGCTGTTTTATGGAATCAGGCAGGTCTTGGGAAATGGTTCCGGCGCCGCCATGCAGTGCCAATGCCCATTGAACAGATTCAGTTTCCGGCTGATCTGTACAGCTTGCAAATAAAAAAAGGGAGATTATCAGAGAAGAGATTAAAGTAAAACGATTGTTCATATCAAATTTGTTAGAAAGATTGAAAGTTGGTTCAAAATAGATGAAGCGACTGTAAAATAAAAAACCCGGTATTATAAGTACCGGGTTTTAAGGTAAAATTATTACAAGAAAGCCATGAAAATCTGGATTGTCACTCTGAGCAAAAATGTAAGTTTTTATACCAAATTTTCGAGATCAGATTGAAAAACTTTCATCGCTTTTTAGAGCTTCTACTGATCTTTCTTAGCTCGAAATGACTCTAGAAAGTCCAGGGGTAGTGGTAAAAATGTAAATGTGGAGTTCTCGTCACTGAGTTCAACCATGGTTTGCAGATATCTGAGCTGAAGTGCTGTCGGTGTTTTTTCAATCATTTCACCGGCTTCTACCAGCTTGGCAGCCGCTTCAAATTCACCTTGAGCATTAATAATTTTCGCACGTCTGTCACGCTCACTTTCAGCCTGACGAGCCATTGCTCGCTTCATGGTTTCAGGAAGAATGACATCCCGAACTTCCACAGATACTACCTTAATTCCCCATGGGTCGGTTTGTTTATCAATGATTTCCTGTATTTGCTTATTAATTTTATCACGTTCGGCCAGCAGTTCATCCAATTCGAATTGACCAAGCACACTTCGCAGAGTAGTCTGTGCAATCATTGATGTGGCGGCGATATAGCGCTCAACCTGAATAACGGCACGTTCTGCATCAACAACCCGGAAGAATGTGATAGCATCGACATTTACGGTTACGTTGTCTTTGGTAATAACCTCTTGTTTGTCCACATTAATTGTAAGAACACGCAGGTCAACACGCTCAACTTTATCGATGAAAGGAATCAGGACAATAAGGCCCGGTCCTTTTGTGGCTTGAAATTTACCAAGACGAAATACGACTCCCCGTTCGTACTCTCTCATAATTTTGAACATTTGCGGCAGAAAAACGGAGAGAAATATTACGATTGTAATAATCCACACTAACATGTTTGTAATTGATCCTGGATCATCCATTTGAAGACTCCTTGGTTTGTGGTTGGTTTAATGGTTTAACGATTACTTTTAACCCTTCGAATTTAACAATTTCGCAAATATCACCTTCATTCAGTGGCTTTTCACTCTCAGCATTCCAATACTCACCGTCGAAGAAAACGCGTCCCGGCTGATCTGGCAGAATAGGATCTGTTACTTCAGCAGTTTTTCCTATTGTAGATTCAAGCCCGGATATTGGCGGCTTAAAGAGAGATTTTATCCCATATGTTACAATCCAGCCAAAAAATGCGGCTGTAACAATGGTTGCGGGTATCAGCCAGTACAATGAGATCTGCATCTCTTCCGGCAGATCCTGAAATAACATTAATGCTCCTAAAAAGAACGCCACAGCACCTCCTGTAATTAATAGTCCAAATGCGGGTGTAAAAGCTTCTGCTACAAACAATATGATGGCCAGACCAATGAGCAGAAACCCTGCAAGGTTAATTGGCATTGCTGCCACACCGTATAATAATAAAATCAAAGCGATAACTCCTGCAACTCCGGGAATAATTCCACCAGGATTGGTTACTTCTCCGATGATTCCGTAAATCGCAACCAGCGTAAGAATGAGCATTACTTCCGGACGCAGCAGAAAGCTGAAGAAAATTTCACCTAATGATTGTGGTATTTCGTTTTTCTCTGCTCCATTCGTATTTAAAATTTTTCCTTCAACTTCTAAACCGTCAATTTTGGAAAGCAAGTCATCAACATCATCTGCAATGTAGTCAATTACATTGATATCAAGTGCTTCATTAGCTGTAATGGATGCTCCATCGCGAACAGCTGATTTCGCCCACTCCGTATTTCTTCCTCTTTGCTCCGCAATGGATTCAATATAGCTTTCGGAGTAGTTAAATATTTTTTTCTGTGCAACGGTATCCATCTCTCCTCCCCCCATCGATATGGGTGATGCAGCCCCAATATTTGTAGCAGGGGCCATTGCGGCAATGTGTGCAGCTAGCGTGATGAACGTTCCGGCGCTTCCCGCATTTGCTCCCTGTGGCGATACAAATACTGCAATCGGATGAGTGCTGCCAAGCATTTCCTGGACAATATCCTGGGTAGAATTGAGCAATCCTCCGGGTGTGTCGAGTTGTATAATCAGTAACTCATCCCCCGCCTCACGTGATTTTTTGAGGCTACGTGTAATGTACTGCGTAGTGGTTGGCCCGATTGTACCGGTTACATTGATCAAGCTGACCGACGATGATCCGTTGGCCTGCTGTTGCGTTACAACAGTATCGGTAACGGCCGTTTCGGTATCCTGCATAACAAATGCAGTTCCAACTATAAACAGGAGAGCTGATATCAAAAAATGTTTATTCATTATACAGACAAAGTTTAAATAGAATCAAAAGGTTCCGCTTTTCTGTAAAAAGTGGCCCGAATAATAAATTGATGATTTATGACACTGAATATTAACATTTTTCAGGCACAATCCTTAGTTGATACCGGAGAGGTTTTTTTGACAAAAAAAAGAGGTGCCTGAAAAGCACCTCTTTTAAAAAATTCACAAATCAGATATAATGACCGGCTTATTTCTTCCCTTTGTTTAATTTTTTCCTGGCTTTCTTTTTAGCCTCTTGTACTTCTTCCGGTTTATCGGAAGATGTTTGCTTGTTAATGATATACTGCTGAGCAACAGAAAGCACATTATATACCAGATAGTAGAGACTTAGTCCGGCTGCAAAATTATTGAAGATGAAGAGCAGCATCACCGGCATGATATACATGAACACTTTCATGTTTGGTCCGCCGCTGGATGGTGCGCCGGAACTCATACCGCCGGTAACTTTGGTTTGAAGAAACATAGCTGCAGACATCAACAGTACAAATCCGGCCAGTTGATCTCCCATCAAGGGTATAGTGAACGGCAAATCTAAAATATAATCCGGTGCCGATAAGTCAGACGCCCATAGGAATGATTCCTGTCGAATAATCATCGAATTCTGGAAGAAGTAAAAGAGCGTAATCAGGATTGGGAACTGCATCAGCATAGGCAGACAACCTCCAAGCGGATTTACTTTCGCTTTTTTGTAAAGAGCAATAGTCTCCTTCTGCTGCTTCTGAGGATCATCCTTGTACTTTTCCTGTATTTCTTTAAGCTGAGGCTGTAACTCACGCATGGCTGCCATGCTCTTGAAACTCTTCTGGGTGAGAGGGAAAAGCATCAGCTTAATGATGACTCCAAACAGAATGATCAATACTCCATAGTTGGAGATAAACATGCTGCCAAATGCAAAGAATGGGATAATGGCATAACGAACCAGTGGGTCCGCAAACCATCGGAATAGTGCATACCCTATTTCAATAACATCATAGGCATGCTCATCATAATTTTTCAGATCGTTGTATCGAAGCGGCCCTGCATACATTTCATAAGAGAGAACGGGATTGTTTACAATGCTTGATTGTAAAAATACCTGATAGTGGTGCTGTGTTCCCTGCTCGCTTGGGTCACCGTCCACTTCACCAATCATTATGGACGCGTTAGCACCTGTAATAGGCTTAATATACTGACCAAAAAAGCGAGAACGTGTGGATACCCAGTCAATCGTGCCGTTTATTCTCTGTTCATTTCGTCCTGCTTCCTCAAGTTTGAATTTTTCTAAAACTCCTCCTGCATAGGTGTACGCCATGCTGTTTTGAGCGTCCAACACACGATCTTTCTCTGTAAGATTCAATGGAGACTTCCAGCCGAATTCAACATTTGTGCCGCTAATATATTGCTGCATTTCATTCAGCTCAATATCCAGGTTATATGCATAGTGATCTGCATAAAAGGTGTACGTGAAAACAATAGAAGCATTATTTTCAACTGGGAGCCTATACGAAAGGGATACACTGTCTTCGTCTGATATTGAAATCTTGTTTTGATCAAACAGCGGTTCAAAAAGCAGTTGGTCGGTCTCAATATTGTAATTTTGAGAGGAGAGAAACTCCATAGAGTAAGCCGATTTTGTTGTATCGGCAATCATTTGAACTAACTTCTGATCCCATGTTCTATGCCCGAGCAGAGTATATTTAGAAGGACCTGCACCAACATTTGTCAGTTCTAATTCATAAAGAGGAGTGTGAACTACAGCAAGGCTGGTGTCCGCAA
This sequence comes from Rhodohalobacter sp., assembly GCF_034521535.1. Classification (GTDB taxonomy): domain Bacteria; phylum Bacteroidota; class Rhodothermia; order Balneolales; family Balneolaceae; genus Rhodohalobacter. Next base: position 23,370 of record NZ_JAXHMF010000008.1, on the reverse strand, counting down.
TACCTGAATTATCAAAAACCCCAAAAGAAGGCCGGTTTTGATCTGTAGCCTGTAGCGTTTCCTGAGCCGGTTCGGTTATTTCCGTTTCACGTTGTACAGCAGGATCCTGAGGTTCTGTATCTTCCTCAACTTGAGCTGCAGCTATACTGTCCTGTCTTAACTGTTCCTGTTGCTGGCGCTCCATTTCTTCCTGGCTTGGCATTGTAAACCATGCCCAGGCTATCGTGAGAACAAAAATGAGTAGAAGTCCTGTAACCGTATTCTTATCCAAAATTGCTTCCTATCTATTTAGTGTCTTTGGTTGTTGAATGATCGTTAAGACCAGATTTAAATTTTGTTCGCAAAAGCCGTTCTCTTGTTTTTATGAGGATGGGGATCATATCATCTTCAATACTTTTGTATGAAAGATCAGGCCTGTTAGCTAAAAAAAGACCGTGAAATCCAAAAGTTTGTTGATCAAAGAGATCACTGAGGTGGGCTTTCTGGTGGCGGTACACTTCACGCAATAACCGTTTAGCTTTATTGCGCTGTACCGCTTTGGGAAATTTTTTCTTCGGAGCTGTAAATCCAATTAAACAGCCTTCAGATGAATCCGGGTAGATTCTGTATCGGAATTGGATAGAGTCTGTGTTCAAAACAGTCGACTTTTCGAAGAGGCGTTGGAAATTTTTTTTGCCCCGAAGAATTTTTGATCGCGGTAGAGAAAAATCAGTATTACTTGATGGGGGACTATTTCGGTCCTTTTTCATTACTTACCGTAAGCTTATGGCGTCCTTTTTTACGGCGTCTTTTAATCACATTTTGCCCATTGGAAGATTTCATTCGCTTCCTGAAGCCGTGCTTATTTGATCTCTTACGCTTGCTTGGTTGATACGTACGTTTCATGACTAAACTGAATTATTAGCTAAAATTCGAAATCCTATTTTTAGGTAGACCCCAAAAATAAGAATAAAATATTTAAAATCGAATGCTTTATTTACTTTAATAGGAGTATTATAACTTCGGAACGTATTCCAATCTTTCCGGTCTTTATTCGTTGCATAAGTCGAATTCAAAGTTTAGCACTTATTTCTTGTGCAATTCTGAAATTCAGCCTCTGTAAAAGGAGTGTTGAACTGCCTGCTGTTAAGCTGTAACTTATGAAGTTCATTCAAAAATATTTTTAACTCCTATTTAACTGTATGTTAGACAAGATATCCAAAGCCCTTACGACAATATTTGGAACGAAAAGCGAAAGGGATCTAAAAAAATTGTGGCCCATTGTTGATGAAATCAACAGCTTTGAAGACGAAATGAAAGCGTTGACGGATGATGAGCTCAAGCAGAAAACAGAATCGTTTAGAGAACTGATAAAAGAGAGAACCAAGGATGTCAGTGATCAGATTTCCGAAATTAAAAAGAAGATGGATTCCAATGATGAGTCTATCTCCCTTGAAGAGAGAAGAGAATTTTCCGATCGCCTGAGCGAGCTGGAACAGGAGTGGCTCGATATTCTGGAAGATACACTGGATGAAATTATGCCGGAAGCGTACGCCGTTTTAAAAGATACTTGCCGGCGGTTTGTTGGAAAAAGCTGGAAAGTAGCGGGTACAGAAATTGAATGGGATATGATACCCTACGATGTACAGCTGATTGGGGCGATTTCAATGCATCAAAGCAGTATTGCGGAAATGAAGACCGGTGAGGGTAAAACTCTTGCCGCGATATTTCCAGCCTACTTAAACGCGCTTGCAGGACGCGGTGTCCATATTATTACGGTAAATACCTACCTCGCACAACGGGATGCGGAATGGAATGAGCCTATTTTTAACTTTCACGGGCTGCATGTAGACTGTGTTGATCGCTACAATCCAAACACAGAACCTCGTCGAAAAGCGTACCGCGCTGATATCACGTACGGCACCAACAACGAATTTGGCTTCGACTACCTTCGTGATAACATGGTGATTGAAGAAGAACAGCTTGTACAGAGAGATTATCACTTTGCAATTATTGATGAGGTCGATTCTATTCTGATTGATGAAGCCAGAACGCCACTGATTATTTCCGGTCCGGTTCCTCAATCGAACAGCCAGCAGAAATATGAAGAGATGAAGCCACGGGTCGAATCCTTGGTGAAAGCTCAAAAAGCGCTGGTCGCCTCTCTTGTAAATGACGCTGAACGCCTTCATAAAGAAGGAAAGAATGACGAGGCCGGTCTTGCGCTCTATCGGGCTGAACGGGGTTTTCCAAAAAACAAGAAGTTTAGAAAACTGATGCAGGAAGCAGAGTATCAGCGATTGGTACAGCAGACTGAAAGTTTCTATCTGGCTGATAATGCCAAAAACCTGCCTATTGTTGATGAGCATCTCTACTACGCGGTAGATATGAAGCAGAAATCTATCGAGATGACGGAGAAAGGCCGTGATTTTATCACCAAAGAAGAAGAAGGTGATGAGTTTTTTGTAATTCCTGATTTGGGTACCGAAACCTCTGAGATTGAAGAGGAGATGGATCAGCTCGAAAAAGAGAAAATTGAAGAGATCAGAAATAATGATGATTTCAGCGATGAGTACAAGGAGAAGAAAATTGAGGAGGCAAAAACGGAGCTGAAGCAGGAACGTGAAAAACGCTTCAATGAACTGCACAGATTATTTGCCGAGCGCGGCGATCGTATCCATACGGTTAATCAATTGCTTAAGTCCTACACACTTTTTGAGAAAGAAGAGGAGTACATCGTTCAGGATGGAAAAGTTCAGATTGTAGACGAACACACCGGTCGTGTGCTTTCCGGGAGACGATATTCAGACGGACTCCACCAGGCGATTGAGGCGAAGGAGGAAGTAAAAGTTGAAGCTGCCACACAAACCTACGCAACGATTACGCTTCAGAACTACTTCCGGATGTATCATAAGTTATCCGGTATGACGGGAACTGCTGCTACGGAGGAGGGTGAGTTCAATGAAATTTATGATCTGGATGTAACCGTAATTCCAACCAACCGCCCGATTATTCGGGATGACCGGGAAGATCTGATTTTCAGAACAAAACGAGAGAAGTATAAAGCATCAATCAATACCATTCGGGAGTTTCACGAAAAAGGTCAGCCTGTACTTGTGGGTACAACCAGTGTTGATGTCTCCGAACAATTGAGCCGGATGCTGAAACATGCTAAAATTCCGCACAACGTATTGAACGCGAAACAGCACGCTCGTGAGAGTGAAATTGTAGCCCAAGCCGGACAAGTTGGAGCCGTAACCGTGGCTACAAATATGGCGGGTCGTGGTACAGATATTAAACTTTCTGATGAAGTAAAAGAGAAGGGTGGACTTGCCATTTTGGGTACAGCGCGCCACGAGTCTCGCCGGATTGACCTCCAGCTTCGCGGTCGTGCCGGTCGTCAGGGAGATCCGGGAATGTCGCAGTTTTATGTATCGCTTGAAGATGAATTGATGACCTTGTTTGGCGGTACAGACCGAATTGCCAACATCATGGATAAGCTGAACTTTGAAGAAGGCGAGGTCATTCAGCATCCATGGGTGAGTAAATCACTCGAGCGCGCTCAGAAAAAAGTGGAGCAGAACAACTTTGCGATTCGTAAACGACAGCTGGAGTTTGATGATGTACTGAACAATCAGCGAAATGTTGTCTACTCTCGTAGAAAGCACGCACTCCTGGGTGATCAGCTGCAGAGTGATATTTTCGATATGCTCGAAGATATGGTGGAAGGCATTGTTGATCAGTACTATCCTGAAGGATTATTCGAGGAACTTCGCGATGAAATTCTTCGTCAATTGGCTGTGGAGGTTGAAATTGACCGCGATCAATGGGCCATTTTGGGTGAAGACGGACTTGTGGACCATATTATTGAAAAGGCCTACGAAAACTATCGCAGAAAAGAGCGAATGGTTTCTGAACCGCTTTACAGAATTATCAAGCAGATTAAGGAGGGTGATTCTGAGAAAAAGCCATCTAAAATTCAGGTGATTTTCACAGACGGAATGCGACGAATGCGAATCGTTGTAGATGTTGATCGTGCCTATGAAAACGAAGGACGCGAAGTAGCGAGATCCCTCGAACGTTCAGCGATCCTATCAACCATCGATAACAAGTGGATGGAGCACCTGCGCGAGCTGGATACCGTTAAGGAGGGTATCGGACTGCGCTCGTTTGCTCAAAAAGATCCTCTGATGGAGTACAAAAAAGAGGCTTTTGAAATGTTTAAAATGCTGATCGATGAGATCAACAAAGAGACCATTTCACTGATCTGGAAAGCTGTTCCTGAAGTTCAGGCCGATCAGGGTAAAGTTCAGGCAGCTCAGAAAGAGAAGAGCAAATACGATATGAGTAAAGCTCAGGCTGAGCAGGCAGACGCAACTAATATGGGTTTCCGCGGTAACCGGCAAGCTGATGGAGACGGTCAGCAGAAAGCCTCAGCACCCGGAGAAAAACGACAGCCTGTTACGGTTGAAGATGAACCCGGACGTAACGACCATGTGAAGCTTCAAAACATCAATACGCAGGAAATAAAAGATGTGAAGTGGAAATACGCCAAGAAGATGGTAAATGAAGGCGGCTGGGTTGTTATAGAAAAGTAACTACGCGAAGACCTTCTTCCAATTCCTCCAAGGGTTTGAAACCATTGGAGGGATTTAGCTTATCTAAAAATCGTAAGTTCGATATAATTTTATCGATGATCGTCAGTTTGAGCGCAGTTTAAACCGTTTTTTGATCGGAACGGAGTCGAAAACACATTTCGACTTCATTTCGAGGAAAAAGCCCCCTCGAAATTGCGCTCAATGTGACGTAATGCATTAGACGTAATGCATTATTTGAGGCATCTTTATCTCGAACTGACGTTAGTTAACATAGAAATTACTCGTGCCGCGACTGTTTTGTAGGTACCCTACCGAAGCGAAACACCCAATAGAAAATACCAGACCGTTAATGCGGCTAGTTTTACGGTTTGATTGTCCCGGTCAAATTCAGGATTAACTTCACACAGATCAAATGATGTGACTTTCGGGTGATTGCCAAAACCGTATGCGAGCTTAAGCCAATCTTCTTTAGTGATTCCGGATGCATTTGGAGCACTGACACCCGGTGCATCGGCCTGTCGGACGGCATCCATATCCATCGTTACCATAATACTGTTCTCATCAAAAAGGTTAAGACGATTGAGAATGGCATCCACAGAAAAAGACTGTTCAAAGACAGCCTCTCCCCGGTTTTGGACATATGCAAGATGATCAACCAATACCGAAGCGGGATTCAGCCCGTACACATTATAAGATTTACAGATTCCGGACTGATGTTCTACGGCCTGACGAAAAGGAGATCCGGAGTGAGCTTTACCTTTTTTCAATTCACGCACATCTGCATGGGCGTCGATGTTAATGATATTCACGGGAAGCTCTGATTTTGCGTATCCAAGAAAGTGGCCAAAAGCCGTTTCGTGTCCGCCACCCAAAATTACAGGCAATACCTGATCAGAAAGAGAACTCGCGGTAGATTTCCCCAAACGTTTATGATCGGCCGATAAATCACCGGAGCATTCCAGTAAGTTCAAACTCTCTGTTCTTTCCAGCGATTTGATATGCTTGTCAAAATGAATCGGGTGTGGCGTTAGTTTCAACAGCTCTTCAAAAATCAACTTGGGTGCTTTGGAAGCTCCGGGCCTGCCGCCGTTGATCTTCACCCCTTCATCTGATGGAAACCCGATGAGACGAGCTTTCGGGATAGAACTATTTTTCCCGATAAAATCTCTAAGGCGAGGATCTTCCTTACTCATTTTCAGCCTGTTCATTTCGGTGTTTTGCAGCCAGATAAAATCGTCGTCTCCGCTTCCATTCTTGCCAAAATATTGAGAGAATGGTAACAGCTACCAGCGGCAATACAAAAAATAACATTGTATTGCTGAAAGTCCCCAGAAGATCGTGATCGGTAGAGTAGAGAAACAGGTAGAGTACATACGCAACATACATAATCAGGAATACTGATCCCTCAAATCGATCTATTTTGTGGCGGGTAAAGAATATTGGTAGACAGGCAAAAGAAGCGGCAATGAGAATGAGCAGATCAAACCGGACAAGTGAGGGTTGAACAGGGATGGAAGCCGGAATAACCAATCCGGTGACACCGAGAACTACAAGTATGTTGAGAATATTACTTCCCACAACATTTCCAACGGCTATGTCTTTCTCTCCTTTCAGCGCTGCGACGACAGCGGTTACGATTTCGGGCAGTGAGGTGCCTATTGAGACAACCGTAAGCCCAATGATCAATTCACTGATTCCGGCCATTTCTGCAAAAATCACCGCGCTATCAACCAGCCACCGGGCGCCGAAAACGAGCAAAAGCAAACCAACAATTCCGGTAATAATCAGGACCGGGGTGGAGGTGGGTAATTTTTCGATTTCTGCATCCATATCGGAGTGTTTGTTTTCACGGATCAGAAATGTGAGATAAATCGCGAGCAGAATGACGAGGATCAGACTTTCCCAGAAATAGATAAAACCGCTCAGTGCAAAGAGATAAAGCAATATAGTGACCCCGATCATGACCGGTACATCTACACGGATCAGTTTAACATTCACTTTCAGTGGAAGAATAAGCGCGGCTATTCCTAAAATCAGCAGTGTATTGGAGATGTTACTGCCTACAATATTACCGAGAAGAATATCGGCTTTACCGGCAAATCCGGCCTGCAGACTAACGCCAAGTTCAGGTGCACTTGTTCCAAAAGAGACGACGGTTAAACCCACGATCAATTTGGATATTCCAAACCTTACGGCCAGGCTGGATGATGAGCGAACCAATAACTCCGCGCCCCCAATAAGTGCGATGAGACCAAAAATGAACCAAAGTGTGGTTGATAGCATAAAATCAGTTGAACCGTTTACCCTTTAAAAATCCGAATGTCATTCTAGAACCCCTGTAATGATACAGCCATTCATTTACATTCTCAGCATCAATAATCAGAAAATCAGCAGATTTACCGGGCACGATAGAACCAAGTGTTTTGTCCCGGTTGATCGCTTTGGCGGCATAGATCGTTGCCCCTTTCAGTACTTCGGCCGGAGTGAGTCTGCCGTGATTGCAAGTTAGCATCATGGCAAGTGAAAGATCAAATGTGGGTGCTGAGCCGGGATTGAAGTCTGTTGCAACGGCAACTTCTACTCCTCCGTTCACAAGTTTTCTGCAGTTGAGGTAGGGCTGCTGAGTGTAGAGTGAGGCGAGCGGCAAAGTTACGCCAATCACGCCTTTCTCTGACATTTGGCGGATTCCCTCATCGGAAATCTGTTCCAGATGATCCGCGCTCACTGCTCCAACCTCAGCCGCAAGTTCTGCACCGCCACCGGATGAGAGCTGATCAGCGTGGAGTTTAGGGGTGAGACCATGCTTTTTTCCGGCTTCGAAAATAGTTCGGGCTTCATCAATGGTAAATGCTGACTCCTCCACAAAGATGTCACAAAATTCGGCAAGGTTCTCTTCAGCTACGGCAGGGATCATTTCATTAATGATCAGGTCGATGTAGCCCTGTCGATTTTCTTTGTATTCGGGTGGAAAAGTGTGCGCGCCCAGAAATGTTGTTGCGATGTGAACCGGAGATTCTTTTTTCAGCCGTCTGTAGACCCGAAGCTGTTTTAGTTCATCGTCAAGTGAGAGACCGTATCCGCTCTTGCACTCGATAGCCGTGACTCCCTGCCGGTGTATTTCATCTAATAATCCTGCCGCTTTTTCAAACAGTTCATCTTCTGAAGCTTTGCGAGTGGCTTTTACAGTGGATAGAATTCCGCCGCCGGCTTTAGCGATCTCGAGATAGCTTCGGCCCTGAATGCGCATCTCAAACTCATCAGCCCGCCAGCCGCCAAAGCAGAGATGTGTGTGGCAGTCCACCAATCCCGGAATGACGATTTTCCCACCGGCATCAAAAGTCTCTGCGGATTGATACTTTTCCGGAAGTTCGGACTTTTTTCCGACCCACTCTATTTTATCATCAACCCAGGCGATAGCCGCGTTTTCTATAGGATGAATATCAGGCTGACCGCCTTCGTCCCGGCAGGTGTAGAGGATTGAGATGTTTTGGAGAATTGGCATAAAAAATGAAATATCGGCTATCTATAATTGATTGAATATCCTGCTTGTAATGAAGATCAGAATGAGTTTGGATTAAATGATCTATGCCACTCTATTTAAAATGTATTGTCAGACAGTGTATTTGGCATAGAGTTTTTCTTTTACCTCGTCCCAGGGAATCAACTCATCTGGATTCTCTTCAGCATAGTTAATTCTTTTGTCCAATTCTTTTTTTTGCTCTTTCGTAAGGCTAAATGACTCTTCTGTCATTACTTCATCCCATAACTCTCCAATCAGGATGATTTTTTCATCATCGGATAATTTTTTTAGTTCGGGAATCTTCTCTTTAATCATGTCGCTGCCCAATATTATTGATGTTCAACAGAAGTATAACGGATCTAAGTCAATTTTTTTGATATTTCATCTTCAGCTTTCTCAAGCATCTCCGCTCCTCTCAATAAATCTACAGCTTGATGGATGTCATCCTTAAAATATTGATCTTCAGTTGCGTGCGGAATGGTTTTTCTGATGACTTCATGCGCTTTTTCCACACCCTTACCCGGCCGAAGCGGCTTGCGGAAGTCGAGCGCCTGAGCTGCGGTGAATAGCTCAATTCCAAGCACCTGTTCCACATTTTCATATACTTTCAGGAGATGCAGAGCGCTGATGCTGCCCATACTCACATGATCCTCCTGACCCAGACTGGTCGGGATGGAGTCGACCGATGAGGGATGACAAAGCACTTTGTTTTCTGATACCAGCGCCGCCGAAGTGTACTGCGGAATCATAAACCCGGAGTTGATACCTGTCTCCTGCATCAGGAGTTTGGGCAATCCATCGTGACCTTCCAGCAGAAGATAGGTTCTTCTCTCAGAGATGCTGGCAATTTCCGCCAGGGCTATTTTTGCAAAATCGAGAACAAGCGCCAGCGGCTGACCGTGAAAATTTCCTCCGCTGATGATGTCCCCATCCGGAAAAACGAGCGGATTGTCGGTCACCGAGTTGATCTCTGTTTCAACCACCGAAACGGCATGATTGATCGCATCCCGGCTGGCACCGTGAACCTGTGGAACACAGCGCAGGCAGTAGGGATCCTGCACTTTCCCGCAGTGGCGGTGCGATTCCAGAATTTCACTTTCAACCAGCAAATTCCGAATATTTTCAGCCACATTCTTCTGCCCCTGATGCGGACGAATGTTGTGAATTCGCTCATCAAACGGTTTGATGCTCCCCTGCAGAGCCTCCAGGCTCATGGCAGAAACTACATCGGCCATTTTAAGAAGGTGCAGAGATTTTTCCAGGATAAAGGCGCCATATCCACTCATCAGCTGGGTGCCGTTAATGAGCGATAGTCCGTCTTTGGGCTGAAGGTCGATTGGTTCAAGGCCGTTATTCTTCAGAACCTGATCGGCGGGAAGGGTTGCTGAGCCATCTTCATTCCAGAACTCACCAAAACCAAGCAGGGGAAGCGACATGTGGGCCAGCGGTGCCAGATCGCCCGAAGCACCAACACTTCCCTTTTCGGGAATGGCCGGAATCCAGTCCTTTTCGATAAAAAGCATTAATCGGTCAAACGTTTCTTCAGAGATGCCGGAGTAACCGATAGCTAATGCGTGAATTTTTAGCTGTAGCATCAGGCGGGAGATCTCCTTTGGAATCAGGTTCCCGACTCCTACGGAATGCGACAGAATCAGATTTCGCTGGAGCTGTTTCAGGTCGCTGTCATTCACCCGCTTACCGGCCAGAGCACCAAACCCGGTATTTATGCCGTAGTAGGCGCTGCCGTCTTTCAGGGCGTTATCAACCACTTTCCGGGAATCAATCAGGGCTTTCTTGTCCGTTTTAAGCTGATTGATTCGTCTTTCCAGATCACCATACAGTTTGCTGATACGGATATTTTTCATAATAGAATATTTCGGGCAAATTGATTGTGTATCATGAAGAAACAGCGGTTGTAAATTACTTAAGATCTCTTCAGAATGAAAGCCGAGCAGTGGTGGATAATCTCTGCTATTTCAAGACTTTTACACCCCTCCCTCCGTAAACGGAGTACTCCCCTCGAGGGGAGATTTTTGCTCATAGTAAATGGCGACATCAAAATGCATTTACGATAAAATGATAAGTCATTACAAGAGCGGCAACTACTTTGATGAATGTACTGACAAAAAATCCAAGAACAGCTCCCATTGCCGAACGCAAGGCTTCTTGTGTAGTCTTTTTATTGATGAGTTCTCCGACATAAGCTCCGATGATCGGCCCAAAAACAATTCCAAGAGGAGGGAATATAAAAAAGCCGGCAATGGCCCCAATGATACTACCCCAGATTCCATAGGATGATGCACCCATCTTTTTTGCTCCGGCGACGGAAGCGATCTGCTCCAGAAACTGAATCATCACTACGATCACTGCCCAGACAATCAAAAAACGAAGGCTGAATGGCGGGTTTTCGGTGAGTTGAAGCACTAGCAGTCCCACATATGAAAATGGAAGCCCGGGAAGAATAGGGAGAAAGGCGCCGATGAGTCCGGTGATCATCAAGAGAATTCCGAGTATAATGAGGATTGTTTCCATGGGATTTACTTTTCAGCTATTATTGAAGGCCTGAGCTAAATGGCCAATTCAATTTACGAAAGCGAACCGGAAAAGATTCGTCCCAAGTACAACGGGGCGCTGATCCGTTGAAATATAATTTCATAAAAATATGACCAACGAATCAGTATGTTGCAGCGTTGAAATGAGGCAGAATTTCCGAGTCAGATGACTCGGGGTTTGGGATAATCAATCCGTGATTCCCGGCAGATCCACTCCTCTTTCTTTGGCTACATCTTGTGCTAATTCGTAACCGGCATCGGCGTGGCGCATCACTCCGCTTCCGGGATCGTTGGTGAGAACCCTGCGCAATCTTCGATCGGCCATTTCTGTTCCATCGGCTACACAAACCATTCCGGCATGAATGGAATATCCGATCCCAACTCCACCCCCGTGATGGAGGCTCACCCAGCTTGCTCCGCTGGCCGTATTGAGCATGGCATTCAGGAGCGGCCAGTCAGCGATAGCGTCTGATCCGTCCTTCATCGCTTCGGTTTCCCGGTTGGGCGATGCGACCGATCCTGTGTCCAGGTGGTCCCGTCCAATTACAATCGGGGCTTTTACTTTTCCTTTTTTGACAAGCCAATTAAATTTCTCTCCCATCTCGGCACGTTCGCCATACTCCAGCCAGCAGATTCGGGAAGGCAGTCCCTGGAAGTGAATTTTCTCCTGAGCCTCATGAATCCATCTCCGAAGTGCGTCTTTTTCCGGGAAGGTTTCGAGAATGGCTTTATCTGTGACTGCAATATCATTGGGATCGCCGGAGAGAGCCGCCCAGCGAAACGGTCCGGAACCCTTGCAGAATAATGGACGAATGTAGGCCGGTACGAATCCCGGAAAATCGAACGCCTCTTTCATGCCGCGATGATCCGCAACCTGACCGCGAAGGTTGTTACCGTAATCAAAAGTAATGGCGCCCCGTTTTTGCATATCGAGCATAGTTTGGACGTGGGCTACCATCGAATCCAGAACATCGTTCTCATATCCTTCAGGATCGCTATCGCGTTTTTCAGCAGCTTGATCGAGCGTGTAACCGGCGGGTATGTATCCAACCCGCAAGTCGTGGGCAGAGGTTTGATCGGTCAGCACATCGGGAATTACGCCTTTATGCATCAGTTCAGGGAGCACTTCCGCAACATTTCCAAGCAGGCCAACGGACAGTGCTTCTCCCTCCGCTTTTGCATTCATTACCTTGTCGAGAGCATCATCCAGGTCAGTACACTTCACATCACAATATCCGGTTTTGATACGCATATCAATCCGGCTTTCATCTACCTCTATACCCAGAAAAGCGGCGCCGTTCATGGTGGCTGCAAGCGGCTGAGCTCCGCCCATTCCGCCGAGTCCGGCTGTAACCACAAGTTTTCCCTTGAGTGAACCGTCGAAATGCTGACGGGCGCATTCGGCAAACGTCTCATAGGTGCCCTGTACAATTCCCTGCGAACCGATGTAGATCCACGATCCGGCGGTCATCTGCCCATACATGGTCAAACCCATTTTATCGAGCTTCCGGAATTCCTCCCATGTGGCCCAGCGTGGAACCAGGTGTGAATTGGCAATCAAGACTCGCGGTGCTTCTTCATGCGTACGAAAGACACCGACCGGTTTTCCACTCTGAATCAACATTGTTTCGTCATTTTCCAGCCGCTTCAGGGTTTTTATGATCCGATGATAGCTTTCCCAGTTCCTCGCAGCCTTCCCGCCACCGCCGTATACAATTAATTCATCCGGCCTTTCAGCAACGTCCGGATCAAGATTGTTCATTAACATTCGCATGGCTGCTTCCTGATGCCAGCCTTTGCAGCTCAGTTTTGTACCGTGAGGGGCTTTGATGTTTTTTTGAATGTTATCCATGAGTTAAAACAATTTAAGCTTAAAAAGGTGTTGTTAAGAAAACTAAATGTGAAAAAATGAAGATGCAGCGTAGTTTACTATTAATAAAAAATGAATGGTTGTATTTGGAGTACAAATCTCTACACTACTGAGATTCAGATAGTTACATCAAGAATAGTGAAAATTGGTATTTGATTAAAATGACTAGTACAGAGATGAGACGCTGCTTGGGTGTTATTATAATGTTTCTGCTATTTGCTGCAGATGGTTTTGCGCAGAATAGCAACGATTACAGAAGGGTGAGCCTGTCCCTTTACGGAGGAGCTACATTAGGTTATCCGGATGATGACAATCAAATCTTTGGCAGTAACTACAATACATTTACAGAGACTACATACAACTTTGGCGGAGGAGTTCAGTATGCGATTTCCCCATTCTGGTCGGCTGAACTGGGTTACCGATACAACACCATTAAAGGTGTAGGTGATGGAGGATTTGAAACAGTTATCCATTCTGCTTCTTTAAAAAATACGTTCAATTTCAACCGTCTCTATCGACGTAACCAAATCTCTGAATGGGTAAACCCCTATCTGATTTTAGGATTTGAACAGGACTACTTTAAATATGAGCTTGGTGATGAGGATGCCAGCGGATTTGAATCAGCTATACTCGGTGGTTTGGGAGTAGCAGTCAGTATTACAAATTCTGTTGATGTTTTTTCACAGTTTGAAATAAAAATGGCATCCAACGGGCTGGATAATTCGAGACGCGGATTTCCCTTCGATCAGGTGGGAATGGCTACCGGCGGGATTCGTATCAACTTTGGGCGGGGCGATTCTAAACCGCTTAACCTTTCTCCGGCAGTTAAAAAGTTAACAGATGCCGAGTATGATAACTTTATCGAAAGCACCGAGGAGTTCAAAGCGGCAAGCCGGGAGATAGAGGCTCAGCGCACCAAGTTGACTGAGATGGAAGAGAAATTCGATGAGTCTGAAAAGAATTACCGGGAAAAAATTGAAAGACTGGATGCATTTACAAAAGTTCTGGAATCCAGAATTGATACGCTCGAATACAGACTCGACAATCTGGAGATTTCAGTTGAAGAGAGGATTCAGGAGGGAGATCAGGTTCTCAAGAGTGAAGTTCCTGCCGGACACTACGTCCAGGTTTTTGCAGCCACAAGCTATGAGTCCGCAAACAAGGTGAAAGAGATCTTTCATGAACTTTTAAGTGATGAGTTTGAGAACCCTGAAGATATCGTGTTTGTGATTGAACGCGGCAGATTCTACGAGGTTTTGGTCGGAAACTTCTCACAGCTCGAAGATGCTCAAAGAGCCCATGACATTGCCTCAAGCAGGCTTTCTGACGCATTTATTATCACATTCCCCAGGCCGCTGCATCTGAAAGATGAATATCGGGGTACTGCAATTTTACACGACTAATTGATTGGGCAAGTATTACATATTTAACGTGATATCGTCAATCTTTTCGGGTAAATGGAGAAAAGGAATAAAACACAAAATATCCCCTTCGAAGGGTATGAGGTTCGTAAGAGCCGAGGGGGATGACTCGCTGAGCTAAGATAAGGCTTAAATACTCATGATTTAACTTCTATTCACAAAGTTTCATCCACTTTGTTCCTCCGCAAGCCGGCTGAGCGGGCACATCCAATAGACTTTTTTGTCGAACTCACGTCAGGTAATCAAAAGGAACTGAACTTACCCCAAAGCACCCATTGGAATAGGGCAGTCCAATGCCTCTGAAATCGCTCGTGTAAGTTCTTTTTCCTCAATAGATAGAACCTTATCCGAAGAGATGCAGTGAATGATTGCTCTCAAAACATATTTTTTAACCGGATTTGAAGAGGCCGCAAGTTCATCAAGAGCCTGATCAACTTTTTCGATTGTACACTCATCTTTGCTTAAAAGAGAAGCGTCTGACGGAAGAAGTTTCCTAATCGTTTTTACTCCGGCTTCCCAGGCTGCCTCAGGATTTTCATCTGATAAATAGGAGAGAGCGGAGAGCACAACCGACATTTCGTGACCCAGTGTCTTAAAATGATGATGACGAATTTCCGGTTCCTTCCGACTTGAAAATGCGGTGTCGAGCTGACGAAGGAGTAATTTTTCAATCGCGAAGGCGAACAGGTTTTCCCGGTCAGATTTTTTAATAATACTCTCTAAAACAGATCGGAAAGATTGGTACTGTTCTTTGCTCAATTGACGAAGCGTGGGCAGTGACATTTCAGCAAGTGGCAGGAACCATTCGCGCGAAGCTTCTGAAAGCTGTGTGAACAGTTTTTGTGTAGCCTCTGAGATGCTTTCATCAACGCGTTCTTTAAACCAGTCGGGAAGCTTTTCACGTGACGTTGCGAAAAGTAAAGCAAACATTAACGCTTCGGCCTCCAGAGGCTCATGAGTTGCCTTTTTGAGATTTTCAGGCAGGTCATTTAACAATTCGCCCGCTTTTTGTATATGATTACCATCAAGTGTTCCTATGGCCCCGAGAATCACTTCAGGGGTAAGCGCCGGGTGTCCCGCAAAACCACCTTTTTCGGGTTGCCCTTTGTCACCTGAGACACGCTGTTCCTGAAACTTCTGTTTCATTTTTTCCCGGCGCCTGAAATCTTCAGGATTGAGAGAAGGTTTAATCGCTTTTATTCGTTTTTCGATAGGAGGATGTGTTGAATAAAGCTTATCAAGAGCTGAGTGGAAACTGCTCGCGAAAAAAAGATGGCTCATCTCCATGGCGTGCCCGTCGTTGATTTCCGCGCCTTTAGCTTTCAATCCAATTTTGTTGAGTGCGCCGGCAAGCCCGTCAGGATTGCGGGTATATTGAACGGCTGCAGCATCGGCCAGGTATTCCCGCTGTCGCGAAATTGCTGACTGGATCATTCTGCCAAAAATCATTCCGATATATCCTATGATAATTAATGAGAGGCCCATGACTATAATCACGATCGTAATGTTTCCGCTTCCCTTGCCATCGTTGCTGCTTCTTGATCTTGTGCCTCTTGAGAACATCATACTTCGCATGAGAACCATGCCCATGATATGGATCACTAATATACCGTTTAAAATACCGATCAGCCTGATATTCAGGCGCATATCACCATTGAAAATATGACTGAATTCATGCGCGATTACACCCTGGAGCTCGTCCCTGGTAAGCTGTTCGAGAGCCCCACGGGTTACACCCACCGCAGCGTCATTGGTCCCAAAGCCTGCGGCAAAAGCATTGATGTTCTCTTCATTGTCGAGTACGTACACTTCAGGAACCGGCAGACCGGACGCGATTGACATCTCCTCTACGACGTTCATCAGGCGACGTTCATCAATGTCTTTTGTTGAGGATTCCACCTGCCGGCCGCCTAAGAGCTCTGCTACCGCGGATCCGCCCTTTCTAAGTTGCGCAACCCTGAATAATGTCCCGATAGAGATGGTAATCAGTACTATAATAGAGACGATGACGAGCCAGACAGGATTGATCCAGCTTGTATCTGAAAATCCGGCAAGCTGCCATCGATAAAGAAAAACACTCACAAAGTATATCGATAGGATAATTCCAACCACGGCCAGCAAGTAGTAGAAAATTAGCCTGCCGGTCTTACGCTTGGCCTGATCCTGGGCTTCAAAAAAATCCATCAGCGTACGTTAAAGGTTACCATTCAATTGAAATATTTAGACAATATGAAAACAGAAAAAGATCTGTAAAACCAAAATGGTTAATTGAATGATACTTTTGGAGCTTCTCTTTCAGCTTCATTGTCAATGATAAACTCCTGAGCCTGATTAAAACCAAACATGCCGGCAAAAATCGTGTTTGGAAACTGTTCACGGTAGGTGTTGTAGTTCATTACAGAATCATTGAAAGCCTGCCGTGCAAATGCGATCTTGTTCTCTGTTGAGGAGAGCTCTTCAGACAGCTGCATCATATTCTGATTGGCTTTTAAATCCGGGTAGTTTTCTGAAAGAGCAAAAAGTCTGCCAAGCGAGCCGGTGAGCGTTTGTTCAGCACCCATTAAATTTTTCATGGCATTTGGATCATCAGGCTGACTGGCAACTTGCTCTTCTGCCTGCTGTGCCTGGTTTCTGGCCTGAATAACGGCCTCCAGGGTTTCCCGCTCATGTTTCATGTAAGACTTGGCAATTTCAACAAGATTCGGGATCAAGTCATAACGCCTTTTTAACTGCACGTCAATCTGGGCAAAGGCATTTTTGAACCGATTTCGGAGAGCGACGAGTTTATTGTAGATACTCACAGACCAGGCTATGAGAATAATTATAAGGACGGATAAAATTATGAGAGTTGTCATATGAAGGAAGAATTTAGTTGTTATCAGGCCACCGTTACATCCTGTTGGTCAGAAATATACAAGAAGTGAGTTATTGTACAAATTGTGGTTTATTCATCACATTCATTTAAGTAATATTTACATCCCTCGTCACGGTGCTCTGCTCCGGGGCGGCAAGCAAGCAGCTCCGCTGCAAAAACACATTCATTACTCATTTGGGTAATTATTTACCCGATTCTTAATAAGTTTTGTATAGTTAGTTATAACATGTAAGCGAAATCACGCTGAGAATACAGTCATTTTTGAACGAACAGGTATTTCTATGAAGGACTACATTTCACGAAAACAGTTTATCAAGAGAGCCGGCACAGCAGCGGCACTGGTTTCTGTCGGATTTCCATCCATTATTTTACCGCGGCGTGACAGAAAATTGGGTGTGGCACTTGTCGGCTTGGGAAGGTATAGCACCGGAAGGTTGGCGCCGGGTTTACAGCTGACAGAACATTGTGAATTGAGGGGAATTGTAACCGGCTCACCTGAAAAGATTCCGGTTTGGCAAGAGAAATATGGTATTCCCGATCGGAATGTGTACAGCTATGAAACATTGCCTGAAATTGCCAATAACGACGATATTGATATCGTGTATATCGTCACACCGCCATCTATTCATGCCCGGGATGCAATTGTTGGTGCTGAGGCCGGTAAGCATGTATGGTGCGAGAAACCGATGGCGAAAAATGTTGAGGAGTGTCAGGCTATCATTGATGCAGCTAACCGGAACGGGGTTCATTTATCGATTGGTCATCGAATGCAGCATGAACCTAATACCCAGACAATCATCAGGTATGGAAAAGAAAAAACCTACGGCGCGGTAACGGAAATCAAAAGCGGAGCGGGCTATAGAGGATCTTATCCGGACCCAACCAACTGGCGAGTCAGATCTGAAATGGGCGGAGGTGCACTCTATGATATGGGAGTGTATCCGATCAATGCATCACGCTACTCTTCCGGCCTTGAACCTGTAGCTGTGCGAGGCAGGCAGTGGTCGGAACGCGAAGAGATGTACAGTGATGTGGATGAGTTTACCGAGTTTGAAATGAAATTTCCCGGAGATTTGAGATCGCATTGCGAAACGAGTTTTGGCAAGTCGATGAACTATCTTGACATTGATGCCGAAAATGGATGGTACAGACTTCGGCCGTTTCAAAGTTATAGCGGCGTACAGGGAGAGACAAGCAGCGGAAAAGTTCTTGAGGCAGATCCGGGGCATCAGCAGGCTCGTCAAATGGATAATGAGGCGCGGGCAATTAAAGAGAACAGATCTCCAATTGTGCCGGGCGAAGACGGTTTATCAGATATCCGCGTTGTTGAAGCAATCATGGAATCATCAAGGAATGGTGGCGACTGGGTTCAGTTGTGAATGAAAGCTGAAAATTTTACGTCTGAGGAGATGAGTTAAATTCTTTATTTCTGCTCTTTGGCGATAGTTCACGAAAATTAAAACTGGTGCTCTTTTTCTCGCAGAGCTGCGCAGGTAATTTCGCTAATTATCGCAGACATTCTGCATGAACTTGAGGTTCATTCAGCCCCAAAGAAATGGGTAGAAAACAGGAACAGAGATTTACTCCACAATTACGCTGCAGCAGGTGAGCCCGGCTTCAGCTTTCGCCATCTCGGATTGATCAACGGTAATTACATCATACCCTCTTTCAGCAAGAAGTTCGGCTGTTCGGGGAAATGCTTCCGGACAGAGAGCCCAATTGTCCCGCCTCATCACATTGGCTCCATAAGGCTCATCCGGATGAACTGAGATGGTGTGGTAATCTTCAAAAATATCTCCATCAACCCAGTCGGGATTGATCAATAAAAGATCATCTTCGAGCGGAGTCAGGGCTGTTTTTAAATGCAGGCAATCTGTGACCTCAATTCCATGCACATTATATCCGAACGGTTTCAGAATTTGACCAAATTGGCGAATCGCCTCCCGATTGGTGCGTTGCGAAATTCCGATATAGACATTTTTACCCAGCACAAGCACATCACCGCCATCCACGGTTCCCGGAGCTTCTATGTGATGGAGCTCACGGTACTCCTTCAGTACTTCTGCCATAGTTTCTGTCTCAGGCCTTCTCGATTCAGCCCCCGGCCTTGTAATGATGGCAAGCTCATCAAAAACAACGGCGGCATCTTCAACAAAAACTCCATCGGGCAGTTCGGGTGTTTCAGGAAGCCGGCGAATGGAGTAGCCCATCTTTTTAAGCGCGTTTTCGTACTGATGATGTTGCTCCCCGGCTTTACTGATGTTAATAGGTTGTCTGTCCAAATGGGTTAATTCACATTCAGATAACTTCGGGCTAATTTTCCTTGTGAGTGCAGTTGCCATGAGATTCAGATATAAATTTTAGACTGAGTTCGATAGTAAATTGCCATGTAATTACTCCAAAAGTCCCCTTATAAAGAGAAAAGTCAGCAAAAATAGTGAAAATCCTATGAACTCCCTTCTTTAGAATCTGTGAAAAAATGCCACGGTTCATCTTTTGACGCGAAGCGAAACACGGAATTTCAAAGAAAACCAGGTTCTTTTCCGTGATTCCGTGGCAATAAAGCACAGTGGATGGATCAACGATGTTGAAGGGCAGCATAAATTCACAGTCTCTTTAAGGTGTGCCTAGGCAGATTCGTCATTGGTTTTCATACATCGAATTCACGTTTATCAATCAACATATCTTGTCTTACATGAGCCTTCAGATTGTTTTTTTATATATTGACACTTTAATAAACCAAATCTCGAAAAATTGTTTGATATGATTGGTGCTGCTAAACCAACTTTCTCTAAGTACTTGTTGAGCTTTCTGTTGATAATTTTTGCTGCTCTTCCACTCAATAGCCTGGCAGCAAATAATCTGAATTTCGAAAATGATCAGGAGGAGTTGGTCATAGGCACGAGGGTTGTTCCTCCTTTTGTAATAGCTGAAGGGAATGGCGAATACAGCGGAATATCCATCCAACTTTGGGAACATATTGGCAATGAGCTGGGACTGGACTTTACTTACAAGGAGGATGATATCCAGGGAATGCTGGACGGTATTTCCGGAGGAGACTATTTTGCCGCCGTTTCCGCACTCACAATCACATCGGAACGGGAAGAGAGCGTAGATTTTACCCATCCATTTTATGTGACCGGTTTGGGAATTGCCGTGCCGTATAAATCGACAGGTTTATTAGGATCCATTCAATCTCTTTTCACTGTGGACTTCTGGTGGGTTGTGCTTCTATTGATTGGCTTGCTGCTATTTTGGGGTGTTTTGGTCTGGATTTTTGAAAGGCAGGAAAACCAGGAAGAGTTTGGCGGCAGTGCAGCAGAAGGAATCGGTAATGGATTCTGGTGGGCGGCCGTAACCATGACTACGGTCGGTTACGGAGATAAGTCACCCCGAACATTGGGCGGACGAGTAGTAGGGTTTATATGGATGTTTACCGCCATTATTGTGATCTCATTTTTTACTGCTTCCATCGCTTCCAGTTTAACGGTAACTCAGTTAGACAGTAGGGTAACCGGACCGGGAGATCTTCCAAATGCCCGGGTTGGGGTTTTGGTGAACTCTGCAACTCAAGAGTATATGAATCAGGAAAATATAAGGGTGCAAACTTTTGATTCAATAGATGAGGGACTGGAAGCCGTTAACGAAGAAGATATTGATGCTTTTGTACACGATGCACCAATTATTGGATATATGATACAGCAGGATTACAGAAATCAGGTAAGGTTGCTGCCCAACACGTTCAATGATCAGTACTATGGGATTGTATTACCGCTAAACAGCGAGTACCGGAATGAAATAAATCAGGTTTTGCTGGATTATATCAATAGTGAAGAGTGGAATTCTATGCTAAGAGATTATTTTGGTGACTTGTAAATAATGTGTATTTGAGATAAGGATTTGAAATATGAGTCTCTATTATTTGGAAATGTTTTGAAAGAATGAATGCTTAGGCAATTATGCCCTCTGTATTACTTTTGGGCCGCCAAAAGTAATCAAAAACTCCCGACTGTGATTGCTTCCGGGCCTGGTTTGCCCGCGCGGTTACACAACATCAATCGCTCCCAAGGGAGCAGATGTTGCGATTTCTCCCGCGCTTTGATGCAAACCATGCTAATTCTCCACCAATCAAGGCCGGTGGGTTCTTTTTCATTTTAAAAAAAGTATGAAGTAATATTGGAATCCGGTTTCATTCCATCATTAGCTGAAAAATGAGGATACTTATCGGTTTCCAAATTCAACGATTTTTTATCGAATTGATGTTAAGTACTTTAAAATTTCATCTTACATTCGACTTTAATCTAAATCTGAAATAGAAAGAGATTGGCAACAGATCAACAATCAGCATCGGTAAATCGTACAATGGGACTTTTTGGAGCCCTTGGCATTGGGGTTGGGGCCATGGTAGGGGGAGGTATACTTGCGCTTGCCGGTGTCGCTTTTGCAGTTAGTGGGCCGTCTGCAATTGTTGCTTTTATTCTTAACGGAATAATAGCCATAATTACGGCTCTCAGTTTTGCAGAAATGGCATCCGCCAATCCTCAGTCCGGTGGAACATACACCTATGCAAAAAAAGCTCTTTCACTGCAGGTTGCTTTTGGTGTTGGATGGATTGTCTGGTTTGCATCACTTGTTGCCGCGGTTTTATACGCCCTGGGTTTTGGTTCATTTGCTGTGTTCGCTCTCCAACAGATTCCAATAAGTGGTTTTCAGGATATCGTGGGCCTGAAACTTTTCTCTGTTCTGCTTGCTTTGGCAGCCATTGCCTACTTCACATTTAAACTTACCAGAAGTTCGGGCGACGGCGGTGCATTTATCAATATCGGGAAGCTGGTTGTTTTTGCAATTCTGATAGCAGGAGGTCTGGCGGTATTTGTTCAGACTCCATTTTCGCATATCAAGCAGAGCCTGGACCCGTTTTTTTCAGGCGGATTCAGCGGGGTGGTGGCCGCAATGGGATACACGTTTATAGCCATGCAGGGTTTTGACCTGATTGCATCGGCAGCTGGAGAAATTAAAAATCCCGAAAAAACTATTCCAAAAGCGATGATCGGAACGCTGGTTATTGGTCTTTCGATCTACCTTCCTCTCCTTTTTGTAATGTCTACCGTTGGAGTTTTGCCCGGCGAATCGATTGTGGAATTGAGCCGTGATAATCCTGAAACGGTTTTAGCTATTGCGGCTCAAAACTATCTTGGCGCGTTTGGCTTTTGGCTGGTACTGATAGCCGGTATATTTTCGATGCTTTCGGCTCTTCAGGCTAATCTGTTCGCGGCTTCACGCATTTCACTCAGAATGGCGAACGATCGCACGTTGTCTCACCATATGGCAAATATTGATGAACGCTTTGGCACGCCCGTTACTTCTGTATGGGTTACGTCAGGAATTGTAGGCCTGCTTGTTTTGATACTGCCCGATGTAGCGGCCGCAGGTGCTGCCTCCAGTTTGATCTTTCTGATAACGTTTGCTCTCGGCCATGTGATTATGATGCTGATGCGCAGTCGCAGCTACAAGGAGACAGAGACCTTTAAAGCACCTTATTTCCCGGCTCTGCCGATCGTTGGAATGACTGCCTGCGTTGCGTTGGCCATCTTTCAGGCTATTGTTGAACCGGCCGCAGGAGTGATTTCTCTATTCTGGCTGATAATCGGAGGTGTTCTGTTCGTTTCATTTTTTGTGAAGAAAGCGGAAGCTATTGAAGCATCCGAGCAGGCTCTGGACCCGGATCTGGTTCGGCTCAGGGGATTAAGCCCGCTGGTTCTGCTCCCGATCTCAAATCCTGCCAATGCCGAATCCATGGTATTTGTTGCCAATGCACTGGCTCCTCCCGTAGTAGGCCGCGTTTTGCTGCTGTCTATTGTAATACCCAGCATTGAGAAAGATGATATCGACAGGCGACTGTCCAGCAGCGGAGATGTAACTCAATATGCATTAAAGGCTTCTTTTGAGGCGGGACTTCGACCCGATACACTAACCACGATAGCTGAACATCCCTGGGAGGAGATTGAGCGGGTGGCTAAGGTTCACAACTGCAGAAGTTTGCTTTTGGGATTAAGTGATTTGAATGATGATGAAACCAGTCAAAACCTTGAAAAGCTGGTTAAGCATGTAAAATCTGATGTTGTAGTTTTTCGTCAGCCCTACAGCGGCTGGAAAATCACGGAAGCGAAAAAAGTATTAATTCCCGTTGCCGGTTTTAGCAGTCACGATACGTTAAGAGCTCGTATAGCCGCAAGCTTGTGGCGAAGTTCACAGCCTGAGATGAAATTTATTCAAATCCTTCCGTCCGATACTGCTGAAGAGATCATAAAGAAAAATCATCAGCGCCTGACACGTTTTGCAAGTCGAATTATACCGGGTAAAGTTGAGGTTGAAGTGATACCCAATAACGATGTTATTAACGAGCTGGTATCTCAATCTAACCAACACGATCTGGTTATTATGGGGCTGGGTAAACCAACCGCCAAAGAAAAGGCGTTTGGCAAGATAGCTATGGAGCTGGCTGAGAATTCCGATTCTGCCCTGATCTTTATCAGTAAAAAATAACCGATTCAG
>NZ_JAXHMF010000007.1:0-104820 GCF_034521535.1 Rhodohalobacter sp. | reverse complement strand
GACCAGCAGTTTTTGGTTAATTTATACTTGTCTTAACATGAGACTACATATTAGTTATGAATTTCATATGAAAACATTCACTCCAAAGAGATTTTTCAGTAGAAACGCTTTCATATTTTTACCGTATGCTCAATTTCATTTTCCTATATTCCTCTTTCTTAAGAATAGTTAAACCAATTTGAATGAATTTATATCAACTGCTCATTGCCATAACTGTTGCATTTCAATTTCTCGCTATCCGGGGATTTGCTCAAACCACCGAACCCATTCCCGCTCCTACCGACTTTGAAGTCCATGCCGTATTTACTGAAAATCCGCCTTTCATAGATGGAAACCTGGATGATCCGGCCTGGCAGGATATTCAACCCATTACAACATTTACCCAGGTATGGCCACAGGACGGAGCTCCGGCTACGGAGGATACCGAAGTACGCATCGCCTACGATCGCGACAACCTCTACTTTGCATTCCGGTTTTATGATGAAAATCCGGATCTGATCCGAGCCAAGAATCTGGAGCGCGGCGGTCGAAATAACCGCGATGATCACGCCTATATCGGGATCGATACCTACCTAGACGGACGAAACGCCTATCTGTTTGAAATGAACGCCTTGGGAACTCAGGATGATGCTCTAATAACAGATGAGACCCTGAACTATGACAGTTTTTCCTGGGATGCCGTTTTTCTAAGCGAGACCACCATCGATGATGAGGGATGGACGCTGGAAGTTGCCATCCCATTTCGTCAGCTTCGTTTCCCGGAAGGAGAAGAGCTGGAGTTTGGCCTGATGGTTTCGCGCATGATTAATCGGAAAAATGAAAGGGTTCTCTGGCCTGCCATCGGAATGGAGTATGGAGGAAGTTTCGGAGCTCTTGCCGCCGCTTCTCAGTATGGGCGCCTTAAAGGTTTGAAGGGAATCAACAGGGGGAAAAATATTGAGATCAAGCCGTACCTCATTTCCGGTGCGCAGGAGATCCGTCCCGATCTTCAGAATGAAGAAACAGATATCGACTACAACTACGATTTTGGCGGAGACCTCAAGTACAGCATCTCCTCCAATATGACTCTCGATCTTACCGTAAATACCGACTTTGCCCAGGTGGAAGCCGATAATGTTCAACTGAATTTAACCCGTTTCAATCTTTTCTTCCCTGAAAAGAGGGAGTTCTTTCTTGAGCGTGCCGGACTCTTTGAGCACGGAAATGTCCGGTCCACTCAAACATTTTTCTCACGGAATATTGGCCTGACCGATCAGATACTCACCGGTGCCCGGGTAACGGGTCAAACAGGACGCTACTCCATCGGACTCATGAATATTGAAACCGGTAACGGTATGAGAGATCTTTTTGGAGTGAATTCCACTAACAATACTATCGCCCGGCTGCAGGCAACCCTGTTTCCCCGTGCAACCGTTGGCACCATTTTCACCAATGTGGAACGTCCGGGTGGCTACAATCGCGCCATTGGAGTCGATACCAAATATCGATTCTGGAGCTCCAGCCAGTTCGACGCATGGTTTACAAACGTTTGGGACAACAACACTCTCCTGAACGATGCGGCCGGAAACATCTCAATTCAACTTGAAAACGACCTCTACGAAGGCGGGACTTCATTTACCTCTGTTGGAGAAAATTACCGACCCGAACTTGGTTTTGTACGCAGGCTTGATTTCCGCCAATACTCCGCTAATCTTGAGTATAAACCCAATGTGGACTTCAGTCTGATACCCTCCACCTCCATCCGCAAGCTATACCTCCGATCTTCCTACGACTATTTTGAGGGTCAGGACGGAACACTTCAAACAACGGAGTTTTCAGCTTCCATTCGTTCCGAATTTGGAAACCGTCAGTCTTTTGAAATAGAGTACGAACGACAATTTGAACGTCTTGTCAGTGATTTCGCACTTCGGTCGAATGCAATCATCCCTGCAGGTGATTATACCTTTCACACTTTCTCAGCCCAGGGAAGAACAGATGAAGCCCGGAATGTCTTCGGATCGTTTGATTTTTCAACCGGTCAATTTTATGACGGAAACCGCACCGATTTTGGCGTCGATTTCGGATTCCGACAGTCCAAACATTTACATGTGGAAGGCGGGGTGAGTCACAATATTATCCGGCTACCCTTCGAAAACGGAGATTTTGAAGCCACGACTATTCGTACGTCCATTTTGGGCGCCATCAGCCGAAAGCTGTTTGCCAGGGCATTGGTGCAGTACGATAACTTTTCCCGGAATCTTCAGACCAATCTTCGCATCAACTGGATCCACCGACCCGGCAGTGATCTCTTCCTGGTGTTTAATACGAACTATCACATTTCCGGAGATAATGAAGATCTGTTCGATCCGCGAAAGAATGTCATCCTGAACAGCCGCGCCGGAATTGTGAAACTGACCTACCTTATCATGATTTGATCCACCGGTTTGCTGGTTAATGTGGTGAAATAAAGGAAGCCCAAGTGGGCTCAACATAGGAGCCGATCATTCATGGCCGTTTTATTTCTCGCTGAGTTTCGCAGATTATTTCGCAAAGCCTCGCTGATAGTTTATTCATCCAATTTATAAACTTTCCACTTCTTTATTCCAATGAATAAACGTTTTGTAAAGCAATTCATACAGAGCCCAGAATAGGTTCAAAACGCGAGATGGTCATCAATGGCCGGAAGATCCAATCTGAACGAAATAGCCGGTTTGGGGTTTTTAACAATACTCTGTAACCAACTACAATCCTATGAAATACCTGATCATCACCATTTCTCTTTTATTTGTGAGTCAAACGCTTTTTGCGCAAGATTTTGCTCTTGAACAACTGGAAGATTCACCTCGTCATCATGAGTGGGTTGAAGTTTCAGATGGCGACCGTACCATCCACAACTTTGTGGTCTACCCTGAAGTTTCTGAAGACGCCATGGCTGTTATTGTCATTCACGAAAACCGCGGACTGACCGACTGGGTTCGCAGTTTTGCAGATCAGCTTGCGGCTGAAGGTTATATCGCCATTGCCCCGGATTTGCTGTCAGATTTTGATGAGGAGCATCAAAAAACATCCGATTTTGAATCTTCCGATGCCGCCCGGAATGCACTTTATGAACTGGACCAGGACCAAATTACACAAGACCTGAAAGCTGTTCAGGATTATGTAACACAGCTGCCGGCTGCAAACGGAAATGTTGTGGTTGCCGGGTTTTGCTGGGGTGGATCTCAGACTTTCAGATATGCAACCAACGCGGATGGACTTTCCGCAGCTCTGGTGTTCTACGGCAGTGCTCCTACCGACGGTGAGCAGATCAGCCAGATCTCAACTCCGGTCTATGGTTTTTATGGTGGAAATGATCAGCGCATTAACTCCACGATTCCCGAGACTTCCGAACTGATGCGCGAATATGACAAAGAGTATATTTACAATATTTATGAAGGAGCAGGTCACGGTTACATGAGAACCGGCGATGCCCCGGATGCTTCTCAACTTAACAAAACTGCACGTGACAGCTCATGGGAGTGGATCCGTGGAATTTTGTCTGATTTAGATGAATAGAGCAGGTTTCTTAAACAACGTGAGTTCGATATGTCTTATACATAAAAAAGACTTATTCCTGTTTTTAAAGTACAAGATAGCCACGGAAACACGGAAGGCACTGAATAATCTCTGTTTTTCCTGTTTCAGTGGCTAATATATAACCAATTTCTATGAACAAATGATGTTTAAGGACTTTTAGCTCAGATTTTATCTCGAACTCACGTTAATTACCTGTAAGCCAGTTTGATCTTATCTGAAGTTGTGCCGAACCGGCAGTTTCGTCCAATTTTGTTTGAATGGTTGGATCTGCCGCAAGTTCTACCTCAACCATTCGCTCCTCTCCCATCCGTTTGAATCGAATTTCAACACGATCGCCCGGTTTTTTAGTGCTGAGAATTTCATCCACGCTCTCCACTTCAGACAACAAGATTCCGTCAATCGAAACAATCTCATCATTCCGATTGATACCTGCTTCGTAAACAGGAGAACCGACAAGCGCATTGGTGCTCAGCTTCCCTACCCCATTTTCAATCGTGATTGGTGTACCTAACACCGCTTTGTCCGGATTCGCTTTCTCCAGGCTGACGCCCGCCGTCTTCAATAACTGCTGATAGTCCGGCAGCTCGCTGTCATAGATGTAGCGTCTGAAAAACTCATTTGAAAATTCCTCCCCGGCGTATTCTGAAAGTGCATCCCGAATATCGCGAACCGTATATGGAATTTCTTCCCGACCGTATTTATCCCAGACCAATCTCATAAAATCATCCAGATTCAGGCTTCCCCCTTCATTTCTAAGACTTAAGTCGAGTGCTAGTCCCAGGATACTGCCATAGGTGTAGTATGAGATAAATGTGTTTTCGCGGTTGGTTGGATCCACTGATCGGGCTGCATCCACAAACGGCGCCTGATAGCTCATTTCAATCGGGTTGTGATAGTTTCTACCCGGTGAGTTCTTCACATAATTAATTCCGCCTGAAAGTCCCTCAACATAGTCTTGTTCTGATATGATGCCGGCCCGAACCAGCGTCAGATTTGTATAGTAACTGGTAAATCCTTCGGCGAACCAGAGTTCACCGCTCATGTTTGCCTCTTCAAAATCGAACGGTTCGAGGGAAGCAGGACGAATCCGCTCCACATTCCAGACATGGAAAAACTCGTGAGAAATGGTGCTGATCCGGTAGTTGCCCAGCTCCCGGTCCATCGGTTTGGATCCGGTAACTACGGTTGAATTACGATGCTCCATCCCGTCACCGCTGGCGTTGGGCATGTAGCAGTTCAGAAAAGTGTACTCTCCGTAATCGAACTCCGGCAGCTCCCCAAACACCTCACGCTGTTGGTGAACAATAGCCATCACATTCTCGAAATACGCATCAACCTCTTCATCTGAGGCATGCGTATGAAGTACCATCCGGATATTCTGTCCATCCACTTCCTGTTCCCGCAGATGAAAGTCGGCAATCTCTACCGGGCTGTCGAGAAAATAGGCCAAATCCGGTGCATGGTATCGATTTCCTTCCAGGTGCTTAAGCTGAGTGGCCACTTTCCAGTTTTGATCAAAGTCTGTATTAAAAGTAATTTCGATGGGCCGGTGCTCATAATTTCTGGCCCAGGCAAACGTCGCCGGCATATTCAGGTGGGCGTGGACTTCATCAACTTGTGAATACGTGCCGCCTCCACGGTTTGCAAAAAGCGTGTACTCAAAACGAACGGTTCCGTTATGGCCGCTAACATTCCACTGATGCGGATTCGGGCGCGTTACCGGAAGCTCATTTCCATCTTCATCATACGCTTTCACGTTATAGACATTCTTGGCGAATTCATGAAGAGCATAGCGTCCGGGCGAAGTACGGCTCATCCGAACTTCCAGCACCTTCTCTTCCAGGTTATCAAAATGAACCGAAATTTCCGCCTCGTGATGTATGGCATTCTCGAAGGAGATATCGTATTTCGTAGTGGTTTGAGCAGTTACAACACTGTGCAGGCAGAAAATGAAGACGAAAAAGAGGAACCGTTTTTTCATAGAATGAGATAGATATGGTTAACAGAATCAATCTGAAAGTAAGAAACGATCTCCTCTATTAGAAATCAGCTTTGAAAGCTCTGAACCGGTACGAAATCCGGTTCTATTCAGCAGCGATCAAACTGCTCATTTCCCCCGTATGCGTAAGCGTGAGCCGGTGCATGGCTCGCGTGCAGGCGATGTACAGCATGCTGCGATCCACAGCGGTCTGATAGTTTTCGGCCGATACATGCGGCACAATCACACGATCAAACTCAAGGCCTTTCGCAAGGTGCGCACTGGTAATCAAAACACCTGAACTCAACGCGCTGCTGCCGGGAGTGAGCAGGTGCAGATCCTCTTCGTGTTTCGACAGATATTTGAACAGTTTCTCTGCCTGTTTCTGCGTTTTACAGAGAACGCCCAGCGTATGATCCTCCGATTTTTTGAACTCCCTGATCTTCTCCAGGATCTATTTTCTTTTCATCCACCGGTTTTTCAAACGACAGAATTTGCGGCTCTTCACCGTGGCGTTCAACCGGTTCAACATCCGCCCGCGGTGAAACTCTCAATGTAAAGTTTGTGATCTCAAGCGTTGAACGATAGCTCTTCATCAACGTAACCGACTGAGCGTTCTGAAATACCTCTTCAATATCATCGGCAGTGGTGGAACTGTAAGGATTCACGTTTTGATTGGCATCTCCCAGAATGGTTTTATTGCATGGAAACAGGCGTGAAAGCACCGCGTACTGAACCGGCGTATAATCCTGCATCTCATCCACAATAAGGTGTTTCACCTCACCGAAACTATCCGCTCCTTTAAGCTGCATTTTCAGATACATGAGCGGGAAAAGATCGGCGTACTCATAGGTAGATCCTTTCGCGTACTGAAACATATCAGGCCGGTCAATTCTATCGTAGAACTGCTCATAAAGCACTCTCAGATTATCGCTGCCCATCATATTTTTGATTTTCTTGCGAACCTCCTTTTTTTCCTCCGCCTTCAGGTCGTACTTGTATTTCCTCTTTACCATTTGCAGCACATCGGTTGCAATCGCGCGATGGCGCTTCATCAGCGGCAGGTGATTATTGGCGTTGTAGCGTGCTTTTAAATAGTTCGAGTGAATTTTCTTGAACCGGATTTTCAGATCGTGTGCCCTGAACCGCTCTCTTTTGAGCCAGTTCGAGTAGGATGTCAGTTTCTGCAGAAAGTCAGGAGTAGATTTGAACTCAATCCTGCGTATGTAATCCTCATCATGATTTTCCAGCAGCTGATTAACCTGCTCGAAAAAGCCCTGAAAGTTATACTTGTCGTTCAATACCCGGTTGGCAAGCTCCTCCATTCCCATCTCCGGGATGGTATCCTCACCCAGTTCCGGAAGTACGTTGGAGATGTAATCGGAAAAGACCTTATTTGGGGAGATGATCATAATATCCTTAGAACTGATCTCCTCCTTGAAGCGATAGAGCAGAAACGCAATTCTGTGTAACGCAATAGACGTTTTTCCTGATCCGGCCACACCCTGTATAATCAAAACCGATGACGTCTCATCTCGAATAATTTTGTTCTGATCGCGCTGAATAGTTGCGACAATATTCTTCATCTTATCGTCGGCCGAGCGGCTCAGTTCTTTCTGAAGCACATCATCTCGGATATAGAGATCCGACTCCAGCATCATCTCCATCTCGCCCTCTTTGATTCGGTACTGACGCTTCCGCTCAATCTCTCCTTCTTTCTTGCCCGATGGTGCCTCAAAGGACGCCTGTCCCGGTTCAAAATCGTAGAACATGCTCGATACGGGTGCGCGCCAGTCGTGAATTACATTCTCATTCTCCTCTTCATCAAAAAAGGAGTGAATGCCCACATAGACCGGCTCGCTCTTTTGGCTTCGCTCTTCGCGAAAATCGATCCGGCCGAAGTAGGGAGTTTTTATCAGTTTCAGCAGACGTTTTTTGTATTCAACGGCGGCCTCTCCGGTGATCGCCTGCATATTTACAGACTGTTTGATCGAGGCTTTCTCAGCCGCGTCCATCCCGGTTTTATTTTCGTAGAGATAGTTTTTCTGCTCCTGCAGCTCTCTGGAATAGCGCTCTACATTTTCATCAACGTCCTGGTATGCGTCTTCCAGTTTGTCAATGACTTCGTTTAGATAGTTTCTCTCGTCTTCTTCGGTCTTGTTGAACATCTGTACTGTATAGGTTCGCTTT
Source organism: Rhodohalobacter sp. (assembly GCF_034521535.1). Taxonomy (GTDB): domain Bacteria; phylum Bacteroidota; class Rhodothermia; order Balneolales; family Balneolaceae; genus Rhodohalobacter. Next base: position 97,097 of record NZ_JAXHMF010000007.1, on the reverse strand, counting down.
AAATAAAATTGAGGGAGTGAAGATAAGGCGATTCGGGCTGAAAGTTTAACACTGATAAAAAATCAAAAATAAAACCGCCGGTCTCATCAACCCTGCAGATTTTCAATCCATAAAAAAAGGCGAGCCGCACTGACTCGCCTTTAAAACCTGAGCTCGATTAATGAAAAAAAATCTTCACTAACAAGCTACCGTGTGTACAAATCTTAAAAAGATATTGAAGAAGGTATCAAGATCAATATGAAGTATATCAGCCATTATAGCCTCTATTAATGAGATCCCTCCGTGCGTTCGCTACGCCTGCCTGTGCTAAAGCTTCAGCAGACAGGCTCTCTTAGTCGGGACGACAAGGCATTGGGTAAGGCAGCAGCGGGCCTGTCCTCCGTAGCATCAGCGCAGGCGGGCATAACTGACTGTGTTTTGGAAAAGCTTGGGAGCTGCCCGCTGCCTATTCCCAGACTCAGCCTGTCATTCCGACCGGAAACCCCGACTGCTTTTTTGTCGGGGTTGCAGTGGAGGAATCTCCGGAAGACCATTTATGATTTACTAAGGCGATGATCTATAAACAAATTTATTAATCGAACTAAGGTTTAAACAATCAGAATGAATATAGAATATTACTCAAAATCTGTAATCAGTACCTCGGAAGGTTCTGTTTCCTGCTGAAGACGTTCAGCTGTTGCTTCAATACCTCTCAGTACCCGCAGCATATTTTCACCGGCAATTTTTCGGAGATCATCCTCACTGTACCCTCTTTTGAGAAGTTCCGCAAAAAGATCCGGATAGGTAGAGACGTCCTCAAGACCGGTTGGAAGGGAGGAAACTCCATCATAGTCACCGCCAATCCCGATGTGGTCCACACCAACTTGATCACGGATGTGATCGATATGATCCGCAACCTGTTCCAGGGTGGATTTTGGCATCTCATTCTCTTCGCTCCACTCATCCATCATTTCGCTGATGATATCCGGCTGACCGGGATAGAGCGACTCCATTTTTGCAAGATATCCGCTTCGTTCGGCATACCACTGTCGAAGTTCTTCGGAAGTGAAAGACTCCACAAATGTGACCATTACAAGGCCATCTTTTTCAGGCAGAAGTGCCAGTACATCATCCGGTACATTTCGGGGGTGGTTGGAAATCGCACGGGCATTGGAGTGTGAAAACATAACTGGAGCTTCGGATAATTCAATAGCGTCTTTCATTGTGGCCGGAGTTACGTGCGACAGATCCACCGCCATTCCAAGCCTGTTCATCTCCCGTATAACTTCCTCACCAAACTCGCTTAACCCGTCGTGCTGCGGTTCATCACCTGCAGCATCAGCCCAATCCAGTGTACGGCTGTGTGTAATTGTCATATATCTCGCACCCAGGTCATAAAACATCCGAAGTGTTGCAAGGGAATTTGAAATCGAATGGCCACCTTCCATTCCAATGAGAGATGCAATTTTACCTTCTGCAAAAATACGCTCCACATCATCAGCGGTGTAGGCCATTTCAAACTCATCCGGATATTTTTCGGCCATACGGTAGACAAAGTCAATCTGTTCCATGGTGCGTTTTACCGCTTCATCTTCCGGAATGCTTGCCGGAACATAAACCGACCACCATTGAGCTCCCACATATCCCTCTTTAAGTCTCGGAATATCAGTATGCATGGGATTTTCAAGCTGGGTTGTATCGTAAAAATCCAGTTCGCTGAATTTGTATCCCACACGATTACGGTACTGGTACGGAGCGTCGTTGTGCCCGTCAAAAAGCGGTACACTTTCCAAAATTTCAATTGCCTGCTGGCGATACTCGTCACGATCTGTTTGTGCAGACAGTGAAGCGCATCCCATAAACAGGACAGCTGTAATAAAAATTGCGATTAGTTTAGTAGTGTTTTTGAGCATATGATTTCGATTGATTTAATATTTCTTACTAAAATAGTGCTTCTGCTGACGAAGGCAAGCCGTAAAACAATCTATTACAATTCCTGTTCTTCAAATGATTCGTATGGAACGACTGCCGTTCGTATCCTGATAAACGGATCCGTTTGTGTCCACGCAAATAACAGACCATCATCAAACGCTTCCATTTGCGGAAATCCACTGGATCGCGACGGTGAAGTTACACCCACTGTTACAGAATTTTTCACGTTCCCGTCAGGATCCACTTCCGAAGCGACTACATCACCCACATCTCCGCGATGACGCAACCAACTCACATAGAGTGTGCCGTTTTCGAGCATGGCCAAATCAACGCGTCCGGTTGAGCGATCTCCGGCAATCAGAATCGGCTCACCGAATGTCTCGCCGCCATCGTCAGACCGAATCAGGTACGTTCGTGATTCATTCTCCTCCATTGTGTACCAGGCCACAGCTACCTGATCTCCATCAGCAACAATTTTGGGTCCGTTTACAGGGCAAGCCCCAATTTTCCACTGATCATCATGAACAGCTTTTGGCTCACTCCATTCACCCGTTTCCAGAGTGTATCGCGAAATATAGATATCCCGGATTTCATCTTCAGTCCGATTACGATAAACCGCAAGATATCCGTCCTCTGTTCTTACCAGGTCGGTCGGGCAGCAGTCACAAACAGAATCATCTATCAATCTGCTTCTTAAAATCTCGCCATCCCGGGTAATTTCAGCAGAACGGAGAGTCATGGATTTATTCATATCCTCGTACTCATCATCGGCTCTGCCATCAGTATCTCTACCGTCCAGCCAAATAGCCAGGATTCGATTTTCATCAATCGGGCGCATACTTACAAACCCATGCTCAGTTGGCGTATTATCCATATGAGGCGTTATGGCATCTCCCCACCGGTTGGAATCTTCCTGAGGAAAAGCGACCTGAACGTGATAGGCGTAAGGCCCGCCTTCAACTTTCTTCAGCCAGTGCGCAGCCGTTACCTCTCCGTCAAAACCGGTAATTGAAGGGAAATCTGCCCAGTTAACGAAAAAGTCAGTTCCCACTTTTACAGTGCCGGGTCTTGTCCAACCTCCATCATTATAGGTTGAATATTGAAAAGCAAACATATCCTCCTCTATTCCCATCAGCCAGCTCATATAAATTTTGCCGCTCTCATCCTGATGCATATATGGATAGCGTGATCCCGTTTCTGCAGGGCTGGTCAGGGCATACTCATAAACAGGCTGCTGTAGTTGATCCCCATTGCATGAGATCATAAACAAAAAAAGAATAGCCGCGCTAATATGTAACAATAACTTCATTTGAGAATAATTTAAATCAGATCAGAATGATTGGTATTTTTCAGGCTTAAAATAACTTTGAACGGCCTAACATCCTAAACCGGTTCAGGCTCCGAAAACCTTTTTGAAGAGTATTATTCACATCTATGCTTCAACTCGATAAGATTACACTTTATTTTGGCGACCGTCCGCTTTTTGACGGAATTTCTGCAACAATTAATCCCGGTGAACGAATCGGTCTTGTTGGACCCAACGGAGCCGGAAAATCCACGCTTCTGAAAATAATTGCAGGAGAACAAGAGGCAGACTCCGGCAGTGTGAATATGAGCAACAGCGCTACAGTCGGTTATCTTCCACAAGATGGTGTAGATCCCGATCCTGATCTTACGGTTTACCAGGAAGTTGAACAGGCTTTTTCAGAGATTTTATCATTGCGGAAAAAACAGGAGCAGCTTCAGCATCAACTCGATACGTTAGACCCTGAATCGAAGGAACACGAAAAAACTCTGGACGAATTCGGGCAAGTACAGCATCAGCTGGAAAATATCGGAAGCTATACGCTGCAGGCCGATATTGAGCGTGTGCTGATGGGACTCGGCTTCAATGAAAAGGATTTCTCGCGATCCACTACAGAATTCAGCGGTGGTTGGCTGATGCGTATCGCCCTGGCAAAATTACTGCTCAGGCAACCCACCTATCTCCTGCTTGATGAGCCGACTAACCACCTCGATATTGAGTCGCTTCAGTGGATTGAATCCTTTCTGAAGAACTACAATGGAACAGTGATCATTGTTTCTCACGACAGGGCTTTCCTGGATTCTGTTATAAAACGCACCCTCGCACTGCGCAGAGGTAATCTGGATGACTACGCAGGCAACTTCAGTTTTTATGAAAAGAAATATGCGGAAGAGCAGGAGCTTCTGAAAAAACAGTACGAGAATCAGCAGAAAGAGCGGAAGCAGACTCAGGAGTTTATCGATCGATTCCGTTATAAAGCAACCAAAGCGAAACAGGTTCAGAGCCGGATCAAGCAGCTGGAAAAGATGGAGGAGATTGAGCTGGATGAAGAACAATCTGAAATTTCATTCAGCTTTCCGCCTCCGGAGCGATCGGGACAGGTTGTTCTAAAGCTCAGAGACCTGGTTAAAAAGTACGATGACAACACGGTATTTGACGGCATCGATTATGAAATAGAGCGCGGCGATAAAATTGCGGTTGTAGGTCCAAACGGAGCGGGTAAATCAACACTCATTCGAATTCTGGCCGGTATCGAACCGATCACATCAGGAAAGAGAGAAGTCGGTTACAACGTTACACCCGGATATTTTGCACAGCACCAGGCAGAAGAGCTGGATCCGAAAAACAACGCCCTGGAGGAGATGCGCCTGGCCGGATCCGGAGAAAATGACACAAAACTGAGAACAATACTGGGCTGCTTTCTTTTTGTGGGCGATGATGTGTTTAAAAAAGTCGGCGTGCTGTCCGGCGGTGAAAAGAGCCGGGTTGCACTGGCAAAAATGCTGCTCAACAGCGGTAATTTTCTGATTTTTGATGAGCCGACCAACCACCTGGATATGCAGTCGAAAAACATTCTTCAGCAGGCTCTACAGCAGTATGAAGGCACCTTGATGATTGTATCCCACGACCGGGATTTTCTGGACCCGATTGTCAACAAAACACTAGAAATTCAGCCGGGCTATATTAAAACATGGCTGGGTAATGTGAGCTACTACCTCGACAAAAAGCGGGAGGAACGCGAAGCTGAAGATGTTCAAGCCGTAGAACAGAAATCAGAAAAAAAGAAAACTTCGGATCCGACCGAAGGAATGAGCCGGAAAGAACAGCGCAGGTTCGAAGCAGAAAAACGAAATACATTATCAAGAAAAGTTAAGCCGCTCAAAAAGCGCCTGCATGAATTTGAAAACGACATTGAAGAACTTGAGGAGAGAAAGATGGAAATTGAAGAGCTGATGGCGGATCCGGGTTTTTATGATGATGAAGACCGGGTAAAAGAGATCTCTTTGGAGTATGAGTCGGTAAAGGCAGAATCCGCTGAAAAGATGGAGAAGTGGGAAGAGATCGCCGGACGTATTGAACATATCGAAAACTCTTTCGATCAAGAGTATAAAGCTTCTCTTTGATATGAAGCTCGCTATCCTTCAGCCCGTTTTGATTCCCGACCTGCACGATATCGCCACCATGATTTCGGTTGATCAGATTGTCTATCAGGATAGCGAACAATGGTCACGAAAAGGCAGAACGCACCGGGCATTGATTAGAACTCCGGAGGGAACCGATTACGTCTCCGTGCCGGTGATGACCGCAGATAAGAAAAAACCGATCAATCAGGTGCGGATTGATCACGGCCGTGAATGGATCAATCCTCTTCTTCGCTCATTAAAGTTCAACTACAGCAACAGCGTCTATTATGATTTCTATGAGCCGGAAATCCGTGCGGATATCGAGATGGGACACAATTTCGAGCATCTGCTCGATTTTTCACTCTTTTTAAAAAAGCGCCTTTTTCAATTTCTTGAACTTGAGATTCCGGCTGAGATTCAATTTTCAAGCGGGATGGAGCAGTACACTTCTGATCCTGATGAACTGGCAAACAGATTGGGGGCAGATCTATATTATCAGGAGCATGATGCCCGGCACTACCAGCGGCAAGGCAAAAACAGAAGTAAAGTAAATTTCACCCATCCTGAATACCGGCAACACTTTGAAGGCTTTGAACCCTATTGCTGTCTGCTTGATCTGCTATTTCAATACGGCCCGGAGAGTTTCCGGATATTTGATGAGTTGGTTTGAAAAATCGTCAATTTGAAAAATACGGCTCCGGATCCACGGAGAGCTGGCTGTGAACTGCATCTCTAAAATCTTCAGCATTTTTCAGTCCCTTAATTCTTTTCTTTTGAATACCAATTCCAAACAGAGTCAATATTCCTTTGTTCCACCACTTATCTGTCAATGTCTGGTAAACTGTCACGTGTTCAATTTTATCGATCGGTATACTTTCGGCTCGCAAGTAAAAATAGCCGGAAACAACTACCAGACGCTTATTAGTAAGAATGTATTCCGTATATGTCCATTTAATCAATCCGAAAAGAGTCCAAATAGCCCCAGCAGAAATAAAAATCGTGTTTGCTATAGGATTCCCTCCACTTATGCCTACAACAATCATATAAGTTAAATAAAACACACCTCCATAAAACATTGCGGGATGTTTGCAACTCCGAAAAAGAATCTCTTCTTCTGAATCGAGCTGGATTTTCTTTTTTACCATCAATAAGAACTTAGATATTCAATACATACTTCCGGCACGAATATGGAAGGCCTCAAGTATTCACTACTTTCCAAAAAGTTTTCGATCCAAAGAGTATTTACCGGGACCCGTCAAGAAAAGAACGACAAAACTGATCAGAAAAAACAGCCCCAACTCTTTATCACTGAATGGATCACCCGCATGAGCTACGAAGACGGCAACAATCATCGTGATGATCAGTGGTATTAAGGAAATTCGGGTCATCAAACCAATCACTACCAGTGCAGCGCAAATCGCTTCGGCAAATGCGACCAGAATTAATGAGGCTGTCGGACCAATGCCGATGGGATCGCCAAAGCTGAAGTCTCCTTCCAAAACCTTCAACAGTTTAGGAATTCCATGAGTGAGCATCAGGGCCGCGGCACCGATTCGAAGTAAAAGAATAGCAACATCAGGTCTGACAAATTCATCAAGACGAGTAGAAAAAAGTTTTTTAATCATGATCTGTTTATGGGGTTAAAAAAAATTATAACAGAGACTATCTTAAGAACAAATACACTCCAATCTTTCTCTGTTTGTAAGTTCAACCATAACCACGATTAAAAAGCTCCATTTGCGACTCTCAAAAATTTGATAAGGTGAAATAAGCGACAACAGGACGCACCTACGGAGCATGATGGTAATCCCATCACATTTTCTATAAACAGGTGATTCCTCCGGAATATTTACTTTTTGGTTTCATTTTGCTCTATGACCTAATAACTATATTGCGGTTCATTTGTTTGAAATCCAGACCAATCCAGCAGATCACACTTCTTGAATTTGCTTAATCAGATCATCCAATACTCGCCGGTCGGGGTGCTCTTCATCCAGGCCTAATGCATCCAAAACCTCTCTGGCAGAAGATGCATAATCGGCAGCCTGTTCCTTGTTACCCTCAGCAAGTTCAAGTTCGGCCAGGTTGCGAAGATTGTCGGCAACGTGCCGGTGTTCCATACCCAATTCACGACGATTCATTTCCAGTGCCTGTAACAGCAGCCGCTCAGCTTCCGCACTATTCCCTTTTACCTGCATTGTTTGCCCCATATTTGCAAGCACAAGAGCGATATCATGGTGGGAATCGCCGAAAACCGAACGATAGATTGATAAAGCCCGTCTCAGCCACTGTTCGGCCTGATCCACTTCTCCCATGTCTCTTGCAACAACTGCTGCCGCATTCAGGATTACCGCTGTAGAGGGATGGTCAGGTCCGAGAACCCGGCTACGAATTTCAAGTGCTTCTTCGAGATGTATTCTTGCCTGTTCAAGTTCACCCCGGCGCGATTGCAGCCAGCCAATCTGATACAGCACACTGGCTACAGCCGGATGATCATCACCGAAAATGTTGCGACGGATGCGCAGTGCTTCCCGGTAACCGGCTTCAGCCTCTTCCAGCCGATTCATTTGATCCAGAAGAGTAGCCAGATTGGTCATTGAATAAGTAGTAGTCGGATGTTCATCACCCAGAACTGACCGTCTCATTTCCAGCGCGGACCTGTAAAGTGGCTCGGCCTCTTCACGCTTGTCTTGTGCAGCCAGTACCAGAGCCAGGTTATTGAGTGATGCTGCCAACTCAGCACTTTCAGGAAGCTCAGCCCTTCGCAGAGTAAGTGCCTCCTCCAGCAGTTCTTGTGACTCGTCAAGCTGCCCGAGTGAAAACAGTGCCAAGCCAAGATTGTTCAGACGTTCAGCCAGCGCCGGTTTATTTTCAGGGCTTGTCAGCTCCAAAGCTTGCCTGTGCGCCTCCTCTGCTTCATTGTAACGGCCTAAGGAGGACAAGGTGTATGCCCGCATTGTCCAGGCATTTGCCAGGCTTACTGAATCAGGGGATGCCTGTTCCTCCAGCAATGAGAGCGCCTGACCCGATAGATTATGTGCGGTTTCATGCTCAGCCAGTGAACGGTACACTCTTGCCAGAACCATATACATTTCGGCCTGAACCAATGGCGCTTCATCCAGCGTTTCTATCCTGTCTCTTCCCTGTGCCAGTAGGCTGCCAACAGTAAGTTCTTTTCCGGAGCTGGAGTAGGGATCGGATTGTTCAAATAGGCCTACCACAAATTCGCTGACCCGCGCCGTTTTAGCAGCTTCAAGCTCGGCCAAGTCACGCTGTATTTTTGCGATATCGCGCTCTTTTCTTATTTCGGTGGTATGATAGTATAAACCCGAAATAATGATGATAAGAAGAAGAGCTGCAAAGGATGAAATCTTCTTATTACGCTGTATAAATTTACGAGACCTGTAAACAATCCCCACCGGCCGGGCCGATACCGGTAAATTATCCAAATATCGTTTCAAATCGTCAGACAGCGCCTCAGCTGAGCGGTAACGGCGGTCGGGCGATTTTTCGAGAGCCTTCAGAATAATGTTATCCATATCCCCCTTAAGCTGCCTGTATAAATCCTTAGACTTTCGAACTACAGAGCTTGGTTTCGGTACCGGATCATCACATATTTTTCGCTCAAATTCGCCGTAGGTGGTTTGTTCAGTAATTGTGTACGGCAACGAACCGGTTAATAGTTTATAAAGCAGAACTCCCAAAGAGTAGACATCGGTAAGGGTATTTACCGGTCCATTTTGGATCTGCTCAGGTGCGGCATACTTCATTGAGAAATATTGCTGCCCCGACCGGGTTAATTCAGGCAAATCCCCATTCTGATCTAGCAGTTTTGCAATGCCGAAATCCAACAGTTTACATTCGCCTTCCGGATTAACCAGGATATTTGAAGGTTTCAGGTCCCGGTGAATAATCAGATTTTGATGGGCATATTGTACGGCTTGGCAAACAGAGATAAACAACTCAACGCGCTGCCTTACTGACAAATTATTTTCATCCGAATAGGTGGTGATGGGCTGGCCATCCACGTATTCCATTACCAGGAACGGAACACCGTGCTCATCGGTACTTGCATCGTAAAGACGAGCAATAGAAGGGTGATCAAGCGATGCCTGAATCTTCTTCTCACGGTTGAATCTTTTTTTGACCTCGCTGTTGTTAAGTTCTGTTCGAACAAATTTTATAGCCGTTTTCCGTTCAAACAGTCCGTCAGCTCGCTCGGCCAGGTAGACATTACCCATTCCACCCCTGCCAATCGGTTTAAGGAGTTTATATCTGCCAACTTTTCTAGGCATGAACTCTTCTTCTGTTTCCAGAACCGATTCAGATGCCAGATCTTTGTACAGACTGTTCAGGTATTTATCCCGACCCTCTTCAAGAAAATTTTGGGAGTTTTCAGTTAGTTCAAGAAGGTGCTTGAGATCCTTATAAAGCTGCGGGTTCTCTTCACGCAGAGTTTCTAGCCGTTTCTTCTTTTCACTCTCACTAAGGTCAAAAAGTGCATCAAATTCAGCTTCAGTATTTTTCCACCTTTTTTTATCCATGCCCCCTTAATATCTGATAAATGTTGTCATAATCAATCTGTAATTGATAACGACCTGCCTCAACAATAAGTAATGAAGTCATTTAAAAAATTCATCATCGGAATAACACGAATATTTATCTAACAACTATAAAAGTGTTATAAATACCCGCAGTTATTCCAATTTGATGAAATCTATCATTTACACATCAAACTCAATTCCCTGCGCCAGCGGCAGTTCATCGCCCCAGTTGATGGTATTGGTTTGTCGGCGCATATAAGCTTTCCATGCATCAGAGCCGGATTCTCGTCCGCCGCCGGTCTCTTTCTCACCGCCGAACGCTCCGCCAATTTCAGCACCGCTCGTTCCGATATTGATGTTCGCAATTCCGCAGTCTGATCCGGCATGGCTCAGGAATCTCTCCATTTCGCGCATATTCAGCGTAAACATGGATGAGCTGAGTCCTTGTACTACACCATTGTGAAGTTTGAGAGCCTCATCCAGTTCGCTGTATTTGATCATGTAGAGTATCGGTGCAAACGTTTCATGCTGTACAATCTCAAAGTGATTTTCAACTTCACAGATAGCCGGTTTCACATAGTGACCTTCCATGTTTTCCAATACGTCACCGCCGCAAACAACAGATCCGCCCTCTTCTTCAACTTTCTTCAGGGCTGACTGCATCATATCAACGGCATCCTGATCGATAAGCGGGCCTACCAATGTATCTGAATCGAGCGGATTACCGATTTTAATACTCTTATAGATATTCACAAGACGATCCTTCAGCTCATCGTACACATCTTCATGAATAATCAGTCGCCGGGTACTGGTGCAGCGTTGCCCGGCTGTCCCAACCGCGCCAAATACAATCGCGCGAATGGCCATTTCAAGATCTGCTTCTTTACTGATGATGATGGCGTTATTTCCGCCCAGCTCCAGGATGGTTTTACCCAATCGGGCAGCTACGGTTTTCCCAACCTGCTTACCCATCGGGATGGATCCGGTAGCAGAAATCAACGGAATCCGCCCGTCGTTGGTCATCCACTCGCCCACTTCACGGCCGCCTGTTATCATCCCAAAAACTCCTTCAGAAACATCATTTTCTTTCAGTACTTCTCCAACTATATTCTGAACCGCAACGGAGCATAACGGAGTTTTTTCTGATCCTTTCCAGATCACCGTATCACCGCATACGGCGGCAATCATTGCGTTCCAGCTGTAAACGGCAACCGGAAAGTTAAACGCTGAGATAATTCCCACAGGACCCAGCGGATGCCACTGCTCATACATTCTGTGCTCGGGCCTCTCGGAGTGCATCGTTTTTCCATAGAGCATTCGTGACTGCCCCACGGCAAAATCGCAGATGTCGATCATCTCCTGTACTTCACCCAATCCTTCCTGGTAGATTTTACCCATCTCATAGGAAACAAGCTTGCCGAGCGGTTCCTTGTACTCACGCAGTTTTAGTCCGATCTGGCGAACGATCTCACCTCTCTGCGGAGCCGGCATCATGCGCCACTCTTTGAACGCTTCCTGCGATGCTTTTACAACCTGCTCATAATCCTCTTTGGCCGTTTCGTAAACAGATCCAATTTCTGATCCGTCAGACGGAGTTCGGCTTGTAATCAGTTTGGCAGACGTGTTTTCAATAAAATTCTGACCGGTAGACGTTCCGGCATTTTTCTCTTTAATACCGAGCTTGCTCAAAAAATCTTTCATACTATATCTTTGTCTTAATTATTAGTTTCTTGGAATATAGAATGTTGAATAGCGAAACCCAATTTATGCTAAGGAGTTAGATTAAATTTATGGCCATTTCATCCCCATCAAATCGTCAGCTCACCGAATGGCGAAAACTGCTTCAGGGAAAATACCGCAAGCGCGAAAACAAGTTTATTGCTGAAGGCTTACGCTGTGTTGAACAGATCCTCAGTCAAAATCGCATTAAAATTGAAGCCGTTATCGTTGAAAAAGACTTTCATTTGGACGATTCTTTCAAGAGCTCCGATCTGCCGCTCTTTGAATTGGATACTGATGATTTCAACTCTATGTCTGATACAGATACACCACAGGGTGTCCTCGCCATATGCCACACACCGGAGGAAACAACCCTGGAGGAATTAACACAGTCCGATGGACTTTTAATTGCGGTTGATGCCGTTCAGGATCCCGGAAATCTGGGCACGATGATCCGAACCGCATCCTGGTTCAACGTATCCGGTTTACTGATCGGCCATGGAACCGTTGATCCGTTTCATCCCAAAGTAGTACGAAGTACCGCAGGTGCAACCGGCGCCCTTCCCTACATAAAAACAGATCTTTCCGAAGCGCTGAAAAACTTTGAAGCAGTCGGTTGGAATGTCTCCGCATTGGATGGTGGAACGGAATCTGTTTCTTTAAAAGAGGTTCAAACTCCAAAAAACAATATCCTGATTGTTGGAAATGAGGGGAATGGAGTAAATCCGGAACTTATGACAGCGAGACAAAGAATCAGGATTGACGGAAACGCAGATAATGTGGAAAGCCTGAATGCGGCAGTTGCCCTGAGTATTGCCCTGTATCAATTTTCTCAATAACGTGTATCTGATATAAATTCATTGTATTTAGCAACATCAGAAGTGAGGCTGTCCAAAAAGGTACATCAGTTCGAATAGCGCTTAAATAATTTGGTTTTCTCCTTCAGACTCACCCTATATCCCTCTCTAACTAATAGAGAGGGATATAAAGTTAAATTATTTAAGCTTGGTTATGTGTTGATTCACTTTTTGGACAATCTCAGATACTTTATCTAAATCCCTATACCAAACTTAAGTTAAATAAATATGCTGCAATTATGAGGCCAAATCCCGTTCATTAAATCAATATTAAGTTTCTCACTTTTGTTGATTCTATCAGGCCGTTTAGGTATTGTTTAAGTAGCAATCTACAGAAATAATATCATCAACCTGACCCGCTTTGCCTATGCCACGCGCCAAAAAAGCGAAGAAGATATTTGTACTCGACACCTCTGTTCTTCTCTACGATTCTGATGCTGTAAGAAACTTTGAAAAGCACGACATCGCTATTCCGATTACTGTGCTTGAGGAGCTTGACTCCTTCAAAAAAGGCAATTCGGTAACCAATCTTCACGCCCGGGAGTTTATTCGATATCTGGATAAGATTTCCGACGCCAATATGATTGAGAAGTGGATCCCGCTGAACGGAAAAACTCATGGAAAAATACGCGTGGTCAGTGATGAAGGATTGGATGATGTTGCGTCCAGACTTTTCGGATCGGTAAAAAATGATCACCGGATTCTAAATACAGCTCTTCATTTACGAGAAGAGGAATCCGGTAAGAAAGTGGTGCTGGTATCCAAAGATATCAACCTGAGATTAAAGGCTCGTGCATTGAAGCTGGATGCCGAGGATTATGAGACCATCCGGATCAAGGATATCGACCATCTCTACAAAGGCAAAACCGAGCTGGAGTTTGAAGACAATGCGCCTATCAACGATCTATACAAAAAAGGGCATATTAAACACAGCAAACTGGAGAAGAGTGAACCGATTAGCAATCACTACTACATCCTGAAGAATCACTCCAGCTCTGCTTTGGGACATTACAACGCCAAAAATGAAAATGTTGAGCTGATCAAACCGATGTGCGCCTACGGGATTTCACCGAAAAATGCCGAGCAGACATTTGCGCTTCACGCCATCATGGATCCTGAGATTCAGCTCGTAACCATCACCGGTGCAGCCGGAACCGGAAAAACGCTGCTGGCACTGGCCGGGGCACTTGAGCAGCGAAGAGAGTATCGCCAGATCTATCTCGCACGGCCCATTGTGCCTCTGAGCAATCGCGATATCGGATATCTCCCGGGTGATGTGAAGTCAAAAATTGATCCCTACATGCAGCCGTTGTGGGATAACCTGAGTATCATCAAAAATCAGTATAAGGAGAGCAGCTCGTCCTATAAAAAAATTGATGAGTTGATACAGACGGAGAAACTCTCCATCGAACCTCTGGCCTACATTCGCGGACGATCTCTGAATAATGTGATTTTTATTATTGATGAGGCTCAAAACCTGACTCCGCATGAGATCAAGACGATTATTACACGTGCCGGAGAAAACACAAAAATCATTTTTACAGGGGATATCTTTCAGATCGATACCCCATACCTCGATACCCAGACGAACGGACTCTCCTATATGATTGACCGGATTCACAACAATAAAATCTACGCTCACATCAACCTGGAAAAAGGCGAACGATCGACACTGGCAAACCTGGCGAGTAAGTATTTGTAGTTGATAGTCGTGAGTCCACAGTCTTGAGTCGTGAGAACTCACGACTCACATCTCATGACTCAAGACTAGCAATAGCATTCGCCGCCAGCCAACCGTTTGTCCATGCGGCTTGAAAGTTGAATCCGCCGGTCACACCGTCGATATCCAGAACCTCTCCAACAAAATAGAGATTGGGCACAATTTTACTTTCCAGTGTATCCGGGTTCACCTCATTCAGAGGAATCCCCCCGCAGGTAACAAACTCCTCTTTATAGGTGGTTTTTCCCTGAATATTATAGCGGCTTCGAAACAGCGTCTGCGTCAGATCGTGGATCTCTTTATTTGAAAGGTCAGCCCATCGCTTATCGGTTTTGATACCCGACAGTTCCAGAAATCGATCCCATAATCTGTTGGGAAACGGAAATTGATCCTGCTTCGATACTGTTTTTCGGGCATTTTTTTCACGAAGTTTGATCAATTCTTCTCTCGTCTCCTGCTCATTTAAAGGATGAACCCAGTTCACCAATGCATGAAACCGATACTCCAGATCGTGCAGATCCCGTGCTGCCCAGGCAGAAATTTTCAGAACAGCCGGACCGCTCAATCCCCAGTGTGTAATCAGAACGGGGCCTGCTTCCTCAAAGGATAACTCCTCAATTTTTACATGCGCATTTTTAACAGAGATTCCGGCAAGATCAGATAACACTTTCTCGCGAAAGTTAAATGTAAAAAGTGACGGTACCGGTGAATGAACCGAATGCCCCAGTGTTTTGAGCCACCCATACGCTTTCTCCCGATTATAACCGCCTGTGGCAACTACCACTCTGTCAAAATATTCTGGACTGCCTTTGTGAATTGACAGCTGAAAACCGCCATCCGCTTCAGGTACAACGGCATCAACTTTTGTTTTTGTGCGAATTTTCACCCCATACTTTTGGGCATCACTCATCAGGGAATCGATAATTGTTTGCGAATCATCCGTGATTGGAAACATTCGCCCATCCTCTTCGGTTTTCAAATTTACGCCCCGATCTTCAAACCACTCCACTGTGTCTTTGGCTTGAAACTGTTCAAAGCTCCAGCGCAGAACTTTTTCTCCCCTGGGATAGTGTTTTGAAAGCATATCAGGATCAAAACAGTGGTGCGTAACATTGCATCGTCCACCGCCGGAAACCCTAACTTTTGAAAGTACTTCCCTCGACTTCTCAAAAATAGTGACGTCCAATTGCGGATTTTGTCTTGCGGCATTCACCGCTGTAAAAAAACCGGCGGCTCCTCCACCAATGATTGCAATTTTTCGTGGCTCATTCTTTTTCATGAGCCAAAAATACAAAAAGAATCATTCGGGTTGAGATTAGATCAAACAAAAAAACCTCTTTCCAATTTACATGAAAAGAGGTTTTTGTACTTACAGGCAGAAACTATTCATTTGATGAATCCGATTGTTCGAACACTCTGATTTGTTCTTCAACAGGATCTCCTGATCTGTTTCTAAACTGAATCTTCATTTGTCGTTCGATCAAATCACTCTCAAGAATTTGGTATTCATCAGTCAGATCTGCCAACTCTTGGTCGGTCAACTCACCGCTATCTACGGTGCCATCTTCTTCCACTTGCAGATACATTTTATTTCCCAGCGAACGCACTTCGCCGGTCTCCCTGATTGTTACTTCTACTTCTCCCTCTTCTACCCAGATTTTATCATCGGCTGTTACACCAAAGCGTGTTCCTTTCACAGAAGCCACAGCCCGTGTTGTAGTTATCTCAAACTCACGGTTTGGGTTGCTCTCTACATCCAGA
This sequence comes from Rhodohalobacter sp., assembly GCF_034521535.1. Taxonomy (GTDB): domain Bacteria; phylum Bacteroidota; class Rhodothermia; order Balneolales; family Balneolaceae; genus Rhodohalobacter. The sequence goes on along the minus strand of NZ_JAXHMF010000007.1, from coordinate 81,156 downwards.
AACATACCGCCAAGTAACATGCCAACATGAGTACGTAAATTCAGATTTTTTTCGGGGTTGAGTTCACTACGAATAACCATCTGAGAAGATGGACTCACCCTCGCAATGGATTCATCCAGAAACAGAACCATTGCGTAACCGCTATTACCGGTCGTTAATGTATCACCGGAAATCAATGCTCTTCCAACCTCTTGTAATGAGTCAGCATATGAAACATTCGTTACAGTTACTGAAGGCACATATCTTCTTACAAATGCGACCTCATCATCTGTTTCATTCAAAACCGGCACTTCATAGCTGTCATCGCCGCTGTCTGATAGCAGCACAATAATTCCGGTTATAATCGCACCTATTATTACAAGTGTTATAATTGTTTTTTTCATTTCTGCCACCTTTCGTTAGCTAACTACTTTTAGTTGATTATTTTCAATTTTTTCTGACATTTCTCTTAAAATTTGAAGCACTTCATCTTTAGAGTATGTTGCACCGTCTACCTGAATCTGATCAAGCAGCAGACCGTTTTCTATAAACTCATTTGTTCGCTCTTCACCAAAAATGTTAACCAGCAATTCACGAATTTCACCTTCAATAGGGAAACTTGTAGTAAACTCAAGTCGATCCGTATAGGCTTGAACAAAATTATCCAGAACCGTCTGTTTAGTGGATTGTACTTGCCATGCATATGTTTTTCCGGGCTCAAACAGTCCTGCAAATCGATCCGGTATTTGATAGCTGGATTCACTGGCTATCACATCCAATACTACTCCGGCCTGTTCATCACGGATATCACTTTCAGAATGTTCCCTGGCAAATCTTTCGGAAAACAGAGCATCCGCGTTTTGTGCTCGATCATTATCTACAATTATCAGTCGATACGCCCTATTCTGTTCTCCGCTCCACGAAAATTCAGGAGCTTCGTTTGATACATTAAGGCTCATCAGCTCAGCTACAATCTCACGGTCTGTCTCAATAACAAGTTCACGTTCATTAAGAGCTGTCTCAAACGAAACAGATTCCTGTGTCACCGTTTCCCGGTTGTCCATTATATCTTGCTCTATTCTAACATTTAACGTGAAGAGATCATCGGTAATCAGATAACCTCTTCTTAAATTTTGAATAAGTTTCCTTCCATTCGATGTAATCACCAAGTCAAATTCGGGCTCACCTTGAATCTCAAGATTCGATATTTCCGTTATGCTCAAGTTTGAAAAGGTAATTTGCCCACCCGGGTTCAGACTAAAAAAACCGGATGATGATTGCTCTGCAGTGAGAATTGTTCCAAAAGCCTCACTGTGTATTTCAAGAATTACAAAATTATTTCTCAGGATGCCGCTGGATCTGTTTTCTGCAGTAATTTGGAAAAACTGAGCTGCACCATTTTGCTCAATCACTGCACTGAACATTTCAGACAGATCCTCTTGCGAAAAATCGGAATCCATTCTAATATCAAGCTCCATATCGGTTGACTGCGCTACTGCAGAAACCGAAAAAATGAGCAGTATCAGTATTGAATTAAATATGTTATTCACCATTTTGGTAAAACAGGCCTGTAATAAGTTCCTTGGTTTAGAATAGCAGAACCTACGCATTTATGCTTATAGATCTGATTAACAATCGCAGAATTTTGTTAAATCTATCTAACTCACTACATGCCATTGAGTATTATCTTTCCGGCATTTTTGTTTTTACTCATCATTAGATGTGCTTTCTCTACATCACTCCAATCGAATATTGCGCTGATAACCGGCGCAAGTTTCTCTTTTTCAAATAGATCTCTTGTGCTGTTCCAAAATTGCTCAGTAAGCTGTTTTTTATAATCAAGCGAGCGATTTCGCAGAGTAGACCCCCGAACGGTCAGTCTTTTCCTTAATATTGGCACAAGATTCATCTCTTCAACTTTGGCTCCTCCAAGCATAGACAGATAAACTAATCGTCCGTCCATCCCCAGACTGCTAATATTATTTTCCCAATAAGGCGAGCCCACAAAATCGATGATCAGATCAACGCTGTTTTCACCAAATCTCTCCCGAATCTTTTCAGCAAAATCCTGCTCTTTATAGTTGATCTGTAGCGTGGCTCCCAATGATCGACAGAGATCCAGTTTCTCTTTACTGCCGGCTGTTACCGCAATTTGAGCCTTTTTTAAATGTTTAGCGAGTTGAATGGCAGCCGTACCCACCCCACTTGCGCCCGCATGAATCAAAACCGTTTCTTTATTCTTTAATTCACCCAGCCACATCAGTGCCTGGTAGGCCGTTAAAAAAACCTCCGGAATTGCCGCTGCTTCCTCAAATGACATAAAATCCGGTATAGAAAGAGCCATCTCTTCATGGATCGTGCAGTACTCGGCATATCCTCCGCCGCCAAGAAGGCCAAACACACGATCACCTTCACTGAATTTTGTAACACCTTTTCCAGCAGACTCAACAACACCGGACATTTCCAATCCCATAATCGGGGACTCACCCTCAGGCACAGGATATTTCCCTTTCTTCTGAAGCAGATCAGCCCGGTTAAGTGCCGTGGATTTAACCTTCACAAGCAGTTCATTCTCCGCGGGTTCAGGAGTTGGATAATCTCCGAACTCCATTACCGGTTCATCCGATTGATTATTGACCAGTAATACTTTCATTTTCGATTTCCTTTTTTGAGTTAAAAATCAGCTGATGTATATCCTCCGATACCCGATAATAGAGTAACGGTGCCACAAAAAGTGCTAAGTAGATCAGGGACTTAAGCGTTCCGGAAATCCACAGGTTTTCAAAGCCAAAATTACTAAGCCCTGAGATGTACAGTGCAACAGCTCCCAAAAACAGTACTACAACTGTTTTGATTGTAAAAGGCGTCATTTTCATCCGGAATTTTACATATAAATACTTAACCCCGTTGTAGATAAATATTGCTCCTGCAGAGGCAATCGCTGCACCTTCAATCCCATACTGCGGTATAAGCAGATAGTTCGCCCCGATTGTTACCAATACTAAAATTATGTTCGTATAAAAACTTACTCTGTAGTGTTTGGAGTTGAGTAAGATTACACCGTTTGAGCCATTTCCAATGTCGATCAGTTTACCGATACCGATAATAAACACTACCCATTTACCATCCTGATATATTTCCGGTAAAAAAGTGAAGAGCAGATCTACATTCAGCCAGACGATTCCAAAAATTGTGAGCCCGAGAATAAGCTGATTAAGCGATGTCTTCTTGTAGATTTTGTCAACTTCTCCCCACTTTTTCTGTTTGATAAAGTCAGAAATTAAAGGAGTCGCAATTTTGTCGATGGAGCGCTGCGGTACAGCAATGACTGATCCTATGTAAAATGCAATTGCGTAAATGGCTGTACTTTCGAGCCCCGCCATTGAGCCAAGCATCAATACATCCACATTCCAGACCAGAACCGTTGTCAAACCGCCCAACAGTGAATAAAGGCTGTAATTAGCCATACCCTTCACCAAAGGCTTTTTCAGAATCCGAAAGTTTGGTTTAATCTGAAACTCTTTTTTACGGATAATCTGTGCCAGAATGATCATTGGTTGTGATGCATAGCTGAGCACAAACAGTGCTACAAACTGCGCGAAACTGATCCATCCAAAGAAATAGAAGCCGAGAAACAGTATCGCAAACAGCCGCTGTGAAACCTCATTTACGATGGAGCCCGTAGTTGAGTCACGAAGCGACCTCAGATAGTTATTGAGCACTTCAAAGTAGAGTACAAAAAGTGTTAGCGGCAGCAACCAGAGGTAGTAGTCCACAAAAAGCGGTGACCGCTCGTCATAAACAGAGATCAACAGTTCATCAAACAGAAAGAAGAGAATCGTAAAGAGTAAAAAACCACCAAGCGGAACCGTCAATGCCCAGAATAGAAAACCATGCTTTTTTGGAGATGCATTTTTAAAAAATGGGAAATAGCGCAGAATCAGATTCTGAAATCCCAGATGTGCAAACTGAGATAAAATTAAAGCCGCAGAAACCATCACGCGGGTAAGCCCGTATTGGTCAGGATTGAGAATATGAGGATAGAGAAAGATCGTCAAAACAAAACCCAGACTGATTCCAACATAGGTGATCAGGCTGTTCCAAAAACTCTGTTTTGCAATGATCCCCAACTCTACGCACCTCCACGATCAGATTTTATAAATCCGCTCATAACCCAAATCCTGAACTTTAATATAAAAGAAGCCGCTTTCGTTTTTCCTTTCAAGAGATACCCGAAACTCAATATTAAACTGCCTGCAAATTTCACAAATTCACTCAATATCTTTGCTGCTTTTTTCAGGGATGAGTGTTTCAGTCGAACTTTTTCACTGTATCCGATTCCAATCGACTGATTTTTAAGATACTCGTTGGTCAGACGTTGTTGTCCGATTCGGTGCTGCAAACTCATTTCAGGCCAATAGTGAAGCTTAAACCCGTGTGCCCTGGCCCGATCAAAAAAGGCCTTCTCCTCGCTACCCAAAAGCTCTTTCCCGATTCTGCCCAAATCCGTATCAAACCGTCCGATAGTATCAAAAACCTCCTTTTTGATCATCATGTTACCGCCTCGCGGAAAATTCGTCTTTGGATACACTTTGTGCCGATCTCCCAAATCATGCAGTCCAAACATCGGCATCAACTCGTCCGGTATCCAGTCGGGTTCACCGTCATCAAACGAGACCTCAATTCGTCCGCCGGCACATTTTACATCCGGATTTTTTTGCTGATTACGAAGAGCTGTGTTCACAAAATCCTTTGATAAATGAACATCATCGTCAATGTAGAGTATCGAATCAAATGTTGCTTCATCAATTGCCCTGTTTCTGGCAAACGACAGTCCCTGCTTGGTTTCTTCAACTGCCTTATAGTTCAGATGGGGATTCTCTTCTCCAAAATCGGCACATACTTCTGCTGTTTGATCTGAAGAGTTGTTGTTAATCACCAAAATCTCAAAGTGATTGAAATCTGCAGTCTGTTCAGACAAATATCTTAGTGTATCACTCAGATATTCTGCACGGTTGTAGGTGCAAATCGCGATCGTTATGGATGTGTGGTTTATCATATGTATTTTGTTCGGCAACAAATATAACGAAATGGTAGCAGAAGAAAATTGAGCTCAGAAAATCATTCCAAACCGCTGGTTTCGGCAATTATTCCAACACATAACAGGTCAGAACTCCTGAAGCGCGCTATTCAATCTGTTTTGGATCAAACCTGGGAGAATATGGAAATTGTAGTTGTCGACGATGCTTCCGGCGACGATACACCACAACTGTTGCAATCTCTTTCTGAAAAGCACAAGACTCTGAAAGTTATACGAAACAACGAGTCTAAAGGCGCTGCCGCAAGCCGCAACATTGCTATAGAAAATGCTGAAGGTGAGTATGTTGCCGGGTTGGATGATGATGATGTTTGGAGACCCAAACGCATTGAGCTTTTGATGGAAGAGTTTCAAGAAGGCTATTCAGCCGTTACCTCCAACGATAGAATGGACTTCGGGGAAAAGGAGATTGTCTGGAAGAAAAAACCGATCATCACGCTACATGACCTTCTTTTTTACAATCAGGTGGGAAATCAGGTATTGACTAAAAAAGAGTACCTGGAACAAGTTGACGGATATGATGAATCTCTTCAGTCCGCTCAGGATTACGATTTATGGATTCGACTGGCGCACGATTTCGGACCGATCAAGACTGCACCACACACGCTACAAGTTGTAAACATGAGCGATGAACGGGAAAGCATCACAACATCCGAACATCAAATAGACGGGTACATAGCCTGTTTCCAGAAACATCGGGATAAGATGAATGCGGAGCAGATTAAATATCAAAACTACCGCATCAAAATTACCGAAGGAAAAGAAACAGGATGGATTGAACTCTTTAAAGCAACACCGCGTCACCTTTTAATAAAGGAGATTACCAGGAAGCTTTTTCTCTAAAAAGAAGCCTAAACTGTTTGAAACCTAGTAAAAAACTTTTACACGATAGGTTGTATCTCTTTCTTTAGAGAATCCCCAACTTCATCATAGGTTTTTTCCAGTTCAAAGCGGTCTTGAAGACGGAGCCAAAATTCCGGTGAGGTATTCAATGCCAATCCGAATCGTATAGCTGTATCTCCTGTAATGGCACGTTTTCCATTTACGATTTGATTCACTCTATTGGCAGGTACTTTAATAATACGTGCAAATTCTCTTTGAGAAATATTCATTGGATCTAAAAATTCCTCCTTCAACATTTCTCCGGGGTGTACAGGTGCTAACTTTTCCATATCTGTTTCGTTAATGATAGTCTACAATTTCAACGTCAAACGCATCCCCTTCTTGCCATTTAAAACAAATATGATTTAATCTACAATTTCAACTTCTTACCCAGCTCAAAATCAAAACTATCCGGCTGATATGGTATAAACCCATTACCGGGAAAATTGGTCAACTCACCAAAATAAATTCTGTTGCTTAATGAGTAAAGATCAACTCTGATGAAATTAAACTCTGATGCAAGTTTTTCAGCAACTTCTAGCATTTCATGCAAATTCTGAGGTTTTGTAACCGGCTTTTCTGAATTTGGGTAAAGGCATTTGGCATCGATCAATTGAAAATCGCGAGTGTATAAATTTCTTCGCTGGTTTTTAAAACGCCCGATATCAATCTGTATCATCTCAACCCGGCCGTGAAAACAGAAAAATTTATAGTCTTCAGGAATCTCGTTTTCACTGTCAGTAATCAACTTTTCGGCAACAATTTTCCGAGGCACCTCCTCATACACCCACTCCCTTCCAAATTTTGCGTAATCGAAGTTAAGCCAGTCCTGAGTCAGTAAATAAATTTGATCATACTGAACAGCTGACTTCTCAAAAACAAGTTTAAGCATTCCACAGCCGTGACTGGCTTTAAGTACAAATCTGTTAGGCAGAGATTCCCAATCGGATAAACTCAGCTCATCGGTTTCCAGCAACAATGGAATCAAATACCTCTCGCCCACTTTCTCCCTTACATATTCTCTAACCTCTATTCGATCGGCAGCTTTTTGCCTGTAAGGATTACGGTTGTTTAGTTTTAAATATTGAATTTTTTCTGTGAATGCTGAAGGCTCATTCAGATTGAGCGATCGTCCAACATCAAGCCAATATCTTATTTTAGCGTACTGCCTGTCAGAAAGGATTTTGTGCAGACCGCCCCAAAAGACTTTTCTGGTGACCCCTCGTGCAATATTAGCTATTACTGACGGGATTTTTGGTCACCTTTCTCTTTTCGATACCGGATTAGGCCAATGCCTAAAATTAAGAAGAGTATCAACGTACCCGCACGGGATACCCACTTACCCGTTTCATACCAAACCGGTTCCATTTTCATATTCAATGTGTGATCACCGGCCGGAATTTCAAATCCTCTTAAAACATAGTTGGTTCGAATCACGTCGATTTCTTCCCCATTAAGGGTGGATACCCAGCCTTTGGGATACCAGATTTCACTTAGCACCAGAAAACCGGGTTCTTCAGTGCTTACCTGAAGCTCAATTTCATTCGCGTTATATGTCGAAACAGATACAGATCGATCATCTGCTGCAGAGACTGCATTTACCTCTTCACTCACAAACGCTACTTCTGAGGGATTAAAATCCTGAGAAATACGGTTTAAAATTTCGGTTTGATTTTCAACCGTTTCAACACGTTCTACAAACCATGCTTTCGGGAGTACATTTTGGTTTTCCATTACAACGCCATCCTGCCCCCGGTAAACTACTTCAAATCCGGGAATATTAAATGCTCCCTGAGCTGATAAATATTTCACATTCAGCATATTCAATACCCCTGTATTGATTCCAAATGATCCGGAAAAAATAGCTTCATCAATCAGGTCCTGATAATACCCCAGTTTTGCCCCGGAATAGCCCCCGGCAGATGGATAAAAATAAGCGGGTGTCGCGTTGTTAAACGGATTATCAAGCAGTGGTAAAACTCTGTATTCCCAGTTTTCATCCGTATTGACGTTTTCCTCTAAAAACTGATCTAACGGGCGTTCATTCCTCTCCAGAACCTGTTCTCGTTCCAATTCCTGGCTAACCAGTGAGCGTTCGCTCATGTATCGCTGATCAACGCGGATAAAATCAAATGCAAGCAGTACGCAAAACAGCATTCCACCAATGGAAAGTGAGAGTTTTTGCAAACCTACTGCAAATAAAATCCCAACGCCGGCAAAAAGTAGAAATGCAAATCGAAGAGTATCCCCTCTTGCAAGCTCCTCCCGCTGTGGGATCATTTCGTTCTGCAAATACCGGTCTACAGCCTGCGAAACCCGGGGATCATCGACAGGCACTTCATTTTGTGAGGCGATCTGCTCTGCAATATTCTCTCTCTCACCCGGCTTTTCGAACGATAGAAACTGGAAACCAATCAAAATTACTACAGCCGCCAATCCGGACGCAATATATACCGGCTTTTTCCACTGAAGTGAATTCTTCTTCTCTTTAATCTGATCCAAAATCCAGTCCATCCCAAAAACGGCAGGGACCGAAAAACAAAACACAGAGATCATCAACCACATTTCCGGCACTCTGAATTTATCAAATAGTGGAAAATAGGCAAACATGACATTGTTGAGTGCACCAAAATTTTCACCCAGCGAAAACAGCATCGTGGCAATACCGGGACCTAGAAATACCCACTTCAGCCTATGTGTTGATTTAAGTACTCCTACGATCAAGAAGAGAAAAGAGAGTGCACCAAAATAGTGAGGACCGCTCGTAAATGTTTTTGGGCCCCAGTATAGCTCAGAACCTCCGTAGGCTCCGGGGATTATAAGTGTCAGTAACTCCCCCCAGCCCTGCGACCATGCAAAGGCATAATCTCTTGCGAGACCGTCGTTACCGGCAAGCTCTGATCCGCCACGCATGCTAAATGTAGAATATTCAAGCGTGCTCCAATAGAGTTGAATGGTTACCATCACAGCAATAACCGCAGCGGCAACCAGCCATCCCGTTTGAATGGCAAACGGTTTAACCTCACCCTCACGAATCGCTTTTACCAGATCGTACAAAAAGAGTGTGCCCAGAGGGAAAAGGAAGAAATAGGTAACCTGCGGATGGTAGGCGCGAAGATGAAGAGTGAGCGCCCAGGCGAAAAGAAACATGGCAAGCCAGGGATTCACCTTCGATCTCGTTAGAAGAAAATATCCGTTGTAGAGCCAGGGAATATAGATGTAGGCCAAAAATTTTGCATTATGACCTGCCCCAATAATAATGGGTATGTAGGTTGAAAAACCGATTATGATTGCTCCAAAAACTGCTGACAGCGGTTTGGCACCCATCAGTATAAACATGAGATAGGCACCTCCCAATAAAATCCACATCTCTGCCGCCGGATAGATAAACTGAAGAAACCTCAACAGCGTATTATCGAGGTTACTGATTTGGGGAGGGTGTGAAATGGTGGTGGCCGGCATTCCCGAAAACATATTCGTTGCCCAGTGGGCCGGCTCATCATACTGTTCCTGATGCTCTATCAAAGATTCGGCACCGGCTCTCCACTGTAACATATCATGGCCCATATACTGCTGCCCGCCTAAAACCGATGAATAGAAAAGTACTACAGGCAGGATAAATAGAAAGGCTAAACAGAAGAGATGTTTTTTCCGGGCGGAAAGCGACTCCCAAAAGTCAGGTTTTTGAACCTTTTTTTCTTTGCCTTTACTTTTTTTGGAAGCCATTTATGAGATTAGATTAGAGTTGGAAAGTGACTCGCTTCAATAAAAAATATGACTACTCAATAACTCTTGGAACCCTAAAGTAGTCGGAGTCGGCATCCGGAGCATTTTTCAGAGCGTCATCATGGCTTAACGGCTCTTTCGCTTCATCCTTTCTGAAATCTGTAGATATCACTTCAGTCACGTGCTCAAGCGGTTCAACATCGGATGTATCAAGCTCGTTGAGTGTCTCAATATAGCCGAGAATATTATTCATATCCTTTTGAAGACCTTCAGCTTCATTGTCATCCAACTGCAGGCGGGCAAGATTGGCCACGTAATAAACATCGTCTTTTGTAACTGACATATACGGTTCTTTCTTTAATACAACTAATTACTTTTTTCGGTTGATAAAGGTAAGAAATCCTGATCAAAAGCTTAAGCCCTGGCACAGTATTTCTGCGATCAAAACCATGTTTAGCATTTTTTAGCTTTATTATTTCCCTGCTTTTTCTTTGCTTGATAGAAATATGATCAAAAATCACACTCTATGCTAATCGGCATTTGCTCAGATACTCACGATCACGTTGAACACATTAAAAAAGCCGTAACTAAATTTAAAGAACTTAACGTCAGCAGAGTCATTCATGCCGGAGATTACTGCAGCCCTTTTACCATTCCTCATTTTGACGGATTAAAACTGGACGGCATATTTGGTAATAATGACGGAGATAAATTTCTGTTGATGAAAAAGTTTGATGAGATCGGCGCAACTCTGCACGGTGGCTTTTACTCTTTTCAGGAAGAAAAACTAAAGTTTGCCGTCTACCACGGAACCTATCCGGAGATCACGGAAAGCCTCGAGAACTGCGGAAAATATGATGTGGTTATCTCAGGGCATACACATCAGGCGAAAGTTGGGGCAGCCGGTGACACTATTACCATCAACCCTGGAAGCGTGAACGGGTTTGATCAGGATCCAATGATCGCCCTGTTTGATACGGATACCAAACAGGTGAAATTCATTGAACTAACCGACTAAAAACAGAAAAGGCCGTATGAAATTCACACGGCCTTTTGAATAATATAGATTGACTAAAAGAGAGAATTAATCCCTTAATAGCTTGCAGATTGCCTCTGTATAGCTTTCAGTATTTCCTTTTCCGCCAATATCCAGAGTGCACTCTTCTTTGTGCTCTTGCAGCACGGTGTAAATTGCTGAACGTATTTTTTCAGCAAGTCTGTCTTCGCCAAGATACTCAAGCATCATAAGAGCTGAAAAGAGAAGAGCTGTCGGGTTGGCAAGTCCTTTGCCCGCGATATCCGGCGCTGAGCCGTGAACCGCTTCAAACATTGCGGCGTCATCACCGATATTGGCAGCTCCTGTTACACCTAAGCCTCCAACCAAACCGGATGCAAGATCAGAAAGAATATCACCAAACAGGTTTGTTGTAACAATTACATCAAACTGCTGTGGATACATTACCATCTGCATGGCCATGTTATCTACAATCAGATCTTCGAACTCAATCTCAGGATAATCTTGAGCAATCTCTTTACCAATTTCTAGGAAAAGTCCTGTCGTCAGCTTAAGAATATTTGCCTTGTGAACAAGCGTGACTTTTTTACGGCCTCGATTCTTGGCGTATTCAAAAGCTGCGGTGATGATTTTTTCACTTGCCTCACGGGTCACTACTGCTATGCTTTCTGCATGCGTCTCTTCTTCATCCACCCAATGTTCTTTTCCAATATACAGTCCCTGAGTGTTCTCTCTGAAAAGAACCAAATCCACTTCCTGAAATGGGCTGTGAATATTCGGCAGCGACCGGGCCGGACGGATGTTGCTGTATAAGTTAAATTGTTGACGTAAAGCCACATTAATAGATCGAAAACCCGCTCCAACCGGTGTGGTAAGGGGTCCCTTCAGCGCTATACGGTGCTCCTTTATGGCATCAATTGTTTCCTGCGGTAAAGGAGTTCCCAGTTCATCATTTGCACCCTCTCCTGCTTTGCACTCAATCCAATTAATTTTAGCGCCGGCTGTTTCTAAAATTTTGGTTACCGATTTTGTAATCTCTTTCCCAATCCCGTCTCCCGGAATCAATACAATATTATGCATAAGTTAGTCAGTTATGATGATCAGTTTTATTTTGCTTGAAGATATGGATTTTAAAGCTCAGTTTTGAATTATATCCCCTTTAACTCACTCTTGCGTAAGGCTTGAGGCGATAGTCGTCAAACTTACCGTCACGTGCCTTTAAAGCTCCGGTCATTGCAATCATAGCCGCATTGTCGGTACAGTATTGAAGCGCCGGGATCATCAAATTAAGATTTCGGGACTCTGCAAAATCCGATACTTTTTTCCGCAGCATTGAATTAGCCGACACCCCTCCCGCCAGCATCACATTTTTTACACCTTCCTTTTTAACAGCGCGCTTCAGTTTTGCAAGCAATACATCCGTAATCGCAGCAGAGACGCTGGCACAAATGTCATTCAAGTGTTTCTTAACAAACTCATCGCCCTTTCTCCTGAGTGTAATAAAGCACACTTGTCTTTAACCCGGAGAAACTAAAGTCCAGTCCCTTATTGATCATCGATCTGGGAAAGTCATGGAACTCCGGATCTCCCTTTTTCGACAGTTTATCAACAACGGGACCGGCCGGATAGGGCAACCCAAGCAGCTTACCAATTTTATCAAACGCTTCTCCTGCGGCGTCATCACGGGTATCTCCCAAAAGTTCGTGGTTAAACGCTTTATCAACATAGACTAGCCGGGTATGTCCTCCGGAGACGATTAAACCAACAAACGGATAAACCTCCTCATGCTCAATGAAATTGGCGTAGAGGTGTGCGTCGATATGGTTCACCCCAATCAGAGGTTTTTTGTAGGTAAGTGCCAGACCTTTGGCAAAACTAAGTCCAACCAGCAGAGACCCCATCAATCCGGGACCTTGCGCTACGGCAATCGAATCGATTTGATCCATCGTCATACCGGCTTCTTCCAGTGCCTGCTGTACCGTTTTCCAGATTGTTTTATGATGCGCCCGGGATGCAAGTTCAGGTACAACTCCGCCAAACTGCTCATGAATGGATTGAGAAGCGATTACATTGGATAGAATCTTACCGTTCGCCCATACAGAAGCCGCCGTTTCATCACAAGAGGATTCAATTCCAAGTACTTTCATCGCGGGTATTTTAGATTTTCTTGCCGTTTTTGATGTAGTCAAAGATACAATTTAATCACACAGGGATATAAAAAAAGAAGCCCGCATCCATTGGATACGAGCTTCTTAAATTAACTGTTGATTTCAGGGACGATTACTTCTTGTCATCCTCGTCTTCGTCCACAACTTCAAAGTCTGCATCTACAGCGTCGTCACCTTCTGCTGATTCCTCAGCTCCGGCCGCGCCATCCTGTGCAGCACCTTCAGCTTGTTGCTCAGCTTCAGCCGCTTGATAGATCTCCTGCGAAGCTGCAGCCCAAACCTGGTTCAACTCTTCAATAGCCGGCTCAATCTCATCCACTTTTTCTTCTTTGTGGAGTTCTTCGAGCTTGGTTAGAGCATCTTCGATCTTGGTTTTGTTTTCATCCGAGATCTTGTCTTTATGCTCATCCAGCTGTTTGCGGGTTGAGAAGATCAGAGAGTCCGCTTTGTTGAGCGTTTCAATTCGCTCACGAACTTTTTTATCCTCTTCTGCGTGCTCTTCTGCAGCAGTTTTCATTTTTTCAATCTCATCCTCACTCAAACCGGAAGAGGACTCAATTCGGATACTCTGCTCTTTACCGGTGCCTTTGTCTTTTGCACTCACATTCAGTACACCGTTGGCATCCAGATCGAAGGTAACCTCAATTTGAGGTACTCCGCGCGGTGCCGGTGGAATTCCATCAAGGTGGAATCGTCCAAGTGTTCGGTTATCCTGTGCTTTGGCACGCTCACCCTGCAAGATGTGAATTTCCACACTGCTCTGACTATCGGCAGCCGTAGAGAATGTCTCTTTCTTGCTGGTTGGAATCGTTGTGTTTGATTCAATCAGCTTGGTCATCACGCCACCGAGAGTTTCAATACCCATGGTAAGCGGAGTAACATCGAGAAGTACAACATCGTCAACATCTCCGGTAAGAACTCCACCCTGAATAGCAGCACCTACGGCAACTACTTCATCCGGGTTAACTCCTTTGCTCGGATCTTTTCCGAAAAACTCTTTTACAACTTCCTGAATTTTCGGAATACGTGTTGAACCACCGACCAGAATTACCTGATCAATTTCACTCTTGCTGATTCCTGCATCTTTCAATGCTTTTTCGCAAGGCTTGATCGTTCTCTTAACCAGATCATCAACTAACTGCTCAAACTTGGAGCGAGTAACGTCAATGTTCAGGTGCTTAGGTCCTGAGTCTGTCGCTGTAATAAACGGCAGGTTTACATTGGTTTTTTGAGAACTTGAAAGCTCAATTTTAGCTTTTTCAGCAGCATCTTTGAGTCGCTGCATCGCCATTGGATCTTTTCTCAGATCAATGCCTTCATCTTTTTTAAACTCATCAGCCAGGAAGTTAATCACACGCTGGTCAAAGTCATCTCCACCAAGGTGTGTATCACCGCTGGTTGATTTCACCTCAAACACGCCGTCGCCAAGATCCAGAACAGACACATCAAATGTACCACCACCAAGGTCATACACAATAATGGTCTGGTCTTCATCTTTTTTGTCCAAACCGTACGCCAGAGATGCAGCAGTCGGTTCGTTAATAATTCGTTTTACATCAAGTCCGGCAATTTTTCCGGCTTCCTGTGTTGCTTTACGCTGTGCGTCATTAAAGTATGCCGGTACAGTTACCACGGCTTCTTTTACTTCTTCACCTAAATACTCCTCGGCTGTCTGCTTCATCTTTTGAAGCACCATCGCAGAAATTTCCTGCGGAGCGTATTTGCGATCATCAATCTCAACACGAGCGGTTCCGTCATCGCCTTTTACAACTTTGTAGGAAACCTGACCTATTTCATCTTTCACTTCACCGAACATACGTCCCATAAAGCGTTTAATAGAGGAAACCGTTTTATCGGGATTTGTAATCGCCTGACGTTTTGCAGGCGCACCCACTAAGCGCTCTCCATCTTTAGAAAATGCAACTACAGATGGGGTTGTTCTTCCACCTTCTGAGTTTTGAATTACAACAGGCTCGCCGCCTTCCATTACGGAAACGCATGAGTTTGTTGTACCTAAATCTATACCTATAATTTTACCCATAATATTGTCTTTATTTTACTTTTTATTCTTATAAACTGTTTACTTGATTGGAATAGACTGACTATCGCCATCCTCTTCCGAAACTTTTTTTGAAACTGAAACTTTTAGCACCCCATCATTAAAAGCAGCATTGATTGATGATGTGTCGGAATGTTCGGGCAGGGCAAAAGCTCTGGAAAAAGAACCTTGCTTGCGTTCACTTTTCACCAGCTTTTCATCATCCTCAAGATAGAGCTCCCTGTCACCGCTAATGGTTAACACACCATTTTTCAGCGTGATGGAAACCTGCTCTTTCGCCATCCCGGGCAGATCCATGATGATTGAATATTTCTGATCATTTTCTGCCACATCACAGCGAGGATGAAAGCTTACCGCGCCCTGCGCGGGTACAGCTCGTTCAACCAATTGCTGAATGTCTCTGCCGAGTTTTGATAACTGTTTTTCCAAGTCTATGCTAAAGTTGCTCATAATAGTTTTCTGTTTTAATCTATTAAGAGCAACCTCAATGCCAACCTTAATACATGTGGTTGATCACTGACGTATTGGCATGTAGATATGCGGATTTATTTGCCGTTGCCAAATTGACAACTACGATTGGGTAAGCTCGTGTAAATGTGTCCAGAATTGAGGATAGGATATTGAAGTGCACTCAGCTCCCTCAATTTCACACATACCTACAGATCGGGTTGATAAAACAGCCGCCGCCATCGCCATTCTGTGGTCGTGGTAGGAGTTAAAGCGAGACGGACGCGGAGTAAATTCTGGATCACCGTAAATGATCATCCCATCTTCCTGAAGCTCTATTTCAGCACCGGCAGTGTTTAGAATCTCTGCCATTGCCGATAGTCGGTCTGTCTCTTTATGGCGAAGCTCTTCAGCGCCGGAAATCACAGATTTGCCGTCAGCAAAACACATGGCAACCATCAGCACCGGGAGTTCATCAATGCAGTTTGGGATCAATTTGGGATCCAGTTCAATAGGATTTAACTGCGCCGGTTTGATGTGGATATCTGCCACCGGCTCTTTTCCGGCAAATGCAGAATTTGTTTGGGTAAAATTAGCGCCCATCTCTTCCAAAATGTGATAAGCACCGGTACGGGACGGATTCATACCAACCCGGTTGAGTTCAAGCTCAGCTTCCGGATGAATGGATCCGGCTACTAGCCAGAATGCTGCCGCTGAGAAATCTCCCGGAATCTGATAGTTCTGAGCAGGCAAAAGATCATTTCTGCTGCTTTGTATGATTTTCCCTGTTCCAAAAGGTTCCGTTTTTAAATCCAACAGCCTTTCTGTGTGATCCCGGCTTGGAACTGTCTCTACAACTTCGGTAGGTTCATCGCCAAAAAGGCCGGCTAATAAAACACACGACTTAAGCTGCGCACTCGCTATCGGAAGCGGATATCTCATCGGTTTCACACCCGTATGCCGTCCAATTTTCAATGGTGCAAATTTCTGTTCCCGTCCTTCAATTGCACATCCCATTTGCTGCAGTGGATCAATAATGCGTTTCATGGTTCGTGCGGAAAGTGACTCATCACCAATCAATTCGCACTCTATTCCGGCACCGGCCAATATTCCGGATAGTAAGCGCATCGTCGTTCCCGAATTCCCGCAATCCAACGGTGCATCAGGTATCTTAAAACCATCTCGGCCAACTCCTGTAATTTCAACACGCTGATCTTCTGTATGAACGGGAACGCCCAACTGCCTCAAACAGGAAAGGGTACTTTGCGGGTCTGCAGCCGTCGAATAATTCTCAATCACGCTAGTATGACTGCTTATTGCCGCAAACAGAGCCGACCTGTGAGAAATAGACTTGTCAGGTGGCATAACCAAAGTACCTGCTAATTTCTTTGCAGGTTCAGTTTTTTGAATCATAACTTAATTTCTGTTTAGAAGAGCTTGCGCTTTTTCTGCGCCTGAAGTACCCGGATACTGATCGATAATAGATTCCAATAGCGAAATGGCGTCGCCTCTCCGGCCTTCTCTAATGTGAATTTCTGCAATTTTATACTGTGCTTCAGCCACCCAAATATCGTACGCTTCGAACAGAACCTGCACCCTCGAAAATGCCTCGCGGGCGGCTTCATTATCACCTTCATTCAGATAGGTTTCACCCAGCAGATACTGAGCCTCAGCTCCAACATCGGTGGTGCTATTTTCTGCAACAAGACTGAAAAATCTTCTGGCTTCTTCAACGCGGTCGTCATCCAGCAGAACTTTCCCTAATCCGACTCTGGCAGCATCGTTGTCTTCGTCGATAGAAAGTACCTGCTCAAAATTTTGCCGTGCCTGATTTACATTGCCCATGGCCAGGTTCGCATTTCCCATACCCAGGACGCCTTCCTGCCGGTATCTTGCATCAGCCTCGATAAGTTGTTCATATCTTTCCAGAGATTCACTGTAGTTCCCTTCTTCATACTGCAGGCGGCCAAGCTCTGCCAGTGCAGCTGCAACCCGGTCAGAGTTTGGATAATCGTTCACCAAGGTTTGAAGTGCTTCAATTGCGGATTCTCTTTCATCTATTCGCACATAGGCATCTGCCATATTTATATAAGCATCAGGAGCCAAATCCCGATTGTTCGTTATTCTGAGATACTGCCTGAATTCCCCAACCGCCGCTTGATAATCTCCGGACTGCATCATGTTTTCCGCCTGTCTGAACCTCAATCGATCCGCTGTTGTGGAAGTTGGATTGTCAGACAAAAAGTCCTCAAGAATTTCTGTTGATGAATCATCCTCCCCTGCAGAAAGTTGAGCAAACTGTATTCCATTGATCGCCTCAATGATGTAGTTACTTCGCGGATAATCGTCCAGCACTTTCTTATAGGCTTCTACAGCCTGATCATAGTTTCCGGCATTGTAGTAAGAGTCACCGATGTTGTATTGAGCGCGGGCTGCCCACTCCGTTCCCGGATAGCGGTTAATCACAGTCTGAAACTCTTCAATTGCTTGATCATAATTCCCCGTATTCAGGTAGATATAAGCAACGTTATACTGGGCCTGTTCCCGCAATGTTGAATATGGATAAATCCTTAAAACCCGCCGAAACTGGGATACCGCTTCAAAATTCTGATTCATCCGGTAGTAGCTGTTCGCCACCTGGAACATCGCATAGTCGCCGCCCGGTTCGGCACCGATTGCCATATTGTAATATTCGAGAGCATCGCGATATTCTCCCTGTGCGTAATAAGCATCTCCAATTCTCAACTCTGTGTCCGTATCGTAGGGAAACAGTGCAATGGATGGTGGTTCGTAGTTTTCGAGGAAATCAATTAAGGGGCTGGTTGCATTATCAAAATCGCCCATCATAAAATAAGACCATCCCAGCGCATATTTAGCTGCACCTACAAGTTCATGATTCGGGTAATTTTCAATAAAACGTGCGTACTGATTTGCAGCGGGTCCGTAATTTCTTGTTTGATAGTGTGCATCGGCACTCCAGAAAAGAGCCTCTCGACCCAATGGTGTATCGGGTGCATCATTGTAGACTCTTTCAAATACGGGCTGGGCTTGCTGATATGCCTGATTGCTATACTGAACCCACGCACGCTGAAAACGCGCCTGACGCTTCAGCTCAGGTGCCAGCTCGGTCAGCTCTTCAGCAATATCAAAAGTCTCCAATGCGCGGGAATATTCGCCATTGGCATAGTATACTTCTCCCAAAAATGTGATGACGTCACCGGGATTTTCCAGTTCATCTGCCCGTTGAGCAAGTGGCCGCAAGGCTTCAATGGCTTCTCCGTAAAAACCAACTTCAAAAGCCATGACAGCCCATTCAAAATAGGCTTGCTCAGTGAACGGCCCGGACTGAAAACGGTCTCCAAATTCGCGAAATGTGGTTATAGCCTGATCTGATCGTCCGGCCATTTTTTCATTTGCCCCTTTATAGTAGAGTGCTTTCCGAGCGAGTTCATCATCACCCACAGCTGCTTCACCAAATGATCGGGCAGCCCAGTGATAAATTTCCTGCTTATGATATACCCAACCCAGACCGTAGTGTGCAATTCGTAAATCATCACCTTCATCTGCTGCATTAATATACTGCCTGTAAAATCGAGTAGCATCTTCATATTGTTGAAGTGCATTGTAGCTCTCTGCTATCAAATAGACTGCTTTTTGCCGATTCTCGTGGTCCAAATTTGGCAGGGCATCATTAAACGCCTCAATTGCCTCCTCAAAATTTCGTTGCTGATAATAGGATTCTCCCAGTGCGGTACCTATTCTTCTAGTCATCGGATCAAACGGATGCCTTTCCCTTAAAAGCTCAAAAGCCTCAGCCGATTCATTAAACTTCTCCTCTTCCAAAAACAGCCTTCCCCTGGCATAGAGTGCCTTGGGCGACCACTCACTTCTTCGATGATTATCTGAAAGAGTTAAGAAATACTGTCTCGCCAAATCGTAGTCACCATTCTGGGCCGATGCTTCCCCAAGCATGTAATAAAGTTCAGCTTTATCGCGGTTCGATTGCGGATAATTCAGGGCCTCATCCATTCTTTGAACTGCATTTTCTAAATCTCCCTGTTCGAAATGTAAATTGGCCAGTTCTTTTAACAGTACGGCAGAACGGTTGCTGGTTGGATGTGATTGAACAAATCGATTGACATGATGGTCCACTCCCGAAGAGTCAATTTTGATAAGAGCACGGGTATGGTAAAATTCAGCAGTTTCCTTTGCTACAGAGTTTTCTGCGTTGTTTTTTGCTGCCTCAAACAGAGGAATTGAAGACTCAAAAAGCCCCTTATCAAACAGATTAATAGCTTCCTGGAATTCTTTTTGATAGGATTCCTGATGCTGCTGAGCATTCAGCAGGGATGGTGCAAAAAGTAAGCAGGCTGTCAGAAGGATTAGGTAGAACGTTCGACTCATGTAAATTTTAGAATAATAGATTCTTTGCAAGGGGTGTAATATACCAATCAGCAAAACATCAAATCATCTTTCTATGATGATTATATAAACTATACATCCAGATAGCGCAAAAGCTCATCCGCCCGCGATGAAATGTCTGTTTGAAACAGATCATTTCGGTTTTCTGTTGTAGTATGATAGCCATGACGCTGGAGTGAAGAAACCACTGCAGACGTATCAATATGGCTAATCTTTATCGAGATACGCAGTCTTAAAGTATCATCAAGAGGCTGGTCTACAGTTAAGCCAAGAATTTTGGCACCTTCCGTCTCGATCAAATGAACCAGCTCAGAAATCGTAAAATCCTCTTTGGTTACTTCTACGGTTATTACCGATCCGGTGGTTGTGATATTGAGCATTTTTGAGAATGCCTCCAGTACATCCTTTTTCTCAACAATTCCCAAGTAAATCCCGTCCATATCCACAACAGGCAGTAACCTCACTTCAAATTCAAGCATTTTGCGAGCTACTTCAAACAGATGCTGACCTGAATAAACGTAAATGGATGAGTTGAGCTCAACGGTATTTACCTCTTGCGAGTCATCCGGAATATCAGCGATATCCTCAAACGAAATCATTCCAACCAGTTTCCCGGTTGTTACTTCTCGAACAGGTATTCGTGTAGTTTGCCACGCATCCATCTTGGCTAAAGCCGCAGAAATTCTATCCTGTGGTGCGAGCGGGGTAAATTCGGTATTTAAGAGTTCTCTAGCTAACACGTTATTGTGAGTTTACCGGTTGAATTTCAGCCAGAATGCTTTCAAAACGATCGCGTTCGGCTTTTGATACACTGCCTTCTACTGTTACGTGATTTCCTTCAAAATGTTCGCGGTCAATTACAGCAACTTCATGAAGATACGCAACGGCTTTATAATGCGACATTGGCACGTCGTATGCAAATTCCACATAGTCTTCTTCAATCAAGGATTTTAAACGCTCTTTCAATTTTCCTAAGACCAATCCCTCTGGCTGCAGATACAAACACCGCTCCGGGATACTCTTTTTTTAAACCTATGAGTTCATTTGGCTCAAGGCGATCGATCTTGTTAAGCACCAAAACCATCTTTTTACCCTCAATCTCAAGCTCTTCGAGAGTATCATTCACCACATCAATATAATCTTCCAGAAGTTTACTGGAAGCATCTACGACGTGCATCAGAATATCCGCGTCACGAACCTCATCCAGTGTAGATTTAAAACTTTCTATGAGGTTATGAGGAAGCTTTCTTATAAAACCAACCGTATCAGATAGCAGTATTTCGTGATCTTCCACTTCAAGACGCCTGACGGTGGAGTCAAGAGTTGCAAAAAGTCTGTCTTCCGCCAATACATCCGTGTCTGTCAGCGCATTCATGAGTGTAGACTTGCCCGCATTCGTATAGCCAACCAATGAGACCCGGTCAATTCCTTCTCTGTTTTTTCGCTGAGTTGTACGCTGGCGATCCAACTTTTCGAGCTTATCCTTGAGTGTGGATATCCGCTTGCCGATTAATCGACGGTCGGTCTCAATCTGAGTTTCACCCGGACCTTTCGTTCCAATTCCACCTGTTTGACGGGATAAGTGAGTCCAAAAACGGGTCAATCTTGGCAGCAAATATTGAAGCTGGGCCAGTTCAACCTGAGTTTTTGATGCGGCTGTTTTCGCCCGGGATGCAAAAATATCAAGTATGAGTCCGCTTCGGTCCAATACTTTGTTGTCTACAGTCTTTTCAATATTTCTGATCTGTGTCGGGCTCAGATCATCATCAAAAATAAGTACGTCTGCATTTTTCTCAGACACTATAGATTTCAACTCTCTTAATTTCCCGGTTCCCACAAATGTAGTAGGATCGGGATGAGGGCGATTCTGAAGCACTTTTTCAACAGTATCAGCTCCGGCCGTATCGGCCAGTAATTCAAGTTCTTCAAGATACTCCTCGGCCAGCCATCTAGGAGTGTCTGCTCCGTAAATACCTACTAAAACTGCTTTCTCTTTGCTGAGAGATGGTTTGCGTATATCTTCTAACAAATTATTTTGTGTGTTTTATAAAAATTCAATCGAAAGCTTTGATATCGAACGAAGTACCTGTGACCGGCGACATGGTTTTTCCAATCTTTAAAGTAACGAGCTTATCAAATTTAGAACATTTCTCATCGGGAACTAGCAGTTCAAGCCGTATCAAGCGACTATTTTTTGTTTTCAAACGGCCATTCTCTTCATAAATAAAAATGTACTCCGAACCTTTTTCTGTTGGCTTTTCAACATAGTCGCGAATTTGATGCCACGCTATGGTTTGTGACGGATCGTTCACATTTTTAACAATTCCATGGTCGGTTACATAAACTTTTGTGGAAAAGTAACTGGCTAGAAACCAGCTTAATCCCATCCAGCTATAGCTTCCAAGGATGATATTGTATTGACTCATCTCCATGCTCCATACGTATCCTCCAACCACTATGCTGAAGGAAAGAAACAGGGTTGAAAAAAGCGGGTAGCCAAAAAGTTTGCCGCATTTCCAGCTAAGCCTGATGTTTCTCAGCCGCCATGCATTCGCGATGGAGTATGCGGCCAACAGTGTAGCTCCTAATGTAAAGAGCGACAGCAGGAGCACAAATAAACTGTATGTATCGGTAGTGATATTCATCTATTGCTAAATAATTTCAACTTTATATAAACGGGCGATAAATGACTCTGCGATTAATAATATAATGGCCGAAATGATAAACCAAAACCAAATTTCTTTGCCAAAGGAAGCTGACTCCAATTCTGAATAAAATGATTGTCTGTTGTCATCAGATTGAATCACTGATAGATTTTCAAAAACTGATTCCAACTTATTCTCAATCTCTGTTCTGTTTAACGAATTTAATAGTGATTCCATTGCATCCTGATTCACAGAAAAATGCTGTTCCCGGTCTTCTGATACAATTTTACCAAATCCCGGTTCCCACTCCTTTCCATCATAAGATATTACTGTACCTTCAAACCTTTGCGCAATTTCCGGAACGAATGTTTCACCATCTTTTTCTATCTCAGCATAATCAACAGATTGTCCTATCACCTTCTCGAATCTTTCGCCCAGTTTATGATTGCTAATTTTTGCCCCCTCTCCCCTGGCCAGATATTCAACCGTTCTGAAAAAGAAAGGAGCAAAGAACGGTTTAATTGGAAAATTAGACCACCCCGGATCACTCCCTATTGCAGAGAAAATCATTCTTCCATTTCCGATATTCTGTTCCTGCAGCAATATTTGTCCCGACCTTGTTGATAAAATCGGAAATGATCCGCTCAAAGAACCCTCCTCTATCTGGTAGAGATAAAACAGTTCAGGCACGTTTAACCGAACGGTTTCTCCTTCGCTAATATCAAAAATAGAGTCAATAATCGGATGACTATCATCCGGTTCGGCCATCCTGTCAATCACATCAAATGAGCCGTATGAACCAATCACGTCGATATATCTTCCCGCATTACCGAACCCGAGCATTCGGTTGTAGCTGTTGATATCGCCATCAGCGGCCGGCAGCAGCAAAGCACCACCGCCGTTTTGTACAACGTCCAACACCGTTTGTGACAGATAATCGGGGATTGATTGCAGCCCATCCAGAATTAGTGCATCGTAGTCATATAAAATGTCAACATCCAGATTTTGCAACTTGTAAAACGAGATATTAAACCGATCCTCTTCTTGTGCCATAACTTCCAGCATGGGTGTTAGATAAGACTGAAATCCCTGATTTCCGTTCTCCTCAGAAATTACAGCTACAGAACGGCTGTCAGGCAGCTGAATATTTACATAATAACGATCGTCGTACGTGAGCTCATCCCCTTCAATAAAAACTTCAGCTGCGATACTTTTATCGTCGGAATATGTAACCGGAAACGTATACTCTTCAGTTTGACCGGCTTCGAGTTGAATGGCCTGCTGGCTTATTAACTCCCCATCAATAGATAAATTTAAAAATTGATTGCGTGCTTCGCGGTTTCCATAGTTCCGGATGTTTACGCGCAACGAAAGATCTTCCACCCCATCTAAAACGGAGCTCTCTAAGTCCACTGATTCAACTCCGGTGTTGGCCGGTTCGGCATTGCCAACCGTGATGAACTGAACAGACTCTTGCTGATCCGGAAATGATAATTCCGCCAGTTCATTCAGCTGCGTTTCCTGCCCATCAGAAATAATAAAGATCTGTTTGTTTGGCTCCGGTGCTTCCTCTAACCTGCGAAACGCATTTTCAAGCCTGTCAACAAGGTAGTTCCCTTTATTTTCTATAGTGAAATCCGATAGCCTGACTTGTGCGCCGGATGCCGAAACAAAGGGAAACGGCAAGGATTCTCCATTCGTAACATTCAATAAAATTCTGTCATCAGAATCTGCCATTCCAATCAGTTCTTCAGCTATTTCTAAAGCTTGATCGAAGTAGGGCCCATTTTGATCCACCTGCTGCATGGATGGACTGTTATCTACTAACACAACGATTGCTTTGGGCTCACCGTCACTCATCAAACCTCCAAAGCTGCCCGGCAGTAAAGGTCGAGCGGCGGCCAGAACAAGCATCAAAATAGCCAGCATACGCACAGCCAGAAGAAGCAGCCGTTTGAGCTTTAATCGTTTTAAAGCAGTCTGTTTCAGGCTGTCAAAAAAAGCAAGAGTTGAAAAGCGGACTTTTTTTGGTTTCCGCACGTTCAGCAAGTAAATCAACAGCGGTATGGCTGCTGCAGCCAACGCAATTAGAAACAGTGGATTTAAAAAGCTCATTACACGAAAAGTTTATACCTTTACAGCCTTCCCATTTGAAACATTTCGAACGAATGGGTACTAAGCTATGGTATTAACCAATCCTGAACAAACATATTATACCGGACCAGGCAGTGATTAATCAATCCCTATTTTCAAGACTTTCAATTCTATTTCTATCGATCCTATTTCTCTCAGGTTGCTTTAACAGATCGGCCAATCACTGGTCTGATTTAGTTCCCGACGATACCCCGTTCGTTTTGGTACCGGAGCAGAATAAAACCATCCTTGATCTAATGGAGGCCTCCTACATTCCTCTTATGGATGATATTACTCCTTCTGCCATTCAGCTTATAAACAGGATTGAAGAGCAATCCGACAACGGTGTAATGATCGAAGCCGTTCTCTTTTATACGGATACCGCCAACGATTGGCAGCCTATCTGGATATCCAAATCCCAACCCGGCCTTTTTGAGAAGTTAGTCGAGAACTATCAAAAAAGATTCGAGCAGAATGAATATTACTTTAAAGAACATACGATAGAGAAGATATTTTTATCGGATCGCGTGATGTTTGCGTTTCAGAATGGTGATTATTTCATCTTTTCTGAGTCAAGTCTGGGAATTGAAAACATGATCCGGACCTTAACCGGCGAAAAAAACTCTATCGAATTAACACAGGAGCAAACTGCACCGGGTTCGTTTATTGCCAACACAGAAAGTCTGGAATACTGGATTCAACAGGTTGCACAGGTTACTTACCGTCCTCAACTGCAAAACATATTAACAGGCGGCAGTCCTGTATCTTTTCGGTTTGATCAGATAGAAGATGAAAATCCGGTTTGGAGAATGTCAGGGGTAATGGATCTTTCCGAAGATCGATCGACACTGCTGAGTTCAATTTCGCAACCCTCAGATGAGTTTACACTGGATCGATACATTCCTATGAACAGTGCAGCTTTCTCGCTTCAAAGATTGCAAACGCGTTCAGTTCCCGCCGACGATTTGCAGGCAGAGACCGAAGTTGACAAATATATAGAAGATAATTCCTCTATTTGGCAAAACATTTCGGAAGTGCTCGGCGATGAATTTGCTTTCGCTACTTTTGACCAGTCCGGAGCTGAAAGTGCGAGTGAATTTCTCTACTTGAGAAAAATTACTGACCCTGGTACAGTTCGATCAGAGCTTAACAAACTGGTGCAGGAAGATTTAGCCATCCGCGATGGCAACACCTTTTCTATTCGAAGCAGCTGGCTTGCCAAACTTTTTGGAAGTGAGCTTAACCCCATGGTTGATTTTTATGTCACCGTTTATAACGAAGTAGCAGCTCTTGCCAGCCGAAAAGGACTTTCTGAAAGTATCGGTGGTGATGCCAGCCGACGGCGGGTAATGTACTACGATGATGATTTTATGGATATAAAAAACTCTCTTCCTTCATCACTGAGTTCGCTTTTCTTTATGAATGCATCTCAATTTGGAAATTTTGTACAGCCGTGGCTCTACCCACAACACAATTTAAATACCATACTCTCACCACTGGATCAGTTTGTCATCACCACAGAACTTGTTTCTTCTGATCAGCTGGAGGTACAATTCCATTCATTTAAAAGAGAAACCGTCGATCAGCCCTATCGTGAACGTTGGATTTTTCCCCTGGGAGGAGCTGAAATCACCGGTCCATCCGTATTAGCTGACATTACGGGCAGCGGGCGAAATGAAGTGATATTTTCGACCAATCGCGGAAATGTTTATGCACTTGCGACCGACGGTACCACCGTTCTGGAAACATCAACCGGCTCAGACACCCCGGTAGGACCGCCGGTTGCTTATGACTGGTACGGCAATAACCAGAAAGTTATCCTGCAGGCGGCCGGAAATAAAGTCTATGCGTGGAATAATTCAGGAGATGAACTTCCAAACTTCCCAATTATCCTTGAGGAATCCATCACAACCCCATTAACTGTAGAAGATGTAACGCGTAACGGTGTGGCTGAATTGATTGTTGGAACCAATAATCGAAACTTCCACATACTAGATTCGCGCGGACAGGCTATTTCCGGGTGGCCCCAAAGCACCAATACTGTTGTTAACGAAAAACCCTTAATCGACACGTATTTAGGTCAGCGATCCCTTTTTGTCTATTCAGAAAATACACTGCATGCATGGGCCATCAATGGGCAGAGACGAAGTGGATTTCCGGTATTTTTACCCGCACAAATCCATGGAGCTCCATCCATGTTTAAAGATCACATTATGGGAGCCGGTTATGATGGGAATCTATATGCGATAGGGAGAGATTCTCTATTTACGGATTCACTCTCTGTAACTCACTCAACTGACTCTCTATTCGTACAGTCCATCCAGGTGTCGAATACTTCTCTTAATGCAACTCCAAAAAGTTACAACCTAATGATGAGAGTGGATGAGGAGTTGATCCGTGATGATTTTGTTTTAGCACAGGCCAGCAATGGTTCACTCTTTTTATACGATGATATAGGTCAGTTAATTTTCACACAAAGCATGGGTCAACCATCTTCAGGAAGTTTTACCCCGATAGTTACTGATCTTGGCGGCAATCAAAGAATGGATTTAATTTCATTGGCGGGCTTTGGGCGTCTCTATGCTTGGGATCTGATATCTAATCGAAGACTGTTAGATCTGCCAACCACGGGCATGAATTATCCGATTATTTACGATATCAACGGGGATGGCAATAAGGAGATCGTTGCACAAACCAGAGATGGCATGAGAGCCTGGTCGATCATTCGCACCCGCATGGAAGGTGAGACGGAATAAATTTCTAAAGAATATCTCCCAGAGCTGTTTCCAGGTCTTCAAATTCAAACTCAAAATCTGCTTTTTGAAGCACTTTAGGCTGAACTCTCAGGCTTGCCAATATGGGTTCAGCTGCCTCACCTAATGCGATATTGAGCAGGAATTCCGGAACTTTAAATATTGATGGGCGATTCATAACACTTCCCAAAGCGTTAGCCAGCTCATTCATCGTTGCCGGATTTGGTGAGCAAGCATTGTAAGGTCCTCTAAAATTCTGATTTTTTATCGGAAACAGAATGGCATTACACAGGTCTTTCATATGTACCCAAGGCACATATTGATCTCCGGTACCGATTGGGCCTCCAACAAAAAATTTAAACGGTGTGATCATCTGCTCAAGCACACCACCACCCTTCTCGAGCACAATGCCAATTCTCGGGTTTGCAACGCGAACACCAAGCGATTCCGCTTTTTTTGATTCTTTTTCCCAGTCTTCGCATACCGTTGCCAAAAAATCAGACCCGAAAGGGCTCTCTTCATCTAAAAGCGTATCATCCGAATCACCGTAAATTCCTACTGCAGAAGCCGAAATAAAAAGCTCCGGTCTGTCTTCGGTAGTCTCCATTGCTTCCACCAGGGAGCGTGTTGTATTGATACGGCTCTCGTATATTCTGTTTTTCACTTCATCCGACCAGCGCTGGCCAAAAATGCTCTCGCCTGCAAGATTAATCACAATGTCCATATCAAGCATTCTTTCTGTTGCCTGATCCAAAGTAATAAACTGCTGATTTTTAGAACTTACAGACTTATACTTTTCGGGAGATCTTGTAACAATCGTCAAAAAATGTCCGTCTTTTAGCAGCTCTTCACTTAGATATTCGCCAATAAATCCTGTACCGCCAGTAATAAGTATATTTTTTTCTTTCATAGTATTTAGTAAACACTTTGGGTAAGCAGATCAATCCAATCGATTTAAAGAAGTGCGTAGAAATAGAAAAACACAAAAGGAGCTGATAGAATCATCGAATCGAACCGGTCAAAAAATCCACCGTGTCCCGGCAGTATAGATGAGGAGTCCTTCACCCCTGCAATTCGTTTTATACGGCTTGCAGAAATATCTCCGAGTGGTCCTGCAATACTGACGATCAAAACGGCCGGTACCAGTGTCCATAGCTCAAGCGGATAGGATTCTGCTGCATAGTAGGCAATTAAAAAACCAACGGCGGCTCCAAAAAATCCAAAGCCAAAACCTTCCCAAGTTTTTTTAGGACTAATTTTTGGTGCTAGTTTATGTTTGCCGAATGATTTTCCTCCAAAATAAGCGAATACATCATTTCCCCATATCATCAGCATTAGTGTCATTGTAAGCCAAAAGCCTTCAATCGGTGCTCCAAGCTCTCTGATGTTGATGAGCATTACAAAACCTACCGCCGGATATACCCCGGTAAACAGAGTGGAAAGCCATCTAACGGATGTTTCCGAATGTTTGCTTATCACAGCGATGACCGTCAAAAGTGCTGCCGCCGCTGCGATGGATAGATTTAACCACTGTGGCATAAAGTCAGGATTCCATACCAGCAGTACGAAGACCAGTGATACAGGGAAAAAATCACTAAATCCCGTTTGCTGCATCATTCTGTGTACTTCCCAAACCGTTAGTAACAAAATGGCAAGTATGGCTATTTGAAATGCGGCCCCACCCAGCCAAATAAGCCATATAAATAGAGCTGCAGCCGGAACACCGACTAAAACGCGCTTTGATAACTCACTCAAGATTCATCCTCCTCATCCTCATCTTCATCCTGATCCTCGTCCACATCTTCATCCTCTATCGGTTCATCGAGCTCTTCCAGTGCCTCTCTGGCTTCTTCTTCGAACTCATTAGGCACATAGAGGTATACCATCGACATTTCACCAATATTGAGACTGTAAGACCGATCTCTTTTAGATAAAATATTGGAAGGTATCTGCAGGCTGTTCAGATAGTTTTTAGCCATCTGTACTTCATATTCAGTACCTCTTTCAAGTATACAAACCCAATTTTCAAACTTATTTGGTGTAGGATCCTTAAACATAAATTACTCCAGAATAGCTTCTGTTCGATGGATCATAGTATAAATCACTCCCGCGGTAAGTATGATACTGGCCAATAGCAGCCAAACCGATGGCAGTGTCTCAGCGGATACATCTCCAAAGGCAAGATCGGGGTAGGCTGTGGCCAGTAGAACCGCACCTCCGTTATTTACAAAATGTGCGACTATAGCCGGCCAGATGCTTCTGCTAAGCCACGTCATTGCAGCAAGCAGGATTCCTAATGTTGCCAGCGGTAAAAGGTTTGGCACCTGCAAATGAAACATCCCAAATACAAACCCTGAAAGAATAATAGCCAGGAGGATTCCCCAGCTTCTTTGAAAAGCTCTGAAAATGTAGCCTCTGAAAAGTATTTCTTCACAAATTGCCGGAACCAGTGCAATGTGGAACAGGCCAAACCATACAATACCCTCTGTTTTCAGAAACTGCTCAAACATCTCGTACTGCGACACCTGCAGATCTGACCACGACTCAGGAATTGGAAGCAATGAATTGAAGTAGCCCAGATAAAGAATAATCGGCTGAACAACTACAACCAAAACGGCACCTAAAAAGACATAAGTGGGGGTATCCTTCTTCCATCTAAATCTGAGAAAATTAGATACTTTCTCCCTTTTTAGGTGAAGTTTGGTAATAAGAAAGGTTGTGGCTCCCAAAAAAACGATCTGCCCTGTGGAATTGCCAATAAATAGCAGATCGAGATGATTATGCAACACCTGTTCCACTTCTGCAGCCGATGTGATTTCACCAAAAATCAGCAGCAATGCGAAGAAAACAACACCGGCCGTTACCTGAAACATCACAAATGCTACAATCAGCCAAATAAGAGCTACAGCCCAGTCTGCAAAACCGTTACGTTCCGCCCAGGATTGAATTTGTAATTTTGAGAATGAGTTACCCGATGAATCTTTGGTCATAAATTTAGAAACTTATCTCGTCTTCCTTCTTGGCAAATATCTTAACTCCAATCATAGCGGTTGCCATATTCAACAGTCCAGGTATCGGAATACCAATAAACAACTGTTTAAAAAAAGACTGGTCGCCCATCGATTGGGCCATAGCGTCTACCATATCGTTGCTTGCATCTTGTGGAAGATCCATCGCTTCAACATTTGCGATAGTTGCATCGATAAGTTTTTGTGTGTATTCGGGATCTATCAAAAGCCATAACTCATTTAAAATGGTGCTAAACAGTACAATAGCCGCTCCGGTTAAAAATCCAACCAAGGCCCCCTGGCCCAGTTTCATAAATGGACTAACTTCCTTTGTGTAGTGCCAAACTGCCAGCATACCGGCAAAAGCTGTTGCCAGGCAGATAACACCGCTGCTTATCATTACAGGAGAAATAAAAGATCCTGAAGGTTCTGCGTTAATCTGCTGATAACCGAAATAAAGTCCTATCACAAAGCTTACCAAGCTAAATATTGCTCCCACAATTGCAATGGACGGCCAATAGCTGCTAAAGCTGAATGATTTCTCCTGTTCCTGATTTACTTCTTCCATTTCCATAATTGTCCCGTTTTATTTAGTTGATTGAAACAAATCAGCAATCACGATTGAACTGAACATTCCGAGAGGTAGTCCCAATAAGAATCGAGAGCTGTTTGTATTTTCCCACAGTAAAAATAAGTTGCCTGAATAATCGATGATTTGAAGTAAGCCTGCAAACAAAAGACAAATAAAAGGCCATTTTTTTTCTGAAATCATATCTTTTAACACTGGAATGAGTATCCAGCCTGCCAACAAACCTGAGAAAATGCCGAAACATCGGGTATTAACCGCCATTAATTCTCCCATAAATGTGAACGTGCGGTTTGGTAATTGATGGCATACCCCGCTAAATAGCTGTTCTGTCCAGTGTAAACCGTCTGATCCTCCCCACAAACCGCTTCCCAGCGAAAACAGAACCAGAAGTATGAGCCCAACGAGAACTCCTGCATATAGCGCTTTGAACTTCATCTATCGGCTTGATTTTCCAAATGCATCAGAAAATGCCCCGGAGCCTTACACGGACGCCGGGTTTTGCTGTCAGTAAAGCAGAGATTCACTTGACCCAGTATATGTGGAGTATCATTCCGTTCTGTAAAAACCCGGTAATATGTTTCGAGGCGAACTAATGGTTTATCAAAAACAGATATCTCAATGTTCATCTCTTCATCATAAAAAATTGGAGATTTATACTCGATTTGAGAATAGATAACCGGTAGCATCACTCCCTCTTCTTCAAGCTTTTTGTAGGAAAATCCAAGAGAACGGATCATTTCGGTTCGGGCTACTTCGAAAAACTCGAGGTATCTGCCGTAGTATACATACCCCATCTGATCTGTTTCCCCATACCTGCTTCTGAGCATGTGGTTGTACCGCAATACCGGATCCTTTTCCGGGAATTTAATCATCAGATCTAATCTTTTTTACCTGATGCCACTTCCCAGTCACCCATCGAGGCGTACTTTTCAATTCGTTGTTCAATCAGCTTATCACCCTTTAATTTCTTCAGCTTTTTGAGACTCTTTGTAATCTGCATCTTAACCGCCTCAGCAGCTTTTCCATAATCGCGATGTGCCCCGCCAAGCGGCTCAGGAATAATTCCATCAATAACTTTAAGTTCCAGAAGATCTTTAGCGGTAGGCTTCAGTGCAGAAGCAGCCTGTTCTTTGTAGTCCCATGTTTTCCATAAAATTGATGAGCAAGATTCAGGGGCAATAACCGAGTACCAAGTGTTCTCCATCATGTAAACCTCGTTACCCATACCAATACCGATAGCACCGCCGCTGGCACCTTCACCAATTACGATACTTAGGATTGGCACTTCCAGAACGGCCATCATCTTAAGATTTTTGGCAATTGCTTCCGCCTGTCCGCGCTCCTCAGCTTCCAGCCCCGGAAAAGCACCCGGTGTGTCGAGCAGCGTTACTACGGGAATGCCAAATTTCTCGGCCAGTTTCATCAGGCGATACGCTTTCCGATACCCTTCGGGATTAGCCATGCCAAAATTTCTATACTGACGGCTTTTGGTATCTCTTCCTTTTTGATGACCTATAATCATCACCGACTGCCCGTCGATGGTAGCAAAACCACCAACAATGGCCTTGTCGTCGGAGTGATAGCGGTCTCCATGGAGCTCAATAAAATCGTCCGTAATTCTCTCTATATAGTCCAGCGTGTATGGGCGCTCGGGATGACGTGCGAGCTGTACCCTTTGCCATCGAGTAAGATTGGTAAAAATAGATTCCCTCAGTTGATCAGCCTTTTTTCTAAGGCGGTCAATCTCAGGTTTCAGAACTTTATCATCAACAGAAATTTCCTGCAGTTCATCTATTTTCTTTTCCAGATTGGCAATGGGCTGTTCAAAATCGAGATATTGCATAACTATCAATTTATTTTATTCAGAATGACAATATAATAACAATTCTGCTGCGTGTTATAACACTTTTCTTATTCAGAAATTTCCATCTTTTCGGCAAAATAGGCACAAAAATCACGCATATCCCCGCTTATCCGCGGATCATTGATCGATTTTTCAAGTGTATCGGCCATGGTTACAAGTGTTTGATGAAAAAAGATTTTCATCTCATCCACGGTCATATCTTTCGTCCACAAGTCGAGCCGAAGTGTATCCTTTCGCTGATGATCCCACAAAGCAAGAATCATTGCGCGGCAGTTCGCCTCGTCGTACCCTTGCAGATCCGTGGCGCTCCACCGAATATTTTCAGGGATATTTTTTTCATCAAGCTCTACTTCAATATCAATTTTTTTATTCTTTTCAGACATGGGTTTCTATGGTTTACAATTTGTTCGTAATGTATCCAGCACAAACTGAAAATCTTCAGGCAGTTCTGAATTAAACTCTACATACTCCTCGGATCCGGGGTGAATAAACCCAAGCGTTTTTGCGTGAAGTGCCTGACGTTCCAGTTTGGAAAATAGGTTATTAAACATCGCTTTCCTCGAACCTGTGTTTGGTCCGTATCGCACCGAATTCCCACCATAAGTTGGATCACCAAAAACATAGAAATGCTCGTGCTGCATGTGAACACGAATCTGGTGGGTTCGGCCTGTTTCCAGATTAATTTTCAGAAGCGCTAAGTGGTCAAAACGTTCAATGGTTTCAAAATGGGTGACGGCACTTTTCCCCTTCTTTTCCTTCAAAACTGTCATAATTTTCCTGTCGCGAGGCGACCTGCCGACATTCCCCTCAATGGTACCGCTATCCGGCGGATTACCCCAAACGATTGCCCAGTAAGTGCGTTCTACACTCTTTTTAGCAAACTGTTTTGCCAACTTTTTATGAGCCACCTCATTCTTTGCCACCACAAGTAATCCACTGGTGTCTTTATCCAGGCGATGTACAATTCCGGGCCTTAAGGTCTCTTCATCATCTTTTGACAAGGTATCGGCATGATAGAGCAAACCGTTCACCATCGTCCCCGACCAGTTCCCAAACGCAGGATGAACAACCATTCCCGCCTCTTTATTTACCACAAGCAGTTCGTCATCTTCATAAACAATATTGATGGGAATATCTTCCGGTTTGGCTTCGGGAGCAGGAGGTTTTGGCAGGCTTATCTCAATTTTATCGCCCGGCTGCATGATGTACGAAGATTTCTCAAGTTTACCGTTCACCAGCACATGGCCGTCTTTGATCGCCTTCTGCACCTTATTCCGCGAGGCATTTTGAACGAAAGACGTGATATATTTATCCAGACGAACGTCGGTATGCTGTCCTTCAGGGACATTAAGCAAATATTCGGTTCTGTTCGGGTTTTCTCTTTCAACTAACATGCGGGCAAAAATACAAAAAATCTCAGTTCGAATTCAGTCAGGCGATTTTAAAACCCCGTATTAATTATTTGATGGGTTCGACGAATTATCTTTCACTTTTTGGCGAAGCATCATTTCAGTTTGATACAGATCTCCTTCTCTCAAAAGCTCCACCTGCATTTCATCCCCCACGTCGTAGTCTCGCAGAAGAGCCCAGGCATGCATTTCACTCATCACTCTTTCGTCTCCAATTCGTACAATAACATCGCCCGGAAGTATGCCGCACTCAAAAGCCGGGCCGTTTTTATTCACACTGGTTACCAGCAGCCCCTGAACGTATGGAAGTCGATATCGGTAAATGAGTTGCTCCGTCATGGATGTAAACTCCATTCCGGGATCATAGTCGAGCATCACAACTCCGCTGGTAAGCAGCTGAGATATAATTTTTTCAATTCGATTGCTCGGAATCGCAAAACTCAGGCCCACAAATCCGGCACTTGTGCCCCCTGTATAAATAAACGTATTCATCCCGATAACCTCGCCGTTGCTGTTCAGAAGCGGTCCGCCGGAATTACCCCGGTTAATCGCCGCATCCGTTTGAATCATATCAATAAATACGCGGGGATTATTCGGATTGGCTCTGAAATCCCGATTCTTTGCGCTCACAACGCCTACCGTAACTGACGGGCGGCCGTCGTCAAAAAGTCCGAAAGGATTACCTAAAGCAATCGACCATTCACCCACTATAACACTGTCTGAATCCGTAAAAGTTAAATAGGGAAATGTTTGATCGGACTGAATTCTGATTAGTGCTATATCTGTAAGTTCATCAAAACCCACCAAATCAGCCTCAAACGTTGAGCCATCTCCCATGGATATCATAATTTCTGATGGATCTTTGCCCACCACGTGCTGATTTGTTACTACCAGACCATCCTCACTAATAATAAAACCCGAACCCATGCTGGAATTTTCTTTGGGGAACTGATCACCGAAAAAGAATCTAAAAAACTCGTCTCTTGTTGGATCTTGTTGCCGGATTGGTTCAGTGGCCATAATGCTCACAACTGCTCCGCTTCCTTTTTCTACAGATCTTGTAATTGCATTTACCCGGCTCGATTCTATTCTGTCATCGGTCTCTTCAGCTTCAGGCGGTGAGATTAAGGAACGGCTGGCTTCTCCCTCTGAATTTTCCACATAGGCCGCCGAGAATGGTTCGCTATCAGTTAATTGGCTAGCCTCCGAATTGGTAACATCGTCACTCTCACCCGATGATTGACACGAGGCCAAAAACAGGGCAAATGTAAAAAGCGCGATATGTCGTAGAATTTTTTTCAATCTGAATTTAACTGCTTTCTGCCAATTGCTATCACATCTTCAATGGTTTTTTCCAGCGGTCCCGGATGCCAGGCTCCGGCTGCTTTTTTATGTCCGCCGCCATCCAGTTCCCTGGCCCACTGATTAACATCCACGTCACTTCTGGACCTGAGGCTCATCTTAACGCCATCCTCTGCTAAATCTTTCATTAAAATGGCAGCTTTCACACCGGCAATACTAAGGGGATAACTCACAAAACCTTCCGTGTCGCTATTGGTAGTGTCTGTTTTCTCAAGCATCTCTTGCGTAACGTACATCAATGCAATCTGATTGTTTTCGTACAATTTTATAGTGCCCAGTGCCTCGCTAAGCAATTTATACTGTGCCTCTGTTTTGGTTGAAAAAACCTGTTCAGCTACAATATTGGGCTTAAACTCTCCTCGTTTCAAAATATCGGCAACTGCCTCAAGCGTTTCAGGTGTTACGCTGTCGAATTGCAGTGAGCCGGTATCTGTAATAATACCAGTATAGAGCGCCTTTGCTGCATCCGTGTCAAGCTGCTCAATATCGTGTTCGTTATATAAATTATAGATTAGCTCACAGGTTGAAGACGCGCCGGGTACAGAAATCTGAAGATCAAACTCGTCGTTAGGATCGGGGTGATGATCTATCATCCAGAAAGGAGCCTCAATCGAATCAGTCCAGCTTTCTGAGTGGGCAAATCTGTGAAGTGCATTTCCATCCACTAAAATCACCAGATCACACTGTTTAATCTTCTCTAAATCAAATTCCTGAATTGGAAAGTAATGTGTGAGCCATTCAAGATTTACGGGTACGTCGTCATCGTTGAAGGCCTGTACGTCAAATCCATTTTTTTTCAACCAAAGAGACAGTCCAACCTGCGACCCAATACAGTCACCATCGGGCCGAATATGTGAAATAACACCAATTCGTTCGTATTTTTTTATCTTTTTGATGAATTCTTTAAACATAATTCTTTATCCTGAAGCTGATTTTTAAACGGCTTATAGCTCAATTTTTGAAAAGATATAAACGTAGGTGTAATTGAGGTAAAACGTCAAATTAAACTTTAACTGTCGAGAATTACCAGATTGATGAATGTAGTAATATTATGTGACGGTAATCCCCCGAGGCCTGAACAACTAAAAGAGGCACTCAAACATTCATCCCTGTTCATCGCAGCAGACGGTGGCGCATTTATTGCGGAATCCATGGGAGTTAAGCCCGATATTATCATAGGAGACCTCGACAGCTATTCTGAAACAGGCTATGAGCAAGCAAGCGTAATTCACGACCCTGACCAGGAAACTAACGATCTTGAGAAAGCGTTAGCATACGCCTACAAACAGGAAGGGAAAGAAGTTATTGTTTTTGGTGCCACGGGTAAACGTTTGGATCATACGCTTAAAAATCTTTCTGTATTGAAACAGTTTAATAACCAGTTCAAATCGCTCGTTTTTAAGGACAAATATTCTGTCGTGTTCCTGCTTCCCGAAAATTTTGAAACAGAATTACCACTCGATACAACGGTTTCTCTTTTTCCGCTTTCGGGTAGAGTTGAAGGCATTACTACAACCGGGTTAAAATACGCTTTATCCAATGGCACACTTGAAAATGGAATACAGGATGGCAGTTCAAACTTAACCGTTGAAAAAAAGATCGAAATTAATCACAAAAAGGGAGACCTTCTCATCTTCATTAATCACAAAACTGACAGGTAGTGGAATCCACATTTTCTGTACTCGACTGGTTACTCGTTGCAAGTTATTTTGTATTTCTAATCTTGCTCAGCTGGAAAAAGGGATGGTCTTCCGATAATGAGGAAGAGTTTCTGTTAAGCGGCCGGAAAGTCACCCTTCCCGCATTTGTCGCTACATTGGTATCCACATGGTACGGTGGAATTTTAGGCGTTGGCGAATGGAGTTATCAATTTGGCATTTCCCAATGGCTCATCCTTGGCGCTCCTTTCTATATTTTTTCTGCACTTTTTGCAATTTTCCTGGCCGGTAAAATCCGCCTTAACAAGGCCCTGACTATTCCGGAGGCGATTGCAAACCGCTACAGTGAAAGAGCGGGACGTTTGAGCGCACTACCCATTTTTATCCTGGTAAGTCCCGCCCCGTATATTTTAATGCTTGGCCTGCTTTTCCAATTTCTTTCGGGCGGTGATGCACCGTTTCTTTTTTATGCCTCTTTGGTAGCTCTTTTCTCAGTGCTTTATATCACCATCGGAGGCTTTGGTGCGGTTATCCGAACCGATATCCTTCAGATTATTCTGATGTTTTCGGGTTTCATCATTTTACTCTTGTTTGCTATCGGTACGTTTGGTGGCTTTGGAGAGCTGTCAAATGCCGTTACGGACGTCCATTTCGACATCACCGGAGGAAACAGCCTTCAGTATATCCTGGTGTGGTTTTTCATCGCACTCTGGACATTTGTAGATCCCAGCTTCCATCAGCGAGCAGCGGCCGCAGAATCACCTGAAACTGCCCGTAAAGGTATTTTTGTATCCATCCTCTTTTGGATAGGATTCGACTTTTTAACAGCTTTTGCAGGACTTTATGCGTTTGCCATCCTTGGAGCGGGATTAGAACAACCGGTTCTGGCATACCCAATGCTGGCAGAAGAAATTCTGCCGATCGGTTTGAAGGGCCTCTTCTTTGTGTCGTTGCTGGCTACCATCATGTCTACCCTGGACAGTTATCTTTTTATTTCAGGTCAGACTCTTGGACGGGACTTTTTGGTCAAATATTTCCCCAAAACAAATCCCAATCTGCTCACCAGAATTGGAATATTGATCTCTGCACTTCTCGGAATACTGCTGATCATCATCTACCCGAGCGTCATTGATCTATGGTATGTTATCGGTTCTGTTTTCATACCGGGATTGTTGATACCCGTACTTGGAATTTACCTTCAGCCGTTTAAACTGAAGAACATATTCGTAATCGGTACCATGGTTGGAGCCTCGGCTGTATCTTTTTTCTGGCTCATTTTGGGGACAATGAGCCCGGATCAATCCGTCGGATACGCATTTTACGGAGTAGAACCATTTTATCCGGGATTGGCAGTAGCTATACTAATTTGGCTGGTTGGAAGAGGTGAAGACGAAGAGCCTTCAAGTTGATTTAAGCAAGTGGCTTAAATTGAGCTTATGGATAGGAATCAAATACTTGTTTTGAAAAACATCTTTTTGAATACCCAACAAACCTGTCCCTCTGAAGTCTACCACACAGTAATTATCTTCGGCACTCACCACTTCACCGATACCATAATACTCAGGTGACGGCCCATAGTACACCAGATCGCCCAGCTGAATGGGATTCGTTGCCCGCCGGTGATATGGATAAATCACCGGAAGCAGATCGAGCCGATATGAAAGCCGTCGATTTTTGGTACTCATGAATTAAATCGTATTTCCCGTTCCGAGGGACCTGTTGAGGTAATAGTTACGGTTTTGGAATGTGAAGGTAAAATTGCCCTTATTCGTTCAGGCCATTCAATAATACAAATTCCATCACCATAAAAGTATTCTTCTGCGCCTATCTCTAGCGCTTCCCGAACATCTTCGAGGCGATAGCAGTCAAAATGAAAAATTTCAATATTATCGCCCTGATACTCATTGATTAGCGCAAACGTAGGCGATGATACGATCTCTTTTTCAAGACCGAACGCCATGACAAAACCTTTGGTAAAGTGAGTTTTCCCGGCTCCCAAATCACCTTCCAGGCAAATTACATCTCCGGGTTTGGTTTGCTTTGCATAATCTTTTGCAATGCGGAACGTCTCTTCTTCACTGCGACTGATTTTCTTTTCCATTAACCTACTTTTTCGACTTCAAAACGGATACAGGCAAAATCATCTCCTCCATCGAGGCTCCGCCGTGCTGAAATGTATCTTTATATCGGTTTTGAAATTTGTGGTAGTTATTGGGATAAACAAAGAAATAATCCTCCTTAGCTATGATAAAACTGTTCGCAGGGGGATCTACAGGCAGCATATACTCTTCCGGCTTGTCGATGTAGATTGCCGCGTTCTCTTCCGCCCTGAGGTTGCGCCCATATTTATATCGCAAATTGGTTGCCGCGTCTTTATCACCAAAAACTTTCGTATCCCGCAATGCGCGAACCGAGCCGTGATCACTAGTAACAACTACAGTCACATCCTCGTCAGCCAACTCTTTAAAAATCTTCAACAGTGATGAATGCTGAAACCAGGTCTCTGTCAGTGATCGAAATGCAGGCACATCGGGAGCAATCTGTTTCAACACTTCTGAGTCTGACCGGCTGTGGACCAGTGTATCCACAAAATTATAAACGATGGCCGTAAGTTGAGTTTGCGTGTAATTTGAAATTTTTGACGCAATCCGGTTTCCATCCTCAGGATCGATGATTTTTTCATACTTCACCTGATCCGATAAGTGGTTCCGCTGCAGATATCTTTTCAGCAACTCCTCTTCGTGTCTATTCAGAGAGGTTTCATCCTGCCCCATCTCCCACAATTGCGGGTATCTGCGTTTTATTTCCTGCGGATACATCCCTGAAAAAATCGCGTTTCTGGAGTAAGGTGTTGCCGTGGGAAGAATGGAATAGTAATAGTCGGTATCAATGGTATAATATTCAGACAAGATCTGTTGAAACAACAGCCATTGGTCGTACCGCATGCAGTCGATCAGTACAAAAACCACCTTTTCGTCATTTCTCAATTTGGGGAACACTTTCTCTTCCAGTAAAAAAGGACTGAGAAGCGGATCATCATCATTCCCTTTCAGCCAGCTCCGATATTCCATTTTGATAAAGCGCCCAAATGCCTGATTCGCCTGCTGAAA
Organism: Rhodohalobacter sp.; assembly: GCF_034521535.1. Taxonomy (GTDB): domain Bacteria; phylum Bacteroidota; class Rhodothermia; order Balneolales; family Balneolaceae; genus Rhodohalobacter. The sequence goes on along the minus strand of NZ_JAXHMF010000007.1, from coordinate 40,829 downwards.
CTGATCCTGCAGCACTTGCTGAAGTCCTTCATCGCTCGACTCCAGGTTCATTTCCCAATGCGTTAGCGTCTTATAAATTTCAATCCAGCCCTTCCAGTCAGTGTCATCACTAAACCGAGCCGACAATTCATTGAAATTTTTAAGATAAGACTGTGCCGCCTTCTCATTTTGAATTCTCTGTTTATCCAGAATGCGTTTAACCGTAAGAAGAATTTGATTCGGATTGACCGGCTTAATCAAATAGTCTGAGATTTTACTCCCGATCGCGTCCTCCATGATCGATTCTTCTTCACTTTTCGTAATCATGACGACCGGCAGAGAGGGTTGTATGTTTTGAATCTGATCAAGCGTGGCAAGACCGTCCATTCCGGGCATTTGTTCGTCCAGAAAAACAATATCAAATGGTTTTCTCTTGATCAGGGATACTGCATCCTCGCCGTTCGTTACAGGAGTAATATCAAATCCCTTGTTTTCTAAAAAAATAATGTGTGCCTTGAGCTGGTCGATTTCATCATCAGCCCATAAAATTCGGTTTGCCATAAATATGTTTTAAAAGTTTCCCTGAAAATAGGGAAAGCACACGGGTATAGAAAAGCATATTGGGAACTGAGCAGAGAATTAAACTGATTTTTCAGCTTTTAACTAAATCACCAACTTATAATGTTATGAGTGGCTGAATTGCTTCCAGCCTTTTCTCGCCTATTCCTTTTATTTCCAGTAGTTGCTCTTTAAAAGTAAATGACCCGTTCTCTTTTCGCCACTCCAAAATCCGTGAGGCGTAAGCCGGTCCAATTCCGGGTAATTCCTGCAGCTTTTCTGCCGATGCTGTATTTATGTTTATCAACGAACCGGACACCGCCTTCGTGCTCTCTTTTGTTGAATCGGGCGGAATGGTATCTTTTTCTACTTCAATCAGGGAAGTTTCTGTCATCTGAACATCGTCTAGGGGCCGGTATCGTTCTAATATCTTTTCCCTTTCTGTGGCAAGCTGTGCACTTTTTGCTGCAAATATTGAATCCGATACGGAGTAATCAAACTCAGGTTCAGGAAAGATCAAATCAGTACCGGCATATGCAAACGTCATCATAATAGTAAGCACCATTAACAGTGATATTGCGATCCGTTCACTTCGTTTAATCTGAAGTCGTTCGAGAAAATAAAAGAGTCTTCGTTTCATAATTCTCTTGTTTAGGTAAGGTTGACAAAGGGTTTTTCAATCCATTCCCTTACCTTTATGAAACAAAAAATCGTAAATCCTTACAGTTTATTATCTACTTGTGATCTATGGATCAGCAAACATTTACTTTTGAGGGGAACAGTGCCGGCTGGTATAAAACCGGAACCGGCAAACCGTTGCTAATTCTTCATGGATGGGGAAGCAGTTCTGCAGTAATGACTCCGCTGGCTAAGAGTTTGAGCGATATTCGAACTTGTTATCTGGTAGATTTCCCGGGATTTGGAAATTCTCCGGAGCCTGATGAAGCCTGGGATGTCGACAAATACACCGATTTCACGGAAGCATTTATCAAAACTGTAATCAAAGAAGATTCTATTGATATTTTAGTTCACTCTTATGGAAACAGAGTGCTTTTAAAACTGCTGAACCGCAGTATCCGGGATATCATAGACAAAATAATAATTACAGGAGGAGCCGGCCTCAAGCCAAAACGGTCAGCCAAATACTATTTTAGAAAATACACCGCAAAAGTGCTTAAAGCGCCGTTTTCAATATTACCGGGCAAATTGCGGGAAAAAGGATTGGAAAAACTCAGGTCAACAAAACTTTGGAAATCCCTGGGGTCATCCGATTACAAACAACTCTCCGGCACTATGAGGGAGACGTTTGTGAAATCTGTAACTGAATACCTGGATGATTTGCTTCCCGGGATTGAGCATGAGGCACTGCTGATTTGGGGTAAAACAGATACAGCAACTCCGTTAGATCAGGCCTTCAAAATGGAAAAAGGACTAAAAAATGGAGTATTGGTTCAAATAGATAATGCGGGGCATTACGCCTTTCTCGATCAACAGGAGCAATTTATTTCTATCTGTCGAGCCTATCTTAAACCAACGAACCAACAGAGAAGTTAGAGTGCTGATTTATAAGATGTGCAGGGACCTTCCTCTTTGCCATTTTTCTCACACTCTTCGCGAGTTTCAAAACCTTTTTTGGAGAATTCAACAATGTCACCATTTTTTTTGACTTGTCTCCATCTCCATTCGCCTTTTAAATCTTCGTAAATTTCACACTTTGGCATAAGTATCGAATTAGGTTTGAGGTTTGTTTTTAAACGTTTTTTTGCATTCAATATTGCAAAACATAAGTCTATATAATACCGTAAGTGATTAGCAGTCACAAATTAATCTCAATAATTTCCGTACATCAACATCAACTCAGTTAATTTGATTGACCATTTTCATTCGAGTTACTGCAAACGTACATTTCATCAATCTCAAATTTTCAAATAATATACCATGGAATCGGAATCAACCCGAAAACTTGCTGTTCTAATCGATGCTGATAATGCTCAACCTTCAGTTATTGAAAATCTCCTTGCAGAAGTTGCCAAATATGGAGTTGCCAACGTAAAACGTATATATGGTGACTGGACCTCCCCTCAGCTTAAAGGATGGAAAGAAGTGTTGCTTAATTTTTCCATTCAGCCAATCCAGCAGTTCGGGTATACAAAGGGGAAAAATGCAACGGACAGTGCACTGATCATCGATGCTATGGACCTCCTTTACAGTGAAGGATTTGACGGTTTCTGTCTTGTTTCGAGCGACAGTGATTTTACGAAGCTGGCCGCCAGGATACGTGAATCCGGCCTTTCTGTTTATGGATTTGGTGAGAAAAAAACACCTGAGCCATTTGTTGCGGCATGCGACAAATTTATCTTTACAGAAGTACTTCGCGATGATGAAGAAGAGGCCGGCTCAAGTAAAAAAATGTCGCCTCTGGAACTAAAACAAGACACAAAACTTGTAAATCTGTTCCGTGGTGCAATTAAAGCCTCATCCGATGACAGCGGCTGGGCTCATCTCGCACCCGTGGGAAGCCATATTGCAAAGCAATCTCCCGAATTTGATCCCAGAAATTACGGCTATTCAAAGCTCGGAGAGCTCATCAAAGCTATGAAGCTTTTTGAGGTAGAAGAGCGTCCGGTGGGACAAGGGCAGTCCAAAGCAATATTTGTAAAAGATAAGAGACGTTAAACCCTTCACTTAAAATATAAACCAGCTGTTTAAAACGGCTGATTGAAATCCATCTTACTGACTCTTATCCATTATTTGGCAGTTACTTTTTCACTGTAAGTACCGCCTATATAATTTTTTACACTTTTAATATCTGCTCATTCTTACTTTGGGTTGAACTGTATAACTAAAGAGCTCAGCCAACATGCTCAAACATATTTTACTCTTTTTATCGACTGCACTTCTCTTAGTAGCCTGTACTGCAGATCAGTATGATGTTGTGATCACCAATGGAATTGTATACGACGGTTCCGGAGACTTTCCGGAAGATGCTGATATAGGAATTCGCGGAGATAAGATTGTTAAAATCGGAACAATTCATAATACCTCGGGAGCTAAAAAAGTAATCAATGCTGGCGGCAAAGCCGTCACACCGGGATTCATAAATATGCTGAGCTGGGGAGCCGGCTCATTACTAAACGATGGTCGATCCATGAGCGGTATCAAACAGGGAGTAACCCTCGAGCTATTTGGAGAAGGAAGCTCCGTCGGCCCTCTCAGTGAAGCGATGCAGCGCAGCCGGTGGGGAGAAAATCCGGACAACTATCTTTGGAAAACTTTCGGTGAAGGACTCGAATATTTGGAAAATAGCGGAGTTTCTACAAACGTGGGCTCTTTTGTAGGTGCCACAACACTGCGGATTCATCAAATCGGTTATAATGACCGTGAGCCAACCGCGGAGGAGATGGAAATGATGAAACAGTTAACAGACGAGGCAATGCGTGAAGGCGCGATGGGACTGGGTACATCACTAATTTACGCTCCCGCTTTTTATGCAAAAACGGATGAGCTTATCGAACTGGCCGGAGTTGTCGGAGATTATGATGGCATGTATATCTCTCACATGCGTAGTGAGGGAAACCGTTTGGTCGAATCGGTTGATGAGTTAATCGATATTGGAAGGGAAGCCGGCGTTCATGCAGAAATACATCACCTTAAAGCCGCCGGCAGACAAAACTGGGATAAACTGGATGAGGTAATTGAACTCGTTGAAGAGGCACGGGATAACGGCCAGTCTGTTACTGCAAACATGTATACCTACGATGCAGCAGCCACAAGCCTTGCCGCCATATTTCCACCGTGGACTCAGGATGGCGGACACTCTGCCTGGATTGAACGGCTCAAAGATCCCGAAACCAGGGAGCAGATAATCCAAGAGATCAAAACACCCACGGACGAGTGGGAGAATTTTTACCAGATGGCCGGTGGCGGTGATGGAATCATTTTAGTCGGCTTGCGAAGCGATGAGTTACAAAAGTATGTAGGAATGACTTTAAGTGAGGTTGCCGCCGAACGCGGTGATGAGGATGAAGTTCGTACAGCTGTAGACCTCACCATCGAAGACAACAACCGAATTGGAGCAATCTACTATCTGATGAGTGAAGAAAATGTACGGCGCCAAATCAAACTGCCCTGGGTAAGTTTCGGCTCCGACGGGGGGACATTTGCTGCTGAAGGTGATATTTTAAACAGGCAGATGCATCCGAGAGCATGGGGAAATTTTGCCAGGCTACTTGGAAAGTACGTGCGTGAGGAAAAACTGATCTCACTCGAAGAAGCTGTTTACAGACTTACCGGTCTTCCTGCCACCAACCTGAAACTGAATGATCGCGGTTTTCTAAAAGAGGGTTTTTATGCCGACATCGTTATTTTTGATCCTGAGACAATTGAAGATCACGCAACTTTCGAAAACCCGCATCAGTATGCGACAGGTGTAGAACACGTTTTTGTCAATGGAATTCAGGTTTTAAACAATGGAGAACATACCGGAGAATTCCCCGGACGTTTCGTAAAAGGGCCGGGTTACTACCTTTCACAAAATTAAGCCTCACATCATAAATGAAAGATAATTAAATCCTTCATCTATAAAGGACAGTCATATCTTTTTTTTGCCATTTGAAATCCCTGTGATTAGTTTCTTTTAAAACTTTGTACTGCTATTGGATATCATCATGCAGCGAACTACAGCCTGATTTACAGGGGCATCTATGTCTAAACTTTGGGAGAAATATAAACTGAGAGTCCGTCAAAACTGTATGGGTGATTTCACCCGGATAGACGGCCTGCAGTACTGGCGAAACAGGCTTTTTGCAAGTATTGTTGTATACCTGTTTCCTCTTGGAATTCTCATTCTGATTCCCTCGGCATTTGTTGTCTATTCGTTAAGTTTACCTGCTCTTACTGCAGCATATTTCTTGTTTGGTGTAGCCATTACCCTGATTTCACTATATGGTGGCTTTGAACTGAATCAAAGAAAGTATCTCTTTCTAACACTTATTTATACCGTAGCGACTGTTTTGATATTTTTTATGGGAGAACACGGCGCCGGATTGACCTATCTTTTTGGCGCCACCATTTTTGCGCTCCTTATTCTACCGACTAAAGCAGGAGTTCTCACAATCTACATCAATGTAGCAGTTTGTTTGATCCACGCAGCTTTGATCCATTATCAAATGGTTGACTATCCCCTTCGCGAAAGCTATCAGGTTGCGTCCTGGCTGGCTATTTCGGCTAATTCTATTTTGCTGAGTATTGTATCTGTAATTTTTCTTCCCATGCTTTTCAGGGGCTTACAGGAGACGATTGAGTCTCAGCAAAATTTAAAGCACAATCTCATCCAACATCAGCATGAGCTTGAGGAATCATTGGAAGAGAAAGAAACGCTGCTTGCTGAAATTCATCATAGAGTAAAAAACAATCTGGCCGTTATTTCCGGCATGCTTCATATACAGTCATTTAAAGAATCTGATAAGGAGATCCAGGAGAAGCTCCTGAATAGTACTCTTCGTGTAAAATCGATGGCCAATATTCATGAGCAGCTTTATCAGTCAAAGAACTTTTCAAAAATGGAGTTTGATGAAGGTCTGAAGAAATTGGTTGATACGATTTTAACAACCATAAATCACTCAAAAGAAGTTAATGTACATTACGACCTGGATTCAATTCATTTGAACATCAATCAGGCCGTGCCCTGCTCACTCATTGTTAATGAGGTTGTAACCAACTGCTTGAAACACGCTTTTAAAGATCAGGATACAGGGAAAATCGAGATTAGTTTAAAAAAGAGCGGGAATGAGGTGAATCTTAAAATTCTGGATGACGGAATAGGTATTTCAGAGCCTATAGATGATAGCGAATCTGAGTCGATTGGTGTGGAATTAATCCAGACACTGACCAAACAGCTGGAAGGTCAATATTTTTACAAATCCCGATCTGAAGGCAAGGGAACACTCTTTGAGCTGTCATTTGCTGTAAACTAAAGTTATAAATACTTCAAAATATTAATGCATATAGATCCGTATCAAAACTAATTCCGGGTATCCGCCAGCAGTTCCTGCAGTTCTTTTTCCATCCGATGTGTATCATAGTGATCTTTACCTCCGTGATTCTCCATTATCGCAATCGCTTCCCGATAAAGATCAACTGCGGCATCATATTGGCCCATCTGCTTGTACAATTTAGCAAGGGATCCCCGTACAAGTGCTCCTGAATTTTCACCGTATTGCATTGTTTGAATCTCAAGAGCTCTTTCAAGCAAAAACTCAGCTTCCTCGAACCTTTCCATTTCCGCAAGTGTGGTTGCAAGTCCCACAGAAGCACCACTAACTACCACATGATCATGCCCCAACAGCTCTTTCCAAAGATTAAGAGATTTCCGGTTGTAATACTCCGCGCTATCCAGAACACCGGCGCTTCTGTAGGCATTACCCATATGACCATACCCTTCAGCCGTAGACGGATGATTATCTCCAAAAACGTCTTTTCGGATCTTTAAATTTTGTGCATACAAATCAATTGCATCATCATACTTCTCCCGATCCAACAGGAGAGACGCGAGTCCGGTAAGCGGATGAAGAATCTCACTCTTGTCATAGCCATGCACCTCTGTCAGAATCCGGAGAGCTTCCCTGAAATATTTTTCCGATTTATCTTGATCTATATCATACGTTTTATATAAATCCCCTAAAAAAGTCAGCGATTTTGCCACATCCGGGTGCTCCGGTCCAAGTTTACTCTTTCGGATCTCCAGCGCCTCTTGAAAATATGCAATTGCCTTATCCGGGTTTGCACTGCTCCGCTCAATTTTTCCTACCTGCATCAGTGCATCAGCCGTCAGCAGATGGTCGTCTCCGTACAGTTCTCTCCTTATCCTAAGCGCCTCTTTACGGAGCTCTTTAGATTGGCCAATTCCAGTGACCGGAATCCACGCCCCCATTTTGAGCATTGAGTTTGCAACTTCCGGGTGATACATTCCATATTCCTGTTTAAGAATCTCCAAAGCCTCATTGTGAAGAGAATAGGCTTTATCATAATTCCCCAAACGGGTTTGTGCCACAGCAAGATCATTTAAATAATGTGCTAAATGATTATTATGATTACCAGCGTTCTGCCGGTGAATCTCAACAGCTTTTTCCAGAATTTCTGCTGCATCAGCATACCTTCCGAGACTGACGTAAACCTGGCCGATCACATTATACATGTTAGCCTGCACCTCGGGTTGAGTGCTGAGCATATTCGCCTCCTCCAGTCCGCGGTCCAGCAGCTCCCTTGCGGTTACCTGATCCGCGGGTTCAACCCGTGGATCTCCGGCCTCAAACATACCCATCATAAAATCGACCACCTGTTCTGATTTCTCAGTCTCTTGCTCGGCCCGTTCCAGGGCAGCCTGCGTTTGTTGTGAATGCCAGGTAATACTTATTGCATATACAATTATGAGAGTAAGAATAACAGCCGAAGAAGCCGTCCCTGTTTTGTGACGAATGATAAACTTTTTAGTTCGATACAGCTTGGAGTCAGAATAAGCTGAAACCGGATGACCTTGAAGGTAATTCTTTATATCATTTGAAAATTGCTCGGCCGAATTATATCGTCGTTCAGGTTCTTTGTGAAGGGCCATCAGGGTGATGGTATCCAAGTCCCCTTTCAGCCGGTTTTTCCATCTCTTATTAATCTTTTCAGTTGTTTGTACCGTTTTAGATTGATCCTCCTTATCAAAATGCGTTCCTGTTTTAAGTCCAACTGAACTTGGCCGTGCAGGCTGCGTTGTGCACACTATATTCTCAACCTGACCGGGAGACTTATTTTTCAGATTAAATGGCCTGCAACCGGTAAGCAGCTCATACAGAACTACCCCCAGCTGATAGATATCAGATGCGGTGGTGATCGGTTCTCCCCTGATCTGTTCAGGACTGGCGTAGGATGGTGTAAGCGGCAACATTCCAGGTTGCGTGAGTGGGGCAGACGTTTCTATGTCACGATCATCACCCATTACTTTTGCAATACCAAAATCGAGCAGCTTCACACGGCCGTCATGCGTCACCAGGATGTTGGATGGCTTCAGATCGCGATGTACAACCAGCTTGCTGTGTGCATACTGAACCGCGTCGCAGATGTCCAGGAAAAGATTTAGTCGCTCTTTAATATCCAGCCCCTGGTCGTTGCAATAGGTATCGATTGGAGTGCCTTTTACGTGTTCCATCACATAATACGGCTGTCCGTGGGAGGTTACCCCTCCATCCAGCAGACGGGCTATATGTTCATGATTGAGCGATGCGAGTATCTGTCGTTCACTTTTGAAACGCTTCACCTGCTTCTCATTTGCAAAGGCGTCTCGTAACAGTTTTAAAGCAACCTGCTGCTTAAACTCACCATCAGCCCGTTCAGCCAGGAACACGCTTCCCATACCGCCGTGACCAAGTTCTTTGATAATCCGGTAGTTTCCGATTTCCTCCCCTTTCATATATCCAACTTTGGCGTCCGATATAGCAGACATCCTTATCTCATCCAGCGATCGATCAAGAGCCCCGGTTTCCTCATGGGCCTTCAGCAGTGACAGTACTTCTTCCCTCAGTTTATCGTTACCCTCACATGCTTCCTGAATAAACCGCTTCCGTTCAGCCTCCTCAAGTTCAAGGGCTTCGGTGAAGATCTGTTTTATTTTTTTCCAATTTTTCATGGCAAAGTGCATAGCGCCTCGCGCATAGCGTAATTCGCGCCTAAACCTAAGTGTTCAACTTGTTAACAATAATTGAAGCGTTACGATTATCCTGCAGGATTTATCATGTTATTGTTTGATTGTGTACCTACATAAACCAGAATCTCAAAACACCTTACATTTTTTTATAAATCTATGCTATGCGAAAGGCACCAAACGCCATGCTCTATACGCTTAGCCCTTTGCACCATGCGCATTGCCCTTAGCGATTTAATGATTTTTGAAAGTTTGTGATTTTTCTGCAGAGTTTATCCAGTTCCTCAGAGATTACTTCTTTGTCTGACTCAGAAACCAATCCTCTTCGATTCATTAATATCAGTATATTCGCATTTTCAAAAGTTGAATTCCTTGCATATTCCAGATATTGAATAAACACTTTATTCGACCTTGACCCTGATCCCTCAGCAATATTGTTTGACATGCTCATGCCTGCTCCTCTTAACTGATCCGCAAATCGATAGAGCCTTTTTCGTTCAAGATCATCCGCTATATCAAAAAGACAATCAGCTATTTTAACTGCCAGCTCCCAAATTTCTAAATCCTCAAATCTGAACTTTGCCATAATTTCATCCATATAAGTTATTGTTTGATTGTATACTTATATGAACCAAAAACTCATAAATCCTTACACTTTTTGATGGTGCATGGGGCAAAGCGCATAGCGAATGGCAGCCATGCGCTATGCGCTTAGCGCTCAGCGCCAAGCTCTCTATTCAACCAGGCACGTGCCATTTTCCAATCACGGCTGACTGTTGGCTCTGAGATACCCAGTGTATTTGCGGTCTCCTCAATAGTCAACCCTCCAAAGAAACGACACTCCACCACTTTAGCCTGCCGTTCATCAATCTCTGCGAGTTTTTTTAGCGCATGGTCTACAGATATAATCTCCTCCAGGTTCATTTCCCGTTTTATATGCTCTTCACCTAATGTTACTCTTTGATTGTCTCCGCCACGCTTTTGCGCGTTCTGTTTTACGGCATAATCCACCAGTATATTTCTCATCACCTGCGAGGCAATTGCAAAAAAGTGGCTCCGGTTTTGCCAGTCGATACGATTGAAATCCACCAGCTTAAGGTAGGCCTCATGAACCAGGGCTGTAGCGCTGTAAGTATGATCGGGACGTTCTCCAACCAGGCGGCCATATGCCATTTTGTACATCTCATTATAGACAAGTGGTATCAGTTCATCCAATGCATGTTCATCACCGGCGGTATGCTTCTTGTAAAAGCATTGTAATATCATCTTCATCCATAATTATTTCCCTCTTCCACTCTAAAAACTCTTCGCCGTAAATCTTTCGGCTAATCTTATTTGATAGACTCTTCAGCTTTTTTCGGCTTTATCATTATAGGAGGGTTCTCTCATCCCTCAACAGAAGTTCTTACATCTTTTTAAATAACTAAACCTAAGTCAATTTTCAAACACTCAGAATGTACGCACATTTTAAACCCCCATGAATTTAGCTGAACCGATATGACACCTGTAAAACCATATCTGTGACGCAGGATATCTTCATCTCAATTCAGTAAACCATTCATTAATTAAATCTGATATGCACATTTTAAAAACTATCTCCATTTTCACATTCATTCTGTTATTTCCTCTCACTCTACTCTCTCAAAATTCATCCTCTGATGATAGAGAGGCGGCAATCGTAACGGGAATTGAAAACGAAAATCTCCACTGGACTCCCTGCCCTGAATTTATGCCGGAAAGTTGCAGAATCTCCGTCCTCCACGGTAATCCGGCGAATCCGAATGCAGATGTCTTTTTCAAACTGCAGGGACACACCTCAGTCCCGGAACATACGCACACGTCTGCCGAACGGATGATCCTCATCTCGGGAGAGCTTGAGGTGGATTATGAAGGTCAGCAGCCTTCGCTGATGACCGCAGGCGACTATGGGTACGGGCCACCTCAAAAACCTCACAGCGCCTCCTGTGTTTCAGATGAGCCCTGTGTTCTGTTTATCGCATTTGAAGAGCCGGTTGATGCATTTCCAGTAAGTGGTCAAAAGTAGAGGTATGAGTCAAAGCTGTGTCAATGTCAACAAATAAACCACCAATATGTCTGATTCCGAAACACTGAAAAACTCCTTCAAGCGAGTAAAGAAACTTCTAACCATCAAACCCGAGAAAGGGCAGTATACCACTACGACAAAAGTTCGGGTTCGAAATGGAACTACCTGTGAAATTGAACATAAGCACTGGACTTTTACCGCCGACGTCGGTGAAATGGAGGGCGGCAATGATGCCGGGCCGGGCCCGAGTGTTTTACAGAGGGGAGCGCTGGGAAGCTGTCTCGCCATCGGCTATGCAAAGTGGGCAGCATATTTGGATGTTCCCATCGATGGCATCGAAGTTGATGTAGAAGCCGATGTGGACGCCCGCGGCGCCTACGGGCTGGATGGCATTGAACCCGGATATCAAGGCCTGAGATACAAGGTGTACATCGATAGCCCTGCTTCGGAAGAAGAGATCATGAACGTGATTGAACAGGCCGACAGCCACAGTCCGGTACTGATGGATTTTAAACAGCCGGTGGAGGTTGAGCGGGAGGTGAATTTAGTGAAAAGGCAAAAGGAAAAGGTGAAAAGTCCCTCCTACGCTAAAGCTTCGGAAAGCAAGTAAGCTGAAGACCTGTCAGCGTCTGATTTGATAGGCAAAATTTTATTCAACGAGTTTTGCGCTAAGCGCCATGCGCATGGCGCTTAGCGTTAATACAAACTTTGTGTCATAAAATTTCCAATAACATTTTTCTACCGGACGCTGTCAGGATCTTTCAAACGCTGACAGGTCCTAATCTCAAGACTCAAAATTAAATTAAAATGGAACCACAATTACAGCGAAGAGTGCAGCGATACGGCTGGAATAAAGCCGCTGAATTTTACGATAAATCCTGGGAAGATCAGCTCAAACCGGCACAGGATAAAGTTCTTGAAATGATTAATCTGCAGCCCGGTGAGGTAGTATTGGAAACTTCCTGCGGAACCGGACTTGTCACCTTCAGAGCAGCAAAAGGGGTTGGTAAAGACGGTAAAATAGTGGCAACTGACCTTTCGGAGGTGATGGTTGATATAGCCAGGAAAGAATCTGAAAAGCTAAAAATAGACAATATCACCTTCCACAGGATGGATGCTGAGCAGCTTCAATTTAATGAGGAGTTGTTTGATAAAGCAATCTGCTGTCTTGGGCTGATGTATTTCCCCTATCCGCTGAAAGGTTTAAAAGAAATGCACCGTTTACTAAAACCGGGCGGTACTGCTGCTGTTTCAATCTGGGGTGAACGAAAAAACTGCGGCTGGGCTGAGATATTTCCAATTGTAGACAGGCAGGTTGCCTCAGATGTGTGTCCGCTCTTCTTCCAACAGGGAACGGGCAATGCATTGCAAACTACGTTTCAAGAGGCCGGTTTTAACGATGTTGAAGTACATCGATTTAAAGTGAAACTGAACTATACCGATTCAAAAACCGCATTGATGGCGGCGTTTGCCGGCGGGCCTGTGGCTCTGGCTTATCAGAAATTTGATGCTGAAACCAGAGACATTGTTCACGGTGAATATTTAGAGTCGATCGAGCCCTATAAAAATGGAGCTGGTTATAAAATACCCGGGGAATTTGTCGTGGCAAAGGGAGTGAAATAGCATCTAAAACTGCTGCAAATGATTCTCAGACGCAGCCGGATCTTAAATAATCAAAACAACGAACATAAGAATCAGGAGCATTCAATGTATATGAAAAGAAATAGTAATTCCACCAGCATAGACTCAGAAAAAATTGAGGCATTTCAAGCCAAAACACGTGGTCAGCTAATCCAGCCGGAGGACCATGAATACGATGAAGCCCGAAGTATCTACAATGCAATGATAGATAAACACCCTCGGTTTATCATGAAGTGTGAAAATATTGCTGATGTGATTGCATCCGTAAACTTCACACGGGAAAATGATTTGGAAACAGCTATTCGCGGTGGTGGCCATAATGGTCCCGGCTTGGCGTTGGTTGATGAAGGTTTTGTGATAGACCTCTCTCCAATGAAAGGAATGCGAGTAAATCCGGAAGCAAAAACCATTCGCGTTGAGCCCGGCTGCACATGGGGCGATGTGGATCACGCTACACACGCGTTTGGCCTTGCTACAGTGAGTGGAGTCATTTCAACCACGGGTGTTGGCGGACTCACACTTGGAGGCGGACACGGATACCTGACCCGGAAATACGGCCTGACAATTGACAACCTGCTGAGCGCCGATGTAGTTCTTGCAGACGGACAGCTTGTGCACGCCAGTGAAAATGAAAATCCTGATCTGTTCTGGGCAATTCGCGGTGGCGGCGGAAATTTCGGAGTTGTTACATCATTTGAATTCAGACTCCATCCTGTGGATCAGGTTTTTGGCGGACCCATGTTCTGGAAACTTAGTGAGCTCGAATCCGCCATGAAATGGTACCGAAACTGGCTGAAAAATCAGCCGGAGGATATCTATGCTTTCTTTCTCGTAGCTGAAGTTCCGCCGGGAGATCCGTTCCCCGAAGAAATTCACGGTGATAAAGTGTGCGGACTGCTTTGGTGCTCTACCGGAGATGAAGAGCAGTTCAACAAAGCAACTAAAGAGGCGCGAAATGTTGCAAAACCGATTTTCGAATTCACAGGTAAAATGGATTATCCCGCACTTCAAAGTTTATTTGACGGACTCTATCCTAAAGGCCTGCAGTGGTATTGGAAAGGGGATTTTGTTAAAGAGCTGAGTGATGAAGCGATTCAGAAACATGCCCAATTCGCCGAAGTACCTACCACACATTCCACCATGCACCTCTATCCCGTTAATGGGGCAGCCCATGATGTTGGAAAATCAGATACCGCATGGGACCAACGCGATGCAACCTGGTCGATGGTTATCGCGGGTGTAGATCCTGATCCGGCTAATGCGGAAAAAATAAAGTTATGGGCACGAAGTTACTGGGAAGCCATTCATCCATATACTATGGGTGGAGCATACATCAATTTTATGATGGAGGAAGGTCAAGACCGCATCAAGGCTACATATGGTGAAAATTATGAAAGACTGCGGAAAATCAAATCGAAGTATGACCCCGATAATTTCTTCCACGTCAATCAGAATATTGAGCCTGCGTAATAAACTGCTAAATTTCTCGCATCGCCTCTACCCTCTGTAAAACCGGAGGATGGGAGTAGTTCAGAAATACGTAAAACGGGTGAGGTGTCAGATTGCTGAGGTTGTCTTTCGACAGTTTTTTCAAGGCCTCAATCATCGCCTCCCTGTTTTCGACGGTTGTTGCAGCAAAGCGATCAGCTTCATATTCATGCTTTCGACTCAGCACCTGCATTCCTATCCCCAAAATCGTTTCGATAGGTGAATAGAGTAAGCCAAAGAAACAGAAGCCCCGCGTAGACACTCATCTGATCCATAAAGAAGGCATCAAATAGTGCCGGCACCTGCAGGAATATGGATAGCAGCGCAAACATAATTCCGGTATGCAGAATCGAGATGCCCATATTCTTGATGATGTGTTTCTTCTTGTAGTGGCCGATCTCGTGAGCCAATACCGCCACCAGCTCTTCGGTAGTATGCTTTTCAATCAGCGTATCAAACAGGGCTATGCGTTTATTCTTTCCAAAACCGGTAAAAAATGCATTGGATTTTGATGATCTTTTTGAACCGTCCATCACATAAACGCCCTGCAGTGGGAAGTTGACGCTTTCCGCATATTCTTCAATAGCCTGACGAAGCTCTCCGTCTTCAAGCGGTTCAAACTTGTTGAACAGCGGCATAATCCAGGTGGGTGCAACGTACTGCATAATCAGTGAGAATGCGGTGACTGCAAGCCACGCGTATACCCAGGCCCACGGGCCTCCGTACTCAAAAAAGGCGATGATCCCAGCCAGCAGTGGCGCACCTATTAATACAGATAGCAACAATCCTTTCAGCCGATCCATGACAAAAGTGCCCGGTGTGGTTTTATTGAATCCAAATCGCTCTTCAATCACAAAAGTGGAGTAGATTCCGAACGGCATTGATATGATCATTTTACCCAGAACCAGTGCTCCTATAAAAATCAGGCCTGTGCCGATCACTCCAAATTCGAATCCCCTCGCCCACTGATCGAGCCAGTTAAACCCGCCGGCAAACCAGAAACCAAGTAATAACAACACGTCGATGGTCCCGGTTAGAAATCCGAACTTTGTTCGCACTTTCGTGTACTCCTGCGATTTCGCATAGGTCTCCTCATCGTATACATCCTCAAATTCATCCGGTAGATCTTTGGAGAGGGCTTTCAGGTTCAGCCGGTTTGATATAATCTCCAGCGTAAAATCGATCAGGATGGCCGCCAAAATAATGATGGTGTAGATATTCATATATGAAAAATCGTATTTCTCAGCAATGTTAAACGTTTGTCTGCAAAGTGGAACAAAGATAACGATTATCACCGGCTTTTCGCTTTTTTCTGTCAGACCGGATTCAGTGCATTCGTTTAATCTTTATTTGCGCCCCATCTCACAAATTCTGACCTTCTCGTACAATTTTATTTAAATCAATAGGTATGCATTTACTCAGATCCCTGGTTACAATCTCATCTTTAATTCTGCTGGTTTCGTGCGGCACCATGCAGAAGTCCTCTCAGACAACCACTGCCTACAATTCGGATCCATGGGATTCCGTCATGATTCCCGAATGGTATGATCCGGCCGAGTTTGACACTATTTCGGTTGTTACCTGGAACCTGGAACATTTTGTAGATGATTACGACAATCCATACATAGATAATGAACGCGAAAACAACCCGGGCGAAGGGCTTGACGAACGCCGCGCACTGCTTGCCTATGCTATTGAGAAGATCGATGCAGACATCATTGTTTTCCAGGAGATAGAGAGTGCGGCCTATGCATCTCTACTAGCTGACGAGCACTTTGAACAGCAGGGATACCGGCTTTTTACCGGGCGGGAGAGCAGTGACTGGTATATGAATGTGGTCATCATGAGCCGTCTGCCGCTCGGCATCCTCTACAGCTATGCCAACATCTCAACTCCAATCGAGGGGCAATTGACTGATGAAGGAGAACAGGCCCGCCAGCATTTTACGAATAACCGGATGGTATCGGTTGATGTTCTTGTGAACCCGGATTACACATTTACGCTGACCGGAGTGCACCTGAAGGCCGGCCGCGGAGACCGTAACGAAGGATGGCGCATGGGCCAGGTAAATCTGCTCAGATCGCACTATAGCGGAATTCTCTCCAGGGATCCTGACGCAATGATTCTCTTTACAGGAGACCTGAATATGCAGCCCGGAGATCCGGAATATTCTCTTTTGATGGGAGAAGGAACCGATGTCAGGTTTGTGGACCCACTCGCCGATGTGGAAAGCCTCACACATCCCGCTGATGATCCCACCCGGCAGCTGGATTACGTTCTGCCAAACGATCAAATGATGGAGAGTCTTGTGGAGGGATCGTCCCGGGTCCTCACACCGCTCGACACCCAATCCATGAGAAAGATCAGCGATCACCTGCCGGTTATTGCCCGTTTTATAACCACAAAATAGCAGCTGTTCTCGAGGAAATAGAATTTTTATCGAGTCTGTTAATTTGTGATTTGAAGTCACATCTATACAAATAATTGTCACAGCTTTATATCTCGGAGAATGTAAACCTGTAAATATCTTATTTAAGATTATATAGGGTTTAATATCAGTACAATTAACTATTTGATTGGGAACTTTTAATACAGAGTACCAAACTTTTTTTATATCCTCTTACGATTAAGTTTTCAGATACGGCTATCTGATTCTGTGTTCACTCTTATATTTACTTAAAATTAATTTCCCTATAACTATGAAAAATCTCATCTACATTACTCTGTTGTTCGTTCTCTTTATCTGCACGAAACCCGCAAAAGCTCAGGATGCTCTTCTCAATTTGGGATATATCCCTGAAATCGAATCATTAACGGTAGGGATATCTGCCAACAGCTATGAATTAGATGCGCTGTTTAAAAGTACTGACAATACATCTGGTTTTGGTCTTAGAGGTGGTTATATGATTACACTATTAGGGGATAAATACTCATCAAACTTTTACATCGCACCCAGGCTAGGCTATCGTTTTGAAAGTTATTCTGACGGTACTGATGACGCGGAAGGATTGTTTTATGAAGCTGCAGCAGGCTTTTTACTCGAACGCTTTAATTTTAGCGTTGGATATGGAAATGATGAATTAGCTGAAACAGAATATATTTCCGTTAAACTTGGTTTTGCTTTCTATTTTTAAACTGTAATGAAAAATATGGCAGGTGTTAAATTTTATTTTGCATGAATTTCACTAAAAATTCAGCACTTGTCATATCTCTTTTCTCATATTTATGAGTTGATCTTACTCTAAAACATCGATCGCCGCCTCATACCCCTCTTCAATCAGTTTTTCAGTCTGACTGGTATCGGCTTTGTTGAATGCGCTCAGTTTTGGCTGTATCATCAAGATTTTGTCATCATCGATTTGCTGTTTGATCATGTTATTCAGGCCGATATCAAATGTATTCACCAATAGATCCACGATGTCATCCGGGCGCTTGTATTTGCGATTGGTTGTCAAGTCCACAGCAATGATATCTTTGGCCCCCATCTCACGTAACGGACTCACCGGAATATTTTCACACAGTACGCCATCCACCAAAAGCATATCATCCCATTCAACCGGTACAAAAACACCCGGCAAACAGGTACTGGCCATTACGGCTTTGTAAAGCGGGCCTTTATTCAACACCACTTTTTTTCCCGTGGATATATCCGTTGCAATCATACTCAGCGGTATTTCTGCATCTTCAATGTTTACTTTTCCCAGCTGATCGAGAATGCTTTTACCCAGTCGGTCATTGCTCAAAATTCCCAGTTTCGATAGTTTAAATCCGGTGATATCGAGCCAGTCCAGTTCGGTGGAAATCTCTTCCAAATTTTCAATTGATGTACCAAACGCGATGTGTGCTGCCACGAACGCCCCAATACTGGTACCCGATATAAATTCCGGCTTGATTCCCTTTTCAAACAGAGCTTTCAGTACGCCCACATGGGCCGCTCCCAGTGCTGCACCACCGCCTAAAGCGATTCCAAGCTTTTCGAATTTAGTGTCATTCATACCGAAACTCATTTAGTTTAATGTTGAACTATTTTTGATTATCTTGTGTTCAGATAAAAAAGAAAAATCAGAAACTCACTATGGCACAATTGATCAAAGGCCTGCACCATATAACTGCTGTGTCAGGGCCACCCCAAGATAATTTTAACTTCTACAGAAATAAGTTAGGGCTTCGGTTTATCAAAAAAACGATCAATTTTGATGATCCATTTACCTACCACCTCTATTATGGTAATCACAATGCAGAACCCGGAAGCGCCATCACGTTCTTCCCGTGGCAGCATGTTGTAGATGGTCAGCCCAATAAAGGCGAAGCTACTGCTGTGCAGTATGCTGTTCCCGGCAATTCATTGGATTATTGGTCAGATCGATTTAAAAAACTGAACATCAAAACCGGGGATTTATTCAATCAATTTGGGTTCAAGCATCTTCCGCTGACGGATAATGACGGAATGAACATTGAGCTGGTAGCAGATTCCAAGGTTGATGACAATCAAACCAAGGGGTACGGCGGAGTGGAGGATCAACACGCTATTCGCGGATTTTTTGGGACAACACTAAGCTTGCGCGACATTGGCCGAACCGGCGAACTTCTGGCTGAGATGGGCTGGAGTAACGAGGGAGAGGAAAATGAACTGACCCGTTATTCATCTGAACCGGACAGCAATTTAGGACGTTATGTAGACCTGAAAGCTGAACCCAATTTAAACGGCCGGTTTGGAAGAGGCTCTATTCACCACATCGCGTTTCGTGTACCTGATGACGAAGCACAGGCGGAGTGGAGAGAAAAGATCCGGAAAATGGGATTTCAGATCACACCTGTTAAAAACCGTGACTATTTCAGATCGATCTACTTCCGGGAAGCCGGCGGAGTTCTGTTTGAAATTGCAACCGATATTCCCGGGTTTGACGTGGATGAGCCTTTTGATGAGCTCGGAGAAAATCTAAAGCTTCCCGCCTGGTTTGAAAAGCACAGGGATGAAATCGAAGCTCGACTGCCGGAGTTGAAGACAGATTGAGAATTTTCGAGATGTAAATAAGATTTCAAAACACACCCCTGATTGTTTCGCTGAACGCTCAACACTCTTTCCCCTCTCAAGAGGGGAATTACAATTCACTAAATTTAAATCATCAAATGAACATGTTTATAGCAAGCAGAGAAAATCCATTTCAGGGACCGCATCAAAAAACAGCGGTTGCTACAGATGGCGAAGCACCGGAAAATGCAACCGGCGCCATCATTATGATTCATGGACGCGGTGCAACGGCCCCAAGTATATTAACGCTAAAGCACGAGCTCGATACTGAAGGTTTTCACCTCGCAGCACCTCAAGCCTCCGGCAACACGTGGTATCCAAACTCATTCATGGCTCCATCAGAGAGAAACGAACCCGGGATATCGTCAGGACTTCAGGCGATCTTTAACATTGTTACAGATCTCGAAGAGAAAGGAATTCCAAAAGAGAACATTATTATTCTCGGCTTTTCGCAAGGCGCCTGTCTTGCAAGTGAGTTTGTGGCACGTCATCCCGCCAGATACGGCGGACTCATCGCATTCAGCGGCGGCATGATCGGGAACGGTGATTCAATAAACCCTGACAACTACGAAGGTTCGCTGGAGGGAACGCCCTATTTTGTCGGATGCTCGGATAACGATGCACATATCCCGGTAGAACGAGTTGAAGAGAGTGCGGCGGTCATGCAGAAACTTGGAGCCGATGTCACCAAAAAGATCTACCCCGCCATGGGACACACAATCATACGGGATGAAATAGAAGAGGCTCAAAAAATAATTAACGCCATAGAAAGCAGATAAACATTCTTATATTCAGAATCCGAATTCAAAGAATCACCAATAGAGCTAACTAAATGGACATAATCTGGATCGGTGTCGCATTTCTACTGGGATTTGCGGCTTCAAGAATTCATCTACCTCCTCTTGTAGGATACTTGGCTGCCGGTTTAACACTTGCGGCCTTTGGATATGAGGGTGGGGAAATGCTTGATGAAATAGCTCACCTTGGTGTTCTTTTCCTTCTCTTTACGGTTGGGCTCCATATTCGCCTCAAGAATATTATTCGATATGATATTCTTGGAATTGGAGTGGCTCATTTAATCATTTCGACCGCTATTTTTACCCCCATATCGCTTTTTTTTGGATATGGCCTTGAAGCTGCAATTATTATCTCCATCACGCTTGGTTTTTCCAGTACCGTACTTACTGCCAAAAATCTGGAGAGAAGAAATGAGCTCGGCGCGTTATATGGACGTGCTGCAATCGGAATTCTGATTATTCAAGATCTGGTTGCTATCGCAATTATTGCATACACAGGTGGAGGAATGCCCTCAATTTGGGGTCTTTCGATTTTAGCTATTCCTCTTTTTCACCCTCTGTTAATCAAACTGCTGGGTTTCATCGATGAAGATGAGGTGTGGATGCTTTTCGGGCTTGCACTGGCTCTTGGCGGTGCTTCACTTTTTGAATATTTCAACTTGTCAGGAGAGCTTGGTGCATTGGGCGCCGGTATGCTATTGGCATCAGATGAACGGGCCGATCAAATAGGAAAGAAGATGTGGGGTGTGAAAGAAGCATTTTTGGTGGGCTTTTTTCTGGATGTGGGACTCACCGGATTTCCATCTTTTTCTGATTACTATTACATCATCGTCGTTCTTCTCTTTCTACCCGTTAAAACAGCATTCTTCTATCTCTTTTTCATGGTATTTAAATACCGTGCGCGTACCGGATATCTCGCCTCCATTTCGCTAACCGCATTCAGTGAATTCACACTGATCGCCGGAGCGGTTGCGAGTCAAAATGGGTTCATACCTGAATCAACCATGGTCATTTTAGGTTTGATTACAGCTATATCGTATGCGATTAACGCGCCCATTTCTATCAACGAAGAAAAAATATGGAAGAAGTGGGAAGATTTTCTCCTCAAGTTTGAGCGGGAGGGCAAGCATCCCGAACACCAGGCTGTTTCGCTCGGGTCTGCGGAATATCTGATTGTTGGAATGGGAAATGCCGGACGAGCCGCCTATGACAAGCTCAAAGAACAGGGGAAACCGGTTGTTGGCATGGATATCGACCCGGACAGAATTCAACATAACCTTGAGTCTGGCCGACGTGTGGTTTACGGTGATATCCAGGATACAGATCTCTGGACAAACATCGATCTCGGCAAAATCAAATCTGTTATGATTGCCATGGGTAATCAGGATGTAAAAGAAAACGCGACAAGAACATTGCGAACACTCAGATTTGAGGGATTAATTTATGTACTCACCATGCGCGAAGAGGAAGCGGAGATTATGCAAAAAGCCGGGGCAAGTGCGGTATCCATACCGATCAAAGAAGCCGGTGAGAAGCTTGCGGAGTTAAGTGCAGAAAATGATAAAATTCCAACTCACATTGACCTGAAAGTTAAGACACCCAAAGACGATGAACAGTAAAATAACTCTGGTTTACGTTTACGATCCGCTCTGCGGCTGGTGTTACGGATTCCACCCCGTGATAGATAAAATAGCCAAGCGTTTTAAGGATCAACTCAATATTCGGGTTATACCCGGCGGATTGGCTATTGATGAGAATGCTCAGCCAATCTCAGAGGGATACGACTATATCCGGGATTCACTAAAGATTGTAGAAGACAAAACCGATGTAAAGTTTGGCAAACCGTTTGTGCAACTCGCAGAAGACGGCACCTACATCTATGACTCACTGCCGGGCTGTAAAGCGCAAAATGCCGTTAACCGTTTAGCACCGGTGCAGGCATTGCAGTTTGCAGGTGCCATGCAATCAGCTATTTTCAGCAATGGAAAGGACCTTAACAAACTGGATACATATCTGTCAATTCTTGAAGATTTTTCTATTGATCCGGCTGAGTTTGAGGCCGTATTTACAAGTGATGAGATTGAGAAAATAACCCGTGATCAATTTGATTGGGTTCATCAAAACAACGCTTCTGCATTTCCGACACTTCTGCTCGAAATTGGCAACGACACAGGTTTGATGTCAAAAGGATACCGGCCGTACGACACCGTCGAATCTCACCTTCACCATCTCATCCGCAACATCGAAAAAATGAGTTCATGAAAAGATTACTACTGTTCCTTCTTTCGCTGTTTCTTCTGTCAGCCTTTCCTAATTCCTCGGATGCCCAAGCAAGCTTTGAGCTGTTTGAAGGTGAAATCAATGAATCACCGTATAAAGTGGCCGTTCCCGAAAACCGGACAGGCAATAAGGTCTTTTTTCACGTTCACGGCTGGCGTCCGGCAGAGGCACCTCATGAAGCCAATCTTGATCCTGACGATCCATTCTATCAATCCTTGCTAGCTGATGGCTGGATCATAGCCCGAACGGCGTCAACCGGAAATGGTGCAGATCACGAAACGTACACAGAGTCAATTCGTGAATTAAAGAATTGGATTCAAACCAACATCGGTTCGATTGAGCTTACCATCCTGGAAGGTGAGTCCACTGCGGGTACTTTGGTTTTACAAATCGCTGAAGAGAGTCCTGAAATAGCAGACGGCGTAATTGCGCTGGGAGCTTTTGTTGAATTGAACGATCCTGCGTCCGAATCGTATCTCAGAGCTGAACCGGAGATTCCGGCCGTTTTGATGAGTAATTTGACAGAGCTGGACGATCCAATAGCCTATGCGGCCAAGGCAGAGAATGCGCCGGTAAAACCAATGCTCAGACCGCTTTTACGTCCGGGTCACGTTAATGTGAACCACGTTGAACGATATGATGCTCTGAAAGATCTTATCTCGTGGATTGAATCCGGAAATTATTCTATGATCACCGATGGCACACGATCTGTCCCTGAACGAAATACCCGAACAGTGTACGAAAACGGCTCAATTATCAATCAAATAACAAATATTGACCGGTATTTCGGGAATCTGGAACTTGGGTTTCACCCTGATGAGTTTGCCGAGGTTGGTATTGAACAGGGGCAACATTTTATTATGGAAATTGACGGACAACAACGGGATGTGTTTTATGGAGAGTCTTACGGAGATGTTGAGGAGGGCCGATGGATAGCTTTCCCGCATGCAAACGATCATATACTTGTAGCACGCAATTACGGTCATGCCGCGAATACGGCAAATGTAAATATTGGTGATGAAGTTAAAGTGCAACCAAAATAATCTCTTACCCCGGATTATTCACGAAGAAGTATATTATCAAGGGTTATAATATTGCTATGCATTTATCTATATGATTTATTGAGCTTCCAAAATTTAGGTGTGAGCTTTAGCTGCGAAATTTTACTGTGCCCGGCGTTAAAATGAAAATAGCTTACTCAGGGTACTTCAGTACCCTTCCGTCACTATTTCCACTTCGCCTTGTTCACAATCAAATTTCTTGGTGAATAAACCGGGATAAATTTTCACTTCTTATTTTATCTGATTTGGCTTAGTATCCAACTATGAAAAAAAGCCGTTTATCCATCTGTTTTCTGCTGAATCCTGCCGCAGGGAGAAAGGATCCTAAATTACTTTCCCGATCCATCCAAAAAGAAGCGGAAGCGAGATGGACCACATTTGAAGTGGTCACCATAAAGCCCGAGGACTCGGTAGCTGACCTGGCCAGAATTAAATCCGATCAATTTGACATTGTTGTTGCATGTGGCGGCGATGGAACGGTAAACAGCGTTGTGAACGGTTTGGCAGAAACAGATGCCATTCTCGGCGTACTGCCAATCGGTACCGGAAATGATTTCGCAAAAGCTATTCAGGTAAACTGTTCCCTGATTCAATGTTTTGATATTCTTGAATCGAAGGAAGCCATACCGCTTGATTTGATTCAATTTACCGGTGATGCCGAAGGCTGGTGTGCAAATACATTGGGAATGGGACTCGACGGTTTAGCCAATTACTACTCAAAATCATACAAGTGGTTAACCGGGCCTATTGTTTATGTAATCGGAGCCATAAAAGCAGCTTGGAACTTTCGAGGTACTTCTGTGGAATTGACGGTAGATGATCAGACTATAAGACAGAAACTGGTCATGATGACGGCCTGCAACGGTAAATGGGAAGGTGGGAAGTTTTACCTGGCACCTGAAGCAGATTTAAAGGATGGATTGATCAACTTCATTACCATCGGAAAAATATCCTTTATCAGAATTCTCTTCTATCTGCCATTCTTCAGATGGGGTCCCAAAAAGTGGATGAAAGAGTTAAAGTCTGAACTGGTCCGTAAAATTGAAGTAAAGTCCGATCAACCGGTTACGGTGCATGCTGACGGGGAGCATATCGGAT
Source organism: Rhodohalobacter sp. (assembly GCF_034521535.1). Taxonomy (GTDB): domain Bacteria; phylum Bacteroidota; class Rhodothermia; order Balneolales; family Balneolaceae; genus Rhodohalobacter. The sequence continues at coordinate 16,165 of NZ_JAXHMF010000007.1, read as the reverse complement.
CGGATATCAAAGTGTTAAATATCCGTATTGTACCGGGAGCGTTAAAGGTGATTACCGGTTATTGAATTTCCAGATACTCTTCATACACGTAATTCCATAGACCTGCCAGGTCAGAACCTTTGTTGTGTGGATTTTTTGATGATGAGGATTTCATCGCATCAATGCAGGCACGTTCACGAGCGTGGTGAATAGCTTTTAGTTGATGTTTTGTAGGATTCTCAATCATATCCTCATATTTTTCTTCATCGGCCATGATAGTATGTTTTATTTCATTAATGCTCTTTAAAATGGGAGAAAATGTAAATAAGTCAAACTAAATATCTGACAATCATATCAACATAAATATTAGCAATTTAATTCAATACAAACAGTTACGAATTTTATCAATCCTTTTATAATGGCTACAAAAAAACTGAAGATTCACCCACAAGGCCCTTTTCTATCACCGCTGGTTGCCGGCATGATGCGCCTTCACGACTGGAACCTCTCACTCCCTGATCGAATAGATTTCGTAGAATTTTGCATTGAACAGGGTATTACAAGTTTTGATCATGCGGATATTTATGGAGGTTATCAAAATGAGGCGATCTTTGGTGAAATCATCAAAGAGAGGCCTGACCTGAGAGAAAATATTGAGCTGATTTCAAAATGCGGAATCTGTCTGACTACCGAAAACAGGCCTGAGAATAGAATCAAACACTACAACACCACGGCTGAGTACATCCGGCAATCCGTTGATAACTCTCTCCGGAATTTAAACACAGAGTACGTAGACCTTCTGCTCATCCACCGCCCCGATCCGCTAATGAATTACTCAGAGGTCGCAGAATGTTTGATGTCATTGCAAGAAAGCGGAAAGGTAAACTATGTAGGAGTCTCCAATTTCACGCCTTCTCAGTTTGACCTGCTGCAAAGTAAGTTAGATATTCCGCTGGTGACCAATCAGGTTGAATACTCGCTCATGCACATAAATCCAATTTATGATGGAACCTTTAACCAGGCGCAGAAAATGGAGTATAAGCCAATGATCTGGTCACCTTTAGCCGGTGGCAGGATTTTTCACGAGGATTCAGAAATAGCGGGACGCATACGGCACTCCTTGCACCAATTATCCGAAAAATATGATGCCTCGCCTGATCAAATCGCTCTTTCCTGGATTCTAAGAAATCCTGCAAATCCAATTCCGATTTTAGGAACCGGTAACAGAGAGCGTATAGTCTCAGCAGTAACTTCAATGAAGCTGCAACTTGAACGGCAGGATTGGTTTGAACTGCTCAGAGCCGTGCGGGGACACGATGTGGCTTAATCAAGATTTGCAATAACTTTGGTTGATGTTTGTTTTCAAACACCTTTTTTCATTAGATTCAATGGATTGTTGATTGGACATAATCAAAATCATCTACTTTTAAATAATTTATCGGGTCTTAAAAATTTCCCGCTGAAACCTCATTCTATATGGATTTATTTGACAAGCTAGAAACCCGACCCGGCCCACTTGGCGAGTTCACTACAAACGGCTACGGCTACTACACATTTCCGAAACTGGAAGGTCCCATCGGACCTGAGATGAAGTTTAATGGAAAGGATGTTGTGGTGTGGAGCGTAAATGATTATCTCAGCGTCGGGAATCATCCTCACATCAGGGAAACAGATAAAAAAGCTGCCGAAAAGTATGGGCTTAGTGCGCCAATGGGTGCCCGCCTGATGACCGGTAACTCCGACGAACACGAAGCGCTCGAACGTGAGCTTGCAGATTTTATCCACAAACCCAAGGCGCTTCTTCTTAATTACGGCTATCAGGGGATCATGAGCGTAATTCATGCTCTGGTAGACAGAAACGATTTCCTCATTTATGATGAGTTGAGCCACGCCTGCATTGTAGACGGCAAACAGCTGGCGATGTCCGAGAAATCCGTGTTTAAACACAATGACATGGAGAGCCTGGAGAAACAGCTAAAACGGGCTTCCAAAAAAATGAAACCCAATTCCTCAATTCTTGTTGTAACCGAAGGCGTTTTCGGGATGACGGGTGATCTTGGAAAGCTCAAAGAGATTATCGCACTAAAAGAGAAATATCCTTTCAGACTTTTGGTTGATGATGCGCACGGATTTGGCACACTGGGCCATGACGGTTCCGGTGCCGGTACACAGCTTGGCTGCCACGAGGGAATTGATATCTATTTTGGCACATTCGCGAAAGCTGTAGCACTGATTGGCGCTTTTGTCGCTGCTGAACCGAGAGTTATCGAGTTTCTTAAAGCAAATACAAGGAGTCAGATTTTTGCAAAATCTCTGCCGATGCCCATTGTTGTATCAGCCAGGGAGCGAATCAAATTGATTCGGGAAAATCCCCAATGGAGAGAGCAGCTTTGGGAAAACACCAGAAAGCTTCGCTCGGGTTTAGTTGATCTCGGATATAATGTACTGCCTTCAGAAAGTCCTGTTACTCCCGTTCTAACTGAGGGAAGCACGGATTTGGCACAGACGATAATGCGCGAGATGCGTGAAGAGCACGGTGTATTTGTAAGCGGTGTTGCTTATCCTGTGGTACCTAAAGGAGTAGTGCTTCTGCGCTTAATCCCTATGGCAGGTCATACCGATGAACACATTGAAAAAACATTAAAGGCTTTTGAAGCGATCAAGCCTCTCGTGTTCAAAGAAGCCGGCGAAGCTGTAACGGCGGATTAAACCGGCTTTCAACTCAAAATTCAGGCGCATTTGATATTTCAATCAATGCGCCTTTTTTAATTTGTAAAATTATTTTACCGGCAAAGATGTACGAGAATCCGGCCTTCCAATATCCTTCTATTTTTCTATTTTAGCTCACGAACAAAAAAACTTAATACTTTCCGCATGCGACTGATCAGCTACCTTTTTGCCTCACTTATTCTTTTTAGCATTCAGGCTCCGCACATTTTGGCTCAGGATGTGCCTGAAAACCTAACACTGAAAGAGATTTTTCACGAACCGGTCATTCCGGGAATTCGCCCCTCTTTGAGATCCTTTAATGCTACTCAGGACTCCCTCTATTTTTCATGGAACGACTCCTCCTATTACGATACCGGACTCTATAAAATGGCAATCACCGGAAGTGAACCTGAGGCGGTAGAAGATACACCGGCAAGATTCACCCCATCCCCTAACGGCCGGCTAAAAGCGTACACAAAAGATGGGAATATTTATCTGTCCAACATAGACGGGAGTAATGAACGCCGAATTGTAGCGAGCAAGGAACGGGACATCAGCCCGGTTTGGGCGCCCAACAGCCGCAAACTGGCTTTTGTGCAAGACGGTGATGTGTGGGTTACCGATATCATCAGGCCTGATCTGATTCAGGTAACCGACCGTCCGTCTGATGCCCCCGGTATTGCGATTCAGGATTGGTCTGGAAGTGATCGGCTTCTGCTTCGTCAAACCGATTATTCCGATGCCCGAACCATTTACTTTCCGGAATATGTGGATGAGTTTGTAACTCCGGGCGCTTCCACAAGAGGTATTCCATCCGTAGCATTCTACACTGCTGATTTATCCACAATGGAAATTGACACCCTCTCATCCGGTGTTCAACGCAGCAGCCTCGTCGGAAGCCGTTCTGGAAATTTCTCCGTTAAAGATTCCAGTGATGCCGCACTGAAAGAACGTAAAGTGATTGTTTACGATCACAGGAATAACACTAAATCGGTCATTTTTGAAGAAGAGACAGACGGATGGCTGAGCGGTACTTCGGTCTCATTTGCACCGCGTACAGACAGACTCATGATTCGTTCTGAAAAGTCCGGGTGGAATCATATCTATATCGCCAACCTTTACACCGGCCGGGTTGAGCAGCTTACCGAAGGTGATTATGAAATCACTTGGGCCAGCTGGCTGGATGATCAAACCATCATCTACGCCAATAATGAAGCCGACTACGGTGAACGACATATTTTTATCCATGATCTGAGTAACAACTCTATTCAGCAATTGACGAGTGAGGAAGCATATCGCTACCAGTTCAGGCTTTCCGAGGATAAAACAAAGCTTGTTTATGCAAAAACGTATTTCAACGAACCTTACGATCTCTACATGATCGACCTCGAAAATCCCGGAGAAGAGATTCAGCTCACAAACTCTGTTCCCGAATCCTTTTACGACTATAACTGGCAGAAAGAGGAGTATGTAAGATTTACCGGTCGGGACGGGGAAACCGGACTCTCCATGTCTGTTCTCTATCCAAAGAACTTTGATACTAACCGACAGTATCCGGTTGTGGTTTTTGCTCACGGTGCGGGATCGCTTCAGAACGTTTACAAGGGCTGGTCGAACAACTATTGGCGCGAATATATGTTTCATCAATATCTGCTTAATCAAGGTTATGTTGTTGTTGAAGTTGATTTTCGTCACAGCACCGGGTATGGGCGTAAATTCCGCGAAGACGTAACCAACTGGATGGGTAAGTATGAAGTAGAGGATATTGTAGACGGACTCGACTGGGTTCAGGAGAAAACCGGCGGTGCTCTCGACTTAAATAATGTTGGGATTTATGGCGGGAGTTACGGCGGATTCATGGCGCTTTATGCTGTTTCGGATGCGCCGGATCGATTCCATGCAGCCGCTGCCCTTCGTAAGGTTTCAAACTGGAGAAATTATTACTATGCCAATCCATGGTACACCCTGCCCCGTTTAGGTGATCCGGAGCAAGTCCCTGAACACTACGACCGCAGTTCTCCCCTGACCTATGCCTCCGAACTGGAACGGCCCGTTATTTTACTGCACGGTTTGATTGATGATAATGTTGGTGCACAGGATGCTTTTCAATATGCCGATGCACTCATTCAAAGCGGCAATACCAATTTTGAGATGATGATCTATCCATCCGAGCGACATGGATTCACAAGTCCTGACTCCTGGTATGACGAGTATCTCCGGATCTATGAATTCTTTGAAAAACATTTGAAATAAGGTTATCGGAATACACTCGTGGTACGACTCCAAGGCGTGCTACGAGTAGTTTTTGAATACACTCGTGGCACGCTTTCAAGTCGTGCTATGAGTGATCTATTCAATAAACAATTCGTTGTTTTTTTAAGTGGCATCAGTTAACGATTGGTTATTTAAGTAACACTTGGCTTCAAGAACTCCCGAGGAGTTTACTGCTTATAGCATTCCAAGGATTTTATAACATCAAAGCTCCTTTAGATGCTTCCTAAAACATGACCAAGTCCCTGAAAGCACGAACAGATCGCTCCGATGGAGCGGGATATCATTGGGTTTTCGTTAACTATACACAGAGTATTCCTACGGAATAGTGAAATCCAGATCCATTTCATCCTTGGGATAATTTCGGACTTGTGTTTTAAACCACTCGTGGCACGACTCCAAGGCGTGCCACGAATATTCTAAATCTTTATTCATTTAGTTCAGTAATTTTTGAACTAATTAAACTTCTCTGTAACTTTTTACTATGGAAAACGAAAAACTGATGTATATCGAAGAGTGCGGATTGCTATTTGACAAGCTTGGCCTTACACGGATGGCCGGCCGCGCATTCGGTTACCTGGTGGTTTGTGATGAAGATCATGTCTCATTCGACCAGATCAGAGAAGCCCTGAAAGCGAGTAAGGGTAGTATTAGCGGAACCATGAAACAACTGGTTCAGACAGGAATGGCGGAAGCGGTAAGTTTGCCGGGCGACCGGAAAACCTATTACAGAATCAGCCGGGTAAAAATCGGAGATATGATTCGTAAGCGGATCGGGCAGTTTATTGAATTGGCCGATGCTCTTGAGAAAGGAAATGATCTGAAAGAGCAAGACGATGATACTTCCGATTGGCTGAAAGAGGCCTCCACATTTCATTACTGGATTGGTGATCAGCTTGATGGGATCATCAAACAGTGGGAAAACGAAAAGCAGCAAATTATCCATCAATATCATGAAAAAAGAGAAAAGCAACACAACTAGATCTCCTAAGGAGAATCAATCCCTGTTCAAACAGATCGACCTGAAAATTGAAGTTTGGGTACAGCACCTGGTTGAACAAATTGAATACGTAAAAACGCACTGATTTTTCTTAAAAGACGATCAGAGAGGAATTCATGAATATTATAAAAAAAGCGCTTCCAATTATTTTACTGCTTCTTTTAGCCGCATCGAGTGCCAGCGGGCAGTCAGCTGAAGAGATCATTCAGCGAATGGAAGATGTGATGCGGGGAGAGTCGAGCTATGCAGAAATGACCATGACCATTGACCGTCCGCGATACACCCGCGAAATCAGTATGAAAGCTTGGGCTCTTGGGGAAGATTACTCCTTAATCCTGATTACCTCACCTGCCCGGGATGAGGGAACAACTTACCTAAAAAGACAAAATGAGATCTGGAACTATGTACCCAATATCGACCGCACGATAAAAATGCCTCCATCTATGATGTCTCAGTCTTGGATGGGATCTGATTTCACCAATGATGATCTGGTACGTGAAAGTTCTACGCTTGAGGATTATGATCACTCCATTCTGCGGGAAGAGACTCTGGATGACAGGGAAACGTGGGTTTTGGAACTAATTCCCAAACCCGACGCCGCCATTGTGTGGGGCAAAGTTCTCATTTGGGTTGATAAAGAGCACTACATTTTATTGAAAGAGGAGAACTATGACCAGCGCGGACAGGTCGAAAACACAATCCATTTTTCAGAAATCACCCAGATTGGAAACAGGGTTTTTCCAACTAAAATGCTACTGCAACCGGCCGACAACCCGGATCAAAAAACCATTATGGAGTATCAAAAGCTGGAGTTCGATATCGATATTGACAAGTCGTTCTTTACCCAGCAAAATATGAGGAGAGTCAGATAACAGTATGTCAGTGCCAACAGTTTCAGTGCGTCATATATGATATGATATTGAAATTCGGATCACCCTTCGAAGAGCTGAGCCGAGACTGAATCATCTTTTCTAGTTTTACTTAGAATCACTATAGAGGATTGTAACCAGTTCAAATCTGCGTCTTCAATAACATACTTAAGGAATATTGCCTGATGCTATGAATCCTGTATCCTTCAAAAGCGATAGCCAGTATTTTGTTTCTAAACACTCTTTGTATGATATGAATAACTTAGAAGAGAAATCAGCTTTTGATATTGCGCCATTAGCCTCGGCAACATTTGCACCAATACTGGTACCACTACGCAGTAATTGTTTTGACAAAATGAATTCCCGTTTTTCATTACTAAGATATTGATATGATTTAACAACTCATGAATAGCGAAGAGCAGTATGAATTTGGATAAATAGAGACAAATAGTTCATCGAACAGCTTGATTTTACTGAATTTATAGATTTACTTATATGAACCAAAAACCGATTAACCCTTACAGTTTTATATCAGTGATCAGTGTTAAGTGTATGTTAAAAATGCTTTAATTAAGTTTCTAACCCACTGAAAAACTGTACCCCTGTTGTCACTGTAAACTGAATCCTAAAACCATGTACCTAAAACTGGCGTGGCGGAATTTATGGAGGAACAAGCGGCGGACGCTGATTACCGTCAGTTCGATTATGTTTGCCGTGGTTGCTGCGCTATTCATGGAATCGCTGGGACAGGGAACCCGCCAGCAGCTTTTGGACAACATGACCGGTTTCCAAACCGGATATATCCAGATTCAGGATTACCGGTATAGAGATGAACCCTCACCCGATAACGCTTTTCTCTATGATGAGGATCTGAAGCAGAAAATTCTCTCATCACATGAAGATATAAACTACCTGATCCCCCGGGTTGAAACCTTTATGCTTGCAGCCGGTGAGGAGATCACACGCGGGGCCATGGTGATGGGAATCGACATCGAAAAAGAGGATCGGTTCAACCAGTTGCGGGAGCGTTTGACTGAAGGAGAGTTCACCGGCTCAGGTCAACAAAAAGCCGTTTTGGGAGAGGGGTTAGCCGGACGATTGAACCTGGCTGTTGGGGATACACTTGTCCTTTTGGGACAGGGACGATTTGGAATGACGGCATCGGGACTGTTTGAGATCAGCGGTCTGATCGAGTACCCGATCCGGGAAATGGACAATCAGATTGTCTACCTCCCACTCGAAGATATGCAGTGGATGATTTCTGCAGAAGAGCTGATTACAAACCTTGTAGTTGTTCCGGAGCAGACTGATCAAGTCAGTCAGATTGCGTCGTCAATTTCTCAAACCGTATCAGAAAATGAACTGCGTGTGCTTACGTGGCAGGAGATGATGCCCGAACTGATTGAAGCGATTGAATTTGATGAGCTCTCCGGCCGGATCATGCTCTGGATTCTGTATGTGGTAATTGGATTTGGAATCTTTGGGACAATTCTCACAATGACTCTTGAGCGAAGGCGAGAGTTCGGCATTCTCCTGTCAGTCGGTATGTATCGACGAAAACTGGCATTTGTCGTTTTCATTGAAACGTTTTTTATCAGCATTCTGGGAGTCCTCTCCGGTTTTGCCCTGGGTTCACTTGTGATATTTTACTTTTACATCAACCCGATACAGTTTACCGGAGATATGGCAGAGTTGATGAACGATTTCGGTTTTGAAGCAACCATGGTGGTCTCATTTTCACCTGAAATATACCTTTTACAGGGAGCCGCAATCTTCATCATCACCACGTTTATCTGCCTCTACCCCACATTAAAAATAGCCCGTATGAACGTACTCGAATCAAAAAATTAAATACCCAACACTAAGAATATGAAAATGCTCCTTTCCATAGCATGGCGTAACGTCTGGAGGCATCCCGGACGAAGCGGGGTTTTGATCGCATCCATTGTAGCCGGGATGTGGGCGGGAATTATGGTTTCATCATGGGCGAATGGGCTGATCGATCAAAGGGTGAATAACGTGATCAATGAAGATCTGACGCATGCCCAAATTCATCATCCGGAGTTTTTGACTGAACGGGAACCGGGAATGTATATCGAACCACATGATGAAATCATCACATTTTTGGAATCCGATGCCAGGGTTCAGTCCTACAGCTCCCGCACGCTATTGGATGGAATGATTCAATCGGCCGCCACAACTTCCGGCGTACGCATCATTGGCGTTGACAAAGAGCAAGAGAGGGAAACCACCACGTTTCATCAAAACTTAACAGAGGGTGAATATCTGAGCAGTGATTCTCGCAATCCTGTATTTATCGGAGAAAAATTGATCAACAAGCTGAATGTGGAAATCGGTGACCGGATTGTACTCACCTTTCAAAATATCGAGAACGAAATCACATCGGGAGCCTTTACTGTAAGCGGTGTTTTCAGAACCGGGCAAAATCTTTATGATGAACAGACGGTATATGTAAACCGCGAGGATCTGACTGATTTAATTGCCAATCGACCTCTGTATCATGAAATTGCAATTATGCTACACGATCGTAATCAGGTAGAACAGCTCGTATCAGACATCAACCGGCAATTCAGTTCCATTACAGCTGAAACCTGGATTGAACTCTCCCCTGAAATGCGATATATGACACAAGCCAGCGGAAGCTACATGTTTTATATTATGATTGTGATACTGTTTGCTCTCGCTTTTGGGATTTTGAACACCATGACCATGGCCATATTTGAACGGATGCGCGAACTGGGCATGCTGATGGCCATCGGGATGAATAAATTGAGAGTTTTTACGATGATTATGCTCGAGTCGGTAATGCTAACCCTTACCGGAGCGGCAGTCGGGATATTTGTTGGATATCTGACCGTAAACTATTTCAACAAAAACGGGCTGGATTTAACGGCTATCGGCGGAGATTCTTTCGAGATTTGGGGATACGGAGCAGTGGTCTATCCCTATGTTAATCCGGAAGAGTATTTGTATGTCATGATTTTGGTCATTGCAACGGCACTGCTCGCGGCTGTATATCCCGCTCTGAAAGCACTCAAACTGGTTCCCGGTGAAGTTGTAAGAGAATAACTAAAACAGTGTACAGTATTCAGTGGCAACAGTTTGTGAGGAATGTTTTAATAATATTATAAGATCATCAAACTTTGTGTCCTGAAAGTCCCCTCCTTCCTAAGGAGGGGATTTAGGGGAGGTTTAAACAATAACTGAATTTAATTTTCTTTACTTACTGAGCTAAACAAGGATTTTCAACCACCCCTTGCCCCTCCTTGCAAAGGAGGGGAAACTCATATATCAATCATTTTCATCGAGTTCAGATTAATAAATTATTGAAATTATAAAACTGAAAACCATGCCAATTATTACAACACATAATCTCTCCAAAGTCTATAATCCGGATACCGTGCCGGTGCATGCCTTAAGGGATGTAAACCTGGAATTTGAGGAAGGAGAGTTTACAACCGTACGCGGACCGTCCGGGTCGGGGAAAACCACGCTGCTCAACATGATTGGCGGACTCGATAATCCATCGGAAGGCCATGTTGAAATTGGTGACATTCGAATTACCGGTATGAAAGAGAGCAAGCTGATTGAGTTTCGGCTCAACAACATCGGATTCGTTTTTCAGGCCTACAATCTTATCCCGGTTTTCACCGCCTATGAAAATGTAACCTTCATCATGCTTCTTCAGAAACGAAGCAAAAAGGAGATGAAAGAGCGGGCACATGAACTGCTGTCAGCCATGGGATTGAAAAACAAAGTTGATTCCCGGCCGAAAGAGCTTTCAGGCGGTGAGCAGCAGAGGGTGGCAGTTGCCCGGGCACTGGCATCCCGTCCAAAATTTATCCTGGCTGATGAACCGACTGCAAACCTGGATACCGACTCCGCGATGAACTTGTTGGACATGATGGAGAAGATGAACAGGGAAGAGAATGTTACATTTATCTTCTCCACTCACGATCAACGCGTGATAGACCGCGCCAGAAGAGTTATTACCATGGTGGATGGTGCAATACACAAAGATGAGAAGAAAGTCTCCCCTTGAGGGGAGTACCGCCTTCAGGCGGGGAGGGGTGTTAACTGAGCGTTGTTTTAATTCCTGATTTTGTGGTATTCAAACAAAGTTAATGGCTGTTGAATAAAAACTAGATAATATAAATGCATCACAACACCCCTCCCATGCTCACGCATGGACTCCCCTCAAGGGGAGAATTCATAGAACGTCACTAAATTTTCAAGAATGAAACTCCTGATTCTCATATCAGCACTAATCTTCTACACTACAACTGCCACCGCTCAGTTCAGTTCTGATGATGTTGATATTTCGGGATATCTTCAGGCCATGCCGGTCTGGATCCATGCGGATCTTCCGCCCCCGTTTGAGAAAGATTCATTTTGGGAGTACCGACTACAAAACCGCCTAAACCTGCAGTGGTATGTATCGTCTGATCTTACGTTTAACTGGGAAATGCGAACACGGCTTTTTGCCGGGGATCTTGTAGAGGATATTCCATTTTATGCAGATGCGATTGATCAGGACAACGGCTATATCAACCTCTCCTGGCTCGTTGCTGATCAAGACAAATGGCTGCTGCACTACATCCCGGACCGTCTCAACATGGACTGGTACAGCGGGAACTGGCGAGTGACAGCCGGCCGACAAAGAGTAAACTGGGGAATCAACACCATCAGCAATCCAAACGACTTGTTCAACCTCTACTCCTTCTACGATTTTGACTATCCTGAAAGACCCGGATCCGATGCTATCCGGATTCAGTACTTTTTAGATTGGGCTTCGCGGATTGAGCTGGCTTACCGTCCTGCGAGAGAGGTGAAAAATTCGGTAGCCGCCATGCTTTACGGATTCAATACCGGCGGTTACGATATTCAATTTATTACCGGCTATTATCAGCACCGATGGGCTGCAGGTGGCGGTTGGGCCGGAAGTATCAACCAAACCGGATTCAAAGGGGAAGCGATGTTTTTTGTAAACCTTGATGAAAATCCCGGTCAAGAACCCACCAACCTGATAGCCGCTGTTTCTGCAGACCACATGTTTGACAACAGTCTCTTCCTGATTGTTGAAGCTCTCTACAATAAGAATGGCGGACGAGATGATTTTCTTCTTTTGGGTGAACCGCTTACTGCAGACAATCCATCGTTTTCACGATTTCAACTTTCCACAATCGCATCCTATCCTTTCTCTCCAATTCTGAACGGTTCACTATCTGCCATTCTCTACCCCGATGAAGAGGCCCTGTTCATCTCCCCCTCCATAACCTGGTCACTTTTCCAGGATGTTGATGTCAACCTCCTCACTCAGATCTTTGTAGGAAGCGACGAATCTGCCTTTTCAAATGCTGGGAATGTGATAGCCGGTTCACTCAAGTGGAATTTTTGACAGCAGAGCTGTCTTGATGCCGTCGGGTAGCGGAGCTACCGACGAGGAGTCACTTACTCGTTCACAGCTCTGCCTCAATATCCTCGTCCACAGCTCCGCTGTGAGACGCTCCACCGGCAGCTCAGCTGCCACTTAAAAAGCCATACCCAACGAATTCATTATGTAAGGAAATCCAATTTCCCGGTTCATATCTATACACCATCAATAATTCAGAACTTTCAAACCATGTCAAGATCAAGGTACCGAGTTTATGATTCAGACTATCCCTACTTCATCACGAGCAGTATAGTGGAAGGATACCCTGTTTTTTCAAACCCACTGGCGGCACAAGTTATCCTGGATGCTCTCGAATTCATTCAAAACAAGAGAAGTACAATTGTTTACGCCTATGTGATTATGGAGAATCATATTCATATGGTTATTCAGGATGATAAACTTCCACAACAAATACAGGCATTTAAATCATGGACAGCAAGAGCCATCATCGATCTATTTTCTGATAATGGCCACTACCTCCAGTTACATAAGCTTAAAAAAGCCAAAAACCCTTCTCATGTTGATTCAGTACACCAGCTATGGCAGGAAGGGTTTTACCCAAAGCAGATTTTTGATGACAAGATGATGATTCAAAAAATTGAATACATTCATAACAATCCCGTTAAACGCGGATTTGTTGATCAACCGGAAGAGTGGAGGTATTCATCTGCAAGAAATTACCTGGGGATGGAGTCTTTGGTGCCTGTAACGCTGTTTGAACTTTGACAGCAGAGCTGTCTCGGGTGTCGTCGGGGAGCGGAGCTCCCGACGAGGATTCATCGCTCGCCCACAGCTCCATCCCTACCCTCGTACACAGCTTCGCCTAAACATTCTCGTCCACAGCTCCGCTGTGAGACGACTCCCCCAGCAGCTCCGCTGCCAAAAACCAAATTCCATTTTGTCTGCAAATTAAATACTTTCAAATCAAATTTTTCTAAAAACGACGAATCCAATACTTTCTCATTTTGGATACATATTTTATGAAGGGTTTTTATTCTGTTCTTATTCTCTACTTTGTAGGTGCAGGTAAGTTATAGATGGAGTAAAACGGGTAAAATATCCATAGGATTACCCGGAAATAACTGAAACGATAACGCAACAGCAGATGTAATTTAATTTTATGTTAGAAGATTTGGATTTAAGCATGGAGAATATGGCAGCTTCAGGATCTATATATGGATTACTCATAAGTACTGCCATCCTTATTTTTTCAGTACTTATTTTTCATTTTTTGGTGACCCGCTATATCCGGAAAAGAGTCCGTGCAAATGAACTTCGGCGAAAATGGCTGATTCAGACCCGTAACAGTTTTATCCTGATTCTGCTTTTAGGCCTTGTTCTGATATGGGGATCAGAACTTCGTACACTTGCACTCTCAATGGTGGCCCTTGCTGTAGCGCTGGTAGTTGCAACCAAGGAACTCATCCTTTGTGTCTCCGGATCAATTCTAAAAACCATTTCCGGTTCGTTTGATCTGGGAGATCGGATTCAAATCAAAGATTTCCGGGGCGATGTGATTGATCAAAACCTACTTGCAACTACTTTACTGGAGGTTGGGCCCGGCAAAATCACCCACCAGCGAACAGGTCGATTATCTGTTATTCCTAATTCGTTGTTTGTCTCTGAACCGGTCATCAATGAGAGCTATACTTCCGATTATATCATCCATGTCTTTACAGTACCTTTTAAACGGGAAGATGACTGGCAAACTGCCCAGAAAATGTTTTTAAAATCTGCAAACAAACATTGCAAGCCTTATCTCGAAGATGTCCGAGATCATATGAACAAGTTAAGTAAAACGAAGGGATTGGATGTTCCCACCGTAGATCCACGGGTTACTGTTCAGGTTCCTACATCAGGTGAAGTTCATTTAATTATTAGAATGCCAACAAAATCCAAGCAGCAAGGCTACGTTGAGCAATCCATTTTGTCGGAGGTATTTAGTACCCATGACTTTTCGGCGAAGAAAGCGGATGTGGTAGACAAAAAATCCAAAAGTGAAGAATCATAGATTGCACGGAGGAGTGGCGATTTTCAACTGCAAAAATTTACCTGGGGATGGAGTCTATATTTAAATTTAATACTGGTTACGCTGTTTGAGTATTGACAGCAGAGCTGTCTTGGTGTCGTCGGGCAGCGGAGCTACCGACGAGGAGTCATCCCTCGTTCACAGCTCCATTCCTACCCACGTCCACAGCTCCGCCTCAACATCCTCGTCCACAGCTCCGCTGTGAGACGACCACCCCGGCAGCTCCGCTGCCACATCTCTCTAATGAGAACAACTGCCAAAAAAGGTATTCACACATATATTCCGTATATTGCTCATTCACATTTTTAAGCCCGGCTTTTAATTTGAAAGCGGGCTTTTTTCATTTTATACCCTATATGACATTTAATTCACTGAATCTAACGGATCCAATCCTCAGATCCCTAAAAGAAGAAGGATACACTAAACCAACCCCTATTCAATCTCAAGCTATCCCGGTTGCACTAAAAGGAACAGATCTTTTAGCATGCGCACAGACGGGTACCGGTAAAACAGCCGCCTTTGCGGTTCCAATTCTGGAGATCCTGAGCAAAAACAAGAGCAGAGATCGTAACAGAAAAATCAGGAGCCTGATTGTTACGCCAACACGCGAACTCGCGATCCAGATTGATGAAAGTTTTCAAAACTATGGCCGGTATACCGGCCTGACCACCGCGGTCATCTTTGGCGGCGTAAATCAAAAGAGCCAGGTAAAACAACTGAAACAGGGCGTTGATATCTTAACCGCAACACCCGGCCGACTGCTCGATCTGATGAACCAGGGATTTATCTCACTGTCAGATATTGAAATTTTTGTACTGGACGAGGCCGACCGCATGCTCGACATGGGATTCATTAACGACATCAAAAAAATGCTGGCTGTGCTTCCCAAAAAACGACAGAACCTGTTCTTTTCGGCAACCATGCCGCATGAGATCGTAAAACTGTCGAACTCCATTCTTCACAATCCGACGAAAATTGAAGTCACTCCTGAGTCTCCCACCGTGGATGCCATTCAGCAGGGACTCTATTTCGTAGATAAAGGCAACAAAAAGGATCTGCTGATTGACGTTTTGCAGGATGATGAGATCAAATCGGCCCTTGTGTTTACACGGACAAAGCATGGTGCCAATAAAGTTGTGAAGCTGCTGAACGGACAAAACATTCAGGCTGAAGCAATTCATGGCAACAAGTCACAATCTGCCCGGCAAAAGGCCCTTGGAAATTTCAAGGATCAGCGGACCCGGGTGCTGGTAGCTACCGACATTGCCGCCCGAGGAATTGACGTGGATGAACTGCATTATGTGATCAACTATGAGATCCCAAACATTCCGGAAACATACGTTCACCGTATTGGTCGAACCGGACGCGCCGGATCAGACGGAACTGCACTCTCCTTTTGTGATGCCGTGGAGAAAGAGTATCTGCGAGACATCGAAAAGCTGATTGGCAAGAAGATTCCCGTCATAGACGAGCATGAGTTTCCACTTCAGGATCACAACCCTGCCCAACCGGCAAAACAGCAGCAACGCCAGTCACAGAAAAATCGTGGAAATGGGCGTCGGAAAAATGGTGCTAAGTCAAAAGGCAGCAACAGCAGAAAAAGAGTCAGGCGTCAGCGGTAAGATCTGAGTTTGACTTTTGATGTGACTATCAAAAAGCTTTGCAAAAGGAATTCATAGAGGCATATTGTGTGCTTTGTGAGTTCCTTTTTTTATTTAATATCTGTAGCCTATTATTTCATTCACGTTAAAGCTCTCTTGCAATACGTGTAGTCCAATTTCTGGCTTGATCTATAAGTTCTGAATCTGCATCTGTTTTATTCAGTCTATCAAGAAGTGTATCAGCAGAGACCA
>NZ_JAXHMF010000006.1:0-1031423 GCF_034521535.1 Rhodohalobacter sp. | reverse complement strand
ACCTTCGCCAAGGCTTCGTGTGCGCGCTCTTTTTCTTTCAACTTCGTTGTGTGTGCACTCTGTAAGTAGTGTAAGAATGTGAGCACTTCCTTCGCTTTCAATTGACATGTTTTTTACTTCGATCAAAAAACAGAGAGAGAAAAATGTATTATGTCTATATCATAAAAAGTGAGGCAGAAGATTGGCGTTATGTTGGATTTACATCTGACCTTCGAAATCGTTTTGAAGATCACAATAATGGCAAAGTTGCATCCACAAGAAATCACCGGCCATTTAAATTGGCAAGCTACATAGCTGTTCAGGAGAAGAAAACCGCTCTTGAGCTTGAGAGGTATTTTAAAACCGGTTCAGGAATAGCCTGGATGAATAAGAGATTGCTGAGTAGTTCAAGTCCTGCCTGATCTCCGAAGCTTTAGCGGAGGAGATCCGGGCCTCCTACTTCGCTGAAGCTACGAAGGACACGCTCTACTTCGCCATCTGCTTCGCAGATCAAGAAGGCTTCGATGTGCGCACTACTTGCATTGCAACTTCATTGTAATGCATTTGTAGCTGTAAGTAATGATGCGAGCACTTCCTTCGTCTTCAATTGATATGTTTTGTACTTCGATCAAGAAACAGAGAGAGAAAACCAATGTATTATGTCTATATCATAAAAAGTGATGCAGAGGATTGGCAATATGTTGGATATTACATCCGACCTTTGAGAGCGCGTTTGAAGGATCACAATAATGGCAAGGTTGCATCTACAAGAAATCACCGTCGTCCATATACTATTGAAAGCTACATAGCTGTTCAGGAGAAGACAACCGCTCTTGAGCTTGAGAAGTACTTTAAAACCGGGATGAATTCAGGGCAAAATTGCCCCTTTATGCACTTATAAACCTAAAAAAACTTCAGAACGAAGCGATTGGCTCACTTGGTGGAAAAGAAAGATGAGGTAGATAAGGAAATCGCGAGAATGAGGCGCAGATTGCCGTATTAAACCCCAAAAATTTAAACTATCCATTTCTTAAAGCCCAAAAGTTTAAATTTTCATCCTCTTAAAACCCGAAAAGTTAAATTTCATTGGCATATCCTCGGATAAACTCTCAAAAGCCTAATTATTTGCTTGATATGGAAATGAAGAACTTTTTTAATACGTTCTGAGTATAAGACACACTTACATTTGTTATATTAAGTGTTCAAAAAAAATCAGAATCATGCATTCTTTGAACAACATAGCGTCTTACATCCTCAATAAGTACAAAGGGGAAATCACACCAATGAAGCTCCAAAAGCTTCTATACTATGTAAAGGTATGGACACTTGTTGCGGATAAGAAGATGATTAAATCCTCAGATGCGTTTTATGCCTGGAAGCATGGGCCGGTAAATCCATCCATCTACCACATGTATAAGCAGTATAAAAATAACCCCATTCAAGATACTCCAAATTACATACCTCTCTCAAACGAAGAACGAGATATGGTCGATTTTATACTGGATAGCTACGGGTTTTACAATGCCATTACGCTTTCTAAAGCCACTCATGCTGAAGATCCCTGGATCAACAAGAGAGAAGTAAACGGAAGAATTACTGATCAGGAAATTCTGGATTATTACGTTCATGAGTCATTTGCGAAAAACTTCCCTTTGAACCAGAATCAGGGTTACTATCCACCCAATACGATTTCGCATTATGCATTTATCTTTGATATGGATAAAACAGATAAAGCTTCGGAAATCATGTTTGATTCTATTGAGGAATATAAAAGTCTCTTCTCTAAAGCTTCTGAAGACTACAAATTCCTCATCAATCAGATGAGCTAATTTTGGGTGATAGTACTGAATTAGAGCAATTAAGAGAGTTAATTGAGCTGTTCCCTGCCAATTATGCATTGGATGCACTAGAAGAAGCAAACAGAGTTGCCCGTACTCGTTTCGATGCGATGGATAATGAACTTGTCCCATTGATATCGAAGATGGCACAAACTACTTCAGAATTTGGAATTAAGGAGTACATCAGTTTTTGCCGGTCTTTCCATTCTATTATTTTCAAAGACATCATATCCATCAATGGAGAATTCCGAAGCAGTGACCACGATGGTTCCGGATCAGTTTACTTTGGCGGCCAGAAACGTCAGGAGCTTAGGTCAAGGTTTACCGGTTCTAATCCTGAAAATATTGAAGCTGATCTAAAAGAAGCGTTTAAGCACCTTTTGGCTTTTGAAAGTGACACGCCGGTAGATGATGCTCTTCGATTCTACCAAAAGTTTGTGTTTACACACCCTTTCTACGACGGCAACGGCAGGGTTGCAAGACTTTTCGTTAATCTCTACCTGCTTGCTTACGGAAAGTTCATTGACTGGAAGAACCTGCAAGACAAAGGAAAATTTCTAAGTAAACTGAACTACTACCACGAAACCGGCAAAGAGGAGCACTTTACATGGTGGGCAAAGGTTTGCTACAAATTTGTCTACGATATTTCGGACGAGGATGAGAGGTAAATTCTGTCTTTATATTACCTCCTATATTTTTTTAAATAAAAAAAGGCTTAATTCCCATTTACTCATTGTAAACGAACCGGGTGAATTCTGCACAAGCCCCAAACACCACCATCGCTAAATCATCACAACAAAACTACCCACCTTCTCTCATCTCCCGCCGGCGCATCGGCATCCGGTCGATGACGCGAAAGAGTTCTTCGGGTTCCAGAACCTCATCCTTGTTAAGTTTCACGCCGCCGTCTTTTCCGATCAGGAAGATGGAGTAACCGTTATCCTGCGGACTAAGCCTCTCGCGAATACTTTCGGCTGAGGTGTCCGATATCACTTCATCATTCAGTTTTGAGCACTCCTCATCGAAAACGGAGATTAGAATCAGGTCCCGGTCGCGTAGTTCGTCCTCAAGATTAGAAAACTTCTCCATTTGGGTTTGATAGGATTCATCATCTGAATCGGGCGAAAAGAGTACGAGTATTCTGTTTTCCCACCGGAACTGATCGAGTGAAATGTCTTTTCCCTTACACGTGGAAGAACCTTCCTTCTGCGAATCGCCGGTGTTTGTCTGTGCCATTGTGAAAAAAGGTAGTAAAGTGAGAAGGAGCAGCTGTATCATGACGGCCCGGTTTTGAAGGTTTGAAAATTACTTGTCCGGTTACGAGTAAAAACAAGCAGGAGATATCAACCCGTTCCTTATGTGTGTTTTTCGATTAATAGCGGAAACTATATTTAATCATTTTAAGACTCTAAGGTCATGTCAGTTTTAACCCCTTCCCTCATAATCTCCACCAGCCTCCAGCTGAGGGTGTGGCGGTCGAGCATCAGCCGGCAGTATTCACTCTTCCTGGTTCTGACGGTATAGTGAAACTGCAGGGATTTGCCGTGCCTCTCCTGGTGCATCATCCGGATCTCCCGCACTTTATAGACCTTTCCATTTTTCCGTTTGAATCGAATCGGCCGGATTCTTCGAAGCACATCACCGGACGGTTCTCCGGTCATTAGGATGAGTACGTTTATCGGTTCGTGGCGGTCTGCAATCATAGGGTCGATCTGTTCGTTCATGGATTGCTTCAAACATAGATCGCGTACATGACAGCATGATGTCATCTTCTTTTGAGTTCGAACTTTTTTACCCAATTTCGTCCGCTGATACTGTCCAAACGAATTCTCAACATTTATGATGCAGGATTTGCAATTAGGTGACTAAGGGATTCAATTTTTCAAGAACTGAACTCTCCGGCCTTGATTGGTGGAAGGATTAGCATAATTTGCCCAGCCGAAATGATCGCTTCCTGGGCACGGTTTGCCCGCGCGAAGTGTACACGAACAGCAATCGCTGCCGGGGAGCTTCTGAGTACTTTTGGCGGTCCAAAGTACTCCGCGACTACATGGATACGCAGATCATTCAATATTCTGCTGCGTTAAAAAGAGGCTTGAAAAGGACTGCTTAACTGTTTAACTTAGGCTTCCGCCATCTTGTGAGAATACCGCAGAATGGTGAATTCGGCGGGCTTCAGTACTGACATCCCGATTACGATGATCATCTTGCCTTGCTGAATATCTTGGGCAGACATCGTTTCGCCCAGACCCAGTTTCACAAAGTAGGCATCGTCGGGTTTGGCGCCCGCCAGCGCACCTGCTCTCCAGAGCGTATTGAGGTAGTTCTCAATCATGGCTTTTATTTTCGTCCATGTATTGGCATCGTTGGGTTCAGTCACAAACCGCTCGGTAGCTTTTTTGACCGACTCCTCCACCATGTTGAAAAAACGGCGCGCCGGTATGTACCGCCACTCATTATCGTTTCCGGCCAGGGTCCGCGCACCCCAAACCATCACGCCCCTGCCCGGGAAACTGCGAATGGCGTTGATCGACTTGCCGGACGCTGTTACATTCAGATCGTTCTGATCAACATTGCTAATGACCACCTGCGGAGCCACTACACCGTTTAGCGATACATTGGCCGGGGCTTTCCAGACTCCCCTGGAGTGATCCACCATCGCATACACGCCGGCAATGGCACCGCTCGGCGGCAGGGTCAACTTTACGGAGTCGATCTCTTTTTTGATCTGATTGTACTTCATCATATATGTACCGTCACTGGCGTGATAGAGGGATTCTTCCTTTTTCTCACCGTTGGCGGAGATCGTTTCATCGGAATGGCGCAAAACCTTTACATGAGGGGCATCCTCAACCTCCACGTCGATCTGATCCTGACTGTATTGATAAGTCATTATGGTTTTCAGATTGGGATAGTAGGCCGCGCCAAACATCAGGTTGTTCGAGCCGATGCCAAACCGGAACTCTTCGGCTGACTTTTGAATGGGATTGTTTGCTCCGGCCGCATGCTTCACATCGCAGATCAAAAAACGGTCTTTTCGGGCGGCGCACTGTGCGAGGGCTTGTGTATAAAGATCGTACGGGTTTTCATAACCGTCGGGGAGAAGAATAAGCGTAGGCTCGTCCAATTTGCCCAATAATTTCAGCCCTTTTTCCAGGTCGCTGTTCTGAATGGGGTCATCGTAATTCCCGGCCGAAATGATATAGCAGTCAATGCCGCCGTTGTTGAAAAACAGTTGGAGACTGTAGTAGAGACGGTATTTTGGCGTGTCGGGGATAACCGGCGAATCAATGGATCCGTCATGATTTATTTTGAACCTGCCGATTTCACCGGCGGCCCCGCCAAATAGATTTTGGTACTCCACCATCGAGCGAATTCGCATCGGCTCGGACGGACCCTTCTCTGTATAGCCGATAAATGCGGGAATCGCGGTTTCCACCTGTTTGACGGATGGCGGGAAGGAGGAGCTCTCTCCAATATAAACCCCCGGTGTTCTATATTTTGACATAATGAATCTCCGTTATCTTGATTTTTCTTTAAGGTGCTTTTTAAACCTGTCCGAACTGCTACAGTCTCACTCTGTAATGGAAAGACAATATGAATATATCAAAATCTTGTACTTTACCTACAAAACAGGTCAATGATGGAAATAACTCTTCAGATATACCGTGCAGCTTCTCAGTCATCTAGATGGAAAAATTTAGCTTTTTCCCATTAATAATTAGCATTCTAAGTGTATAATATTATTTTTCTATTGGCTGATTAAAAAAACATATGTCTATCAAGAATGAACCAAATCGAAAAGATCACGAAAGCAATTCTGAAATTTCGGGATGAACGGGACTGGGAGCAGTTTCACAATGAGAAAGATCTGGCTGTAGCTTTGAATGTTGAGGCGGGAGAGTTGCTGGAGCTTTTTTGTGGAAAGACGCAGAGGAGAGCTGATCCGGATAAAGTCCGTGAAGAGCTGGCGGATGTGCTGAACTACTGCCATTCTGATTGCTGAAAAGTATGGATTGGATATTGAAAAGATCATGCTCGAAAAAATAAAGTCCAATGCAGAAAAATACCCTGCGGATAAAGCAAAAGGCTCAGCAAAAAAGTACTCTGAACTCTGATCTATGATTGTATATAAATCTACAAAAGAGAGTTTTACCGCTGATGTTGAAACAGGTGCCGTAGAAGAGGTCATTGAGGCAAAATATAATGCTGCACTGAACCGTGGAGTCTCAGCAAATGAAAAGCGCTCCTGGCAGAACTCAATGATGTATATGAATACGGTTCTGACAGATTATGAAATTCCTCTTGATGCCGGGGTTACCATTGAGATGCAGATTCCGCAAACATCGAAAAGAATTGATTTTATCATTACAGGTAAGAATGAATCCAAAAGAGATCATGCTGTAATTGTTGAGTTGAAACAGTGGGAAACGGCTGAGAAGACCCGGCTGGATGGCATTGTAAGAACCTTTATCGGGGGCGGGAAAAGAGAGGTCAGCCATCCGTCATACCAGGCGTGGTCATATGCTGCGCTTCTGAATGATTTTAATGAAGCGGTTTATGATGGAGATATCCATCTGAAAGCCTGTGCATATCTTCATAATTACAATTCCAACGGTGTATTGGATGATCCGTTTTACGAGGATCATACAGAGAAGGCACCGGTTTTTATGAAGCGCGATATTACGAAGTTGAGGGAGTACATCAAGGGTTTTATAAAATATGGCGACAGCGATAAAATAATCTATCGCATTGAACATGGCCGTATTCGTCCCTCCAAGATGCTTGCTGACAGCCTGAGCTCGATGCTGAAAGGCAATGAGGAGTTCATCATGATCGATGAACAGAAACTCGCCTTTGAGTATGTGATGGACGCTGTTCTGAATCGTAAAAAAGGGGAGAAGCGGGTTGTCATTATTGAGGGAGGACCCGGAACCGGAAAGTCGGTGGTGGCTATTAATTTGCTGGTGAAGCTGACGGCTGAAAACAGGTTTGTCAGCTACATTACAAAAAACTCCGCTCCCCGAACAGTCTACGCTTCTCTTCTGACCGGTGACATGAAAAAGAGTCATATCAACAATCTGTTTAAAAGCTCAGGTTCATTTACGGATACGGAACCTAACCTGTTTGACGCCTTGATCGTGGATGAAGCGCACCGACTGAACGAGAAGTGCGGGAATGTTTCGGAACAAGGGTGAAAACCAGATCAAAGAGCTGATCTCGGCTTCCAAAACATCGGTCTTTTTTATTGATGAAGAGCCAAAGGGTTCATATTCATGATATAGGGGAGAACGGGAGAATCCGGAAATGGGCTGAAAAGGCCGGAGCTGAAATTATTGAGACAGAACTCAGCTCACAGTTTCGATGCAACGGATCAGACGGATATATGGCGTGGCTTGATCACGCCCTGCAAATCCGGGAGACCGCCAATACCGATCTGGAAGGAATTGATTTTGATTTTCGTGTACTGTCATCACCCAATGAAGTTTTTGATTTAATAAAAGTAAAGAACAGGGAAACGAATAAATCCAGGATGGTGGCTGGGTACTGCTGGGACTGGAACAGCAAGAAAAACCCGGATGAGATGGACATTGTCATCCCGGAGCATGACTTTGCCAAAAAGTGGAATCTTGCGGATGATGGCATGTTGTGGCTGATCAAGGAGGAGTCTATCAACGAAATTGGTTGCATTCACACCTGCCAGGGACTTGAGCTGGATTACGTAGGTGTAATTATCGGCCCGGACTTCAAGATTCGGGATGGTGAAGCAGTAACAGATGCCTATGAACGATCAAGCAATGACCGGTCAATATTCGGGATTAAGAAAATGATGAAAGAGGAGCCGGAAAAAGCCAAAGATCTTGCAGAAACGATTATCAAGAACACCTACCGAACCCTGATGAGCCGTGGGATGAAAGGGTGTTATATCTATTGTACGGATAAAGAGACTGAGGAGTATTTTAGGAAAATGGTTGTAAATATGAACGATACAAAAACTTAAGTCATATGTTTTTAAAACTAAATACTAAGAGGAAACTCAGAAACCTTTAGCCTAGGAGTCGACAGTCGGACTGGTGTATGAGTCAATGGACTAATTGAAAAGGAAATTGGGAGTATTGAGGGTAGTGTTAATGTCTAATCGTAACGCAACAGCACCTTGGAGCGGGTTCAGCCATCAGGGTAAAGTTGGCATTCTTGTGGCGTTGAAAAAGATCAATGAATTGAATCTTGAATTCGATGATGAACTACATACTTGATTACGAGCAAACAGGAAGATGTTAGAATTTTATTGGTTGGTGAAGTCAATTGAAGTCCATCAAGTTAAAGCACGAATTTCTGGAAATTGCGATAGGAACCTATACAAATGCTTTAGGGAATTTGATACCTTGTGATGGAGAATAATTATTTACATACAATTGTAGAAATCCGAAATTGGGATAACCTAACTGAAGAACAAAACGAACATGGGGTTTGAGCTATACGATTATGGAGACGGACAACTGTATTGCCCATTGTGCTGACATCCAAGAGAAAATAGTTGCCGAAATTCATCTGAATTCTACAGACCAGTCGAAGCCGAAGATGCGGACAATCAGGATTATCAGTATCGAATTTATGATACTTATTGGCAAAAATTGATGAATTAGTTAGGAAAGCCCACCATAATCAAGACTTACAATCCATTGAATTTCATTAAATGAATTACTACAGATTAATAACAGATAACCCGTATGAAATACAGAATTGAAATATTTAGTCTAAGAAGAGCTCTTATGAAAGTTTGAACAATATATCTATGATATTGATCTCAATAATGATCCTGAATAGAAGAAGAGTTATTAGGTATTATTAGATAGATAAAATTGAATCAATCTACTGTTTACCTGATAAAGAATTCGAGCAATTTTTAAGAAATATCAATCTCACATACAACAGGAGGATATGAAAGTAGGAACGTCAAATATTGATCAATTTTTCAGTAGCAATAGTTTTTCGAGTGTTTTTTTGGTTGTTCTACAGGATGTTAATTGATGAGGAATTAAATATCAACACTAGTAGTGTCCCATACTATCACAAGTCTAAAAAATACTGTACTTACAACAATTAATGATGATGAAAGAAGAATAATTAGGACACGCAAGAAGAATAATGGAATAATAGAGAAATTGACTTTCTCTGAATTTGAAACTGATTATTTAATAACAGAAAATTTTTCAGGTAAACTGGTTGAGCTCGTAAAACCAAATGAACAAGTTCAGCCAGATGAAGGTGAATTAAGTGACTCCAATAAATATACTAGTACCTAAGGAAATGACCTTTTATACCTAAAACATGAAGCCATTGATAAGGTTAAATAATTGATATGGAAGAGCTGATTCGAAAATTATTCAATGAATATGGATTTGATTGATCCAATTACTGAATGGAGGCTTCCTTTTTTTCAGAGGCCTGATGATGAACAAGTTGAGTACTATTTAGTTCATACATGTAAATTCTAATTATCTGAAATGGCTATTTAGAAACTGAAAATATCGAAGAATCTACTGAGCTTTTTTAATGAACAAAAAACTAAATCTTCAGATATAGAAAAAAATACCTCCCTTCTTGTTTTTGCTCAGGTTGAAAATTTGGATAAAGAAAACCACGATTTAGTTAAGCGTCATATTTGGAGAGTCGAAGAGGATGAATATTTCTTTAATAAGAGTGTAATTCTGTATGATGAAGCTTCTAAAAACCTGTTTCAAGGGAACAGTTCATTAAAAGACCAACTTAAGAATACTGTATTGGAGGAGGGGAAATTAGACGCTTTTTTGAAAAATAATTTTGACGACAAGCATCATTTCTTTTGTCTACAGTTATTTGTCAAAGTTCCTTTTTTAGAGTCACCAATGTTAAACCTGAAGAGTTTACAGACTTGCATTCCATCATTGATGATAGGTTAAATGAAAATCAAAAAATCTTACGTAATCTTTTGGACAGGTCCGTTTCAAAATGAGCTTTCAGAGATAAAAGAAAGCATTTTTAGATACTGATAATGAAAGTGTTGATGAATTCTTTAAAAAAATTTCCCCAAGATAATGAGACTGATTAAGTGCTATATAGAAAATTTTAAAGGTATAGATTCTAAACAAATCATCGATTTTGAAGGAACAGGATTAACTTTATTTGATGGACCTAATGGATATGGTAAAACTACGATTTTTGATACCATTGAATTGTGCTTAACAGGTCAACTTAATAAAACAAAACAGCGAAGTGATGTTACAGCAGATCGGTCAGATTATAGCAAAGCCTTTTTCCAAAATGATGACCAAGAGGATGTAATTTTAAAAGTTCACTTTCAAAGAGAAGACGGTCAGGATTTAATAATCATCCGGCATTTACCTTCTGAAAGTGAAGGAAGAATATCTAAACTGAAAGAGCTTTTAAACCTTATGATTCTCTAAAAGATGGAATTTTTAATACCTACAAGGGACAAGTTGAAAACTTTGACTCAAGATGAAGATTTTGAATCATTGCCACGACTAAGCCAACAAGAAATCAATCAGTTTTTTTATCCGAATGATGAGTCAATTAATCTAGCAAGAACTTACTTGTTGTTTAATTATCTACAGCAAGAGGAGAACATATTCTTTTCTAAAGAAATCAGAACATGAAAAAGGAGATGAGCTTAATTTTTTATTCAAGACAGATCAAGAAAATAAAAAGCTTGAAGATGTTAAAAAGCTTTTTAAGAACCTTCAGATGGAATCAAGAGAAAACCTAACAGAACAACTAGAAAAGCTAAAAAGTCAGCAAGAGAATATTGAAAATATCGAACATGAAGTTCTATTTACTTCACAGGAGTTGGACTTTGACAAAGAAAACCCGTACAAAAATAGCTCGCTTGGTGAAATTGATGGACTACATGAAAGACTTCTTAAAAAACTAGAGGACTTAAAAGATTTTATTCAAAACTTTGATTTGGAGGAATTTAAAAAATTCAAAGAGAAGAGAGACAGCTTCAGGAGTATCATCAAAACGAAGCATTATTAAATGCTTTTATTTTATCTAAATATATTAGATCCTGAGAGAGTTTGAAAAAATAGAAGAACTCAAAAAAGAAGATTGATAGATATTCTGCTTTCTTAGAATCTGAGGAAAAAGTAAGCAAAGTAGGCGACTTTTTAGAAGAATTTGAATTCGATGAAGATTTAGTCGAAGACTTCAAAACGAACAGAGACCTAATTGAATCATTACAGTCTGAAGCAGGAGAACTGGTATCAATAATTACTGACCTTAATGATCTAAGGGATCGTTTATTCGATCAATATCTAAAACTTAGAGATCATCGAACATGAAGATGAGGATGAATTAGCAAGTTGCCCCTTATGTGGAACTGACTTTGAATCAATTTCTATTCTGGAAGAATCGATTGATCTAGAAAAAAGAAAATTTGGTTGCAGCCCATAAAGGAAAAATTTCCAGAATCACTTCGCTTAAAGATGACATCATAAAAAAATACGTTCAACCGGTAAGTGAAGAGATAGAAGAATTTCTATCAAAATCTGAGCATAAGTTAGAAGAAGAGCTATATATCACAATTAAAGAATCAAAGGAATACGAGAGGTTTATTGATTGAGCTTAAATCATTTCTAGTATAGCAATGATATTGATTTAGAGAATTTCAAAATCTCGGAATTAAAAACTAATGATGAGCTTGAAGCTATCCTGGAACGTCTTAAAGCTATGTTTTCTGGATCTAATTGAGGATATAACAATAGACCAAGCTAAATTAAAGAATAGCCGATTATTTGCAGATTATTTTAATCAGAAATGAGGAGCTTCTTAGAAGAATTTGATAGAGATAGAATTGATAAAAAAAGGAAGTACCTCGAAAGTGAATACTATACAAGAAGACTTAGCTTTTCAGAAAAGCTAGAAGAACGGTTTACATTCTATTCAATTCAATAATTGAATGATATGAAGTTATAAAGAATATTATATGATGTTGAAATTAGGAACTTCAAAAAACGAATGGTTAGAAAAGGTTAAGGTTTCCTTTTCATCTGATTAGTGGTAAAATTTTAAAACACTATCCTCAAGGCATGGGGATATTTATCAATTTTAACGAGGGTAATAATAGTATTCGGTTTCTTGCAAATAATGAGTCCAGATCATGATGTGGTACATCATCTAAGCTCAGGCCAATTAGCTGTTGTTATCAATTGCTTTCTGTTCTAGCGCTTAATAAAGTCTATGACATAAGTAAGCAATTTCGATTTCTTAGCAATTGATGATCCTGTTCAAACAATGGATGACATTAATATCCATTCCATTGATTGAATTAATGAGGCATAGTTTTAGAGATTATCAAATATTGATGTCAACTCATGAGGATGATGTATCGCAGATATATTAGATTACAAATTCAAGAAGTTCAATTTTGATGTGAATCGTATAAATGTTCAAGAGCAGTTTTATTCCTAAGCTGTAAAAATTTTCACATCTCTAATACAAGACACTAATATAGCTCATATTCAATAGTGATTTTGGATCAATTACAGATACAGTTCATAAATGATCTATCTATTATTTAGCTTAATTGTCCCAATACGAATTTTAAATCTATGGTCGTAAGAGTATTGGACGCTAACTGAAATAAGAGATTAATATCTCAATATTGAATAACATACTCGATTCGATAAAGTTCCGAAGACGATTTTGAAAATTCTACATATATCAGATTCACATTTAGGTCTCCGATTCAAAAACCATCCAGAAGCCAGCGAAACACTGGCCCAGGCCCGGTATGATACTCTTGGAAAACTGGTTGGCATGGCTAATGAGCAGAATTCAGAGATACTTGCCATTGCCGGAGACCTGTTTGACCGAACAAGCATGAAGGTGTCCGACATTCAAAGAGCCGTTCAGGCGATCAATAAATTTGAGGGAAGTGTGGCCTTGGTACTGCCGGGCAATCACGACTATATCACCGAAGACAGTCAGCTTTGGGACCGGTTCAAAAAAGAGGCGGGCGAAAACGTACTGGTTCTGGATGAAAAGGAACCTGTGGATCTGAGTGAGTATGACCTGAACGCAGTGGTGTGGCCTGCTCCCTGCCACGCCAAGCATTCGGCAGAAAATGCGGTGGGCTGGGTAAAAGATGAAGAGAAAGACCCGGATAAGATTCATATCGGTATCGCCCACGGAAGTATCGAAGGTGTATCGCCGGATTTTAATCAGCAGTACTTTCCGATGACTGTTCGGGAGCTGAACAGTTCCGGCGTAGATATCTGGCTGATGGGCCATACCCACATTACCTGGCCGGAGAAGCCGGGGAAGAAAGATATCGTATTCAATCCGGGCACTCCGGAACCGGACGGTTTTGATTGCAGCCATGAAGGCCGGGCGTTTCTGCACACTGATTGATGACAACAAAACCATCTCAACGGAGATTTTGAGCACCGGAACGTACCGGTTCCGTAAAATGGAAAGAAGTCTAAATAGTGCCTCTGATGTAGATAAGCTTTTGGACGAGTTCGAAGATGACGACTATAACCAAACCATGCTTAAGCTTGCAGTCTCCGGCCGTCTGGAGCCTGAACTGTATGAGAAATGGCGGGAAAAGAGGCACAGCATCCGGGAGGCGGTTCTTGAACTGAAGCTGGACGATTCAGAACTTCGACGAAAAGTTACCGAAGAGCAGATCCGTAAAGAGTTTACTGAAGGGTCTTTCCCAGAACAGTTGCTCTCCTCTATTCCGGACGAAAATGAGGACGAACTGCAGATGGCCTACGAACTGATCCGTGAGGTGAAGCAATGAAGCTGAAATCGATCAAACTGCATCCGTTTGCCGGTATCCGTGATAAAATTATTGAGTTTGAAGACGGATTAAATGTTCTGCTTGGACCGAATGAAGCGGGTAAATCTACCATCTACCATGCTATCCTTAACGGACTGCTGACAACCACCTCATTGACAACCACCAAAGTGGAAAGTGAAATGGGACGGTTTTTCCCTGCTACCGGAGGGGACGTCATTCGTGTGGATCTGGAACTGCTGGATGAGGATAAAAATACCATTCGCATTCGAAAAGCCTGGAAAAAGGAAATCGACAGGGGAGTGCTTCTCTTCACCTCGCTGACGATACAGAGATCACAGACGAGGATAAGGTTCAGCAGAAAATCGAAGAACTGCTCCCGGTATCTGCGGCCACACTTCGAACGATCTTGCTTGCGGATCAGTCCGGCCTGCACCGCACCATTCGCGAAATGGAACAAGAAGATGGGGTCCGCAAAGAGCTGGGAGATATCCTGCGTCAAAATTTGATGGAAACAGGTGGCGTGTCGGTTGACCGGTTCCGTGAACTGCTGGACAATCGGTACGAAGAGTATTTCAAAAAATGGGACCGGGATCAGGACTATCCTGAGAATAACAGGGGTATCAGATAATCCATATAAAACGGGAACAGGGAAAGTTCTGGACGCTTATTACCAGAAAGAACAGCTCCGGCTGGACCTTGAAGAGGCCAAGAGGTTCGAAGATGAACTGGATCAGCTGAATGAACAGCTTTCGGTGTTGATCAACCGTCAAAAAGAGAAGAAGGAAGAGTTCGACAAACTCCAGCCGCTGAAAAAGGGATCAGCCAGCGGCAACTGCTTGAACAGACATTGGAAACGGCTAAAGCGAAGCGGAAAAACCTGCTTGAGATTAGTCAGCAGTGGCCGGTGATGGAAGATCGTATCAAACAGCTGAAGCCCAAACAGGAAAAGCTCCGGGAAAAGATTGAAAAGCTAAAAAAAGAGCAGACACTTGCTCAAAACAAGCAGAAGGCGGAACAGCTTCAGGCAAAACTGAAAAAGCTTGAAGGTTTAAGTGCTAAGGTTGAAGCGGCTCAAAAGGACGTAAAAGAGGCAAAGAAAATTGAGTCAGGTGATATAGATCAGCTGAGAGAACTTCGCTCGGAGATCAAAACCCTGAAAGCGCAAATTGAAGGCGCAAGACTATCATTGCGAATTACATCCGGCTCAGATAAAACAATAGAGTTCACGGAAAGCGGAAAAGAGGAGGAGCAGGTTGAACTTGCGTCCGGCAAATCGATTGAGAAAACGGCTTCAGGTGGATTTTCACTAAACATAGATGGCGTCAACGTAGAGGTGTTTTCCGGTGAAGGGGACCTGGAAAACACGGTAAAAGAGCTTTCTTCAAAGGAGAAAGAACTGCAGAAATTGCTGAAGAAACTGGACGTAGATTCGGTGCAAAGCGCTGAATCATTTGCCGAAATATATCGCCAAAAGAAATCAGATCTTGAAAGTGCAGAGAAACTCTATAACTCTGAACTGGACGGGAAAAGTGAAGACGCATTGAAGAAGGAGTTGGAAGAGCTTGGCGACCTTGACAAGGTTCGTTCGCTGGACGAGATCAGTGATGACCTCGTGGATGCGCAAACAGATCTTAACAGCCTTTCCAGAGAAGCGGATGAAGCCGGGGAGAAATTAGAGAAGTGGAAAGAGACCTATGAATCGGTAGAGGATGTGATCCTGGAACTGGCGGATCAATCGAAATCGATCAAGGATATCAGTGCAGAAATAGAACAATTGCCGGAGCTTCCCGAAGGGTTTGAGTCGGCCGACGAGTTTATTGAAAAAGTTGAGGCACTGGATCAGGATATCCGTGCCCTTGAAGCGAAGATTAGTAATCAAAAAATTGAGAAAGCGAATCTTGAAAAAGAAGCACCCGATACATCCTCTGAGGAGCTTGAAAAGATGCTGGAAGAAGCGGAAACTGATTTTGAACGGATTTACCACGAAGCGGAAACGCTGGCCAAGGTCAGGGAACGAACGTTTGATCTACTTGAATCGATGGATGCCAATACCTACAGCGGCCTGGAAGAGAGCTTCCTGAAATGGCTGCAGCAGATGGCAGGTAATCGATTTGATGCCATCCAAATGAACGGGGATTTACCGCAGACCTTTCAAACCGATGACGGCCGACCGCTCACCTATGAAATCCTGTCTCATGGTACCAAAGATATCGTGGCTCTTGCCTGGCGGTTTGCCCTAACCGAGTATTTTCTGAAAGATCAAACCGGGTTCATTGTACTGGATGATCCGATGGTTGATATGGACCCGAAACGGAGAAAGATGGCTTCAGAGGCGATTGAAGAGTTTGCTAAAAAGCAGCAGGTTTTGGTGATGACATGTCATCCGGAGCATGGGGAGATGTTAGGCGCTGAAAAATCAAAAAGGATTTAGATTGTCTTAGTTATTTCATAAAATCTATATTTTTACATACTCATAATTATAAACCATATGTTCGCTATTTGCGAACTTTTTTGTAGTTTAGAAACGTTTACTAAATGAAAGTTAACCTTATAAAGGAACATACAGTCAGAAATTTCGCCCAAAAGCATGCTGCTTCCATTTCTTCGTTTGAAAATTGGATAGATGAAATAAGAAAAGCAGATTGGAAGAAACCTGATGATATGAAAAATACTTTCAGCAGTGTAAAATTGCTCGGTAAGAGTAGTAGCAGAGTTAAATTTAATGTAAGTGGGAATGACTACCGGGTTATTTGTAAATATCTATTTGGAGATAATATCGTATTTCTGTTCGTGGTTTGGATAGGAACACACGCGGAATACACCGAAATATGTGATAAAGACGAACAATACACCGCAGAAAATTTTAAAGACTACGCCTAATTATAGAAACAATGGCTGACTTAACATATACCGTCATAAAAAATGAAGAACAGTACTATGAGTATTGTGAAATCCTCGAAGAGCTGGTATTCGGTGATGAGGTCGAAGAACGTGAAGATGAAATTGAACTTCTGACTTTGCTTATCAGAACCTGGGATGATGAGCATCGATTAGCTAAGGAAATGGACCCAGTTGAACTGATTAAATCCTTGAAACAAGATCACGAATTATCTCAGAACAACCTCGCAGAAATTGCTGGGGTAGGAAAAAGTTATATCTCTGAAATCCTGAATTATAAAAAACGGATGTCTAAGAATGTCATTCGAAATCTGGCCAACCATTTCAAAATTCAGCAAGAAGCTCTGAACAAGCATTACCGGTTGGAAGGCGAAGGTACCGAAGTTGAAAATGATCATGCATACTCAATTGCTAAATAAGTATGGTTAAAAAAAATGTTTTCCAGAGAATACAGAAACCGGCGCATTGGTGATTTCCTGAAAGAACTCCAGCTCACCGAAGGCCGTGCAACCGGTTTTCCAAAAATTTATGATGCCGTGAATCGAAACGGTTCTCCGGAACCAAGGTTCGAAACCGATGACGAGCGAACCTATTTCCTGGCGGTGTTGCCGGTTCATCCGGAAGTAAAAGACAGGGGCGAAGCTAGGGGCCATGCTAGGGGCCAAGCTGGAGGCCGTGCTACAGAAATTAGCCTTAATGATACTGAAAAGGCAATTTTGGAAATATTGGAAGGGGGGCCATGCTCAACGTCCGAACTACTCGAAAACTTGGGTTTAGAAAGCAGAACGGGTGCTTTTAGAAGAAACTTAAAAAACCTAATGGAGAATGGGTTGATTGAATATACATACCCGGATAACCCAAAGCATCCTGATCAAAAGTATGAGTTGAACAAATCATATTAATCAGCCCTCTTGAATAGAAACCGTCGGGATAATGTGGTTCAGAATATTCACATAATTATTTTCAATGAGTAGTGACGATCAAAGAGAACTATTTACATGGCAATGGCCACCTTCCGGAAAATACCCTCTAAATAATGAACTTGGCAGGGTTGGTGATTGGATCGAGAAAGATCTGGAGTCTTCAGATGAATTCCTGATTCTAACCGGTTTTAGTTCACTTGAATACCTGATTGAGCAAATCGGGGACGAGGAAAAATGGATGAATCGATCGGTATCCATTGTTTTGGGTAATGAGCCTATCATCAGGGAGGAGTTGTTTAAAAAAAGACTCTCCAAAAAGAAGAATAACTTCTCCTATCATATTGCAGATTATTGGCTTGAAAAAGGGATCTCCATAAAGCTGAATGGCCCGCTTCTTTCCCTGATCAAAGGAATTGAAGACGGTAAATTAAATTTTAAGATTCATCCGGACTTACACGGAAAAGTTTATGTGGGTGATCACCATCTTACGATGGGGTCAAGCAATTATTCCTATTCAGGGATGATGAAGCAGGCTGAAATAAATGTGCGTTATGAAAAAAGTGATCCTGAATACGATGAATTAAGTGGGATAGCCCGTCATTATGAGACAGAAGCAAAGGAGTACAACGAAGACCTGCTGGCCTTGCTTAGAAAATTACTTCGACTGGTAGATTGGGATGAGGCCTTAGCCCGTGCCATTGCAGAGTTGTTAGAGGGTGGATGGGTTGAAAAATATTTTAAGGATTTGCATCCCGGCATGGCATTTAACTTATGGCCTACTCAACGTCAGGCAATCGGCCAGGCTTTGTTCATATTGGACAATGAAGGAAGTGTGTTGATTGCGGAGCCAACAGGCTCCGGAAAGACCAGGGTTGGGGCACACCTGCTTGCTGCCCTTTTGAACCGTTTTTGGCAACAGGGGCGCGGAAACAGGAGTAAATACAAAATTATTGCTCCTCCACTTGTCCTTGACAATTGGCAGGACGAGCTGGACAGGCTTTACTTTACTGTGGCAAGCCCGATATCCCACGGGATCTTGAGCCATTTAACAAGTCCAAAGAATCAATCCCACCTTAAAGATATTCAGGAAGCTACAGTATTGCTGGTAGATGAAGCACATAACTACCTGAATATGATGTCCAATCGATCTCAGACGATTAAAAATAATAAGGCTGACCATGTGGTTTTATTTACCGCCACCCCGATTAACCGGAAATGGAATGATCTGCTTCGAATGGTTGAGCTGTTAGGCCTCGATAATCTATCGGAGACGGCCTACAAGGCTTATAAAAAGCTAAAAAGATCTCGCAGCGGCTCTCAGCCCAGCCAGGAAGTACTGGAACATCTCAAATCGTATTCTCAAAAATTTATTGTCAGAAGAACAAAGCGGGAGATTAATGATATTATTGACCGAAGACCTGAGGCATTTAAGGATCAGTTTGGCAAGCTCTGTCGATTTCCAAAACATGTATGCAATATTTATCAGGTAAAGCAGGAAGATCAAGATGTTGAAATTGGAAAAAGAATCGATCAATTATGTCGACAATTGAAGGGGATACTTTATTTACAGAAAATAACATTGACCAAAAGACAAATTAGAGAAGGAACTGATCCTCAAAGCTATGTAAATGGTCAAATAAAATCTGCTCCAGCACTATCACGCTATAATATCAAAAACTGTTTACGTTCATCAAGAGCGGCACTGATTGAACATATTTTGGGCACGAAAAAGGCCTGTAAGTGGGCCGGAATCGGGTCCATTCCTAAAACAGCATCAGGCAATATACTGTCAACACTAAAGGAGATAGATGGACTACCTAAAATCAAAAATATTGATGATAGTCATTTACCGGATTGGCTAAGAGATAAAGCGTTGTATCGTAATGCTGTTGATGAGGAAATTAGATTACTGGAAGAAATCGTTGATTGTGCAAAACAAATGAGTGATCGCCGGGAACGATCGAAGGCACAATTCTTGACCGATTTGGTATCGGATCAAAGTCACATATTAGCTTTTGACGGTATTGTTATCACACATTATGTGATAGAGCGAATCTTACAAGATTATATGTCTGAAAAAGTCACGTTAGCTATCGCTACAGGCAGCCAGAGTAATAGCGGGAAAGATGAAATTCAGGAATATTTTCATCTTGCATCTGAAAGTAAATCAGTCATAGGTTTGTGTACCGATGCCTTATCG
Organism: Rhodohalobacter sp.; assembly: GCF_034521535.1. Classification (GTDB taxonomy): domain Bacteria; phylum Bacteroidota; class Rhodothermia; order Balneolales; family Balneolaceae; genus Rhodohalobacter. The sequence goes on along the minus strand of NZ_JAXHMF010000006.1, from coordinate 1,011,779 downwards.
GAAGGCGTGAACCTGCAGAAATCGTCAGCAGTAGTATTCCTGGACATGCCAACCGTTATTCGAAAAGCCGAGCAGAGAGCCGGAAGGGTAGACAGGCTGGATAGCCCACACGAGAAAATCGACATATTTTGGCCTGATGATCACGATGTATTCAAGCTGGAAGCAGATCAAAAGTTCATAAATCGTCATGATCTGGTAAGTACTGTAATCGGTTCCAATATTTCAGTTCCCGAATCATTCTATACGAATGGCAGTGATAAGATTGCCCCGGAAGAGATGAAGAAACTCTATGAAGAACGGCAAAAAGAGGATAAAGAGTGGGGAGGTGTTGATGATGCGTTTAAGCCGGTGAGGAAGTTTGTAGAAGCAGACGGATTAATTGATCCGGAGCTTTACGAGCAATACAAGGACGTTACTGCAAAGGTGTTGTCCCGAATAAGTATCGTTGGTTCCGATGAAAGTTGGGGCTTTTTTGCAATCAAAGGAACGGAAAAAAGAGCTCCTAAATGGGTATTGATTAAGAGTGAACGTGAACTAATCAGAGACCTGCCTGAAATTTGTTCATTTTTGCGATCCAAGCTGCCAACCTGTTCCAACATTAAAACCAGGTCAAAACATGTTGACAAATCTGTCAATAAATTGGTGCAACTTCTCAATGAAGGTCAGCTTCAATTACTTCCGAATAAGAAAAGATTGTCGTTAGTAATTTTCAAAGAATTACTGCAAAACTGGATCAAAATTGAGCAGCAGAAAGATGACCCGGATAAAAGTCTAATAACGATCTACAAGAACTTTCAAGATCTCTTTAAGGATCATTTCAGTTTGATGGGAAGCTCTATTGACTGCTATGAGTTCAGTCAGCTTTGGCTTGATCTGCTTCACCCATACTTTTCTAAAGCTGAAGAAGCCCAAACAAACCGTCGGGCAAAAAACATCAGTAGTCTCAGAGACTTAAAAAAGTGGTTAAAGGATCATCCGGTTGCTAAAGAAGACCTGGAGCAGTTATGGGGAAATCTTCCTACTGATGAGCCTTTAGACAAGCAAATTGCATCTGCGATTATAGCGGTTTCAGATGAACAGATCTGAGATAATACTAAAGACGATTCAAACAATTAATGAACCATACTAGCATCGATTTTATAGGAGATATTCACGGTTATGCGGACGAATTTGAGAAATTTTTAGAAAAAAATTGGTATTCGAAGAGGGGGAAGGCGGGGAGGCTATTTCGGTCAAATGGTGCCACTTTCCGTGAGCGGAATTAGCGTTTAATTTTTATTAATTCAAACATTTTTTCTCTGAATAATTATTTCAGATCTCTCTTGATAAAGGGGGTGGCAACTGATACTTGCTGCCCTTTTTTATTTAGATACAGCCTCAACTCCTCTCAATGAAATAAGTAATCTTCATGCTTTTCGGCGTTATATTTGCTCAAAGTATTGATATCTTTTGCGTTAACGGCAAGATTAGATTAATATCGGTTATTCAGAGTGCAAGAAGTGTTGCCGATAAGTACATTTTCCAAAATTACTAATAGCTGATCTGGATTGGATTATTAGTAAATGCAAAAAAAGCAACTAAGATGCAGTTCCAGGAGAGAAATAAGAATTGTCAAAAAGTTGAGAAAAAACTTACATAAATGAAATTTGAATCATGTTATACTCAATCAAAATATCGCCCGTATTAAGAAATCAATCTGCAGTTACAAGACTTCTTACACGATTACTTGGCCCTGAAGAATCTGATAAGGCACGGAGGTTGACGCAAAATGGAGGGGTTGTATACCAAGGACTGAATGAAATAATGGCTAATCATCTTGCTGACCAACTGAGAGAATTAGGTGTTCATGTTGAGATCATAGAAATGAGAGAGTCTGAACCAAAGAATGGATACAAAATTACCCTTCAGGATGCAGGAAATAAGAAAATAGCTGTAATTAAGGAGATTCGGGAAATTACAGGACTGGGGCTGAAAGAAGCTAAAGAGCTGGTTGATACTCTTGGGGAAGTAGGTATTTATAACACTAAAAATGAGGCGGAAGAAGTTAAAATAACTCTCACTGCCGCCGGTGCTAAAGTGAACATTGAGGAAATTAATAATAAGAAGCCTGAGCTAACTGAGAGTGTGGTGTTCGTTGCCAAAATTAATGGTAATCCTACTAAATTTGTAATAAACTTAGATGGTGATGTTACTGATTTTGATAGAGTTAATGAAATTAAATTTGGTAAAGAAATCGATTCTGATATTAAAACGAATACATTGTTCACAGTTTCAGTTTCAGATGCTGATATGTCTAAACTGGAAGGATTAATGATGACTGTGAAATACAAGTTTTAAATCATTGTATTAGTTGGCGTACCATTAAAAAACTTTGTGAATTATCAATTGTTAACAGCAATTGAAAAGTACGATCCGATCAGGTTTTATGCACGCGTATGAACTTGCTCGCAAACCATAAACACAACGTCTGAAGTACTCCCCATCATTTAGCCCATGGTGTCCGCTTCGTGGACTTTTGTTTCAGGCTGCTTTATATCCTAAAAATACAATTAGGCTATTATGCATTTCCTGCTTAGAAGTTCATTCTAAAACCGCAATCTGGTAGTAAAACATGTCATTTTCCGGTTTTTGAATGATGTCTCTTTTAATGAGAACGTCCGTAGCTTCCGTATAGATCCAATGGTACCAGAAGATGAAAAACTCTTCAAAAGAAGTTTCTTCATCAAAATTCAGCTCCCGGTAGGTGGCTTCAAAACCCGGTCTGTTTTTCTCCAGGATATCGAGCAGGGTTGGGAAAAACAGATCAGGCATTTTTTGTGTGATCAGCTGCGTATCATGTTCATCAAACAGATGTATATTCTTGTCTTCATAATTATCCCAGCCTACATTCGACTCCGTTCGCCTATTCCCAAACACGGAAATGCCTATTGAATCATCCCAGTAAAGCCCCCGGTTGCCATAGATTCCATAGGGTTCGGTATTGCCGGCAAGATCATCTTCAAGAATGCCAAGGTAATACCGGACTCCATTTCTTAAAGGCCGCTCCTGGTTTAAAAATTCTTCTTCCACCCGCTGGATTTGAAAATTATCGAGGACGACATTGCACAGATAAAAGAAGGACAGTTCACGGAAATCATGCCTCTGGGAAATGTTCGATTCGTTGTGTATTTCTTTTATTTCCGGTAACCGGTTGACTATGCTGTCGGCAATTTCATTGGCTACTTTTTGGGCTTTTTCTTCCAATACATTCCCTCGCTCCAGCGTGAATATCGCAAGAGTTGGCTGATAGTAGTCATCCGTTTTTGTGAGCACTTTATTTTCAATAAGGGCATCTATGTTCCTCTGCGTTGTCTCCGGACTCCATTCCAGTGCACTTTCAATTTCAGAAAGCGGAATATTGTAGTGCAGGGCAACCAGAAACCGGGCAAGGCTATCCTGATTGATGTCGATATTGGGGCCTTCGTATCCGGATATATGATAAACCCTATACGTTGAGTTGAGAATATCATCTACTGTTTTGTTGTTATTCGTAGAACAGCTTATCAAAATAAGAACACCAAGCAGGGCAGTTAAAGCTTTTAAAGTCTTCATACGTCAATAATTTTGTTGTTAAAATTATTTGTGAGTGCCGCTAAACTATATTCACATTCACGGTTTTTCCGGACTTGTCAGAATCAAGCGGACAACATGAATAGATCAGGATTTAAATTTTGCAGATAAAGATATTTAGATATGTTACTCTCTTATTTAAAATAATAAACTTAGGAAATACTAGCTATCTGAAAACATCATGAGATCTTTATTACACAAGCTGAGACACTGATTTAGAGTCTGTAATTTAATAAGGATGCCCAACTTCGGATTAGGCTTACCCGGCCTTGAATTCCCGGTTCGTAAGGTGAAGCAGTGTTTTACGAATCCTAAGCCACCAAGGATATGACAACACCATGTGTAATTATTAAGGAGTGGCCTTGGATTCGTTCTGCGCAGCCGAAGCGAATGTTTCGGGAATTCACCGCCTTGTCCCGAGGCCTCGGGATGGTACTTTTGGGTCAAGCCAAAAGTACAGAGTAAAATAGATATATCAGTATCATGCTATTTTTTAATCCCGGTTCGGAATGCATGAAAACTTAACCCATATCGGTGATTCCGTCATCACCATTCGCAGTCGGAAAGGGTTTGTAAATGCCAAGCCGTTGATTCAAAATGTTTATGAGGGGAGTTGAATAGAATGCCATTACACGTTAACATAGAAAAACTGATTAAAGGCATGAGTTTTAAAACAATGAGAAACTTTTTGATATATTGATAAGAAAGTAAAATACAGTTTTAAAGCTTTTATGCACCAACACCGTATAATATTAAAGAATTTTGATTTGGAGGATGGAAAGATTTCATTTTCCAAGTTGCACAAGCTTCAGCAAAAGCTGACAGCACTTGCCGAAGGTGCAGTATTGAATTTGGTAGAAGGGCGGAGTAAACCCGGCAGTGGGCAAAAACCCAAATGGCTGCGGGATGTTCTGAACTTTCAACTGTCAGGATTAGAAAAAGGATCAACGGTACTGAAAGTAGAAGCTCCTGAAATTGGCCACATCTATAAAGATAAGCAGCTTGGCTTTTTTGATGATCCCGAGGCTGAATTGCTACTGAAGGAGAGTGCTTTTGGTTTAGCGGGATATGTGATCAACAAAGCTGTATATGAACCTGAATCGACATCTTTTCTGGATAAATACCTGCTTAAACAGATAACAGAATTCTATAAAATATTAGACAACGAAAACTCTGAGATCAATTTAATTTCAAAGGGACGGATTAAAATGAAGTCTGTTTCTATAAAAAAAGAGACGCTTGATAAGGTGTCCATAACCGAAGAGAAAACGAGAGAGAGTGTTAAAACAGCCGTCAGCGGAACCATAGATGTATTGCGGAACAGGAAAGAGCAGCTGGAGATTTTGACGGATGAAGCTAAAATGTATCGTGCGTTTCCGGGAAGTAACCTAAATATCAAAAATTTAAAATCATTCTTTGGAGAGAAAGTAAAAGTAACCGGAATGGCTCATTTTAAAACCGATGGAAATCTCAAATATATAGAGATCCTTGATATTCAATCAGTAGGGGCCGAAGACCGGGTTGCAGAAGAATTTACGCTTCCCATTTTTGAGGATATTGATTTAAAACGGCTGGCCAAAGAGCAAGATTGGCATGGATTTAATAAAAAAAAATTCAAGCAAGAAATAAAGGACATGAAGATTGAGGAATCTCTTGAGGAAATGCTTGAACTTTTGAAAGAATGATTTGGTGAATGAACTTTCTTTTAGATACAAATATCCTTGTTCACTATATCAGGAATCCGGAATTATTATCTGATTTTGAAACCAAATATCAGCCGTTCAGTAATCAGAATGTAGCTTTGATATCCATTGTTACAGAAGCTGAAATGAAATCTTTAGCCATTCAATTTGGCTGGGGAGTCAAGAAAAAGAAACAGCTGGATAAATTGCTCGGACATTTTTTGAAAGTACCCATACAAACTGACCGGCAAATTAAGGTTTATGCCGAGATTGATGCGTACAGTAAGCACAAAGATCCGGTGAGAACATATCCTTCCGGTTATTCGTCTGTTACAGTAGGGAAAAATGATCTCTGGATCGCGGCGACGGCTCATATCACCAAATCAAAGTTGGTTACAACTGATGGAGATTTCGATCATCTGGATGGAGTCTTTGTTGATATTATAAAACCAAAGATCTAATCGATGCCCGACGCCAATCTTTACTTTTTCAATGTAAACCGGGAAATAGATCTCAAGGGTAGTTTAATAATCGTAGAATACTAGCAAGCAGTTTTTATGAATCACAACAACATCGATTTCATCGGAGATATTCACGGGCACGCAGACGATCTGGAAAAATTATTAGAAAAAATGGGGTATTCAAAGAGGGGCAAGGCCTGGAGTCACTCTAATCGTTTAGCCATTTTTGTGGGAGATTACATCGATCGCGGTCCGCAGATCCCGGAGACGCTGGAGATTGTCAGACGAATGGTGGATGCGGGGACATGCAAAGGCGATCATGGGCAATCACGAGTATAATGCGATCTGTTTTCATGAGGAGGATGAACGGGGAGGTCATCTGAGGGAGCACTCCATCAAAAATGTACTGCAGCACCACGAAACTTTAAAACAGTTCCACAACCGGCAGAAAAAGTATAACGAATTCATTGAATGGTTTAAAACGTTGCCGCTCTATTACGAAACCGATCACTTCAGGGCGATCCACGCCAGCTGGGATGATGAAAACATTAAACGTTTACCGGAAGTGAATGAAAACCGTCCGCTTAATGGCGAAACGTTAGAAGAATCGACCCAAAAAGGGACAGAACTGTACCGGGCGTTTGACGAAACCCTGAAGGGAAAGGAGATGGAGCTGCCAAAAGATCTAACTTTTTCGGATAAAGACGGTCATGAGCGGAGGGAAGTGCGCATCAAATGGTGGGAAGATCCAAACGGTCATACGCTTCGGTCGTTTGCTGTTGGAAAATCGGACCATCTGCCGGATCATCCGGTCGAAAATGCCGAATCGTTTAAAGATTCACGCTACCGGGAGGATGAGAAGCCGGTCTTTTTCGGACACTACTGGCTCAGGGGAAATCCATCGCTCTACAGAAATAACATCTGCTGCCTCGACTACAGCGTGGCCAAGGGTGGAAAGCTGGTCGCCTACCGGTTTGACGGGGAGAAAGATCTGACGGATGAGAAACTGGTGTTTGTTTAACGTGGGGTTATAATAATTGAGCTGTTAGGTAATTCATACTCATGAAATTTCAGAACTATGTTTCTGAATATGAAATCGATTTAGTCGAATGATGAACCGGCAACTGAACCGGCAAAATATCGTGAATATATATTGAATTAAAATATTATATTTACATGTAATTCAGACATTTAAGGTAAATTTTGAATCGGAAAATAAACGGCATAAATCTCTTAGAAACTCACCTTCAGGGAGACTCCACCGCCGTTTCTTCCGTAAAAGGGAGTTATCGCAATGTTTTCAGACCTTGTAGGGTCAAGGTGCCGTTTGGAAAGCCGGTATCCCCAGAATGCCCCGATTAAAGCTCCCGCATAGACGTCAGACATCCAGTGCTTGCCTTTTGAAATTCTTGCGATAGCCGTGCCGACAGGAAGAGCAAGCATGCTGTAGGTGTATATGCCCGGGTAGTAGACGACCCAAGGCACAATTACTGCGAATGCGTTCGATGCGTGTCCGGACGGAAAGGACGTTGCATTTGTGTCAAAGAAGTTGAAAACGTAGGGAGAGCTGTTTTGTAAAGGCCGCTCACGGGCAAAGGTATATTTAAGTATGTTAACAGAAATATATGTATACAAAACAGACTGTAATGAGGTGAAGGCGGCATCCTGAAATTTGTCATTATCAGTAAGCAATGATGTTCCAAACAGTGCTGCGGAGGTCAGACAATGTGATCTAGGTGAAGGCCCAGTTCGTTCGCGAAGCAGCGAAATACGTACTGGCTGAAATTGTGATGAGAGGGGAGATTAAACGCGGAGAGGTGAAAAGAATCTCCGGGCTTGGTGAACGCACGGCCAGGGAGTTAACCAGTCAGCTTGAGAGTGAAGAGCTGATTAAATCCAAAAGTCATCGAGCCCCCTTACGGTTTCATATTGGCAACATAAACCGGTAGGCTACTGACTGTCCAATCGCACTACCCGGCTTAAGGATCCGTATACGGTGCTATCATTTGCTGCTTAGTCAGCTCTTGTTGATTAAGCAATCAGACAAAAACTTTAATAACAAAAATACTGCAAGGATATTGCATAGCGAAAGGGGTTTGTCACGGTACAAAAATACAAAACTACATCTGTATAAAACTATAAACCTATAGATCGACCAATAGGTCAGTTGTTACATCTCAAATTCATTCAAAAGATTCAAAACGTTTAAACCTTTTTGAGACGATTTCTTTATAAGAATCTTTCATTTGGCCAGATAAGAAGGATTGATCGATGGTTTTGTTAAACGTTTTACGGCTTTCAAGCAGTTTTTTTATAATATTTTTGATCTGTTTGTCATTCAAACCGATGCTTTTCCCAAAATCATTAAAAGAACTTGAATTAAAGTTGCTCTTTTTGCCGGTAAGTGTAAGAGCCAGTTCATCGGAGTCTGTTTTTTCAGGGATGACCAACCGGGTGTTTAGAAGATCGTAGCTCGGCGAGAGTTTCCAGCCCACTGCAGGATCCTTAAAGAGTGAATAATTTTTCAGGTGCATATCATTGTTTCCCGATAAATATGAAAACAGCACCAGCTCGTAGAAGCGCGTAATGTCAAAGATCGGGTTTGTCGAGTACTGTTTAATGGTCTTCGCAATCTGCTCATGCGATCCTTTGTATTTGTCTTCCGTTAGCCGCCCGGTAAGCTGGCACATGTCCTCCATGGCAAATTTATTCCCCTGTGCATCACGGTCTATACGTTTTGTAATATAGGCGAGCTCTCCCGAGGCGAGATATATCAATCCATAGGGCACGGTTTCGAGTCCGGCTGCTTCTGCAAGCATCATGGTGCAGTGCTCGTTTTCCGGCAGCTCAGGCCATCGATTGGATGGCGGTTTTAGAATGTATCGTCCCCATAACCCAACAATGGTCAGCTTGTCAGCTTCCCCGGTTTTCTTTTCGACATCCAGTGAGAGCTTGGTCTGAACACCCGGTACTGTAACACGTGCGTGAACAGACTTTTTAGCCAGTTTTGAAAGCTCGTCCATTCGGACAGCCAGCTTCGGGATGTCTTTACTGCCAAATAGTTTTCGTGCACATTTTTGATGGTAGTTCCCCTCATTTCTTAACGGATTGGCGCAGATCAGGCACTTATTCATGCTTCCCTCACGCTTACATGGCCAATGGTATCACGACAGCTAACCAACAGAAGCCCCATTCGATCCTTCGGGTTTACTTTCCAGGTTTCTTCCACCACATCCAGTAGCCATCCTTCCGGTATGAGTCCATCAAAAAATGGAAAGAGAACCGGTGACTCATACGGCTCATTTTGCAGCGGCAGGGTCAGGCTCACCGGTTCAGCCTTTTTTATAGAAAGGTAGTCGGGATCATACTGAAAGCGGTAACCGGTTTCGGTCTCTTCGAGAACTCCGGCTTTGGATTCGTGAACAAAGATGTCTGCGCTTCTATAGCTCATCACGCTCCTCTATTTTGATAGGACCCAATTTGTGGCCGAACAGTGCAAGAACCTGGTTCACCTTATCCAGCCGGAGACTCTCTTTGCCCTGTTCCAAATCGCGGACAAAACGCAGTCCAACCCCGGCCCGGTCAGACAGGTCCTGTTGGGTAAGCCCCAGCTGTTCACGGCGGGTTTTAACAAAATCGATAAGTTCACGTGTTGCGCTCATAGTATACCTGATCGGGTATAAAATTAAACTATTTAACTATATTATACCTGATCGGGTATAAAAAAGCAATAGTTGAGTAGATTATACCTTTTCGGGTATAGTTCTGTGATTTATCCTATTAAATCTTCACTTTGGAAGTGAGCTTTGTATAACCACTTTTTTTATGTGATTGGGGAGCAGGCCGAAGAGAATCGAAATAAATGGCATTAAAACTTCTAACCCGGCTTATCTATAATCCTATAAACCTATATTCATATAAATCAATAAACGAAATCCACAAACCAATATGCTCCAGGGACCTATATATTTACTCAAATGCATCCATTGCGAGAAGCATGTAAAGATGGAGACGTTAGAATCGGGGAACGGTTTTGGGGCCGTAGAGTGGACGGATGGACGTCTTGAGATGCCCATGATGCCGAGACGATTTAGCCTTCCCTATTGGTATTGCACTGAATGCAATACCTTCCAAAGTGTATCAGATATGAAAATAGTAGATGAAATGGAGGTCTACCAGAGGGTAGATACAGAGACAGATCCCAGGTGGAAACAGGCATCGGATATTAAAGAGCCCGGCTGGAGAGAATACCTTGATGGTGTTACGCAGTGGAAAACACGTCTGGAACCCTATCCGGATTGGGAAACATCCATTCGCCTGCTGGCCTGGCGACGATATAATGACAGATATCGAAAAAAACTGATCAAGCAGAATAAAGAGTTACACGATATTAAAACCGATGGACTTCCAACAGAAATGTGGGCGGAGAAACGCATTGAAGTTCCGCAGCAAAAGAAGATGATCGAAAACTGCAAAATGATCGCTAAATGGCTTTATGAGGGCAACCCGGATAAAGCGATGGATAAAGCGGATATTTTTCGATGGCTGACCCGTTTTAAAGATGCTTTGCAAATCCTCAAAAACGTTGACAAACTTGATGAGTTTGATGAAAGAGTACATCTCAAGCGATACAATTTGCTTATCAACCTATGTAAAACTGAAGACCCATCCTTAGGGGTTGTTCACGATAGGATATAATAGCTGTTGAAAATGGTAGCTTATCGTTTCCCACTTGTGTTGAGTATACACAGATCTGTACGTAAGAAATTTTGATCTTACGGCCGGTGATTACTTTATGAACAGATTTACAGAAAATGGATTAACAGTTCTCGCATTTCAAATATTTAAAGCGTTAAATCCATCAAAGTTACTTATTGCTAAACCAAAGATGAGTTTATGAAATGCCGGATTTGTAAAGGAATGTTTGACAGATGTTCTATTTTATAAACCAAAAATGATATATAGACCTTGCTATTCGCCTTATTTGTTCATTAATTACAAGTGTTCACGAATCGTGAACACTAATAAATAGTGAACAAATGGACAAGAATAATATCGAACAACCTCTGCAACTTGTAAGACAACACACCGGAATAGATGTGGAATGGGTGAATAATGATCAAAAAAAAGAAGGGAAGACCGACGGAAAGTTAATATTCAAAACTACGGCAAATCAACAAATTGAAAGATATGCAGAAGTCAGAAAGGAGATTCGCAAGCATAATGTCCCTCAACTTGGAGAGCTGGCAAAAGAGATAGGGCCGGTTATGCTTGTAGCAGAAAAACTATATCCGGCCATAAAAGAAAAGCTGATTGAAGCCGGGGTAGATTGGCTGGATGGTGCCGGAAATATCTACCTGAAGGAAGGTGATACCATTATCTGGATTGATCATCATACCACAACTCCCGACAAGCAGATCAAGAATCGTGCATTTACAAAAACGGGGTTAAAAGTATTGTTTCTTATTCTTCATGATGAAGTCTGGTTAAACCGAACCTATAGGGATATTGCAGAAGCTGCCGGTGTGGCAATTGGCGGTATTAAATATGTATTAGATGGTCTGAAAGATCACGATTTCATATTGGCCAAAAATGATAAGGAGCTGAAATTAAAGAATAGAGAGAAGCTTTTAGATCAGTGGCTAATCGCTTTTGCAGATGAACTGAAGCCAAAGATTACAAAAGGCAGATATCGTTTTGTAAACCATGACGACATGTATAAGTGGAATGAATTACAGCTGCCTGATGAAACAGTATGGGGAGGTGAGCCTGCCGCAGATTTAATTACACATAACCTGAAGCCAAAAGAGTTTATTCTCTATACAAATGAGAACAGAGCAGAGCTTATGAAGGAGCTAAAGTTGGCTCCGGACCGTGAAGGAATAGTTGAAGTGCGTACACCCTATTGGAATATTGATCCGGAGCATCAAAATGTAGCGCCACTGTTAACAATTTACACAGACCTGATGCTGACGGGTGATCCCCGAAATGCAAACATCGCTAAAACCCTGTATGAAAAAGCTTAACATAAAACTTGAAGATTTACGGCAACAGAATCTAAAAGAGCTATTCAAAATTGTCGAAAGTGTATTTACTGAATTTGAGGTAGAGTTCTACATTTTAGGTGCCATGGCTCGTGATGCATGGTATGCGAAGAGGCAAATCGGTTCGCGAACCACCCGTGATGTAGATTTTGCTCTCTATGTATCTTCACAGGAGCAATATGACGAAATTATAAAGCAATTGATCAATAAACACGGGTTTTCAGAAATAAAAGGTATTCCGTTTCGGCTGCAAACTCCTTTCGATTATACCATTGATCTAATCCCTTTTGGCGAGATTGGCATAGATGAAGCCATATTACCTGACGAAACATGGGATCGACCGATATTTGTCAATGGATTTAAGGAAATATTTGAACATGCATTGGTACCCGTGGAAGTTGAAGACGATTCATCGCTTACGTTCAGAGTGGCCTCTCTTGCATCTATTGTTCTGCTAAAATTGATTGCATATGATGACAGGCCTGAAAGGAGGAATACAGATCCGGCTGATATTTCCGACATTATTCTGCACTTTTTCGATATAGAGTCGGAAGTTATTTATGAGGATCACAATGATTTGTTTGACCGGGATTTGGAGCTTCATGAGATTGCGGCTGTGGTAATTGGCCGGGAGATGAGCGAAATTTTAAAGGTTAATAAAGTATTGCGTGATCGCGTATTACGAATACTGTCTCTTGAAGAAAGAACACAAAAAAAGATGGCTGAAGCAATGGCGCGAAAAGATATTACATTGGATCAAGTAGAAAGATGGTTTCAGCTACTTCGAGAAGCTGTTTAAGAAGAAAAATCAGTTCTACAACGGGATCAGGAAGGCAAATCAGATGACCTTTGGGTTTTGAAATCTAATTCTACGAGATTGGAAGATTATGCCCTACCCTTGGTGCGATCCGTGGTTTCTTTAACCACAAAGATCACAACGGTTTGCGCAAGGGTCACTAAGAATGATATGTAGGTTTACGACACATAGTGGACGTTGTGCCTATCCTTCGTGGACATTGTGGTTCCTTTAATCACGAAAGTTATTAAGCGAACAAAAGTATATATGATTTATGCCTTGTTTCAGCAATATTAATTACTTTCGGCTTTTCCAAATGCGCGGACTCCTAAAAGTGTTCAGAACAGCCAGAACGGTAACGATCTGCTGATCTTCCTGGATGGAATAGTGAATCATGAAGGGGAATCGCTTCAGCGGCAGGCAGTGAATAGCGTCGTATCGAACCTGAAAAAAGGGGTTATTTTCAAGCAGTAATAGATGTTCATTCAAGTGATGTTCGAACTCTTCACCAAGGCCTGATTGCTGCTCATCATAATACTCAATAGCTTCTTGTACATCCTGCATTGCCCTGGGGTCAATTACAGCAGTAAAGGCCATTATTTATTGGTTTTAAATTTAAACTGTTTTCGAGCTTCGTTCCACGGAATCATTTTTTCAGGATCTGAAGTTCTTATGCGCTCACGAACAATCTCTTTATGCTCTTCAGGTATCTCAATATCATCTGAGACCTCGATTCCAAGCTGTTCAAACAGCTCCAGTACGAAATCGATTTTATGGTCCGGTACTTTCAGGGTTATCTCTTTCATAGCGTTGAATTCTTTTTAATAACGTTGTTTAATTATACTAAATAAACGCTACTTATTACATTTGATTTTGAGATGAGGCTGTCGTGATTGGTGTTTTAACACAGTTATTATTTCAGCTATGCGGATTTAAAAACCCATCCTTAGGGGTTGTTCAAGATAGAATATAAAGTCTGATGATAATTTTTACTCATTTTTCCCGCTTTTGTTGAGTATACACAGATCTGTACGTAAGAAATAACCACAAAGGTCGCTATGGTTTGCACAGAGGTCACTAAGAATGATGTGTGGGTTTACGACACATAGTGGGCGTTGTGCAATCCTTCGTGCACATTGTGGTTCATTGTGCTGTTCTTTGTGTTCGTCGTGATTCATACTCTCACAATGATCTATGAGTTTACAAAGAGTATACAGGATAAGAATCGATTCAAAGGCAGGCATACAAGAGCCGGTTATTTCTTACTGACTTACCGGCCTAATCTGCAAACGTAATTACAAACGTCGTGCCCTCATCCACCTTACTGTCCACCGTAATCCTTCCACCCAGATTGGTGATGTGGTTGTAGACCAGGTAGAGCCCGATCCCCTTGCTGTCCCGGTTTTCGTGAAAGGTTTGATTGAGCCCAAACACATTCTCTTTCTCTTTATCACTGTCAAACCCGATGCCGTTATCTGAAAAGGTAAGCCTCTTTTTTCCATTTGTGATCTCTGTTTTAATGGTAATAACAGGATTGCGCTCAGGATGGGCATACTTAATCGAATTGGTGATCAGGTTCAGGAAAATACTCTCTAAGTATTTTGGATTGAACATAACGGATTCGAAATCACTCAGGTCGATTCGAAACGTTGTACTGGATTCCTTGATCAGTGAATCCAGCGTGTATCTGATGGAGTCGATCACGTTAATAATGCCTGTATCAACCAGTTCAATGGCTCCTGAGTCCTGGTTTTTAAGGCCATCCAGATAGTCATCCAGCGTCATCTTTAGATTTTCTGCAGACTCCTTCAGCATTTTGATAAACAGTCGGGTTTCCTCATCACGGATATGCGAAACGTCCATCAAACTAAATATTGAAATCAGATTGCCAACAGGTGCCCTGAGATCATGGGACGTTGTATAATTGAGTTGCTTTAACCGGCTGTTGTTTCTGCTCAACTCCGAAAGCAGCTGATTCCGCTCTTCTTCATGCTTCTTTTTATGGGTGATGTTTTTGGCAATGGCGTAGATCAATTCGTCATCTCCAACAGGTATGGAGGTCCAGGCAAACCAGACAACACTTCCTTGTTTGGTTATATACCGGTTTTCAAAATTTGTGAGAGGCTTTCCATACAGGATCGGTTCCCGGGTTCTTCGGGTGATCTCTTTATCATCAGGATGTTGAAAATGATGGATAGGCTTTGAAAGGAGCTCTTCCTCACTGTATCCCAATACGTTGCAGACAGCGGGATTTACCCGTTTGAAATATCCGTCGAAGCCGGCAATACAGAGCAGGTCGTGTGAAAGATCGAAAAATGGGGAGAGCGAGTAGTCCGTCCGGACGCCCGGCTTGTTGCCGTTATTCAAAGACATATTTTTTAGCTATTGCATCATAAAGCCGGTTGAATATAGTTAGAAGAATCTAACGAATGGGTGAATTATAACCTAATCATTACGTGAGTTCGACATGAACATTTTGATTTTGATTCTGTAAAAATCCCTGATTAATGAGTTTGTCAATGAATATTTACAGAAGGCTCAAAAGTGTACAAAGAATTCTCCGCGAAAATCTGGTACGCCACTCTGCGAGAACTAAACACTCAGAATTTCAATATGTAACACCTTCAGATTTAGTAGGTGCTGATTTTGCTATGCACCCCAAAACCCATTCATGGGTTAAACACACGAGTGCGGGATTTATCCCCGCGAAACAACTATATCGCAAATTAAGTCCCTGCCTGTTGATAATATTATCTCAGCCTTGGTGATGCTTTGTGCCCTGACATCCACCTCGTCTGATTCATTTAGGCTTTCTGCCTATGTACAAAGTAGAACCATATCACGCTGAAATGGGTCAATCAACAGTGTTGACGGTACTTTTTGACAGACGGTTCAGTGTCCATAAGACACCCATTGATACCAAGAGGGCGACCGCGGCGAAACCCAGTGCAATGAATGGCATCGGCGGACCCCACACCAGCGATGAAAGTGCTGCAGTTATGACCAGGGAAATAGCCCACGCCAAACGAATGGGCCTGGCCCATTTGCGCAATCGGAAGTTTGTAAACACGGTTAACAGACTCAGAATCCCGCATAAGAGTTGTACAATGGTCTCCATTATCTGCCCGATGGTGTTGGAATGAGAGAATTGATGAACCCCTCCGGCGATGGCCCACCATGCAAGCATGATAAGAAACAGAATG
Organism: Rhodohalobacter sp.; assembly: GCF_034521535.1. Lineage (GTDB taxonomy): Bacteria > Bacteroidota > Rhodothermia > Balneolales > Balneolaceae > Rhodohalobacter. Next base: position 995,984 of record NZ_JAXHMF010000006.1, on the reverse strand, counting down.
ATAAAGGCCGGTAATAAACGGTCGACGAAGAGTTTGCGAATCATGGAATAAATTTGAGATTCTTATACAATCTAATTCAGTATTAAAGGGTTTCGATAAAGTCTTTACAACAGCAAAATATAGCCGTTACATATATCTATCGGTAAGGATATAATTTGATTACTCTATCTGTCGAAATTCTGATTCAATAAGAAAAATCAATGAGGGGCGTATTCATGAATTAAGACTTCTAACAGCTTACGCATAGTTGGAATGAATCAATATTCTGTTTCAATTACTAAAATAAAATAGGCCGCTACCATCCGCCGGTACCGGACTCGCCTTTTACGGGCCCTACGATCTCGGGAGTCATCCAGCCGCCATAAAATCCGCCGGGCTGGGGTTCTACGCGAATGTTGTCAACATAGCATTCCAATTTGCCGGGATAAAAAGAGAAGTAACCGGCAATCTCTTTAAAGGGAGGTGTGGGATTTTCGTAGCTCCAGGCAGCTTTTTCAAGCGTATTGCCGTCAACTGAAATATTCCAGTAGGTAGCCTTTCCTTTCCACTCACAGAAAGAGGAGCCGGATGCTTTTTCAAAAAACTCTGTTTTTACATCTTTTGGCGGAAGGTAAAATGTGGGCGGACTCGCCGTTTCCAAAACTCTTACGGACTCTGTCGTTTTCGCAATTGTTTGATCCATCCATTTTACTTCCACGAGTCTGCTGTCCTTAGCCGGTTCGGGAGGCCGGGGATAATCCCAAACGGATTCTTCACCGGGGCCGGGTTCTTTTGCAAAATCGGGACGCTCACTTCCATCGTATTTCCACATAGTTAAATAAATTATTGATTGGGATTTCATTTCTAAAACCCCAATCAGCGATCAAGCGTTTTAAAAAAACCTGCATTATATTGAAGTCCGGAATCAGGAAACAATTTTTTTGAACTTAGTATACGATTCTATTGTAATAGAGCTAGATCATCTGTTGGTTTCAAATTTTTAAAAGCCAATTCATCAAAACGGAAAACCATTGAGTAAACAAGAAGTCGTAACAGAAAAGATGTCGTTAAAAGAAGCCTGGGATCGTGTAATGGAGCAGGTAAAGGAGGCTGTATCGGGAGGCGGTCACTCTTATCGGTATGTGACACTGGCCACCGTCGATAAAACGAATTTACCACAGCAGAGAACGGTTGTGCTTCGTGATTTTTCGGATGAATCAGAGTTTACCGTTTATACAGATAGCAGGTCTGAAAAGGTGAGTGAGATGATGGAAAATGGTTCCGTGAGTCTTCTGTTCTACGATGATAAAAAGAAGCTGCAGCTCAGGGTCAACGGAAGTGCTTCAATCATAAAAGCGGGAGATGAGTATAAGCGGAACTGGGAAAACCGGGGAAGTAAGAGTCCGCATTCTTATACCTCCGTTATTCCGCCGGGGACTGAGATTGAGAGCCCGGAAAAGGCTTTTGACTGGCATCTGGAGGGTACTCCTAACTTTTGTTTGATCAAAATCAAAGCAGAACGGATGGAATTTCTGCAGCTGAATGGAGTCGAACATATCAGGGCAGAGAAAATTGTTGGTGAAGGAGAAGAGAAAAACCGGTGGATAGCACCTTAGCAAATTGTTGAAGAGATTGGTTGCAGGCAAATATCGATGTTGTCTTGAAAGAAGAAAGGTTATATAATACAAATAGGTTGGTCGGGCCCAATGTAACTGAATACCGCCATGTATTTTAAAAGACATTTACCATGGAATATTTAATGATAGCGTTAAAACTCATTGTTGGATTAAGTATCCTCAACGTATGGCTTGTTCGTTCGAAAAAATCGACGGATTGGAGAGGCGGTGATGCGAATAATATTAGGGAAGAGTTCAAAAACTACGGTCTTCCGGTTTGGTTTATGTATGTGATTGGCACAGCCAAAGTTGCCCTGGCTCTTTTGCTCATAGCCTCCATCTACTATCCGCAGTTTGAGGCCGTAGCCGCCTATGGAATCGCATTTCTGATGCTGGGTGCCGTAACCATGCATATAAAAATCAGCGATCCGCTCAAAAAATCACTCCCGGCTTTTAGCTTCCTGGTACTTTCTCTGGTCATAGCTCTCCTATAATTTGGCAATAGAAAAGCACAGCTAAAATTTTTTTGGAAGCTATAAGATTTCCCCTTCTTACAAAGGAGGGGACAAAATTGGCTTGTCTTTCTTAGCCTCGCACAGGTAGACAGGTAGAGAGATAGTATGTGTTTGAAAAGAATGAAAAGTATTTGCTGCTGATATCATTTCCACGAAACCGCAAAGCCTCAAAGCTGTACAAAGTTTCTCTGCGAAACTCTGCGTTTCAATCAGCGCAAATCTGCGAGAAACAAATACTCAGAATCTAAACACTTATCAACACCAGATTTAGTAGGTGCTGTTTCTGTTTTAGACTCCATAAAACCCATTCATGGGTTCAACACACGAGCGCGGGATTTATCCCCGCGAAAAACCAGGAAGAGAAAATCAATAGCAGTCAATTAGCACACAATCCAATTCACCAAAGATTATAAAACCCAACCGTCAGCCACGCATTGATCAGCATGAAAATAATGGATGGAAGGGATTGAAGAACGCTGTCTTTGATTTTGATGCGAACGATAAAGGCTACCAGCATCATGGCGGTAAATCCGGCTGCAGCCAAGAGTCCGATGACAGGCATCATCAAACCAGCGAACAGCCCCGCCGATCCTGCAATTTGCAAAGTCCCTGTAAGCTTTCGCTGCGAATCAGTCATGCCGAATCGCTTAAACTCATCAATCATCATCTGCGAGTTCAGGGATTGAAATCCGTAAAACAGAAAAAAGATGGCGTTCAGGATTACTCCGAATTGGAATGTAGCGGTCAAGCGTCTTTTGATTTGAAGGTTTGGATAAGCGTGATGTTTTTTATGTCCCGGCCTTTAAAAATCTGAATTCAATGTTCTTTTGCAGGTTGCCGGATGTTGACAGCAGAAGCTTCTTTGGGTTGATTTCGTTCGGTTATTTTTTGTCATCTTTATCGCGATTGTGGCCGGGACGGGTATGTGCCGGAGGATCGCTTGCCGGAAATGTTTTATCAAGTTCTTTATCGAGCTCAGTTTTTTTAGTCTCTTGTTCGTTCTTGTCTTTTTTCTTCTCTTCCATGACAATTTCGTGTTTTATCAATGTTTCAGCTCATTTATATTAACAGTTTAGAAAGGGGCAACATTCATACTTGCTGTGGAGTGCCTGCGTAAGATGATGCCTTACACAAAACCGACTTTACAGGCTTGAACGATGGCTCAGCACAAAGAGTTTTAATAACATGTTAAGGAACAATTTTTTAGTGGAATTTATATCATGAAAAAGCAAAATAATCGAGACCATCAGACAGAGAGTACAGCCTGGAGATCGCGAAAAGTGGTTATTGTAGGAGCAGGTGCAGTAGGGGCAACGTTTGCATATGCAATGGCGCAAAACGGTTCGGCAGATGAGATATGCCTGGTTGATCTCAATCAAGATCTTTGTAAAGGACAGGTTCTGGACCTTTCCCACGGTCTACCGTTTTATCCAACCATAAATATATACGCCGGTACTGAAGAGGATTATGCGGATGCCGACGTGATTGTAATTACAGCCGGTGCTGCTCAGAAGAAAGGGGAAACACGCCTGGATTTGCTTAAAAAGAACGGCGCCATAATTGAGGGTATTGTAGATCAGATTACTGCCCAAAATTCTAAAGCTACCATTGTAGTGGTGACCAATCCGGTAGATATTTTGACAAAAATTGCGCTGGAACGTTCGGGCTGGGATCGCAGCAGGGTAATCGGGTCCGGGACGGTACTGGACAGCTCACGATTTAAATATCTGCTGAGTGAATTCTTTGATGTCTACGTAGGGAGTATTCACGCCTATATCCTGGGAGAGCATGGCGACAGTGAGTTTGCCGCCTGGTCGATGGCAAACATTTCGGGTGTGCAACTCGATGAATATAGCAAACAGCTTGGCATTAAGAACTGGCAGGAAAAGAAAAAGGAGATTGAACTGGAAGTTCGGGACTCCGCGTATCATATTATTGATTACAAAGGTGCCACTAATTTTGGTGTTGGTCTGGCACTGGTACAGATCGTCAGTGCGATCCTGAAAAATCAGAGACGGGTACTCACGGTTTCGTATCATCTGGAGGGAGAGTACGAGATCAATGACATCTGTCTGGCTACGCCATGCCTGATCTCACAAGACGGAGTGGCCTCTATTATTGGTACGGAACTGACCGATGAAGAACAGAAAAAATTGGTCCATTCAGCTGATGTATTGAAAAAAGAATATTCTGCCTTGAAAAATTAATCACTTACAACATCAGGCTTCCCGTAAGTAAAAGGGAAACTGCTAAATTTTTTGGACAAAATTCCTCCAATTCAGTTGATATAGCGTGATTCTGTTTCGATATGAAATTTTGCCGTCTTCACTTTGAACAGAGTAGATGTCGATTTTTGCTCTTTCGAACTTTTCGCGAATCAGCGTAAGATATGCAGCCTTGTATGTGCCCATGGACAAATTCCGACTTCCCGATTGAGATGTATGTCCAAGTTTTATCTGATAAAAATAGGATGCAATTACAATAAAAAAAGGGATTAAGGTTTTCAGCCTTAATCCCTAAATGGTTGTCGAGAAGTGTGCTCAAGCACTTCTCAAAAGTACTCTTGTTTATTATTTGTGTATCGTGGTTCTCTGCATATAAGGCACGAGAAAACAGGAACCCTTACAGATACACAGAAAATAATTTATAATTTTTTGCAGTCGCTAAATTATTGAATCGTAGTCGATTAAGAGGATTTATAAATTACTGGCTTCAATTAATTTTAGATGAAATTGAGCATGTGGCAAAAATCTGAGAGCAGAAATTAGTCTCGTGCTATTTGAAAACGTCCTGATTAGAACTGGATTTCTGATTTCTCCCCTTATTTCCGCAGCTGATTCTTTACTCTCCATGAATAACCGGTTGAAGTGTGGCAGTTATTGCAGGCCCGAATCATAACCTGGTTTCTTTCCTGAACACGATCCCAGTCACCTGATTCCACGGCATCTTCCAACACTTCGATTGTCGGTTCAAGCATTTTCTCAGTCAGCTGACCAACCGGCTGATCGTGATAAACCAAATTTGCTTCAATGATCTCTTCAGTTGCCTCCTCCAGCTCATGAATATAGAAATCGAGCAGCTCTCCGTTTTCATTATCGATGGCATAAGAAATTTTATGTACGACAGACTGCATCAAAGTCATGGTTTCGTAAAGAGAAGGCTTCTGAAGTTCTTTAACCTGATTTTCAAGAGTTGTCATTTTTACCCAGAGAAAACCGCTGAGTATGATAAGAAAGACGCAAAGTGCGGCTAATGCTTTGTTCATGACAATTGCGGTGAATGGTTATAATTCCAATTGGTTGTCTATAAATAAATTAAATATTCACTTTAGTGAATCAGAATTTAATTTATCCCAGCGCCTGCTCAATATCCTCAATAATATCATCAGGATGCTCCAGTCCTACGCTGACTCGAATCAGGTTTACCGGAGTCACAGATCCTTCTCCTTCGCTGCTCTGACGATGCTCCCAGGTGCTTTCCACACCGCCCAGGCTTGTTGCCCGCTTAATCAGTTTGGATCGTCCCACTACCGCAATGCTCTCTTTCTGGTCTGCATCCACCAGGAATGAAACCATGCCGCCAAAACCCTTCATCTGCTTCTTGGCAATTTCATGACCCGGATGGGAGGGAAGTCCCGGATAGATAACTTTTGAAACTTTTGGATGTTCATTCAGAAAGTGAGCTACTTTTTCGGCGTGTTCATTATGGCCTTTCATTCTATAGGCAAGGGATCGTGTGCTGCGGCTCAGCATCCAGCAATCTTGTGCCGAAGGAACAGCCCCACCCATTTTTTGAATCAGCTTGATACGCTCGAACCAATCATCGTCTATTTTGGCAACCAGAGCTCCGCCGAGGATATCGCTGTGTCCGCCAAAATATTTGGATGTGGAGTGCAGAACTAAGTCTACTCCAAGTTCAAGGGGCAGTTGATTTACCGGTGTGGGCCAGGTATTATCGGCCACGGTTCGGATTCCGTGCTCTTTAGCCAGTGAAGTAACGGCCTCAATATCGGTGATTCGCATCAGCGGATTGGATGGCGTCTCAATCCAGATCAGTTTTGTGTTGGAACGGATATGTTTTTCGATGTTCTCTAAATCGGTCATATCGATGAAGTCCGATTCTATTCCCCATCCGGTCATGATCTTATTGACCATTTTTCGGTTGCCCGCGTACACGTCTTCCGGAATGATGATGTGATCGCCCGGATGCAAGGATTGTAAAACCGCCATACCCGCCGCAATTCCGGATGAAAATGCCGCTGCGGCTTCGCCGCCTTCAAGTGTTGCGATTAGGTGTTCAAACTGAAGCCGATTCGGATTTCCAAGCCTGGTATAGTGAAGATCCGATTCATCCCGGCCCTCCTCGTTGATCTCATAAATGGTACTGGGAGAGATGGGCGGAACAATCGATTTGGAAGGATTGTGAATGTCGAGTCCCGCGTGGATGGCTTTCGTTTCGAATCGCATAGTAATCAGTTTTTAAAATGAAAATGAATTCCCCCTTTGACCTGTCTTCCATAGCTTTAGCGAAGGGAGAAGGGGACAGGGGGATGATTATTTTTTGTGTCGTTATTTAAATCAGTATAGTGAATATGTATGAATTCCTCTTTGAAGTAGCAGGGATAATGAAAATATTTATCCCGTATTTCAAATCAATTATTAAGTCAGCAGTGCTGTCAATAGTTGTCCCTGTTGCCACGGAAGCACGGAAAATTAAATCCCATTCCGTGTTTCCGTGGCAATCCCAAAAGATCTATTGTTAAAATAATAAACCACGGATAAAAAAATTGCAGGCCCTGTCATGAACCTGCAATCCAATAACCACAACCCTCTTGATGAATAGTCAGGGGAATAATATCTAAGCAGCTACTTCAACCTTCACAACCGGCACTACTATCACATCAGCCTTGATGGATCGTGTAATTAAACAGATCTCTTCAGCTTTTTCCAATAAACGATACGCTTTTTTCTCTTTAGCCTCATCGCTGATCGTCAGAGTTGCTTTTATAGTGACCTCGCTCATCACAAATTTGCCGTTTTCATCCCGGCTCATTTTTCCTGAACTGTTGATCTTCAGATCCTCAAACTCAAATTTTGAATACTCAGCAACAGCGGTAAAGGATGTTAGAAAACAGCTGCTAACCGAAGCGGTAAACAGATGCTCGGGCGACCATACTCCGTCAACGCCGCCGGGAAACTCAGGAGGTGTGGCTACGTCCAGCTTGTCATCAAGTGCCGGGGAATCCATGGTTCCGATTCGTCCCTCTTTCCAGGCAATATTTACCTCATAACTATGCTCTTCACTGCTGCTCATACTCGGCTGTTTTTTGGTTGATAATTTGTTCGAGTTGAGCTGCCTGAACCACTCCGGATTGCTGCCAGAGAATTTGTCCGTTCTTGAAAAGGATCAGTGACGGAACCCCGCGTACCTGGTATTTGATAGCTGCCTGTGGATTCTTCTCCGCATCAATTTTGATAATGTTGATATTATCTCCAAGACGTTTCTTTAAATCCTTCAGAATCGGACCCATCATTTTGCAAGGGCCGCACCAGTCGGCGTAAAAATCTACGAGAACAGGTGTATCACCTTTAATGATGTCGTTAAATGTCATCTGTTTTGTTTCTGTACTCATGTCTCTGTTATTTTTTTTGTGGTTACTGTAAGTTGAATTTGTTTACCATAAAAGTCCCTTCCTTTCGAAGGAGGGGAACGTCAATGTCTAAGCTCTTTACTATAAATCACGCTACTTAATCTCTTCATACTCTACATCCTCAATCGCCTCATCCGAAGCGACGGCACGGGGCGCACATTGTCCGGCCAGGCATCCCGTATTGGTTACGGCCTGAAACAGAAAAAAGATTGAAAGTACGCCGGAAAGTGAAGCACCGTGCATCAGCCAGTTATAGCCCAATACAAGTCCAAATGCCAAGGCAACCCAGCGCATCGGATGCCAGTTTGTAAATAACTGCTCAGATAGATTTGAAAACATAAAATGTAATATTGTGGTTATTTGAAATTGGAAGACAGAGATTAGAACGGCCGTGTAAAGGTAATCTTACCGGGTAAACCGTATCTGGGTCATCCAAAACAAATTTACTGAGCAGAAATGCAAAACTCAGTTACAAATGTTACAGAAGTGTGATTTTATTTCGACTAAGCCTGACCAGTTTGTTGCTCTCCATCTGTTTTAGCAGGCGACTGATGACAACCCTTGCTGTTCCCAGTTCGTTGGCGAGCTCTTCATGCGTAATTTTGATAGATCGTTTTCCGCTTACTTCAGATCTCTTTTTCAGAAAACGAAGCAGACGCTCGTCCATTTTTTTGAAGGCTACGGCATTTACAACATCCAGCAGCTCCTGAAATCGCTGGTGATATATTCGGAAAATGTAGTCGATCCACTCCGGATGTTTTTTGGTGAGAATCCCCAATTTTTCTACAGGAAGCAGCAATACCTCGCTTTTTTCGTTTGCCACTGCCTTAAGCTGATTGTTCTCATTATAGAGTCCGTTCAAAACAGACATTATGCAGGTGTCGCCCTCTTTTAGGTAGTAAAGCAAAAGCTCTTTGAAATCATCGTCGGACTGATATATCTTCACGCTTCCTTTGAGTATGATGGGAATAGCGCGAATTGATGAGTTCTCCTCAAACAGAACATCACCCTGCTCCATTTTTCTGATTTGCCCATAGCGCCTCAGGTCAGTCAGAAATTCTTCAGAGGCTTCAAACTCCGCAATTTTCTTTAGCTTATCGATGGATTGGGTATCATTTATCATACCTGCTAAGATAACAGAGAATCCGAACATCAACCACTATTCTTAAGCTAATTTTGAACGGAGCGGAATTTTTCTTCACACTGCTCTTTTAAGGCAATATTCATCTCTTGAAAACCCCGTTCAGTTTTCTTTAGTGTACTTTTTAGAAAGGGGACCATCAGGCCGGAAAATGATTCGCCATGCTCCACAGCTGTACTGCCGTTGGGAAGTTTCTCAAGAAGAAAGTAATGTTCGCCGTCAAATAACCCCTTTATAAAAAGTTTTCCACTCCACCGAAATTCTTTTTGATCCTCATTTTTAAGAACACTGGGGCTGAAGGTCATCGGTTTATCGAAATCGGGTGGGAGCATGGTTACGGAGATCTGATTTCCGGTTTCGGCGAGGCCTTCAATCTCCCGGATAAATGGATTCCAGTGAGGGTAGTTTTGAAAATTCATCAAAACATCCCAAACAATATGGGCAGGGGCGTGAATGTGAATGATGGTCTTAATCTCTTTCATGGGTGAATTTGTAAAAAATTATTTCATGAGAACATCATCTATTTACGTGATGAATCGATAGTTGTTGCGAGGATATCACAGATCGATAGCACGTTTTAACAATTCCATTTCAGAATTGAGGTGTGAATAGTTTATTTTACGGCTTACTCTCATACCGTATTCATAAAACCCGATCCTCCGGAAATATTAACAGCTCAATCAAAACAGAAAATGCAGGTATATTTAAACGGTGAATTTCTAGAACAAAAAAAGGCGGCAGTTTCTGTTGCGGATCGTGGATTTGTATTTGGTGATGGCGTGTATGAAGTGACTCGTATTATAAACGGTAAATTTTTTCAGGAAGAAGAGCATCTGGTCCGCCTGGATGAGGGATTGAAAGGATTGAAAATCAATCTGAATGATGAACTCAGACACTCGATACCTGAGATCAGTCGCGATTTAATCAAACGAAACGGACATACAGAAGGTGAGGCAACGGTATACTTGCAGATCACTCGCGGGGCCGCTTTTCCGCGAACTCACACATTTCCGGATCCCGAAGTGCCCCCAACGATTTATCTTTCATCGGGACCGTTTAAACCGCACAAAGAACTTCATGAAAGAGGAGTGGAGGTGATCACGGTTCCGGATGTTCGATGGACACGATGCAATCTGAAAACGATAAATCTGCTGCCGAACACACTTGCCAAACAGCAGGCAAAAGAGGCAGGGGCAAACAGTGCGATAATGATTCGGGACGGAGTGGTAACCGAGAGCCCAAACGCGAATATTTTTGGTGTGAAAGATGGAAAACTCTTCACTTTTCCGGCATCAAACTATATACTGAACGGAATTACACGCCGGGTGGTGATTGATATTGCAAACTCAAACAACATACCTCTGATTACCGAACCGGTTCGGCAGGATGATCTCTACGATATGGATGAACTTTTTTTCACGGGAACCACCACTGATATTCAGCCGATCATAAAAGTTGACGGGCGTAAAATAGGCAGCGGTAAACCGGGAGAAGTAGTGCGGTCTATTCAAAAAGAGTACAACAACCGTCTTTATGGATGATTTGACGGATCCGTCTTTTCATAAATTTGTTAGCTTTCGAATGTAGCTACAAAAAGTGTAATACACATTTTCTGGTACCGATAAAGAAGCAAGGAAAACCTCGATTTCTTTGCGTTATCCCCGCTTTTGGTATAATCGTCTCATCATTTATAGTAAACTGTATGAATTGGAGTAGTACGCTTCCCCATAAAGTCCGGGATCCGTGCTCTATCTCCTCAATAAGCCATAGGGAGTTCCCCTATTTTTGGGGATATGTTTTCTGGTTATTCTGTGGTAGAACAAAATAACAACAGAAAAAATTAACCTCGAGACGATGGAAGCATTAAATAAATTCCCACAAACCACTGAAGATCTTAAAACCATTTTGTCGCCTGAAGAACTCTCATATTTTGAAGCGATTATTTTGAGAAAAAGAGAGGAATCACAGGACGAACTGGAATATTTGCAAAGACAGATAGAGGATATTCGTTCATCAGATGATGATGACGCCTCATCCCTGACTCATCACATGGGAGACCTGGGCAGCAAAGAGGAGAGTCTTGACTTAACGTACAGACTGATTCAAAGAAATAGAAAATACATCAATGAGCTGAACAGAGCTCTGGTGCGTATCGAAAATGGAACGTATGGGATTTGCAGGGCTACAGGAGAGCCAATCGAGAAGGGACGCCTTGAGTTTGCTCCGCATACCAGATATACGATTGAAGCTAAGAAAAAAGGATTGGATAAGAAGAGAGCCGCTTTTGCGTAATTAAGAAGGTAAGATTAGAGAGATAAGTGCCCGGTTAGGGGTTCCGGGTACAAAAGAAAAAAGCCCGTTCTGAAAAATCAGAACGGGCTTTTACTATTTCCGTTTGAGCGGAAAATTTGTCGCTTATTCGTATGTAAGGCTGTTTACTTCAACAGCGCTGAGTCCCTTAGGAGTCTCTTCTACGTCAAACTCGACCTCTTCTCCATCTTCCAAACCTTGGTTAGGAGCTAGGTTGTTTACGTTGTTTCTGTGTACGAAAATATCTTTGCTTCCGTCGTTAGGCTTAATGAATCCAAATCCTTTTTCGGCATCAAACCACTTTACTGTTCCTTGTTGTGTCATTGTATTGTATTGGTATTATTAGTCACCCAATAAAGGGTATTTCAGAAGAGTAGAGTTGAATTAACGCGTCAGTCTTAAGAAAGGCTTACCGGGTGTTGTTATATTGTGTTCTCTATTATAAGAGTTTTGTTATCCAATGTCTATTATCTGCGAAAATTATTTTTTGGATAAGGGAAGGCATTCTAACGCCTTCCCTTACAGTTAGATCATCCCGTGCTCTGCATGGCCGCTGCAACGCCATTAATGCTTAGAAACAGCAGCTGTTTGAGTTCATTCAGTTCTTCTTCGCTATCGGCTTTATCTTTTCTGTTCAGCAACTCAACCTGAATCAAGTTCAACGGGTAGGTAAAGACATTTCTGAAAGCAATAGAGTTTTGTATCACTTTTCTGCTGTCAAGAATTTCATCCTGTTCCGTAATTTGAAGGATGATCTCCCTGGACTTTTCAAAATCTTTGATAATCCGTTCGTGGATTCGTTTATCAGCTCTCTCGCTGTACATCTGGGAAGTGAGCGGGTGCGTGCGGGCAATTTCACGCTGTGCGTTATCCACGATAGTTCCGAAAAAACTCCACTCTTTATACCACTTCTTAAGCAGATCAATGGTTTCCGGTTTTTCTTTCAGAATGGGTTCTAGAGATGCACCCAGTCCGTACCAGCCCGGCACGTTGTATCGGACTTGAGTCCAGCCGAATACCCAGGGAATTGCTCTCAGGTTTTCGAACTGAAGGCCTTGTTTACCTCCCCTTGAAACCGGTCGGGATGCAATGGGCAAATTACCGATGTGCTCAACCGGTGTGATTTTTTTAAACCATGGCCAGAACTCTTCGTCGTCGATTAAATCTCTATACGCCTCCATTGAACCTTCGGCTATCCTGTTCATGATAGACTCGGTTTCATCACCTTCAACAATCGGCTTTTGACCTTCACCGGCTGTAACCCTGGCAACTGCATTTACAATCTGTTCCAGGTGGCGACGTGTGATTTCCGGCAGAGAGTACCGGAACGAGATAATTTCACCCTGCTCGGTAAACCGGATGCGTCCGTTGTTACTGATGGATGGAAGTCCCAATATTGCGCGATTGGATCGGCCACCGCCACGACCCACAGAGCCTCCGCGCCCGTGGAAAAGCCTGAAGTCTATGTTATTCTTTCGAAGAACTTCTCCCAGCTCCAATTGAGCTTTTTGCAGAGCCCAGTTGGCCATCCAGTAACCGCCGTCTTTGTTACTGTCGGAATATCCGAGCATAATTTCCTGGAAATCGTTTCTGGCTTTTACCTGCTTTTTGTAAATCGGATTTGACAGAATGTTCTGCATCTGCTCGGCGCCCATGTCTAAATCCTCAATGGTTTCAAACAAAGGTACGACATCAATTTCGCTTTCAATCTTGCCGTTTTTCATTCTCCAGAGGCCGGTCTCTTTGGCCAAAAGAACCACCTCCAGCATATCACTCACACCGTGCGTCATACTGATGATATAACAGCCGAACGCATTTTCGTCCAGCTCTTTCAATGTGGTAATGAGCCGGAAGACGTTTAAAATCTCTTCGGTAGGTTCACTCAGTTTTGCATTCACAGGAGCTAGCGGTCGCGGATTTCGAAGCTCGCTCATAAGAAGATCAACTTTTTCCTTCTCATCCAATGATGCGTACTCGGAATGAACGTTTGCCTCTGAAAGCAGTTCACTCACGGCGCTCTCATGGCGGCCGCTGTGCTGACGAATATCCAGGGCGGCCATGTGGAACCCGAATGTTTTAGCCCGTATCATCAGATCATTGAAATCTCCAAACCGTGCAACATCCTCAAGCCCGGCTTCTTTCAGTGAATTGGCGATCAACTCTAAATCTTTTACAAAATCTGAAGCCTGGTACGTTGCTGATTCCAGTACCTCTTGCTCAGGCTGATCCAGTGCATCCAGCATGATTTGCAATCTGTGCATGATGTGTGTGATCTTTCTGCGAAACGGTTCGTTCTTATAGGGCCGTTTATACTGCTCGCTTAGCGGAACCTCTTTCTCATCTTTCTTAAGCGATTTTATCAGCTGATCCGGTACCTCAACGAAGTTTTTCGATACTGATAAATATCGGCGAATCATTCTGAGATCTCTCAGATATAGCTTTAACGCTACACGCCTATGGTAGGTTAATGTTTTCCATGTTACATCGCGGGTAACGTTCGGATTCCCGTCACGATCGCTGCCAATCCAGGAGCGATACTTTAGAACGATTGGAAGATCGGGGGTTTTATCGTATTGCTGGGAAAAAGCAGAACGGATGTCATCATAAAGTCTTGGCACGGTTTCCCAAATAGTATTTGAAAAGAAAAACAAGCCGTTTTCAACTTCATCCTCTACAGTGAGGCGTTCCGGTCGAACCTCATCGGTTGAGATCAAAAGAGCAATCTCATTTACTACCTGATGCAGATAGGCATCTCTTTCGTTCGGGGTCAGGTTTTCATTTTCAAGCTGGTCAATCTTGGCAGTAATACTTTCCTGCTTGTAGAGAACACTTCTGCGACGTGCCTCTGTTGGATGTGCTGTAACAGTCGGCTGGATATCAAGCTTTTTAAACAACTCGAGGGCATCCTCGTAGCTCATTTCTTTCTCCTTGAAATACCGCAGGGCGTCAGCTATGCTTTCAGATCTGGGATTTTCAATATCGATCGTCTTGGATCGCTCCCGGTTTATGCGGATAATCTCGTGCTGTTCAAGAGAGTTGACAAGGTGGAAAAAGATAGTGGTAAGCCTGAGCAGACCTCTGATTTCGTCTGAAGATAGGCTGCTGATTTTTTCAACCAGCTCCTTGTTCTCTTTTCCTCCATTTTGATTGAGCGCGGAAGCGGCTTGATCCGGTAGTTTGGCAGCCAGTTCGCGGAGCGGTTCTTTATTATTATTAGCCAGGTAATCTTCCAGGAGAGCCGTCAGCGATGTTAATTTGTCCGTAAGCGGTTCACTGATATTGGATTTTTTTGCGTAGTGATGTATTGTTTCTTTCCATCTCATAGAAATTCTCTTCCCTTCAGATTAATTATTTAAATGATTTTTTTTAAACCTTCACAACGATCTGATCAAAAAATCAGAATTCTCATCGTCTTAATTTAAAAAGCAATTTGTTTACTGTTGTCAGTCCGACTGATTTATACGATCAGTGCCGGACCGATGAATCTCATGTTAGGTAGAAGAGCGAAAACACCAATACTGTAAAAAGTACAAAACTCATAACAACTTCCATAGAAGGACTGTATCGAGAGGCCTGGTTTTCCCGATCCGTAAACGGATTGAGCCAAAGCATCGGATTCTTGAATTTTTTGGTTATATATTCTGAAATGGACAACATTATTGTATCGGCAACACCGAAAGCTTTATCTACATTATAGACAAAAACTTTTTTCACTAAAGTAGCCGGTTTACGGTAAAACCAATCAGTGTCAAGGGCGATTTTGGCATCTCCCTCCAGTTTTTTCCGAAGTATCCAGAATCCGATAAATGTAAATACCAAGATCTGAACTGTTTCTACGAGGTGATAAACCGTATAGGGATCGTAGTCTACCGGGTAAGGCAAATATTGGTATAAAAGTCCGGGAAATACTCCGAAAAGTGTACAGAAAAATGCCCCGATACCCATGGCAATTAACATGTTGAAAGGAACAGGTTTCACTGTAATTTCACTTTTTGACTCACCAAACCATGTAAAATACGGAAGTTTCAGGCCTGTGTGCAGGAAGGTACCTACAGAGGCGAGAAGCAGAAGAAGCAATACCCACTCGTAATGGGCTTCACCCGCTGCACTGATCACCATCGATTTACTGATAAATCCGTTAAAAAGCGGGAATCCGGAAATAGAGAATGCCCCGATCATATACAGGAACACAACTACCTTCATTTTACTTGCAAACCCTCCCAATTCTGTGAGCTTGCTTTTACCCGTTGAATAAAGAACGGCACCGGCACCCATAAACAGCAGCGATTTATAGAGTATGTGACTAAATGCGTGTGCCGTGGTTCCGTTGAGCGCCATTTCAGTACCTATACCTACACCGGCTACCATATATCCTACCTGAGAAATAATGTGGTAGGCCAAAATTTGACGAATATCATTTGCCAGAACCGCATAAACTACGCCATAGAGGGCCATTGCTACGCCAAACCAAATTAATATCTCCCAGCCGGGAAAGATTCTTATTAAAACATAAACCGCAGACTTTGTGGTGAATGCACTCATGAAGACTGCACCCGTAATTGTGGCTTTTGGGTAAGCATCAGCCAGCCAGGCATGAAGGGGAGGGATGGCAGAATTAACGGCAACACCCAGTAAAATCAGTACGGATGAAAAGGAATATACATTTGGTAAACTTTCAATAAGGATAGAACCAGTTTCTGTGGTATGCCACAAAATACCCCCCAAAAGTAAACCACCTCCAAAAATATGAACTAATAGGTACCTTAAGCCGGCTTTATCAGTTTCTTCTGTTCTTCGTGCCCAAATCAGGTATGCAGAACTGACAGCCATAAGTTCCCAGAAAATATATAGCGTAAAATAGTCTCCGGCAAAAGTTACACCCAGGGCCCCGCCAGCATAAACCAACGCTGAGGATTGTTGCCCGAGGTCTTTAATGTGGAATGCATAAATACCGCCAATAATAGCTATCATCGCGAAAATGGTCCCGAAAATCTTGCTTAGCGAATCAGCATAAACCGGAACAAGTTCGTAATCTCCAAATGGGAGAGTTAACGTATAGTTTTCGGGTAACTGCCAAAGAACGGCCAATGCAAGTAATGGAAATATCAGGAAAGCCGAGGACCGAACATTTTTTGGTATTAGTGGCAGTAAAAATCCGCCAAGAATAACTATGACAGCCGGTATTAGTAAAAAATCAATGATCATAATACTGCTCACTTCTGAAGATGAAAAGTTTGCCTAACCACTTTGAAACATAAATGATTACAACACAACTGAGAAATCCCCAAATGATGTAAAATCCCGGTATGGCATTCCACCAGTGGGAATCATAGTCTGCTAACATTGTGAACTCCAGAATCAAACTGATCACACATAGAACTCCCAAAGTTATCCAGTGCCAAGCTTTCATAATTCTATCGTTTTTTTATTTTATTCATTTTAAACTCCAGTAAATAACGTTTTGGCGATGGAACTCGCAAGATCAAAAAAGCTAAAAAACAGGTTGGGAAACATGCCAAATAAAATCGATAGAGAGGCTGTAATAAATAGAGGTACGACCATAAATGGCGATGCCTCTCCATAGTTCTCCAGTCCTTCACCTTTTCTGAAATAAGCCCGTTGAATAATTGGGAAAAAGTAACCCACATTCAGCAATCCACTGATAATTAGTATTACCAATGGTAGTACCATATCACCTTCGAGTGAACCAAGGGCTAAATACCACTTACTAACAAAGCCGTTTAGTGGCGGAATACCCGCAAGCCCCATAGAACCGATCGTAAAAGCAGCCATTGTCCATGGCATCGCTTTTGCTATGCCATTAAGATTACTGATATTTTCGCGGTGTAAATTTACATAGATTGCGCCAGCACAAAAGAACAATGTGATCTTCATGGTTGCGTGTGCAGCAATATGCATAATTCCACCCTGCATGCCGAGAGGGGTTAAAAGTGCAACTCCCAATACAATATAGGAGAGATGGCCAACTGTTGAATAAGCAAGACGACGCTTGAGATTATCTTGGGCGAATGCAAGAAGCGAAGCGACAATAATGGTAGTACCTGCCAAAATAATTAGAATGTCATTCAATCCGTATTCAGCCATAACATCAGTACCAAAAACAAAACCAACAACCCTGATAACAGCGAATACACCCGATTTAACAACAGCAACAGCATGTAATAAAGCACTTACCGGAGTTGGTGCCGCCATTGCTGAGGGGAGCCAGCCGTGTAATGGCATTATACCTGCCTTAACTCCAACCCCGCCCATGAAAAGAATAAAGATTACCAATATTACATTATGTGGCAGATCTACATCTGTGAAAACTCCACTCGGGGTAAATTCAAGTGTTCCTGTATACGTGTAAACCATACCGGCAGCAGCAATAAGCAAAAGCCCTGCGGTGAGCGTAAATGCCAGATATTTGCGTCCGGCACGTATCGCTTTTTCAGTCTCTTTATGAATTACCAGCGGGTAGGTGGCAAGTGTTAATATTTCGTAAAAAAGAATGAACGTTAGAAGATTTGCTGAAAAAGCAATACCGATTGTAGCAGATAAGCAAACAGCAAAGCTTGCAAAATAACGAGTCTGTTTATCTTCGCCGGCTCCGCGCATGTACCCAATGGAATAGAAAGAAGTAAAAATCCATAAGCCTGAAGCAATCACCGCAAAATAGACACCGAGCGGATCGGCATTAAGCGCAAACGGCAGGCCGGGAGCCAGATCAAACAGATGCAGGGTAACGCTCTCACCTTTAAGTGCAGAGGGTAGAAGCGTCAGAACCAGCCCGAATTTTACAAGTGCGGCAAGGATGGTCCACGTTTCCCGTAAATTCGGTTTGGATGAACTCCATAGAATGAGCGGGACCGCTGCAAGCGATGTTAAAATAGCTAATAAAGGTACAAGCGTAAGATCCATCTATCTTTATATGTATTTAAAGTCTTCTAAAAACTGAGTCAGAAATTGGCAGTGACAAATTTTTGAATTGATTTTTAATTACATCGGGAAAATATTAAACAGAAATCCAACGATTGCTGCGTTTGCAAAACCGATTACAAACAGTGCGATAGCAAGAACCGACGTTGGAAACATCATGCTGAAACCGACTTCATTCCGCTCGGCATCTGCTGCCGCTTCCTGATCTTTCTTCGGATTCATCATATAAACTTTTTCAAGAATTCTGAAGAAGTAGACAGCATTCAGCAACGAACTGATTAATATGACCGCCAGAAAAATCCAGTTTTCGTTATCGATTGTTCCAAGCGCCAGATACCATTTACTGAAGAAACCTGCCAATGGAGGCAAACCAACCATGGATATGGCGGCAACACTAAATGAGGCCATGGTCCACGGATATTTTTTTCTATAAGTATCGTCAAATTTGCTGATGTCTGAATGGCCTTCTTTCATTCGAAGATTTCCGGCAACAAGAAACAGACAGGCTT
Organism: Rhodohalobacter sp.; assembly: GCF_034521535.1. GTDB lineage: Bacteria > Bacteroidota > Rhodothermia > Balneolales > Balneolaceae > Rhodohalobacter. The sequence goes on along the minus strand of NZ_JAXHMF010000006.1, from coordinate 977,325 downwards.
TCATTACAGCATGATTTAATACATGCAGCAAGGCACCTGCAAAACCAAGCGGATTGGCTAAACTAAGCCCCATGATGATGTATCCAATCTGTGATATACTGCTGTATGCCAGCATACGCTTCATTTCAGTTTGGGCAATTGCCATAATTGATCCATAGAGTATTCCAATCGCAGCCAGAACACCAATCACAGTAGTTATGGGCGCAACGGCATCGGCCAGTTCAACCCCGAATAAGAAGAACACAATACGGAAAAGAATGTACGCTCCTACTTTTGTCCCGATCGGGGCAATGAGTGCTGTGGAACTGGATGAAGCGTAGGTATACGCGTCGGGCAGCCAGCCATGCAGTGGAAAAAGAGCCGCTTTTACACCGATACCGACCACCATTAACACCAGTGCTGCCACAACAGATGTGTTCGCAGCAAATGTGGGCAGCATGGCTGCCATGTCTATAATATTGAGTGTTCCTGTTACGGTATACAAAAATCCGACACCCAATAAATAGAGTGTACCGCCGGCTGTTCCGATAATCAGATATCTGAATGCGGCGAACGGTGCGGGACGCGAGCCGATGGCAATTAATCCATAGCTGGCCAAAGAGGAAATTTCAAGAAAAACGTAGAGATTAAACAGATCACCGGTCAGTATCATCCCGTTGAAACCGAGAAGTGCGAGCATTGCCAGGGCAAAGTAGGGCATCTCTTTACCGGGATACTCCGTTCGGGCTACTTGTCTTGAGTGGATAAGAACAAAAAATGCTACCGTATTAATAACAAGTACAAAGAATCCGGACAGTCCGTCATAAACAAATTCAATTCCTATCGGTGGTTCCCATCCGCCAAAAAAGTATCGGATACTGCCCGATTGCAGGTAGGTTGCAAATGCATAGAGAGACAGTATGGATGCTATGCCTGAGCCCAAAACCGCAAGAGGTTGTGCAGACTTTGGTTTCCATAGCCCAAACATCGAAATCAGTATGGAAAATAGTACAAATGTAAGTGCGATTAATGCAGGTAAATGCGAATCGATCATTGAATTTTTTCTAGCAGTTCCTGTTCATCAAGGGTACCGTATCGATTGTAGATAGCCATAATCAGGGTAAAGGCAACTCCCAGGGTTGCCACGCCAACTACAATGGCGGTCAGCATTAGTGTGTGTGGAAGAGGATTGAGATAGTTCGCGACCTGCTCAACCGGAATGTTTGAATCTTTAACCGGAACGGTTGCATCCCATTTGGATGCAATTGAGACAAAATAGAGAACAACAGAGACCTGAAAGATGGCCAGCCCAATTGTTTTTTTGACCAGATTCTTTTTAAAAAGTATTCCATATAGTCCTACGCACAGTAGTATCACAACAAACCAGTACGCATAGTGACCCAGAAAAAAATCAAGCATAATCTTCCCCTTTTACCATATTATCATAAATCATTACCAGGATGGCCATTACCGCCAAACCAATTCCCACTTCAATGATGAGTATACCCCAGTACCGAACCATAGCAGGTTCCATACCTGTGAATGGCAGCATTTCGTAATCAAGAAAGTATCCGCCCATTATCATAGCCACCAACCCCGTGGTAAAGTAGATGACGACTCCAAAGATAGCCAGCGGCGTAGTGGCAAACTCCTGAATCTGAAGCCGGGAAACGCGCCTTCCACCGGAAAGACGTATTAATAGTATGGACGCAGCAAGCAGCGTGCCGCCCTGAAACCCACCACCGGGACTGTAGTGGCCAAAAAAGATGACGTACAACCCAAACAGCATAATGTATGGACTCAACAACCTGGAACCGAGCAGAACAATCGGACTTTCTTCTTGTCGCCTCATACCTGCCTCCTCCGACTACGCAGAATTAAGATTGTGATGAGTCCGGCAGTAAAAACTACCACCTGTTCGCCAAACGTATCCACGCTTCTGTAATCGCCAAGAATTACGGTTACGATGTTTGGAGTTTTTGCGTCATGATAAGCTTCCTGAATAACATAGCTGCCAACTACTTCCGTACCGGTGATACTTTCTTCTGCATGCATCAGGTTGTCAGGATCGCCGCGATAGGGCAGGTCGCTGGCCGCGTATATCATAACGGAGGCAAATAAAACCAGTATGATGATTTTTAGTGCTTTCAATCTTTTGAATGTCTTGTGGTTTGATAGATTACAACAACATATAGAATTCCGGACACGCCGGCGCCAATTACAGCCTCGGTAAATCCTACATCAATGGCGCCCATCGTTACGAAGAGGAGTGCGACTAAAAAACTAAATACGGTGGTCATCACAACAGCTACCAGTAAATCTTTAACCTCAAGCGCAACGATAGCTGAAAGCAACAGAAAGATGTAAATCACAAGTTCTAATTCCCAGTTCATTAAGACTGTCCTCCTTTCTTATCGTCATGAAGAAGTGGCTTTAGACCTTTTTTGAAAGCGGCTCGCGCCAGGGCGTGCGTTCCGATTGGATTGGAAAGTGCTATAAACAGTACAATCAAAAAGAGCTTGCCGCTGCTGAGCGTAAATCCTTCGTAGACAATCAGACCTATGATTACAAAAAATACACCGAGTGTATCACTTTTACTTACAGCATGCGGTGCGAGAGTAAAAATCGGGTAACCTTAAAATACCGATGCTGCCCATCAGCATAAAGACAATGCCAAGAGTAACAAACAAGATGCTGATTATAGATTGTACTTCAAGCATTGCGTCTTACTTTAGGTGATGAAAAATATTTCGCGATTGCCAGAACCCCAATAAATCCAAGAATGGCATAGGCCAGGGTGATATCGATAAACATATCGATACGGCCGTAAAGGAAACCGATCAAACAAATTAATACGATGGTTTTGGTAGCAATAGCGTTGGTTGCCAGGAGCCGGTCAAAAATGGTTGGTCCTTTCACAACTCTGACTAGTGGAATAGCGATAATAATTGTGAGAACGACCGCACTGTAGAGAAAAAAGTTTTCCATTATCGATTAATTTTTTGTCGTGATTTCAATCTCACTAACTACAGGACGCGACTCTTTTTGGAAGAGCTTGAGAACCTCTCTGGGCATCTCGTCAGAAATAATCCCCTTATAGGATGACTCATCGAGGGCGTGTACAAGAAAGTTGTCACCTTCGATGTCTACAGTAAGTGTTCCCGGAGTAAGCGTAATGGAGTTACCTAAAATAACTTTAGCATGAGCGCTGGGTAAATCAACCTTGAATCGTACAATACTCAATTTCGTTGGCAAGCTCGGGCTGAAAATCACCTTTATTACATGGAAGCCGGCTAAAATTATTTGATAAATCATCCAGAAAAAATAGAAAACAGCCCTGAAAAACCGGATATCTTTAAGGTCATTCATATCATCACTGAAAAACCGGTGCACCTTAAGTTTGTAATTGACAGCCATTACACCTGCAACAGAGAGAACCCCAAACGTTAGGTGAACGGCATCAAAAAAACCGCTCATCACAACCCAAAACAGCATGAGTGAGATAAATGAGAGCGATAAACTGTAGAGCGATAGCTTATTCATTGGTTCACAGTAAATTGATGACGTCTCAGAATTAAGCCTATAAACTATCAAAAAAGTGATATTAACCGCAATAAAAATCGGTCTGTTTTGGAATTGTTTACAAATTTCAAAAAAGTAAAGATTCATTATAGCCTTCACTGAAATGTTTCTTAAATTTGAGACTGAAAATTGAAAAAGTATTTAATGGGGATTGTTACTTTTCCTCCTTCGGAGGTTTATCTTGGGACAGATTTTTGTATCTTTGCCACCTGAAAACAAGCCTGCAAAGAATGCAGTGTTTATAGATCATTAAATGCGCAACATTTTAATTAACCTGTTTGAATGGAATCACCTACAGCGCTTGTAAGTCTTATTGTTGGTTTACCGCTTCTCGGTTTTTTAGTTAACGGGATTCTGGGCCTTTCATCAGATTCGTATCGTAGCAAAAAAAGTATAATAGGGGCACTGTCAAATTTTGCAGTCTTTATTCCTTTTCTAATAACCCTCTATTTTTTCTTCAATTTTAATCCGGAAGCCGGAGCCGTTCAGGCTAAGCTATTCACCTGGATCGAAGCCGGGAGCTTTAGCGTGGATATTGCTTATCAGATTGATCAGCTTTCCCTAATTATGATGCTGGTTGTAACCGGCGTAGGTTCTCTGATCCACTTCTATTCTATCGGGTATATGGCTCACGATCCGGGCTATTGGAAGTTTTTTGCTTTTCTGAACCTGTTTATATTTGCCATGCTGAATCTGGTAATGGCCGATAACCTGTTGCTTCTTTTCCTGGGATGGGAAGGTGTAGGGCTTTGTTCCTATCTGTTGATCGGATTTTGGTATACAGACATGGCCAAATCTGATGCTGCAATAAAGGCATTCCTTTATAACAGAGTCGGTGACTTCGCTTTTCTGATTGCGATATTTGCCATTTTTGAAGCGGTAGGCAGTTTAAAATTCGATGTTATCCTTGCCAACCTGGATGCATTTTCAGCAAGCTGGACTTTCTGGGTTCCGTTTTTGATGTTTATCGGGGCTACCGGTAAAAGTGCTCAGATTCCACTCTTTGTTTGGTTGCCGGACGCGATGGCGGGTCCAACTTCCGTATCTGCCCTGATTCACGCAGCTACCATGGTAACATCCGGTATCTATTTGATTACCCGGCTCTCTCCGATGTATGTGATGAGCCCGGAGGTAATGATGATCGTGGCGGTTATTGGAGCACTCACTGCAATTGTCGCGGCAACCATTGCGATCACACAAAACGATATTAAAGGAGTTCTGGCATACTCAACGGTATCTCAGCTTGGATTTATGTTCCTGGCCCTGGGTTCCGGCGCGTTTACAGCAGCACTGTTTCATGTGGTGACTCACGCGTTTTTCAAAGCATGTCTCTTCCTCGGTTCAGGATCAGTTATTCACACAATGGATCATGTGAAACATAAACTGCACGATGCCGGAAAACATGTGGATTTTGATCCACAGGATATTCGGTTCATGGGTGGACTTAAAAAGTTCATGCCTTCCACATACAAAACCTTTTTGATTGCTACCGTAGCAATAGCCGGTATTCCTCCACTGGCAGGATTTTTCTCAAAGGATGAAATTGTAATGCACGCTTTTAATATGGGCTTTGGTGAATTTGCCGGCGCCATGTACTTCATTCTTTGGGGTGTCGCAACAATTACAGCATTCCTGACTGCTTTTTATATGTTCCGTTTAACGCTGACTACATTTCACGGATCGTTCAAACTGCCTCAAAAAGTTCAGGGAGCTGAAGGATCTGAGGAGTATCTGCATGAGAGTCCCGCTACAATGACAATTCCGCTTTGGGCACTTGCCGGACTTTCAATTGTGGGTGGATTTATTGGTATTCCGAATTTTATATCCAAGACTTTTGGAGGAGACGGACATATCAACTGGCTGCATGATTGGATGATGCCAATCGCGGCAGATATACCGCTTACGCTTTCAATTACCGCTGAATGGGTTCTGATGATCTTTGCCATAGCTGTTGCTGTTGGTTCTGTGCTTCTGGCATTTAGAATGTACGGAAACGATCAGCAGGAAGAGTCTGACGCAAAAATTGCTGCACGATTCGGTTCTCTCTACGAAATATGGAAGCAGAAGTATAATCTTGATGAAGCGTACGAGGGGGTAATTGTTCGCCCAACGGTACGATTTTCAGATAAGGTTCTGGCTGTTTTCGATATGAAAATTGTTGATGGGTTTGTCAACGCCGTTGCAGGTATTGTACGGCTGACGGGAAGCTTAATCCGATACATTCAAACAGGAATTACATCCAACTATGCATTAATGATGGTATTGGGTGTGATTTTGGTTCTTTCAATGATACTATTTTAAAGGATTTGAAGATTAGTTAAATATGGACATCCTACTCAATATTACAATCTATTTGCCGCTTCTGGGTATAGCAGCGATTATGCTAATGAAAAGCGATGCAGCAGTTAAATGGGGTAGCTTGATTGCTACAACTGCAACATTCGTACTCTCATTGCCCCTGCTTTTTAACTTTGATGCAGCGCTATCGGCCACACCTCAGTATCTCAGTGAAGGTTCAGCGATATTTTCAGGTATGGATGTGAAGTACCTGGTTGGCCTGGACGGCTTGAGCCTGCTGCTGTTTATGCTTACAACACTGATGGGCCCGATCGTAATCCTGTCTTCCTGGAACTCAGTGACAAAGAGTTTAAAAGGGTACTATGCCATGTTGCTGCTTCTTCAAACGGCATCATTGGGTGTTTTTTCTGCCCTTGATTTGGTTGTATTCTATGTATTTTTTGAGCTTTCGTTAATCCCGATGTACTTCCTGATTGGAATTTGGGGAGGAAGCGATAAGATTCGTGCCACTATTAAGTTTTTTGTCTACACGCTGGTCGGTTCATTGATCATGCTTGTTGCGCTTCTCTATCTCGGTTATAACGCCGGTGCAGCAATGGGAGGCGTCGATTTCACAGCCGACTGGAGATTTATTTCCAGTCCGGAATATACCATTGGATTGGTTGAGCAGACCTGGTTATTCCTGGGATTTGCACTTGCCTTCTGTATCAAAGTGCCGCTTTTTCCATTCCATACCTGGTTGCCGTACGCTCACACTGAGGCACCAACTGCAGGTTCCGTAGTACTGGCTGCTATTATGTTGAAAATGGGTACATACGGTTTGATTCGAGTTGTACTGCCTGCATTTCCAAATGCATTTATGGAGTTCGCGCCGTACATGGCGATACTTGCTGTGATCGGAATTATTTATGGTGCTCTTGTTGCGATGGTTCAAAAAGATGTAAAGAAATTGGTTGCCTACTCCTCTGTGAGTCACATGGGTTTTGTAGTACTGGGTATTTTTGCCTTGAACGACATAGCCATGCAGGGTGCAATCATTCAGATGATTAATCACGGTCTTGCTACCGGTGCACTCTTCCTTATTGTTGGTATGATTTACGATCGCCGGCATACAAGAATGATTTCTGACTACGGTGGTATCGCGAAAGTTGTTCCGGTATTTGCTGTTATGTTTATGATATCCACTCTGGCGTCGATCGGACTTCCGGGTCTTAACGGATTTATAGGTGAGTTTTTGATTTTGAATGGATCGTTCAGTTCAGAACTCTATGCCAATAAAACCTATGCTATACTGGGTGCAACCGGTGTGATTTTGGCTGCTGTTTACATGCTTTGGATGTTTCAGCGGGTTCTGTTTGGGCCAATCACAAATGAAGAGAATAAAAAACTTGTAGATTTGAACATGCGTGAGATCGGCTTGCTGGTCCCGCTGGTACTCTTTATGGTCTGGATTGGAGTTCGTCCGATAGACTTTACACAATATTCAGAAGGATGGGTAAATACTTACATCACAAATTCAGAAGAGAAAAGTGTTGCTGTTCTGGATCAGGCCAATTTGAATGAACTCCCGAACTGGACAGCAAAAGTTTACAACGTAGAAGAGCATCAGTTAGATTCACAACTCATCGCAAATAAAAAGGACTAATATTATGAAGCCTCTCACATCAGAAGAAGTTGAGTCGCAATTGAAAGAGTTGGATAATTGGACTTTCGAGAACGATCAAATCAAAAAAGATTTCAGTTTCACCAATTTTAAAGAGGCTCTGGCATTTATGGTAAAAGTAGGCTTTGAGGCTGAAGATTTGGGACATCATCCAAACTGGAGTAATGTTTACAATTCTGTGTCAGTTCAGCTCAATACTCACGATGCGGATAACAAGGTAACAGATAAAGATATTCAACTCGCCAAGGCGATAGATAAGATTTACAAAAATAACTGAAATGGACTATTTGCACGATATTCAATCCTTTTTGCCCGGTATTGTTGTAGCCGTAACCGGATTGGCGGCTATATTGATAACAGCATTTAAAAAAGGGACAAAATCGGTTTACTTTGTATCTGTTGCCGGTTTGGTTGTAGCGCTGGCATTAGCAATACAGTCACTTTTCGGTGACACCGGCACTGCATTCTCCGGTATGATTGTCTATGGCGGTCCCGCTGCGTTTGGTTCGGTAGTGGTATTACTGGGCTCACTGCTGTCTGTCATATTATCCCGTGAATATTTGCAGTCCTTTGAATTGGAGACAGGCGAAGTCTACGGTATGTTGCTTTTTGCCACGACCGGAATGATGGGTTTAGCTGTTTCGAATGATCTCATTAGCTTGTTTGTCAGTTTGGAAACCATGTCCGTTTGTTTGTATGTAATTGCGGGCCTGTGGTACTATAGAAAAACCGGTGCCGAAGCAGCTTTGAAATACTTTCTGTTAGGAGCTTTTTCAACAGGCTTTTTACTCTACGGCATTGCTTTGATTTACGGAGCAACGGGACACACCAACCTGATTGAAATTGCGGCTGCAGCTCAAGCTACGCCGCTATTCTTAGCCGGGGTTGCTCTTTTGCTGGTCGGTATCTTTTTCAAGATATCTGCAGTACCGTTTCATATGTGGACTCCGGATGTTTACCAGGGAACACCTACTACGTTGACCGGTTTTATGGCTACTGCAAGTAAATCTGCTGCGTTTATCGCTTTTGTTTTCGTGCTATCCCGAATGCTTTCCGGCTCCGAAACCGGTGACTGGACTCAGGTTATTCAGGTTATCGCAATTCTCACAATGGTAGTGGGTAACTTGATTGCCCTTGCGCAGGATAACGTGAAAAGAATGCTTGCTTACTCAAGTATTGCCCACGCGGGTTATCTAATGGTTGGTTTGGCAGCCGGCACAGCTGCGGGGTACAGTGGAGTATTCTACTACCTGTTTGCCTACACCGTCATGAATATTGGTGCATTTGGCGTGATCGCATTTTACGAGCGTTCAAAAGAGATGGATTTTACTGAGATTGACAGCTATGCCGGTCTGGGATTTAAAGTTCCGGCAATGGGAGTGATGCTCTCCATCTTTCTATTTTCACTAGCAGGAATCCCACCGTTTGTAGGGTTCATCGGAAAATACTACGTATTCGCAGCGGCGGTACAAGCAGACCTGATCATGCTGGCTATTGTAGGCGTATTGGCAAGTGCTGCCAGTGTCTACTACTATCTGCGTGTAATGGTTTTTATGTATTTCAAAGAGGCACATCGGGAGTATAGTCTTACATCGCCGGGAACTCTGTTTAAGCTTGTGTTGATCTTGCTGGCATTTCTGACCATCTACTATGGAATAGAACCGATACTGCCGGGAACAGGACTTTTTGAGCTTCTCTCTTCTTTCAGCTACGCTTAGATCTGCAGATTTTACGATATAGTAAATTAAAGGCGCTATCCGGCGCCTTTTTTATTTGCTTTGATTTGCTCTGACGCGAGATGGAATTTAAGGGCCGTTTTGATTGTGGAAATCAAAATCAATACGTATCTTTACAGGCTCTGTTGTCGGCGTAACGTACGACGACTGTTTTCACAAACAGAAAACAACCAAAGAAAACATATATAAAGAATGAAGAAAGATTTCTATGAATTGACTTACATTCTGAATCCGGTTCTCGATGACGAGAAATTTTCAGAACTCGTAAGTTTAGTGAACAAACTAATTGAAGACAACGGCGGAGAAGTCGTTGATGTAGATGAATGGGGTGTTCGCAAACTCGCCTACGATATAGACAAGAAAAGTACAGGTTACTATGTGAACATGTACTTTAATGCACCCGCTAATGCGATTGAAGTGGTTGAACGTAACATGAGGATCAACGACGATATCATGCGATACCTGACCATGAAGTACGATCCGAAAATGCTTCGTTACTACGAACTCAGAAAGAAAGGTGATCTGCCTGTAGTTTTTGAAGATGTAGAAGAAGAGAACGAAGATAACGACGAAGATTAAATCAAATTAGGTAAAAGTTATGATTAACAATCCATCGCATCCGAAGAAAGGACACCTTAAAAGTAAAGACTGTAAATTTACGAAAGCAGGTGTAGAATATATCGACTACAAACAAACTGAGCTGCTAGAGCGGTTTATGAACGATCAAGGTAAAATTCTTCCAAGAAGAGTAACCGGTACAAGTGCTCGGCATCAAAGAATGCTATCAAGAGCAGTTAAAAGAGCACGATTTTTAGCTCTTATTCCTTACGTAACCGAAAACATGCGATAAGACACAGATTAGATTATGAAGCTTATTTTAAAAGATGACGTAGAAAAATTAGGTTCAGCCGGTGATCTTGTTGACGTAAAACCCGGTTACGGACGAAATTTTCTGATTCCACAGGGAAAAGCTGTATTGGCAACTCCCGGCGCAGTCAGACAGTTTGAACATCTGAAACGTGAAGCCGCCCTGCGTGCTGAGCTTTCTGTTGAAGCTGCCAAAGAACTGGCGCAACAACTGGAAACAACCTCCGTTACAATTCCTGTAACTGTAGGTGAAGATGACAAAATTCATGGTACAGTTACCAATATCCAGGTAGCTGATGCTCTTGAAGAAAGAGATATTTTAGTTGACAGACGTAAGATTACTCTTGACCAGGATATCAAGTCTTTGGGCGAGTACACTGCAACCGTTGATGTTCTTGGAGATCTGAAGCCTCAAGTTAAGGTTTGGGTTGTAAAAGAAGACTAATACTCTTTGAGAGTATAAACTCTTAATAATTATTCGATAATGAATAAAATTGGATTTTTGATGGGGATCGTCTATATGGCGTTATCCCCATTTTTTGTATATGGACAACTCCTCGATCCTGTTGATTACCAAATAACGGATCATCCTGAAACGGTTGCGGCCGGTGAAGTATTCAATGTAACGGTTGAAGCCACAATCGATGGCGACTGGCATCTCTACTCTGTTCTGAATGATCCTGATGCCGGGCCGTATCCGACAACATTTTCATCTGCAGTAAATCAAATGGCGGTTGCCGGAGATGTAGAAGAGAGTGAAGCGGTTATCGCTTTTGATCCAAACTTTGAAACCGAACTTGGCTGGCACTCAAAAAGTGCTGAATTTACCATACCGGTCGCTTTTCGGTCGGAACTTCAGGGAGAGCAAACCATCCAGCTGGAAGTACTCTATCAGGTTTGTGATGATGTTTCCTGCCTTCCTCCGAAAACCAAACAGATAGAATCCGTTGTTAATCTAGAGGGTGTAGCAGATTCGCCGTACGAAGATTTTGAAGAGGTCTCTCAGGCTGAAGTCGAGTTTGAAATGACGAGCTCTGCAGGAGTACCGCTGGATGATCTCTGGACCTATATCTGGTTAGCATTAACTGCCGGCCTTGCCGCACTCCTTACTCCTTGCGTATTTCCATTAATTCCATTGACCGTATCCTACTTCTCAAATCAGGGTGGAGGAGAGAAGAAGAAAACAAATTGGGGGCAGGCTTTAATATTCGGTCTCTCTATCATACTTATTTTTACGGGTCTTGGCGCTATTCTTTCTGTAATACTGGGTGTTAGCGGTGTGAGCCAATTTGCTTCAAACCCCTGGGTGAATTTATTCATAGGTTTGCTCTTTATCTTCTTCGGAGTGAGCCTTTTGGGCCTCTTTGAGCTTCGCCTGCCTTATCAGTTAACGAACTGGTTGAACCGGAAGAGCAATGAAAGCGGCGGAGTTACGGGCACACTGTTTATGGGCTTCACAATCAGTGCTGTATCATTTTCATGCACAGCGCCTTTCGTAGGGGCAATACTGGCTGCAACAGCCGGAGGAGAGTGGTTCTATCCGATTGTAGGTATGCTGGCCTTTTCTACAGCGTTTGCTGCGCCATTTGTGCTACTGGCACTGTTTCCCCGATATCTGGAATCTCTTCCAAAGAGCGGCTCCTGGATGAATGTTATAAAAGTGATTTTAGGCTTTATCATATTGGCTGCATCCATCAAATTTTTGGCAAATGCAGATATCATCTTCGAATGGGGTGTGATTACACGTCCGTTGGGTATAGCTGCATGGATTTCCTTCTTTTTTATTGCCGGTCTCTACCTTCTTGGATTTTTTGCTCTTCATGGAGAAGAAAAACCAAAATCTATCACAACCGGCAGGTTACTGCTGGCCATTCCATTCTTTTTATTCAGCTTTTATTTAATACCCGGCTTGATGGGAGCATCTTTGGGAATTTGGGATGCCTGGCTTCCGGCTTCGAAAACTACGGATGTGAGTGTAGTTCGTTCTATCAGTGCCTCGGGAGGCGGAGCAGCAGTAGAGTCTCAGTGGTCTGATAACTATGAGGAATCTCTGGAAAAAGCTATAGCCGATAATGTACCTGTCTTTGTCGATTTCACCGGTTACACCTGTACCAACTGCCGTGCAATGGAAGCAACGGTTTTTCCATTAGATAATATTCAGGAGAAATTTACGCAAATGGAACAGGTGAAACTCTACACAGATGGCGGTAACAAAGCTGAGGAAAATCAGCAGCTGCAGTTTGATATTACCGGTACACTTGCTCTGCCCACCTATGTTATCATCGATCCACACTCAGGTCAGGTTCTCGATCAACTGATTGGCTTTACAAGAGCCTCGGAATTTGAGCAGTTTTTAAATCGAGGGTTGGAGCGATACCGACAAGTTCGCTCCTGATTTGGTTTCTAAATACCCGAGTTGGGAAGGCATACTGAATTATTTCACTTACATTAAACGATTTTTTACAAAAAAAACGAGATAATGACAGTTTTTGAAAAATAAATCAGAAAACTGTTTGGTAGTTGGGGATATGATCTAATATATTCCACGACACGAACATCAAACATAGTCGATTGCAGATTTTTCCCTTTTTAATATTATTAAATTAAAGATCTGCCTTTGACATTGAAGATCAAATGATCTATCATTTTTCTTCAATTTTAGCTCTTAACCAAAACTTAACGCGGAGTAATAGTATGACTTCATCTTTAGCTCTCATTTTTCTTCAAGCTGGAGCTGATGCTGGCTTTTTTAACGTAATCGTCGAAAAATTTAACGAAGGTGGTGAATTCATGTGGCCTGTATTGATAGCCCTGATTCTCGGATTGGCTATCTTCCTGGAGCGCATCATCACACTTAATCTAGCTGACATTAACACCAGAAAATTTATTCTTGAAGTACAGGAAGCACTGCAAGAAGGCGGCATCCCTGCTGCACAAGAACTTTGTGCACAAACACGCGGACCTGTAGCGTCTGTTTTTCAAGCCGGTTTAATGCGTGCTGATGAAGGCGTAGAAGCTGCTGAAAAAGCAATTACAACATATGGCTCTATTGAAATGAGCTTCCTTGAAAGAGGTCTTGTATGGCTTTCTCTCTTTATCTCTATTGGTCCGCTTCTCGGATTCCTCGGTACCGTTGTCGGTATGATTGAGGCGTTTGATGCGATTGAAGCCGCAGCCGATATCTCTCCATCTCTTGTAGCGCGTGGTATTAAAATTGCGCTTCTTACAACTGCAGGTGGTCTGTTGGTAGGTATTATACTCCAAATCGGGTATAACTACTGTGTATCCAAAATTGACAGAATTATTACAGATATGGAAGAAGGTTCCATTACCCTGATCGATTCTATCATTCTTCTGAAAGAAGGAAAGCAAATTGTTCCTGAAAACGACTCAGACGAAGCCTAAGTAAAACTATAACCCAAACAATCAACGGATAATATTATGATTGATAATTTAGCTATAGGGTTAGTTTTAGGCCTGATTGGTATAGCAGTTATTGGAATTCTGGTTTCCGGTGTCAAAAATGTGATTAACGGAAAATCAGATCTCAAACGAGTGGCAATTATGGGAGTACCCGTTGTCATTTTTGGAATCTCTTATGCTGTACTGGGTACTGCTAACCAGGCGGGTGTTGCAACTATGTTGTTTCTACTTGGCCTAATGATTATCGGTATCGTATTAACAGGAACCCGCGGAACATTTAAAATTTAAATGTATGCTTAATAAAAAGCGAAGCAGAGAAAGCGGTGAGATTGACGGTTCATCCCTTGCGGATATCGCCTTTCTTTTGCTCATTTTCTTTCTTGTTGTAACTACAATTGATGTGGATACGGGTATTGGCTTGGTTCTGCCTCCCATTCCCGACGAAACTACTGAGCCGCCACCGGTACGTGAGCGAAACCTTATGAAAATTTTGGTGAATGCTCAGGGTATGGTTCTAATTAATGAGGAGCCTGCTTCTATCGGTGAAGTACGTGATCGAATCAAACGCTTTGTTGATAACAATGGTGTCGATCCAAATCTCTCAGAATCACCTGATGATGCGATTGTATCAATCAAGACGGACAGAAGAACACCTTACAATGTCTATATAGATATGCTTGATGAAGTGATGGGGGCATACGCCGAACTCCGTAATCAGGCATCAATGGAAAGATTTGGTGTTCCGTATCCTTCTCTGGAAGATAACAGCGAAAGAAAAGCAGAGATACAGGAAATGTATCCTAAGAAAATCTCAATTGCAGAACCGGATGAGGGGTAACAGATATGGCACATTTTAAAAAGAAACAAGCAGCAACAAGCCAGGGTGTACCAACTGCGGCCATGCCTGACGTTGTATTTATGCTTCTCATCTTCTTTATGGTGACAACTGTATTGAGGGAAGTTGAATTGCAGGTTCAGGTTAGTTACGCCGGTGCTGAAAACATCGAAAAAATTGAGCAGAAACGACTGGTGAGTTACATCTATATCGGCCCTGAGAGATTATCAGGAAACCGGGTAGGTGAGACTAAGGTCCAGATTGATGATGCTTTGGTTGATGATATAGGAGCCATCAGAAACATCATGTACGATAAACTGATGGAAGAACCCAGACTAATTGTATCTCTTAGAGTAGATGAAGACTCTGAATTTGGTATTATAACCGATGTTCAGCAGGAATTACGTCACGCAGGAACGTTAAGAATTAATTACTCTACAAAACGAGAAATTTAATTAGTTAACATAAATCATCTTATTTGAAGGCATTTATTCCTTAATGGAGTAACTGCCTTTTTTATTTTAAAGTTATGGCAAAAAACGATTTTAAACAGGTTCAGGATATAGGATTCAAATCTCTAATTGAATCTTTCAAGAAGTATACGGGAGCTTCCAGGGAGAATATTATAAAAGGTATTGGCGATGATGCTTCTGTATCTAAACAGAATGCAGGGAAACTCACATGCACGAGTTCTGAAATATTTATGGAAGGAGTGCATTTTGATTTAACCTATACACCTTTTCAGCACTTAGGTTATAAAGTTGTTACAGCGGCTGTAAGTGATATTTTGGCTATGAATGCCGAACCTGAACAAATCCTTGTTGACATAGCCATTCCCAATAAATACTCGGTTCAAATGATTGAACAGCTATATCAGGGTATTGACGCAGCGGCTAATGACTATAATGTAAATGTATCGGGTGGTGACACTACGGCTTCCCATCAAATACTGGCTATTTCTGTAACATGCATCGGAAATGCTGAAAAAGATAGTGTGATTTACAGAGATGGTGCTAAAAAAGATGATATCATTTGTGTAACCGGTGAACTCGGAAGCGCAATTGCGGGTTTAAGAATCTTGTTAAGAGAAAAGAAATCATGGCAGGAAAATCCTGAACAACAGTTCCAGCCTGATCTTAGCTCTTACGAGCACGTAGTACAACGGCAACTTTTACCGAAAGCAAGAATAGACTTCTTTCAATCACTAATGAATTCGGACGTGAAACCGCACTGTTTGATTGATCTTACACAAGGCTTGGTTGCAGATCTCTCAGAAGTTCTGAAGCAATCGGGAGTAGGTGCAGAGATCTATTCACCTGCTGTTCCCATTAGTTTGGAAGCCCGTAACGTGGCTGACGAAATGAATGAGGATGTTGATAAATATGCTTTTTATGGTGGCGAAGACTTCGAAATGTTATTTACTCTTCCCGAACCGCTTGTAGAAAAGTTTAAGGCTGATTTTGATGATTTTATCGTAATCGGAAAAATTACGGAAGCAGATAAACAGCTTACGGTTAATACCGGTGAGGAGCACAATTATCAAATTGATTTATAACGGAGTGTATGAAATCAGGTTGTCGTTCGTTCTCAAATAGGAAATACATCAGGCTATACTAAGTAAAGAGTCCTGATTAATTTTGCAGAAAAAGAGTTATATTTAATGCTCTTCTAGTTTTACCAAATCAGATTTAATGGCAAAGAAAAAAAAATTAAAAAAAGGTACTTCAGAGACCGATTCTAAGGATTCAAAGAAAGCTCCAAAATTTCCTAACTGGATATATTTAGTTCTCTTTTTGGTTCTCATCGCTTTTAACTTTTACTTCATCCCCGGAGAAAGCTCAGAGAGGATAAAGTACAGTGAATTTTTAGAGTACGTACAGGAGGGCTATGTTGATGAAATCCTTATTACAAATTCCACCAATATACAGGGAGACTATTCTGAAAAAGCTTTTGAAGAGGGAATAGCCGAACGTCCTACACCGTCAGAAAATCGATGGGACAGATCTGACTCAGGTACCGGAAAATTTACAACGACCATGCTTGAGGGTGATGATATTCGATCTACTCTGGATGAATATGAGGTGGTCTATGACGTAAGGGTAGAGGAGAATTGGTTTAGTGGAATTCTGATCTGGCTCATACCGATCGCGCTTATCATTGCTTTTTGGGTATTTATTTTCAAGAGAATGAATCCGGGCCAGCAAGTTCTGAATATTGGTAAAAATAAAGCCAATCTGTACGACAAGCAGACCGAAAGTAAAGTTTCGTTTAAAGATGTAGCCGGACTTCAGGAAGCAAAAGCGGAAGTTGAAGAGGTTGTAGAATTTCTAAGCAATCCGAAAAAATTCACGAATCTTGGCGGTACTCTTCCCAAAGGTGTACTGTTGGTGGGGCCTCCCGGAACCGGAAAAACGCTGCTTGCCAAAGCAACAGCGGGTGAGGCGGATGTACCGTTCTTTTCCCTGAGTGGTTCTGATTTTGTGGAGATGTTTGTTGGAGTGGGTGCAGCCCGTGTCCGTGACCTTTTCAAGCAGGCGAAAGAGAAAGCACCCTGTATCGTATTTATTGATGAGATTGATTCCATTGGCCGAACCCGTGGACGCGGCATGCAGATGAGTTCAAATGATGAGCGTGAGAATACATTGAACCAGCTGCTGAGTGAGATGGACGGATTTAACAGTGATAAAGGTGTAATTATCATGGCTGCGACAAACCGTCCCGATATATTGGACTCCGCACTGTTGAGACCGGGACGTTTTGACCGGCAGATTATGATTGATAAACCCGATCTGAACGGAAGAATGCAGATTCTGGACGTACACTCTCAAAAGTTGAAACTGTCGGAGCAAATTGATCTGAAAGTCCTGGCGTCTCAAACTCCCGGATTTGCCGGAGCGGATCTTGCCAACCTTTGTAATGAAGCTGCTTTGATGGCTGCCCGAAGAGATAAGAAACAGGTTGAAATGATCGACTTTCAGGATGCCATTGAACGTGTTGTAGCCGGTTTGGAGAAGAAGAATAAACTGATTAGCAAGGATGAGCGTAAAATTGTGGCATACCACGAGGCGGGCCACGCCATAGTAGGTTGGTTTTTGGAACATACCGATCCCGTATTAAAAGTAAGCATTGTACCTCGAGGGTTTGCCGCACTTGGTTACACGCTACAAACGCCGCTCGAAGATCGTTTCTTGATGACAACCGAAGAGCTTGAAGATAAGATCTGTGCCCTTCTTGGAGGCCGTGTAGCCGAGGAGTTAACTTTTGGTAAAATTTCTACGGGGGCACAAAATGACCTTGAGCGAATTACCAATATGGCTTTTGCCATGGTTGCAGAGTATGGTATGAGTGAAGAGCTTGGATATATATCACTCAAAGATTCCAATAGCCCGAACGATAGCTACGGATTTAATAAAAAGTATTCTGAAAATACTGCGCAAAAAATAGATGATGCAATACGTAACATCATTCAAAAGAACTATCAGAGAACTGTAGATCTGCTCAGCAAGCATAAAGATAAGCTAAAAGAGATGGCAGAAACCCTTCTTGAAAAAGAGGTGCTCAATCATATTGAACTTCGAGAGATGCTGGGTGACAGACCAAGCGGTAACTATCCGGAGGGCATCTTTGAGGTTAAAGAGAGTAAAAAAGCGATCACCAACGGATCATCTTCCACTGATGACGAGCTAAAATCTGATGCTGGTTCGGATCAAGCTGAAGAGGCTGAAGTTGAGGAATCAGAGGCTACCACCGATTCCTCAGAAAAAGAAGAAAAAAAGAGTTCCTGAGTCTAAAGCGCTTAAATAATTTAGTTTTCTCCTTCAGACTCACCCTATATCCCTCTCTAACTAATAGAGAGGGATATAAAGTCTAAATTATTTAAGCTTGGTTCTGTGTTGTTTTCACCTTTTGGTCAGACTTTTCATGTTGCCGAATTCAATGAGTTTATATTGATCTTAAGTTAATTTTATTGAAGAGCTGCTCAATAATGAGTGGCTCTTTTTGTTTTAAATATAGGTTCAAGAGAGATTTTACTTCTTATCAATTTCATAACATTGAAGTAACTCATTCATAATGGTGTAAGCTTAGTTTTTGATTGGTTAAACGAATCCAAAACTAAACTCACTTAAACCAATTATGAAATTGAAAAACCTACTAAATATAATACTGATGTCGACACTGATATTGGTGTTTATCACTTCATGTGATGACGATCCTGTTTCTACAGAAACAGCACCACCCACTGTAACAGCTCCTTCATCACAGAACGTTGTTGTGGATAATACCGCTGAAGTTTCATTTTCAGTAAACGTTCCGGGCGGTTATGCATCTTCAAATGTCTCTGCGGAAAATGGTACAGCTACTATTTCATCTGAGCCCTCAAGTGGATCCACAAGCGGTTCAGTTGTTGTAGATTTTACCTCATCTAACACCGGGGCAGCTTCTGTTACTCTTACTGTTACCGATAATGACGGACAGGATGATGAAGCAACGGCTGTAATTTCCGTGGTTGCGGAGCAAACTGAATTTCTGGTTACAGAAAATATAGACGGAGACGTAAGATGGGAAACCGGTAATACCTATATTCTCGGTGGCAGAATTACCGTGCTTGCGGGCGCAACCTTGACCATTGAACCGGGAGTTGTAGTTAAAGGTGAAGCCGGCTCGCAATCTAATGCAACGGCTTTGCTGGTTGCACGCGACGGCACCCTGAATGCCAATGGTGAAGCCACCCTGCCGATCATCTTCACATCTGTTGCTGATGAGATCACGCCCGAGCAGGTGGCTGCGGGAGATTTTGCAAGCCCAAACCTGGACCCTAACATCAACGGACTCTGGGGTGGTGTAATCGTACTTGGTAATGCTCCGATCTCCGCTTCAAGTGAAGGCGGTGATGTAACCGAAACGCAAGTTGAAGGTATTCCGGCCTCTGATACAAATGGCCTGTATGGTGGTAATGATCCGGACGACAGCTCAGGATCTATCACCTATATTTCCATCCGTCACGGCGGTGCCAACATCGGTGAGGGCAATGAGATTAACGGCCTTTCACTGGGCGGAATCGGTTCTAACACAGTTGTTGAAAATATCGAAGTGGTTGCCAACCAGGATGACGGAATCGAATGGTTTGGTGGTACGGTCGATGTGAACAACGTTATGATATGGAACTCTTTTGATGATGGACTTGACACCGACCAGGCGTGGTCAGGTACAGTGAGTAATGTTGTAATTGTAAGCCCCGAAGGCTCAGCCTTTGAGCTAGACGGTCCTGATGGTTCGTTCACAAGTACAGGCCACACAATACAAAACGTCACTGTATATCAGAGAGGCAACAACTCTGAGATTACCGTTGATGTGGATGAAAACACTGATGTATTTCTGAATAACGTGCTCATCTTTGGGTTTGAGGATGGTGGTACATTCTCTTCAGACTGGTCTGATTTTGCACAAAATACAGAAGGGTATGGCGTGTCAAATTTGGAAGCAATTGTTCCGGACGGTACTGCACTTTCTGATTATTTCCCGGCTGATGTAATCGCAGATGGAGATGTTGTGGAAGTTGCCGACCTGGATGCAGCTACTGTAGGCGCGGATGCTTCTGTATTCGGATGGACATGGGCCAGCCAGTCTGGTGCACTCGGTTCAATCGGGCTTGAATAATATATATACACCCTATAAAAAACCTGCTTTCGGCATATGTGCCGATCGCGGGTTTTTTCATATTCTTTAAACTTTTGTTAAAACAACAAAATCGTAAAAATGAAAAAAATTAATACCGTTATAATTATAATGCTGGCCATAGGTTTGAGTTTTACTACAAAAGTAACAGCTCAGGAAGCAATGAACCCCGGATCAGGAATTGAAGATGACAGAGGCACGATTAGGGGAACAGTACTCGATAAAAACAGTGGAGAACCAATTTTTGGAGTTACCGTATTTATAGAAGAAACCTCTGATGGTACAAGTACTGATCTTGATGGGAAATTTGACATTCGTATTGAACCGGGTGTGTATAACATAAAGTTTACATATGTCTCCTATTCACCTTTACTTGTTGAAGGAGTTGAAGTAAAAGAGGGTGAAGTAACATCACTTGGTGATATTTTGATAAGCAGTTCTGTAAAAGAAATGGATGAATTAGTAGTATCCGCAGATAGGATTAACAATTCAGAATTAGCGATGATCTCCATGAAGAGAAAATCGCCAAATGTAATGGACGGGATTACAGCTCAAAGATTTAATGAGATCGGTGATTCAGACGCAGCCGAAGCTCTGAAGCGGGTTACCGGAGTCTCTGTAGAGGGAGGTAAATACGTATATGTACGCGGACTGGGTGACCGTTACACCAAAACAATGATGAATAAGGTTGATATACCCAGTCTTGATCCCGATAAAAACAGTATACAAATTGACATTTTTCCGACCAATCTGATTGATAATATGGTGATTTCAAAAAGCGCTGTGGCCCACATGCCGGCAGATTTTACCGGCGGAATTGTGAATATTGAGACAAAAGATTTTCCAAATGTTCCAATTATGGATGTATCAGTCAGTGTCGGGTACAATCCATCCATGCACTTTAACAACCAATTTCTCGACTACGGAGGAAGTGGCACCGACTTTCTTGGATTTGATGATGGAACGCGATCCCTGCCTGAAGGTGCACGAAGTTCGACTATACCGACCCCGGTAAGTGGAGACAGCCCTGAACAGGTTAACAACTTTGTAAACAGCTTTAACCAGACATTGGGCCCCACACAAGAGACCAATCTCATGGATTATAGTCTAAGTGTAACTATGGGTAACCAATTTGATGTCTTTGGGAATAAAAAGCTTGGATACATATTTACTGGTTCTTATAAAAATTCAAATAACCACTATTCTGATATACAATACGGTGAATATCAGACACAGGTTGGGGCAGAAAATTATGAACTTGTTTATGCCACGACCCAGGATGGAGTTTTATCAAGTCGAAATATTCTAGTAAGTGGCTTGGCAGGTATTGCTTTTAAGACTGACAAGTCAAAATATCGACTAACAGCTATGCACCTTCAAAATGGTGAAAGCAGCGCTGGCAATTTCTTTATTGACAATAGTCCTGATGCACCCGGGCAGTCGGGATATACCGCTGATTCATACAATTTGGACTATTCAGAGAGGAGCATTACCAACTTCTTTATAGGAGGTTTACACTATTTAGAGGAGGCAAGACTTGAAATTGACTGGAGAATTGCTCCTACTTTTTCATCTATTAATGATCCCGATATTAGAAAAACCGCATACACACTTTCCTTAGCAGACAACCCACCGAAATTTAGTGCCGGAGCAGGTGGTAACCCTAGCAGACTTTGGAGAAATATGGATGAGGTTAACTACAGTGGCAGACTGGATTTGAACAAAGACTATACTCTGTTTTCTGGAGATGCAAAGGTAAGATTGGGAGCCAGCTACTCATACAAAGAGAGAGATTTTGAAATTTTTGCATTCGATCTTCAAAGCTTTGGGTCATGGCCTGCTCTTACAGGTGATCCTGATGAGGTGTTGAGAGAGGATAATATATATCCGAATGGAAACGTATACTATCAGTCCGGAAATCCTGATCCAAATCCTAATCAGTATACTTCAAATGTAAATTATGCTTCAGCATATATTTCAAATGAATTTGTACTGACGCCCAAACTGAGAACCTATCTTGGACTGCGAGTTGAGAATTATGTCCAGAGGCATACCGGTCGCGACGCTTTGTTTGCTCAAAGCGGAACATCAGGGAATAACCTCGATAATGCTAAGGTATTGGATTCTACTGATTTCTTTCCATCAGTGAACTTCACTTACGACATGACCGACAATATGAGCTTAAGAACCTCTTACTCGCGAACTATAGCAAGACCTACTTTTAAAGAGCTTTCATTTGCCCAGATATTGGACCCGGTATCTGATCGGATTTTCAACGGTGGTCTTTTTTCAATTGGCGAATGGGACGGTAATCTCACCGAAACACGTATTGATAACTTCGATATACGTTGGGAGCGATTCGGAAACAACGGACAACTGTTATCGCTGAGTGGATTTTATAAAACATTTGACCGACCGATTGAAGTGGTCCGAATTCAAGTTCAAGTTACATCCAGTGAATTTCAGCCACGTAATGTGGGTGATGGAGAAGTATTTGGTGCAGAGCTTGAGTTCAGGAAAAATTTAGATTTTCTCGGTACTGCATTTCGCTGGTTTAGTTTTAATGGTAACTTTACCTATGTGCTTTCGGAGATTGATTTGACTGAGCAGGAATTTAATGCAAGAAAGAGCCGGGAAAAAACAGGTGAAACCGTGACTGATTCACGGCAAATGGCGGGTCAGGCCCCATACATCATTAATGCCGGCTTGCAGTATGATAATCCCGAAATCGGACTGGATGCCGGTTTCTTCTACAATGTGAATGGTGAAACCCTTGTAGTTGTAGGTGGGGGGCTGTTTCCGGATGTATATTCCGATCCTTATCACAACTTGCGGTTTAATCTCAACAAGAAACTGGGAGATAAAGCATCGGTTAATTTGAGCGTGTCAAATATTCTCAATGACTCTATTGATGAGGTTTACAAGGCATTCAGAGCTGAAGAATCAAACCTTCAGCAGCTTAAATCCCGGCCGTTCGTTCAGCCTCGGTATCAAGTACTCCTTCTGATAATCGGTTAAATTTCTTATAAATTTTACCACTGCCACACATTGGTGCATCAGTTAGATGAGCCAATGTGTGGCTTTTTTATTTCCTCAAAGTTCTACTTGAACAGACAAAATTTCCAGGAACTCGAATAACGGGAACCGTATAAGCTACAGGTGTGTTGTGAGATTCAAACTAATAATTTAAGAGGACTCATTGATTTACGTAACCCGAAAAGCTCATTTTAATGCCTCTCATAGGTTACACAATCCGGATAAGTCGGAGCAGTGGAACCATGATACTTTTGGTAAATGTAATAATCCAAATTGGCATGGCCACAATTACGTGATTGAAGTTACTGTTGCCGGCGAGCCAAATCCTGAAACCGGTTATGTAATTGATTTGGGAAGACTAAAATCAATTATCAACGATCGAATACTGGAACCGTGTGATCACAAAAACCTAAATCTCGAAGTGCAGTTTCTTGAAGGAGTAATTCCAACATCGGAGAATCTGGTAAAAGCTTTTTTTGAACAACTTGAAGATGATGTGAATGATGCAGCTCACGGAAGCTCTACTCTTTACTCCGTAAAACTTTACGAAACTGAACGAAATATTGCTGAATATTGTCCTAAACGGGCAGTATAAAATTTTGAAAAAGACCGAATTATGATTTCAACAAATCTGAAACGATTTTACGACCCCACTTTTGTGGTTACAGAACAATACAAAGAGAGTTTACCTGATTTACAAAATGGTCCGGCTTCACTGATTGAAGGAGCGAACGTTCCTATTCAGCAGGTAGGTATTTCCAATTTTAAACTTCCGCTAAAGTATCCGACACCATCCGGAGAACTTCTGACTCTTGAAACATCGGTAGACGGTTATGTTGGCCTCGATGCCGGTAAGAAGGGGATTAATATGAGCCGGATCATGCGGACTTTCTATAAATTTAAAGATGAAGTTTTTCATCCCGATAAATTGAGGAGTATCCTTAAACAGTATCAGGAAGACCTGGAAAGCCGATCCGCATTTTTAAAGCTCTCTTTCAGCTACCCGATGCTTCAGGAGAGTTTACGATCCGGTTTGAGTGGCTATCAGTATTATAATGTTGCTATAGAAGGAAAACTGGATGAAAATGGGGTATTCACCCGTTTTGTACATCTCGATTTTGAATACAGCAGCGCTTGCCCATGTTCGTTTGAGCTGGCCGAACACGCCCGTGAAACCCGTGATGTGGCAACAATACCGCATAGCCAAAGAAGCGTGGCTAACATTACCGTTCAGCTCAACAGTGAAATGATGATTGACGACTTGGTGATGGCTTGTCGTGAAGCACTTAAAACCGAAACTCAGGTTATGGTGAAGCGAGAAGATGAACAGGCTTTTGCCGAACTGAATGGTGCTTATCAAAAATTTGTGGAAGATGCGGCACGATTGCTCTATGACGAACTATACACTGATGAGCGAATTCGGGACTTTGTAGTTCGATGTGCTCATTTAGAAAGCCTGCACAGCCACGATGCTGTGAGCCGAATTTGTAAAGGCGTTCCAAACGGACTGAGATAGAGTACCTGCATCCCTATTGCTTCAAAACAGACCGTATTGCCTTCATGAGAATGAAAAAATAAGAGTCTCCATAAAAAATTTGAAAGATATGGAGGACTCTCTTATCATATCTATATATTCTTATGCTAAAAAATACATGTCATGCTTCGATATCAGATATACCGTATGGCCATTCTTATATTGGCTGTCACTCTGATATCTGAAGGGAAGTTATTATCTAAACAGTCAGGAACCGCAGAATATGAGAATCCAATTCTCTGGTCGGTCGGTACTATTGATACTCAGTTTGGCATTTCAGAATCAGAACTTGTCTCTATTTTGGAAAAAACAACTGCTCTTTGGTCAGATGCGATTTCCAAGGAATTATTCAGAAAAGATGATTCAAGGTCTGATTCCTCTCTAACAATTCACCTCATCTACAGTCAGGACCAGCAAAGATTTGATTCTGAGACGGCAATCGCTGATTCAATCATGACCTTAAGGCAAATATTTTACCCCAAGCAGATCTCCTACAATCATCAGGTCCGGATTTATCAAAACTATAAGAATCGGCATCGTGATCTTTTGAATAAATATAATGGGATGATTGAAGATTATCATGAGGCGCTGTCCAGAGTAGCCGTTGCAGGTGCACGAACCGCTCGTGAACAGGATCGACTAAAAAGCATCAAACGGCATGTGGATAGGTTAGAGTCCGAAATCGTAACAGCTAAACGGGAACTGAAAAGAGAAGAGGAGATATTGATGCAACTAGCCGACGATCTCAACTCACTTGCTGATCGAATCAATGAATATATATATAGACAAAATCGAGCATTGGGCATATGGACGACATTTAGAAAAGGAGTTTATCTGAATGTTGCAGATAGGCCTAAAATCAATATCTATCAATTTGATGATCTATACGAGCTTCAGCTTGTTCTTGCTCATGAACTAGGCCATGCGCTGGGTTTGCCTCATGTGCAAAATAGGAAATCCATTATGTATTATCGCTTCGGCGAGCAAGATCCAGAGGAACTAACCCTGACTGTAGAAGATATGGAAGCGCTGAATGCTGTATGCAGTAGTGACAAAGAAGTCTATTAAACGATATCTATTTAACTATTCAGATCAGTTTATGGTTTTGCCTGAATAATCGAATTGAAGAAATGACTTTGTAGTTCGATGTGCTCATTTAGAAAGCCTGCACAGTCACGATGCCGTAAGCCGAATCTGCAAAGGCGTTCCTAACGGATTGAGATAATGTCTTTTTTCAAGCTTCAGGCAGCTGCCCATAAGTTTGTAGTACGTGTTCACTTCACGTCAGTTCGACTTCTCGACTCCGCTCGAAGTGACGTATAGAATGAAAATCGTTCGAGCCCGTCGAGAACGATTTTTGATTTGAATAATGATAGGTGTTTATTCGGCTATTCCCCAAACAAAAAAAAGACGATTGAGAAGTCAATCGTCTTTTTTATTGTAATAAGCCACTTAAGAAGCTTTTAGATATTGAGCGCTTTTTCTATCAGATTTTTTTGCTCAACCTCATGAACTTTTTTCTGACCTGCAGCAGGAGAGGCTGATGCCTGACGTCCTGCATAAGTAAGTTTTTGTCCATCATTTAGAATTTCCATCAGCCGCGGAGCAACATAGTTCCAGGCGCCCATATTTTGAGGTTCTTCCTGGCACCATACAACTTCTTTCACGTCACTCAGATCATCTAAATAGCTTGCGATATCTTTGTCGGGGAATGGATAAAACTGCTCAAGTCTTGACAGTGCTACATTTCCAAGTCCTCGTTCATCCCTTTCCTTGTACAGGTCGTAGTAGACCTTGCCTGAACAGATTACAATTCTATCTATAGCTTCTGAGTCCTCTATGGATTCATCTTTTATAAACGGCATAAACTTTCCGGTAGCAAGTTCTTCAACACTGCAAACCGCAAGCGGATGTCTAAGTAAACTTTTTGGAGACATGATAATCAGCGGTTTTTTATTCTCCTGCAAAGTTTGCTTACGCAGTGCATGGAAGTACTGAGTAGGCGTGGTAAGATTCGCAACCTGCATGTTATCTTCAGCACAGAGCTGTAAAAATCGCTCCAATCTGGCGGAGGAGTGCTCAGGTCCCTGTCCCTCATAACCGTGAGGGAGCGTCATAACCAATGCGGATTTTTGTCCCCACTTCGCTTCAGACGCAGAGATAAACTGATCAATTACAACTTGAGCACCGTTTACGAAATCTCCGAATTGAGCTTCCCAAATGACCAATGCGTCAAGTTTGGCTGCTGAGTAACCGAACTCAAAGCCGAGAGCGGAAAACTCACTCAGTAAACTGTTGAAGGGGTAAAATGGTCCCTGTTCTTCAGAAAGGTTATTCAGCGGAATAAATCGCTGTGCAGTGTTTGTACCGTGCAGTACAACATGCCGATGCGAGAACGTACCCCGCTCCACATCCTGACCGGTCAAACGTATGGTTCGTCCGCTTTTAAGCAGTGAACCAAATGCGAGAGCTTCTGCAAATCCCCAGTCAATTTTCTTCTCATTGTTCTGAGCTGCATCAGCCCGCTTGGCCAACTGACGCAAAAGCTTTGGATTCGCGTCAAAGTTCTTAGGTACGGTATTCAGCTTAACAGCAATTTCCTTCAACTCGTCAACAGAGTATGTAGTGTCCGGAAATTCGTCGCGCTCTTTTTGAGGTTCTTCGGTTCTGTCAAGCATTTTATCTGTCACCTCAAGAGCGGGTGAACTTTTCGCATCCTCAAATGCTTCATTCAGCAACTCTTCAAACTCATCGAATATTGCCTGAATCTCCTCTTCGCTGAATTCACCTTTCCGAAGTAATTCTTTTACATAGATGTCGCGAACCGGATCATGATTATCAATCTCTTTGTACATTCCGGGTTGCGTAAATGCAGGTTCATCACCTTCATTGTGACCGTGCTTACGGTAGCAGATCAGGTCGATAACCACATCCTTGCCAAATTTTTGCCGATACTCAATCGCCAGATTCATGGCGTGAACGGCAGCCTCGGGATCGTCTCCGTTGACGTGAAAAATAGGCGCCAAAATCATTTTAGCCAGGTCAGATGCATACTCGGTAGATCGGGCATCTTCGGGCAGGGTGGTAAATCCAATCTGATTGTTGATGATTACATGGATTGTGCCCCCGGTTTCGTAGCCTCTCAGCTGCGACATGTTTAACGTTTCGGCAACGACACCTTGACCCGCAAAAGCGGCGTCTCCGTGCATCAGTACCGGAACTATCTTCTTTTTGGGGTCGTCGTCTCCTTCATAATGATCCTGACTTGCGCGGGTTGCACCCTCAACAACGGGATTTACGGCTTCGAGGTGACTAGGATTTGGCAGAAGCTCAAGCTCAATGCCCTTTCCATTTTTGGTTTCATATTTTCCCTTGGAGCCCAGGTGATACTTCACATCACCGGATCCCTGGATGGTGTCAGGGTCGATATTTCCTTCAAAATCGGCAAACACCTTGCGGTACGGTTTGTTCATAATATTCACAAGAATATTTAAACGACCGCGGTGAGCCATGCCCAGGAAAAATTTCTCAATATCTTTCTCGCCCGCTTTTTCCATCAGAAAATGCATCATCGGAATCAGAGTCTCAGCTCCTTCAAGCGAGAAACGTTTATGGCCAATGTATTTTTTGTGCAGAAACTGCTCAAAAGCCATCGCCTGATTCAGCTTATGAAGAATATCCTCTTTCTGTTCTTTGGATAAGTTTGGACTGTTGGTGGTCGATTCCATTGTCTCACGCAAAAATCTGCGCTCGTTCAAATCGAGAAGGTGCTTGTATTCGGCTCCGATCTTACCACAGTACGTATTTCTGAGGAGCTGGATGATATCTCTCAGTTTTGCGATCTTCTTGCCACCCAGTCCATCACAGAAAAATTCACGGTCTAAGTCCCAAAGAGTCAGGCTATAGTATTCAAGATCCAGCTCAGGACTTTGGCCCGGGCCTGATCCCAATGGATCAAGGTCTGAAAGAACGTGTCCGCGCATGCGGTACATATTGATGAGTCTCCAAACTGCAATAGCCCGTCGATCCTGCTCCAGGGTATTTGCCTTACCGCTTAGTTGTCCTTCATATTTGTCTTCTCCATAAGGAAGCGGCTGATAAGGAATCTCTAAATCACGGAAAATGGTATCATAAAAATCTTCTTCGCCGTTTAGCAGCTGATGAACCTTTTGAAGGAACATACCTGATTCAGCTCCCTGTATGATCCTGTGATCGTACGTACAGGTCATGGTCATCACTTTACTCACACCCAGCTGGTTGAGTACATCCTGTGCCATTGACTGAAATTCAGCCGGGTAGTTGATGGCACCCGTTGCAATAATTGCACCTTGTCCTTTCATCAGGCGAGGTACTGACGAAACAGTACCGATCGTTCCGGGATTTGTAACACTGATGGTCGTATTCTGAAAGTCTGAAACCTCCAGATTTCCGTTTCTTGCTTTCTCAATCAACTCTGCATAGGCGTAGAGAAACTCCTTGAAGTTCATCTTGTCCACACCTTTGATATTCGGTACCACCAAGTTTCTGGATCCGTCTCTGCTTTCAAGGTCGATAGCAATACCAAGATTTACCTGGCCCGGATGGACTTTGTAATGCGTGTCATCCTGCTGTGAGTAGTACGCATTTATGTTTGGGTAATCTTTCAAGGCCCTGATAACAGCCCACGCTATAAAATGGGTGAAAGAGGCTTTCGGTTCACCGCGCTTAAGCAAATGCGTATTTACAATAGAACGGTCTTCGTTAAGCATTTTAACGGGGAGAACACGCAGTGAGGTGGCTGTAGGTACTTCCACGCTCTCATCCATGTTGTCCACAATTTTGGAAGCCACACCTTTAATTTTCTCAAGTTCGGCTCCCTCAGGAATAGACGGTTCAGCAGCGGGCTTTTTCTCCTTTTTTTCCTTCTTCTCCTTCGCCGGTTTTTTCTTTGCCTCAGGCTCTACTTTTCTCTCAGATTTTGCAGGTTTTTCGGCAGTCTGTTCAGGGGCAGGAATTTCATTGCCCTCAATTTGGTCGAAGTATTTACGCCAGTGATTGGGAACAGAGTCTGGATCGGCCTGATATTGTTCGTAAAGCTCTTCTACTAGAGCTGAATTGGGTCCAAATACAGATTCAAGTGATTTCAAAACAGCGAGTGTGTCTTTTGTTGAGTTTAAAAATGTGTATGGCAGATTCTTCGCTCATAACTTCTTAATAGCTAAAAATAATCGTGTACCTAATCTATGATCAAGTATCGGAGATTATTTCAAATGCTTTGAGCTTAAAATTTTTAATAAGTGGTTAAATTAACCATTTAACAATTAAAATACGATGAATATCGCTTAGTTTTAAGGCGTTAATTTGGCCTCAATTCCGGGTTCATCATAGTCATTTCATTCGTTATATTCAGTTTATATAAATAACCAATCATTTAACGGCGCGCGTGAATTATGAGCAGTAAAAACAAAACTGAAACAGGGGCTGAGAACGTAGCATGGGATCTTTCGGATCTTTACAAATCACCGGAAGACCCAAAACTACTGGAGGATAAAAAGAACTTACTGGAAGAGGCAGACGAATTTGCGGATAAATACCATGGAAGAATATCCGCACTATCGGCCTCTGAGTTTTCAGATGCGCTGAGAGCGTATGAATCTCTGATTCAGCGTGCAGGAAAAATCGGATCCTATTCACATTTGATCTGGTCTACTAATACTGAAGATCCCAAACTCGGTAAACTGCTGCAGGAGGCCAACGAGCTTGGATCCGAACTCAGTCAGAAACTCGTGTTTTTTGATGTAGAGTGGATGAAAGTTGATGATGAACGCGCAGAGGAGCTGATCAATTCGAAAGAGCTTTTCCCATGGAAACACTATCTGCGGGTGTCAAGAATGTATAAAGATCATACACTGACGGAAGATGCAGAACAGGTGATGAGCGCGAAGTCTGTAACCGGCCGGTCTGCATGGAACCGGTATTTTGATGAAACACTTGGCGCTGCCCGTTTCGAGCTGGATGGCGAAGAGATGACCGAGCAGCAGGTGTTGAGTAAACTGCACAGTCCAGACAGGGATTTAAGGAAAAGGGCACACGAATCTTTAACTGAGACATTTACTGAACTATCACGATCGCTCACTTTTATTTTTAATACCCTGCTGGCTGATAAACATACAAATGATAAACTTAGAGGTTACGAGAGCTGGATCTCATCCAGAAATCTTTCCAATCAAACCGATAGCGAAACGGTAGATGCACTGATAACGGCTGTTACAGGTCGATACGAGTTGGTTCAGCGGTACTACAAGCTCAAGAAAAATCTTCTGGGTGTTGATGAGATGTTTGATTACGATCGATATGCACCTATCGCCAAAAACAGGGAAACGATAAAGTGGGATCGGGCAAAGTCGATGGTTCTGGAAGCTTATGGTGATTTTCATCCGCGTATGAAATCTATTGCCACAGAATTTTTTGATAAAAAGTGGATTGATGCTGCCATTCGTCCGGGAAAAAGGGGAGGAGCATACTCAGCAAGCACGGTGACAAATGTTCATCCGTATGTATTTATGAATTTTGACGGTCAGCTCAGGGATGTACAAACCCTGGCACACGAGCTGGGACACGGAGTTCATCAATATCTGTCCAGAAAGCAGGGAGAGCTGCAATCTTCCACACCGCTTACCACAGCAGAAACAGCCTCTGTTTTTGGTGAGATGCTTGTATTTAATAAGCTGATGGAAAACATAGAGGATCCAAAAGAGAAGTTGGCTCTGTTGGTAAGCAAAATTGACGACACCATTGCGACGGTTTTCCGGCAGATTTCAATGAATCGTTTTGAAGACCGGATACACACTGCCCGACGTGAGGAAGGCGAATTAACTACAGAGGATTTTTCCAAACACTGGGTAGAGACACAAAACGATCTTTACGGTGATTCGGTCACCATTACCGATGAGTATAAATTGTGGTGGTGCTATATTCCTCACTTTCTGCACACTCCGGGATATGTGTACGCTTACGCGTTTGGAGAGCTGCTCGTTCTGGCACTTTATGACGCGTATAAAAACCAAAAAAATGGGTTTTCAGATCGGTATATTGAGCTTCTTGAAGCGGGTGGATCCGATTGGCCACACAACATTGTTGGTAAAATGGATATCGATATTCGTGATGCCGGCTTTTGGAACCGTGGTCTCGACCTGTTTGAGTCCATGATCGATCAGGCGGAAGAACTGGCAGAAAGTCTCTAATTAAACAGATTTTGATGGACAACAAGCGAGAAGAAAAAGCACTGTTCGAATTTAAACACGCCGTGGAAGATATTATGCAGCTGTTGCGTAAATCTACGGAAGCGGATACGGTGTATATGTACTGGGTTAACCGTACCCGACAGCAGTTTGTTCTGGAGACCAGTTCTACTATTCTGCCAAACGTGATGTTCAAAGACCGGATCGCTTTTGATGAGTACTATCTGGATAACTTCAAAGAGATCGAAAATGTAATACAGCTGAAAGTAGAAGAGGATTTTTCGGTTACAGATTTAAGCCACTATCACGATCATGTACCGGTTAGATTTATTACTCTTATTCCATTCATCAATAATGGTGAAACAGTTGCCTTGACGGTTGTTGAGACTGAATTTCAGATCAACTTAACCGACTATGAAGATGTGATATCGGCGTACAGAAATGCGTTGCTGAACTTGCTGAATACCTATCTTGAACTCACAGACCTCTATGAGAACGAAAAAGAGTGGGCGAAATATGATGAGTCGTTAGAAACTATCACACCGAAGTTGCATAAAGCTGAGGTGCTTGAGGTGATGGCAGCGGAGATACAAAAATATTTGCGCTCCGGCGGTGTGTCAGTTGTTGCTCGTGGAATGGATAGCTGGTGCAGTGTTCTGAGATCCTCTAAATCACCCGACTATCCAAAGCTGGGCCTGCTGATGGAGGAGAAAAGTGTGGCATATGATGCTCTTCAAAAAGGAAGGGATGTTTTTGCGATTCATTTTAATCAAAATCCAAAACGCATCTCCGGGGCGGAGACAAATACTGACGGCGCTACGTATGCCATTCCGATTATGATTCATGACCGGCGCCACGCAGTGGTGATCGTTTATGATAATAACCCCTTAACATTTAAAGATTCCGTAAAACATAAGCTAAAAAATCTGGTTCGGATTGCATCACTGGCCATTCAGATTAGCCAGGGAAAAGTTGACGTAGACAAAGATATATTAACCAGTGAATACGGTAACTTTATCCCGGAAGTTTGGGAGCGAACTCTTTCCACTCAAATAAAAAGGGCGGGAAAATCAGAAGAAAAGACCTGGTTTGGTTTTGTAACCATAAATAATCTCCAGGAGTTGCGATCCAGATTCAGGCTTGAAGATTTAAAAAGACTTCAGCGATCTGTCGTGAATATTCTCAATCCGGGCAGGAATGGCTATTCGGGCCTTATTGGATTTAACTCGGACTATATTTATGCCGCAATTATTACCGGTAATGATGACCGGGCATGTGAGAAGTGGATGTCAGCCGTTGACTCAAAATTGGAAGAGCCTGTACAAATTTTGGGCGGACAGAAAATCAAGCTCTCTCTTACATACGGGATGATAGAGGTTGAACCGAACAGCGGTGACCAGTTTGAGCAGATAAGACTGGCTAAAAGAAAGCTTTCAGATGCCATGAATGGGAATCAGGCCCGTTCTGCTAGTAATTTTTAAATTAAGAATGTGAGTTGATGTCAAGATTTTTTGTAGTAGTTATTGACGGATTGGGTATTGGTGCACAAGAAGATGCCGCCGAATATGGAGACGAGGGAACAAATACATTGGGTCATGTTTTGAAGGAGACCGGTGTGAAACTTCCCAATTTTGAACGGCTCGGCCTTGGAAACATAGAACCACTTAAAACCGTGGATAAATGTAATCAGCCGCTGGGCAGTTATGGAAAGATGCGTGAAGTATCCGCCGGTAAGGATTCAACAACCGGACACTGGGAAATTGCCGGTATTCATCTGGATCAACCGTTTCCAACCTATCCTAAAGGATTTCCTGAGGAAGTAATCCGGAAGTTTTGTGAGAAAACAAAAACGGATGGCGTTCTGGCAAACCTTCCCTACTCAGGAACGGATGTGATTCGCGATTATGGCGAAGAGCATATAAAATCAGGCAAGCCGATTGTGTATACGTCGGCTGACAGTGTTTTTCAGGTAGCCTGCCACGTAGATGTGGTTTCGCTGGAGAAATTATATGAGTGGTGCGAGTATGCCAGAAATGAAGTGATGGTTGGAGACCATGCGGTTGGTCGCGTGATTGCCCGTCCTTTTCATGGTGAGCCCGGAAACTTTGAAAGGTTATCAGATGACAGGCATGACTACTCTATGACACCGCCAAAGCCAAACCTGCTTTCTCTTCTGCAGGAAAACGGTGCAAAAACCTACACGATCGGTAAAGTGATAGATCTTTTTGCAGGTGAAGGTTTCGACCAATACAGGCGTACAAAAAGCAATGCGGAGGGGTTGTCGCAAACATTGAGTCTGATGAGCGCGAAAGTTGACAACAGTTTTGTATTTGTGAACCTGATCGACACGGATCAAAAATATGGCCACAGGCAGGACCCACAAGGATTTGGGGAAGCTCTTCAGGAAATTGATCGTGCATTGCCTGCTATGATCAGTAAACTGGATGAAGGGGATTTACTGATCTTTTTAGGTGATCACGGAAATGATCCCACAGATGACAGTACAGACCACACAAGAGAGTTTGTCCCTTTGATAGCAGTAAACGGTTCACAAAAACCCGGGAAAGATCTGGGTATTAGAAGTACATTTTCGGACGTATCGGCAACAGCACTGGAGTATTTCGGCATAGAGAATTCGCTGCCGGGAACTTCTTTTCTTGATAAAGTTAAATAGATGAACCATTTGCCTGCGAATGTAAATCGAATTTCAAAAGAACGCATTTTGTTCGTATCTTAGACAGTTCGAGTTTGGGATGTTCTACAACATTATTCATCACGGCTCGTTTCAGTAGCAGATCATACAGGCGCAAGCACAACTTTAAAGAAATCTTTTTATAACGTGGCAAAAAGTTCAGGAATTTCTACCCGCGAATCTGAATCTTTAGATCGATACCTACACGAAATTGGAAAAGAGAAGCTCATTACTCCCGACGATGAAGTTCGTTTGGCCAAAGAGATTCAAAAAGGATCACAGAGAGCACTCGAAGAGTTAACTAAAGCTAACCTCCGTTTTGTCGTTTCAGTTGCAAAACAGTATCAGAATCAAGGTTTATCTCTCGGAGACCTAATTAACGAAGGTAATCTTGGCTTGATTAAAGCAGCCAAACGATTTGACGAAACCCGTGGATTTAAGTTTATCTCCTACGCTGTTTGGTGGATTCGTCAATCAATTTTACAGGCACTGGCCGAGCAGAGTCGTATTGTACGTCTGCCCTTGAACCGTGTTGGAGCCTTAAACAAAATTGGTAAAGAACTTTCAAAGCTGGAGCAGGAGTACGAACGTGTACCTTCTGCAGCTGAACTTGCTGAAAGTTTGGAAATGACCGTATCTGAAGTAGCTGATACACTGAAAATTTCCGGTCGTCACCTCTCTATGGATGCGCCGTTTGCCCAGGGTGAAGACAACCGATTGCTGGATGTTCTTGAGAATGAAGAGATTCCAAATCCCGATAATGAATTGATGGGCGAGTCTCTGAAAGTGGAGATTGAAAGAGCACTTTCTAAGCTCACTAAAAGAGAAGCTGAAGTGATCAGGCTCTACTTTGGTATTGGCCGTGAACACTCGTTAACTCTGGAAGAGATCGGAGAACGTTTTGATCTTACACGTGAACGAGTTCGTCAGATTAAAGAAAAAGCACTGCGAAAACTTCGCCATCACAACCGAAGTGCTGCCCTCAGAGCTTATCTCGGCTAACAATTATTTTTTCTTATAAGATTTGAAAAAGCTCCATTTTGGGGCTTTTTCTGTTTTTGGGAGGGATTAGCAGATCGATAATTTTGCTTGATTGATTTTCTGAATTTGTCCGGATTTACATTTAATGTCTTAACCGGATAAACTAAAAACCGCATGAATATGTGATTTGCTCCTTTGGCGGAAGTTGTTAGCTTATTTTGATGACTCTTAGCAAAAAAATAGCGGTATTATTTCTAACGATCTTTTTCGTTCAGGAATTGGCCACCGCCCAGATCCTTCCGTTCCGCAACTACTCTATCGAGTTCGGGCTGAGTGAGTCGGTGGCGCACGATCTGATCCAGGATTCAAAGGGTTACATCTGGGTGGGCACCGGATATGGGCTCAACCGGTTTGACGGTAAAAGCTTTCGTCAGTACTACGAAGAGAATGGCCTATCAAACAACAGGGTACACACTCTTTTTGAAGACTCAGATGAAAATATTTGGGTGGGTACCGAAAACGGTATTACCGTCATTAAAGAGGATTCTCTCCACACTCCCGAATATTTATCAGAGCTATCTGATATAGCGGTACTATCATTTTTCGAAGATTTTTTGGGCACTATCTGGATAGGTACTGCCGATAATGGGTTATGGAGGCTGAACAGTGATAATAGTCTAGTTCACTATAGCGAAGAAAACGATCTTGGAATCATTACGGCAAATGATTTAGCTCAAACTGAAGATGGTGTTATTTGGGTGGCTTCTAATGAGGGACTTTTCCGGCTGGAAGATGGAAAATGTGATCATTTTGGGGATGAAGAAGGCCTGCCTGAAGTTAGGGTGCAGAGTGTTGTTGTTGATCAATACAATCGCCTTTGGATTGCATCCCGTGAAGGTCTTGTGCTCTTCAGGGATGGCGAATTTCAGCTATTCAACCAGCAGCAAGGGCTGAATAATAATCAGGTACTTACCATTACCGTGCAGGCTTACGACCGAA
Organism: Rhodohalobacter sp.; assembly: GCF_034521535.1. Lineage (GTDB taxonomy): Bacteria > Bacteroidota > Rhodothermia > Balneolales > Balneolaceae > Rhodohalobacter. Next base: position 940,804 of record NZ_JAXHMF010000006.1, on the reverse strand, counting down.
TCTGGGTTGGGACCGAAAACGGACTCTCACTTTTCAATGGCCGGTCTTTTACAAATTACAACCGGGAAAACGGATTGCCCGCAACTACCATCTACTCAAGTATTATTGACAGGGAGGGAAATCTTTGGCTGGGAACACTGGGAGGAGGTATCACACACTACTCGGGTGAGCTGTTTCATAGTTACAATATTGATACCGGTTTACCCAACAATGTGGTAACCGGATTTACTGAAGATCGAAATGGAAATATCTGGATTGCTACCTATGGAGGCGGAGTAGTCCGATTCGACGGAGAAAATCTTCAGGTATTTGATGAAACGGACGGACTGCAGGACAACAAAGTTTATACATTTTTGGAAGACAGCCGAAATCAATTATGGGTTGGTACCCGTGAAGGTATTTCAATATACGAAGAGGGGAGATTTACAGATTTTGAAGCCTTTGATATCAACTTCCAATCGGTGAGGAGTATTCACGAAGATACAAGTAAAAGTGAGTTCTGGATTGCGACTTATAACGACGGAGTTTATCGTCTGCGTAGTGACGGGTATGATCATTACAACACTTCCAATGTGCTGCCCAACAATACCGTAATGGACATCAAACAGGATGCAGACGGTACGATATGGCTGGCTACTTACGGAGGGGTGGTGAAGCATCAGGACGGGGAATTTGAGACTATTACTATTGCTGATGGGCTTCCGAGTAACGGGGTTATTCATATTTTTATAGATCATCTGGGAGAGAAATGGTTTTCAACATTCAACGGTCCGGCCCGCTACCGAAATGGTAGCGTAGAAAGACTTATCCGATCAAACCAGGTTGAAACCATCTTCTACTTTACAGTTCAGGATCGTGAGAACAGGTATTGGATCGGTACCAACAGGGGACTCTACCTGTTTCGAAAAGATGAATTTTATGATTCAGAAAATGAACTTGAGCGGATGCTCTCCTACCGGACATTTACCAACAGCCAGGGGTTGATTGCCAATGAGCTGAATGCGGGCGGTTCATTACTGGCTTCAGACGGCACGATTTGGCTGGGAACTGTGGAAGGACTGAGCCGATTTTTTCCCGACAGAATTGAGAATAATAATACGGCTCCGGGACTCGAATTTGAATCCCTATCCATTAGCGGACGCGATGTAGACCCCGGAAGGGAGTACCGTCTAACTCACGATAATAACTTTTTACAGGCTACAGTAACCGGACTAACTTTCGAGGCGCCTGACCAGATCATCTATCAACATCGACTCGAGGGACTTGATGATGAATGGACGATAACCCGGGAAAATGAAATTCGTTATCCGGGACTGCCGCCGGACGACTATGCATTACAGGTTAGAGCTTATAATGCAGATGGAGCACGGAGTGAAAATATTTCGGAATTTAAATTTTCGATACTGCCTCCTTTCTACTTCCAGTGGTGGTTTATTCTTTTGGCCACAGCTCTATTTTTAGGCCTGATACTTTTTATTATTCACTATAACAGGGTGAGTAAGCAGGTGGAAATTGAAAAAATGAGGGTTCAGATAGCCAGCGATCTACATGACGATGTGGGCTCATCGCTGACGGAGCTCGCTCTTCAAACCGATTTTTTGCAGGCAGGAGAGATCAGTAATGAGATGCGCGACACTCTAAGTCAGCTGGGAGAGCAAAGCCGAAAAATTGTAACCAGTCTGGACGATATTGTGTGGTCGATTGATGCCCGAAATGATACAGCAGGTGACCTGACCGACCGAATGCAGGACTATGTAAATCAGGTGTTCAGCAATAATCAATGCGAGGTTATCTATCATTTTGATGACCTGAAAATGGATGAAAAACTACCGGTTCAGGCAAAAGAAAATATTTACTTGATATTCAAGGAGGCAGTGAACAATATTGTCAAACACTCAAATGCCACTCGGGCTCAAATCCGATTTTCCTTTGATGGAAATAATTTTAAGCTAAATGTGGAAGACAATGGAAATACTGCAAATAAGGTTAAAAAGTCGGGGCAGGGCCTCAGAAATATGCAGTTAAGGGCTGACCGGATCGGAGCGGATCTAAGCATTCAAAACGGCCAGGGATTTTCAATAACGGCATCAGGCCGTGTATCCTGATGAACCACCAAAAGCGGAGCAGTTATGATTAAAGTTGGAATTGTAGAAGACAATGTAAAAATCAGGAATCTGATACAACGCTATCTCGATATGCAGGATGGAATAAGCTGCAGTGTAGCCGTCGATTCGGTAGAGGAGATGCTGGACTATTTAAAAGAGAAAGAACTGCCGGATATTCTGCTGATGGATATCCAACTGCCCGGCATGTCGGGAATTGAGGGAATAGGGATTATCAAACAGGATTATCCCGAAATCGATATTATCATGCTTACCATTTATCATGATTCGCATAAAATTTTCGATTCACTGAAAGCTGGCGCCTCAGGATATCTGCTTAAACATACTTCACTGCCTGAAATTAAGGACGCGGTAGAGGATTTGGCAAAAGGCGGGGCGCCGATGTCGCCTCAGATTGCACGCAAGGTGATTCAATATTTCAATACAAACCAGGTTAAAAAGAAACCTGAATCAGATCTCACAGCTCGTGAGCAGGATATTGTAAACGGATTGGTTGACGGACTCAGCTATAAAATGATTGCCGACAGATATGATATCTCGATTGATACGGTGAGAGCCCATATTCGGAATATCTATAAAAAGCTGCATGTAAATTCAAAGGCGGAAGTAATCGCCAAATCGTTAAGAGGCGAAATTTAGACTTTTTGGCACTACAGTTTCAAAAGGTCAGACATTAGCTCTAATTTTAGATCGATGGTGATTATAATGCAAGATTATCTATAGTCTGTTATTTAGGCTTACCCATTTATTTTTACCTGCAACACTGTATGCCATTCTACGTTATAAAGAGAGTGGAGTTCATGATTTAGCATGGATTAAGAAATTAAAAAACCATACTAATTTGAAGATTTTTACATTTACTAGCATGGATATGTGATACAATGTTAGAAACCTGTTGTGTATTTTTACTGTTGAAGGTACAGAACTGTTAATAAGCCGGAGACCGATATGAAATTCAAACTACAACATCTCGCGATTTTAATTGCATCAGGACTATTTTTATCCGGTTGCTACACACAGGTAAAGACTGTCCATTCAGATCGAGGCTACTATCCTGCTTCCACTCAACCTGCACCGGATCGCCGTGCACCGGTTGAACAGAGAGAAGGCCAGATAGTTAACGAAGATGATTATGTATTGGGCTATGAGGACGGCTGGGACGACTCCGAAGAGTACTACTTTAAAGATTATGAAGCGAAGGAGTGGTACATGAATCATGGTATTGATTTGGCGCACGACAGATATGTGCGAAGATCATACAGTTCTGTACAGCATCATTACTACTATCCTTATCATTTCAGTTCGTGGTATACACCGCCGTTTTACAGATATTACGGTCCGGCTTATTACGGGCACAGTTATTTTGCCGTTCGGTTTTACCAGCCACATTTTAGCATAGGATTTGGATGGGGTTATCACGATCCATACCGATTTTATTATGATCCTTACTCTTACTATGGCAGTTATTACAGTGGATACTGGGGATATAACAGTGGCTATTACGGCCGCCCGGTAATTGTTTATAACACCAGAACCGTGCAGAGAGATTATGGTCCACGAAGTACAGGATTGGCTACAAGAGGTAATGTTGTGCGAAATAGAACTGCAACCGTACAAAGTAGCAGAAGCGCTATTCGAAGCAATGCTAGATCTACTCAGGTCAACAGAAGCAGGAGCGCAGTTAACAGAACCAGATCATCGAGTGCTATACGCTCCGACGCAAGATCCAGAACCAATAGCAGATCTACTGTTAATCGGTCAAGAACAAATACCAACCGTTCATCGGGTACTGTAAACCGATCTCGGTCAAATAATAAGAGCAGTGGCTCTGTAAATAGAAATCGATCAAGTTCGAATAATCGAAGCCGTGGAACCGTAAATAGGAGTAACTCTTCAAGCCGATCGAGCGGAGCCAGCACCAATCGTAGCCGGTCTAACAATAATGACAACCGTCAACAGGCTTCTATTGGTTCAACCTCAAGCCGCACATCAACCTATGTTGCGCCAAGGTCTGAGGGAAATAGAATCAATGTTGGCAATAACATCACAATTAATCGAAGATCAGTTACCTTTAATCGATCAGTTAATCAATCTGCAGTCAACAGAAGAACAATAAATGCTAAAGTTCCAAACCGGATAGGAAATACGAATAGTCGGCAAAATCGATCGTCCGGTTTCTTAAGATCACTGGGACGCGCTTTAGGAAATGCCGCTTTAGAAGGAATAACCAACAGCAGCAGATCGTCCTCATCCGGTGTTAATAGAACAAGAAGCAGTAACAGTTCTTCCCGGTCAACCGTAAATCGGTCATCAAGTAATAATCGCTCAAGCAGCGGATCTGTAAAACGATCATCATCTAATAACAGATCCAGCAGCGGAAGTTCGTCCAGGAAACGCTCATCGTCATCATCCAACAACAGAAATTAATTAAATTCAGCCGAGTGTAATACCACTCGGCTTTTAATTTTCACCGTTCTTCCAAATCTACAGGAGAAGTATGTTTAAAAATGCTATAGTTTCGGCTCTTACACTTGGTTTACTTTTTATTGTGGGGTTAAGCCAGTCATCGGCACAGAATGCCAATCCGTTAAATTCACTGCTCTATAGTAACCAGGCAAACATGTTTAGTTCTCAAGGAAGTGCAATGGATCCGGTGTCGATTGTAATGCCGGGTACCGCATACGCCGGAGGGTTTGGATCATTTCTGGATAACCCTGCCTCAGCAGCTCTCGTTAATCAAAGTTACGGTCAGTTTGGATTGGCATATACCAATGTTGAAGAGTCAGTGCAGTTTGCGAACAGTTCACCGTTATTAGATGACAGTCAGTTTAATCTTTCAAATGCAGGATTTATTTACTCTTTCCCTACATCTCAGGGGAGTTTGGTAGTGGGGGCAGGATACAATCAGCATACTGTTTTTAACAGAGCTCTTCGTTTCAGTGGAAGAAATGAGCAGACAACCATCACCGATCAGTTTAAAACTCCCGGATCAACCTATGCGGATATTGCATTTAACACGTTTGCCATAGATTACGGCGATGAGTTTCAGGATTGGGACGAATCCATATTTCGAATTGGTTTCGATGATTTTGGTGATTATCTCGGTGTTCAACAGCAGGGAGAGATTTTTGAGAGTGGTTATGGAGGAGAGTACAGCTTTTTTGCGGCTACCGAATTTCAGGAAAATTTGATGATTGGAGTAAGCCTGGGCGTGTTAAACGGACAGTACAAGTACGATCGCCTATTCCAGGAAGTGGATAATTTCAATATATACAGCAGCGACTTTATTGATTCAAACGATGACGGCACCGGAGACACCGATATAGATAATATTTTGCTGCAGGATCAGATTCGCAGCACGTATACCGGAATTAAACTTCGAGCAGGTCTTATTTACAAATTGGCTGAAGTATTTAATATTGGTGCAAGTTATACACTGGGTACCCGAATGCAGATTGAAGAGAAGTTTGATGCGAATATTCAAACCACCTTTGATAATAGCGTTACGTTTGAGGACGAGTTGAACAGTGAGTTTACCTACTATGTTGAGATGCCTTCCCGTGCATCAATTGGGTTTGCTCTGAATGATGTGAATAGTATTTCTATCTCCGCATCGGCCGAGTACGTAGACTATGCCGGAACACGAATAGATTTTAATGACGGGTCTCTTTTTGAGGACGAAATTGCAGAAAATGAATTTATTGAGAGTAATTTCAGGCCAGTTTGGAATTTAAGGGGAGGAGTAGAGTTTAAGGTTAATGAAGGATTTATCCTTCGGGGAGGCTACGGTTTTCTACCGAGTAAGTTTGAAAACGGTACCGATGATCGCAGTATATTTTCTTTCGGAACAGGTATTTCCGTAAATGACAATATCCAGCTTGAACTGGCGATGCAATACAAGTACTGGGATGAAGTGTCATCTGTATATGACTACGCGGATTACGACTACTCAACTCTACCGGACGAGCCGCCAACATTTACAACTCGATCCGAAAATGCTTCAAGAAGCGTAGATCGGTTAATGCTGCTTTCTACTCTTCGTTTTAATCTCTACTAAGAATTGGCATAGTGAGATGAGTTTACGGTATGGCTTCTATTTTGTTGACTTCCAGCCGAAACTTTCCACTCTGTTTGTCACTGATTAGAAAACCGAAATGAGAGATGTTCTTCAGGTCAAGCTGCGGAGCATCTTTCGGTGTGCTGCCTCTGTAAGTAGGTTTAAAAGAGCTAAATGGCAGGACAATTTCTGACCATTCATCTTTCTCTGTTTCAAATCGGTGCTCGTACCAGTACGCCGGATTTGAACTGTCCGGATTAGGTTTTAGTCTGAAACTATACCGACTCCCATCTCCCTTAACCTTAAGCCGTACTGCCTCAAAACCGAATAGATTGAGAGGTTCCTGATTTCTCACCGAAGCAAACCCTCCGTTATTTTTTAGCGATATCTCTCCCAGAAATACGGCATGTCCGTCAGAGTTGATTTGAAAGTGACTTTCAGATAATCCACCCATCACATCATCATTGACAATACGCCATTTTTGATTTGCAAGGTTTGTAAAATCGGTAATTACAACAGGGAGTTGTTCCATAAATAAAAACAAGATGAATTGGTTTATGAGTAGAACAAATTGAGATTGAGATCAATTCACACAGTAGTTTTGAAAATGGGGATTTATCAATGAAAGCACCGGGTTACTTTTCATACTATAAAACCAAACTTTAAAACTATTTAAATATACAATAAGTGTATGTTAACTAACATTACATGTATGTTCTGAAATAGATTTGGCTGAGTGGGCGGGTTCATAGTATATTATTAGGAGTTGCTTCAAACAAATCCCTCCCAAGCAACAATACCCCTCCTTACTTCGTGTAAAAAACTCAGAACACCGAATCTGTCCTTTAGTTTTCTTTATCCTTTTCCTTGGTGAGTCCTAATTTTCTGCCAATTCTTTTGAAAATATTTCCCTTTCTCTCATCATCGTCATCCTTTTCGCCGATCACACGCGGTTCATCGCTGCTTTGTCCGGTGAAAAAATCACGAATTCTGTCTTTAATGCGATCATTCCGGGTGTCACTGCACGCAAGTGAGTAGGGAGTGTCAACCTGCTCAGGTCGAAAGTTAGATGATTGTGCGGGCAGATTATCTTGCTGGTTCAAATTTTGTAAAAAGATTCCGGCAATAGGCAGCGCAGTCTGAGATGCGTAGGCAGGGTATTCGCGAAATCTTACTCGATTATTCCATCCGCCAACGCGGGTTCCAAACACGAGATCAGGCGTGAATCCGATAAACCATCCGTCGGTAAAATTCTGAGTGGTTCCGGTTTTACCGCCCAGTGCATGACTAATTTGAAAACGAGAGCGCAGCGGTGCTCCGGTCCCTTCATTCACAGTTTTTTCGAGCATAGCAACCATTGTAGCGGCGGTTTCATTTTTGATTCCGCTTGGTGGTTGAGTAGAAAATGGTGTTTCAATCTCAAGGCCGCCGGATACAGGTAATTCTATAAAATCGCTTTTTGATGCGTCATCTGCTTCGTAAATAAGCATACCGTTATCCGCGTAGATTTTGGTGATAAAAATAGGTTCTACCGGATCGCCATCGTTTAAAAAAGAAGTGTATGCTGTAGTCAACTCCATCAGAGACATCTCGGCGGTACCCAGAGCTACCGAAGGGCCATCGTGTAATGAGGCGTTGATTCCCATATTCCGGGCAGTTTTTCTGATCGGTTCAATGCCGGTCTCGGTGGCCAGCTGAACGGCTACCGTATTGACCGATTGAGCCAATGCCGCCTGAAGCGAGTACCGACCGCCATATTCCTGATTGTTGTTTTGGGGAGTCCAGTTATCATACTCGGCATACTGTGCCAGAATATTTCTCTGATAATCGCATGGTGTTCTGCCCGATTCTATCGCAGCCGCGTAGAGCACTGGTTTAAATGCGGATCCGGGCTGACGCGATGCGAGTACCTGATCATATGGAAAGTGGCGAAAGTCGATTCCGCCCACCCACGCCAACACATATCCGGTTTCGGGATGAATGGCGTAAAAACCGGCGTTTAAAAAAGTGAGATAGTGCCGGATTTCATCGTAAGGAGAGACCTCCATTTCACGGTAGCCATTCCAGGTGTAAAGGAGTGATGGAACCGGCTCATGAAGAATTTCTTCAATTTCATCTTCTGAAATTCCCTCCGCTTTGAGTCGTTTGTACGACTCGCTTTGATGCCATACACGAAGTACTTCAGGATCCTCTTCACCAAAAATCGGGCGGTTTTCTATTTCCCTGTCAAATATTGCCTGAAGCTGTTTCATCTGATTTTTCACGGCATCTTCTGCTGCCCGCTGCAGCCGGGTATCAAGAGTGGTGTGAATAGTCAGTCCGCTGTTTGCCGGGTCCTGGCCAAGTTCAGGTTGTGTTTTGAGGGTGTCCAGTATGGATTCCAGCTCTTTTTGAATCTGAACTTTGTAGTAGGGTGCGATATTCTGTATTCCGGCCGATCGATCGTAGGCAGTTGAGAGCTCGTTATTGATCTGTTCCGTCAATTGATCCTGCTCAATCAACCCATACTTTTCCATCTGAAGCAGTACCAGGTTTCTCCGGGTCTTGGCCCGCTCCGGATTTCGATGTGGATTGTAGTAGGTGGTTGCCTTTAATACTCCGGCTAAAGTTGCCGCTTCATCCAGGTTTAAATCAGAAGATGATTTACTAAAAAAGCGATAGGAGGCCATCTCAATACCGAACGTATCCTCCCCGAATGAGACGTTGTTGAGATAGAGCTCCAATATTTCATCTTTTGAGTAGACCGATTCAATTCTGGTTGCGATGATCATTTCGCGCAGCTTATCAGTGACGAGCAGAAGTCCGCCGTTTCCTTCCCGCGGATAGAGATTTTTTGCAAGCTGTTGTGTAATCGTGCTGCCTCCGCCGGCATTTTGTCCCATCAGTATGGTTTTAATAAAAACTCGGGCCAGGGCTCTGTAATCTATGCCACTGTGCGATCTGAACCGAATATCTTCAATCGCCAGGAGAGCATCCACCATTTTTGGGTTGATTTCATCCAGTGACACGTAGGACCGGTTTTGATCCCCTAAGCTTCCCATTTGAATCCCATCGGATGAGATCATCACGGTAGCATTGTCCAGATCAAGTTTGCTGAGTTCTTTGGTACCGGGAACAGGACCGAAAATACCGGTAAGAGTCAGCAAAAAGATGAGGAGAAAGATTGCAACAGGTGTGAGGAGAACTGCTGAGAGAACTTTTTTCCAAAACGGAAAGGATGCGTGACTCTTTTTTTTCAAAGCGAAGAACGTAGCTAAATGATTATGTGATTGCGTTCAATTTATCATAAACTTTGTACCGGGTGAAATGTTTCTTAAAGACTCAAAACCTGCCAGCGTTTTGCGGAGCAAATCCTGACAGCGTCTGGGTATCGATATCATTGGATTGTTGAGATATGTTGATTGGAGAAATAAATCTGCGTGTTCCGCCTCTGTAATATTATGCGGTTAAGATGATTCTCTCTGATCGGCGGAGAATGGAATCTTCGTTAATTCTTCCCCGCGCTGACGCACAGCCTGTCCCGATGTTTTTGATCGGGAAGGCTACTCTCGGTTCATCCCTGCGGGATTTTTAAATTATACAGCAAATTTAGTTCAAATATGAAAGCTTGTGAAACAGCTAATAAAAATCGCAGTTCGTTGTTCGTCCATCGGTGATTCGCAGTTCAATAATCCCGTCCATTAGATTGTCTGCCTCGTAAGATTATTGAGAGTTGTCTGAATAATCATCCTGTGCAATGGGGTCGTCTGACTCATTGAATGGATAGATAAAACAATTCCGATGTGTTATCGCCTCTACTCAACTGTGCGCTCCAAACCGATCTCTCTGATCGGCGACAAATTTTAGGCAAATCCATTGCCCCGGGTTACGTTTCACTCCACCCGAGGCTATTGTTGTGCCACCCCTTCAGGGTGTTCGTTTCAATAATTGCGATGGGTTTTATAGTGAAGAGTAGATAAAATGATTGACCAAAATCACAGTTCGTTATTCGTCCATCGGTGATTCGCAGTTCAATAATCCCGTCCATTAGATTGTCTGCCTCGTAAGATTATTGAGAGTTATCTGAATAATCATCCTGTGCAATGGGGTCGTCTGACTCATTGAATGGATAGATAAAACAATTCCGATGTGTTATCGCCTCTACTCTATTACGCGCTCCAAACCGATCTCTCTGATCGGCGACAAATTTTAGGCAAATCCTTTGCCCCGGGTTACGTTTCACTCCACCCGAGGCTATTTATATGCCACCCTTTCAGGGTGTTCATTTCAAGAGTTCAAATTGCTGTTATTGCGTCTAGAGTTACAAAATGTGTGAGCAAAATCGCAGTTCGTTGTTCGTCAATCGGTAAATCGTAGTTCATTTACCCATTTGCAACGGGTTGCCTGCCCCCTTTGAATGGTTTGATTCTAAGCCGCGAAATAACCTATCCAGATGTTTATGATCGGGAGGGCTTACTTTCGGTTCAACGCCGCGGGATTGGAGGAAAGGCAAAATCTGAAGAGAATAGAAGTGATATAGCTCAGCATTGGTATTCCAGGTTTTCTAATTCTTAAGGATCGACTCATCCAGCATGTCATTTTCAAAGAAAACCGTTCGATTACAAAGTTTGATGGCGAGGTAAACGGATAGAATGGTACCTGAGAAGATGGCAAGCATAATCATGATCTGATACTGTATGGCAGTCATAGGAGAGCTGCCGCTCAGGATTTGTCCGGTCATCATACCGGGAAGAGAAACCAGCCCTATGGTTGCCATGGATGCGAGCGTGGGATTCGCCGATTTTTTAAGAGCCGTTTGAAAAAATGGGTAGAGAGCTTCACTTCGGCTGGCACCGCAGGAGAGGAAGAACTGAAACCTCTCTCGATTCTCTTTCAGGCTATAGTAAAAGTCGTTGATACCGATTACGTTGCTTCGCAGACAGTTGCCGAGCACCATTCCGGTAATGGGAATGGCGTACTGTGCCTCTAGCAGTTCAGGCAGCTGAATCACCAGTTCGAGAAAGAAAAAGTTAATCAGCACAATGCCAAAGAATGTTGCGGCAAAAACGGGTATGAGCAGCTCTTTTTTTCGGCTCAGCTCACTCCGGTCAATGGTGGCGAAGTCAGCTACAATTACCATCACCATAATCCAGGCGAGGTTTATCCATGCGTTGTTGAGCTCAAAAAGGTATTCGAGATAGTATCCGACAAAAATAAGCTGCAGCGTCATTCGTACGGTGGCGATGAGCATTTTACTGTTGAGTCCGGTTTTGTAATAACCCAGAATAGCTGCAGGAATCAGGAGACTGATAAACGCGATCGAGAGTTGAAACCAGCTGAGTTGAATGATATCCATAATGGTTCCTCTATTGGTTTAGGTCTATAACTTTTTCACAACGCTCCACCCAAAAAGAATCATGAGAAGTGGAAAGAACTGTTCTGCTGTTTTGGTTGAGCAGTAAATCGGCAGCTTTCGCCTTAGAGTCGTGATCCAGAGCTGAAGTGGGCTCATCCAATAAAATGAAAGACTGATTGAGCATCACGCAAATGGCCAGACCAACACGTTGTCGCTGTCCGGTTGATAAATCAGAGTATGACTTTTGTAGAATTTCATCCGGATTTAAGCCAAAATCATGAAGAGTAGATTCAATTTTGGATTGATCAGGCTCATTTTTTTTGTGAGCCTGAAACGTGAATGGAAAGAGAATAACGTCTTTCACCAAACCGGTCCCGATATTCAGATCCTGAGGCAGCCATGAAGAGCTCTTCCTCAGGTTTCGAATAGTTTCCGGTTCCTTCAGCGAATTACCCTGATATAAAATTTCACCCTGTTGAAGGGATTCAAAACCAAGAATTAACCGAAAGAGTGTGGTTTTACCGCTGCCCGAATCTCCCTTCAGGACAACCCGATCACCCTTGTCAATTCTAAAATTGAAGTTGTCAAAAATTACCTCATCACCGTATTGGAAATGAATATTTTTGCCTTCGAGCAGTGGGGTAGAGCTCATCTTTCAGGTTGTTCTGAGTATATTTTAGTTCTTGAATTCCGGGATGATTCGATGTTGAGTCGCCTGTTCGTATGCGTAAGCAATTTCCAAAAGAACAGGTTCGCTCCATGCTCGTCCAAAGAATGAAACACCCACCGGCAGTCCGTCCAGTTGCCCCATCGGCAGGGTGATAATCGGATACCCTGCACGCGCAGAAGGTGAACTGGAGGAGAGTGAAAAATTATCTCCAAGAGTTAAATCCGTTTTCCATGCGGGTGAGCCGGTTGGAGATACAAATGCATCCAGATTGTTTTCATCCATTACTCTGTCAATTCCCTCGTCCCGGCTGTGAAGGAGCATATTTTCAAGTGCTTCCCTGTACTCTTCTGATTCCAAATCACCTTTTTCAGCAGCCATAAGAATGAGATTTCTGTCAAACTTCTCAGTTTCTTCAGGGGTGTTTCGTGTGAGCTCAGCAAGCTCCTCAATACTGGATAGAGGTGCGTCATCACCGAGTGATTCGAAGTACTTATTCAGGCCGTCTTTAAACTCATAGAGTAGAACCTGAAAGGCGTCACCGCCAATGTTGGTTTCGGAAATCTGGTCAATTTCGATTACCTCAGCACCCAGTTCTTCAAGCTTGCGAACCGTTTCGTGCATCAGGGTATCCACCCGAAAGTGATTGCCCATGGGCTGCGTAAAAAATCCTATGCGCTTGCCTTCCAATCCGTTTTCATTCAGGAACTGTGTATAATCTTCGTGGATGTGTTGTTCACTTTCAGAGGTTTTGTCATCATCCGGATCCACGCCGGTTGCGGCACTCAAAAGAATAGCGGCATCGCGAACGGTTCGAACCATAGGGCCGGCGCTATCAGTCGTATAGGATATCGGAATAATTCCGCTACGGCTCCACAATCCTATTGTCGGTTTGAAACCAACTATTCCATTTGCGTTTGATGGACATACAATTGAGCCGTTAGTTTCCGTGCCGATTGCCAAAGCAGTGAGATTTGCGGATGCGGCAACTCCCGGTCCGGAACTGGAACCGCAGGGATTTCGTGTAATATCGTAGGGATTATTTACCTGACCTCCCAGACCGCTCCATCCGCTGGAAGAAAAACTGCTGTGGAAGTTAGCCCACTCACTTAAGTTTCCTTTAGCCAGAATGATGGCTCCTGCTTCACGAAGTTTCTTGACAATAAATGCGTCTTCAGGCGGGACAGATCCCTCCATGAACCGTGAACCGGCCGTGGTAGGCATGTCAAAAGTATCAATGTTGTCTTTTAAAATAATGGGCACACCGTGCAGAGGCCCTCGAACATTGCCGTCGCGTCGTTCACGATCCAGTGCGTCGGCAATTTCCAGCGCATTGGGGTTTACGGTAAGGATTGCATTTAAAGCGGGACCATTTCTGTCAATGTCTTCTATTCTGTCCAGATAAGCCCGGGTAACCTGAGAGGCTGTTAGATTTCCATTCTCGTATCTTTCCTGAAGTTGGTCAACTGTAATCTCTTCTAGTTCTAAAAGTTCAAATAGCGAATCATTTCCTGATTGAGAACATGCCGAAACAAAAAGAAAAATGAGTGTTGAGTAAAAGAGCAATGTTGTTTTCATACGGTATTGGTCAGTTAGAGTATGGATAGAATAAAGCGATTATCGGGCAGTGTAGCAACAATTCAGTATGGATGGACATTTCAGAACAGAGAAATTTGAGTGTTGTTTGCGCTGAGCAATTTAATTTTAAGTGAATTATTCGCATTATCCGTAGAGATTATTGTAAAAAGTATATAGGAATTATTGTCTAAATCTATTCGCTTTGAGAAAAAAAGTTACGTTGAAGAATATTGCTGAAGTTCTGGATGTCTCGGTTATGACTGTCTCCCGGGCGTTGAACGATAAATCCAACGTCGATAAAAAGACAAAGGAGAGAATCGTCCAGAAAGCAAAAAGCATGGGGTACACTCCAAATCGTGTGGCAAAAAGCCTCGTCTCCAGAAAAACACAAACAATCGGAGTGGTGATACCCGAGATTACACACTCCTTTTTTCCGGAAGTAGTACGGGGCATTGAAGAGGTGACCTACCGATTGGATTATCAGCTGATTTTGACGAACGCCAATGAACAGTTTGAACGGGAACAGCACGCCGTAAACACTCTTCGATCTCAACAGGTGGACGGTATTTTGATCTCATCCTCTCAAACGGTGGAGGACTACTCATTTTACAAGGAGATTTTGGAATCGGATACCCATCTGGTTTTTTTTGACCGCTGTATTCAGGGAATCGGGGCCAGCAGCGTGCACGTAAACGACAGAGAGAGTTCGGAGGCGATAACACGTCATTTAATTGAGCAACATCAGTATAAAAAAATTGCTCATTTAAGCGGACCGAGAGAAGTAACGATTGGCCGTGAACGATATATCGGATATCAAAATGCACTGGAAAAAAGCAACCTTCCTCAAAAAAGTGAGTGGGTTATAGAGGCCGGTTTCAAAGAGGAAGGAGGGTATAATGCAATGAAAAAAATTCTGGACCTCCCTCAATCGGATCAACCCAGGGCAATTGTATGCGTGAACGATCCGGTTGCATTTGGTGCCATGGAAGCTATCAAAGAGGCCGGAAGATCGATACCGGACGATTTTGCAATCACCGGATTTTCGGACGAAATCCGGGCACCGCTTGTTGAAGTTCCGCTGACAACCGTTTATCAGCCCGCCTATGAAGTTGGACGCCGGTCGGCTGAAAAGCTTTTGAAGCTGATTGACAATGAAAATGAACAACCTGAAGATATTGAGATTCAGGCCGTAATCAAGATTCGACAATCCTGCGGTTGCAAAGCTGATCATTAAAATGTGATTGGATACAGTTGAATTCTTTTGAAATTATTCTATATTGATAATAAATGTTAACGATAACATTTTAATATCTGCTGATACTGAAAATTCTTTAAGTTCAAAGATATGAGTCACTTATACAGTTTTATTATCGTAATGCTGTTATCTACAGCCTGCTCCTCTGATTCTTCGATTGGGCCTACCATAAATGACGGAAATGAGCAGCCCACAGAATCTGATCCTGTCTACTATTCAACGGATCAGTTTGTAATGGGAGCGGATCTCTCTTATGTAAATCAAATTCTGGATCATGGCGGTACTTACTCGGTAGATGGAGAGGTTGAGAATCCGTATAAAATATTTGCCGATCACGGAACAAATGTGGTTCGTCTCAGGCTTTGGCATAATCCGCAGTGGGTTCAGGATGAGGTTTATGAAGATCCGGAAAAACCACTTTACAGCGGTTTTGAGGATGTAAAAAAGGGTATTGAAGAGTCTAAAACGCAGGGGATGGCGGTCAATCTGGATTTTCACTATTCAGATATATGGGCTGATCCCTCGCATCAGGATGTACCGGCAGCCTGGATGGAGATTACGGATATTGAAGTGTTGAAAGACTCGGTTTACAACTATACCTACCAAACGCTCGAAAAGCTAAACGATGAAGGTTTGATGCCTGAATTTGTGCAGATTGGAAATGAGACCAACTGCGGGATGATGTTTACCAACGCTCCGGAAAATTTTCCATCTCTGAACGGGTGTAATGGCAATTGGGAAAATCTGGGTGCTGTGATCAACAGCGGTATACAGGCAGTTCGGGAAATAAGTGCGAATTCAGAAACGGAAACGAAAATCATACTCCACATCGCTCAGCCTGAAAATGCAGAGTGGTGGTTTGAGAATATCACAGCGGATGGCGGAGTATCCGATTTTGATATCATAGGATTATCCTACTACAGCCAGTTTTCGGATACTCCACTCAGCGGACTGAGCAGCTATATTCAGTCGTTTCGAACTACATTTGAGAAAGAAGTGATGATTGTAGAGACGGCCTATCCATGGACGCTGGAAAATGCCGATAACTACACAAATATTTTTGGAGAGAATTCTGTTGAGCCGAACTATCCGGCCACAAATAATGGCCAGCTTGAGTATTTAACTGACCTAACGCGGGCGGTGATAGATGGCGGCGGAAGCGGAGTGATGGTTTGGGAGCCGGCCTGGATCACATCGAACATGAAAGATCTCTGGGGAACCGGTTCATCCTGGGAGAACAACGCCTTCTTCGATTTTAATGGAGAGCTTGAACCGGGGTATTGATTTTATGACAACCGATTACGAACTGTAAACCACTTCAATATGAGATATTTAAGTCTATTGCTTGCTCTCCTAATTGTGTCTATCGGGTGTAATCAGACTCCGGACAAAACAGAATTTCAAGATCCCACAACCTTGAATTTCAATAAGGAGTGGGAGTTTGTAAAAGATATCGATCCGGAAGTAACCGAAAGCCTATTTGATCGAAACAGCTCATTGGAGTGGGAAAGTGTGTCTCTTCCTCACACCGCACATATCGAACCGCTTGTGATATCCGATCAGCAGTGGCAGGGCGATGCGTTCTATCGCAAGTTTTTTGAGTTGAAACCTGAAGACAAGGACAAACATATTGCATTGAGATTTCATGGAGCCATGCATGAAGCGGATGTCTGGCTCAATGGAGAGATGATCCGGAAGCATAAAGGCGGATATCTTCCATTTGTAGTAGACATCACTGACAAAGTGAATTTTGAGGGTGAAAATACGCTGCTGGTGAAATTGAATAATGAGAACAACCCTACTATTCCGCCCGGCAAACCGATTGAAACGCTGGATTTCAACTGGTTCAGCGGACTTTATCGAAATGTGGATTTGTTGGTTGATCCGAAGATTCACATCTCTGATCCCATTGCGGCAGATCGTGTCTCAGCCGGCGGTGTACTCGTAAATTTTACGGATGTATCCGATGAATCCGCCACCGTAAATATTCAGACCGATGTAGAAAATTTTGACGTGACTGACGGAACTGTTTCCGTTAAAACCGTTCTGAAAGACAGCACCGGGCGTGTTATTTCTGAACAGATCAGCGATCCGGAAAATATAGAACCCAACAGCTACCACCTTTTTGATCAGCAGATAGAGGTTGATCAGCCGGAGTTATGGTCGCCGGATTCCCCCTATCTCTACACGCTGACGGTAGAGTTGCTTCAGGATGGGGAAGCGATCGATTTTTGGCAAAAGCGAATTGGAATCAGAACGATCTCTTTTAACGAAGACCATCAGTTTGTTTTGAATGGAGAGCCGCTTCAGTTGCGCGGCACCAACCGGCATCAATCTTATCCGTATATCGGATACGCACTCTCGGAAAATGCTCAATTCCGGGATGCCTATAAGATCAAGGATGCCGGTTTTAATTTTATCAGGACAGCCCACTATCCGCCGTCCACAGCATTTCTGGAAGCTGCTGACGAGCTGGGGCTGCTGTTTATGAACGCGATTCCAGGCTGGCAGTTTTTCGGGGACGAGGAGTTTCAGGAGCTGGCCTTTCGGGATATCAGGGAGATGATTCGTCGCGATCGCAATCACCCGAGTATTGTGATCTGGGAAGCCTCGCTGAACGAATCTGATATGCCTGAATCCTTTATGGAGCAGGCCCATGAGATTGTTCACGAAGAGCTTCCTTTTGAAAATACATACACCAGTGGCTGGATCGATCACGCGTACGATATCTTTATACCGGCGCGTCAGCACGCCTCACCTCCTGAATATTGGGCAAGCTATCCAAAGGAGAAGCCACTCTTTATCGCGGAGTATGGCGATTGGGAATATTACGCTCACAATGCAGGATTCAATCAGGATGCCTATGAAGATCTGCAGGAAGAGGAGCGAACTTCACGTCAGCTTCGTGGCGATGGTCAGGTTCGGCTGGCTCAGCAGGCGCTTAATTTCCAGGAGGCGCACAACAGCAACCTGCAGGGCTGGGCGTTTGGCGATGCCAACTGGGTAATGTATGATTACAATCGCGGTTACGATGTGGACCTGGAGGCGTCCGGAATACGGGATATTTTCAGGCTGCCCAAGTTTGCAAACTACTTTTACAAGAGTCAGGGCGGACCGAACCTGGATTCTGAGGCAGAATTCAACAAGCCGATGATCTACATTGCCAACTTCTGGTCTGATCCTGATTTCAAAACCGTCAAGGTTTACAGCAATACCGATGAGGTTGAACTGTATTTGAATGATGAACTCATTGAGCGCCGATCTCCGGACAGCGATCGTGTGTCGACGCATCTCAACCATCCACCGTTTACATTTGAATTGGATGAGTTCGAGCCGGGTAGGCTGAAGGCTGTCGGTTATCTTGACGGGGAAGTCGTTGTGGAAACAGAGAGAATCACGCCGGGCGAAGCGAGAGCTGTACAGTTGAGTATCGACAAAAGTGGCCGGGAACCCGAATCAGGACAGAATGACGTGCTGTTTGTATACGCGTCAATTCTGGATGAAAATGGCACCGTGGTTCCGGATGCTAATCCCGAGGTTTTCTTTGAAGTAGAAGGGGATGCCGAACTGATCGGATACAACCCGATTGAAGCTGAAGCCGGTATTGCAACCATACTGCTGAAGGTAGGAGAGAGCCATGGAGAGATTACGCTGCGTGCTCTTTCAGACGGATTGAGATCAGATGAATATCAAATATTAGTTAAGTAGAAAAATTGGAGGAGTGATGAAAGTAATGATGATTAAAAGCGGACTATTGTCTCTGGTCATATTCTTGTTAATCGGGAAATCCGGATTCTCTCAGGAAACACAGGAGATGAAACAGCAGGTGGATATCACCTATGCCATTGGAGCCGATCTTTCATTTTTGAAACAGGCTGAAGAGCAGGGAGTCGAGTTTATGGATGCCGGTGTTGTAAAACCGGGCCTGGAAATATTTTCAGATCACGGGTACAACTGGATTCGTCTCAGACTATTTCATACTCCGGATGAACTGCCGAATGATCTGGAATACACGATCGAACTGGCTCGGGAAGCGCAAGAGTACGGATTTAAATTTCTTTTAGACTACCACTACGCCGACAGCTGGGCCGATCCGGGAAAACAGCCGATTCCAGCTGCATGGGAGGGACTTTCGGTAGATGTACTTGCTGATTCCGTATATGAGTACACCAAAAACACGATTACTGCATTTCGCGAAGCAGGCGTGATGCCGGAGATGGTTCAGATCGGGAATGAGACCCGAAACGGGATGCTCTGGCCAACCGGAAAACTGCCCGAAAACTGGGACAATTACGCTAAACTTTCCAAAGCCGGAATTGATGGAGTGGATGCAGGGCGTGGGCAGGAAGCGCGGCCCATCATCATGATTCATTACGATCAGGGGGCCGACAAAGACGGAGCCCGTGCATTTTACGAAAAGTTTGAGTCGTACAATATCCCTTACGATATGATTGGGTTGTCGTACTATCCATGGTGGCATGGAAATCTGCTGGAGTTCAGAGCTAATCTGATTTCGCTAGACCGGCATTTCGATAAAGATATCATGCTGGTGGAGACCGCCTATAACTGGCGCCCGAGTGAATATGAAAATGCGCGGCCACCCTATCCTGAAACGCCTGAAGGCCAGGTGGATTTCCTGGAATCAGTCAATGAGACACTTCTCAGTATTAACAGTCCGAAGATAAAAGGGATTATGTGGTGGGAACCGGCCGTAATGGGCGGCCTGCGATCCCGCGGCTTTTTTGATGACGACGGCAATGCACTGCCTGTAATCAATGTGTTTGATAAATATCGTTTGGGTCGGCTGGATAACGAAGGGATGCCGGATTAGCAGTTTAACAGATCATTATGCTCGAAAAAACAGACAAAGAACATCGTGTTGTTGCTGGTTCTCAAAACAGGGAGTTGGTCATTAATGGCCGGCTCCTTGTTTATATCTTACCGGAAATGGGTGGGAAGATCACAAATATTATTCGTAAAAGTTCCGGAACTGAGTTTTTAAAACAGCCGGATCAGGAATTAACAGAGACTCAACTTCCCAATTACGGGCAGGAATTTCTGCCACCTTATGCCGCCGGTTTTGATGACTGTTTTCCGACTGTTTCTCCCTGCTCGATTTCTAAAAAAGGTGAGATCATTGATCTTCCCGATCATGGAGAACTCTGGACATCAAAATGGGAGGTTGAACTGCCCGGCCCCGGAATAAAATTCACCACTTACGGAACAAAAATGAGCTATCGTTTCACAAAGTGGTTACGTCTTGAAGACGAATCGTTAGTCATAACTTATCGTGTAGAGAATTTAAGCGATACCACCATACCCTTTATCTGGTCATCACACCCGCTGCTAAATGTTGATCCGGAAGATGAACTGATTTTACCACCTGAGATGAATGAAGTTTTGGTGGATGGGATGACGGAAGAGGAGATAGGGCAATTTGGAGACCGGTTGTCATGGAGCGATTTAAAATCCGGTACGCTCCCGTTTGATCCTTCAGTTGTACAGCCTGTGGAGACCGGGTTTGCAGGTAAGTTCTTCTCAGAAAAACTTCAAACCGGTATGGCCGGAATCTATCGGAAGCAGACTGATGAATCTCTGCTCTTTCAGTTTGATACGGCTGAGATCCCATATCTGGGAATTTGGCTCTGCTATGGAGGCTGGCCGGAAGAGTCAGCGATAAAAGATCTGACGGTCGCTTTGGAGCCGTGCATTGGTCGTCCGGATAGCTTAAGGAAGGCGATGGAGTGGGGTGAGAACATGGATATTGAACCATCAGGAATGCGAGAGTGGTCAATGAAAATCACAATCGAAGACGGAAAATCTAAAATTTAGAAACCAACAAATTGATCATATGGAATTCGCCTTAATAGATACAATCGTTTTTGTGGCATACGCTTTGGCCATTGTGGGGCTGGGCTTGTGGGTGTCGCGTGAGAAAGAAGGTTATCAAAAAAATGCGGAAGATTATTTCCTTGCCGGTAAATCGCTTCCCTGGTGGGCAATTGGCGCATCGCTGATCGCGGCCAATATCTCTGCTGAACAGATTATTGGGATGTCGGGATCAGGTTTTGCGGTGGGACTTGCCATCGCATCCTACGAATGGATGGCCGCTGTTACGCTGATTATTGTCGGTAAATATTTTCTGCCGATCTTCATCAAAAAAGAGCTTTTTACCATTCCGGAGTTTATCGAGTACCGGTTTAATACCACTCTTAAGACAATTCTGGCGGTCTTCTGGATCGCGCTTTTCATATTTGTGAATTTAACAACGGTGATGTACCTGGGGGCCCGTGCACTGGATACCATTATGGGAACCGGTGATGGAAGTCTGCTAATTCCCGCTTTAATTGGATTGGCTTTTATAGCCGCGGCTTACTCACTGTACGGAGGATTATCTGCCGTGGCCTGGACAGATGTTCTGCAGGTGATCCTGTTGATTATCGGCGGTACGGTGACAACCATTGCCGCCCTGAATCATGTAACTCCCGACGGTGGAATTTTGAACGGCATGGTTCACATCTACGATGTAGCGGGCGAGAAATTCAACATGATTCTGGATAAGTCGAATCCCGAATATTCCAATCTTCCGGGAGTGGGTGTTTTGATAGGCGGTTTATGGGTCGCCAATCTCTACTACTGGGGCTTTAACCAATACATCATCCAGCGAACACTGGCTGCTAAGTCGTTACAGGAGGCTCAGAGAGGAATTATATTTGCGGGATTTTTGAAGCTCATCATTCCTGTGATTGTGGTCATTCCCGGAATTATCGTATACGTTCTCTATGTACAACCGGAGGGAACCACAATCATACCGGGTATAGCGGATGTATTTACCAATCCCGATGGAAGTATCGTTTATGATAATGCCTATCCGTGGTTAATCCGCGTATTTTTAACACCGGGCTTTAAAGGCTTGGTTGTAGCGGCACTTGCGGCGGCGATTGTCTCTTCGCTGGCCTCGATGCTCAACTCCATTGCCACGATCTTTACAATGGATATCTATCGCCCGTATTTCAACAAAAATGCCACCGATAAGCAGACCGTAAACACCGGACGAATTACGGCTGCAGTAGCACTTCTGATCGCCATACTTATGGCACCTCAACTGGCCAATGTCCCGCAGGTGTTTCAGTACATTCAGGAGTATACAGGACTGGTGAGCCCCGGTATTCTGGCTGTGTTTATCATGGGACTTTTCTGGAAGAAAACAACCACGAAAGGCGCAATTTATGGTGTCTTATCATCAATCGTGATTGCATTGCTGCTAAAATTACCGGCGCTTGAGATGCCATTCCTCGATCAGATGTTGTATACGCTGCTAATCACGATCGTAATTATTGCAGGGGTCAGTTTAACAACGAATCCATACGATGAAGATCCGAAAGCGATTCATACCACATCTGAAATGTTTAAGACCGGACCTGCTTTCAATATCGGAGCGTATGCAATTCTGATTATTGTAGCGGTTCTGTATGCCGTGTTCTGGTAAAATTATTTTGTGATTACTGAACGTATTTATGATGAGAAATTTAATTGATGAAATTAGTTCCGAATTCAGAGACCGTTTTGGAAACGACTTTGTGGTTGTAGAAGCTCCCGGTCGCGTTAATCTGATTGGCGAACATACCGATTATAACGACGGTTTCGTTTTGCCGGCTGCAATCGATAAAGCGATTTGGCTGGCAATAGGTCTGAATAAGACGGGACGCATCCGCTTGGTTTCTATTGATATGGATGAGGAGTTTGATGTTGAGCTGTCAGCGAATCTGAAGAAATCCGGAAAGGGCTGGCCTGATTATATTTTAGGGGTTGTGGATCAGCTAAGAAAGCACGGTATGCAACACTGTTGGATTTGATTGTGTGTTCGGTGGAAATGTGCCGATAGGAGCCGGACTGTCATCCTCAGCCGCCCTCGAAGGCGGGGTGCTTTTCGGACTGGCTGAACTTAATAATTGGAAAATTTCTCCAATGAAGATGGCTCAGATTGCTCAAAAAGCAGAGAATGAATTTGTGGGCGTTCAGTGTGGAATAATGGATCAATTTGCGAGTCTGAATGGAAAAGAAGCACATGCCCTGAAACTGGACTGCCGTACCCTGGAGTATGAAAAAGTTCCGTTTCGTGATCCTGACTTTAAGATCGTGCTGTGCGATACCGGAGTTCGCCGGGAGCTGGCGGGATCGGAATATAACATCCGGCGTGAGCAGTGTGAAAAGGGAGTAACCATCATTCAAAAAACGCATCCTGATGTAGTTAAACTGAGGGATGTTACACTCGAAATGCTGGAGAACCATCGTGAAGAAATGGATCCGGTGGTATTCGATCGATGTGAGTTTGTGATTGAGGAGAACAATCGGGTGCTTGCCGCATGTAAAGATCTGGAAGATGATGATATCGATGCATTCGGTGAGAAGATGTATGGCTCGCATCATGGATTGCAGCACAAATATGAGGTAAGCTGCAAGGAACTGGACATTCTTGTTGATATTGCCAGGGACGTTGATGGTGTGATCGGAGCACGAATGATGGGCGGTGGTTTTGGCGGATGTACGATCAATCTGGTGCGAACAGATTCTGTCGAGTCCTTTAAGAAGAAAGTTTCAGAAGAGTATTCCGGACAGACCGGAATAGATGTGGTGATATATGAAACGACTATTTCGGATGGTACCAGAATCATAAAAAAAGTTAAATAGTCCGGCTACCACCCCTAACCCCTCCTTACACAGGAGGGGAGAGTATTATTCATCATTCAATCGTTGAACTTATATTCATACAAATTATAATCAGGAAATCATGAAATTAGATCTGTCAGATCATCCGCATCGAAGATATAATCCGTTAACCGGTGAGTGGGTACAGGTATCGCCACACCGTACCAAGCGTCCCTGGCAGGGGAAGCAGGAGCGCGTTTCTGAAGATGAAAAACCACAGTATGATCCAAAATGTTATCTCTGCCCGGGCAACTCCAGGGCGGGAGATGCTCAGAATGAGGAGTACGAATCAACCTACGTGTTCGATAATGATTTTAGCGCCCTGCTGCCTGATACTCCAAATGAAGAGTTCAACAAAAATGACCTGCTGATTGCCAAAGGGGAGAAGGGAATTTGCCGTGTGATCTGTTTTACACCGCGGCACGATCTCACACTGCCTGAAATGGAACATTCTCAAATAAGGGATGTGGTGGATCTTTGGGTGAAAGAGTATGAAGAGCTTGGTTCCCGTGACTATATCAACTATGTGCAGATTTTTGAGAACAAAGGGGAGATTATGGGATGCAGCAATCCTCACCCGCATGGACAGATTTGGGCACAACAGACGATTCCCGAAGAGCCGAAAAAAGAGTTGATCCAGCAGAAGGATTATTATTCAAAGCACGGACGCACGCTGTTGAGCGATTATCTCGAATTGGAGATTCAGGAAGATGAGCGTATTGTGGCTCAAAATGATCATTTCGCAGTAGTGGTTCCGTTTTGGGCATTCTGGCCGTTTGAAACGATGGTAATCAGCCGGAGGCCGTTTGCCCGATTCACGGATATGACGGATGATGAGAAGGAAGGTCTGGCAGACATCATCAAACAGATCACCGTGAAGTACGACAATATATTTGAGATATCCTTTCCCTATTCAGCGGGATTTCACCCGGCACCAACCGATGGGAAGGAACATCCCGAATGGCATTTTCACATGCACTTCTATCCGCCACTGCTGCGATCGGCGACGGTTAAAAAATTCCGTGTGGGGTATGAAATGCTTGGAAATCAGCAGCGTGACATCACTCCTAAAGCGAGTGCAGACCTGATCAAGTCTCTGCCTGATACCCATTATAAAAAGCGCAGAGAAGACTGATTTCAAATCTGGAAAGTTGAAGGATATTGCATGCCGGGGAGGAAACTCTTCCGGTATTTTTTTGGCTCACTATTTCAGTCCTCTTCTGTGTTTGTGAGAGGTATTTTGCTCTTAAAAATCCTTCAGTACTTTTTATATCAATTGTTAAAAAGTATTCTACATGAGTAATTAATGCGGTAATCAATCTGTTTTTCTGTAATATTCTTTGAGAGAGGTTGCATTAATGTGAATAAAAAACATTAACTATGAAAAACAGTATTCTTTCCACAGAACCTCAAAAAACAACGTTGCTGATTCGTTTTATGGTCGGGTTTTACTTTCTGGCCGGAGGTGTTATAAAGCTATCCTATCCGGAGTTACAGGACACCGGATTTTTCCAGAATCTTGGATTTATTTCAGCCGGCGCGATAGTATCTGTCATTTCATTAATAGAGATCATATGCGGGCTTATGATTATTGCGGGACTCTTTACTAGAATTGCCGTAATTCCTCTGCTGTTGACGATTAGCTTTACGGTGCTGATCGGCAAGTTCCCAATCCTATTCGAAGAGGGATTTTGGATGATGGCTCATATCTCCAGAATTGACTTCGCCATGTTTTTTGGATGTGTTTTTCTGTTCATCACAGGATCAGGGTTTTGGTCGCTGGATTGGAAAATGCAGGCAAAGGAAGCGTAAGGGAAATCCGCTTCTCGCTATTCCGACCCACCCCCGTCCCCTCCCTAACAGCGTCCTTTCGGACTTGTCATGGAGGGGAGTCTCACAACAAGCTTGACTGACTAAAAAAGGAAGAATTGAATATGTATGGTTAGTCCTCGAGAGATGAGCAGGGAGTAGCCTTCCAATTAAAGACATCGAGACATGTTATGCGGTATCAAGGACTAAAACTATTCAACGGGTTAGGCAACCTATTATACGAGGGCCAATGAACTGCGAACGACCGATGGACGAACAACGATCTGTGAATTGGAGATCACCCCGGCGGGGTGGCCTGTTTATAGAAAAAGAATCGCGTAAAAAATTATCCGCCGAAAAGAGTGCATGGTTTGAAACGTCGGACAGAATAGAGGCGGTAATACTCGGTATTTCTATAAAACCATTCAGCGAGTCAGGCGATTCATTTTACGATGATGATTGAACTGCGAATGATCGATGTACGAATAACGAACTGCGATTTTTATTATCTGTTTCCCGAACTATCAAAGATGATCTAAATATGCTGGATAATTAAAAAATCCCGAAGGGATGAGCAGGGAGTAGCCTTCCCGATCAAAAACATCGGGACAGGTTGTGCGGTAGCACAGGGATAGATGTACGGGAAAAATGATCGCCGATCAGAGAGGTTGGGTCGGAGCCGGTAATTAATTCGAGGCGATAACACACCGAAATTTTATAAAACCATTCAACGGGTCAGGCGACCCGTTGTACGATGGTGATTGAACTGCGAACGACCGATGGACGAATAACGATCTGTGAATTGGAGATCACCCCGGCGGGGTGGCCTGTTTATAGAAAAAGAATCGCGTAAAAAATTATCCGCCAAACAGAGAGATTGGATTGGAGCTCGTAATAGAATAGAGGCGGTAACACACCGGAATTTTTATAAATCCATTCAACGGGTCAGGCGACCCGTTGTACGATGGTGATTGAACTGCGAATGACCGATTGACGAATAACGAACTGTGAATTTGGTCAATCGTTTTATCAACTCTTTATACTATAATAACCAGCGCTATTATTGAAACGAACACCCTGAAGGGGTGGCACAACAATAGCCTCGGGTGGAGTGAAACGGAACCCGGGGTAAAGGATTTGCCTAAAATTTGTCGCCGAACAGAGAGACTGGTTTGGAGAGCGTAGTGGAGTAGAGGCGGTATTACTCGGTATTTTATAAAATCATTCAACGGGTCAGGCGATCTATTGCACAGATGATTACTCCAGATAACTCCCAATAATGTCAGTGAGTTTCTCTGATCTCAGTTCATCCTGATTGTAGTTCAGAACGTTCCGATCGGGACCGAGCAGAATATAGTATGGAACTCCTGCTACACCCATTTCCCTAATTTTGGAACTGTTAATTGACTCAATACCGTGAACCCAAGGCATTTCCCACTCATTACGAAAAGAATGCACTAAATCTGCTTCGTCATCTAACGAAATGCTTACGATTGAAAAGCCTTTATCAGAATATTTATCATGCAACTCATGTAGCTTTGGCATTGATGCGATGCAGGGTCCACACCATGTGGCCCAAAAATCGAGAAGCACGTAATCTTCTTCAAGATCATTGATGTTAAATGTACCAGTTCCATCTAATCGATTAAACTCTTCGAAGGGAAGCGGACGTCCTTCAGAAATGGGCTGCTCCGGAGCATAATTTTGATATGCGTGTTTTACGGTGTAATGGTCAGGATATTTTGATACCAGTTCAAAAAATGCAGCGTGCCAATTCTCCTCATCTTCCAAATCGCGGTAGTTTCTGATTAGGTTGAAAAGGGCTTCACCTTTGAGAAGTTCAAACGGACTCTTTTCTGCAATTGATTTCAGATATGCTTCTGTTTCTTCAAATGAATATTTGTTGCTCATGGCTGTTACGGACCCGTAGCTTAGCATCCAAAGAGGAGAGTCCGGGGCCAATTCCTTAAACAGATTTATATTTTTGAAGTCAGATGAACTTAATTCTCTTCTGAATCGATATTTAACGAGCTCTGCAGCGAGTGATATTACGGGGGAACTGTCACTATACTGCTGTTCAATTTCCTGAATATCACTTAGATAGTCTGAATAATCGTGTTCAAATGGAGGTGTATTTCCTGCAGCGTATTTCAGCTGATTGCTTTTCAATCTATCTAAATGTTCATCAATGCTTCGTGAATATAGTTTTGCAACACCTTCCAATTCCTTGTCACCGGACAAGGCGAGTGAGTATTCACCGGGTTCAGCACTGTACTCTGAAGGATCAAATGTTATAGTAATTCTATTTTCTTCGGAGGGTTTGATGATTTCTGAAATGAAATTCCGATGAAAACCTCCAGCTGATTCATTAATTACAATCCGGTCTTCTGTTCCCGGTACTCTCTCAAGAAGATGCACACCATTGACCACATATTGAATCGTATCGAGATCTGTTTCAATGGTTGCCTCCCAAAGACCATCAGGGGTCTGTTCCATCTCTATTGCTGAACGCCCGTCAAAGTTGTTGAAATTTCCTCTTAGCGTTGGATTTAGCTCCTGTGTGGGCGTTGATGGACTCAACTGCACATTAAATTCAGCAGCTTTAAAACCGGCATTTAGGAACGTGTAAACCGGCCGATGCCCCGGCGCTACAAATTTAAGAATGTATGGTTTACTATTCGATAGCTCCATCTCTACAGGATTTCCATCTTTAGCGGCCACAGATTGTTCAGGAGCAGCCAACCACTCGCCGTTAACGTCTATCACCTGAACACCGTAGAGAGGAATTTGTGCTCCCTCTGAACTGGATATGGAAACAAATACGTTATTTGAAGATTCTTCCGTAAAAGCAGAACAGCCAATTAAAAGCTGGAAACAGTAAAAATATGGAAAGAAGTACTTTAAAGGTTGAGTTCATTGTACAGTATTCAGATTTATATCTCGACGTATAAATAACAAAATAACAGTAAGTTCGAAACTGATAGTTTTTGATTGTACATATAAAAAAAGGAGATTTAATAATCTAACGTGCCGGGCGATCTAATGGACGGGATTATTGTACTGCGAATGACCTATGGACGAATAACGAACTGCGATTTTTATTATCTGTTTCACGAACGATCATAGTTGAACTAAATATGCCGGATAATTTAAAATCCCGAAGGGATTAGCAGAGAATAGCCCTCCCGATCAAAAACATCGGGACAGGTTGTGCGGTAGCGCAGGGGGTTGAAAGTGCGAAATATATAATCGCCGAACAGAGAGATTAATTTAGAGTTTGAAATACAACAGAGGCGATAACACTCCGGATTAAATTTTCGGAAATCATTATAAACGTGAATCTTAATTCAATTTATGGTTAATTGATGTACATAACAGAACTCCAATATCAACACCATCAAAAAAGCCATGACAACAAAAAACAGCTATCTCGATTACTCAGGATCCGATGATCAATTCACCGGCGGAATCCGCATGATTCCGATTTCCACACCAAAAGGGGAATTCAACGTTTGGACGAAACGCGTTGGGAATAATCCCAAGATCAAGGTATTGCTGCTGCATGGCGGCCCCGGAGCCACTCACGAACTGTACGAATGTTTCGACGGATATCTTCCCTACGAGGGAATTGAATATATCTACTACGATCAGCTGGGATCGTACTACAGTGATCAGCCAAGCGATAACGACTTGTGGACCATCGAGCGGTTTGTAGATGAGGTTGAACAGGTGAGGAAGGCGTTGGATCTGAACAGTGATAATTTCTATTTGATGGGACAGTCGTGGGGCGGAATTCTGGGATTGGAGTACGCTTTTGCTCATCAGGAGAATCTTAAAGGCCTGATCATATCCAATATGATGTCGGACGTAAAAGCGTATAACCAATATGCGAAAGAGGTTTTGGGTCCGCAAATGCCGGAAGAGGTATTGAAAGAAGTGTTGGAAATGGAAGAGAAAGAAGACTTTGAAAATCCACGGTACGAAGAGCTCTTGATGAAGCATCACTACACAGATCATGTGCTCCGGATGCCGCTTGAAAAATGGCCAAACTCCATCACCCGTACATTCGATCACCTGAATCCTGAAGTGTATGTATATATGCAGGGACCAAGCGAATTTGGAATTATTGAGAAAGCCACACTGAACGATTGGAACCGGTCAGAAGATCTTCCCAAAATTAAGGTTCCAACCCTGACTATCGGTGGCACTCACGATACGATGGATCCCAAACATATGGAGTGGATGGCCGGTGAAGTTCAAAACGGAAGATATCTACACTGCCCGAATGGGAGTCACCTTTCGCAATACGATGATCAAAAAACCTACATAAACGGAGTTGTGAAATTTCTAAAAGACGTGGATAGCGGAAAATTTTGATCTATTCTAACTGCTCTTTTAGATCTTCAAGATCAAGCCGTAAATCCTCTGTATGTTTAATCTGACGGGCTCGCTTTCCTCTGGAAAAGTAGAAAACACCTGCTACATAAATGGTTGTGAGCCCATAAGCCAGTACTTTTGCCATCGGCTCTGAACCCCTTAGAATGTCTGCAAAGTAAAAATATAGACAGAGCAGGAGCAAAATAAGGTAGGCCGGTACAAATTTTTGAAGCATAAATTTTCTAATATTCAATTTTTGAATATTCGCGGTTATAAATTCAACAGTGCTTTTGTACGTGTGTTCGTTTTTGTATTGAACACCGGTCCAAAATCCAGCCAATGTTACAGTTAGCAGTACACCCATGCCGGTTAAGCTTGCATAGAAGTAGATCGATCGATCGGGGTGCGAAGTCCATATCCAGGCCAAAACCATAAATACTGCAGCAAAAGCGACTGAGAGAATCAGATTCGTAAAAATCATTTTCTTTTGATCGTTAATCAGACTGTTTACTACATTCATTTTCAGTTTGTCAATATCGATACTTTTGTCAAGCTTTTGGGACTTCCACTGCTGTTTCAGATTATCAAACGGTTCCATAATGCTTCTCCATCAATTTCACTATTCGTTTTTTAGCTCGATTTATTCGTACTCCAATTGAGTTTGTATTGCTGTCCAATATCTCAGCTATCTCCTTGTATGACAGGTCTTCAAGTATAAGCCCAATTAATAGTTTATCTCCGTCGTTGAGCT
This sequence comes from Rhodohalobacter sp., assembly GCF_034521535.1. GTDB lineage: Bacteria > Bacteroidota > Rhodothermia > Balneolales > Balneolaceae > Rhodohalobacter. Next base: position 910,143 of record NZ_JAXHMF010000006.1, on the reverse strand, counting down.
CCTGAATGCAGCTGTGCATAGCGTCTAATCGTTCTCTTTTGGTTTCTTTTTCTTCAAATTTGGGCTGATCCGCTACCTCCAGGTTTCCACGGGCATACTCTTTTTTGTTCTCTAATTTACGTTTGAATTTTATAGCTGTGTTGATCGTAATTCGATAGATATAGGTGCTCCAGGTTGATTCATTTCGGAACCGGTCTATCGACTTCCAGATTTGAATAAGGATCTCTTGATAGAGGTCGGGAATATCCTCCTTGTTACGTAAGTAAGAGCGGCAGATTCGATAGATCCGATCTTCATTCTGTTGGATCAAATCTTCAAACATCTGCTCTTTTTCAGCTTTTTTCATGGCTGGAGATTCCTATTTTCGGCCATAAAATCATTCATTTGTTCAATCATCCATTCAGGTTTATCGTACATAATAAAATGTTTAGACCCATCGGCAACTTCGAACCGTAAATTTTTAACATTCTGATACTGTGAGAGATAGGTCTGTTCCATTCGCTCACGAGTAAAACCGGGGAACTGAGGATTTTCCTCAAAAGCACCGAGTACCAAAACCGGAACGTTTATACCTGCAATTTTTTCCCTTAGGTCGATCCCCATCATCTCTGTAGCGGAGTAGGCTTCTGTTTTTAGATCGGAATTCATCGCCCATTCTGTCAACATCTCCCATCGTGTTGAATCGCTGGTCATTCCCCGAGCCAACATCATACGAGTGGCGTAGAGTTGGTCGTGTTCTAAACCGGACAACGAGTTCATGTACTGTTTTGCGCGGTTTTCATTAAATCCGGTCTCGGCATTGGGGTTCATCGTACCGGCAAAGAAGGGAAGAGCATCCACCAAAATAATCTGTTTCACTTCCGGGATATTCTCAGCAGCTATCCACATACTCAGAAACCCTCCCAAGCTATGACCGATCAGCGTCACCTGATCTAATTTGCTCTCTTTAATATACCTGATAATTTCACTTTTCCACGTTTTGAGATAAGGGGGATTACTCTGAGCCGGAACGCCTGCGTAACCGGGCATTGTGAGAACATGACATTCATATCGGTCAGATAGCACTGATACCGTTTTAGCCCAGACTTCCCCGCTGCTAATTAAACCCGGGATAAATAGAATGGGCTCACCCTCTCCACTTATTTCCACTTTGAAATCAAAATTGGACTGTCCGAAACTCTTTTCAAAAGGGCTGAAGATGATGAAAATAGTTCCAATAATTAAGTAAAGAGCTTTGAATGAAGTAATTTTTTTGAAATACATATCCTAATGTGGTTTGATCAATAATGGCCTTCACCCTATTAGTCCCAATTTTTTTGAATTTATTACACCCCAGATGCAAAAATCTCATAAAAGAATGGTTTACACTTCATATTCGTTGAATATCGCAGGGTTATTATTCATCAAAATTTTAAGCAAAGTGTAGTCGATTAATTAATATGATTTTTATTGAAAATGAAGGGATTACCGATCCCCGTATCAACCTTGCCCTTGAAGAGTATGCGCTTCGTAATTTCGGTGAGAGCGAGGATTACCTGCTTTTTTATATCAACGGCCCGTCCATCATCATCGGGCGAAATCAGAACACATTGGAGGAGATCAACGATGAATATGTTCGGGAGAACGGAATTCATGTTGTTCGAAGGATGTCGGGTGGTGGAGCTGTCTATCATGATGAAGGAAATCTGAACTTCAGTTTCATCACCAACTACAAAAAAGAGAACCTCCACAACTTCAAGAAGTTCACAAAGCCCGTAATTCAGGTTCTGAAGGAGATGGGTGTGAATGCTGAAATGAGCGGTCGCAACGATATTCTCGCTGAGGGTCGAAAAATCTCCGGAAATGCTCAATTTTCAACCGGGAAGAGGATGTTCAGTCACGGCACGCTACTCTTTAACAGCGACCTGGAGGAAGTTACCCGGGCGCTGGATGTGAAGATGAGCAAGATTGAGTCGAAAGGGCATAAGTCAGTTCGGAGCCGGGTGGCCAATATCTGCGAGTTTTTAAACGAGGAGATGACTGTTTCAGAATTCAGGCAAAATCTGCTTGACGGACTCTACCGCGAGCGGGATAATTTTGAAACGTATCATCTGACGGATGACGAATGGGAAGCCGTTCACGAATTGAAAGATGAGAAATACGGTAACTGGGACTGGAATTTTGGCCGGTCTCCTGATTTCAATATTCAGAGAACCAAACGTTTTCCGGTTGGCGAGATTGATCTGCGATTGGACGTGGAGAAAGGGCACATACAGAACCTGAAAATCTATGGTGATTTCTTCGGCAAAGAACCGGTTGATGAGATTGAAGAGATGCTGAAAGATGTTCGGTATGAACCGTCAGACATTGAAATAGCCCTAAACGGAATCGATGTTAAGGAGTATTTTGGAGATGTTGAAAAGGCGGAATTTTTGAAGCTCGTGTATGGGGAGGATAACTAGCGTGAGTTCATGATAAGAATTTGGGAAATAACCTAAGTATTGGGGTCCATTTTGTATGGATGAGCCCGATACATACATTAACATGTGATCTTGGGATAATTAAATATCTTACTATAAACATCCATCTGCTCATGTTTTCTATATTACTTTTGGGCCGCCAAAAGTAATCAAAAGCTCCCGTCGTGATTGCTTCCGGACCCATTTCCCGCGCGGTTACACGAATGATTTCCGGGGGAGCCGATATTGTGATGTCTCCCGCGCTTTGATGCAAACTATGCCACTCCTTCACCAATCAATGCCGGAGGGTTCTTTTCCTTTTTAAATAAAGCATGAGTTATTCATTGGATCCAGCTTTCACCCATTAAAATGTGCGCCTTTTCTTTTGCTTTAACTGAAGTAATAGCTTTAAAAATAATGCATCCCTATACAATCTCAGTTTTAAAAAATTAGCTCAGTTTTTGGACTTGCCTGTGCAGCTGCTGAAGTTGTTTTTTCCAAACCGGTTTAGGAGCCTGTACGGCAGGTGGAAGCTGATTCAAAAAAGTGGAATCGGTGTCACGTCTTGTGCCACTTTTGGCCAGGTTTTCCAGAGTTTTTCGAGAAGCATTATAGTTTTGAACAAAGAAATCGATCGCCCCTTCAGTGAGTTCTACGTGGTACTGTTTTACCAGGGTTTCTGCCAGTCTTACCGCAGCGATGTTCAACCCGTTATCGACTTCACGGGCCATTTTTTCCGCAAGCTCTTTCTTCTGTTCAGCACTCATTTCAGGTGAAATGCTTCCAAGATAGATCGCTTTGGTAGCATTGATATTTCGCTGGATTTCCGGTTTTGAAAGACCAATGTGTGGCTCAAGAGCAACAGCAATTTCAATAGCAAGACGTCTTGCCGTCATAGCCTCTTTATAATTGAGAGATGAAAAAATTGCGTCGCTTTTACTTTGAACATCCTCTTTTTTGAAAAACCATGTCAGATGGCGACACACTTCCAGAATAGCATCATCATTCAGGGAAATTACATTTTCATTGATGTGAATACCTCGTCGGCCCGATTCAATTTTCAGTCCGGTTGAGGAAGCCTCCAGTTTGGTCGTCATTTTTTTCCATTCAGCAGAGGTCTTTTTTAACTCCTTAAAACGTTTCAGGCTCTCTTTGGATCCCTCATGAGCCATGCTGTAAAATTCGATGGCTGTTTCGAGATCTTTTTCAAAAGCTTGAAGTTCAGACTTGCTGAGTTCGTCTTTACTCAAGGACTCAGATTTATGCGTCATCGAGTCGATAGTAGCAGTGATTTTTTCAATCAACTCGGAAATGTCGATTCCTTCCGGCATCTGTTCGGGATCGGCGTGTCCGGTTTCGATGAGGTAGGAGGAGAGTGCTCTCATTCGGTTGCCTGCCTTTGCTTGGGCAACACGGAACTTACTCCGGCTTTTCTCAAGTTCATCCAGAACACTGGCATATTTCCATTTTCCCGTATAGCTGAATGTAATAGTTGGAATTTCGCGGCCGTTGATAAGTTCAAAGGCAAGGATCAGCATCTCTTCCACGTCTCTGAAGGCCATTACGTGCGGATTATTAAGTTCAATGGCCGACATAATTCTCTGTAAAAACTGTTTTTCACGAGGCACACCGTATTTCAGTTTGCCGGATCGATTGCCGATAAACCATCTTCTCAATTCAGAACTTGCTTGAGGGGAGTTCTCTTTAAGCTCTTCAATTTTTATCGAAATCAGATCGTGATGTTCATTACAAAGCTCTCGTACACGGGTTTGCAGTCCAATTCGTCGGTATGTATAAATTTGGCCCATTGCCTCACCTACTTTTTTATCGCCGGTCAGATCAGAAAATGCAACAGTAACGCCAAATGGTGTCAGGTCTACACGGCGAAGGAGCTGGAGTGCTGCTTCCCGTCTTCGGGCTTCACCTTCATACGTTTCAGTGATTTTATCTCGGGCAATCAGAATTAAATCGCTCAGTTTATCCGTCACGTTTAGAATATCCCGCTGGCGTCTCTCTTCCAGGTGACCATGAGTACCGTCTTTCACAACTTTTGCAACCAGACCTACCAAACCTGAAAGCACGCTAAACATCACAAAATAGATGAGCAACTCAGTTGATGGCATCGTGCCGTAACCGATGTAATATCCACCGATTAAAGCGATGCTCGTCACGGGTCCGCCCGTCCAGAAGATCTGCATGAGCGCGCTCGACCACTTTACTCGGTTGAGACTGCGTTTGAGACGGCGCGTATGTTCGTTCGCCTCCCGGTTAAGGGTAATCTGTCTGTGATTGGTTGAAGACAAGGGCTGAGTATTATTAGGTATGTTAAGAATTAATTACAAGTTAACGACAAAATTAATAAAATTCGGATAGCTTTAAACGTGAATGATATATATGAGTTTCCGGAATTTGAATTTCATTCCAACTCAACACCTAACAAGATAAATAGAAATGAAGACCTTCAAACTTCTCAGTCCATTTGTTTTATTACTCATTCTGATTGTTTCGTGCAGCAGTGTTAGCGAACCTGAAAGCGCAGTTAATGAGTTGCAGGTTTCGAATTCGCTAACTGAAGTGGAAGTAGATTCAATAGCATCAACGCTAAGTCTATTTCCAAACGGGACTCAGTTTTCCATCGCTTTTATATCTGATACTGCCGTCTCATTTTACGGCGCTCATCGCATAGATGATGATTTGAAAAACACCGACAATCATGATCGTGTTTTTGAGATCGGATCCATCTCCAAAGTATTAACATCCACGCTGCTGGCCCATGCCATTCACGATTCAATTATCAGAGAGGATCAGACGGTAAGAAGTGCGCTGGATATTGAGATGGCCGGGGACCCCGAGTTTACTTTTCTGCAGCTCGCCAATCATACGTCCGGTTTGCCAAGATTACCCGGTGGATATACGTTGAATTTCTTGTGGAATATGAATAATCCCTACAAAAATTTTGATGCGCAGGAATTAAAAACTTATCTGAAAGATGATCTTATAATGCCCAGAGATCCCGGGGAGACTCATCGATACTCCAATTTGGGTGCGGGCTTGCTGGGACTTTTTCTAAGTGAACTGGAGAACAGCAGTTACGAGAATTTGCTTCAGAAGAAAATTTTTGAACCGATGGATATGAGCCGTTCCACAACCGACCGGGAGGTGATTAAAGATTATCTTGTCACGGGTTTGACTAAAAGAGGAAGTTCTGCAAAAAACTGGGATATGGCAGATTTGGCCGGTGCGGGTGGAGTTTTGTCAACAGCAGAAGATCTATCCCGGTTTATTCAGGCTAACTTCAATCCGGATGACCCTGTTTTGTCACTGCAGCGGGATTCCACCTTTCAAGTGAATGATAGTATGGATATAGCGATGGGTTGGTTTATTCTGAACCGGGATAGCGGTGACCGATGGTATTGGCATAACGGAGGCACCGGCGGTTATCGGTCATCCGTTGTGATGGATCCGGAACAGAAAACAGGTGTGGTTGTTTTGAGCAATATTTCGGCCGGTCATTCGGAGGCGGATAAAATTGACAGGCTAAGCTTTGATCTGATGAAGATGCATTTTGCCAATTGACAAAGGCAGTTCATAAAGATGGTTTTGTAGACTTAGAATTCTAATCTAAACCTATATAAATCAGTATTTCCCCTATGTCTTGTCTGTTAAAATTAGACTAATTTGGTAAGTAATCAATCATTCAAAGAGGTGGGGAAATGAAAAATCAAGTTCTATTACTACTGCTGTCAACAATAATGCTGGTTGGATGTACAAGTTCAGGTGCTTTTTTAGCAGCCAATCAAACCATCGTAAATCTGGAAGATGGAAACTATACGATTGCAGCAACAAATGTGATGGGTGAATCTGAGTCTGCTTTTGTGCTTGGATTGAGCTATTCCACAGGTTTATCTGCAACAACTTTGGCTATTGCAAGAGTTGAAGGAACTGGAATGCTGTATGCTGAAGCACTCGAAAATCTTTGGACTAATTTTGAATTGTCAGGAGAAGAGATTGAAGGTCAGAAATTGGCACTGACAAATGTCAGGTACGATTCTGACATCCTGAACCTGGTTTTATATACAAAGGTGAAAGTAACTGTAAGAGCGGATATTGTGAGATTTGACTGATTAGCTTGCTGAAATAGCATGTGTTGAGGTCTTGAATTAGTTTGGTATCGAACCGGTCATATCTTTAACGGGTAAAAGAAATGGAAAAAAGTGATTCCGGAAGTCTGGTATTTTGGGGAGTGGCTCTGTTGGTTATTCCCCTTTGGTTAATCTCATTTCCGGAAACGACTGTTCGCAACAACCTGAATCCATTTCTTGTTTACAGCAGTCAGATCACAGCCCTGACCGGATTTTCAATGTTTGCACTGACGTTTGTGCTGTCAGCCCGATGGAAGTGGATGGAGGATTACTTTGGTGGACTGGACAAAATGTACCACCTGCATCACACCATGGCCCGAACAGCTCTGGTTTTGTTGCTGATTCACCCAATCCTCCTGGCTTCGCGGTTCATTCCCGGCGAACTCGACAAAGTTTTCTGGTATCTGCTTCCCGTACATCGCAAAGTTGAAATTGACTTCGGAAGCTGGGCGCTATGGGGTTTGATCCTCCTGATGCTCGTTACCATTGTCATCAAACTGCCGTATGACAAGTGGAAGATCACTCACAAATTCATGGGGGTCTTTTTTATCCTTGGGATTCTTCACATCTATTTTCTGGATCTTTCTGTTTCAGCCAACCCGGCACTGGCTATCTATCTTGCAGCCTTGTCTGTTATTGGTGTTACAGCTTGGGTTTATAAATCGGTTCTTTTCGATTGGGTCATAGAAAAACCTCGATACAGGGTTGAAAAAGCAGATTCCCTGAATGAGGAAGTGATTGAAATTACCATGACTCCTGAAAATGAAAGAGTCCGGTTTATTCCCGGACAGTACTTCTTTTTCAGTTTTCAGGACTCAGACCTCTCAAGAGAGTCGCATCCATTCACCGTTTGTGACAAATCAGACGACGGCCATATCAAAATCATGGTAAAAGTGCTGGGTGATTATACAAAACAGCTCTACCGGAACCTGAAACCGGGTGCGGTTGCACTGCTCGAGGGTCCGTATGGACGGTTTGATTACCGAAAGGGAAAACCGAAGCAGGTGTGGATTGGCGGCGGTGTGGGGATCGCTCCGTTTTTAAGCTGGGCACACGACCTGGAGCAACAAGAATATCCGGACTACAACATAGATCTCTACTATTGTGTAAAGACCGAAAGTGAAGCGATCCATCTGCGCCTGTTTAAAGAAGTAGAAGATAAGATGAAGGATTTTCATGTCCACCTGGTCCGCGAGGATGTGGAGGGCTTGCTTTCCGTACATGATATATCCGGTGTTCAAGCGAAAGAAATTTTTATCTGCGGGCCGAAGACAATGAGGGAAGCGCTGGTACCGCAGCTGAAAAAGAACGGAGTTCCGAAAGCTGCTATACACTACGAGGATTTTGACTTTACATGAGTTTTTTGCCATTCACACTGGCAAGAGTTTTCTGTTAGTAAAGTATTTATAATCCTCAATGAATTGATTATAAATACTTTGCGTGCTTAGCGAATTTTGCAGTTAATACATTACCATTCAATTTCAGGAGGATTAATTCAAAACAGCTATGGTTAAATCAATATTCTCACTCATTATTCTGATTCACGGCCTGATTCATCTGCTGGGTTTTTTCAAAGCTTTTGATATCGGAGATGTAAATCAATTAACCGCTGCAATCTCCAAACCGGTGGGGATTATCTGGCTGATTGCCACTGTATTATTCCTGATGACTGCTTTGACTTATTTATTGAATTACAGCGTATGGCCTTTCCTTGCCATGATTGCTGTCATCGTTTCCCAGGTTTTAATATTCACCGTTTGGGGTGATGCTAAATTCGGCACAATCGCCAATATCATAGTATTGCTGGCGGCAATACCGGCCATCGGTCATTTTATGTTCAGCAATATGGTTGAACATGAACAGACAGTGTTTCTGGAACAGGTTACCCGTCCTTCAGGCACAGTTATAGCCAGTGAAGATTTGGATCAATTACCACCTATTGTACAAACCTGGCTGAAGAATTCCGGAGTCCCCGGAAAACCGGATGTGACGTTTGTACGGCTGAAACAGACCGGGGAAATGAAGACCACACCGGATGGCAAATGGATGGAGTTTAGTGCGGTGCAGTATTTCGATACGAAGCGTCCTGCGTTTAACTGGTCAACAGAGGTTCAGATGATGCCATTGGTTCATCTGGCCGGAAGGGATAAGCTGACAGACGGGCAGGGGGAGATGATCATTAAATTGTTATCGCTCTTCAATGTTGTGAATGAAAAGAATAATGAGAAGATAAACAGTGGGACCATGATCCGGTACCTGGGCGAAATTTGCTGGTTTCCGGCGGCTGCATTGAATGAGTATATCTCATGGGAGGAAATCGATGAGTTGTCCGCAAAAGCCACGCTGGCTGTTAATGGGGAGGAGGTTTCGGGAATCTTTCGGTTCAGCGAAGAGGGAGACTTTACATCATTTGAAGCCGAACGGTACTACGGAGGCGGTGAGGAAGCAAAACTGCAAAGATGGGTGGTTGAGGCAACAGAACACAGCACACTCGATGGGTACCGCATTCCCACTAAACTAAGTGTTACCTGGAAACTGCCGGAGGGCGATTTTACCTGGCTTCATCTGGAAATCACGGATTTGGAAGTAAACAAATTTGAAACCTGAGTTCGATACTTAATCCTTATTGAAATGCTCCAAGAGGCCGTCCTAAAAGTAAAAGAAAAAGGAATCGAGCTTAAATCATTTAAACGATAAATCCCTCTCTATTAGTTAGAGAGGGATTTAGGGTGAGTCTAAAAGAACAACCTAAATGATTTAAGCGGTTATCGAAGTACATTATCTTATTGGACAGCCTCAGAATCTTTTATCATAATTTTAAAATCGAACTCAAATTTGAACGCTATTCGAAATGAGTTCAAATATAATTAAGGTTTTGTTTTTGGGATAGTTAAAAATCGGCAATTATTATTAACTCAATCTTTTTATAACAGTGCGAAAAAGCCGCCGGCCTTGATTGGTGGAGGAATAGCATGGTTTGCATCAAAGCGCGGGAGACATCACAATATCGGCTCCCCTCGGGAGCAATCGATGTTGTGTAACCGCGCGGGCAAACCAGGCCCGGAAGCAATCACCGCCCGGGAGTTTTTGATTCCTTTTGGCGGCCCAAAAGGAATAAGGGAAACAGTTTAATCTGTGGAGGTACTTTATATCATTTTAAATGATTTAAGGAATATATGGTTAATGTCAGGGGATGGGGGCAGATTTCGATGAGAATTAAAAATTAAGAAATTAACTCCTCAACCTAAATCAACCACCCCTAAATCACTTCGTGGGAATCGCTGCGCTCGGAGCCCCTCCTTGGAAATGAGGGGACTTCTCTTGTTGCCAAATTCAAGGACTTTATTTTGTATACAAGTTAAAAAATCACCGTTCACTCATCGGGAAACTGTGGGTGATTCATAATTCGACCAATCTGTTTACGATGATGATTGATATGATCTTCCATGAACTCAAGTGTCTGTTTAAGAGTCAGATATCCTGCCCGCGGGTGTTTATAGATCGTTTTTGAAAAGATCGCTTCATCAGTATTCTCTAATAGCTCATGTAACTCTTCCCGCACATTGTTCCATTCTTCTACAGTGGACTCGAAATCAGGGTTTTCTTCCTTCACCTCTGCAATTTTCGGAGCCTTGAATTTAATCGGGAGAGCCAGGGCTATTTTCAGTAAGAGTGCCCGAAGCTTGGCCATGAAGTCAGCCTTTTGAAGCTTATCAGCATTATTCACCTTTCTTTTAATGTAGGTGAGAGACATAGATTCGGCTGTCACCAGATGGCGCATCACCTGAAGCATATTCCAGGAATTTGCTTCCTGCCGGAATTGAAGCTGATTTTCACTGTGACTGTGGAAAAGATTTAAAAATTCTTCTCTTTGTATCTCCAGCTTGTTAAATGCTTTAAGTGTTTTCTTTTTCATTCAGACAATGTAATACTTGACCTGATGAACTCCATATGGCTTGAAAAAGAAAATGTATAAGATTTCAATTTTATTCGAGGATGATATCAGGTTATCCACTATTGAAGGTTAATAATATAACTTACAGCTAAAGTGCACGAATTTAGATATTATTAGTTAATAGGATAGAAAGCAGGTGTTCCGGGTAATCATTCAGGAGTGATATGGAGCAGAATAAAACGGAATCAATGGAGTCTGAGATCGTCGAGAAACCGTGGTTCAACCTCGATGCAGAGAGTGCTGTCAAAAATCTTGAGAGCTCATATGGTAAAGGATTATCGGCTGATGAAGCACAACGCCGGCTGGCTTATTATGGACCCAACGAGATCGAAACTCAACAAGGGTTAACCAAATGGCAAATTCTGCTCCATCAGTTCAAGGATCCGCTGATCTATATTCTCCTTGCAGCAGCATTTGTAACCCTGATCCTTCAGGACTATACCGATTCAGCTGTCATCATGGTGGTTGTATTGCTCAATGCGGTGATCGGATATTTTCAGGAATCGAAAGCCCAAAGTGCCATTGAAGCTCTTTCCAAGTTGGCGGCTCCAAAAGTAATGGTCATTCGCGACGGACATGAAATCGAAATTCCCGGCCAGGATCTGGTTCCGGGTGATATTGTTCTTCTTACCTCCGGCGGAAGGGTGGCAGCGGACATGAGGATTTTACACTCAAACGGACTGGAGGTGAATGAATCGGCCCTGACCGGCGAGTCGATGGTGGTAAGAAAGCATGAGGACGTGCTGGACGATGAAAATCCGGTACCCGGTGATCAGAAAAATATGGTGTTTGCCGGGACGATTGTTGCCCAGGGGAGAGCCAGGGCGTTGGTAGTAAGAACCGGGAAATCCACTGAGCTCGGAAAAATAGCCTCATCCGTAAAAGAAATTGGGATTACCAAAACACCGCTTCAGATAAAGGTTGATAAACTGGGGCATATGATCGGCTATGTGATCGTCGGATTTGCCATACTGATTGCCGTTATCGGTTTGGTTCATCAGATGGCACCGGCCGAAATATTTATTACGGTTGTAGCGATGGCCGTATCCGCAATTCCTGAAGGTCTGCCTGTTGTATTGACGGTTACCCTTGCAATTGGCGTACGAAGAATGGCCAATCGACAGGCAATTATCAGGTCCTTGCCTGCGGTTGAAACACTTGGCAGTACCACCGTGATCGGGTCGGATAAAACCGGCACGCTGACCAAAAATGAGATGACGGTACGTAAAATCTGGGCAGATCATCAGATTTTCGAAACTACCGAAACCGGATATAAGCTGGATGGCAGAATTGAGAAACACGGGAATCAGCAAACAATAACTAAAAATTCAGCTCTCTATCAAACCTTGTTAGCGGGGACCCTATCCAACGAAGCCAATGCAGTTTCCCTGGCCGATGGTGTACCGCACGGTGATCCTACCGAAATTGCCCTGCATGTTTCGGCTTTTAAAGGAGGAGTCAGTCTCCGGAATAAAGAGGAAAATGCAAAGGAACTGGACCTGATTCCGTTTGAGCCGGAGCAGCAGTTTATGGCCACGCTAAACCGGATGGAAGATGGAAATATCATTTTCATGAAAGGTTCTCCCGAAGTTGTTCTGGACAGATGTTCACATCAGCTGTCAGATGGTGAAGTAGTGGCGCTTGACAGGGAAAAAGCTAAGGAAGCTGCAAAAGAGATGGCTGTTGAGGGACTGCGGGTTTTGGCGATGGCATATCGCTTAACGGGAGAGACAAAAGTGAAAAGGAAGGAGCATCTTGAGTCGGGACTAATTTTTACCGGTTTACAGGGGATGGAAGACCCCATTCGACCTGAAGCACTGGAAGCCGTGAAAGTAGCGCAGGAGGCCGGAATTCGGGTGGTGATGATTACAGGAGACCACATCGATACGGCTGTTGCAATCGGTCGGCAACTGGGAATGGATCCGGAGGAGCACGGAGCGTTGGAAGGCAAAATGCTCGATCAGTTGTCGGATGAGGAGTTGGATTTAAAGCTGAAGGATGTGAATATCTATGCCCGAGTCACCCCGCAGCATAAGCATCGAATTGTGGAGAGACTCAAGGAGTTTGGTCACATCGTGGCGGTTACGGGTGATGGCGTGAACGACGCACCCGCGCTTCGGGCCGCTCATTTAGGTGTAGCCATGGGTAAATCGGGGACCGATGTTGCAAGAGAGGCATCCGACATGGTTCTGTCAGACGACAACTTCTCCACAATCACGGCCGCGATTGAGGAAGGTCGGATCGTATTTTCAAATATCCGGAAAGTTACATTTTTCCTTCTCTCCACAGCCGTGGGTGAAGTGATCGTTATTCTGGCGGCTGTTATTATGAACTGGCCGCTGCCGTTTGTTGCTGTTCAAATATTGTGGATCAATTTAGTAACCAATGGATTGCAGGATGTGGCGCTTGCCTTTGAACCGGGTGAACCGGGGATCGCTAAACGAAAACCACGACCCGTAAAAGAGGGCATTTTAAACGGGCGGTTAATAGAACGTCTGGGAGGTGTGGGTATCGTATTGGCTGTGGGCACGATTGGAAGTTTCTGGTGGGCTATGAACCAAACCGGTGGTGACCTGGATGTTGCCAGAACGGTTGCAATGACACAAATGGTGGTATTTCAATTTTTCCATGTGGTAAACTGCCGTTCACTCGATCGAAGTATTTTTAAGGTTAACTTTTTCTCTAACAAATTTCTGTTTGCGAGTATGTCGGCGGCCCTTTTGGCACATCTGGCAGTACTTCATGTAGGATTTCTGCAAACCGTCTTCAGAACCGTACCTCTTGATGCTGAACAGTGGATGGTTATAATTGGAATTGGATCACTGGTCATCATTGGGGGAGAGATTGATAAGATTGTTAATCGATGGCGGAAAAGTTTTATCGGTTAGTTAAAGTGAGAGAGTAGGGATTTGAAATTTTATCAGTAAATTTTTTTATATACAACGATTATCATAATCATGACTTGGCTATTTAACTGAATTAAAACTCCCTTATAACTTGACTGCAATTCTATTTATTCTGGGTCTCATTCTTCTGCTTGGCGGAGCCGAGCTTCTGGTAAGAGGCGCTTCAAAACTGGCTGCAGCCCTGGGACTATCCCCGTTAGTGATTGGATTAACAATTGTAGCCTTTGGAACCAGCTCACCGGAATTCTCTGTAAGCCTGAAAACCGTTCTTTCGGGACAGGCTGATGTGGCGGCCGGCAACGTTATCGGAAGTAATATTTTTAATATCCTCTTCATACTTGGCCTTTCGGCTTTTATCACTCCTTTAAATGTGCAGGAAAAACTGGTTCGATACGATGTACCGTTTATGATTGTACTCTCCGGACTGGTCTGGCTGTTCTCTTATAATCTTGTTGTTGGCCGGTTTGAGGGGCTCTTCCTATTTTCCTTACTGATTTTCTACATCATTCTGCTGATCTATTTTGGAAGAAAGAAGAAAAATGTATCAAATGGATTTGAGGTCTCTGTAGATGGTGGAATAAATAAGATGTCTTTTAAAGATCTTTTCAGGGATCTGGCATTTATTGCAGTAGGGCTGACCATGTTGATTTATGGATCGGGCTGGTTTGTGGACGGCGCAATTACTGCTGCCCGGATATTGGGAGTCAGTGAGTTGATTATTGGATTAACCATTGTCGCAGCCGGAACGTCACTGCCGGAGGTGTTCACTTCTGTAATTGCGGCATTTCGGGGTGAGAGGGATATTGCCGTTGGAAATGTGGTGGGGAGTAATGTTTTCAACCTGCTTGGAGTTCTCGGATTTACGGCATTTATGCTGCCGGACGGACTCAACATCAGCAGTTCACTTTTCTATTTTGATCTTCCGGTGATGGGAGTGGTTGCGCTATTCTGTTTACCTATTTTCATTACAGAAAAAATTATAGATCGCAAAGAGGGAGCGTTCCTGTTGATTTTATATGTCGTCTACGTTGTAGTCTTGTATCTCCTGAATGGTTAAAATCGGGTAAAATATCTTGATTTGTAGTGAAATTATTTTTTAAAGGAATTTTGCTGATGGAATGACTTAAAGATGCCGGAAATATCTGCATACGAAAGTCACGTAGAATAACCCTATAGAAAATAACTTGGAGTGCAATGACAGATAAAAAATAATTGCGATATACCCTTGATGTTGATACACATAAGGTTGCCTGTGGACAGATACGTATAAAATTGATCCAAAGAAATGTTTTGTAAGGTTATCCCTTACCTGGATGCAGGGGTTTTAATGATTCATCTTGTAAATATTTTGACTATGATAATAGAATAAGAGATGCGATCACTCAATATTGAGTGGAGATCAAGCGGTTAATTTTAGCATATAAACTGAGTAGCGCTCTAGATAATGGAGTAATTTACATGTCATTCCCAACTATAACGGAAAGTAAAAAAATCATTGAATGCATACAGCATGGGGTGATCATCACGGACTTAAAAGGCCGTATCAGCTATTCAAACTCAGCTGCGGATAAAATATTTGACTTCAAATGTAATCAGCTCATAGGGAAATACGTTCGGGATTTGTATGGAGATGAGGATATTACTCCGTTTAAAAATGTAGTAAAAGCTTGCATTCGGGGTGAATCTGTTCGGGGCAAATGGCACGGCATAAAAAATGACGGAGAGAAGGTTTGGCTGGATGTGCGCGCGAAGATGGTAGAGAATGATAAGGATTTTCCGGTTTGTGTTATTTCAGTTGTCGAGATCGAAAGGCTAATCCAAACAGAAGAAAAGCTAAAAGAAGTAAAGGCTCTTTCTCAAAATGTTTTTGAATGCTCAACCGATGCAATAATTACATTCGACAAAAACGGTAAGATTTTGAGTTCCAATAGGTCTGTAAGACGTCTGTTTGGACTCGAAAAAACAGATCTTGAGGGACGTCCTCTTAATTTTCTATTGCAACCGCAATTCAATGAAGATTTTGAAAGTAAACTACTCGGTTTAGATCTGTCTTTCGATAAAAATATGACGGGACAAAGCAAAGAGATGCGGGGAATAAATAATAAGGGTGAGCTCTTGCCGATCGAAATTACGGTAAGCAGAGTTGCCTGGAGAGATAAGGAAATATATACCGGTATTATTCGAAATTTAACTGCACGCAGAAATCTTGAACGGCGGATTATTGAATCGGGACAGGAAGAGAGACGCAAAATTGGAAGAGACATGCATGATGGGTTGGGACAAATGCTGACCGGAACCCGAATGCTCGCTGAAAATCTGGCAAAAAAATTGAAAATGGACGGCTCGAAAGCTGCTGAAGATGTGGAAGAAATTGCAATGATGATTCGGGAAGCGGATGAATTTGCAAGAACACTGGCTCGTGGACTGGTTCAGGTAGATATTGAAAAAAAAGGGTTGAGTGTTGCACTTCAGGAACTGTGTGAGCGAACAAAAAAATTAACCGGTGTATCCTGTGAATTTTACGATTTTGAAGATGCTGAAGTTTATGACCACAATCTGGCCTTACATCTTTATAGAATTGCACAGGAAGCTATTAATAACGCCATCAGGCATGGAAAACCGGGCAGCGTAAAAGTGAGACTTTCGAATAATGAACACCATACAGCGCTTTCCGTTGTAGATGATGGAATTGGATTTTCGGATGACGTAAAAACCAGGGAAGGTTCGGGAATTGAAATCATGAAATACCGTGCCCGGGTGATGGGTGGTGTATTTGAAATCACCAGAACAACGGATGAGTTGACGCAGATTCGTTGCGTCATTCCAAATAATATGCAACATTTCGAATAACAGAGAGGAAGTTATGAGTAATTCATTCAAGAAGAGAATATTAATCGTAGACGATCACCCAATGATGCGGAAAGGCCTGGCTAATACGCTCGAGATGGAACCGGATTTAGAAGTGATTCATCAGTGTGAAAAAGCTGAAGATGTATTAAAAATTCTGGAAAATGATAAACCTGATCTGTTACTGGTTGATGTTTCACTGCCGGGGATGAACGGTATAGAACTGGTCAAAAATATTATTTTTCAGGATTCCGATATGAAAATATTGGTTGTATCGCGACATGAAGAATCACTATATGGTGAACGGGCACTGCGGGCCGGGGCTAAGGGATATATTATGAAGTTTGAATCGAGTGAAACATTGATAAAAGCAGTGCGGAAAGTTCTCAAAGGTGGAATTTATGTGAGTGACTCACTGAATGAGAAATTACTGATGAATGCGATGCATGGAAAAAAAGAGGGTTCGGTTTCATCTATCGATATACTGAGTGACCGTGAACTGGAAGTGTTTGAGTTGATGGGGAAAGGTAAAAGCAGCAGCGAGATTGCCGAGCAGCTTCACCTCGCCTCCAAAACCGTAGAGACATACCGCTCGAGAATTAAAGAGAAGATGGACTTTAAAAATTCAACAGAAATGATTTTCCATGCGGTAAAATGGGTGGAAAGTGAACACAAACTATGAGAAACTAAGCTTGATTTAATGCAACCTGAAGCGTGTAAAACTCAGTTCGAATCTAAAAATCAATGAATTTAGTTCTCCTCCTTAGTCTTCCAAATTAATCTATATAATATTATAATCATTAAAGATGTATTCCTTGTGACTTTTGGACCGCCAAAAGTCACCAAAAACTCCCGACTGTGATTGCTTCCGGGCACGGTTTGCCCGCGCGGTTACACAACATCGATTGCTCCCGAGGGAGCCGATATTGTGATGTCTCCCGCGCTTTGATGCAAACTATGCCACCCCTTCACCAATCAAGGCCGGAGGGTTCTTTCGCTTTTTTTAAATAAAAATGAGTTACTATTGGGATCCTGTTTGCACTCATTTCAAAAAATGAACGTATTAACTTAATGCAATCAGTACACCTACTTCACTGAGATTTAATGCTATGGATAATTCATCCTTAATCCCCTCATTGAAAAATGTAGTGAAGTGACACTGGGGGGCAGAGGGGGACTCTTGATGAACTTTGAGAAATAAATAAGATTCGAGTTCAGGTTGTAAGAAATTCCCATATCCTCCTTCTCAATAATTTCTTACACCACTATTCATACCCTCCGCTAACGTTCGTTAAGAAATTAAACATACTATTATGTATGGATGATTATTTCCATGTGTTAAATACTGAAATAAAATAGTGAGAGGTGTTCAAATGAAAATGATTAAGCGAGAAGAACCGAGAGCCATAGATATGCTCAGGAAAGAGATGGATCATTTTTTTGATGATCTTGTTCCATTTTCCTGGAAAAAAGAGAATGGCGGATCTGATTTGAGAATGTGGTCGCCAAGCGTTGACATTTCGGAAGACGATAATGAGTATCTCATAAAAATGGATATTCCCGGAATGGATAAAAAAGATATCAAAGTAAATTACCAGGATGGACGACTTACGGTTACGGGTGAAAGAAAAACCGAATCGAAAGAGGAGAAGAAAGATTACATTCGCCAGGAGCGATATCGCGGAAGTTTTTACCGGTCTTTTACTCTAACCGATTCCATTAAAGATGAGGAGATTCAGGCCACATTTAAGGATGGAGTTTTGAAGCTGGTGGTTCCGAAAACGGAAACCGTTAAACCAAAATCCATTAAAGTAAATTGATTTCTAAATCGGGCAGTAAATAAAAAACCCCGTTGTGAATTGAATCACAACGGGGTTTTCTGTTTGATTGAAAATGATCGGAGTCTCAATCTCCTTTCGTCAGCATTAACTGCTTCAAGTTTTAAGGATATAATCTCAGTCTCGAACGAATCA
Organism: Rhodohalobacter sp.; assembly: GCF_034521535.1. Lineage (GTDB taxonomy): Bacteria > Bacteroidota > Rhodothermia > Balneolales > Balneolaceae > Rhodohalobacter. Next base: position 891,882 of record NZ_JAXHMF010000006.1, on the reverse strand, counting down.
AGACACTCCCGTCAAGACCCCGACAATTTTTTAGTTGTCTGGATTATTAATTATCACAGCTTGAAAATTAGTTAACCGGAGCACACTTTTCTAATCGTTTGATAGACTTAAAAAGAGCCGGCGGATGATTTTTCCGGACTAAATGACTCCCTGCCGTAGCATAAGAATTACTCTGTGCTCTTAATTCCCTTCAGTATGTCAATAAACTCTACTGCAGTATAAAAAACGCCAAACTTTTTTGACGTAAGGGTTAGGTAAAAACGTGTGTAATATTTCTTTGAATCAGCCTGTAGATTTTCAGTAAAAAGCTTACGGCAGTTTTTCAATTTTGCGAATTACACCACGAACCTGATCCCAGTCAGTATATTCATGATCCTGGGTTGTATCGGTATCGCCACCGGACCGGCGACTGATCATACGCATGATAAAACGTTTGAAATAGTCGTACTGAGTGTAGAGGAGTGCCCCGGCAATTTGTTCAATAAATTTGGGTTTCCATCCGGTTTCCAGTAGAAAATCTTCGGTATGTTGTTTGAGCTCTTTCCACGACTCAGGCTCATCGGTAGCAGCCGTAAGACTCACGGAAAGAAAACATGAATTCATTTGATTGAGGTTGCCATGATATTTCTGAACAAAATCTTTTACAGTTACTTGATATTTCCCACCGTGCAGTGATGCGGCTATCAATACAGCATCAAATTCAGAAGGATCAGGTGCAGGCGGAGTAACCATCGCGTCAAACAGAGTGGGAACATGTCCGGCTATTTCAGATTCATCCCGGAGAAACTCACTAATTCTGCGAGTTTGTCCCTCAGTGGAACCGTAAACAATCATCAGCTTCATGATGTACACCTATCTTTTGATTGAATATGAAATTCACGTTAAATGTATTATTCGATATCTACTTTCATTACATCCACTAAGTAATAAACCTCATCTTCAACAAAATCGATGGTTCCTCGTACAACCTGGAATGCTTCACCTTCACGGAATGGAAGCTTTGCCTCAGGTATTGGTTCACTGTCGTGTTTTACCGTGATTGCTCCCCCTTCATTTTCCCACTGCTCCATCAGTTTATGGTATGCAGTAGTCGCTTTGGGAACGTCCAGGACAATCCTGATTCTCTTTTCATATGATTTCATAATCTCTCCGGACTAAAGTTGATCAAATATTTTACAGAGAGTTTTATCTCTGTTTATAATGTTAATCATTACTTCGCAGATGCTGTATCGGCAGAATGATGGAGATGGACTCATGGAAAAACCGAGCCGGGTGTAGGAAAACCTTGACAGCGTAAATTACCATCACTGATCTGTTCAAGTTTGAGAATTGCTGACACTTATAGCAGTGATTACTTTACAAGTGCCTTACAGATGAGGGACAATCAAAAGCAGAAGAAATTGAGATCTTTAACAAGGGATTTGAAATAATAAACAAGAGAAGATTAAAAAGGAGGAGTCATGTCTTTAGCAAAAGTAATTGAAGTGATTGCCGAAGGAAGTACAATGGAGGGAGCTGTAACAAATGCGGTAAAAGAAGCATCAAAAACAGTTCATAATATCCGAAGTGTTTATTGTGAAAACATCAAGGGAATTGTAGAGAATAATAAAGTGGTCAAATTCAGGGTGAATGCGAAAATTACATTTGTTCTGGAAGATCAAAAGGCGTGAAAGTAGATTTGGATGACCGGTCGGTTTAGGGTGCAGACCCGATAATCGCGAAAGCGAAAAAAATGGCACAAAACCGGCTGGATCATCCACATAATAAACGTATTGGGAAGGTAATAATGACTGGATTAACCGGTACACTAATTTATTGGTACATATCCGTTGGCTTGATTGTGGGGCTTTCAATGGCAATCATTATTGGTAAAGAGGGAGTTTCATTTAATTCGAATATCATTTTTGGCGTAATAGCAAGTGTGGGTATTGGAAATAGTACCAAAACTGCTAGTTCTTGGTTTGTTTGTGTACAACAAATGGTTGATTTATTTACATCAATGGACTTGCTTGCCCTAAAGGGGCAAAGTCAATAACATAGTGCAGAGCACTATGCCAAAGCGCCGACCAAAAAAGAAAGCCCTGTAAGGGCGTAAATCCGTCAAAACGTTGCTTATGCCTCAATCACTTTCCAAGGTTTATACGCATATAATTTTCAGCACAAAGCACAGAAAAAATCTGATTGACGACCTGATTGAAAATGATCTTTACAATTATGTTGGGGGGATTTGTAAAGAGTTAGAATGTAATCCCGTTCAGGTAGGAGGACACAAAAATCACATTCATCTTTTATGCCTTCTTTCTAGAAAAGTCGCCCAGATGGCTTTGGTTCAACAAATCAAGCAGGGATCATCAAAATGGATCAAAACAATGGGTAAACCCTATTCTAATTTCTATTGGCAGGATGGTTATGGGATTTTCTCAGTATCCCCAAAACATGTAGACACTGTAATTGAATACATAAAGAATCAGCACGAACACCATCAAAAGATAACATTTAAGGATGAGTATAGGAAGTTCTTAAAAAACTACGGAGTTGATTTTGATGAACGATATGTTTGGGATTAAACTGTTAAGCTTACGCCCGCGTTGGGGCTTTTGAACCTTTTGACTTGTTATCATCGCGCGCTGCACGATGTTACTGACCGGCACTCCTTTGGAGCTGAATCGAACTTAAATTCAGAGCATCTAAGCATCTAAAATGGTTTTGTAGCATCAAAAATTGATTTAAACTCCATAGTTATACCCCATATATAATAATTCAAAAAAAAGCCCCGTAATCAGATTTCTGATTACGGGGCTACTTCCTCTCTTAATTGGATCGAAGTCAACAATTTCCTTACGTCCCGTATGATCGGATTTCAAGTTCAAAGGGTATATTCTCAGCCTTGATGGATTCAAGACACCCCTAACTGTTGACTTCGAGTTTCTTAACCGAACCTCTCTCTTTTTTCTCTCCGGCTGATTTTGAACCTCTCGTTTGCTCAACATTAACCACAAATTCAGACCGGGGCACAATCAGGCACTCCTTTTGTTGAAGATACCTTGATTTATCAGCGGACAATTTTCTGATAGATTCAACCTGCACCGTAGTAGCAGATTAAATTGTGCCCTTAATCCGTTTACTCTCAATAGCTCAAAGAACTCAATAGTAGTATAAATACTTAGGTGGTAATGCTATGTAAGAATTGCAGTTAACTGCGTGTAGTATTATCTCCATAGCCTCCTGTCAGGTTATTGGAGTTTGTTTAATGTGCGATATTTTAAACAAGAACTGTTTGAGAGGAAGAGTGTTAGCAGTGGGAATTCTATAGTTCATTTTAGTTTCAAGACTCAATAACTGTTTACCTGCGTACAGATTAGTTATGTTCGGATTTGTGATAAGTGTGTTTTACGTTTATTCTGTGAACTACTACCTCCAATCAGTAGATTGTATAAGGCAAAAACGCATCTTTGAAAGACTAAAGATAATTCTCTTATAAACTCTAAAAATAGTGTGCAAAACATGAAGAAATCCGCTTACCAAATTAAACTCGAACTTGCAGGCTCAAAACCCAAAATCTGGCGGAAATTGATCATTCCCGCCGATATCCTGCTAAGTGATCTCCATAAAGTAATCCAGACGGCCATGGGCTGGACTAATTCTCATCTACACCAGTTTATTAAGGGAAGAGTTTTCCTGGAACCTCCAATAGACGACGACTTCCTGGATTCTGCAGGTATCGATTACACCGGATATACTATCGACAGGCTTTTGGAGGAGAAGAGTGATAAGATTCGCTACGAATACGATTTCGGTGATGGCTGGGAGCACATTATCACTCTCGAAGAAATAATTGAAAACTGTGAGGAACCACTTCCTGTTTGTACAGACGGAGCCATGAACTGTCCGCCCGAGGACGTCGGCGGCATCTGGGGATTTCAGGAGTTTAAAAAAGCGTTGAATAATCCCTCTCATCCGGAGCATGAAATGTATAAAGAGTGGATTGGAGGGCAGTACGATCCGGAATATTTTGACCTAGATGAAGTTAACGAGATGCTGCAAGATGATAATTTTGGAGTGTTTGAGTGGTGATTGGCCAATAAACTATCCTGATATTCTCTTCTGTGGTTTTACTTGATGTTTGGGTAATGGCTTGAAAAAAAGTGTATTCCAAGAATAATTATTTTATTCAGCCTTAAACACTTGCACTTCTTTGCGAGCATGTCTACCCCTCGCTTGACTCGACTAGCTTCGCTCACTCGCCTACGCATTTCCCTTCTCAAGAGTGGATTTTAGAGACTGAGCTTTTCTTGCTAGTTGAGGACGGTGATTTCGTTTGCCTGAATTACATTGTCGATATCATCAACCACTTCCTCGTCCCAAAAACGAATGATATGTCAGTTGTACAGGGATTTTGTTGGGTTGTATCCCTTCAATCCGTTTTTGCTCTGTACTGTAGGGGTGTTCCTAATTCAGTCTTACTATATAATAGTACAAAGAGATTCACATCTGTACTACAAAGGAGAGTGTCTTTTACAGTGTAGATTGTAAGATAATCTGCTCACTTTATATAAAGAGGTACCACATAAAAAATGAATCAAAGGAGAATAAAATGAGCATTCAAGTAAATTTTGATAAACACAGCAAAGAGGCAAATGAGTGGCTGTTGGAAATTGGTGATCGAGCAGGTTTCCCGGACCGGACTGATTGGTCTTACGGTTGCCTAAGAGCGGTGCTGCATACACTAAGAGATCGTACAACCATAGAAGAGGTTTTTCAACTCTCTGCGCAGCTTCCGGTTTTAATACGAGGCATCTTTTTTGAAGGATATAAGCCGTCAGGGAAACCTGATAAACTGAATGCCGAGGAGTTTATGTCCAGAATCAAAAAAGATCTTGGTAATGCCAACCCTATCTCTGCAGATGAAGCATTCCGGGTTGTAATAGAATTGTTATACGATAGAACTACACCCGGAGAGATGGATGATATTCGCGGACAAATGCCAAAAGCAATTCAGCAGATCTGGAATAAGTATCGTCCGCTGGAGACAGAGAACGACTGGGTTGAATGAGAATGGGAATTGGGGCAATTCCTACGTTAGGAATGAGAAATACTTTCAAACAGATTCAAGAATTCCTTATCCGTCTGTGAGATAAGAAGCGGATATTGATATGAGAGAAACTCAATTCTGAAACATGACCATAGAGAGTGAAATGGATCAGGAATCCAAGATATCTTACAATATTAACTATTTAAAAGAGAGTGCGACAAATCTGGCAGAGTTGCATTCCGTTTCTGATTCCTCAAAAAAAATACGTCCGGTTAAGCCCATTCTTGAAAATTCAAAAAAGATATTGGTTAATGCCTATCGGATATTGTCGGGCATGGCCAAGCAAAATAAAGATCTTTCTCCTGCAGCTGAGTGGCTGATCGACAATTTTTACATCATTCAGGAACAGATTGTCCAGGTGAGTGAGGATTTTCCCCGCGAATTTCAAAGAAATATTCCAGCGCTTGCAAACGGGGAATATGAAGGGTTGCCCAGGGTTTATGAGCTTATCATGAACTATCTCTTACATTCAGACAATCTTGTAGATGAAGAGGTTTTGATCCATTATATACAGCACTATCAGCAGTTTGAAACGCTCAAATTGGGTGAGATTTGGGCCATCCCAATTATGATTCGATTGTTACTCATTCAGAATCTTTCTGAAAAAGCCTCCAGGATTATAGACCGAAAAGAGATTTGGAAGGAAGTAAATGAACTGATTAGCAAAAAAAATGAAAATGATATTAATGAACCCGGTAAACTGATTAGTTCACTATCTGATTGGATTGAAAAATATAGGAATACAGATGAGAACGTTCTTGCTCTGATTGAACTCTATAACCAGTTATTGCAGGCCGGACTGTTACAGGAAGAACAAAAACGCTGGTTTAATTACAGATTTAAAAAGCTGGATCTATCAATTGATGATGCGATGCGCATTGATGCACAGCGCCAGTCCCGGCTGCAGGTCAGTATTCAAAATGCGGTTATTACGCTTCGTGAATCTTCAGAAACAAATTGGTCAGACTTTGTAGAAGAGTGTTCCATTGTGGATCAGATTCTGCGACTTGATCCGTATGGTGCCTACTCAAATATGGATTTTGAAACGCGGGATCACTACCGGAGGGTTGTTGAACGAATAAGCCGCCATTCAGGGAATTCTGAAACGGATGTGGCTGAAAAGGTGCTCATTTTAGCAGAAGATCAGGGCCGATTAAATGAGCAGGGTGAAGGTGATTTGGATTCACTCTACAACCGGTCTGCAGTAAAAGAGCATATCGGTTATTACCTGGTGGGTAAAGGCTACAGGAATTTTGCATCAGATTTGGGATATCGAATGCCGTTCCGGGAGAGATTTCAGAAGTGGTTTGAAAAAAAGCCATTTTGGTATATTGCCACAATTATTTTCCACACAATTGTTCTGATGGTGATCTTGTGGTTGGTTACGGACGCAATCAGTGAATCACCATTTGTTGCGATATCGGTTTTACTGGTTTCACTATTCCCGGCACTCGATCTGTCTGTATCTGCCGTCAACCGCTTTTTTGCATTTCTACTCCCGCCCAGAAAATTAAATAAAATGGATTTCAGGGACAGCATTCCTGACGCGTTCAGAACATTGGTTGTGGTTCCAACTATGTTTTCATCGGTCGAAGATGTGAGAGACCAAATCAATCGGCTTGAAATCAGATCTCTGGCAAATCCGCATCCGGGATTACAGTTTGCGCTTCTTTCGGATTTTCATGATTCATTGAATGAAACAGAACCGGTCGATCAGGAAATCCTGGATGCTGCCAAACAAGCCATTTCTGAGTTGAATGAAAAATATTCTTCAGCTTACGGTGATAAGTTTTTCGTACTGCACAGAGATCGAATCTGGAATGAATCTGAAGGAGTTTGGATGGGTTGGGAGCGAAAACGGGGAAAGCTGGAAGAGTTCAACATGCTTTTGTCTGATCCCAATGCGAAAACGACGTATTCATTTATTGCAGGAAATTTGATGGAGTCGCTTCAGCGTGATAAAGTGAACTATATAATTACGCTGGATTCGGATACAAAACTGCCGCCCGACAGTGCCATCAACCTGATCAGAACGATTGCTCATCCTCTGAACCGTGCCTTTTACAATCAGGAGAAGAAGAGGATTACTTCCGGTTATGCCATCATTCAGCCCAGAATATCCATTCCGCCGGCATCAGCTCGAAAAACGTGGTTTTCAAAGATATTTTCGGGAAATGTCGGGCTTGATCCCTACTCGACAGCGGTATCCGATATTTATCAGGATTTGACGGGGGAAGCGGTTTTTACGGGTAAGGGAATTTATGACGTCACGGCATTTCATGAAGTAATGAGTGGTTGTTTTCCGGAAAACCGGATTCTATCGCATGATCTGATCGAAAGCACTTACTTAAGAACGGGGCTCGCATCGGACATTGAATTGTACGATGATTATCCGCTGACGTACGCGAGCTACAGCAATAGAAATCATCGCTGGACACGCGGAGACTGGCAAATTGCTTCCTGGCTTTTTAAAAATGTACCTACACAACAGGGAGAGGAGAAAAACCGGATCAACATTCTTTCGAAGTGGAAGATTTTTGACAATCTCCGTAGATCGTTGAATCCATTTTTCCTGACGCTCTTTTTTATATCAGGCTGGTTTTTTCTTCCGGGCTCTGCATGGCTCTGGACACTTTTCGCATTCGGAATTCTGGCATTTCCGATATATGTAAGTTTGTCAACCGATATTATCAACCGGCCGGCAAGGGTACGATGGCGTCTCTACCTGGAAAAAGTACGCGCCAACCTGAGGATCAACACCGTTCAGGCACTGTTTGTGGTTATAATTTTGCCCCATCAGGCTGTAGTACAACTGGATGCAATCTTCCGCACGCTTTATCGTCTAAATTTCTCAAGGAGAAATTTACTGGAGTGGACTACGGCCTCTCAAACAGAATCGAGCAGTCCGAATTCTTTACCGGCCTATTTGAGAATGATGATCATACCCACTGTACTGGGTGTATCTATAATAGCCGGCGCGCTTTTTATAAATCCCGGTTATTTGTGGACAATGGTTCCTTTTTTTGTGTTTTGGACCGGTGCCCCGTTATACGTTTGGTATATAAGTCAACCTGTCAAGTCTAAAAAAGCCGAAGCTGATGAGTCAGATTATTTATTGCTTAGAGAATACAGCAGGCGAACCTGGTTCTTTTTTGAACGGTGGGTTACGGAACAGCAGTCGTGGCTGCCGCCGGATAATTATCAGGTTGATCCCCCGTTGCCCCCGGCCGACAGAACATCACCGACCAACATTGGCCTGGCTTTGGTTGCAAATCTTGTAGCCTATAACAGGGGATACATCACGTATAGTGAGCTGCTGGATAGAATGGAAAACACGCTTCTTTCACTTGAAAGATTGGAGCGATATAAAGGGCATTTCTTTAACTGGTATCAAACCACAATGGGGCATGTATTAAATCCCAGATATATTTCTACCGTTGACTCGGGAAATTTGGCTGCAGGCCTGATTACGGCGAAAGAGGGAATTAAAGCTGCTTCGAAAAAACAACCCTTGAATTCTGAATTTTGGGAGGGTTTAAAAGATACCGTCAGAGCGGTTCAGAATATTTTTTTAGAGCTTGAAGATGATTGCCCCGGTAGCAATCCCTGCTTTCGGGATATTCAATCAATTACAGCAACCATTCTGGATAAAGTGGACCGAAGTAAAAAATCAGGGTTAGAATTGCTCCGGGAAATTAAAGAAGATGCCACCCACTTGAGCGCAGTTGACTTGTTGCCATTAGGCAGTCACTACGATGACCAATACATGCAGGATTTGCGCTATTGGGTGGAAAGTCCGCTTCGCCAGCTGGAAAAATCGATCGCTGAATGGAAATGTTTGTGCGAAGATTCATCGATGGATCTGTCTGAATACTCTCCTGAAATGCTGGATGATATGATGAAGGATAAAAGTGAAAATTCACAGTGTGTGCTTCTGTTGAAACAGTGGAAAAGTCAGACAGATCAAATTATTTCGATTTGTGAAAAATTGATCGAAGAGATGAACTTTACATTTCTATATCTGAAGAAGCGAGGGCTTTTTAGCATCGGGTTTAATGTAGATCGGTCTCAGCTTGATAAAAGCACATACGATCTGTTGGCAAGCGAAGCCAGAATTGCATCGTACATTGCCATCGCCAAAGGTGATATTCCGGTGGAGCATTGGTTCAGATTGAGCAGAAGGCTTACAAGTTTGAACCGGAATGAAATACTGCTCTCCTGGGGAGGTACCATGTTTGAATATTTGATGCCGCTTTTATTCATGAAGAGTATCCCTGAAACTTTGATGGATCATACCTACGAAAATGTTGTGAAGTGGCAACAGGAGTATGGTAAAAGAAAATAGTAAGCCATGGGGATTTTCAGAAAGTGCCTACTACAATTTAAATCTGAATATGCACTACCAGTACCGGGCATTCGGAGCACCCGGTTTGGGACTAAAGCGCGGACTTGCTGAGGAGTATGTTGTAGCTCCGTATGCATCACTATTGTCACTTTCCGTAGATCCCGCCTCATCCATAAAAAACCTGAAGCGAATAGAGAAAAAGGGTGGATCAGGGCTGCATGGATTTTTTGATGCTATTGACTTTACACCCTCCAGACTAAACAGCGGGGAATCATTCAAGGTGGTAAAATCGTACATGGTTCACCATCACGGAATGGGACTTATTGCGTTGGAGAATTTTTTGAATGACAATGTGATTCAGGATTATTTCCATGCTGATCCAAGAATTCAGGGTTGTGAATTAATCCTGCAAGAGCGGGTACCGAGAGGCGTGCCGATTAAAGAACCTCATCCGATTGAGGTGGAACTGGAACCGGGAGAGCAGGAAACCATTCAAAATATTGTAGAGCATGCGGGTATGGGGGAACTGGACATCAGTCCGCCAAGATTGCGTCTGCTGTCGAACGGCAGTTTTTCAAGTTTGCTGACTCACTCCGGTACAGGCAATGCCCAGTATAACGGAGTTACGCTTAATGGCTGGAATCCTGATCCGACGACCGATCCGCTGGGAGTTTTTGTGTACATCAAGGATTTAAAAACCGATGAATTCTGGTCTGCAGGTCATCAGCCTGTAAAACGTAAGCCGGACCGGTATGACAGCTGGTTTCACAACGGAAAAGTGGTTACTTCCAGAGTCGATGAGTGGATTGAGACAACAACTGAGGTTTGTGTGTCACCCGACTATCCAATCGAACTCCGGAAAATCACGCTGACCAACTATTCTGATAAAGAGAGAGAGCTTGAGGTGACGAGTTACGCAGAGGTTGTGCTGAATCAGAGAAAGGATCACAACTCGCACCCGGCATTTTCCAAGCTGTTTATTCAAACAGACTACCTGGCTGAACATCACGCGCTGCTGGCAAAACGACGGCCCCGGAGTGATAAAGAGTCCCCCATGTGGATGGTGCACACATTTGCCGGAGAAGAGAAAGAAAATTTAACCGAACCGCTTCAGTTCGAAACGGAGCGATCTAAATTTATCGGGAGAGGAAGAACACTCAATCATCCCAAAGCGATGGACAGGGAATCAAGATTGGAGTATTCGCTTGGGAATGTATCGGATCCGATTATGAGCCTCCGGAAAAAAATAAAGCTAGGGCCGGGTGAGAAAGTTATTTTTTCTTTCGGACTGGGTTATGCCAAATCGGAACAGGAAGCCGTTCAGATGGCTGATATGTACGACAATTCATTAGCTGTATTCAGAGCCTTCGACCTGGCCGATGTATACAGTTCCGTTGAGCTGAATCATGTAGAAATCAATTCAAAAGAAGCGCACTATTTCCAGGAGCTGGCTTCGTACGTGATCTACTCCAATTTGAAATACCGGGGAGATCCATCAATGCTGACTGAAAACAGAAAGAAACAGCAGGATCTTTGGGTTTATGGAATTTCCGGCGATCTGCCATTGGTAATATTTAAGATGGATCAGACAGATCAGATTAAACATCTGAAGAAAATGTTGAAGGCACACGCTTTCTGGAGATTAAAAGGGTTGCAGACAGAGCTTCTGATCCTGAATGATCACGCTCCGAGTTACGCTGATGAAGTTCATGAAGCCATTATTCAGCTGATTGAATCATCATCTGAGAGAGGATTCATGAATAAATTTGGGGGGATTTTTCTACACCGAACGGATAAAATGCCACCGGAGGATCTGGCTTTGGTTAACAGCGTAGCGCATGCGCAGTTCAGACGTAAACTTCCTGCAAAAGAGGATCTGATTCAGAAAGGAATGGAGACAAAATCCTGGTTGAGTCTTGATACTGAAGAAGATTTTGAACCTGTATCTGTGGAGTTTGATGATGATTCGGTGCCTGTTCAAAGCGAAGAAAATTTACTCTATTTCAACGGGTTTGGAGGGTTCAGTAAAGATGGAAAAGAGTATCGGATTCAGATAAAAATTGATCCGGAAACCAATCGCCACGTTTTTCCGCCGGCTCCCTGGGTGAATGTGCTTTCAAACCCGGATTTCGGCTCTTTGATAACCGAAAGCGGTGCAGGCTATACCTGGAGTGAAAACAGCCGTGAAAATAAAATGACCACCTGGTCCAACGATCCGGTTTTAGATCCGCACTCAGAAGCATTTTATATCCGCGATAATGAAAACAGAATATTTTGGTCTCCGGCGCCGGGCCCTGTTCCGGGAAATGGAAACTACGAGGTTGCTCATGGATTCGGAACCACTACATTTTATCACATAAGCGCAGGACTGAGTCAGGAGTTGACCCACTATGTACCGCTGAATGAATCTGTAAAAATCAGCCGTCTGGTGATTGAGAATTTGGATAACAGCGTACGTTCTCTTTCACTTTTCAGATATTCAGACCGGGTATTGGGAGTGAGCCGGAATAGCTCATCGAGATATATTATCTCCAATTTTGTGGATGAAATGAACACGCTGATCTCCAAAAACTTCTACAATAATGAGTTTGCCGGCAGGGTTGCGTTTTCAGGAGTTTACATGTCCGAAAATGAACAGGAGGTCTTTTACACTACAGAAAGAGAGAATTTTATTGGTCGGAACCGATCTTTAAGCAATCCTTTATCTATTTGTAAATCTCAAAACCTCGAAAATCAGATTAACATTGGCTCAGACCCATGTGCAGCTCTTCAGCTCAATCTGGAAATACAGAAAGGTGAAAAAAGAGTTGTCTATTTTATTGACGGTGAAGCTAAAAGTGAAAAAGATGCGAAGGAAATCCTGTTAAAATACAGAGACAGTGAAGAGGCAGAGTCAGCTCTCAATGATGTAAAGAATTACTGGTCAGAGAAAAATGGAAAAGTACAGGTTGAAACACCGGACAAGTCGATAGATCTGATGGTAAACGGATGGCTGACCTATCAAAATTTATCCAGCCGAATGTGGGGAAGGACAGCCTACTATCAAGCCGGAGGAGCCTTTGGATTTCGGGATCAGCTACAGGATTCCATGGCACTGCTTTACGTAGATCCGGATCTGACCAGAAAACAGATTTTGCTTCATGCTTCGAAACAGTTTGAAGAGGGGGATGTACTGCACTGGTGGCATCCGCCAACAGGAAGAGGAATTCGATCAAAAATCACGGACGACCGACTCTGGCTGCCTTACGTAACGGATCACTATTTACGGGTAACCGGTGATGCAGATATTCTGAATGAAGAGGTTTCCTACATCAATGCCCGTTCACTGGAAGATGATGAGCATGAAGTATATCTCACTCCACAGGTTACCGAGAAAACCGGTTCTCTCTACGAACACTGCTGCAGAGCAATTGATATTTCGCTTCAGTTCGGTCAGCACGGACTTCCGCTAATAGGTGCGGGTGACTGGAATGACGGGATGAACCGTGTGGGCGAAGAGGGAAGAGGTGAGAGTGTCTGGCTGGGTTTCTTCATCTATGATACTCTGCAGCGCTTTATTCCAATTTGTGAAAAAATGGGGGATGCTGACCGGGTTGATAGATATAAGAAAACGGCATCGGATCTGGAGTTGCGACTGAACAGGGAAGGCTGGGATGGAGAGTGGTATTTGCGGGCGTTTTATGATGATGGAACTCCGCTCGGTTCGATACAGAATGAAGAGTGTAAAATTGACGCGATCTCTCAGGCATGGGCTGTGATCTCCGGTGTGGCAACGGATGAGCGTGCCCATAAGGCACTGCAGTCGGCAGAAAAACATCTTATTTCTGAGTCAGACGGTATTATTCGATTGCTCAATCCGCCGTTCGATAAAACCGAAAAAAATCCGGGCTACATCAAAGGGTATATTCCGGGAGTTCGAGAAAATGGCGGGCAGTATACGCACGGTGCACTTTGGCTGATCAAGGCCATGGCGGAACTCGGCAAGGGAGAAAAAGCAGTGAACTACCTGAACATGGTGAACCCGATTAATCACGCATCAACATTAGATAAATGTCTACAGTATAGAGTTGAACCGTATGTAGTCGCCGCCGATGTTTACGGTGAACCGCCATTGACCGGCATGGGAGGCTGGACCTGGTATACAGGTTCCGGCGGATGGATGTATCGTGTGATGCTGGAGTCTGTTTTAGGGTTCAAGGTAGAAGGAGATTACATCATTCTCAGTCCGGCTATTTCGAAATCCTGGAAAGAATATACAATCCGTTACAAACCTGATGAGAATGGAACCGGGTATATCATAAAAGTTGAAAATCCGGATGGTGTTGAGACCGGCAAATTAGCCGGAAAAATGGATGGAGAAAAGATTACGTCAAACGGTAAGGTGACCAAGATTAAAATGGTGAAAGACGGCAAAACTCATCAGGTTGAATTGAGGATCTACAGTGTAATAGAAGAAAAAGTTTAACCCGGATTACAAAGAGTTCTAAGAAAATATTACAACAAGATATTAGCTCTGATTAATGTACTAGCTCCAATCCTTGATACGTTACATTTAATAAGAATTGTTGAGAAAGTTTGACATGCTCTGTTGCTCATTTATCGAGAGAACTTGGTTTTAAACTGAATATCATTTTAGATAGACGGTTATGCCGGAGAAAGCAACTCTTTTCAACATTATCTCGAAAACTTAAAATAAAGTGATGATGTCCGGAGAGATTAAAAAATCATTTAAAGTACTCGTGGTCGATTCACACGTGCTAATTCGTCAAATCCTGGTATCTATTTTCAAGGAGATGGATGAGGTGCAATCTACGGTCTCTCTGGATTTAAAAAGTGTGCAGGAAATTGAGAATGAAATAGATCGGATTCAGCCGGATGTGCTTTTTTTGGGGTTAGACGCTGACACGAAGGATGAGATACAACTGGTAGAGTCGATTCGGAAAAACCGGCCGGGTCTGCCTGTCGTTATTATGGCTCCATTGAGTAAAAAAGGGGCATCTATAACATTGAAAGCTCTAAAATTGGGTGCAGTAGAATTTATTACAAAACCGGATAGGAACAGCGGGATTACCCTTTCTAAACGCCATTTCCGTAAAAGAGTCGTTCCGCTTATCCGGGTGATTGGAGAGTTGAATACGAACTTGCTATCAGTTATCCAATCATCAGATTTAACCATTCCGGATGTTGAAAAGGTCTTGGATCAAAAGCCTCAAAAACTTTCATCGAGTGTTGAGTTAGTAGTCATCGCGGGATGTACCGGAGGAGTGAAAGAGCTGTTTCAACTTGTTTCTGAATTGCCAACGGGACTTCCCACACCGGTTGTAATCGTACAGCATATGCCTAAAATTTATTCGAGGAAATTTGCTTCAGAACTGGATAGAATCACAGAAATGAACGTTAGAGAGGCGCAAAATGATAGTCCGCTTATACCGGGTCAAATATATCTGGCACCGGGAGGATATCACACGATTATAAAAAGTGACGGCTATCGTAAAGTGCTTGGAATACATAAAGGACCAAGGGAGAATAAAAACCGGCCCTCTATTGATGTGACACTTCGGTCTGCTACACAGGCTTATGGAAATAAAATACTTACTATTTTCTTGTCAGGCGGCGGGGTGGATGGGATTGCAGGCGCGAAAAATGTATATGAGTCGGGTGGGAAAATTATTTTACAAAACAGCGAAAGTGCACTTCTGTGGAATTTAAATCAAAAAATTTCTGAACAAATACCTGATCTGGATCATCATCCGACTAAGGATATTGGTTCGAAGATCATAAAAAATCTATTTGGCAAAAAACCAGCGAGAAGTATCCGATATCCGGTAAAAGGTTGAGGCCAATGGGACTTCACTGCATCATAAACGATTAGTGGGCTAAACCGGATAGAAATTCGGAGGCAGATCACGGAATAAGGATATTTACAGCTTTTGACTTGACCTTTTATTGACGGGAGCGCACTCTGTATCTGCTTTAAAGCGTGCAACATTTGGGTTAATTACCCACTATTTGTTTCACTAATGTTTCACTTAAAACAAAAAAGCCATGCAAGTTATTAATTTGCATGGCTTTATATTTTTAAGTGTACCCGAGAGAGTGACTCGTAACCTGTTTCAGCTACTGCTTTCAACAACAAGTCAGATAAAAGCCGAATAGCAAGTTTACAGAAAAAAGCCTGCATGCAAAGCTTGACAGGCTTATATTTGTACCCGAGAGAGGACTTGAACCGCGAAGCACTGCTTCGCAACAACAACGCTCGGATTTATAAATTGAAAAGAAGTTTACAGAAAAAAAAAGCCCGCCAGCAAAGCTGACAGGCTTATATTTGTACCCGAGAAAGGACTTGAACCTTCACGTCCGTGAGGACATACGCACCTGAAGCGCACGCGTCTACCAATTCCGCCACTCGGGCATTTCGTGTCGTTGATAGATTCTAAATATAGGGAGCTTTCACCTCTCTTTGCAATAAGAAATTGAATGAAAGATTATTTATTTAAATGAGGGCACAGCTGTACCAAACATTTTGAAAAGTGGGATGAATCATTATTATTGATTGAATCTGAATGGGTTTTGCCAACGATTTGAAACCAACTACCTGCATTCTGCTATCGGTGACAGATTAGGAAAAGCTTCTAATTGCGCATCAAACACCCCTCCCGGCTAAAGCCGTACTCCCCTCAAGGGGAGATTTATTCTGTCACTTCTGAAATAGTGTTGCCCCGCTTTTTGGGCAAAATTAGTCGCTACCGGTGACAGTCTGTATAATCCCCTCTTGAGAGGGGAAAAGCGTAAACGAAACGGCGAAGCCGGGTGAGTTTAGCGAGGGGTGTGTTGCATACGTTGATCTGGTGAAGAACTGGTTTTACCTTTCACGCCCTTATTCGAACACACCCCTGAATCACAAAACCAACGCTTCGCGCTGTTTTGTGATTCTGTCCCCTCTCGAGAGGGGATTTCGAAGCCTTTAAAATGTTTTTGCTTCCAATCTGTCATTGGTAGCAAAGTTCCGAGGCTTTTGTCGGTACGTAGTCGAGACATCTTCATGCTAAAAAAATAGCAAACAGCTTTCCCCTGATAAGAGTTTGTTCATGTTGATCAGCTCTCCTGTAGAATGGGGAAATTGTTTTGGACAGATATAAAATGAGATATCAGATTAGATTTTAAGAAGAGATTAAAAATAGAAAATTTGATTTCGATAAAATTTTTATAGATTCCATCGAATTTAAGATTGGAGTGGGGGCTACAATTTTTTAATCTGTCTTCACTATGATTTATTCGCTCTATGTATTGGATCTTTAATCGACGGCTATATTTAAAACATAATTAAGGTATGGAAAATAAAAGCGATACGAATAAAGTAAGAACTGACAATATGGGAAGAGTGATCTTCCTGTCAACTATTGCGGCTATCGGAGGGTTTCTTTTTGGATTTGATAGCGGTGTGATCAACGGTACGGTGGGGGCGTTACAGGAGGCATTTAATTCCGATGCTGTCGGGACGGGCTTCAATGTCGCCTCGATGTTGCTGGGATGTGCACTTGGAGCTTTTTTTGGTGGAAACCTGGCTGACAAATTTGGTCGAAAACCCATTTTACTGATTACTGCCGTTGCATTTATTATTAGCGCATATGGCTCCGGTGCAGCCGGTTCGTCTTTAATATTTGTTATGGCCAGAATATTAGGAGGGTTTGCTGTGGGGGCTGCCAGCGTATTGGTGCCGGCTTACATTAGTGAAATTGCTCCACCTAAGGTTCGGGGTGCTTTAACCACTTTAATGCAGCTGATGATTGTAATCGGTCTGTTTATCGCTTTTATCAGTAACTACAATATTGCGGGAAGTGCCGGCGGTGCCACGGAACCTTTCTGGGGTGGTTTTGACGCCTGGCAATGGATGTTCTGGGTTGAAATGATACCTGCCGGATTTTTCTTTTTAGGACTTCTATTTATTCCTGAATCCCCAAGATATTTGGTTGCGGCAGGAAAACTGGAAAAAGCTAAAGCGGTTTTAAACAGTCTTTCTTACGAAGATACCGCAAATGAAAAGATTAAGGATATTCAGTCAACCCTTGAGAAAAATCGAAAGCCAAAGCTTTCAGATATTATTTCCAAGCATACCGGGAAAATTCAGCCGATCATTTGGGTAGGGTTGGGTTTAACAACACTGCAGCAGTTTACAGGCATTAACGTGGTTTTTTACTACGGCGCAACACTCTGGCAGGCAGCCGGTTTTACGGAAGAGAATGCACTTCTTCAGAATGTAATCAGTGGATCCGTAAACGTGCTCTTTACATTTGTGGCCATTGCCCTGGTTGATAAAGTAGGGCGGAAGCCGCTTTTAATGATCGGTGCGCTGGGACAGGCAGTGATGCTGGGAATACTGGCATTAATATTTGGCACGGCGGCTGTAGCCGACGGAGGTTCACTGCAGCTTGAGGGGAATATGGGTTTGTACGCCCTGCTTTCAGCCAATGGATATATTGCGTTTTTTGCTTTCACTTGGGGCCCGATTATGTGGGTTATGCTGGGTGAAATGTTTCCTAATCAGTTCCGGGGTGCTGCTCTCGCAGTCTGTGGTTTGATTCACTGGTTGTCAAACTTCACAATTACAATGACTTTCCCCGTACTGCTGGCGTCTATTGGTCTCGGATTATCATACGGTATATATGCAGGATTCGGTGTCATCGCGTTCTTCTTTGTGAAGCGTTTTATAGTTGAAACGAAAGGGCGTACACTGGAAGATATGTCCCGCGATATCCAGAATTAATCCATTGGTAACTGCAGCTTAATCGGAGTTGCAGTCTCTGGAGATCAAAAAGAAGAAAGGTTTTCTGGGTGTAAGCTATAGTAATGGCTTACATCCGGCTAAATTCTGATCAAAAGGGGCAAGCTGTCATCCGAAAGAATTCTTTATCTGATAAGTATCTATTAAACTATAAGTACCATTAATTATGGAATTAACCGATCACCTGGGCCAGAAAATATTTGAAAAGATTGATACGAACATCTTTTCTGATGCAAGAGAGGCCTCGCATGTTGTTGCGAAAGAGATCGCCGGTTTAATTCGTGCCCGAAATCAAATCGGACAAAATACGGTACTTGGTTTGGCCACCGGTTCCACACCTATTCAGGTTTATGGCGAGCTGGTTCGGTTGCACAAGGAAGAGGATTTGAGTTTTGAGCGCGTGGTTACATTCAATCTGGATGAATATTATCCAATCCGGCCGGAAGAGCTGCAGAGCTACGTAAGATTTATGAATGAGTATCTTTTTGATCATATCGATATCAAAAAGGAGAACGTACACATTCCTGACGGCACTTTGGAGCGGGAAGATGTCTATCAGTATTGTAAAGAGTACGAGCAGAAAATTGAGCAGGTTGGTGGACTAGACGTACAGATTTTGGGAATCGGCCGGACCGGACATATTGGATTTAATGAACCGGGATCACTCGAAAAAACACGAACCCGGCTTGTAACACTTGATGAGCTTACAAGGGCAGATGCTGCCGCTTCATTTTTTGGCGAAGAACACGTGCCTCGAAGAGCCATCACAATGGGTGTGGGCACTATCCTGAAGGCAAAGAAAATCTACCTGATGGCTTGGGGTGAATCAAAAGCGTCCATCATTCAAAGATCTGTAGAAGGTGAAATATCGGCGCAGGTTCCGGCCACTTTTCTTCAGAATCACGAAAACACAAAAATAATACTGGATGAAGCGGCTGCCTCTGAATTGACCAGACGGAAAACTCCTTGGTTGGTTGGACCATGCAAGTGGGACGATCGCCGAATTCGAAAAGCTGTCACATGGCTGAGTTTACAAATCGGAAAGCCTATTCTGAAACTCACGGACGAGGATTATAATCAGCATGGAATGAGTGATGTTGTGACCGATTACGGTCCCGCCTACAATGTGAATATTCGCGTTTTTAATCAGGTTCAGCACACCATTACCGGTTGGCCGGGTGGAAAACCCAAAGCGGATGATTCGAATCGGCCGGAACGGGCTGAACCATTTCCGAAAAGAGTGTTGATTTTTTCACCGCATCCCGATGATGACGTGATTTCGATGGGCGGCACATTGATGCGTTTGGTCGACCACGGTCATGAAGTGCACATTGCCTATCAAACCTCGGGTAATATCTCGGTGTATGACAATGAAGCACTTCGGTATGCTGATTTTATCTCGCAGTACAGTTCAAACAAAAATGAGCAGAAACTGTTTGAAAATTTAAAGAAATCTGTTGAGGAGAAAATTCCCGGTGATACAGATTCTGAGGTAATGTTGGAAATTAAAACGAAGATACGGCAGGCTGAAGCGCGGGCCGCTTGCCGGTATTCAGGTCTGCCGGAAGAGAATATTAACTTTCTAAATCTACCTTTCTACGAAACAGGGCGGGCTAAAAAGGATCATCTTTCGGAAAAAGATATCAGTAAAATCCAGGATGTTATGGAGAAGGTGAAGCCGCATCAGATTTATGCAGCCGGTGATTTGTCAGATCCACACGGTACTCACAGAATTTGCTGGGATGCGATTCGAACTGCCCTTGGAAATTTCAAAGATGAAGAGTGGATGCAAGACTGTTTTGTTTGGCTCTATAAAGGTGTGTGGCAAGATTGGGATATCAGTGATATTGACATGGCGGTCCCCTTAAGCCCGGATGAAAGATTGAAAAAACGGCGGGCCATTTTTAAACACGCATCTCAAAAAGACCAGCCTAAATATCCCGGAGCCGAGAGCCGAGAGTTCTGGATGATTGCAGACGAACGAACGATGAAAACAGCCAGGCTTTATGATCAGCTCGGGCTTGCTGAATATGATTCGATTGAAGGTTTTACCCGCTATAAACTCTCTTGAATAAATATTACGGTTAATAAGGTCTTGTATTTCAGATGTAAATAATCTATCTATAAACAGTTGATGGTTCAAGGTGATAGTGTGTTATGTAATGCACTTTTGGTTTAGATATATCATTTCTCTTTTAATGCTCATTGTGATTGTTGTACTTTCAAAGAAGATTCCTATCTGCTATTAAAAAAACCGGAGCACACTCTAATGGATGATGTTGATAAAACTCATCATAAACTTGTGGAACAAATACGTTCAGGGGATCAGTGTGCTTTTGAAAAATTGTTTCATCTCCATTACAGCAGGTTGTGTGTTTTTTCGAACAGTTATTTAAAGTCGCTGGATCTGTCGCGGGATGTTGTTCAGGAAGTCTTTATTAAGATTTGGGACAACAGGGAGGAGTTTGATATCAAACACTCTTTAAAAGCCTATTTATATCAGGCGGTTCGCAATCAATCACTGAACCATCTTGAAAAAAATAAGCAGAAGATCAGGTTGAAAGAGAGCTTAAAAGAGCAGAGAGATATGTTGCAGGAGAGAGCTCTGGATGATTTTAATACCGAAGAGCTCACCCAAAAAATTTGGAAAATGGTTGAGGAACTGCCCGAAAGGCGAAAAACGATCTTTATTCTCTACCGTAAGCACGGACTATCCTACAAAGAGATTGCTGAGGTAATGGGTATAACACGAAAAACTGTGGAAAACCAGATGGGTAAGTCGTTGCAATTCTTGAGAGAACGGCTGGATCTGTAGCAGTTAAAAAAATAATTATTCTGAATGGGGGTACGGAGATTATTCTCTGTCTAATCTGTAACAAATAAGTAAAAATATGTCAGATAAAGAAGAAATATGGCCGGTAATTGTCCGATATCTTGATGGTATTGTGGACGATTCCGACTCAAAAAAATTAGAAGAGTGGCTTGCGGAAAACAGTGAAAACCGCCGTGTGCTTCATTCGGTGAGTCAGATCTGGAAAGCTTCTGAAGAGAGGTTACAAAACGCTCTTATTGAGGAATTGAACCTTGAAGAGGATTGGGAGAGAATTTCAGATCATATTTCTCAATCGGATGTGAAAGAGAAAAATGCACGTGTATTAAAGTTTAAGCGTCTCAGAAAACGACAACAATTTTTCTCAAACCTGATGAAAGTAGCAGCTCTTGTTTTAGTGGCCGTTGCATCCGGTTATTTAACGCTTCAGTATGCACCCGGACAGCAGCAAAAGGTTCACCAGTCTGTATTTAACGAGATTCAAACAAGTGCTGCTGAGCGTGCAAGGGTTGAGCTTGGAGATGGTTCAAGGGTGACTCTGAATGCGGCAAGTAAATTGATTATGCCGGAAACGTTCAGTCAAAGCTCGCGAGAAGTTGAGCTGCATGGTCAGGCATTCTTTGATATTGAATCAGACAAAAATCGTCCATTTCGTATTCAAACCCGGTCAGGATTGATTGAAGTGGTAGGAACATCGTTTGATGTGCGATCATATAGTGACGAAGATGTTATCGAAGTTGTTGTGAGAGAAGGAACTGTAGAGGTAAGTCAGGAATCAGATCCCTCCCAGAAATTGATTGTAAACGAAGGTTATAAGGGATCCATTCTGGTAGCTGAGAACAAGTTGAATTTGGTATGGACAGAAGATCTCGACAGCTATTTTGCCTGGATGGACGGACGACTTGTGTTTAAGAAAGATCCATTACATAAGGTTTTCCGGCATATTGAACGAATCTACGATATAGAAATTATCTACACCGGATCGGACGAAACCTTACTTGAAAAAGAATTTTCTGCTGATCTGAAAACCAGATCCGTAAAAGAAGTCATGGATGTGATAAAAATGGCCATGGATATTGAATTTGAAGTGGATGAAGATCGTGTGATCATCTATTAAATGATTTTTTACAAAACGTTAAAACCATAACACAAACCAAAAACCCACGCGTATGAAGACCGTTACGTTGTTAAAAGGATTGCCTATACTGGCATTAATGGTGATGTTATCATCTTTAGTGCCACTAAAGGCATCTACCCAAGTACAGTCTCCGGAAACGGAGTTACCACAGTTGGTTTACTTTTCCGTTAAGGATTACAGTAATCAGCTGCAGGTGTTGAAATCACCAATCGCAGTAGACTTTAAAAATATCCCGATTGTGGAAGCGCTTTTTCAGGTAGCAGAAAAAGCAGATCTGGAAATAGCATTCGACTCGGGAGTATTTAGTGATGATGATCTTGTGACTTTGGAAAATAGCAGGATCGGTGTTGGTGAAACCCTTGAATATATTTTGAAAGATACAGGGTATGAAGCCGTCATAACTTCAAGTCGACAAATCATTCTTCGCGAAAGAGTAGTTGAAGAGATTGAAGAAGAGGAGTTGATGGTGGATGTAGAAGGCCAGGTTGTTGATGCCGAAACCGGTGAGCCACTATTTGGCGTTACGGTTTTTGTTGTCGGAACTCAGACCGGTACAACTACTGATGCAGAGGGACGCTTTACATTAACCGTTCCGGATGGAGGTGAAGTTTTGGCATTTTCCTACGTGGGATACGTGAGACAAGAAGTTCCCATTGAGGATGAAACAGAATTCTTTATTGAAATGACATCTGATGTAGCCATGCTCGATGATGTAGTTGTTGTAGGTTATGGTGTTCAGCAGAGAACAGAGGTTACAGGTTCTGTTTCTTCAATTAACGCTGAAACCATTCAGAATAATCCCGTTTCCAGTTTTGAAAGTGCTCTTCAGGGTCGTCTTGCCGGAGTAAATGTGGCAGAATCGACGGGTGAGCCCGGAGCTGCTCCTCAGGTTGTTATCCGTGGTACGGGTTCCATTTCTGCAGGTAACGATCCCCTTTATGTGATTGATGGAGTTCCTCTTTCTCAAAACTATAACCAGCAGGGATCTATCGGTTCACAGCGATCATCTTTTCAGCCTCCAAGAGCTAATCCACTGTCAACACTTAACCCAAATGATATAGAATCTATTGAAGTACTGAAAGATGCTTCATCAGCAGCTATTTATGGGTCAAGAGGTTCGAATGGTGTTGTATTGATTACAACGAAACAGGGTAGAAAGGATACACCGCCACAGGTGAGATTCAGTTCCTATATGGGTGTTCAAACTCCGTTCAATGTTCCGGAACTGATGAATGCTGAAGAGGTAATTGACTACACAATGGATGCCAGAAATAACACATATCTGAGGGAGCAGGATCCTACAAATCCTTCCAGTCCATTTTATAATCCTCAGTATAACCCAGAAACAAATGCAGGCCGTGAGGCATCCGGCGCTACAGGGAATCACCTGATTCCGGAAGCATATGTAAACTGGGACGGTACAGATACGGACTGGCTTGATCTGGTACTTGATCAATCTGTACTGCAGAATTATGATATGTCTGTCAGTGGTGGTTCATCGAGTGTTACTTACTTCTTAGGTGGTGGCTATATGGATCAAACAGGTATTGTTGAGGGCTCCGCCTTTAATCGATACTCGTTAAATGCTAGTTTGAATGCGGATTTGTCTGAAAAAATGCAGGTTGGCCTTTCCATGAACGGAGCCTTTACTGAGCATGATAGAAAACCAGCCGGTGCGCCTTACTTTGGTACGCCTCCGGGAATAATCTATTCCGCAATGACACAATCTCCGGTTGTAAGTCCATACAATGAAGACGGTACGTACAGACAGCTTGAAGGTAGTCACAATGAACTTGGCGGGGCGATGACTACAACCAACCATCCGCTTGCCGTTCGAGATTATATTGACGAACGAATTGCAAATAACAGAATTTATGGTAATCTGAATGCGAGATATGAAATTCTGGATAATTTACAATTCAAATCGATGGTTGGATATGACCTCGATAACTATCAGCGGTCATTCTACCAGGGAACACAACTCTATTATAGGGGCGGAGATCCAAGACCATTCGGACAATCTTCATCAGCTCAAAGTTTTAACTGGTTGTGGGAAAATACAATCACCTACCAGACAGCTTTTGGGGAAGATCACCGTTTAGATGCCGTTGCCGGTTACACGGTTCAAAAACAGCGTGATGAAAGAAACTCTGTAGAAGCTCAGAACTTTCCTGATGATCAGATTCAGACGGTAAATGGAGGCCAGGTTACAAATGGCTCGCAATTTATCGAAGAGTGGTCGCTTGTATCTTACCTGGCTCGTGTAAACTATGTGTTTAAGGATCGATATCTTTTTACAGGTACCATACGTTCAGACAGGTCGTCACGGTTTGGCGCAAATAATCAAACCGGTGTCTTCCCTTCTGCTTCTGTAGGCTGGAGAATGACTCGTGAACCATTTTTGGCCGATCAGGATCTGTTTAGCGAAATAAAGCCAAGAGTTAGTTACGGAGTTACGGGTAACTTCCTCATTCCAAACTATGGTTCAATCGGATTGCTCGGGCCTGCGAATTATGTATTAAGTGATCAAACCGTCTCCGGTACTATCCCGTCAACTCTGGGTAACTCAGAACTTACATGGGAGACCACAAAGCAGTTTAATGTAGGACTCGACTACGCTCTGATGGCCGATCGGATTTACGGTTCGTTCGACTATTACGTCAGTAACACGGAAGATCTCTTGCTTGAAGTGAATATTCCCGCTGTTACAGGTTTCACGCGAGCATTGACCAATATCGGTGAAGTTGAAAACAAAGGATTTGAAGTTCAGATTACTTCAAGAAATTTGGTTGGTAATTTCCAGTGGTCAACAGATTTTAACTTCTCTACGAACACAAATGAGGTTAAAAAACTAGGGAATGAAGGAGATCCTATTCTCGTACCCGGAGCTGCCGGAGTTCGACACATCACCAGGGAAGGTGATGCCATCGGTAGCTACTATGGATACGAAGTTGTGGGTATTTTCCAAACTCAATCTGAGATTGACAATGCACCTGTTGACCTTGAAGGAAATCCCACACCGGGAGACTTTCAATTCAGGGATGTAAATGGCGATGGTTTTATTGATGCCGATGACCGCACAATCCTTGGCAGCTATCATCCTGATTATACGTGGGGATTGACCAATCGCTTTAACTGGAAAAACTTTGACTTCAGTTTCTTTTTGCAAGGTGTGGAGGGCAGAGAAGTGCTCAATCTTACTGCTCGTCACCTCAAAAACGGTGAGGCCAATTTTGGAAGCTACGCGGTGTTAAACGATCGATGGAGATCTCAGCAAGATCCCGGAAATGGGTTACATCCAAAAGCTGAAAGAGCCTCAGGCGGTAACAATAACCGGCCTTCGTCTTACCAGGTTGAGGACGGTTCATACATCAAACTGAAGAACATCACTTTAGGCTATAATCTTCCTCAGTCGCTCATATCCGACTTTGCACAGAGCGTCAGACTCTACGGTTCTGTGACAAATGTTGCGATATCGACTGATTATATCGGATTTAACCCTGAAGTGAATCTGCAACCCGGAAGTGGTTTGACACCGGGCGAAGACTATGGAGCTTATCCACTGTCTAGAGCCTTTCAGTTTGGTATCGACATCTCCTTTTAATTACAAAAAGAAACTATGGTGAATAAAATGAATAGATTAAAAACACTATTGCTGGTTCTGCCGGCATTGATTCTGGTAGTTTCGTGCGGAGATGATTTTACCATTCTCGCTCCGCAATCGGAACGTAATGTTGAGAATTTCTATCAATCGGATACTGATTTTCGAGTGGCTATTAACGGTGCATATGCCGGTCTTGCCGGTAACGACCTTTATGGACGAAACCTGATGTTGCTGCACGAGATGAGATCAGATAACACCTTTAATGGTGGTGGAGCAACCGGTCTGGCTGAATCGCTACAGCGAATTACTCGTTTTGATGAGTTGCCCGGATCCACAGAGTTGGAAAATACCTGGGCCGGCGGTTACAAAGTGATTGCAAGCGTCAACACAATTCTCAGCAGAATTGATAATGTTGATTTTGACAATCCATCTTTGGCCGATCGCATAAAAGGTGAAGCACTCTTCATCAGATCACTTGTTTATTACAATCTGGCTGTAACCTTTGGAAATATTCCGATTCAGCTGGAAGAGGTAACTTCTCCAAATGTGGAGATTAACCAAGTATCGGCAGAGGTGATATACGACCAGATCATTACAGATCTGGGAACTGCTGAAAATCTGTTGCCTGCTTCTTATTCAGGTGCTGATGTTGGACGTGCTACCAGCGGTGCAGCCGCTACTCTCCTTGGCTTGGTTCATCTGACAAACGGTAACAGTGGGCAGGCAGAGGCAGCATTGCGCCGGGTTGTCAATTCTCAGGAGTATGACCTTGTTCCCAACTACTTGGATATCTGGGGGCCGTTAAACGAAAACAATATTGAGTCTGTTTTTGAGATTCAGTACAAATCGGGCGGCCAGGGTACAGGCAGTGGATTCACGGAATACTACTCAACGGACCTCTCTATTTCAGGTGGCGTTGGCGGTGGTAATGTTCCACAGGGTATCAATGACAACTTGTTGGTTACTTATGATGAAAACGATGACGATCGATTTCAAACATATGGGACCGATGTGGATGGCTTGCCATTTTTGAATAAGTATGATGATGCCAGTCAATCCATTGCTTTCGATTCGAATGTCAACTTTATTGTATTCCGGTATGCTGATGTACTTCTGATGCTGGCCGAGGCGATCGGTGAGAGTCCCGAAGCTTATGATCTGATTGATGAGGTACGGGAACGTTCCGGTCTAATCACACCATCTGCTACACTTCCGGGAAGTTTTGAGGAGATTTTACTTCTTGAACGACGCCGCGAATTTGTAGGTGAGAATAAGAGATGGCCTGATTTACTCCGATTTGGAGTAGCACCTCAAGTAATGTCAGATTTCTTGTCGGATGAAGGTTTTACGCCTTCAGATATTCGCCTGCTCTATCCAATTCCGCAACGAGAACTGGATGCAGCACCCGGACAGCTAACTCAGAATCCACTATAACGATTGACCTCGACCCGGGATGAGAAAGTTCTCATTCCGGGTTTCTTAAAATTCAATTTAGTTTTAAATAAAAGAATCATGAATAAAATCATATTAACCACATTTGTGCTGTTATTTGCGGCAGCATCTGTATCGAAAGCACAAATTAATACGTCGGATGATACACCGCTACGGGTTATTGCAATTTTCGCCCATCCCGATGATGCTGACTCTAAAATGGGTGGAACCGCAGCCATGATGGCTCAAATGGGGCACGAAGTGAAATTCTTGTCTCTAACAAACGGCGATGCAGGTCACCATGAAGAGGGCGGAGGCTTTCTTGGAAAGAGAAGACGTGCTGAAGCAAAAGAAGCTGCTGAAAGACTGGGTATTGAGGAATATGAAGTATTTGATAACCACGATGCAGAACTGTTGCCCGAGCTTCATATACGAATGGATGTGATTCGAGCTATTCGGGAATGGAATGCAGATGTTGTTTTGGGACTTCGTCCTAACGACTACCACCCGGATCATAGAAATGCAGGTCAGTTGGTAATTGATGCATCATATATGGTGATTGTACCAAACGTTACACCGGATACTGAACCGGTTCCAAATAACCCGGTTTTTCTCTACATGCAGGACAGATTCAGCAAGCCCAATCCGTTTAGTCATGATATTGTGGTTGGTATTGATGAAGTTATTGATACAAAACTAGCCGGTCTGGATGCTCACACTTCTCAAATGTATGAGTGGCTTCCGTGGACTGCAGGTAGATTAGATGAAGTGCCTGAAGATCCTGATGAAAGATTAGAATGGTTACGTCAGCGATGGATTGGCAGGGAAATGTCTGAAGAACAAAGAGCCGGGCTTGAAAAATGGTATGGGCCTGAGCGTGCGGCAGAATTTAAGTATGCTGAGTCTTTCGAAATTGCAGAGTACGGACGTTATCCGTCAGAAGATGAGATTCGGATGATTTTCCCAATGTTAGGAAATTAGTAACTGCTCTTCATAACGTACCTAAGCCGTGCCGGTTTGGTAGCCGGTCGGCTTTTTTACAATAAAATATTTTCAAAAGAATTACATGTCAGATAACATTCTCAAGCAACCGGTCATTGGGATTGATTTAGGAGCCACGAACCTGCGTGTCGGTTTGGTTCGGGGTGATAAACTGGAACAATTGGAAACGTGTAAATTACCCAAAGACAAATCGGTGATGTCCATTTTGAATAAAATGGATGAGATGATCCGGTCTGTGGATGATGGTGCAGAACTTATCGGTATAGGAGTTCCCAGTGTGGTAGACTCAGATGAGGGAATCGTATATGATGTTCAGAATATTCCGGGTTGGGAGAAAGTGCATCTGAAAGATTTACTTGAGGAGAAAACAGGAAAGAGTGTCTTTCTGAATAATGACGCAAACTGTTTTGCCCTGGGAGAGTGGACGTTCGGAAACGGGCGCGGTAAGAAGAATATGATAGGCCTGATTATTGGAACCGGTTTTGCCGGAGGTATCATCATCGACGGTAAACTCTTTGAAGGCAGAAACTGCGGCGCCGGAGAATTTGGAATGATCCCTTATAAACAGTCCATTTTAGAGCACTACTGCAGCGGTCAATTTTTCTCACGTCTTGTGGGAATAAAAGGAGAAGAGATCTACGAAAGAGCGATGAATGGCGATCAAGCATCAAAGAAGCTTTTTCACAAATTCGGAGGCCATGTGGCGGAGGCTGTAAAAATGGTTCTCTATACATACGATCCCGAGTCTATCATAATGGGGGGATCCGTTAGCCAAACCTTTCCACTATTTGAGCGAGGTTTTGAACAGGAACTCAAAAGCTTTGGCTTTCCGCACTCACTCACCAACGTGGAAATTACGGTATCAAAAACAAAACATATTGCAGTTCTTGGGGCTGCGGCACTCTGTGCGAACCATATTAATGTTAAATACAGCGAATAATGATGAGAAAATCACTGGCACTTCTTTTTTTGATTGTATTCATTCATGTATCCTTTCAGACAGCTTTTGCACAATCTGTATCGGAAGTAAAAATTCAGGTGCAGAGGGCAGAAGTTGGTGCACCGGTTAAATTTGGCATACCGTTTCAAAAAGGAGAATTAAAATCACCTGATCATGTTCGGGTACTGAATAGCGAGGAACGTGAAATTGCCATCCAAACCACAGAGGTTACAACCTGGCTACCTGCCGATAACAGTGTAAAATGGCTCTGGATATTTTTCTTTGCTGATGAATCTGACGAGTACACGGTTCAATACGGAGAAAATGTACGCCAAAGTGTTTTTACGGATAGCCCGATTATGTTTAAAAATAATCAGCGGGCAAATGGTTTTGCTGAAATTGAAACAGGCCCCTTAAAAATCAGAGTGGATAAAGGTGGATCAGGTTTCATAGATAAGGTCTATTACAATCCGGATCAAAATGGATATTCAGAAGATCATATTGTGGCCTCAGGGTTGTCGCAACGAGGTACATTTCTGGATTTGATGGATGAGGGAAGCAGCTGGTTTTCTTCTGTGATGGCCGATGCCGGTATTGATACTTCAAAAGCAGTTATTCATCAGCATTACATAGAAAAAGGATCCGGTCCGATGCACGCTATTTTACGCATTGAAGGAGAGTATGAGTATAGTCAGGAAGATCATGAAAACTCACCGTTTGTGACCTACATCCACGCTTATGCCGGCAAGCCCTACCTTAAAGTTCTGCACACAATTACCTATACAGGAAAGCCGGATAAAAGTGAACCGTTAAATGGACGGCAACACGAAGATATCGGAACACAAACGGAATTGTTGGTTGATGAGCAAGCACGTTCTCGGGATAGTGGACTTACTCAACCAAAAGATCGAATTGCATCGGCAGGATTTGGCCTGCAGTTTCATTTGGACGGCACCAAAAATGTAATGTCGGCACTGGAAACCGGTGAATGGTGGGAAGAGGGGGAGACAGACTTTTTTGAACATCAGCCTTCAGATGATGAAGTCGTATCCGTTTTTCAAACCGGACCGGAAGCCGCCCGGCAATCTCCAATGACTGTATCAGATGAAAATGAAAGAATTGACGGATTTATTGCGCAGATAAGCGGTAGTGGAGTTGAGATGAACGGTGAGAAATCTGAAGGCTGGATGTCGGTTTCGGATGGCTCCCGAGGTGTCACCATTGCGCTCAAAAATATGGTAGAAGAGTATCCGAACGAGTTAAGTGTAAATATGGAGACGGGTACGTTTCATGCGTATACATGGTCGCCAAATGAAGAGCCAATGAGTTTTGCAAGATTTGACACCGAGGCTGATGGAGGAATGGTTGGAAATTTTGCACAGGGTTTAACCAAAACCACAGAAGTTATCCTCAATTTTCATCAGGGCGGACAAGATGCTCAAAATGTAAGATCTGAAGTGATGGCACTTTTGAATTCTCCGGTGGCTCACGCAGGTGCTGACTGGTACAGCCGATCAGGCGTATTTGGAGAATTTGCCGGGACAGGAACTGATTTTGAAGGATTGGAGAGGAGTCTTCAGTATAAATACGAGTGGATGCTCTTTAATCAAAGATGGGAACCGTGGTACGGTATGTTCGACTACGGAGATGTTCGAAACTACTATTTTGGTAACTCTTGGTATCAGTGGGCTAATAATGAGCCGGCTATGGATTTTCAGTACTGGATGCAGTTTATGAGAACGGCGGATACGGATATGTATGAAATGGCAAAAGCTATGGGCCGCCATACAATGGATGTGGATAATACCCACTGGCCGCGTCCCAATAAATATCGTGGTGATACAAATCGCTCTTTAGATTGGTTTGATCATGAAATGCAGGCTGAGATTGACCCTTACGTAGGAATGGGGCGACGACATGCGGGCCAACAGTGGATCTCAATGCTCTCGGCACACGTATGGGTTCCGGGATGGATTACCTCTTACTATATGGATGGCTACCACCGTGGCCTCGAAGTTGCACGGCTTACCGGTGATTATTACGTTCGTCGAATTTTTGGAGGCCATGGATTGACGGGACGAAGGTTATATCTTTCGATATATAATTTATCAGAACTGTACGATGCAACCAAAGATGAGGCCTATTTAGAGGAGCTTGAATACCGACTCGATCGTATGCTCGATCTGCAGGAAAAACAGGGCGGAAGAATTGTTATTGACCGGTACGGATATTCACAAAACTATATTTCTCACGGTGTAAGTAAAGTGCTTCAGATGTTTGACCGTCCGGACCTGGAGCGATCACTGATTGATAATGCCCGTAGTCTTTATAATAATCCTCCTTACGATCATGATATGGAGTCGTATTTATCCAGTATTCATCCGTTGATTGTAGGATATGATCTGACCGGTGAAGAAAAGTACCTTGAAGAGGCTTGTTACAGATCACGCTATTTACCGGTGGATGAACTGCCGGGTCCTGTTTTTTCATACAACAATCAGGGCGAGTTGGCTGAAGATTTAGAGTCTATTAGCAAGCTTCCATCTGCAGGAGAGGGCCCCTCTTTTCGTGGAAGACTTCCTATATGGAAATTTTCAAACGGGCTGAGAATTTTTGGCTGGACACACGCTTTTAGTGTTCCGTATACGATTGATCGACTGCAGAATGCAAATTTGCAGAGTTGTTTAAATCAAAAATAAAAAACAGGTTATTATGAGTGGAAATTTTCATGCTTTAATTGAAGAAAATTTTCACTCTATCTATAATCTATAATTCAGGGATATAAAGCTTCCCATGGAGTAGAGTTCAACATTTCCCCATCCAACTTCCTGTATCGGTACTCTTATAAACGGTTCAACACGCATGCTCCAATTGGAATGAATATCAAATTCGTAACCAATTGAAAAGCTGTATTCAAAGGGAAAGGGTTGCCTTGAAACAGATTATTTGTGGGTATGCAGAAAAAGGGTGAGCGGCCTATTATCAAGTCAACCGTAAACCCGCAAAGTTTAATCTCAATATTGCTACTATTTTAACGTGAGTTCGATATAATTTTATCGATATACGTCAGTTTGAGCGCAGTTTCGACCGTTGTTTTGGTCGGAACGGAGTCGAAAACACATTTCGACTTCATTTCGAGGAAAAAGCACCCTCGAAATTGCGCTCAATGAGACGTGTTGCATCATTTGAGGCATCTCTATCTCGAACTGACGTTATTTTATTAAGACAATGGTATTTCAGAAAGGAATCTTTGCGGGTTTTTATCCGAGATTTAATCTACTCTGCTCAGTACTAATAAAACGTATAAGTATACTTAATCAGCATCGTGCGGTTTTCAAATCGCGGAAGAGCAGGGCTTATGCGATTTTGATCCCGGTTGGTTAGCTCACTGTATACAATCCAGAAATCATGTCCTTCGCTGAAGTTATACCGGAACCGCGCGTTCGTGCCGAACTGTTTGGCCAGGTGATTGTATTGAGAGAGTACTTGAAGTGATAGGTGCGTATTCAGAGCAGCAATGGATCGAACTCTGAACAGATGCAGATATTCCGACTGATTTCTGTCCGGAAAATGAAGGTAGTTTAGCTCGGCATCAGCGCTCAACTCAAAATGTTTGGATGGATTCCAGGCGGGTGAAAATTTTACTGAATACTGTTCACCGTCATAAAATGTTCTGGCTTGTCCTGAAACAGAAGCTCTTAATTGACGTGATCCCGGCATTTCGTATTCAGCTTCAACACCCCAAAACGTATAGTTTCCTGGATTTACAAACGTATCGTCACTAAAGAAGAGTGGAGACCTGATATCTTCGTACCACAAATTAGCAGTAATCTGAATATCACTGTTATTTTTTAATTCAATTTCCCAGGGCTGCTCTAACTGAAAGGTCTCCACGGAATGATCTTCATTTCGAAGGATAAGAGTGCTTTGAAGGGATGGGTTGATGATACGAATGGGTGAATCGACAGGACTGAAATAACCGTAAGCGAGTTCGAGATCGAACTGTGAATAGTCGAATCTGGAATTGAATCCTACTTCCGGCAGATAGAGTTCTCCGGAGCGAATGGCTGAAAAATTATAGTTAAATCCCCTGGAAGTCCTCTTTAGCAGGTTGATTCGAAAAAGAGACTGTTCAATCAAGTCTGAATCTGTTCTGTCATCAAATGTTGTAGCGGTTTTAAAATCCAGATAGTGACTGCCAACAAAATTGTAGAGGAGATCAAATCCGGCCCCAACATTATAGCTGCCGTCTCCACCCAGCCGGTTTGTGATCATCGTGCCGGCGTGAGAATTTTGATTGATGATATTTCGCTTGGCGCGATAGATTCCAAAATTTTCGGAGGGAAGATCAAGAGCATCAAGCTGATCTGTCTGCATATTTAGAATACCAATATCCCATTTTCCTGTACGTCCGGCTAAGCGGGCACCGCCAAGGATCCGAACCTGCTGGCCTTGTTCAAGGCCAATTCTTCGACTGTAGAACAGCGCATTATTTCCGCCGAGATTGAAATCAAAAATATCTGATCGCTCTTGGAAAAACTGTCTTTTCTCGGGGAAGAATAACGGAGTTCGGGAGAGATTTACCTGTGCTTCATCCGCTTCAACCTGGGCAAAATCGGTATTTAAGGTTATGTCGAGATTCATGTTTCCTGTGATGGGATATTTAATATCCAAACCTGCTTCAGTTACATAATCAGTTTCGGTTTGATAGGCGTCCCCATCAGGATTCAGAAAATTGGACTGGCTAAATCCGCCTAAAAGATACGGCGTGACGTAAAACGGTTTTTGGTACTCAATTCCTGTAAAACGAACTTTTTGAGCCTGAGTCGGTTTCGTAAATCCTCTTGACCATTCGGGAGCAATATCGGGAAAAATGTGACGCTCAGCTCTGCTGGCATCCCATCGATAAGTGATCAGTCCCATAATTACTTCATTGTTTATCTCTTGGAATCCAAGGCTGGAAAAGGGAATACGAATCTCTGCAAACCAACCTTCATCCGTAATTTCAGTTGCAGCATCCCAATACGTATTCCAATCCCTGTTAAATGAGTTACTGCCTTCCGAATCGTTCGAAACCTGCTGATCTACGCGTACACCTGTTGGGGTAACAAAAAACCATTTGGCATTTTCGTTATCGTTGTATGAGTCCAGAATAATTGCAAACGTTTCATCTCCGCTGTAGCGGTCACGGTAGAGAGTATTGGCTACAATACCGTCCGGATTTGAATCATAAAGTTTACCGGATACATATAGATACTTATCATCATAAGCTACCTTGATTTCAGTTCTATTCGACATCTCACCACCGTATACAGGCTGATAGACAGTCATAGGGAAAGACTGAATCCCCTGCCATGCCTGTTCATCCGGAATTCCGTCGAGGTTCACCTCAGATGAAATTTTCTGAATATCTATGGGTGTTTCTTTATCTGTAGTCTGTAGCGGACTCTGCAGAAGAAGTGCAAGAGTTAAAGTCAGCAGAAGGTTCATGATTTTTTAGTTTACCCAATCAGGGATTATTCCAATTTCAATCCCAAACACGTAAGCGAATAGGGTATAGCAGGCGATACTCAGTATCAATGAAACGATGATATTCAACCAGACCCCGGCCTTGGCCATCTGAGGAATAGAAACTTTGCCGCTACCGTAAATGATGGCATTCGGTGGTGTGGCTACCGGGAGCATAAATGCACAGCTTGCCGCAATGGCTGCGGGTATTACAAAAAGAAACGGGTTTTGACCAATTCCAACGGCTGAAGATGCCAGGATTGGGATAAATGCTGCAGCTGTAGCCGTGTTACTGGTAATTTCAGTTAAGAAGACAACGATTAAAATCACTACCAAAAGGAGTATGATAATAGGGAGCGCATCCAAACCGCTTACACCCTGACCAATCCAGGCAGCCAATCCGGTTGAGCTTATCGCCGAGGCTAAACTGAGGCCACCGCCAAAAAGTATGAGTATGCCCCATGGCAGATCCCTTAAATTATTCCACTGCAACAGCATTCCACCAGACCCTTTACCGTTGGGTATTATAAATAGTACGACTCCGGCAGTAATTGCTATTCCGGCATCAGACAAACCGGGAATAATTTCTGAAATGAGAGGACGGAATATCCACAAAAGAGCAGTGGTTGTGAAGATGATCGCAACCCGAAATTCAGGTTTGGTAATTTTACCCAGCTTCTCAAGCTGATTTAGAATAATCGATTTTCCGCCCGGTAGCTCTTTCATTTTAATTGGGAAAATGAGGCGGCTCAGAAGAAGATACATGATCGGGAGCAGTAGGATTACAAGAGGTACACCCACCATCATCCATTGTGCAAAACCGATTTCAATACCGTAATTTTCAAGCATAAATGCTGCCATAAGAGCATTTGGAGGTGTTCCAATCAGCGTTCCGATTCCTCCGATATTGCAGGCGTAGGCAATGGAAAGCAAGAGTACGATTTCAAAATTGGTTATACCTGTATTATTATTCTCTCTCTTACTTTCAACTAGCTGAAGTACAGACAGTGCAATCGGAAGCATCATTAAAGCTGTGGCCGTATTGCTTACCCACATACTCAGAAAAGCGGAAGCGATGATAAAGCCAATGATAATAGACGATGGTTTTACCCCCATCACATTTACAATATTCAGGGCAATTCGTTTATGGAGATTCCAGGTCTGCATGGCTATAGCAATTATAAACCCTCCCATAAATAGAAAAACCAGGGGATTTGCATAGGGTGTCGTTGCATCGCCGATTGGAGAAATTCCGAGAACGGGAAAAAGGACAATAGGGATCAGAGAAGTGGCAGCAATGGGGATCGCTTCTGAAATCCACCAGGTTGCCATGAGTATGGCAACAGCGGCTGTTTTCCAGGCAGCGTCATCAAGTCCTTCCGGAGCCGGAAGGAAAAGAAATATGAGAAATAGGATGAATCCAAGATATAGCCCAAATCGAGATGAATCGGCAATACGATTTATCATAGTATCATTTAATTAAAAAATGCGCACTGTTATGTAGACAATCGCGAATGGAAAAACCCCTATTGAAGTACGTAAATAATTATCAGAAGCTGGTAGAATCGAATAAAGCCTTCATCATTTTTTTATATGCCGGGGTGAGTTCAATACTGCGGCGCTCCATCATCTTTTCCATAGCTTCAATTGCTTTTTCAAAGTGATAGGGCACAATATCATGTCCGCTAACCCAGCTGAACGAAGGGATATATTTTGGCGGATAACCATCCGAAAAGAGATTGCAGCAAACACCACAAAGCGTTCCTGTGTTTAGCATTGAGTTAATACCCGTTTTGCTGTGGTCTCCCATAATTGTACCGATGAACTGCTGCCCGGTATCAACCATTTTCCCGGATCTCCATTCGGTTACTTTAACAGTGCTGTAGTTATTTTTGAGATTTGATGTATTGGTATCCGCGCCGATATTTACCCATTGGCCAAATACAGAGTTTCCTGCATATCCATCGTGTGCTTTATTTGAGTAGGAGTGAAATATAACGTTGGATATTTCGCCGCCTACTTTACAAACGGGACCGATTGTAGTGTCTTCGTAAATTTTGGCTCCCATTTTAACTACCGATTTTTCACAGATGGCCGATGGTCCGCGAACAACGGAGTTCGCCATTACATGCGCATTTTTGCCAATATAAATGGGCCCTTTATCAGCAACGAGCATTGCGCCGGGTTCAATAACAGCTCCTTCATCGATATATATATTCTCCGGTTTTACAAACAGCGTGTTGGGAAAAATTTTCTCTTCACCATAAGCGATTTTTTTGGACAAGATGAGGTCATTCTTAATCTCGTTACCGTTTAGCTGGAACAACTCCCAGATATTTTTAACGATCGTATTTCCTTTTGGATTAATTTCTGAAGTATTGATCGCTTTAAGATCAATCCCTGATTTGCTCCATATTTTATGCTCATCTACCGGTATTAATGCGGCTATAAGGGAGTCATCACATACCAGTCCCTGAGAAATTTCTAACTGCTTTATCTGTTCAATTAAATGTACATTCGGAATAAATCGAGGATTAATCCATAAAACGGCATCATGTTCTTTGTTTACTGTGGGTATTTTAAATACTCCCGACAGATGTTGGCGCAAGGGACCACCTAACTCAGAATCGTCAGGTAAGTCGAGTGCATATTTCCATTTTTCGGCAAGTGTTAATATTCCAACTCTTAAGTCATAAACAGGCCGGGTAAGAGTTAAGGGATGGAAATTTTCCATGTAGTGATCTTCGAAGAAGGAGTATTGTAATTTCATTATATTATGATTTCCTTTTCAGGGAATTCTGATTTGTTGCCTTGACGATTTATAAATTGTTAAATAACAAATTATTTTCAATCAAACGTTATGAATATTATGTGCAATTTAAAAAGCACGTAATGATAAAATGAAGAGTAAAAACTGATAAAAAATATATCAGTTAAATTTAGATCAATAAAAATAAAGAAAGACTATGTGCGGAATAGTAGGTTATGTAGGTGATAGAGACGCCGCTGAAGTACT
Source organism: Rhodohalobacter sp. (assembly GCF_034521535.1). Taxonomy (GTDB): domain Bacteria; phylum Bacteroidota; class Rhodothermia; order Balneolales; family Balneolaceae; genus Rhodohalobacter. The sequence goes on along the minus strand of NZ_JAXHMF010000006.1, from coordinate 854,194 downwards.
GATCAAAGGGCTGAAAAGACTCGAATACAGAGGGTACGACTCAGCCGGAGTTGCCATTATGAATGGCGAATTGAATATCCAAAAGGGTAAAGGTAAAGTTGCCAACCTGGATAAGAAAGTGTTACAAAACAGCGTGAAAGGGCATATTGGTATTGGCCATACCCGTTGGGCAACTCATGGCGAACCTAATGATGTTAACTCTCACCCACATTTGAGTGAATCCGGTAAAATTGCTGTGGTGCATAATGGTATTATTGAGAATTACAATTCATTAAAAAAATCTCTAACCGAGAAAGGTCGGACATTTAAAAGCATGACCGACACCGAAATTATCGCTCAACTCATCGAGGAGATCTACACAACCTCCGAGGATGTCACGTTTGAGGAAGCTATTCGTCTGACGTTGAAACAGATTGTAGGTACATACGGACTGGCAATTGTAAACCTGGAGACACCTGAAAAAATTTATATAGCCCGAAAAGGCTCTCCGCTGCTTTTGGGTGTTGGCGATAATGAGATGTTTATTGCATCTGATGCATCACCCATTGTGGAGTACACAAATAAAGTAGTATACCTGGATGACGGTGAAATGGCGGTTGTGACTCGTGAAGGTTATGATGTTAAAACCATTGATGATGTGAGTCTGACGAAAGAGGTTCATGAACTGGCGATCAGTTTGGAAGCGATTGAAAAAGCCGGATACCCACATTTTATGCTGAAAGAGATTTTTGAGCAGCCAAGATCAATAGCTGACTGCATGCGGGGGCGAATTGATCCCGATAAAGGTACGATACAGCTTGGGGGAATTGCAGATGTAATGGACGATCTGGTTAACGCAAACCGAGTTATAATTGCAGCGTGTGGAACCAGCTGGCATTCGGGCTTGGTGGGAGAATATCTCTTTGAATATCTGGCTAAAACACCGGTTGAGGTTGAGTATGCATCGGAATTTCGATACAGCGATCCACTGATTGGTGAGGGGGACGTGATGCTGGTGATTTCACAAAGCGGTGAAACAGCTGATACTCTTGCTGCACTCCGGGAAGCACGGGAGCGTGGTGCCAAGGTTCTCGGTATTTGCAATGTGGTCGGCTCAACCATTTCCAGAGAAACGGATGCAGGTGTATTTACTCACGCCGGACCCGAAATCGGAGTTGCCTCAACAAAGGCATTTACTGCTCAGGTTGTGGTATTGACGATGATGGCATTGGCTCTTGGAATTAAAAAGGGACATATCGACAATAAAAAAGCGAAAGAAGTATATCAAAGAGCTGAATGCCATTCCTGATAAAGTGGATCAGATTTTGAAGGAGTGTGATGATGATATCAAAGAGATGGCTAAGATGTTTACGTATGCACCGAACTTTCTTTATCTGGGGAGGAGTTATAACTTCCCGGTTGCCCTTGAAGGCGCATTGAAGCTTAAAGAGATCTCTTACATTCATGCTGAAGGATATCCTGCAGCTGAGATGAAACACGGCCCAATTGCCCTGATTGATGAGATGATGCCGGTTGTGGTAATTGCAGCTACTACTCACACCAACGACAAAATGATCTCAAATATTGAAGAGGTAAAAGCCCGTAAGGGACGCATTATCTCCATCATGAATAAAGAAAACAGTGATGTGAAAGATCTGTCGGAATATTCGATTTCTATTCCTTCTACTTATGATGTTTTCTCACCACTGCTTACAGTAATACCATTGCAGCTTCTCTCTTATTATATTGCTGTGAACAGAGGATGTAATGTGGATCAACCCAGAAACCTGGCGAAAAGTGTCACCGTTGAGTAGCGAATGTAATCTTATAAGATTGAGTTCGTTGTAGCATCTTATGAAAGTATCCGTCAAAAATATGGTCTGTCCCCGATGTGTGGAATCTGTTTCAGATATTCTTTCGGGGATGGATTTTCCTGAAGCCCGTGTTGAACTGGGCTCTGTTGAGTTGGATAGAAAATTGACTGAATCAGAACTTGATCTGCTTAGTGATCGGCTTCAATCCAAGGGTTTCGAGCTTATTTTTGATAGAGAGACCGAATTAGTTTACGATGTGAAGGCGGCTCTTATAAAATATATTGATCATCTGGAGCATTCTCAGACGCCGGATAAGCTCTCCGTTTTTGTATCACGACAGACAAACTACAACTACTCCTATCTAAGTAAAGTCTATTCCGATCAAACCGGTTCAACCATTGAAACTCATCTTATTGAGATGAAAATTGAAAGGGTGAAGGAGCTGCTCGGCTTTCGGAAATGGACGTTAAGTGAAATTGCCTGGAAGCTGAAGTACAGCAGCGTACAGTATTTGTCCAATCAATTTAAAAAGGTGACTGGGATGACCGTCACGGAATTTCGGAAGCCGGGCAGGGCAGTCAGGAAATCCCTCGACACCATTTAGCCAAAAATATTACACATTTCTCTGTTCGCTTCATAACAACGGCTGGTTTTTTCTTTTTTAATTTGACCAGAAGAAACGGAAATAGCATTAGCTGATTAGTACTAAGATTATTTTGTTATGAAAAAGCGTATTCAAATAAATGGCATGCATTGCGCGGGTTGTGTCAACTCTGTGGAAAAGGCATTGAGTAAAGTTGATAAAGTAAAAAGTGCGAACGTTCAGCTGACTACTGAAAGTGCCGAAATTGAAGTTGAAGATGATGACTTCCCCTTTGAGGAAATCCGTGAAGCTGTTGAAAATGCAGGTTATGAAGTGGAAGAGCCCAAGAGTGATTCAGTAACTTTTCAAATTGGGGGAATGCACTGCACCGGTTGTTCTTCTGCTGTTGAAAAAGCGATTAAAAAACAGGATGGTGTTGTGAATGCGAATGTAAATCTTGCTGCTGAAAAAGCATTTGTAGATTTTGACAGTTCGCAAATATCAACCGATCAAATAAAAGAGAGTATTGAGAACGCCGGTTATGAGGTGATCGACGAGCAAAAAAAAAAGCCAATAAGCTAGAGCAGAAAAGAGAGAGAGAAGAGAAGAAACTTTCTGCAGCCAAGCAGAAAACGGTACGGAGTTGGCTTGTAACCATTCCGCTTATGATCTGGATGCTTCTCAGTATGGTACTGGGAATTCAGATTACGTCGCATCTTGTGATGGAGATTGCAATGGTTCTGGGTGCCGGTTATGTTCTCCTGGGACCGGGATATGAAACACTTCGAAGCGCCCTGATCTCATCCAAAAACTTAACCCCCAATATGGATGTGCTGATTGCCCTGGGTACAACAGCATCGTTAATTACGGGTTTGGTCTCGCTTGCTCATATGCTCGGGTTGATACAGTCAGCTTTCTACAGTTTTGCCGGAATAGCAGCTATGATTATGGCATTTCACCTGACGGGCAGATATATAGAGGCAAAAGCGAGAGGCCGTGCATCAGATGCCATTACAAAGCTTTTAACACTCGAGGCAAAGACGGCTCGGATTATCAAAAATGGTGTTGAGGAAGAAATTGAAATCGATAAGCTTAAGAAGGGCGATGTGATGATTGTCCGTCCCGGTGAAACCATTCCGACGGACGGGGAAGTTGTGGATGGCAAAAGCTCAGTTGATGAGTCGATGGTAACCGGAGAATCTATGCCGGTAATCAGAGAAAAGGGTGATGAAGTTATTGGCGGTACCATCAATACGGAAGGTTCTATTCGCGTACAGGCGAAAGAAGTTGGAGAGAATACATTTCTAAACCGTGTTATTCAAATGGTGGAAGAAGCCCAGGGATCAAAAATTCCAATTCAGGATTTTGCTGATAAGGTAACGGCTATTTTTGTGCCGGTTATCCTTTTACTTACAGCGATCACGTTTACCATTTGGCTGATATTCCCGGAAACACTTCGCCCCGTTCTGATTTGGGCCGATTCTTTCATCCCCTGGATTATCACAGATCTTGAACCGGTTAGTCAGGCATTCTTTGTGGCTTTGGCTGTACTGGTAATTGCTTGTCCATGTGCACTAGGATTGGCTACACCCACTGCGCTTATGGTAGGAACGGGGCTGGGTGCTGAGAACGGAATTCTTATTCGAAAAGGGGAATCTATCCAGCGCTTGCAAGAAGTCACAACTTTTGTTTTTGACAAAACAGGAACTTTGACAAAAGGTGAACCGGAAGTAACGGATTGGTTTGAAGTGGGAGATAGTAATTTGGAGCTTAAAAAAATGATCGCAGCTGCTGAGAATTACTCCGAGCATCCAATCAGTAAAGCCATACTGAACTATACGGGGACAGATAATCTACCGGACTCTAAAGAGTTTGAATCGTATACCGGAAAAGGAGTGAAAGCAATTGTAAATGGTTCACGAATTCTGGCCGGCAATGTTGATCTGTTAGAACAATTTACTATTGAGCAGTCAGAGCTGGTTCAGAATAAGGCGGATGAACTTCATTCAGCCGGTAAAACAACCATATTCCTGGTAATAGATGAAAAAGTTGTTGCACTTTGTGGAATTAAAGATACAATCAAACCGGAAACCCCCGAAGCTATTCGGGAAATTCATCAGCTCGGCTATAAAACCGTAATGTTGACGGGCGATCAGCAGAAAGTGGCAAACATTATTGCAGAGGAGATCGGTATTGACGCTGTATTTGCACAGGTAAAACCGGATGAAAAATCTGACGTAATTAAAAGATTGCAAGAAAGTGGGGAAGTGGTAGCCATGGTTGGAGACGGAATAAATGATGCTCCTGCGCTTACGCAGTCGGATGTGGGTATAGCACTGGGAACAGGAACCGATATTGCCATAGAATCGGGCAGTATGATTTTAATTGATGGAAATCCAAAAGCGATAATCCGGGCGATTAACTTAAGTAATGAGACGTTTAAGAAAATCCGCCAAAATCTGTTTTGGGCATTTTTCTATAATATTATAATGCTTCCTGTTGCCATGATTGGCTGGATGCATCCTGTTCTGGCTGAAATTGCCATGGCCTTTAGCTCTATTAATGTGGTAGGGAATTCGAAGCGACTACAAAAGAAAAAAATCTAGTCTTAAGTGTACTCCTGAGGAAATTTACAAGTACAATTTTGTAACAAAGCCCTCTTGGGATACTCTTTTAAAATACACGACGATATAAAGATTTGTAAATAGTTGTGTAGTTGAAAACTTAAAACTTGATTTTGGTTTGAGATATATTTAGATATTATAGTCTCATTTAGCCATTCTTTAAAAATATTTGTGTTCTCTGATGAAAAACTGGAAAACTTTACTATTCAAGGTAGCTCTGCTCGTAGTTATCGCTATTGTTGTTTTTACCGGCTGATTTAAAATACTAAAGGCTAATTATAGCTAAGGTCGCCACATTTTTATACATTCAAAATTGAATAACATAACGAGTGTATAGATGAAAGATAATTCAAAATTTATCGGCGACCATACCGAGCTTTTCGGTAAACTTTTAAATCAAACATTTGACGCCCTCCTTGTATCTAAACTGATAGGAAAAGATCTACAGACTGTATTTGCCAACCAAACCTATTATTCGATCAGTGGTTTGAGTGAGGATGATGTTATAGGTTCACATCCACGAATAACGGCCTCCACAACTTCAGCGAATAACCTATACGATTCAATTCTAACTCATTTCAAAAAGGATTCACGTTTTGAAACTGAGTGCACCTGTTTGAATAAGGCAGGGTCACCATTTTGGGCGATTATAAAATCTTTTCCGCTAAATGCAGACGGTGAGAAGTTTTGTGTTACGATTATAAAAGAGATCACGATTCGTAAAAAGCGCGAAAATGAATTGAAAAAAGCCCTGCAAGAAGCCGAGTCATCCAAAATTGTAAAGGATAAGTTTCTGGCAAATATGAGCCATGAAATGAGAACTCCGCTGAATGGTATTCTTGGAATGACTCAGCTCTTGGAAGGAAAAGACTTGGATGAAGAGAATGCAGACTACGTAGAAGAGATTAAAATCTCCGCCGAAAATTTACTTGCCATAGTCAACGATATACTGGAGTTCAATTCCTTAAGGTCTACCGATTTTAAACTGGAGAATAGAAAATTCAATATCCGCAAACTACTTCGTCAGGTTTTAGATAATATTAGAAATCAAACTGAGGAGAAAGGATTAGAACTTGAATTGGTTATTTCTAAAAATGTACCTGAGTATCTGGTCGGAGATTCTGTAAGGCTTTCCCAGATAGTAATGAACATTCTGAGTAACTCAGTCAAGTTCACAAAAAACGGTGAAATCGCAATTTATGTGACCAATCGGGATGTAGAAAACGGAAAAATTCCAATTGATCTGAAAATAAAAGATACCGGAATTGGAATTCCCGAATCGATGATCAATAACATTTTTGAGAGCTTTAACCAGGCCTCAAAATCTACCTCTTACAAGTTTGGAGGTACAGGATTAGGCCTTTCTTTGGTAAAGCAGCTGGTAGGTTATATGGATGGTAAGATAGAAGTTGAAAGCACTGAAGGTGTTGGAACTTCCGTCTCATTACAGATACCGTTCTATTTACCAGATAAGGCAATTGATTTCAAAACTTTAAAAAGTTCAGAAACCGACAGTGAAAGGGAGAATTTTAGTGGACATAAAATTTTAATTGTTGATGACTATACCGTAAATCGCAGGATTGTAAAAGGGATGATGAAAAAGCTGGGTGTTGAAGCTGACGAAGCGGAAGATGGCAGTACCGCTTTGGAGATGGTAGATCAATACGATTATTCTGCAGTCTTCATGGACGTACACATGCCCGGCATGGGTGGGTTGGAAGCGACCAGGAGAATTCGGGAGCATGAAGAAAAATCAAAAAGAAATATACCTGTAATCGCTATTACGGCTTCGGTTTTGGACAGAGATATTGAAGAGTGCAAACAAGCCGGTATGGATGGGTTTATTGCCAAACCGTTCACCTATGATGAACTCTACAATAGCTTTAAAGAATTTATAAAAAACGGCAGGTCTTCAAACTCTAAAACAGATACTCAAAAAAATGATTCATCAGGGCTGGATCTTAATAGCCTTTATGAGTTAACCGGAGGTGATGAGGATCTTTTAAAAGAGATTATGGATCTCTTTTTGGATCAGACACCGGGTTTGATGAAAAAAATATTATCAAATTTTGCGAGTAACGAGTACGATAAGGTTAAAGAGTTTTCTCATACTCTGAAACCGACTTTCACCTATGTTGGAATGGATAAAGCAACAGAGTTTGCTGAACAGATTGAGTTGATGGCAGGCGAAAATAATCCGGATGCTGAAAAGCTGGAAGAGTTAATCAATGACTTAGATGTGATTTGCTCGCAAGCAATAGAGAAAGTTAAGAAAGCACGGGCCTCCATGTCATAAGTTCCGCACCATTTGAAGGTGTGGAATGCCATCAACGATATAGGTTTCTCCCGCTGAGTTAAATCCAAGATTTTCATAAAACTCCACAAGATGAGCCTGCGCTTCAATCCGGATAGCTTTGTGTCCGATTTCTGCTATGCGATTAATGGATTCCATAACAATTTTTTTACCGTAGCCACTGCCCCTGAACTTCATTTTTACCACAATTCTCCCAATGGATATCTCATCAAACTTAACCATTGGCGGAACTATTCTGCTGTAAGCAGCCAGCTCGTCACCAGTCTTAAGCAGTAAATGTTGAGAGGCCCCATCCAGGCCGTCAATATCGTCGTAGACACAATCTTGCTCTACGATGAAAATATCCTGACGCAATTTTAAAATATCATATAGTTCTGAAGAAGACATCTCGTCGATGCCATGATAAAGGATAAATTTCATGAAGGGTAAACTTTTTGGGGTTTTTCACGTAAGCTCAGGAAAATGTAACGAATCTCAATGCTATGTTAAAAATCCTACTCATAAACAGTCTGGTTATATTTTTTGGCGCGTACATTCTCGATGGTGTTTCAGTGAAAAATTATCTCACGGCATTGGGTGTCGCCATTCTACTCGGTTTGGTGAATATTTTTATCAAACCGCTCATTATTTTTCTCACCTTGCCACTTACCATTTTAACACTTGGACTATTTATTTGGGTGATAAATGCCTGGATGTTAATGCTGATCGATAAACTTGTTGAAGGTTTCAATATTCGAAACTTTTGGTGGGCTCTTTTCTTCGGTCTGTTTATTTCTGTTCTAAATGGAATCCTGTTCAGGATTTTCTAGTCAATACATATCGCTCTAATTCGGTAAAGATAGTGGTTAAAATAGTGACCATCTTTTTTCTTATTTTATCAAATCTGATTCACATAGTTAGCAAAAGTATTAATGTAGATTTTGCAAGAGAAGCACATTATTTATCTGCGCTATTTCTTATTTAAAAGTCGTTTCATAATCTCCAAAAGCCCACTTAATAGAATTTCTTCCTCGAATGGTCAAAAAAACAGTAACAGTAAAAAACGAGGCAGGTTTGCATGCTCGTCCTTCATCAGTGCTTGTAAAAACTGCATCCAAGTTCGAATCAGATTTTTACATTAGTATGTACGGTTATAAAGTAAATGGTAAAAGTATTTTGGGCGTCATGACGCTTGCGGCTGAGTCGGGAGCTGAAATGGAACTTATATTTGAAGGAGAGGATGAACAGGAAGCGTTGACCGCAATTTCTGAACTATTTGAAAATAAATTTGAAAAAAACTGAAATAGTCTGATATGGTAGGTCGCATTGAGTTTGAAGGAGTGCCGGCATCCGGCGGAATCGGAATCGGAAAGGCTCATATTCTTGAAGAGAGACAAAATGAAGTGAGTCCTGAGAAAATTCAGGAAAACGAGATTCAGTTTAACATTGATAAATGTAACCGTGCTTTTGATGCACTTCAGGAGGAGTTCATCAAGCTGAAGGAAGATGCAGTCGGTGAAGTTGCCGATATTATCGATGCGCAAATAGAATCCTTGAAAGATCCTGAGTTATTTAAAACGATTCTCCATAAAATCGAATCAGAACGATATGAAGCTGAGTACGCTATTTTCAGCACTCTGAATGAATATATTCATATCATGGAAAACGCTGATGCTGAATGGTTAAATGAGCGTACCATAGATCTGATAGCCATCAGGGATCAGTTGATCGATGTAGCAAGAAACAAGAAACAGGCCGAACATCTGGAGCCCGGTTCAGTTGTTTTTGCGACAAACGTATCACCCACTGCAATGATTGAGCTTAGCAGAAATAGTATTGCCGGATTGGTTATGCAAAAGGGCGGGCTTACCTCACATGCAGTCATCCTGGCTCAGTCATTAGACATTCCCTGTGTGATTGGAGTAGAATGGAAAGTAAAGCGGTTTAAAAATAATGATGAAGCTATTGTTGACGGAGATCTCGGAATAGTTGTTGTACGTCCATCAGAAAGTGAGCAGAAAGTTTACGATGAGCGTAAGAAAAAACAGCAGAAAAGAGCTGAGGAAATTCTTCAAATCTCAAAACAACCCAGTGAAACAGCTTGCGGGAAAAAATTTAAGCTTCAGGCAAATGTGGAGTTTTTAGAGGAGCTTCCAAAAGTAAAAACGCATGGAGCTGATGGGGTTGGACTTCTAAGAACCGAAACTATACTGTTCCGGAAAACAGGGTTTGATATCAATGCTCAGCTCGATTTCTACAGAAAAGTAGTAGAAGCCAGTGATCAATCGGATGTTACGGTACGCCTATTTGATGCCGGCGGGGATAAACTGTTAGATGACATGGATACCGAATCAAACCCATTTTTGGGATGGCGCGGAATTCGAATGCTGCTTGATAAAAGTGAGCTTTTGGAGAATCAACTGGAAGCGATATACAGACTATCCGGGGAGTATAAGGGTAGAATCAAGCTACTGGCACCGATGGTGTCTTGTGTAAGTGAGATACATAAGCTTAAGAAGAAGATAATGGAAGTAAAAGATAAGCTCACCGAAGAGGGAATTAAATTTGATCAAAATCTCCCGCTGGGCGTGATGATAGAAGTTCCAAGTGTTGCATTAATGGCAGACAGGGTGGCAAAAGAAGTAGATTTTTTCAGTATTGGAACAAATGATTTAACTCAGTACACATTGGCCGTAGATCGTGGGAACGAAAAAATTTCGTCTCTATATCAGCCTAATCATCCGGCAGTATGGAAGCTGATAAAAATGACTATTGAAGGAGCAAAAAAGAGCAATATCCCGGTAACTGTTTGTGGTGAAATGGCATCCAAGCCAAAAGCTGCCGCTTGTCTTTTTGGGCTTGGAATTGAAAATTTGAGTATGACTACGAGTGCATTGCCAATGGTAAAAAGTATGCTTTGCAGCCAAAAAATGAATGATATGAGAATCTTTTCTGAACAAGTGATGAAAGCAGGATCTCCCGAAGAGGTTCAGACTTTAATGAATAAATTTGGTGAGTAGTAACCTTTTGAGTTTTCGGGCTAGTTGGCGCTTAGTCTTAAGAAATACATAACAAATACAGTGTTTTACGTAGGCAGATATAGAGTCTTAAGAGAGGAAGCGATTCCAAAATTAATTAAATTAAAATATTATTCTATTTAGGTTAATTTTTTTAATATTTAAACTAAAAAAATCTTTATAATTATTAATGTGAATCTTTATTTAAGTAAAAACATTAGTTATTATTATTCAAATCGCTTAAATAAACAGAGATAAAAATGATTAGTAAAGCTTATACACCAAAAAGAACGATTTGCAAAGTTACCTTTACCGTACCCGGGGAATGGGCAGACAAAAAAGTGAATCTTGTAGGAGATTTCAATGACTGGAATGAAACATCAGATTCCATGAAGAAAAACAAAAAGGGGAATTGGGAGCTTACATTGAGGCTTAAGCCTGAGTCCAGTTATAATTTTAGGTATTTATTGGATGGCGTGAAGTGGGAAAATGATGATGATGCAGATCATTATGTACCTAACGAATTTGGAAGTGATGACTCCGTAGTCATTACGGGTAAATAGTTTAGGATGAGTCAGGTTTTCAACAAAGAGCTATTTCAAAATAAACTATCTACGCGTTGGTTAGGAAAAGATTTTGAATATCTCAAGAAGGTTGACTCTACAAATTCGTATTTAAAAAAAATCCCGGTTGAGCAGCTAAATCACGGGATGGTTGTACTGGCCGATAATCAGGAGAAGGGTAGAGGACAGCATCAAAAAGAATGGGTTACAAAACCCGGCGAGAATCTGACATTTACCTTGGCATTGAAACCGGACCGCGCTGAAGGGTTAACGCTGCTCACTCTATCCTGTGCATTAGCGGTAGCAAACGTTCTTCAAAAGTACTCTGATAAATCATTTCTCCTGAAGTGGCCGAATGACATCTATGTTGATCGAAAAAAAATTGCAGGAGTGTTGACAGAGTGCTCTTTTTTGGGTCCAAAACCGGAAAAAGTTCTGATCGGCATTGGGGTTAATGTAAATCAGGAAGAGTTTAATGCCAATGATGTTGAACAAGCTGCTTCTCTGAATCAGATAACCGGAAAGAAATTTGAAAGAGAAGAGTTGCTTGCCAACATTTTAGTAAGGATTGAATCTCTGTATCAGAGTTGGGTAAACCGGGATACCAACGTTCATAGAGAAATAAGCAGAGCATTAATTGGTTTTGGAGATTGGATAAGATTGAGCGTTGATAATGAAGTTGTTGAGGGGAGATATAAATTTTTGGGAGTTAATGAAAAAGGTGAGTTATTAGTATTAAATGAGAAATTAGAGCTCAATACCTATTCGCATGAGCAAATTCGAATCATCACCGGTAGCGAAAGCATTTCAAAAGTCCGTTAAGAATTATCTTCCCGATTCCTCGACATTGATTACCGGAGTAAGCGGCGGTCCCGATTCCATGGCGCTCATGTACTTATTGCACCGATTTGAATTGGATACTGTTATCGTGCATTGCAACTATCAAATGAGGGGTGAGGACTCTGAAAAAGACCAGAGACTCGTAGAAAAAATGAGCGCATTCTGGGGGTTTGAGTGTGTTGCTGTTCGTTTGGAAAAAGAGTCATCTTCCAACTTTCAGGAGTGGGCTAGAGAGCGCAGATATGAAGTTTTTTTTGATTTGAAACGCGAGTTTGACGCAGATTTTGTGACAACGGCACATCATCAGGACGACCAGATCGAGACGATACTGCAACGGATTTTAAGAGGGTCGGGGATTTCTGCATGGAGGGGAATAAAACCGATGGAAAATCAGCTTTTCAGGCCTTTGATGGAAGTGAGCAAATCTGAAATCATGAAATTTGCAGAGGAGTTTAACATTCCCTACAGGATTGATAACAGCAATGAAGAGTCAACCTATGCCAGGAATTTTCTTCGGCATAATTGGTTTCCGGAACTCCAGAATTTTTTTCCGGGATGGCGCGACAATATTCTTAAACTCTCAGCGCGGGCAACTGAATTTGAACTGATGACCGATGAGGTACTGAAATCGGTAAAAACTAATAACCGGTCACTAAGCCGATCCGATTTTTTAAATCTGCCTGCCCCAATTCGCCCTCCTGTACTCTATCGGTTTTTAGAAGCCGTGGATTTTGATTTTGCAGCCAGCAGTACTTTAAAGAATATCGCCGAAAAATTAACTGAACTTCAGTCAGGTAAGGCTGTTCAGTTATCAGATAATCATCAGATTATAAGAGATAGAGATCTGTTTACCGTACAAAAACTTAAAAATGATCGTAAAGCACCCGTTGAAATCAGCTTGGACGATCTCAAGCAAATCAAAAAAATTTACGGTTTACACCTGCAGATCGAGAAATTCACTGACGATTTTACCCCCGAGACACTTTCAATGGATCTGTCAAAAATTGCTTTTCCGATTACGATTCGTCAGTGGGAAGAAGGGGATTCCATTCGTCCGCTCGGTATGGGCGGAACACAGCTTATATCCGATCATTTGACAAACCGGAAAATATCATCAGCCAGAAAATCTGAAGCTTTTGTTATAGAATCTTTTGATGGAAATATCTGTGCCGTTATATTCCCTCACCATACATCAGACGATCAACTTGGGACAATATCTGAGCAGGTCCGCTGTTCTTCTGAAACAGAAAAAGTATTAGTCATTCGCAATCAAACGTAATTCATGAATTTGTATCTGCCCGAGAAAATTAATGTTCAGGGTGAGGAGTTCAGAGTTTATCTCACTCAGGAAGAAATTCAACAGAAGATTCAACACATTGGCCAAACACTGAGCCGGAAATTTATGGATAAGAGACCCATCTTTATTGGTGTTCTCAATGGATCATACATTTTTCTGGCAGATTTGATGCGTTTTGTGAGCATTCCATGCGAGGTAGACTTTTTGAAATTAAGCAGTTATGGAGACGAAAAGGTATCTTCAGGCCAGGTTCATGATTTAAAGCAGATTGATGCTGACATCAAAGACAGGCATGTGATTATCGTTGAAGATATTGTTGATACCGGTTTATCGATGAAATATTTGGTTGATAAATTGAAGCAGCATGAGCCGGCCTCCTTGACTGTTGTAACACTATTGCACAAGGCTGAAGCAACCAAACATGAAGTGCAGATAGATTATGCCGCTTTTAAAATTCCCAATCTATTTGTTTTAGGATACGGATTGGATTTTGCACAGGAGGGAAGAAATCTTGGGCAGATCTATATTCAAATCAAAAAGGATGAGGATTAATTTAATTTATTTGTAATCGAGGTTGCAAAGGGCTCTGAAAGCTTCATATATTTGATGCTCTCAACAAATTGAGAAACAATTCGAACACGGAGAGATGGCTGAGTGGTCGAAAGCGCTCCCCTGCTAAGGGAGTAAACCCCGAAAGGGGTTTCGAGGGTTCGAATCCCTCTCTCTCCGCTCTTAAAAGGATGCTGTTCCATGGAATGGCATCCTATTTTTTTATCTAAATCAAGATTTTATGTCTCTTCTGATTTTAGAGTTTATTCCCGCCGCTTTTATCCCATTGTTTATTTTCTTTGCCCGAATACTGGATGTGAGTATCGGTACAATTCGGATCATGTTTGTTTCGAAAGGGTATAGAGGAAAAGCCACTCTTTTGGGATTTGTTGAAGTGCTCATCTGGATTATTATTGTTGCTCAGATATTCACTAATCTTGACAACTGGCTCAATTATATAGCATTTGCAGGTGGTTTTGCAACGGGTAATTATGTTGGGATGTATATCGAAGAGAAAATGAAAATGGGTATTCAGATCTACCGGATTATTGTCAATCAGGAGAATTCAGGTTTGGCTGAAGAACTTATGAGGAGAGATTTTCGGGTCACTGTTGTTCCCGGTGAGGGAAAGCATGGTCCGGTTAAGGTACTTTTTACAGTTGCAAAGCGGAAACGCTGGCAGGAACTCTCTAATGTAGTCAATGAATTGGCACCCAACGCATTTTATTCGGTTGAAGATGTAAAGAAGGTCTCGCTAATGGAGGATGAAATACAACCCACTCAGCTTGATGTATGGACAAGGATGTTGAAGCTGAAAAAAAGTATTTAATCCGGCTGATTCATGGACGATTCACGAAGAAATATACTGAAGAAGAAGAGGGAGAGAAATCAAAAGAAGCAGGAAATATTGACCTACTGCAGAGCTCATTTGATTCCCTGGATGGAGATTTATCGTTCACTAATCAATTTAAAGGCTGAGTTTCGCTTTGAATATCTGGCTGCCACGTTGGATCAACCGGCAGATCTTTTTGAAGAAACTCTGACTTCTATTCTGCCTGATAGTGAGCAAGGATTGATAGCCGGTTTAATTGACTCCCCGGTGCTTACTGTACATCAAAAAATGGAACAGATGTTTCCATCGCGTCAAAGATTGCGATATGTGCCCGGAAATGCGCCTTTAATAAAAGAGTCAGATACAGCTAAAATGGTTGAAAAAGCTTTAGAGGAACTAAGTATTCTACCTGATCAAGAGTGCATGATTTGCTATTCATTGTACACTCCTGTTATCAAAATGACCGTTAGAGAGGTACTGAAGTGTTGCTCAACACTTTTTGATCCACCTGAGAATGTTGCTGTACTTGATAAGAACTACAGCTGGATTATTTTTAGAAGTCTTGAAGACGAGTGGGTTTGGCTTAACAGGTCAGATTTATAGTTTGATTCCAAGATTTACTCACCGATTACAGTTACCACCAACTTCCTAGCCCCGCCTCTGTTCCGATGCTCACAAAGATAAATCCCCTGCCAGGTTCCAAGGTTAAACCTTCCATTTGTGACGGGAACCGATACGGAATGTCCCAGAATAGAACTCTTGATGTGAGAAGTCATATCATCCGGTCCTTCTAAAGTGTGCTCAAAGAGGGATCTGTCTTCAGGAACCATCCTGTTAAAGTGCGACTCAAAATCACGGCGTACGGATGGATCGGCATTCTCATTGATGGTCAGGCCGGCGCTGGTGTGCTGGATAAAGATGTGTGCAACTCCGGCTTTGATTTCTTTCAGCTCCGGTATCTTTTGCAGTATTTCATCCGTAATCAGGTGAAATCCTCGCGGTTTTGGTGACAGGGTAATTGATTTCTGGATTACACTCATATTCTATCCGAAAATTCCTTTGATTGATCCGCCGTCATGGCTGATGGTCTGTCCTGTAACATATCCGCTGTGAGGAGAGAGTAACCACGCAGCAAGGGATGCAAACTCTTCCGCTTTCCCCATTCTTTTTACCGGTATATTTTCGACCATTTCCTCTTTTGATTTGTCGTATGTAATCCCTCTCAGGCTACTGTTGTTTTTAATGACCCGTTCAATAGCAGGTGTTTCATGAGAGCCCGGTGCAAGCACATTGACTGTAACGCCTTTGTCTGCGATTTCCAGAGCAAGGGACTTGGCGAACCCTACTACACCTGAGCGAAACGCATTGCTGAGTACAAGTGAGGGCAGAGGTTGCTTCACAGACTGACTTTCAATAAAGAGCATCCGGCCATAGTTGTTTTTAACCAACAGAGGAGCCAGTCGCAGTGCGAGATCTATTTTCCATCGCATTACCAGTTGCCAGGATGAGTCCCAGTCAGCCATGTCCGTATTTAAAGGTGTTCCGGTGGGTGGGCCTCCGGCATTGAATACGATACCGTGAAAAGTTTTTTTCTGAACACTTTTCTCGATTTTACTCAGTGTTTCTTTATAGAGAATACTGCCTTCCACAATATCAGTTTGATCTTGGTAATGACTGTATTTTTCCCTCAATACATGACCTCTGCGAGCCACGAGAACAACATGAGCTCCCTCTCTGATTAGTTGCCGTGCAATGGCTTCGCCAAACCCGCTGCTGGCTCCGCAAACAATAAATCGCTGATTCTCTAATTTTAAATCCATAATTCTAATATTGTAATGAATGGTTAACACAGAAATAATATCGATATGTCATAATAAAAGCTTATTTTAGGAAGCTGTAAACATTTTCAATTAAATACTAAAATTTCACCTGATTCATAGAAATGGAAAAGGTGATCAGTTACAAATTTATATGACTCAGGATATCAGAAATATAGCGATTATCGCTCACGTAGATCACGGGAAAACAACACTTGTGGATCAGATGTTGCGACAGAGCGGTACATTCAGAGAGAATCAACAAGTTGACGAGAGAGTAATGGATTCCGGTGATCTCGAAAAAGAGAAGGGAATTACCATCAGTTCAAAAAACACAGCTGTTCTTTGGAAAGGCACGAAGATTAATATTGTGGATACACCGGGTCACGCCGATTTTGGGGGTGAAGTGGAACGTATCCTTAAGATGGTAAATGGTGTAATACTGCTAGTGGATGCAGCTGAAGGCCCGCTTCCTCAGACAAAATTTGTACTTCGAAAATCCCTGGCGCTTGGCTATCAGCCAATCGTACTGATTAATAAAATTGACAGACAGGATGCCCGTCCTGATGCTGTCCTGAACATGGTTTTCGATCTGTTTGTCTCATTGGACGCAAGTGATGAGCAGCTGGACTTTCCGGTACTTTATGCCGCTGCTATTGACGGATATGCTAAGACTGAGTTGGAAGATGAGAATGTGGATATGACTCCACTGTTCGATAAAATTGTAGATCACATTCCACCACCAAAGCAGATAACGGATGCTCCGTTTAAAATGCTGGTGAGCAGTGTGGACTGGAATGACTATGTTGGGCGAATTGCCATTGGCCGGGTTGAGCAGGGAACAATCAGGACCAATCAGGAAATTGTATTGATGGACCGGAAGGGAAATCAGAAAATAAAGGCAAAAGCTACCAAGCTATATACATTTAACGGTTTGAACCGCGAACCGGTTGACGAGGCACAGGCAGGAGATATTTTTGCCATGGCCGGATACGATGCCGTGGAAATTGGGGATACTCTAACTCACGTTTCGGATCCTACACCGATTGAGTACTACGATATCGATCAGCCAACCATGGCGATGTATTTCAGGGTGAATAATTCTCCGTTTGCAGGTCTGGAGGGCGATTATGTAACGTCCAATCAAATTAAGGATCGTCTGAATAAAGAGATACGAACCAATGTTTCAATCCAGGTTGAGCAGACCGATAATCCGGATATTTTCAGAATTGCCGGCCGGGGTGAGCTTCAGCTTGCGATTCTTATTGAAACAATGCGCAGAGAAGGATATGAATTTGCTGTTTCCAGACCGGAAGTGCTTTATAGAGAAATCGACGGCCAGACTCATGAGCCATTTGAGGAAGTGGTAGTGGATGTCCATGCAGACTACAGTAACAAGGTGATTGATAATCTGCAGAAAAGAAAAGGTATTATGACATCCATGGTTAAGGAGGGAGAAAATCATAGGGTAGAATTTAAAGTGCCTTCGCGCGGTTTGATCGGCTTTAGAGGCGAAATGCTTACTGAAACCCGTGGAACCGGGATTATGCACCAGCAGTTTGACTCCTATGAGCCTTACGCCGGCGATATTCCCGGACGTACTCGTGGCGCGTTAATTTCACTTGAGAAAGGAGATATAACTCCCTACGCGCTTGAAGGACTTCAGGACAGAGGCCAGTTTATTGTTGAACCCGGAGATCCGGTTTACACAGGGCAGGTGGTTGGAATTAACAACCGTGCTGATGATCTGGTTGTGAACGTTGTGAAGAAGAAAAATCTGACGAACCACCGGGCTACGCAAACGTCTGACTCAGTGAAAATTTCTCAGGCTAAAAAGATGAGCCTTGAGCAGTGCATTGAGTTTATTGATACTGATGAATTACTGGAGGTAACGCCAAAAAGCCTCAGAATTCGGAAAACCTATCTGGACCATAACGAGAGAAAACGGGCGGAGAAAACGAAAGAATTTGCCTGATTTATTAAGAGGTTTAATAGAGACAATTTCTAATTGTCTCTTCACCAATACGTTGTAGAAATCAAAAGATCTATTTTTACTTAGACTTAGTATAAATTTAGATAAATAGACCTAAAATAACGGAATAAGATATTCAATCCGTATCTTGCAGTAAAACAAGATGATTGGGCAAATGGATTATCTGCAACGTTCTGTTTTACTGCTGTGCTGTTTACTTTTCTTCACCTCGCAACTGCAAGCACAAGAGAATAACATATCGGTACGGGAAGCTCTCGAAATAGCTTTTCAAAATAATCCCGAGTTAAACCGAGCTATTGATCAGATTGAAATTGAAAAATCGTATCGAGGTGCTGCACTCGGTATCGACTCACCGGAATTGTACTACTTCAAAGAGGGAATCGATGGAGATATTTTCAGTGAACAAAGATGGGGTGTTTCGCAGTCAATCTCCTTTCCGCTTACCGGCTACTATCAGAGAAAAAAAGTCTCTGCCAATGTTGATGCCTCAAGAATGCAGTTAAGAGCTGTGGAAAATAATATCAGGGCAACTGTTAAGTTAGCCTACACCGAACTTGCCTACGCCATCAAAAAAATTGAATTGATCAAACGTGAAGTAGAACTGGCAGAGGAATTGCGGCAAACAGCAGAAGCCAGACTCGAAGCCGGAGAGTCAACCGAACTGGACCTTATACAGGCAGAAATACAGCTAACTCAATCGCAAAACGCGTTAACAGAAGCAGAAAAATTGAAGAATGATGCTCGATATGCGCTATTCAGCGTTATTGGGTTGGATCCGGATGAACAGATGTATGGAATTACCTATCCCGACACGCTCTCATATGTTCAAGTGGAAATCAATCAGGATGAAGTATTGGGTAGAATTAATCAACATCCCGAAATTCTAAGTGGCGAATTAATGGTAGAAGGATTTGAAAGAGAGGTCAAAGCAGTGAAAAGTGAATACCTGCCTTCACTAAGATTTGACTACTATCAACAAGATTTTGGCAACGGATATGATTTTAATGGATTCGAGGTGGGAGTTTCAATTCCACTTTGGTTTGGGTTGAATGAGGGGCAAAAAGTACAGCGGGCGCGAGCGGCAAGAAGCCAGGCAGAGTGGATGTTACAGGAAAAAAATCTAACAATAAAAGAGAGAGCTGAAAAGGCCTGGCACGGGTACGAAGCAAATCGCCGGAAAATAGAATCCCATCTTGAGGTCATTGAGTCAAGGTCGGCTACATTGCTTGAACTAACGCGGGAAGGCTATCGAATGGGTGAGCTTGATCTGTTGCGACTTCTTGAAGCACAGCGCACGTATTTAGAGGGGCAGCAAATGTTTTATCAAACCCTAAAGAATTACTATGTGCAGCTCATTGAGCTTGAGCGTTATCTCCCAAATGAAATTGTTTTTACAGATTGATAAATAAATCAGATTGAGGTCTTATGTATCGTACATCACCACTTCTACTATTTTTGTTGGCATCAATTTTTTTCTCTTGTTCTGAATCTCCAGATCAAACATCCATTGATGAGGTATCAACGCCCCCTTCAGTTCAGGGTACGCAAGAAGCAGAAACCCGATATGTGACGTTGAGCGAAAAGCAATCATCCGATCTTTCGATTGAAACAGTTATCGTTGAAAGAAAAAACACGGAGTTCCCGGTCATTGTATCAGGTACGGTTGCTGCAGCACCTGAACATGTGGCCTTAATCAGTACACCTGTCAGTGGAAGAATAACGAAGATTTATGCCCATGAAGGCGAGGAAGTTAAAAAAGGCGACCCATTGCTGGAGATGGAGAGCCTGGAATATGCAGAACTGGCTGCAAATTTTGTGGAAGCACGGGCTGAAAAAACCTACCTGGAACAGCAAGTTAATCGCCTTTCGTCACTTGTGGAGAAAAAAATTAGTCCCCAAAGTTCGCTCGACCGCGCGCAGGCCGATCTGAGCAGGGCCGATGCAAGAATAAGAGCATCAAGAGCGAGATTACAGGCTATAGGTATTGACAATGAAACCATAAACAGCTGGAATGGCGATTCAGAAGAGGAGAAAGCTGTGCTTACAATGTATGCGACCATAGATGGAAAAATTAATCATCACCTCATTGATTTGGGGCAGGCTGTAAATGGCTATGAAATGTTGATGGATCTGGTAAATAATGATCAGGTTTTAGTACGTGGATTCGTAGATCCCAATGATATTCCCTATTTACAGCCGGGAGCTAAAACAAAAGTTTCTCAAAGAGTAAACAGAGAGGGGAGTCGATCACTGGAATCAGTCATATCAACAATACAGCCGGGCCTCGATCTGGAGAACAGATCAATCGTTGTCAATTCTCATCTAATAACAGAAAATCAATGGCCTGTAATCGGGCAAAGTGTTCGTGTAGAATACACTGCTATTACGCCCGATGAAGTGATTTCCGTGCCAATGTCGGCAGTACAATACGAAGGACAGAACGCTACAGTGTTTGTAAAACTAAGTGATTTACAATACGAAATTCGAAGAATAGAAATAGAACGCATTTTGCAGGAGTCCGCAATTTTAAGTTCCGGGCTTGAAGAAGGGGAAGAGGTTGCAGTTTCCCAGGTTTTTAGTTTAAAGGCCTTGGGTAAATTTGAAGAATTTGCGGAGGACTAAACTATGCTAAAGGGCATCATTGATTTTAGTTTAAAACAAAAATTTGTAGCACTTTCCCTGGTTGTTTTGATGGCTTTTGGCGGTATAAGAGCTTTGATGGAAATACCCATCAACTCACTTCCGGATGTAACCCCCGAGCAGGTATTGGTGATTACCAAAGCCGGAAGATATTCCCCATTTGATGTGGAGCGCCTGGTGAGTTATCCCATAGAAACTGCCATGAATGGACTGCCTGATGTGAAGGAAGTTCGATCAATTTCGCAGTTTGGATTGTCTGCTGTTACCATTGAATTTGAAGAGGGAACAGACACCTATTTTGCAAGACAGCTTGTAAGTCAAAGGGTTCAAAGTATCGCTGATGAACTGCCGGAGGGAGTTGATACACCGCAATTGGGGCCTATCTCAACTGCCATGGGGGAAATTGTCCAATACGTGGTTAAAGGAGATGGCTATTCACTAACGGAGCTCAGAACCATACAGGACTGGATTGTTGCTCCCCAGCTTAAAACCGTTCAGGGAGTGACGGAAATCAACTCGTTTGGCGGATTTGTAAAACAGTATGCTGTACAGATTCAGCCCGGCAAACTCCGAACTTTCGGGGTAGGGTTGAACGAAGTAGTAGAGGCCATATCAAATAATAATAGCGTTTCCGGCGGTAACTTTCTTGAGCATAACCGGGAGCAGTATATAATTCGCGGGTTCGGCCAGATTGCACGCTCTGAGGATATTGAAAATATTGTTGTTGCCAATACAGGAGACAGGCCTGTTTATATTCGGGATCTTGCGAGTGTAACGCTGGGAAGGCAGCTTAGGCAAGGGGCAGTAACTCAGGACGGCAATGGTGAGGTAGTTACCGGTATTGTAATGATGTTGAAAGGCGGAAACGGACGGGAAGTTATTCAGGATATTGATGAACGTATTGAGGACGTAAACAAAAGCCTTCCGGATGGGGTACGTATTGAAAAATTTTACGATCAGGCTGACCTTGTGAACCGAACTACAAGTACAATTACAGTAAATTTAGTAGAAGGTGGTTTTTTTGTAATTGTGGTTCTGCTACTTCTCTTGGGTGAAATAACAGGTGCACTCATTGTAGCCTCAGTAATTCCATTATCGATGCTTTTCGCGTTCATAGGGATGAATCAAATCGGGTTGGCCGCAAACTTAATGAGTCTTGGCGCCATTGACTTTGGAATGGTCGTGGACGGCTCTGTGGTAATGGTCGAGAATGTGGTCCACCGGTTACACCAGGATGAAGATAAAAATAGAAGGATTGATGTAATCAGAAAAGCGGCGCACCAGGTAGCGCGACCAATCTTTTTCGGAGTCCTGATTATTCTGATGGTTTATGTGCCCATCATGACGTTTTCAGGGATGGAGGGTATTTTGTTCCGCCCCATGGCAATCACAGTTGCTACAGCCGTATTTGGTTCGCTGATACTTGCTCTTGTTTATGTCCCCGCGATGACTGCCATTGTGTTCAAGAGAGGTGTAAAAGTCCGAAAAAATTATATCATAAATTGGTTAAAACCACGATATCAGACTTTCTTGGAGAAAAGCCTAGATCACAAAGGAATTACTGTTAGTGTAGCCGGTATCGTTTTTATTATTTCTTTGGTGATGCTTCCATTCTTAGGTACAGAATTTTTACCTGAGCTTGATGAGGGATCTATTCTTGTTGAACAAATACGGATGCCATCGGTAACTCTTGATGAATCCGTTGAGAATGCAGACTGGTTTGCCGGGGAACTCATGGCAAATATTCCTGAAATTAAGACAGTTGTTCCAAAAACAGGACGGTCTGATTTGGCCAACGACTGGATGGGGGTGCATCAAACAGATGTCTGGGTTATATTAAAACCAACGGATGAATGGCGCGATGGGGTTAATAAGCAAGATATCATCGAAATGATACGGCCTTATCTGGAGACAGAACCCGGGCTTTCTTATAACTTCACCCAACCGATTGCAATGCGTGTTGATGAACTGACCAGTGGTGTAAAATCCGATATCGCAGTTAAGATATTTGGAGAAGACCTTGAAGTGCTGAATAAAGTGGGTGAGGATGTAGCCGGTATCCTTGGAGGTCTCGAGGGAACAGACAACTTTTTGCTTGAACAATCTGTTGGCCAGCCTTATCTCACTATCGAAATAGATCGTGAAGCAGTAGCATCTTACGGACTTAACGTGAACAATGTGCAGCAGGTAGTTGAAACCGGTATAGGAGGATCTGTAATAAGCGAAGTTTTTGAGGGGCAGAGGCGTTTTGATATTGTGGTACGCTATCCCGAGGAAATGAGAAACTCATTTGCTGAAATTATGGAAGTACCCGTTCAGCTTCCGGGCGGAGGATTTATTCCACTTAAGCGCGTAGCAAATATTCGAGCTGAAGAGGGCCCACGTGAAATTGCCAGGGAAAATAACTGGCGACGAGTGATTGTGGGAATCAATATCAGCGATATAGATATTGGAACATACGTATCTAACTTGCAGGCTGCTGTTGATGAAAGAGTAGATATTCCCCCGGGGTATTTCCTTCAATACGGAGGGGCATTTGAGGATCAGCAGAGAGCCATGCAGCATCTTTATGTCGTTGTTCCACTGTCGCTACTGATTATTATCGGCCTTCTTTACTTAATGTTCGGTTATATCCGTTTCGCATTTTTGATCTTTCTGAACTTGCCACTGGCGCTATCGGGAGGAATATTTATTCTTTGGATGCGCGGTTTGTATTTATCCATTTCAGCTAGTATTGGGTTTGTGGCCCTCTTTGGTGTTGCCGTTTTAAATGGTATTGTTCTTGTTTCGCACCTCAATGAACTTCGCCAATCCGGTTACAATCTGCGCGAAGCTGTTTTGGACGGAGCAGCGGACAGATTGAGACCCGTTTTAATGACTGCACTTGTGGCGAGCCTTGGATTTATTCCAATGGCTTTCAATACAGGTCCCGGATCTGAAGTTCAACGTCCATTAGCATCGGTCGTAATTGGTGGGCTAATAACAGCTACGCTGCTCACACTCCTTGTGCTGCCAACAGTCTATCACTGGATGGAAAGAAATAGAAAAGTTCCGGCAGCTGTTGATAGTGAAACATTATTTAGCAGAGAAGAAAAATCTGAAGATAACTTGGATGCTAAACCTGATCATAAAAACCCGGAATAAAAAAGGAGATATTATGGATGCAGTACATATTCATTTAGTGGCTAATCACGTACCTGTAATTTTAGCATTTTCATCGTTAATACTTTTAATTTTTTCACTGTTCAATAATAAAAAAGACTATAGAAATATCGCTTTCGCGGGTTTTTTGATAGCAGCTGTTTTTACATTTATTTCATTTGAATCAGGAGAAAATGCAGAAGATGTGGTTGAAAACTTAGCAGGCGTGACTCATGATGCAATTGAAAATCATGAACACGCAGCTGAAACGGCACGTTGGTTTATGCTGGTTATAGGTGTGGCGGGTATAGCGGGGCTCACATATTTCCGGGATGATAAAAAAAGAGGGTTTCGTTTATTTTTGTACACAAGCATTGTAATTGCTTTGATTGCAATTGGATATTTGGTTTATACCGGATATTTGGGTGGTTTGATTCGACACACCGAATTGGTTTCAGGTTCGCTTTAAAGGAATGCACATCTTCCAATTACTGTTGATATCCACATGAAAAATATCAACAGCTATCGCGTTTTTAAACGAAATCAAAACGAGCCCAATCCTGACGGAGACTACGTTCTCTATTGGATGCAAATCAACCGGCGTTTCCACTACAATTTCGCACTGGAGTATGCTGTTGGATGGGCCAATAAACTGGACAAACCGCTTCTTATTCTTGAGGCTTTCTCCTGCGATTATCCCTGGGCAACGGATCGCTCACATACCTTTATGATGCAGGGGATGAAAGAGCACCTGGAGTATGCTGTTGATCAGGATTTGAATTATGTCTCCTTTGTGGAAGAGGAACCCGGACAGTATGATCAACTTTTGAGAGACCTGGCTTCCAACGCGTCATTATTGGTCACTGACGAATACCCCGTCTTTATTATGCGCAAACGGAACGAGGAGTATCCAAAAAAGATGGAGATTCCATACATCACTATTGACAGCAATGGCCTGATTCCTCTCGGACTGACCGAAAAAGATCCATACAGCGCATACTTTTTCCGGAAAATTATGCAGAAGAACTTTGTTGAGGCGTATACGAATCCGCCGAAGCAGAATCCTTTGGATGATTTAGAGAACAATTCAAAAGTTGAACTGGCGGAATCAATGTTTGAAAATCTGCCCGACGCAGAAAAAGCGTTAAACGATATACCCGGCTTTATTTCAAATCTGAATATTGATCACTCCGTAAAACCTATCGATTGGCAGGGTGGGCGTTCGGCTGCATTGGGGATGATGGGTCAGTTTATAAAAAATGGCCTTAAAGTGTACGATGAAAAACGCAATGATCCCGATGAGCAGAAAACGAGTCAGCTGAGTCCCTGGCTTCATTTTGGGAAGATCTCGGAGTACGAGATTGTAAAAGCTGTTTTGGAGTATCAGCCAAAAGGGTGGGATCTGGATAATATCACTTTTAATAAGGGATCAACCGGCGGGTTCTTCAATGGAGATCCCAATGTGGACGGATTCTTGGACGAGGTGATCACCTGGCGGGAGGTAGGCTTTCATTTTGCCCACCACAGGCCCGACTACGATCAGATAGACAGTTTACCCGACTGGGTGCAGAAGACGATGGACGAGCACCGTGATGACCCGAGAGAGTGGATCTACAGTTATGATGAACTGAAAAACTCCCAAACGCATGACGAGATATGGAATGCGGCACAAACTCAGCTTCGGGAAGAGGGTATCATCCACAACTACCTGCGTATGCTTTGGGGAAAAAAGGTGATTGAGTGGACTCCGGATTATGAGACTGCGGCTCAATACCTGATTGACTTGAATAATACGTATGCTATTGACGGTCGCGATCCCAACAGCTATTCAGGTATTTTCTGGTGTCTCGGACGTTTTGATCGTGCATGGCAGGAACGACCGATTTTTGGAAAACTGCGATATATGACAAGCGAAAGCACTCGCAAAAAAGTCAAACTAAAAGAGTATCTGAATCGCTACGGAAATCAGAAAAGCTTGCTGTAATTTTAGATTATAGTTTAGTAAGTAAAGTCTGTGGCGCTTCTTGAGAAATTCTTAGCTAAAAAATCTGTAAAAATATATCTACTCATCTACTTTTCCAGGCATTGAGTTTGTAAGGTATCTCCCCTCCATACAAAGTCACGATAGGGTGCGAAAGGGAGGCGGCGGGGGCTGATATCACCCATATATTTATCGCTGTAGTGTTGTAAATGCATTGAAAGCATTATATTATAGCGTTCATTTCTGTGATGGGAAAATCAGGGCAACCTATTCACTCATACTTTTTAAAAAAGAAAAAGAACCCTCCGGCCTTGATTGGTGGAGGATTAGCATGGTTTGCATCAAAGCGCGGGAGACATCACAATATCGGCTCCCCCGGGAGCAATCGATGTTGTGTAACCGCGCGGGCAAACCAGGCCCGGAAGCAATCACCGCCCGGGAGTTTTTGATTCCTTTTGGCGGCCCAAAAGGAATAAGGGAAACAGTTTAATCTGTGGAAGTACTTTATATCATTTTGAATGATTTCAAGGTTATATGGGGAATGTCAGGGGGACGGGGGTGGGTCAGAAAGAATGAAAGCAACTCTTCGTTTCATTCAATGAATATTTTTTGGAAGATAAAGAGAGGTATTAAAGTCTATCGATAAGCTCATTCACAAGCTTGGCAAAATCCTCTTTTCGACTTTCAGCGGCGGCTTTTACTTCTGAGTGATCCAGTTTTTGCTTTAAAACACCAGCGGCCATGTTTGTAACCAATGAGATTGCTGCTGCGGGAAGATTAATTCGTGACGCTTCTATCAATTCGGGAGCTGTACTCATCCCCACAACATCCACACCCATCATACGAAAAGCTCGAATTTCTGCTTTGGATTCATAATTCGGCCCTTTAGAAAAAAGGTATGTACCACGCTGTACTTCCATTCCAATTTGCGATGCAATAGCTCTGACTTTATCGGCAATAGGTTCTAAATTATATCTAAAAGGTTGGTCCTCTATAGGCGAAATTTTTTGAAAGACTCTGAAAATATCATCAATCACCATCAAGTCGCCCACATTAAATCGTGTGTTGATAGCCCCGGCTGCATTGGATACAATCAGTTTTTTTGCATTGAAGGCTTTTGCCAGATGAACGGGTAAGACAGTAGTGGAGAGCGGATGACCCTCATAGTGATGAAATCGTCCGGAAAAAGCTATAATTCTGTGACCTTTTACAGTACCGGTAAAAAGTTCACCTGAATGGCCTACAACTGTTGTGTGTGGAAAACCGGGAATTTGATTGTAGGGAATGGAGAAAGGCTCATCGATAGTTGTTGAAAAATCTCCCAGACCGGATCCTAAAATAACGGCTGCTTCAACGTCTTCGGGAAACTCATTGTCGACTAAGTAAGACTTGATTTGGTAAATTTTATCCGGCAGTTCCATTACGATAAATTTTCAATTTTGTATCCTTTTTTCTCGTTGTAGTCTGTCAATCTAAAAATAGGATAATCAGATTCATGATACGTCATGATTGCATAATTTTCTTCGTATGCCAGCTCCTGAAGTTCATTTCTAACTTTCAAGCTCTGTTTCGGGTCGAAATCAAATTTCGCCTCAAAAGAACGATTTATGGCACTCCGGCGCCCCAAAACATCTCCGGCCATAATGTAACGATCTTCCCCATTTTCATAAAAAAGTACCCGGTGAAATTCGGTATGTCCGCCAATTTTCTTTGTACGTACGTGGCCAACCCGTTTCTCATCATCATCTAAGAAACTGAGATTTGCGTGAGAATCAATGAAGTTAAAAAAATCTTTTTCGTCATCACTTACTTTATCAAGGGATTCTCTGAGTTTTTCCCAACCATTTTTTGAAATCCAGATAGTTGCATCCGGAAAAGTAAGTTCCCAATAACCGTTTTTACGATTTGCCAATCCTCCGATATGATCGAAGTGGAGGTGGCTCGCAAAGATGTCGGTGATTTCGAAATCTTCGATGCCTTCATCTGCAAGATTTTCAAGAATTGTATCGATCGATGTATTTTCACCTAAAAGATCACCAAGACCTACATCGAAAAGAATATTTTTCTCTCCATCCTGTATTAAAAAAGGATTGACGGATAGTTTTAGGGCACCTTTATTTGGCGGATCTTCTCGATTAATTCTTCTGAAGTTTTTGTCCAAACCTACAGAAAAAGTTCCCTCGTATAGAGGTTTGACGTTAACCTTGCTCATAGTGTATAACTGCTAATTTTTTAATAAGTAGGTGAGCTCTATTTATTCTCAAATTTTTCGTACGCGTCGATAATGTCCCGTACAAGCTTATGTCGAACCACATCTTCCTGGCTTAAATAGACAAATGAAATACCGTCAATGTTTTTGAGAATATTCTGAATGGATATCAATCCCGACTCCTGCTTTTTGGGGAGGTCGGTTTGGGTGATGTCTCCGGTAATTATCGCCCGGCTGTTAAACCCGATTCTCGTCAGAAACATTTTCATTTGTGTGTTCGTAGCATTCTGTGCCTCATCCAAAATCACGAATGCGTTATTGAGAGTACGTCCTCGCATGTAGGCGAGCGGGGCAATTTCAATAGTATTTTTTGCGAGCTGAAACTCAAGTTTATCAAACTCGATCATCTCCTCAAGAGCGTCGTACAGGGGGCGGAGATAGGGATCGACTTTCTCTTTCAGATCACCGGGCAGGAAACCGAGATTTTCACCGGCTTCAACGGCAGGCCGTGCCAGAATAATTTTTTTAACTTTTCGCTCTTTCAAAGCTTTTACGGCAAGAGCAACGGATGTATAGGTTTTACCTGTACCGGCCGGACCTATGGCGAACAAAATGTCATTTTTTTCAGAGGCCTTTACGATGTTGCGCTGACCGGGAGTTTTTGCAGTGATCGCTTCTCCGGTATGCGTATGGATAATTATATCGCCTTTATCTTGCGTGAAGGGTACTCGGGAAGATAGTGAACCGCTGTCACCTTCGGTTTTATCCGCCAGGGCCAACAGTGTAGAAACATCCTGTGATCTAATATTGCCCGTCTGTCTCCCAATTGAAATCATTTCACCCATTATCTCCTCAATAGCACTGACTTCATCCTGTGGGCCTAAAATTTTGATTCGGTTTCCCCTGGCTGTAATCTTGGTGGAAGGAAAAGCTCGGTCAAGTTGATTCAGATGCTCATCACTAAATCCTAAGATTACGACCGGGTCGAGATCTCTGATGAAAATCGTTTTTTCAATGAGTTGTTGGGAAGTTTCGATAGAAGTCAATATTTAGAGTTAGGTATTTGGTTTATAATAATGTTTCTATGTGAAAATGGTTTAAACTACTTTCTCAGAACCTTTTAGAGCGAGTGAGTTTAATTCGCTGATTCGAGCGGGAATGTCATCTGCTTTGAAAACACTGCTCCCTGCCACGAGTACATCCACACCTGTTTTAACAAGTTTAGAGATGTTTTTGGTTCCAACGCCACCGTCAACTTCAATCAGAAATTCTGTATTCAGTTCACGTCGGATCTCTTTAAGCTCTTGAATTTTTTTGTAACTGGACTCTATAAACGATTGTCCGCCAAATCCCGGGTTCACACTCATGATTAATGCTAGGTCTACTTCCGGCAGAATGGGTTTCAGCAGTTCCGTACTGGTGGCAGGGTTTATGACCACGCCCGCCATGCAACCATTTTGTTTGATATTCTGAATGGTTCTGTGAAGATGCGGACAAGCTTCGTAGTGGACGGAAATAAGGTCTGAGCCTGCATCGGCAAAGTCCTCAATGTAGAGATCCGGATTTTCAATCATCAGGTGAACATCCAGAAATGAATCCGGAACAGACTCCCTTACAGCTCCCACAATTGCCGGTCCGTAACTGATATTGGGCACAAAATGGCCATCCATGATATCACAATGGAACCAGTTAATTCCTGATTCCTTACAGGTCTGAAGTTCTTCTCCAAGTTTTAAAAAATCAGCGGCCAGGATGGATGGTGCAAGTATCGGGAGATCAAAATTCATTGAGGATTCGTTTTTTAGTTGTTTTGAATTTGTGTGGTATCAGGTGGTGTCGTATTGGTGGTATCGTCTATAACAGCACCGGTTTCAGACTCTTCGCGGGCATCGAACCTCTCTGACACGACAAGCTGAATAGTTTCACCTTCAGTTAATTCCGGACCCTTTGGACTGTATGATAAAACAGTATTTGGAGTGACATCCCTTGCCGGTTCAAACCGTATCTCTCCAACTCTGAGACCTGCTCTCATAATTTGTTGTTGTGCTTCAGACAGACGTAAACCTTCAACATCAGGTACTTGTACCATTCTTGTTCCCAGTCCGTCACTCACTACCAGATTGACGGCCGTTCCCCGAGCAACCGTATCCTCCGGAGCAATGGATTGCCGTAAAATTGTATTTCTAAAACGATCCGATTCATAACTGGTTGATCCAACGGTAAGTCCATGATTTTCCAGCTGCAGCCGCGCGTTTCTGTATGAAAGGTTTACTACGTTTGGAACCACAACTTGCGGTGTAGACTCCGTGTTGACGGTTAAATAGACTTTTCGATTCGGTTTAACCAGTTGCTTGGCGGTCGGAGATTGATCAATCACATAGTTTGCCGGATATGCGGAGTGTGCTCTGCGGTCGTGTACTTCAAACCGTAGTCCGTATGAGGTCAATAAATTTTCGGCCTCTTCCAGAGACAGTTTTGTGACATCAGGCACCGTCACACCTTCGTTATAGTTGGTGTAGTTTGGCATGATAACAAAATCCATCAGAAGAGCTATGATAATGCCTGTGGTTATCAAGCCGGCTAATGAAATATAAAGTGTTTTACTTTTAAGCAGTGCGAGTAATGTTTTCATGGTGTGAAAATACGATTTTCAATCTGATGTTAGAAGCGAACCGTCATACTTAATTGTCGGCCGGGTACAATGCTTGAAGTTGCTTCAATCCGGTTTTGTTTCAATTGAACGGTAAAAAGTGCATCAAATGCGGAAGCAACATGATTTGCAATTAAAAGCATCTGAAATGTTCTGCCGGTTCTATATAAGCTATTAAAACGGTCTGCATCGTCTGCAAATTGCCAGAAAAGTGGACTGGCGTATGCACCGTTCCGATCAAAAAAGTAGCGTTGAAGAAAATCATTGCCGGTATGTCCGAGCTGGTCGTGGTAGTCATGATAATCTCTCCAACCGGCCTGATACTGATAATATTTTGCAATCAGCTCGTAATACTGCTGTGAGCCGTAAGCCGGCAGAGTGTGGGAAAAATTGTTGGCTGACTGATCGTCGGTTGTGATGTAGCGGGTATTGCGTTCAGCATTTCGAAGTACGCTTATGTCTACTGCTTTCCAATCAATATCGGTATCAAATGTGGGAGTTAAACCGGCAACCTCATCCCGTAATTCACTGATGTACGGATTTGATAAATCATGTGCGAGGTGATATTCAGTTAACCACTGCGCATATTGTACAACACTCCAGTTTTGATCGGCATTACGCTCATAGCTTCTCTCTTCTCTTGCAGCGCGATTCTGATAATCAACGGCTAAAATGATGGCAGTTGCCTCAACAGCGGCAAAGAGCCCGGCACGGATCCAGTTTCCATTCATAGCCTGTGCAGAGCCTGGCAGTATGGCTGAGCTCAGAAAGGCAAGTTCCGGCCTGTTCTGAGTAGAATTTAAGAGTGAAAAGTTATCTGCGCTGTATGCAGTAACTGAATATGAAGGCTCAATCAGGTCATACTTCGTAAAGTGAGGGGAGTCTTTTGACGGATCAGTTTCCGCTGATTGTGAATACCCTAAAGTGGGAAGCACAAAAAGAGCAAGGATTACGAAGATTTTTTTCATAACAGATCAAAATCAAACGTTAATCCAAAATAGAAGAGAACTTCCCCGCCATAGCGAACAGTTTCACTATCCTGCGTTGTAACAAATTGAGACGGTAAGTTTACGTCAAAGCGGTTTAGACCGTATGAGGTGTTGATGAAAAATTTCATAGGGAAAAGATAAGCATTGTTGAATGCAAATCGCAGCTCAGCCCCAACTCCGGATTTTAGGTTATTTCCAATGTCCAGCGGACCGCCCCATCCGTTTCCGGTTTCTGCATAGAAGTGTGCGTAAAGCTTGTCGAGGGAGTACGCCCCAATTTGTTTATGGATGCTCTCTATCAAGGGAGTGATGTATGAAGTTCGAATAAATGCGGTTCTCTGTCCGCCAATGGCAAAAAATGGATAGGACCGCAGCCCGCCAAGTCCACCGCTGTAGTCCAGGTAGAAGTAGTCATCAGGATTATTTAAATATGTGAACGCCCTGGATGTTATGAGTCCTGTTGAGTGATCTGTAATTGAAAATCCGTACTGCCCTTTCCATTCAAGCGAATGATTTTTCTCACTCTCATAGATGGGTGACAGTGAACCTTCTTCGAGCTCAAAGCGATCGAGAAGCCGTCCCGGTTCAAACTTGTAAGTAAATGAGCTTTTTACGCCTTCAGGGGCTATATCAGAATGGCGTGTAGGTTCTATAAGTTCTGCGTGATATGCCGCAGAGAAAGTGGCGCCTTTGAAATACTCTGAGGTTGAGCCCGGTATGAATTCCTGATACTCCTCAGAAAAAAAGCCGTCACTTGATACAGAATATGGAGAATATGTAGCTCCCAATTCCAACAGGCTCCATCGGTTTAATTTGCTGCGAAGAAATAGATTGGCTTCCCAAATTGAGTAACGGGTATCTATTTGACGTGTTTCAGGCAGACAGGACGTGCATCTAAATTCTTCAAATTCGAGGCCATTTTCTACGTTGCGCTTTAAATTGTAAAGTTCAATGGAAATGGTGGGTGACCAGCTTCGCTCGATAAAGGGCAGACCGCGGTGTTCAGCGATAAAAAACAGGTCTCTGTCCAGATTGTTGATTCTGGCGGGAGTGAAAAAATCACCGATCCCATCGGCAGATCTTGAGCCAATTCCTAAAAGAGCTCCCGCAAAAAGTGAAATGTTTTCTGTTACATCCCGGGTGGAGAAGTATGCGCCTACCTTCAGATCTCGCCATAAATTTTCTGACAGAGAACCGAACTGACCTGAACGAATCAGAGCCCCGTTTCCACCGTTTAATTTTGAGTAGTTGTCAAACCTCACAACCGGAAAAACAGAAAGGCCGGTGTTTGTTTCAGTATACTCTTCAATTTTATACGACGATGCAGATTTTGCATTCTGAGTGGAAGTGAGAAAATCCGGATTAGAGGTAGACGACTGTATGTAATTATCAAATAGATCAACAGGATTACCCGACAAATCAAATCTCGTAATTTTGTATCCGCCATTTTTATACTCAGCCGTATAAAGTTGATCTCCTTGAGTATGAGGCATGAACGCTCCACCTAAGACGTTTGTCATCTGCTCAATTTGATTGGAGTTCAGATTAATTCTGTAAATGTTAAAAATCCCGGTTACATCGGACGAGAAATAGAGGTACTCGCCATCTGAATCAATCCACGGGTCTCTGAAATCTACATACTTGCTTTCAAATACAGGAACAATCTCTTCATCACTCAAAGAGTAGAAATAGATATTTCTGTTTGATTGACTTGCGGCAGCAAAATAAATTTTACTTCCATCTGAATTCCATACGGGAGAGTGAATTGTTTCTCCATTCTGAAAATCTGTTAAAGCGGTTATATCACCTGAATCCGGATCAACCAGGACAATATTTTGGGTCCCTTGTGAAAATTGTACGGCTGTGATTTGTTTTGAACTTGGGTGCCAGGCGGGATCCTGTAATCTGTCACTGGACGTTATTTGCCGGCTAAACTCTTCATCAATATCGTAGATGTAAAGGTCATTGTAGGTTTCACCGAGCCGGTTCTTTTCAGCCCGGCTATAGATAATTTTACTTCCATCGGGTGAAAATGAAAATCTGCTGCTTATAAAGTCGAGCCCGGTGTTGGAGGTGAATCCGTGTGATAATTGATAGTTTTGACCGTCAGAAAGAGTTTGATTGGTGCTAAGGTCATCAACCTCAATATGTTTACCATTTTGAACCAACACCAGTGTATTGCGTGCATAATCGCGTCCCCGATTGGAAAGATAGGCGAACTTTTCACCGGCCGGACTGAACTGTGGATGGAAATTGAAAAATCCTTCTGATTCTATCTCCGTGGATGCGTTCGGGTTTACAGAAGTTATTATTTGCTCATACTCATTTTGCTTTACGCCGATCCACTCCTGAAACAGCTGTTCACCTGAGATACCCGTTACGGATTCCATCGTTTTACTGAAATTTCCATGTTTGCCATCTGCCGAAGCTGATGTGATTTCAGCGAGTACGTCCTCGCCAAATCGATCAGCCAGATAAATCGTAAATCCAAATCCCTGATTGTAAACCATTTCACGCTCCAGGCTATTTTTTGAACTGAAATGTCCCATCTCTGGAAAACTGAGATAGGAGTCAGAAAGAACAGACGTTCGAAGCAGCATGTCCCGATGGCTATCCCAGTAATCGTTGACCAGGCCGGTACGCTGAAACTGAGCAGTGCCTTCAGCGAACCATGCGGGAATATTAACGCTTGCGAACGGCAGGGTTATGACTCCCTTCGGAAATCCATATAAAACATCGGGTCTTCGTACATCCTCGTACGAGAGCCACTGAAAATATATAGCCGGTATTTTGCTGTCTCTTTTCATGGAAGCGCCGAGCTGAACCATGTGCGTAAACTCATGGGTGATTACATTTTCCAGCCAGTCGTGAGTGCCTCTCAGAGGTGTGTCTAAAGCGGGTGTCCAGATCTCAATTTTATTATCAAAGAAGAAAGCCGCACCATTCGAAAAATCTTCTCTGTCTCTCAAAACAATACTGATTTTTCGATCCGGAGTGTAATTGTATAAATTCGTAATTGGCTTGAAAATGGAATCGGCGATAGTTGCCGAGTGCTGTGCACTCCACTCACTGCCCTCCTGAAAATGAATGGAGAAATAATTGGTTTCGATGGTAAACCACGGCAAATGATTGTGCGGGTAATCGTAAAGCTGTGGAGATGATTGTGAATGTGCCGTGTTCCAAAAACCAAGCACAAAAACGATGGCTGCAAACCACGTTGATACGACTCGGTATGTTCTGGAATTCGTCATCTATTTTGTAATGGCAATTTGTACGATTTTACTCTCTTTTTGGCCGTCTTTTTCTGCTGTGATGAGAGCTATATATCCACCGCTGGCCCAAGAGGATGTATCCACTGAAATTTCTTCTGCGGAACCGCCTCTGCTTTGCAGTGTGCGATAGTAAATTGTACGTCCGCTCAACGTTGAAATTCTTATTTTTACTTCTGCCGGCCCGTTTGTTTGAAAGCGAATGTTGGTATTGTTCTGAGCCGGATTGGGCCAGTTATAGGTTTCATTTTTGTTTAATAGGACAAAATCAGGACCCTGTTGTTGCCCGGCGCTGATAAAAGCTGAGCTTTTATTGTTGGGTTCATTGCCATATGCGGATGCCCAACTAATATCCGTCATTTCGGGAAACTCCCAAACTTTTAAATCACCTGCAGGACTCACAGCTGCAACATACTGATCAAAAATTACCGGACTAACAATTTGGTCATTTGAACTCTGTATTCCTCCGACTAAAAGTGGAAATCCTACCAGAGGTTTTCCATTGGGATGATACGCATACAAATTTAATGCTGACTCCGAAAAACCCGGCACCATGATGTTTAGTGCTCCATCCCCGTTCAAATCCGAGATCAGGGGAGTGCCCGTAAATGTTACTCCGTCGGGAGGCAGTATAGGAAAATAGTCTAAAAAGGCGCCATTTTTATTGAGGCCGATCAGAGCATTTTCTTCATTATCGATGAAAAGAAAATTGTGACTTTCACTGTTTGTGAGGTCAACTATCGCCGGCCGGTTTAGTGATGAACTACTGTAAAGCTGATAAGCTTCACTGTACTGATTTTCAGGAGAGAAGAGTTTGAGTGAATTGCCTTCGACCAATAAAAAGAATGGAGATTCATTTTCTCTATCAATAATAGATAAAAACAATTTTTGATAATCGTCTTGAGCTAAAATTGGGAACTCTGATGAACCGCCCGGAAAGTTTAGGGTGATATTTTGTGAAGATACTTCAGCTGAGTAACCGCCTCTGTTTTCAGTTCTGAAAATGACTTGATTTTGAGTTGATTCAACGCTTTCAGTTTCAAGATTAAAGCGGTTTGCCGTACCGTCCAGATCGATGATGTTTGATTCTGCAATACTCAAATTGCCTCGATTTACAGGCACCGTGAACTCATCAGCAACTTCCGGTTGAGAGTTAACCACTTCAATAGAAATCAACGGCATGAATTCCTGTACAGTTGATGGATTTGGCGCGGTGTAAAGGAATCCGTCAATTTTGTTGTAAACGGGCTGCTGGTAGCTGTCCGAATCCATTAATGCGCTGGATAAATCCTGCGATTCTATATTCAGGTTTTGAATACCGTTGTTGCCCGGTATAATCAGGAGTTGGTCACCGTCTTGTTCAATTGGAAAAAGTGAGAGGGGATAGGAGGTCCAGTAATTATTTGTACCGGGTGTGAACGTTTCTATATCCAGATCTGATCTATTGGTTTTTAGTTGATAGAGGTCTGAATAAGGCTCAACAGGACGAATACCAAAACTTGCGTTTGGAAGATTATCGGAGAAATCAAAAAGTTCAAAAGGAGATACTGCCCCTGAATTGCTTTGATTGGCAGGGGTTGTATCGGGGCCAAACCGATTTTCATACAGGGTAATGCTTTCGGTTTGTGTAATCACCGTGGCATTGTTGCCACTCCACCAAAAATCGAAAGGAGAGCCATTCGAATCATTTTGAAAAAGCCCGATCGAAACCGGCCTTCCAATATCCTGAGCTCCGTCGGCCTCAATAAGTTTCACTCCCTTTTGATCAGATATGCTGTTTACACCGATATTCCGGGTTAATCTATTCTGAATAATCGATTCATCAATGTGCCAGATTAAAATTCCACCATTGAGTTCCCGGTCGCCCTCTTCGTCCAGACCTCCGGGCAGTGCGAAATCAAAATTGCTAACATCAATGACTACTCCGGGCTCAAAGAGTTCATCAAAGCCACTTTCCTGATTTGTGAGAGCCATATTACTATTTGAAAAGATTTGTTCTACAGTTGATCCGTCAGGTTTTTGAATCGTTATAATCACTCCCTCGTCATCAGGATCTCTGTGTCGGTTTTCTATCAGGTAGTATTCAGTTGATGAGAGATTTATTCTTACAGAACTGTTTGTACGCACTTGAGAAACTGCCGGCAGGGTTACGCTGTTTTCTTGATCTGAAGGAATGGTGATCGGATCTGACCACCCTAGGTAATATTTTTCCCATGCTGACATTTCCGGAGGGAAAAGCCCGTTGTATGCAAAAATTCCGGCTCCATCCATTAAACCAAAACGACCGATTCCGGATTCACCCGTTTCAGTGTTGAACAGATCAGGCAATCCTAAATGGCTCCCAATTTGAGCGGTAAGCATACCGTTGATGGACAAGGGTAACACAAAGCGATTCCCGGTTATGTCCTCTCCTGATCGGCTCAAGGTTCTGGGAATGATGAGACTATTCGTTACGAGGATGTCACCGTTCTGTATTGGAAATCCGCTAAAAGATGGATCATCCATCATGTTTGAAAGCGCTTGCCGGCTGAGATATACCGAGGGAATATCCTGTGGAGTTCTGTCCAGTGTAGTGCCGGTAAGTTCAATATCCCTGCCAACTCCTGCATGAAATATTACAAAAGCGATATTATCTCCGGGCTGAACAGAGGGTATTTGGATATCTGTTTCTGCAACAGTTTCCCATACCTCCCGGGTTAATTCTGATAACTGTGACAAATCCGGATCTTCTCCGACAGGTGAATAGTGGGCCATTTCATTTTCAAGACGAAGGACGTCCGGTAAAACATGATATTCGATATCCAAAGCACCATCAGACATCCTTTCAAAATAGTTTTTACTGAATTGAAGATGTGCCTCGAAATAGGGACGATTGTGAGGAAGAGCATCGATTGTAGTCCCGGGATTTTCTAAATAGGGGATGCTGCCCGGCTCAAATGTTCCGTTGCCCGATGTAAATCGATTATCATCAGGTTGGAATTCTACCATCACACCGACGATGTGTAGAGTTCCTTCAACGGGAGATGTTAGAAGAGCTTCAGACGGTGTGCGATATTCTTGAGAATAGGCAGAAGGAGAAAGTAAAAAACATAAAAAAAGCAGTGATATTAAAAGTCTACCACTGCTTTTGAAATGTCGATAAGTCATTCACTCAGCCATTATTGGAAATTTACTAAAAGGCTGAGTCGGATCGTATTGGCAAGAGGATGATCTTCTTCCAGAGTGTAAATATAGCTGAAATCCACGCCAAAAATATTGTATCTGAGACCTGCGCCGAGAGTTACAAACTCACGATTTCCATTATCCGGATTCTCGTAGTAATAGCCTGA
Source organism: Rhodohalobacter sp. (assembly GCF_034521535.1). Lineage (GTDB taxonomy): Bacteria > Bacteroidota > Rhodothermia > Balneolales > Balneolaceae > Rhodohalobacter. The sequence continues at coordinate 815,785 of NZ_JAXHMF010000006.1, read as the reverse complement.
TCTCAGTGCAAAAAGATTGTTGTACCAATATTCCAAACCGAAACCCCACATCAGCTGCTCAGCAAGATTCAGTGATACGGTTTCACCTTGACCCGTGGTTCGTTCTAAACTACCCCAGGAATTAAAAAGTGCTTTCCCAACGCCCATTGGCTCATAAGTTTCATCACCGTTTCCATCCACAGTTCTTTCTGTTCTGGCCATGATCTTGGAGATATCATTGGTAAAGGTGATGGTGTTCATTCCCATGTTATCTAAATCCATGGTATAGGCCCATCCTAAACGCATTGTTGTTGGAAGCGGATCTTTCTGGGCGTTGTCTGTATATTGCATGCCGGGGCCAATGTTTGCAAGATTAAAACCTGCACGCAAAGAAGCGTTTCGATCGGCTACTTGAAATTCGTTGCTTTTGTAAAGTGCTGCCAGATCAATACCTACACTTGAACCGGGATTAATTTTTTGACCACTTACTTCCCCGTCAGCTAATGAACTGTAGATATACCGTATTCCGGTTCCCAGGGAGAAATTTTCAGACACTTGGTATCCATATGAAAGACCGGCAGCGATTTCATAGCTGTTGAATCGTCCAAGGTTTTCAGCAAATTCATCGGTTCGTACTTGCTCACCTAAATTTAAAAATGTGATATGACCACCAATAGTACCAATTCCCTCAACATAATAGGTACCTACCAGGTAGTCGTAAAAAAGATCTGCATTAAATGCCGGTAACCAGTTTGCGTGAGTAATACTAATTTGGTTTTGATTTTGAAATGCGAGGCCTGCAGGATTCCAAAATATTGCAGAGGCGTTGTCGGCGATTGCAACACCCGTACTGCCCATTCCTGCTCCCCGAGAATCAGGTTCTATTTGAAGAAAAGGAACGGCTGTTATTCCAACTTGTGCTTGAGCTGCCGGAACAACAAAAGCGAGGGTAAATGCTAAAAAGAGTAGTGATAATGCCTTTTTCATGATAAGTATGCCTTGTTTTGCTACAAAAGTATAAACGTTGAAAACCGTAAATAATTTTATCTAGTAGATAGATAATATGTATAAATATACGATTATTGAGGTTGTTTCAGAATTATGAAGTTTTATTTAAAAATTACGGATAAGTATAGTAGCAACTTTTGAATAGACGAATTGTTTCTTGATGTGAAAATTTGTTCAGAATAAAAAGTATTGCAGATGCAATAATCAGATGAAAATATTATACATCCGTCACCCCAAAAATGCAAAAAAATTGTGGTGGGTGACAGATGTATTTGATCAACTTAATTAGAGCATTTCTACAACGAGAGCAGATGCTCCGCCGCCACCATTACAAATGCCGGCACAACCGTACTTACCGCCGGTTCTTTTCAAGTGCGTGCAATAGCGTAACGATGATTCTTGCTCCTGAGCAACCTATTGGGTGTCCAATACTTACGGCTCCACCGTGAATGTTTACTTTTTCAGGATCCAGCTCAAGAATTTGATTGTTAGCTAACGACACGACCGAAAAAGCCTCATTGATTTCGAATAGATCGATATCTTCTTTTTTAAGATTCGCACGTTTCAAGGCAATTGGAATTGCATCTGAAGGGGCTGTCGTGAACCACTCCGGAGCTTTAGCCGCGCTGCCATGACTGAGCACTTTTGCGAGTGGTTTGAGTCCAAGTTCTTTGGCTTTTTCTTCACTCATTATCAGTACTGCCGCCGCGCCATCGTTAATGCTGCTGGCGTTTGCTGCGGTAATTGTTCCTTCCTTGTCGAAAACCGGACGCAGTTGAGGAACTTTATCAAAGTTTACACGTCCGAGCTCTTCATCTTTCTCAACCTCAGTTACATTCCCTTTTCGGTCTTTTACTTTGATCTTTACTATTTCATCTTTGAAGTATCCTTTCTCGGTAGCTTCAATAGCACGCTTGTAGGAAGTAATAGCAAATTCATCCTGATCTTCGCGACTGATATTGCACTCCTTTGCGCATAGTTCTCCCGCATTTCCCATATGGTAATCGTTGTATACGTCCCACAAACCGTCTTTGAGAATTCCATCTTCAGCCTGCGAATGGCCAAGTTTTGAACCAAATCGTTGTTTGGGAAGATAGTAGGGTACATTACTCATGCTTTCCATACCGCCGGCTATCATAATATCATTCTGCCCCAAAGCAATTTGATCGGCTGCAATCATGATCGCTTTAGTTCCTGAGGCACAAACTTTATTGATTGTAGTGGCCGGAGTTTTATCAGACATTCCTGCTTTTAAAGCTGCCTGTCGTGCAGGGGCTTGTCCAATTCCTGCGGTAAGTACATTACCTAATACAACTTCCTGAACATCATCAGGTTTAATTCCTGCAGTTTTAACAAGTTCGTGTATAACGGCTGCACCTAACTCCGGTGCAGAAAATGATGATAAACTTCCACCAAACGATCCAAGAGGCGTGCGTTTGGCAGCGACAATTACTGCGTTCTTCATATTGTTATGGTAGTTTTAGAATGCTTGATTTAAGTCGTCTATTAAGTCGTCGACATCTTCAATGCCAACGGATAGTCTGATGAGTGAGTCTTTTAATCCGGCTTTTTCCCGGACATCTTTTGGTATGGAGCCGTGAGTCATCGAAGCTGGGTGGCTTATGAGAGACTCAACACCTCCTAAACTCTCTGCAAGTGTAAATATACCGGTTTTGCTCATAAACTCAGAAGCTTTTTCGATAGAGTCATCCTTCAGGCTGAATGAAACCATTGCGCCAAAGTCATCCATCTGTTTGGCCGCAATTTTGTGTTGAGGATGAGAATCGAGGCCCGGATAAAAAACTTCGCCAACTTTCGCATGTTCAATTAAATGGGAAGCAATTTTCTTCGCATTCTCAACCGATCTTTCTACTCGTACTGACAACGTTTTAATGCCCCTGAGAATGAGATAACAATCCATCGGGCCGGGTACCGCACCGCACGTCTTTATTTGAAATCTCAGCTTCTCAATCAGGTCTTTATTTGATGTAGCAACTGCTCCGCCAATGGCATCGGAATGTCCACCCAGGTATTTTGTGGTTGAGTGCATCACTGCATCTGCGCCCAGCGTTAGCGGCCGCTGGAGGTAAGGGGAAGCAAATGTATTATCTACAACACTCAGTATATTCCGACTTTTGGTTAGCTCGGTAACCGCTTTAATATCAATAATCCTCAGCAGTGGATTGGTCGGTGTTTCCATCCAGACCAACTTTGTGTTTTCCTGAAGTGCTTTTTCAACTTCATCAATATTTGTCATATCAACAAAAGAAAACTCGATGCCGTAATTTTCGAAAATCTGAGTAAAAAGCCTGTATGTTCCTCCATAAAGGTCGTTTGTGGAGATGACATGATCACCGGGACGCAAGGTCTTCATTATCGCATCAATGGCGGCTACTCCACTCGAAAAGCAAATACCTTCATCGGCTTCCTCAAGCCCCGCAATCATTTTTTCCAAAGCAGTCCTGGTTGGATTGCCAACTCTGGCATAGTCATATCCTTGATGATCATTTGGAGCTTTCTGAGCGTAGGTCGAAGTTTGAAAGATGGGAGGCATTACTGCGCCAGTGGTCTCTTCGGGTTTTTGTCCCGCGTGTATTGCTTTGGTGTTAAATTTCATGGTTTAAAGATTATATGATCTTTTTATTGATTCAGCTTCTTCTGTCATTCCAAGCTCTACATAAACATCGTATAGATTGCGAATATAGCTGATGTTGTCCGGATTGTTTTCTGACAGTCTTTCCCAGAGTACCATTGAACTGTTTAAAAGTTCAATTCGATATTCTTCAAACTGATTGCCGGTAGAATTTGAAGAAAGATCAGCCAGGTAACCGGCACTGTTTTTTAAATAGGCAGCTTTCCGGTATGCGTTATCATCAGATAAAGGAACCGTGGAATCTATTTCATTGTAGAGAGAAGTAATCTCATCTAATTTTTGTAGAAGCTCGTCACGGTCTGCTTCCGAAATAGTTTCATCAGAGTTGATATATCTCAATGCACTGCTTCGAAATTTGAAGTACAGTTCACCTGCAAGCGACTCTTTATATTCAATTCTGTTGGGATAATCTTCAATCAGATTCCGGAGTATTGAAATTGCAAAATCATGCTCATTGTTGAGCATATAGGCATTTGCCAGCCCGTGCCTGATTTGCGCTCGTTCCGGATAATCCTCAACCAAATCCTCGTAAATCCGGATGGATGTGTCGATATTTCCAGACTCCAAGTAGAGATAAGCAAGCTTTTCTCTGATTTCTGAAGGATCCGGTTCAATATTCTCTAAAGCACTTTCTAAAGTTTGAATGGCCTGATCGTATCTATTCGATCTGTAAAAGGTGTTAGCCAGCAGGTTATAGGTTGTTAAACTGTCCGGGTTTACTGTGATCGCGTTTTTAAAATGAGAAATCACCTCATCAGTCAGCTGCTCGTCCATTCCTGATGGATTCTGTTGCAGAAGTTTTACTCCTTCGGTTTGCTCAAAAGTCCATGATGTTTGGACATAATGATCAATTTCTTGTCTTACATTTTGATCTGAATAATTTGCATCGGCCATGTCACGCAGATTTCTGTAGTAAGGTAGTCGCTGTGATGGTGGTTCTGTTTTTTCAGCGATTTCTGATAACAGTGAGGCCTTTTCAATCGTCAGTGAGCTGTTTTGCACATCGTTCTGCAACCGATTATCCAATTGGGTAAGTCGATCTTGAAGCTCTTCAACAGTAGGTTGATCAGAAGATTCTAAATTGTTTGAACTATTTGTTGTGGCACAGGAGAGGGTAAAAAAAATCCCGAAGACAAGCAGAAAGCTTGTCATTCGGGGATTAAAATAATGCATATAGTTTATTTGAGATGATTGAAATTACATTCCGGCTTTTTCCATAGCTTCTTCAGCTTTGTCTTCCATGCCTAAGATAGTGTAAACCTGAAAGAGTGACTGCCAATTTTCTGGATTGTCAGGGTTGATTTCAGCTGCACGTTCGTAGTATACAAGAGCCTCTTCCAGATTTTCACGAGCCATCTCATCGTATCTTTGTGCTTCCTGATTGTCTTCGGTGTTGTTTCTTCTATCAAAAAGACTTGCAGCTCTGTTCTGATAAATAATTCCAAGAATGAAGTTAGCTGATTCATCGTTTGGTACCAGCTCGGTAACTTTTTTCATTTCGCTAGTAGCAATTTCCACTAACTCATCAGCGTCTGTTTCTTTCCGATTAATTAGAGATTGAATTTCATTGATCTCGCTTTCAATTTCTTCTTGTTCAGAACCTGAAGCATCTCTCATTTCCTGACGAAGTTCAAAAACCTTTTCATAATGATCACTTACTTCATCATTCAGTTCACTTACGACCTGATAAATTTGAGTACCCAGCACTCGTCTGTACTGAGGGTTTTCCGGGTCATCTGCAATTAAGCCTTCAACCAGTTCAATTGCCTCATCACGCTGACCGGACTGCAGATACGCGTCGGCCAAAAGCTGAATGAAAATATTTTCATCAGGGTACATTTCCATACCTTCTTTAGCATAAGTAATGGCGCGTTCATAGTTCTCGTTTACCAAAAGAATGCCTACCATATACTCGTAATCAGCAGCTTCCGGTGTTTCCAGCATACTCATGGCTTTTTCGTAAGTCCGAACAGCTTCACCCATTTCCTCTTCGTTGAAATACGCAGAAGACATTACCTGGTAGGTAAGAGCACTGTCGGGCTGGATAGTTGCAGCATTTTCAAAATGAGCCAGAGCGGTATAGTTTGGATCGGGTGTGGCAGCTCGTGTGCTGTCGTCATTGAGGATATTTACACCTGCATTAAACTCATCTGCCCAGAAAGATGTGACTGTATCTTCAAGCTCTTGATACTCTACCGGTTGTTCTTCAAGGGAAGACATGATCTCTTTTGCACGATCGTAGGATTCGCGAGCTCTTTCGTAGTATTCCTGCCGATCTCTCGGATCTTCAAGAGATTCAGCTTGTGAGCTTAAAACATAGCCTTTGTAGTAGTGGGCAACATAGTTGTTCTCGTCTTCAGCAATGGCATTATCAACGAGCGTGAGTGCTTCATCGTAGTTACCTGTTAGAAGCTGAACCTGTACATCATTCACTAATGGACTTGTAGTTTCACAACCCCAAAGGATCCCCGCGAACAGAAAGATGAGTAGTAGTGGTTTAAGACTTTTCATGTGTATTTTTCTATCAGTTGTTGATTATATTCGTTAACAATAAAGTAACCATATATAGAGCTTTCCGCAATAATGCGTTAAGATGATTTATTTTGATTAAAGTGCGGATCAATTGTATCTATATAATGTAGTATGAACCCATAATGTTTCAATAAATTCAAAATGAGTCATAAAATAATATCTACAGACAAAGCGCCTGCAGCAATTGGACCGTACAGTCAGGCAACGGTACATAACAATATGGTTTACTGTTCCGGCCAGATTGCACTGGACCCGAAAACGAACGAGATCGTCGAAGGAGGAGTGAAAGATCAAGCCGGGCAGGTAATGAAAAATTTGGGTAAAGTTTTGGAAGAGGCCGGTTCAGGCTTCGGTAAAGTGCTTCGATGTACAATATTCCTTGATAATATGAATGATTTCCCTGTCGTAAATGAAGTTTATGGGAGCTATTTTACAGGAAAACCGCCTGCCCGCGAAACCGTAGCTGTTGAGACTCTCCCCAAAAATGTTCTGGTTGAAATTAGCTGTATAGCCTATATCTGATCAAGGATTGTAACGAATTTCTACGGTCTGGGATGTCAGATTTCCAACACCATCGTAAATACGATAATCAACTCTGTTGATACTTTTGGGTTCGAAATCCGGATTGTAATAGATCAGGTGATTTTCTTCCGGATCGTATTCAATTATTCCCTGTTCGTCATTTATGATGATCGATGATTTTTTGTAGTCAATTCCTGTATCACCATCTTTTAACGGGATTCGTACAATGTGCATGCCGGCCAGGTTTTGTGCAATTTCAGGCCAACCAACCCACGGAGCAATTTGATCTTCACGAATTCTCAGATTTGTAATTTCATCAATGCTTGCCCGTATTAATCCCGATGAGTTATCCGTACTTATAAATGTTTCACGGTTTGTAAACGGATCAACCGAAAAAAGGGCAAGTTGAGTACGATCCTTAAAATCATCAGGCAGGATATAGTTGAAATTTGCTGATCCGCTTAGCGGAAGCTCTGTGGGGGAGAGCTCAATGTCAATTTGATTTGCCGTCTGGATAACGTCCATTCGTACACTAAGAGTATCATAGAGTGATCCGCTTGGAAACCGGATCCATAACTTTTGATCCGCTGTGTGTAGCTGGTCAAACGTATTCGGGATCAAACTTTTTTCAACAGATCGTTTGTCAGAGTAGTAAAATCTCACATCCTGATAGTCCGGGGTAACCAGCTCCGGTCCGGCTGATGCGAGCAAAGACTCTGTCGGCACCACTGTTGTTTCAAGCCAATCATAGACCGTCTTGTTTGATACAGTTTCAGGAGCAGGGTAGGAAGCTACATAATTTATGGGCGCCCTCTTTTCTGTACGGTTAACGTTAAGTTTTACAGTGGCAACCGACTCATTACCGTAAATATCTTTTGCAATAATTTGGACTGGATAAATGCCATCATCTAAATGGAGAACTCCTTCATTTACTGTTTTTTTATAAATGGGCAGTCGGTTTCCATAAACTTTGTACAACCGCTGAAATCCTTTTCCCGTCTGTGACAAAATGGGGTAGGAGCGATCCAGAAACATATCGCCGGAGTGATATAACGAAAAAATGTTTTTTACTGAATGGAACAGTGTATCTGATTTATGAACCATCATCAGTGAATATACAGCGTATGAATTGGGTGCGCGATTGGCTTTGTCGTGAACGTTTACGGATAAGCCGACAGGCCCTTCTATTTCGATCTCACCGAAATCAAATCCATCATCCATTTTTGTAGCGGGAAAAAGCTCAAAATCTTTGTAGCGGTAATTTTCCGTATCCAAATACTCGATACCCAACTGAGTGAAAATTGGAGGTATTTGATCTGAGACATAACGGCTCAGGTTTGTAAGAAGGGGATTGACGGCATTAAAGTCAGGATCTCTGATTTCGAAATGTAAATGTGGCGGGCCAACTCCTGTAGATCCTGTATATCCTATGATGTCACCTTTTTTATACTCAATTCTTTCATTTTCCAGGGTATGGTCCAATTCAAATGAATAATCTTGCAGCCGCATTGAATCGGCGAAGGATTGAAGTTCCGGTTCAAATCTGTTTAAATGAGCATATACGGTGTATGACCCGTCAGAATGTTTTAGGTATATCACATATCCGTAACCTTCAGGTCCAATTCCAATTCTATGAACTTCCCCATCTCTTGATGCAAATACCCGATAACCTTCCTGCCCCCAGGTTCGGATGTCGATTCCCGAATGAAGATGGGCGGAACGGGTTTCTCCAAAAGTGGAAGAAAGATACTCGGTGGCATCCGTTGGCCAGGCATACTCTGTGGAGTCACTTAGAAAAGAGACCGGGTTCTCCTGCGCCAATAAAGACATCGGACAGATGAAAATTGTGAGCAGAGTAAGTTGTAAATATGTTTTCAGTTTATGATACATGAACCTGCAGTGTTGAAAGCCCTTTACCCAGGGAGGCTTTAATTAAATCGCCTTTTTCAACGGCGGAAACGCCCTCAGGAGTACCGGTAAAGATCAGATCGCCGGCCGTAAGCGTGAATTGCTTTGAAAGGTAGGAGATCAGGCTGGGTACGTTAAAAAGCATATCGGACGTATTACCTGACTGCCTTTTCTCTCCATTAACGGAAACCGTTAAGTTTAAGTCTGATAAATTTATGTTTGAATGATACTTTACCAAATTTCCAAGTGGTGCGAATGTGTCGAAGCCTTTTGCCAATGTCCATGGCAGGCCTTTTAGTTTAGCTTGTGATTGAAGATCTCTGGCCGTCATATCCAATCCGATACCGAATCCCATCACAGACTCCAATGCATTATCAACCGACACATTGGTAGTTGTTTTGCCGATAAGGACTACCATTTCAACTTCATGATGTACGTTTTCTGATTGAGCCGGGATTTTAATAGAATCGCCGTTAAAAATGAGACTGCTTCTTGGCTTCAGAAATACAACGGGTTCTGACGGAACTTCATTTTTCAACTCCTTGGCGTGCTTCGCATAATTTCTCCCGATACAGTAAACAGAACCAAATCGGTAATCAGGGAAGTCGGGGATAAGGTGAGTCATAATGTTTCCGTTTTGAGATAATCTTTCATGAAATTGAATGTACGCGAAGGTAATATCTCAAAATAAAAAAAGCTCCGATAAAAGATATCGGAGCTTAGAAAATAATAGTTAGGTAAAGAGTAAACTTATACCTGTTCGATAGAAACGTATTTTCTTCCGTTTCCTCTGCGTCTGAAGGTTACTTTACCGTCAGATAGTGCAAACAGTGTATCATCACCGCCACGTCCGACATTTTCACCGGGGTGAAACTTGGTGCCGCGCTGGCGAACGATAATATTTCCGGCTTTAACAACTTCTCCGCCGTACTTTTTTACACCTAATCGTTTCGATTCTGAATCTCGTCCGTTTCTTGTGGAGCCTTGACCTTTCTTATGTGCCATTGGTATACCTCGTCGTCGTTAATTACGAAATTTTGTCAATTTTAATTTGGGTAATGGGCTGTCTGTGACCATTTTTAACCCGATATCCTTTACGTCGCTTCTTCTTAAAGACGATCACTTTATCACTTTTTAAGTGGTCGACTATAGATGCTTCAACTTTTGCACCTTCCACTGTAGGCTGGCCAATCTTAAGATTACCTTTTCCATCTTTTACTAAAAGTACATCTTCGAATGTAACTTTTCCTTCTGCTTCAGGCAGCCTGTTAACAAACAGTGTTTGGTCTTCAGCAACTTTATATTGATGCCCGCCGATTTTTACGATAGCGTACATAAGATTAAATAATTTCTTTGATTGCAATTCAATTTTTGGATAGAACCCAAAGATAATGCTTTTTCTATAATTCTAAAAGTGTGATGAAAATGTTTTTTATTGATAAATGATTCTGCTCGGTTAGTGGAACCGGTAAATGCCTGACATTGATACGTATTTGATGAAAATATGATGCTAAATATTATTTCCAATGGAAGTTGCTAAAATTTTTGACGGATATTTTTGAACATCAAAGAGTAGAAACTGTTTTTCTAAATTGAAGAGTTAACGTATTTTACAAAACAAAAAAACCGACTGATATGAAAAATCTGCCCGATCTACACAAACAAGCGTTCAAATATAAAAACCGTAAACGTCTTCAGCACGATGGCGGACGAGCCTGGATTAAAGACTCCCAGCTATTTGAATCCCGAAAAGGAGCGAACGGTCACCTGGAAACGGTAAAAGAGAAACAATCTGAAAAGCAGGAAGAGAAAGAGTAAATTAAGTGCCGGCTTATTTATTACTAAATAATTGCCACCGGCATTTAACTCTTTAGAACGCTTTGTGAATTCCGTTTCGGTTTACGTGTCCGATATATTTGCCGATTACGCGAACCTCCTCAAATACATCCGGTTCAACGTGTATGGTTTTATATTCATCGTTGGCCGGTTCCAGGCGAAGACCATTTTTATCGTAGTAAATACGCTTAAGACTAGTTTCTCCGTCATAAAGAATAGCGCCAATGTCTCCATCCTTCACATCACTGTCCATGAGCAGTACGAAATCTCCATCGTAAATTCCGGCATCTTTCATACTCATTCCTGCTACACGAAGAGCAAACATCTGATCCAGGTTTGGAAACAGGGTGTCTAGGGTAATCTTTCCAAGATCGGCCTCAACAGCTTCCTGAAGGTAACCCGCGGCAATTACCCCGCGAACTTCAATTCCACCGCTTTTTATTCCCAGAATTTCTTCATGATCCGGGTGTATGTCATATTCATCATCCTCACCCTTAACCAAATATCCTTTTTTAAGGAGTGCTTGAATATTTTGTGTTACACTGTTTGGAGATTTATAGTTAAACTCATCGGAGATTTCCCGATAGGTCGGCCAAACATCATGTTCTTTTTTATATTCCACGATGTAATCGAAAAATTCTTTTTGTTTTCGCGTCAACTGTACTTTATCCATAACAAATTCATTTACTGTAAGAAATATGTGTAAGAAACGGACTTCTCATTCAAAATTCAATTTCATTTATCTTAAACCGCATTATTTTTTTCTACTGTTTTTGATATCGATCCTATTCTGGGGTTGTACGGAAAATGAAGAGTACTTGCACAAATCTGAAGTAGTACAAACGGTATATCCTGAAATAACAAAGGAGATTGCCAATCGGAATTTTAACGGCTTGATGGAATTTGTGAACCATGATGAACAGGAAGTCTCAAACCTAGCCTGGAAGGCACTGGCAAAAACGGAGCTGGATGAATCCGAGTTGGATCTGCTGATTGAAGAAGCGTTTAGAAAAGATGTAGAAGGAGGATGGTTTGCGGTAAGTTTTCACGACTTGGACAGTGATAGGCTTAATTCTATCCGTAATGCATTTCGAGCAGGAGAGATCAGCTCCAAATCAGTTTGTAACGTATTTTTCAGACAGGGCGAACTCGACGACCTGGAATATCTGATATCCTCCATGGATTTGATTGGCTCGGCTGAGTGCTCCAAAGCAATTGGCGGAATCATGTCGCGAGTGGAGGTGCCCGAATCACTTAATGAAGCAGTGATACGAACTGTTTTTGAAAATGAAGATCAGGAAATCCGGCGAAATCTTTTGTACGGTTATTACCGTGCATCTGTGAACAGACCGGAAGCGGATTCGTTTTTGGCGTCGCTTACCGAGAATCAGTGGAAAGAATTTGGCGTTGGGCAGGATCAATTTCTGGATATGACCGTTGTGAGAATGCTTGGAAAAAGAGGTTTACATGTTGCCATGGATCAACTGTCGGATGAGGAGCTTAATGATAGGCCCGGACTTGCCATTGATTTAGCATCTACATTGGGGATCTCTGTTCCAAAAACTGAAGATGTTAAGCCTATTTTTAGACTTCTGCATCATAAGAATAATCATGTTGTAGTCCAGGTTTTAACTTCGCTAACCCAACATGATCGTTTAACTCCGCCATTCCTAAACAGAATAGAAGAAGAGGTTACAATACCAACCCGTGATCCCGAAATTTTCGTCAGTTCACTGAATCTGTTTTTAAGAAATAGGATGGATATTTCATCCCATCGATTTCGCCTGGATGAACTATCCGAAAGGAATCCCTATCTCAAAGAGCAGTTTCTGATCATTTACAGTGCACTGGATTCGGATGAGGAGTATTTCGAAAGACTTTCCGGTCATATTAAAAGCGGGGGAGTGGAAGCACTTCACGCCGGCCGTATGATGACGCGTTTTCTGCAAAGAAGGGGTATTCCAAACCGATTCAGGAATTCCGTTGAGGAACTGATTACTTACGTATTGGATGACGGAAACCGGAGTTCACTGGATGGATTAGCAGAGGTATTTTTGAGTGACCGGGTGCTTTCTGATGACATCTTTGAAACGCTTAATAATGCTTATGAACGCTATATCGAGCAGGATTTGATAGAACAGGCTCGGATTTTACAGAGAGTTCTGGAAGAGAGATTTTCCGATCAATTTGAAGCTGCAGATTTTCAATTTGAAAAACCGTTCAGACTGCCTAACACCGATCGTTTATATCAAATGGGAACGCGCCCATTCTGGGAGCTGAAAACTGAACAGGGAACCATTGTTGTGAGACTGGATCCACTCTCAGCTCCATTTACTGTGTCATCGATTGACAGTCTGACCAGGGCCGGCGCCTATAACGGGGTGGTGTTTCATCGAGTGGTGCGAAACTTTGTAGCACAAGGCGGTGATTTTGACAGGCGAGACGGTTTTGGCGGACCTGATTATCGAATTCCCACGGAGCCTTCATTTGAGACTTTTAGCCGTGGAATGGCCGGAATTGCCAGTTCAGGTACGGATACGGAGGGAAGTCAGTTTTTCTTTATGCACCGCTGGGCGCCTCATCTGGATGGACACTATACCAATTTTGGACATATAACCCGTGGAATCGATGTACTTGATAAGCTACAGGTTGGAGATAAAATTATTGAAGCGGAGATCTATCCGGAGTAGTTACCTGATTTAAAAAATCCCTTATCTGTCCAAAACGATTAGAGGAATGATAAAATCTGAATATTGCTCATAGCGGCTGCTCTTTTCTCGCAGATTAGCGCTGAGATAGCCGCAGAATTACGCAGAGTATTTGCATATTACACCTTTTAAGAACTAAGGGATTACACTCTCTCCAAAATAACTGCATATCCCTGTCCAACTCCGATGCACATTGTAACGAGGGCGTATTTTTTGTTCTGCTTCTGCAGTTCGATGGCTGCGGTTTGCAGGATTCTGGCACCGCTCATTCCCAAGTGGATGTCCCAGTGCAATGGCCCCGCCATTCGGATTGATTCTCGGGTCATCATCATCCAGGCCCATCTTTCGGGTACAAGCCAAAGCTTGAGCAGCGAAGGCTTCGTTGAGCTCTATGATGTCCATATCATTGTAAGTCAGACCGGCTTTCTTCAGGGCGATCTCTGAGGCGTATACGGGACCAATTCCCATAATTCGAGGTTCCACTCCGGCAACTCCTGATGATACAATGCGTACCATCGGCTTTAGATTGTGATCTTTTACGCCTTTCCCTGAGGCGATCAGCATTGCGGCCGCGCCGTCATTCAGGCCGGAGGAATTTCCGGCTGTTACGCTACCGTCTTTTTTGAACGCCGGACGCAGCTTCGCTAAAACTTCAGGAGTTGTGGTTGGGCGGATAAACTCATCATCCTTAAATAGAATTGGCTCTTGTTTTCTGCGCGGAATTTCGACCGGAACAATCTCTTCGGCCAATCGTCCGGACTCTCTTGCCTTGGCTGCTTTTTGTTGAGACCAAGCTGCAAATTTATCCTGAGCCTCACGTGAAATATCAAACTTCTCTACCAGGTTTTCTGCCGTATTTCCCATTCCTTCGGTGCCATAGAGCTCTTCCATTTTTGGGTTGATGAATCTCCAGCCAAAGCTTGAATCATGCATCTCCGAATCGTTTCCAAACGGTTTTGACGATTTTGAGATAACCCATGGCCCGCGCGTCATATGCTCTACACCGCCGGTGATGAACAGGTCTCCATCACCTGCTTTAATGGCACGATTGGCATGAACAGCGGCCGACATGCTAGATGCACAGAGCCGATTCACTGTTTCGCCCGGAACTGAAAAGGGGAGTCCTGCCAGTAGCAGAGCCATGCGTGCAATATTTCGGTTATCCTCTCCGGCCTGATTGGCACACCCCATAATCACATCGTTGATTGATGCCGGATCCAGATTGGAATTCCTCTCCATCAAAGACTTGATAACGTGTGCGGCTAAATCATCTGTACGAACCGGAGACAGTGTACCGCGAAAATTTCCGATTGGCGTTCGAATGGCATCAACAATAAAAGCTTCTTTTGGGTCAGACATGAGGTTGTAATAGTTTGAAATTTAATCGATTGAAAATAACTAGTTCATTAGTAGATAAAAAAAACTGTATTCGAACATCATCCAAATCTAAAAAGTCAAGATAAACGGTCAGATGCTTTTAATGGATTTTGTCTGCAATCTAGAATAGCATGAATGAGTATCAGTTTATTTTTAACAGTGTAATAAATGGCAAAAGGGAAGCGATGAGCTAATAAGTAGTGATAACGATCAAACTTTAATGGGTGGATACCTGAAGTTAAACGAAGTGAATCAATATCCTCAAAGAGCGAGTCTAAAAAGTAGCTTCCTAATCCGGTTTCTTGTAGTTCATAAAATTTAAATCCATCCACTAAATCTTTTTTTGCGGAATCTTTAATCCGAATTTTCATCGAACTCGATTTTTTATCTCTTCTTTGGCTACCTCCCAATCTGTGTATGGTTCTTGAGCTTCTTCTCGTTCTAATAATACTTCATCATGCCACTGGGGTGGGGTGTACCCGGAAGATGGATCCCTCAACTCATCCCACAGACTTTCCATAAGCTGTATTTTCTCTTTAGTTGTCAGATCTTTTATGGAAATTTTTTGACTCATAAGTTTCATTGAATTATTTAAAACAATCTTTGAAAAGATAATCTAATAAGCAAGATTTATCCTCTGTCTGTCCCTAACATAGCTTGACCACAAAATATGCAAGTTATGAACTATCGAAAACTCAAAACTAAAATCTCAATTCTGATTATTTTCAATATATCGAACATACCTTGGGGGCAGCTCAAAGGGCCGCTCTTCGGGGATAGTGGGCAGGCGCGGAACCTGAATCGTGGGTCTTTGAGGTTTTTGTTCAGGATTCCAGGAAAAATTATCCAATCTTCTATTCACATTCTGAGTGGATTCAGGCAGATAGGAGCCATCGATATTCCTTTCGGCCTTGAACAAATCAAACTCGCCTTCAAGAAAGTACATGGTGGAAGATCCCTGGGCAATCAATTCAATCAATCCATCCGGTTCGTCATTTTCATCGCGCTGATGGAAAATAATCTCGCTTTGGTCAAAAACGACAATCCGTTCAACAACTCCATCGTTAAAATAGGCGTGCAGCGTATCACCCGCCATCTGATGTAATCGCCCTGTTACTGTATCTTCCTGAACAGCAATAGGGCGGGGGTAAGATGATAGAAACCGTATATCACTATTCTCAAGATGTGCTTCAATGACAGGGCCGGTTAACTGAATATTTTTCTGCCAAAGCTTTGGATTCGACCTTAACTCAAATTTCTCTTCATGGTCCCGATAAAGCGCTGTATCAGCAATGGCCGAGAATTTTGTAGACCAAATCCTGACGTTTTCAAAGGCATCCATCGTTGAGGTTGTGTCTGTCTCAAGAAGTTCTATTTTTTTTGCAAGCAGGTGTGTTGTATCCGCCTCATTTTCGCTCAACTCCATCAGCCAGGCGTCATCGCCGGTGAGCAGTCGGTATCCGGTTGAATCTGCATACAGATAATCGCCGGTGAAAATCACATTATCTTCAAAATCTTCGGCATAAACGCGGCCATAGAGTTCATAAAGGTCATCCTGGCGATTCATGAATAGTGAATCCGACTCAAGATACTGAGTGCTGTCGGCAAGCTGGACGTTTCCGCGGAATGCGGCGCTGTCTACATCCTGATAGTATAAACCGGATTCTGCAAGCAGGGTACCTCGTTCGTCCTCAAATCGTACGGGATCACTGAATATGATGAGCTCCAGTGCAAGAGCGGCGTCCATATTTTCACTGAATACGGTGTTATTTTCAGACTGTACGATCACCCGGCCTCTAAGCTCACTGTAATCAGTTTGAGTGTTGTAATAGAGTGTATCAGCCCAGATTATCTCAGATTCCGTTTCTATCTGAATGTTGAAAGCGTGCAACATATTTTGTTCTGAAAAATCATAAATACTGTCCGCTTCCATAACCATCTGGTCGGTTTCAAGTATCACATTGCCGAGTAGTTTTCTTACGAACTGCCCATCCACAACTGCACCTTCTGCTCTGTCCGCATCCAGAATGTTTACACGGTTTTGAGCTTCAGACCGCTCAGGGAGAGCTATCAAAAATAGCATCAGCCCGACGGAAATGAATAGATATGATTTAATCCTGTTCATTAATCAACGATCAATCTGCCACGAGGTTCATCAATAGTGTAAGAGGAGAGGTCGGTTAATCCATCAAAACCGCGGCCCGAAATACTGTCGGTTGGGGTGATGATGGTTACAAATCTTGGCGAGGTAATACGATCGGTTTTTTGCGACCAGACTAAATAATCTGAATAGAGTTCACGGTCTGAGTTTGTGAGGACCCGGACGGAGTCGTACAGTTCAAATTCACTTTTTTCTTCCAGATAAACCGCTCTATTGCTCCAGGCTTCAGTCTCAACGGAACCGGTGGTGTCGAAGAGTTGAACGTAAACAGGGCCGTCGATATGTGTTTCTGCCCGCTCCCTGGTTTGATAGGATATCGCATAGCTTCCCTCAATGAAAATACGGGCTCGCTCTTGCTGCATGAGCGTCATTTCAACGTCCCAGCTCTCAGTGGAGGTGATGAGAGAGTCATTTAAAGTAGATTGTACCTGCTCACTATCGTAATCTGAAAGATCACTGCAAGCTCCCGCTATAAGCAGGGAGATCAAAAAAAACGGGACGATATGATGAAAGTGAAAGTCAGACACAAATGGAATCCTGAAATTACGTCTTAAAAAATGCTGATCGAAAATCTGAAGGTAAAAGGATGATTAAATCCCGAATCAGTAAAGCTTTTGTCTAAGTAGTGCTAAAATAGCGATCACCGGCATCGCCCAGACCCGGCACGATGAACGCGTCACTGTTTAATTTTTCATCAACAGCAGCGGTAATTATTTGTACTTCCGGATATTTTTTACTGATTCGCTCCAACCCCTCCGGTGCAGCAATCAACGAAATAAAACGGATATTGTTGGCTCCCTGTTTTTTCATAAACCCGATGGCGTCATCCGCACTGCCACCTGTTGCAAGCATTGGGTCTACGACCAGAACCAAACCATCTTTTACTCCTTTTGGAAGATTTGAATAGTAGTCCACGGGTTTATGTGTCTCTTCGTCTCTGTACATACCCAGGTGGCCGACTTTTGCATCAGGGATGAAATTGATAATGGCGTTTACAAGGCTCAATCCTGCACGGAGGATGGGCACAATTATAATTTCGGTATCAATTTCGCAGCCTGCGGTTTCGGTAATAGGAGTATGTATGGATGTATTTCTAAGAGGCAGATCTTTCAGGGCAAAATACGCGAGAATGGTGGCAATACGCCCCAATGCGGCCCTGAATTCGGCAGTGCCGGTGGTTTTATCTCTCAAAATGGAGAGATCTCTGGCAACCACCGGGTGATCGATAACGGTTACTTTGTCAATTATTTCCTGACGTTTACTCATCGTAATCGGTTTCTTCCATTCGTTTGAAATACTCTTTAGATGTGGCATAAACAACACCGGATAGAGCGAATAGCGCGATCAGGTTCGGGAAGGTCATCAGGCCCAGTGCAATATCACCAATTGCCCAGATTGTACTTAAGGCAGTAATGGCTCCCACAAAGTGAAGCAAAATATAGACGCCCTTGTAATAGATGATTGATTTGTCCCCTAAGAGATATTGAATTGATCGGTCTCCATAGTAGCTCCACGCAATAGATGTAGAGATAGCAAAGAGAAGCACACATATTGTAACGATATACTTACCGCCGGGCATCAGTGGAGACAGGCCTACTTCAAAAGCCTGGGAAGTGAGTGTTGCTCCATTGTAAATTGCATTTCCATACACCGTGCCTGAACTTTCTCCGGTATCCGATCGGAATGCAGTGTACGTACTCATATCAATGGTTCCGCTAAAGAATTCGGTTTGAGCCTGATCCACGTAGAGAGTGTCTATAGAGAAATCGTTTCTCAACAGGGTCCCGTTCTGAACAATACCGCCTTCCACTTGAAGGATGGATGGGCTTTCAGCAACTTCAACAACTTCATAACCCATGTCCGGCGAATTCAGGTTTACATCGGTTGGGTGTTTCGTATCCCAAACTCCGGTAGAGATAATAACCAGACCGGTCATGGTACAAACTAATATTGTATCGATAAACGGCTCAAGAAGTGCTACAGCACCTTCACGTACCGGCTCTTCCGTTTTAGCGGCACCGTGAGCAATGGGGGCAGAACCCTGCCCGGCTTCGTTTGAAAAGAGTCCACGTTTCACGCCCCATACCATTGTGGTAATGAAAAGTCCTGATCCTACTCCAAACGCTCCGGCAACCGGGTTGAATGCGTATGTGAAAATGGTAACAAATGAAGGAATTACTTGATCATAATTCAATAGAAGTATGATTAATGCTCCCAACACATAAAGTATTGCCATGAGAGGAGTGAGGCGGGCTGTTACATATCCAATTCGCTTTATACCACCGATAATTACAAACCCAACTAAAGTTGCCGTAATAAGACCGGTTACATATGTGGGAATAGTAAAAATGAATGAGTTCTCCATTACGTCGGCAACCGTATTCGCCTGAATGGCGTTACCGGTAAAGAAGGAACAGATTACCGCAAGCGCTGAAAAGGTGATGGCAAGCCATTTCCAGTTTGGGCCAAGACCACGCTCAATATAATACATCGGACCACCTGAGACGGAACCGTCGGCGTTTTTGATTCGATATTTGATGGCCAGCAAACATTCGGAATATTTAATAGCCATGCCAAAAAACGCAGTTACCCACATCCAGAAAAGAGCTCCGGGACCACCGTAGTGAATAGCTATAGCAACACCGGCAATATTACCTATACCAACGGTAGCCGAGAGAGCAGTAGATAGAGCCTGAAAGTGGTTAACATCGCCGGTGTCGTCGGGGTTATCGTAGTGGCCCATTACAACTTTTACACCATGGCCAAATTTACGAAGCTGTATGAACCCCATTCTAATGGTAATAAATATACCAAAACCCAGAAGGGCGACTACCATAAGAGGCAACATTTCCGGGGTGTTCCAAACCAGGTTATTTAAAAAATTTACTACTCTTTCTAGCGTTTCCATCCTTATTCTTTAAGATTTTGAATTAATTCAAGTCCGAATGTATAAAAGATTTACTTAAAAATTTTATGAAATAAGCTATGAAGTGAACGATAGCTTTTCAAAATTACTTTCAAAACTAAAGAGTTAAATTATACTCTCTAAATTGATTTCGTAATAATTCATAAAAATAGACGTAAATCCCATAATTATGACTAAAGCAGACATTGTTGATGTAATCTCATCTTCGACGGGAATTACCAAAGTAGAAACTGAAGCCGTGGTAAATGGATTCATGGACACTGTAATTGATGCCATGAAACGAGGTGAGCACATAGAGTTGCGTGGATTTGGCAGTTTTAAAGTTGTAAAACGTGCGCAACGCGTAGCAAGAAATCCAAAGACGAATGAAGAAGTAATTGTCCCGGAACAGCATGTACCGGTTTTAAAAATGTCGAAGGACTTTAAAGAACAGGTAAATCAGTCTCACGACTAAAAGTCGAGTCAAGCGAGTGCTTTCTGTCTTTAAGATATCAGAGACACTCGCAAAATTCTGAAAATTACTTTCCGAATTGAAAATGATTTGGCGATTTTGCAATCCACAAATCGCTTAATTATACTTTTTCAAATGAGAGTAGCCAGAGTATTCAGACTCTTTTTTTTTATAATTCCTATCATTTTTTGGTCCTGCAATCGTCCGCCAATGGCGGATTTCTATGATGCAGAGGGCATCGTATCAATTCATGCAGATTCAGCCTATTCAAATACTAACTGGACAACGGATTCCTCAGGAGTTGCTTTTTCATTAGTATCAGAACAGTTAGAAGAGAGAACCACAGGAGAGACTTCCATCTCTTTTTATATTCGTGAGCCGGGAAGATATGCATTCTGGTTGTTGGGGCACACAAGCTCCGAAAAAACCCAGCCGCTACAATTAAGATTTTTAGATGGACGCGATGAAACAATATCTATTCATAGGCTAGAACTTCTCCCAGAGGAAGTACCTCGTTGGGTAAATCTGGATCAGTTAACCGAAGATCCGGTAGTGCTTGTGGCTGAAAATGAAGGTTTTTACAGAGTACAGCTGGAGTCGGGCGGTGCAGGAGGGTTGCACGTCAGCAAGCTGCACTTTTCAAAAGATGGTAGTATAATTCCTTCCGGGGCCGGTTTTCCCGAAACTACAGACTGGCGCATGGAACCTGAAATCGAAAAAAGACTCCAGCAGTCCAGAATTCCACCGGCATGGGTTTTTGGCGTGATAGTGAACCAAAGCGTTAATCCGGCTAATAATTTATTGCTTGACGGCGATTATACCGGTGGGCAATTTAATTTTTATACTGATTTCACTTCCTTTGAAGATTTAGATTCTGAATCTTCAAACTCCAGGTCATTTGATCTCTATCCGGCTCAAAACCTTCTTGACTCTACCCACAAGAACTTCCCGTTACCCTGGTATAGGCCAAAAGAAAGCGCCGGTTTTGAAGTATTGAAAAAAACGATTCACTTTCTTTCAAATCCCGATTTGGTAACCTACGAAAGTCCATGGCTTCTCATTCTTCCGGACTGGTATGATCCGCAAAATGAAGTTGAAGGTGAAATCTCCGAAGAGTTGATGATTCGAACACTGCAGCTATCCGCTTTTCAGAATGTGATGTTTTCACCTTTTCAGTCGAAAGATCAGGCAGTGGAGAACCGGGAATATTACCGCCGGTTGATAGAATTTCGGCGAGAGCTTTTTCCCTACATCTACAGCTATTCCAACAGGGCGAGAACTATAGGTACCAAACTCATCACAGGAGACCGGAATTATCCCGATCAGTTTCTGTTTGGAGATTATTTTTTAGTGGCACCGGTATTTGAGGAGGGAGCCGAAATCCGAGAACTCTACCTGCCAGAAGGCATCTGGTACGAATATGAAACAGGTCAATTTTACGAGGGAGGACAGGGGGTTGAGGTCAATGTCTCACTATTTTCTATCCCCTTGTTTGTAAAGGCCGGCGCTATAATTCCAAAGAGGCCGGACGCCACTGTTCCGGTTGGTTCAGAAGATAATCAAGAACTGATTCTGGATGTTTACGGAGGCGACTCCGGGACATTTCGTCTTTATGAAGATGATGGAGAGTCGTTGGATTATATGACCGGAGAGTTTTCAACTATAGCGTATCGATATTTTGAAGGGGATGGATATGCTACCTTCAATATTGGGGCCCGGGTCAACGATTTTCCCGGAAGGAGAGATCAAACCGAGTACACAATCCGCTTTAAATTTGTGGATGAACCGGTTCAAATAACCGCTAATGGAGAAGTTATTTCAAATGATGAGGGATGGAGCTATGATGCAGATCAGCGACGATTGGTGTTAAACTGGACACAAAATGATAGTGAGAGAACTGAGTTTAGAATTGAGTTCTGAATTAAAACTGATCAGACAAAGATTTCATCGTCAGGTAGGTTTCAAAAAATAAATACCAATCCGGGTTTTGAATGAAAAAAGACCAAAGCTCTTCAATGTCTTCTGTATTCAGTGAACCGTTTATATACTTTTCAATCTTTTCAATGGCGACAGGATTGAATTCCGGCCGAGATATGCTGCTATTTTTCAATGTAATAGTATGTTTGTAAGTGAGTGAATTCTCTTGCTGAATATGACTATTTAATGTGAGTTCGAAATAAGAGTTTGGAAAAAATGTTTCCCCTCCTTCCTAAGGAGGGGTCGGGGGAGGTTACAGTCCTCAAAGTGGAGCTACAAGTTGTAAAGTTAGTTCATTCGCATTAAATAACCACCCCTAAATCCCCTCCTTGAAAAGGAGGGGACTTCTCATGTAACCAAATTCAATTACTTTGTATCAAACTCACGTTATTTAGAACAAATTCTAAACTGGGTGTAAGACACAGATTTTGTACTTTCCTGACAGTGATAATTGATTATTAATCAAAAATAGCGGTTTAGAAGTAAGGGGTTTTACCTATTGGATAAGTTGTTTGGAAGCTCTGGGAGTTGACAGATTTAAAAAAGTGAGTTTTGATACTCATCATGATTTTCAAGAATAATTCCCGTTCCTCTCACTACAGTGGTCAACGGGTCTTCGGCCACATGAACCGGAAGTTCAATAGCTTCGGAGATCATTCGATCCAGATCTTTTAGCAGTGCACCACCGCCGGTTAGCATAATACCGCGATCCAGAATGTCAGCTCCCAGTTCCGGAGGAGTATTTTCCAGGGATTTGGTTACGGCATCCAGGCAAGCATTGACTGATTCATGAATGGCTTCACGAACATCTTCAGAGGTGACGGTTAGAGTTTTCGGAACTCCGCTTACCAGATTTCGTCCCTTTGTAATCATCTCTTTATCTTCACCACCGGGAATGGCTGATCCGATTTCATGCTTAATTTTCTCTGCGGTCCGTTCACCAATCAGCAGGTTATGTTTTCTTCGTATGAAATTCACGATTTCTTCGTTCATCTTTTCACCGCCAATTCTTACCGACTGGGCATGAACAATTCCGGAGAGAGATATAATGGCAATTTCTGTTGTGCCGCCACCGATGTCTACAATCATATTTCCCATCGGTTCATTAACGTTCAGTCCCATGCCTACGGCTGCTGCAATTGTTTCCTCAATGAGAAAGACCTCTTTGGCACCGGCATTTTCTGCACTGTCGCGCACGGCCATTCTCTCCACTGCAGTGATTCCGTTGGGAACGGTAACAAGCATCTTTTTAACGGTGGCAAACCATCGCTTTTTCATCACCTTACGAATCATTTCGCGCATCATTTTTTCAGCGATGTCAAAATCGGCAATCACACCGCCTTTCAGAGGACGAACGGTTTTGATATTCTTGTGAGTCTTTTCATGCATCAACTGAGCTTCATTCCCTACTGCAATAATTTTTCCATTGGGGTCGATCGCAACGATTGAAGGTTCATTCAAAACAATACCTTGATCGCTAAGGTATATGAGGGTATTTGCAGTTCCCAGATCGATCGCCAGGTTACTATTCAGCGAGTTAAAAAATCCTTTTTTAGACTTGGATCGGGA
Organism: Rhodohalobacter sp.; assembly: GCF_034521535.1. GTDB lineage: Bacteria > Bacteroidota > Rhodothermia > Balneolales > Balneolaceae > Rhodohalobacter. Next base: position 792,178 of record NZ_JAXHMF010000006.1, on the reverse strand, counting down.
TTTATCAGTGGTTTTGGCAGCAGTTTCAGTATTCATAAACAACAGGATTCGGTATTCAGTATTATTCCGTAGGGCCCCGCTCCGATAAGAAGCCCCAATATTCAGAACTGTGTTTGAAACGGTTTGTTCCTGATTTAGTGCATGGAGACCAATTTTATTTTAAATCGGTAATTCGAAAATTGTTCCCGGCTACGATTTGCGGAAAGTGATTGAGTAGATGGTTGGAAAGAAATTTGAGATGTGTGGTAAATAGAAGCGAAAAAAGCCTCAAAAAATGTTGTTCAAGTATTGGGGATTCCCTTATATTTAAAATCTGTTTTAAAAGACAGTGTTTCCAATTCAATTGGATGCCTCGGTGGCGGAATTGGTAGACGCGTTGGACTTAAAATCCAATTGACATTACAATGTCAGTGCCGGTTCGAGCCCGGCCCGAGGTACAACCCCTGAATCACAATGTGGCTCAGGGGTTTTTTATTTTAAATACACTGATAGAATTAGCCGGGCGAGAAGTTTATCCCGCCGAAGGGAAATGAGAGCCGCGCCTTTTGCGGTCGAATCGGGAAGCCCGGCCCGAGGAACATGTTAGCTTTCTTATAGATTTTCTGCTATACGTTCCGCCCAACGGATAGCACGTTCTTTGATCTCTTTTTCTGCGTCTGTGACTTTTAACCTTTTCAATAGAGTGTCAATGTCAATCATCTCTTCGAGAATCAAACGCCTAACAAATTCTGTGTCCTTTTCACGAAATGCGATCAGCTTGCTGGCTGCCAGGTCATGAGCCTCAATACAATAACCAAGATAATTCCCATCCATGTAATCCTGAACCTTATTCGTTCTCTTCTCCCATCCTTTTGGCAGTTTTGCTGTTTCAATGGGAACCCCGTGAACATAAAATCCATGAGTTTTATGAAACAATGAATTCTCTCCCAACGCGCCATCAATCTTATCAACGGCTTCAGGCTTGTTCTTCGGTGATACATCAACCTCAATTGATTTTCTTAGCTCTGAAGGAGCATCAGGGAATTGACCCAGAATGGCCTGCGAGCCAAAAATGATCAGTTCCTGATCCTCAGAAACCGTGCAGGCTGCTCGAATGGCATGTTCCAGCTGTTCTCTGTTCATGATTGCTTAAGCTCCTTTTTTAACTGTTCAAACTTATTCTTTTCATTCTCCGTGAGAACTTGCCAAAAGGGGAGTGACTGCCTCAAACGAACGGCTTTCTCGGAATCGGACTCCATAAATTTTTTCAATCTCTGAAAAGAACTGTTATCAAGAAGATTCTTCCATTCCAACAGCTCCAACTTCTCACCGGTAGAGGTTTTATCAATCTGCTTATCAAGCAGGGAGATGGTTCTTGGAATAATTTCCGGATTTGATTTGAGCAGTTCTGTCCAGATTTTTGATTCCACCTGTGATCTTTCATCCAGGTCCCGGTGACTTTTTACTGAAGTGGTTTCATCTTTTGGCGGATTCAGATAATCTTTTGGATCGATCCCCCACAAATGAACCGTTCCTTGCTCAGTAAGAGAAGGTTTTGTTTCCAGATCAGCAACTGTTACGCCTCTGATATCAATCGTTACATCAAAGGTTGATTCTACGTTATTCTGAATTAGTTTTTCCCTGAATTCATCGGTTAATGAATCAATGGTTTTCAATTTTCCTAAAACGGCTATTTGAACCGGATCACCATATTCATCGTCACCTCGTGCAGTACTGCCAAAGATCCATACGGATTCGGGTTGTTTCTTGAGGTTATGTACTATTGAGCGCATCGTATCCACCAACTCTTCATAGCGTTGAGTCTCTTTGCTAAATAGGTTTACCAATTCCTCATAAAGAGGGTACTCTTCCCGTACAGTGACCAGCTGTTGCCTGCCGGAACCGGTGTACGTTACAACTCCTGTTTCTACCAGTCTCTTCGTAATGTCATAAACTCCTTGCCTGGATAGGTCTGTTCGCTGCAGCAGTTCAGAATGACTTACAGGATGGTTTGCCCTGATTAATTCACGAAGTACAATTACATGCCCTTTCGAACCAAGAATGGAGTTAAGTGGGTGCTTCAAAGCACTATGTTGATTTGAATTCTTCATGACTATTTACATTTCTACCGAATTGGAATGATAATATATCAATTTAACTTGACTTTTGTCAATTTAAGTTGATATATGTCATGTTAACTTGACTATAGAATTGATTTTCGAATTCTACCGGAATTAGCCAGGAGAGAAGCGCAACTACGCTAAAGCCTCAACGCCAATCCCATCCTGCCAATGGTTTTTTTGACTGATAGAGAGTCGGAAGGTAAAGCCAAAAAAAAGCCCATATAGTCAGATTACTACATGGGCTTTCTAAGAGTTGAATTATGTCGTGAACGCTCTGCTTATTCCAATGGAAGCAGCACAGTATCTATCACATGAATAATTCCGTTTGAGGCAGAAATATCTGCGGCTGTGATATTAACTTCCTGTCCGGCGATATCTGTTATTACTCCACCGAATGCGACATTAAAGCTGGCGCCCTCAAGAAGTGTATTAATTTTACGATCTTTGGCCCGCATATTTTTTGGAACCACACTATTTGCCGCACGGCGTCCTTCGGTTACATGATAGAGCAGCACATTGGCAACGGCTCCTTCGCCTAAGAGATCATCGATGGCCGCGAATGGGCCTTCATTTTCCAGTATATCCTGATCGAGATCACCGGATAGTGCCTCAACAAGATTTAAAAAAGCCTGGTCAACCGGAGCAAATACCGTGTACTGGTCACCGCCTGTAAACACACCGGTCAATCCGGTATACTCAAGTGCAGCCAGTAAAAGCGTGAATTCAGCCTCATCAGCTGAAGCAGATTCAACTACAATATCAGCAATGGTTTGATCGCCGGTGAAGGAGCTCTCTTTTCGGCTTCTGAATTGAACTCCTCAGTAGTCAATTCAACTTCAGAGCTACTTACGGTGCTGTCACTGCAAGCTGAAAAAATCAGCATGCTTGCAAGCAGGATTAAAAAGCTTAAACTATATTTCAAAATTTCTCCTGTAAAATATTAAGGTGAGTTGTGTTTGTGATATCAGATTATTATCTGATAGTAAGAATTTGTTAAATAGATTTAATTGTATTTTCATTCAGCAAGTGTATACAATTTTCTATTAATAATTATTAATAATTTATAACGGTGTTCAAGCGGACTGATATCGGTTTAAAATTTTTCATTTAACAATAAATAGTGATGCTAAAAAAACTGAAGAAGTGGATTAAAACAGCCGGCTCTATCGAACCATTTGATCCATCCAGATTTAATGACCCTTTAGCTGAATTTATTGAGTGGACGCCGCATAAAAGGGGAGGGAGTAATTTCCACACTCACAAAATGGTATCTGTGGATTATAACCGTTTGGAATTCCGACCCACACTTGGAGCTAAGCTTTTTTCAGGTGTGTTTATAGCTGCTGGTATAGGTTTTCCCGCATTATTTTTAACTGCGGGTTCAGATAGTCCGGAAATGCAGTCTATTTGGGCTGTTCTTGTTATTATTCTATTTGGAGCCGTATTTGCCGGGGCGGGAGGCTGGGTCTACTTCTCGATGGCAAAGCCCCGGGTTTTTGATAAGCAATCTAGTATGTACTGGAAAGGTCATAAAAAGCCTGACTACATCTATCGACCTGAAGATAAAAAAGATGCGGCAATGTTTAGCAACATCTACGCCATCCAGTTAATCAGAGAGTACGTGAAAGGTGATAAAACATCCTACTACAGCTATGAACTGAATCTGGTTCTTGAAGATGGACGCCGTCTTAATGTAATCGATCACGGCAATAAGAATGAAATCCTGGAGGATGCCCGTGAACTGGGTGAATTTTTGAATGTTCCGGTTTGGGTTGGGTTTTGAATAGAGAAATATTTAATAATCTCATAGCTAAGATCCAACTATACATGTTTTCATTATTACTTTTGGACCGCCAAAAGTAACCAAAAACTCCCGGCTGTGATCGCTTCCGGGCCTGGTTGGCCCGCGCGGTTACACAACATCGATTGCTCCCAAAAGGGAGCCGATATTGTGATGTCTCCCGCGCTTTGGTGCAAACCATGCTAATCCTCCACCAATCAAGGCCGGAGGGATCTTTTTCTTTTTTTAAAAAAGTATCAATTCATATTGGAGTACGGTTGTATTCAATAAGAAAAATAAGCGCCTTAATTTATTGCATTCAATAAATCAACAACACTAAAATTATAGTAGCATGGGAAATATAAGCCTCTATCCACATTTATGAGGGTGGGGAGATACGAATGTCTATTCCTATTGCGAACCCATATTAGATTATTCCAGCTTCCTGAAAAACACACCTCTTGTTCTGCCATTCGAGGCATTAAATCCCGTAATTTCTCCTTCCTCGCTTCGGACAAACTCTACGGTTTGTATGGGCATTACAGAACCGAACTGATCCTTATTGGTTGGATCCAGTTTTAGGTCATCCTCCAGCTGGTAATGCTGCATGAAGAGCTCTTCATCTTTTAGAACTATCGTGTAGATGGTTTCAATTTCTTCGCTGAAGTACCGGCCCGTATATTCAGCCATTTCATCGGGGGCGAGTGTGAAGTCAATCTTTTTAGCAATATGATTGCCGTTTTGATGAAGTGTGAGGGAGTCTGCTGTTGCATCCTCATTTAAGTGAAAGGTCACAGAGGCGTTTACTCCCATCAGGTTGAACGTGGAGTCGGATGTGGCTGTCAGATCAATTTCGGGCTGATTGGTAGCCTGGGTATAGATACGTTCGCCTTCACGATCAAATGTAAGGATAAAACCCGGCATGATGCTTAATTCGTATCGTCCGGCTAAACGGTCAAAATTTTCGGGATCATATTCAAATTCGGATTCTCCTTCAGAGGCAAGTGCATCGTCCGTCTGCTGAGGTTCTTCATCAGTTTCCATGTATTCTCCAAAAAAGAGATCGGCAACGCGGTTTGGAATGGATCCATTGAAAGAGGCCAGGTTACTCTGAGTGACCACAGCCGCATCAATTTCCGGAAAAATCATAAGCATTGAACGGTGAGCCACATCACCGCCTCCATGATGAATCTGTTTTAATCCTTTGTAATCCTGAATAAACAGTCCGAGTCCATACCCTGTCGAGTTACCGTTCTTGAGTTCATAAGGAGTGGTCATCTCCTCAATCATTTCCGGTGTTCCCACAACAGGATGATTCAGGTTTTGAATCCACTTTGCAAAATCGCCAAGAGTGATGTGGATACCACCCGCACCGGCGGCACCACCAAGATCAGTAACTTCTTCATAACCGCTGCTGCCAAAGCTATAACCTGTTGATCGATTATCAACGACTTGATCCGGACTGGTTCGTACAACGGTGTTGTGCATTTCCAATGGTTCAAAAAGGTTTGTTTTCATCCACTCGTCAAATGGAGTGTCTGTAACACGTTTTATCACTTCGGTCATCAGCGAGTAACCGGTATTGTTATAGTTGAACTCGCTACCGGGAACATTTTGCAGTTCGGGCTGATGCTGAACAATCTCGATGATCTTATCTGTATCGAGACTTGAACTAATATTCCGTCCTGTCATGACTAACAGGTTGATAAATTCTCGATAACCGCTTGTGTGTGTAATTAAATGACGAAGAGTGACTGTGTGTTCAAATTCCGGAAGTTCGGGGATGTATTCACGGATATCATCATCAAGGGAAAGTTTACCCTCTTCTTGAAGTAGCAACAGGCCGAGTGTAAGAAAATGCTTGGATGTGGAGCCGATATTATGGAGGGTGTTTTCGGTAATGGGAATATCATATGTGAGATTGGCCATCCCATAGGACTCCTGAAAAATTACTTCTCCGTCTTTCATCACCAAAACCGCTGCACCGGGCACATCATCTCCGGAATATTCCACCATCATCTGATTCAACCTGGCAGCAGGCTCTGTGGCTATCGGTTCCACAACTTCAACCCTGATAGAGTAATTTCCTTCAGCTTCTTTGAAGGGTTTTACTTCGATCCTGTATGTTCCGGCGCTCTTTGTATTAAACTGAAATGAATCTTTACCGACTGCGGAATAGTCAAATTCAGCAGCTTTATCCCCGGATGGATTGAATATTGAAATGGTAACATCTACACTCTCCTGAATGACAAAACCGTGAACAAATTGTTCCTCCCCGAGTTCGAGTGTGTATGTGTGCACGGATTCGGATGTTAAAGAGTCTTCAACCACTTCTCCAACAGTTAAGGGATAATTGGATTTGTCAGATGTTTGGGCCAATCCTGTAGAAAAAGATATCAGAAAAAACAGCGTGAAAAAGAGCGAAGTGAAGGCTTTCATAATTCCCCGATTTAGATTGATAAATTTCTTAATTGTGTAAATAATGTGACGTATTGCATCATTTGAGGCATCTTTGTCTCGAGCTGACGTTAAATAAATAAAGTTGTTTAAAAAATGTGTTCAAACTTTTTCTTTGCTACGAACGGAAGGCTGAACATGTTTCATCAGCAGAAGAACCGAAACGCATCTCATATCAACCTTGTTTTAAACGGTGAAGAGATAAAATCAATTAAATTAAAAAATTAAGATCAGTTATGAGTGAATAAAATGAAAGCCGCTTATTATGATGAGTTTGGTGAGTTAAATCAAATCAAGGTTGGTGAACTGGAAAAGCCTGAACCCGCAGAAGGAGAGTTGTTAATCCGGGTTAAATCAGCCGGTGTGAATCCCGTGGATTCAGCTGTGGCTCGAGGAATGTTGAATGAGTTTATTCCTGCAGAATTTCCTGTAATTCCAGGTTGGGATGTTGCCGGTGTGATTGAAGAAAGGGGACATTCTGCACGAAGATTTGCAAAAGGTGATAAGGTGTACGCCTATGCACGGAGACCAAAGGTTCAGCACGGGACATTTGCAGAGTATATTTCCATTCCGGAAAGCTATGTAGCAAAGAGTCCGGATAAATTGACAATGGATGAAGCCGGGGGAGTCCCGCTCACCGGTTTAACCGCCTATCAGTCTCTGTTTGATGCAGGAAATTTGAAAGGAGGAGAGACAATTCTGATTCTGGGAGCATCCGGAGGAGTCGGTTCTTTTGCTCTTCAACTTGCGAAATGGAAAGGAGCAACTGTGATTGGTGTTGCCGGATCATCAAGTCAGGATTATATGAAAGATCTGGGAGCTGACTACACAGTTGATTACAGCAAAGGTGATGTCGGTGAATCTGTTGATAAGATTGCTCCGGATGGTGTAGATATGATTTTTCACTGCTCCAGGGGAGATTCACTGGCGCAGTCGCACGACAGGCTGAAGGATGGGGGTAGATTAATCTCCATTACCAATAGCGATCCTGAACGAAGGGACGACGTACACTTTCAGTATGTATTTGTGGAACCCAATGCCGTACAACTGGAGCACTTAAGTGAACTGGCAGATAGTGGCAAATTGAAGGTTCATGTCTCCAAAACATTTAAACTGGATGATGCTCAGCAGGCTCTACAGGAGATAGAATCACTGCATACCAAAGGTAAAACAGTGATTAAACCTTAAAATGACGTGGGTTCGATGAACTGTTTTGAAAAAAAATTAGACTTTAAACTCTATTGCCACGGCTCATCTTTTGACGCGAAGCGAAACACGGAATTGCACGGAATATTTAGAGTACTTCCGTGATTCCGTGGCTTTTAAATTAATGTGAGTTCGAGATAAGAATTTGGAATTTAAAGTACCCCTTAACAAAGGCGGAATACGATGGATATTCATTAAAAAATGATGAAAAAAATCCTATAGACACCCCTCTAAATCTCCCCTTTTTAGGGGAGAATAGTTCAGTGCCGTCATCAGTTTTTTTTATATCGAATTCATGTTATTTGAAAATATTTTGTAAGGAATTACTCTTTCTTGTGTCATACAGTCAGATTGGTTGTAACAATCCAAATTGACGTAATGACTATCAAGACAGAGACTTTTGAGAGGGAGTTTGAGCGGTCCCTTTCAGAAGTGATCAGCATAAAAAAAGGAGCGACCCGGGGGTAGTCGCTCCTTTTTTTGTTTTAACTATTCTATATCATTCTCTTTTCGGATTCTGCAACGAATCGCCTTGCATCTCTGCGGGAGAAATCCTCCATAATTAAGACATCATCAACTTCGGCCTCCTTAAACATATCTTCTCCATCACGGTTGATAATAACCAATCGGCCGTTTTCGTAGTAGATCTCTTCAATCTCATTGAGAGGAACAGTGATAGCCCGATCCAGCAGTGTTTGTACCCCGCTACTTATAGCAGACCGTAAAACAGCACCGAGGTGATCAGAATCATCCGATTCATTTTTTCCGCGAATTTCTTCGGCAATCTTCTCTAAATAATCGTCTGTAAACTGAAGATAGATGGCGCTGTTGGTGAGTAAAAGGGTAACACTGTTTTCCTGTGTGGTGATATGATACTCTGCATCATTTTTTGGATACCGGGGCACAATTTCAGCCTCTGTATTATTTGAAGTGATAAATGTACCGCTGTCTTGTGCCTCAGAAAGTTGTGGAAAGGAGATAAGCAGCAGTACGACTGATAGTGAAGACAGTAAATATTTTTGAATCAGATGTATCATAAAAGTTTGATTTAATGACCGGTTAATCTTCACTACGATTTTGGATAGCTCCGGTTTCACTTTTTATCCGTGAATAATAAAAAAACCGACATCGTAATCTAATTGAATTAGACACAATGCCGGTTTGATAAGTTTTAAAACGTTTAAAACTGCTTATGAAGCAGAATTAAGATCACGAATGATTCGAGCCAGTTTCATAACCTTATCACTGTTGGATGATGAAGCCGCACTGTTTGAAAGTGAAGCCGCAACTTCATTCAGTACCCGGGATGTACCGGAACCGTTACTGTTTTCAGCCTCATCCAGACCGTTTCGGACCATCTGAATGGTTCGCATATTCAGCTCACGATTTCTTTCAAGCTGATCCGTGTAGGCGCGTGCCAATGCATAGGTTGTTGGCCACTCGTATTTAGGTTGTCCCTGAGCATTTTTATAACTCAACTCAATCGTATTTGCCGCGTCAATTTCATTCTGAGTAAGGAATTCACTCGGTGTCAGCTCAAAAATGTCCAGACCTCGAGCAATTTCAGAATTTACCAGATAGCCATTGTACCAATAGATCGACCAGCTACCGCCGGTTTCCACTCGTTCAGGATTGATTGGGCCACGATCATGGAAGGCAATCTCTACAGGGTTAGCGGGGTCAGTGAAATCGAAAATGCTAATTCCACCCTGGTACCAGGATTGAACCATGATATCCCGATCCGGAACAGGTAGCATTGAGCCGTTGTGAGCTACACAGTTTTCTGCTGATGTTTGCGGTGCCGGCATTTTATAGTAGCTCTGAAATTCCATTTCGCCATCGTCACCGATAGAATAGATTGCGTTTGCGCCCCACTCGTATGGATCGGTTTCTCTGCATTTTGGCTGTGTTCCGCCACCCCATTCATCTGTAAAAAGAACGGTTGTTCCGTCATTATTAAATGTAGCTGAATGCCAGTATGAGAAGTTTGAATCAGCAACAGCATCAATTCGGGTTGGGTTTACAGGATCAGTGATATCCAACAGCAGTCCGTAACCTTCACATGCACCGCCTGCAAGCCCTACTTCTGGGTAGAGGGTGATGTCGTGACATTGGTTTGGCCCAACGTCTTCTCCGCGGCCTCTTGCTGCCATTCGCTCTTCCAGAAACTGTGCATAGTATGAATCCAGATTTTCACGAAGTTTTGTGCTGTCTGCCTGTGTCGGTTCACCGTCACCGCCTCTTTCTTCAACGATTTGTTCAAGGAAAACCTGAACCAGGCGATTATTCACCACACGAGGTGATCCATCATAATTTGCAACAAATCGGCCTTCTTCCCGTGCTCTTTCAATAGCAGCAAGTTCTTCAGGTGCAGGTCCGTGAGATGGAGGAGCTGTAAGTCCTTCAAAAATTCGGGGAGAGTTTACAATAGCCGATTCCTCAGGATTAGCCAGTGGAACTTTAATCACTTCAATTCGGAAAAGAGCACTTTCAGGATCTTCATCCGGGAAGGCGCTGGAACAGCCCGGTAACTCTTCTTCCGGACGTACAGGAGCAGAACCTGAAATGTATACGAAAACGTTTTCATCGTCATTAGGGTCCTTAAGCACAGAGTGGGTATGCGAACCACGGCAAGTCTGTACATTGGAGATGTACTCCGGATTTTCAATATCACTGATATCAAAAATTCGAATACCGCGAAGTCTTTCTGAACTAACCGTTTCTCTCACTCCTTCGGTGCCACAATCTAATCGACCGCCTAAACCTTCACCGGAAACAAAGAGAAGATTTTCGTAAACAGAAACATCACTTTGAGAAGCGGGGCATAAGAAATCAACCACAACTTCAGGGTTTTCAGGATTGGTCATGTCCCATACAATAAATCCGTTATAGTTGCCCTGAATGATGTAGTTATCTTTGAAGGCTAAATCTGTTCCCCAGGAACCAAGGAAATCTTCCGGCGGCGGAGTAGCTGAAAGCAGGTTTAGATTCCAAATGGCTTCTTCGTAATCAAAAAGGCCACCGGCCAGACCCACACGCGGATCGGGATCGGGTTGTTCAATTTCAGTTAATGGAGATAGGGTAGGCTGAACATTTTGTTCAGGCATATCTGAGGATGCACAACTATACACTGCCAATAACGAGGCAAATGCAAGAATCATCCCGGGTAGTAATCGTTTCATACTTGAAGGATTATTTGTTTGGGTTTTTAAGAGATCGATTTGGAAAACATAGAGTAGCTAATCTATTCCTGCTGAATAGAACGATAGTCTTTTTGAGCACAATGAAGAGCTTAACAGGAGCAGTAGCGTTTAGTCGATATTTTCCAGCATTAATTTCATTCTTTCAATTTCTGTAACCTGCTCTGCATTGATACCCGAGGCAAGTTCAAAAGACGCCGTATCGGAAGCCGCTCCGTCTGCGTCAAAAAGTTCTTCAACCATGAAAACTGCTCCTTTGTGATGCTCGATCATATAAGTTAGAAAAAGACGATCGAATTCTTTTCCACGGGCTTCTGCAAGATTTTCAAGTTGTTGCTGAGTGAGCATTCCCGGCATATCACTGTGATCATGCATCATATCGGCACCGTGATCCATATTGTGATCCATGTCGTGATCTTGCTCTTGATCCATATCCGAATCCATGTCATGATCGCTGTGATTGCTTTCAGAATCGGCCTGTTCCATTTCAATAGTCATGTTAATACCATCGATGTGAACAATGGGAACCGCTTGTCCTCTATCGCGCAGCCATCGCTGCATGAAAGCAATTTCATCAGCCTGGGCATTGATGATACGGCTCGCAAGAACTTGAACGGATCGATTGGCTCCGTTCTCCGGTGCCATTCGAGACATGATTAAAGCCTGTGAGTGGTGGGCGATCATTCCGGTCATAAAATCGATATCAGCCTGTGTAAAATTCATTCGGGACTGTTCAATACGGTCCCAATAAATTTCTTCCATCTCAGCATGGTTTTGCCTCTGAGTTTCCACGGTCTGAGCAGTCTGCTCTTGTGCAGGTTGTTCTGAGGATTGCTGTGTTGTAGAGCAGGCGCTAAATAGAAAAAAGAATATGGTTGATATGCTGAAAAGAGGTAGAAAAAAACGGTTTGAAATCGTCTGTAACATGCACTTAATTCGGTTTAATTCAATGATTCTAAACGTTACATCATATTTCTCAGGAATCAAAAACGAATTGAAGTGAAAAAGTGTAAAAAATTGTCTGATTTACTAGTATCGATCATTCACGGCCATGTTCAATAACAAAGCCGTGAATGAATGGAGAATTGATAATCAGCTAATTTTAGACAGAAACTATTCCTCTTCACTGTCTTCTTTCTTTTTGCCCATCAGGGATAAAACTTCTTCACCTGAAACTTCCTCTTTCTCGATGAGAAGTTCTGCCAGTTTATCAAAAGCGTCTCTGTTCTTTTGAAGGATATCGATAGCCCTGTCGAAGGCTTCGCGGGAAATAGCCTGAACCTCCTGATCAATCTCCCTGGCGGTTGCATCGCTATAGCTTTTTTGACGGGTCATATCCCGGCCGAGGAAAACATCCTCTTCATCGCTGCCAAATGCGAGATGACCAAATTTTTCACTCATTCCCCACTCCACAACCATTTTACGGGAGAGTTTAGCTACGCGCATCAGGTCGTTCTGAGCGCCACTTGTGGCGGTGTTAAATATAAGCTGTTCGGCTGCACGTCCTCCCATAATCACGGCCATTCTGTCCAGCAGGTATTCTTTGTCATAAAGATATTTTTCTTTATCGGGCAGCTGCATTGTAATTCCCATCGCTTTTCCTCTTGGGATGACGGACACTTTGTGGAGCGGATCACTTTTAGGCAGAGCTGCGGCAACAATTGCGTGTCCTGCCTCGTGATAAGCCAGAATTTTTTTCTCTTCGTCATCAATTTGCATTCCTTCTCTCTCCAGCCCCATCATGATTTTATCACGCGCGTTCTCAATATCATCCATAATGATTTTTTTGCGCTTATTTCTTCCCGCGTACAGTGAAGCTTCATTCAGCAGATTTTCCAAATCGGCACCACTGAATCCCGGTGTACTGCTGGCAATTTTTTTGAGATCAACACTCTCATCGATGGATTTATTTCGGGCATGAATTTTTAGAATCTCATGTCTTGAATTCTGAGAGGGAAGATCAACGCTGATCTGCCGATCAAATCGCCCCGGCCTCAAAAGAGCTTTATCCAAAATGTCGGGTCTGTTTGTAGCCGCCATCACAATTACATTTTCACTCGGTTCAAAACCGTCCAATTCTGAAAGGAGCTGATTCAAAGTCTGTTCGCGTTCGTCGTGTCCGCCACCAAGGCCGGCGCCTCTCTTGCGTCCAATGGAGTCGATCTCATCAATAAAAATGATTGCCGGAGATTTCTCCTTTGCCTCCTTAAACATTTCGCGGACACGTTTTGCCCCCACACCTACAAACATTTCCATAAAGTCGGAACCCGTAATGGTATAGAAGGGAACATTCGCCTCGCCGGCAACCGCTCTGGCCAGAAGTGTCTTACCTGTGCCGGGAGGGCCCATCAAAAGAACACCTTTGGGTAATTTCGCACCAATTTCTTCAAACCGACTGGGATCTTTAAGAAATTCAATAATCTCCTGGAGTTCAGTTTTGGCACCATCCATTCCGGCAATGTCGTCAAATGTGGTCTTATTCTTTCCGGGCTCCTGAAGTTTCGCCTGGCTTTTGCCAATATTGAACATTCCGCGTCCCTGCATCTGCATTCTCCGGTAGAACATGTAGCCGATTATGAGCAGGAAGAGGAGAGGCATTGAAAAAATCATGAAGTACCACCAATAACCATCGGACTCCGATTCTGCAGAGATAACTACATTTTTTTCTTCCAACAGTTCGGTTAAACTATCGTCACCAAATGAGGGAATTACCGTGATAAAGTTCTTGTAGTTTGTCGTATCGGTTTCGGTAATTTGCAGTTGCTGCTCGTTGCGAAACGTACCGTCAATCCGATCTCCCTGGATATGAACACGTTCTACATTATCATTTCTAAGCTGCTCTTTAAACGTACTGTATTCAATTTCCGGCTGCGTTCCGAAAAAGCCGTTACCGTCTGTTAGGATCCAGTAACCGAGTACAACAAAAATGATCAGATAGAACCAATAGATAAAACCGGTTGGACGCTGAGCTTTGTTTTTTCCCTTTTTGGGATTGCCGTCAGAATTTTTATTTGATGGGTTAGACTTATTTTTCAAACCTGTAAATTTCTTTTGAGTTTTTTAGCAAATAGAGTGAATATCTTGTACTCTTTGAATTTACATAAAATAGGTTTTTATAGATTCGTTCGCGAATAGAATGATCTTAATAGCTGATTCGATGAACTCGATGAATAAACGGGTCTGTTGGCGGCTAAAATCGATCAACGATGTCATCTACAATAGATCGATTCCTGACGGCGCTGATAACGGATGCCCCGAGAATTAAAATGTGAATGACGGGAGTGAGCCAACCAAAACTGATTCCCAAAAAACCCATTCCTACTCCAAACATGTAATTGAGCACAAAAGAGATCAAATAATAGAATAGGTAGAGAATGCCAAAGGTGGTGAAAAAGATGACAATCCTGTCTCCGTATTTTCCGGTGTGCTGTTCACGGATTTCCTGTTGACGGATCTTTTGTTCTTTTGTTTTAAGCTCACGTTTTAGATTGTTCAGCTCTTCTTTCTTTTTAAGCTCAAGACGTCGCTTTTTTGCTAATTTTAATCGCTCTTTCTCATCCATTTACTCAATTATTTTTATAATAGTCAGATCATAAAATTGATGAAATCTACAAAAACATGAAGATATCTCAATTTCAGAACTGCTAAAATTTGAAGTAGACGAATAGTCTGCCGTGATTTTTGCTGTCTTTATCTATACGATGATATTTCTGTTTGATATGTTTTTGATCCAGAAACTTTAATACTCGTTTCTTTAATTGTCCTGATCCTTTTCCGGGGATGATCTCAACAGTTTTAATTTTCTTTTCTATGGCTTCATCGATGATATTTTCCAATTCCCTGTCAATTTGATCTCCTTTGTTGTAAATGTCGTGCAGGTCGAGTTTTAATTTTGCCATGAAGCCGATTTTGATTGTCATTAATTTCAGGAAACATATTCTGAAGTTCTGAAATTCACAAAAATCACGTTATTTTAGAAGCGTATCTCTTTTAATGAGAAAAAAATTAACCCTCAACAAGCAGCAATATTATGGATCTGCACATCACAGGTAAAGTCATCAAGATTTTAGAAGAACAGTCAGGCAAGGGAAAAAACGGACCCTGGAGGAAACGCGACTTTATTCTCGAAACGGAGGGAGATTACCCACGCAAAGTCTGCATCACGCAGTGGGGAGATCAAATCGATAAAAACTCTGTAACCAAGGATGAGACTGTTACGGCGTTTATTGATATTCAAAGCAGGGAATACAAGGGAAATTGGTATACCGATGTGAAAGCGTGGAAGATTGAGAAAGGCGCTCCGGCAAAAGGTGAAGGAGATGCAGATGAAGTAATCATAGATTTCGGGTCAGACAGCGACGATGAAAGAGCTCCATTCTAAAGGATAAATTTCCGGATATTTAAACCGTCACTATTCTTTTTGAGTTTTTCTATATCTTTAAATGTTGTGCGAATAATAGTTTATCTTTGTAAGGATAAATTCATCTGCAAACCGAGGGTTCCCATTGCCAAATATTTCTAAAAAAGGATTAGTCTCAGCTTTATCGGTTACACTTGGACTGGTAATGATATTCTATTTTGGCTGGCGGGCTGATCAGAATCAAATCCGGGAAGCCAGAACCCAAACTGTGGAATCTACTGCGAGTCTTCTATCAGAACTTATTCAGGAAACGGTGAATGAGAACCTTCTTCTGTTAGCCAATCATAAATCAAGAGTGGAGTTTACCAAGGGTCAGTATTTCGAAAATTTCGAGTTCGAAACTAACCTTCTATTAAATGTAAAGCCGGCATTTACCTTTTTTGAATGGATTGATCAGGATGGGGTTATTCAGTTGATTGAGCCGTACGAAGGGAACCGGGAGGCCATTGGTCTTGATATCCTCGAGCTTGATTATCGTCGCGAAGACTGGATGGAGATGAAAAGGGATTCCTCCATAAATATGACTCCCTGGACGGATCTTGTTCAAAGCGGAAGTGCCTTTTTGATTGATGCCCCTCTGTACTACAATAATGAATTTCACGGTTCATTAACGGTAGGGATGGATTTTACCGATGATTTTGATGATATCATGGCCGGGAGAGAGATGTTTAGTGTAGAAATACGTGATGAAAATGATCGAATATTCTATGAGTATTTAAATAGTGACATACCAGAAGATGAGAAATATACCAGCACTCAAAAACTAAATTTCATCAGCGGGTCATCGAATGAATGGACACTGACACTGAGTTTGGATGAGGATTATTTTTCATCCGGTATCCTAAATTCAGGACAGATCAGCCTGTTTTTCCGAATGCTGATTGCTCTGCTCTTTGGTAGTGCTATATACTTTATGATTTCGGCTTATCGGGCAAATAAGCGCAATGTAGAGGCTTTAAAAGAGAAGGAAGTATTGATATCGGAGATCCATCATCGAGTGAAGAACAACCTGGCGGTCATTTCCAGCCTGATCGATCTGCAGAGGCTTGAAACGGATGATGAGTACGTAATTGACATTTTACAGAAAACACAAAACCGGATTCACTCCATTGCAGGCGTACACGAACTTCTCTACAATTCCGATGATCTATCCAGTATTCCGTTTCGCCAATATCTAAGCAATTTGATCAACAGGCATCTTGACGTCTATGTGGAAGACAAAAAAAGTATTGATGTAAAAATTGACAGCTCCGTTGAAACTCTAAGTATCAATCAGGCGCTGCCTCTGGGTGTTTTAATCAGTGAACTGGTTACGAACTCTTTTAAACATGCCTTTACCGATAAAACCGAAGGAGAGATTCATTTAAATGTCACTTCCGATAGAGACTATGTTCATGTTCAATACTTCGACAACGGTCCGGGATTTCAAAAAGAGCAATTTGAAGATGGTAAGGGGTTGGGCATCACTATTATCAAAGCATTGATCGGACAGCTTCAGGCGAAATATAAATTGGAGAGCGAGGATGGTTTCAAATTAAAATTCAGCTTCAAAAAAGACTTTCCGAAGTAATCGTTTAATTGGATTCTTTGTTTCGATTTCGGACCTGCTCACGTATCTCTTCCGGGCCAAGCTTGGTTTCGTCCTTATACCTTCGTTCTGCTGCCTGAATTGAATCGCGTTCTGTTTTGAGACGATCCTGAATATCTTTCACCCGCTCCATCTGGGCCTCTATATCGGATTGATAAATCTCGTGTGATCTGTTAAACTTCTCTTCTTCAACTCCGTAACTCACAAAAATTTCTTCCCGCAGATCGGATTTATCCCGCTCTCCCAATAAATCCTGATCCATTTGATTGAGAATAGCGAGTTCCGTCATTATGGTTTTGTACAGTTCTTCATCAACTAATTCCGGTTCCTTCTCACAGGCGTTAAATGTGAGAAAGAATAACGAAACCAGTGCGAAGGTTAAGTAGTTTTTCACTCTTTGCTATCCGGATTTTTGGGGTTTAGTGGTCGCATCGTTACTTCATTTATTAACAGATTATCGGGTGTTTCAATCAGATGTATTAACGTATCTGCAACGTCACCGGGCCGCATCATATTTGAATGAGTTTCACTGCCTACTTTTTCAAAAAAGTCTGTGGCAATAGATCCCGGAAACATAGCCGAGACTTTGATCTTATCGTATCGAAGTTCCTTAAAGAGAGCCTCGCTGAAACCTCTGACACCAAATTTTGTGGCGTTGTAGCCGGATATTTGCGGATTACCCAGTAGCCCCGCAACAGATGCAATATTTACAATATGACAGTGATCCGGGTTTTCCTTCATAAGCGGAACAATGAGTCGGGTAAGATAAAAAATACCGTTTAAGTTGGTATTAACCATGGTATCCCAATCTTCTACCGACAGGTCGTCCACATTGCCAAACTTGGCAAGCCCTGCATTGTTCACGAGAATATCGGGTAGGTGATCTTCTGAAAACTGATTAGTTACCCACTCTTCAAGATCTTTGTGTTTTGTTACATCCATTTGAACAGGTATAAAACGCTCACCCAGCTTAGACTGTATCTCTTTGAGTTTATTTAATCGGCGAGCAAGACCGTAAACGGTAGCTCCTTTTTCAATGAGCTTATGAGCAAATGCGGTTCCAATTCCACTGCTGGCACCGGTAACTATGGCAACTTTATTTTTTAATTCCATTAGGAAGGATCAATTTTTCGTTAAATTATTTGTTTGGTAATATAAAACATGAAAAGCAGCAATCATTCCAAATTGAAAAGAAAAGATGTCAATTTTATATCTCGATATCGGTAACTCCCACATTAAATTAGCCAAAAAAACGGGGATTAAGTGGGAGATCATCTACAAGGCATCAAACGGAACAGCCGATAACATGGCGGAAGTTGTTAAAGAGTATCCGGATACAGAATTGGTAGTAATAAGTTCTGTCCGGGAAGATCTCCTAAAGAAATTACTGCAAGCACTTCACTTTGTAGAATTAAAAGTCCTGACAAACTCACTTATTGATCGGGACAACCTGGATTATAATACTCCTGAAACACTTGGAATGGATCGGTTTTTGACCTGCTACGGTGCTTTATCAATCACAGATAACGATATAATTTGTATTGATGCGGGGACAGCCTGCACGGTTGACTGGATGACGAATGAGGGAATTTACAGAGGTGGGATTATCATGCCGGGTTTAAAACTTTTCCATAAAGCGATTGATAATGAATTTCGGGAGCTGCCTTCGGTAGAGTATCGAATTCCCGGTAACTGGCCGGGCAAAACCACGGCAGAGAGTGTTCAATGGGGTACAGGTGGGTCTTTTGTAATGGCCATAGAGGGATTTATCCGGAAATATATGGAGCATATTGATTCCGAGACCGACCTGTTTATAACCGGTGGAGATTCATTCTATCTAATGGATAATTTGCAATCTTCTCTGAAAGTTCATCATAGACCGCACCTGTTATTTGATGGGATGGAGATGTTTTGGAAAGATCAGGAGAACTTAACCTGAGAATCTGAGTTCGGAATGAAATTTTTAGTTTAAAAAATGATGGATCTTCATAATGAGGTTGGAGAATAAAAAGCCACGGAAACACGGAAAGTTCCGTGCTTCCGTGGCAATTAAATGTGATTCTTGATTTTGAAAACAATCAACTCTTAATATTTCTAAAATAGGAGAGACTATTTTCCTTAATCTTCTTTGATAGTGGAAGTATTTTGAGCAGTTTTTTAATCCTTTTCGGAGTAATGGAGAAATAAGCGAACTGAAATTAAGAGGAGAGCTTTCCTTCGATTAAAGCGGTGACCATTTCCAATGCCACCAGGTTTTCTCCGCCCCGGGGTATGATAATGTCCGCATATCGTTTACTTGGTTCAACGAATTCGAGGTGCATGGGGCGTACGTATCTTTCATACTGATTCAGGACACCATTCAAGTCCCGGCCGCGCTCGTTGATATCTCTTTGCAATCTTCTCAAAAGACGAACATCGCCATCGGTATCCACAAAAATTTTGATATCCATGAGCTTTCTGAGCTTTGGCTCACTGAAAATCAAAATACCGTCTACCAGTATAATACGGTGAGGAAGTGCAGATATGGATTCGTCTGATCGGGTGTGCTCTACAAAATCGTAAACGGGAACATCTACCGGATAACCACTTCTCAAGGCATCCAGGTGACGGATCATTAATTCAGTTTCAAGGGAGGAAGGGTGGTCAAAATTTTGCTTTGTTCTCTCTTCGAATGGTAAATGGCTTAAATCCCGATAGTAGGAGTCGTGTTGTAACAGAAGGACTCTGTCGGGACCAATAGATTCAATAATATTATTGACAACGGTGGTTTTTCCCGAACCGCTGCCACCGGCAACCCCAATGATTAATGGTTTATCATTCGTTGCTTGCTTGCCGTTCTCCATTTGCTTTGATGCTTCTATCATATTCTAATTTAAAATCCCGTATTGCCCTGAAAATGGCAGAAGCCATAATGGTTTGGCCATAATCACTATTTAAAAATCTTGCCTCCGAAGGATTAGATAAAAAACCAAGTTCTATCAAAACAGCCGGAGTGGAGGCGTGCCACAAGGCTTCGAGACCGGCCTGTTTTACACCCCGAGATCTGCGCTGTGCCCGGTTTTTAAATTGATTTTCAACCATCGAGGCGATGCGTTCACTGATTGCTAAATTTCCGGTATTGGTAAGCTCATAGACCAGCAGTTCCTCTTCACTTAGATCGAGTGAGCCCGGTCCATTTTCCAGATCAACCACACTGTTTTCTCGTTTCATAACTTCCAGGGCCGATTTGCTTCTTGCCAGCCCCAGAAAGAAAGTTTCTGTTCCACGCGCGGATGGTGCATTGGCAGCTGAATTGACGTGAATTGATACAAATAAATCTGCCTTATTTCGGGTTGCCGTGAGACCTCGCTCACTTAATGGTACAAATGTATCATCGGTTCTTGTGTAAACCACTTCCATTTCGGGGATATGCTCTTTAATGTATTCGCCCACCTTTAAAGTAACTGCGAGAGCAATATCTTTTTCCTGAAGTCCCATAGATCTATTTCCAGTGCCGGGATCGTGCCCACCGTGCCCCGCATCCAGAATAATGACATTAAATTCCTGATTGTCTCTAATCCGAAGAAATGAGTTGTCTGCTTCTACGACATCATCAAATCCGTGAATGTCTGCGATATAACTCGTAAAGTCGATCTCGGATGATTTGGCCGTAATTTCATCTATTTCTGATGAGGAGATGCTCTCCATAGCCAGCAGTAAATCCTTGCCATTCTGATCGGGGTAGGTTCTGGTTTTGAAATAACTTCCCGCACTGAGTGAAATTTCAACACCAATTCCGTTATCAACCGGATAGAGGTCAAAATGATTGAACGTATTGGTTTCGGGAGGATACTGAAAATTCAGCGTGTCGAGATCCTGAGCAAACAGCAGCATCTGAATTCTATCGGAAGATGGCTGTTCAACCTTTACTGAATCAACCATATTGGAGAGATGATTGCGAACAACAAAACCTTTACCGTCACTACGTTCAGCGATAGATATCCTGTTGAGCTCGGTTTGAGCAAAAAGTGATTCGGCCGGTATGATCAGCAAAATCGTACTACAAAGTAACAGAAGGGATAGAAATTTCCTCTTCATTTGACTAAAGCATTCATTATTCAGAGCAGCCTGTGTGATGATTTTTTAAATGTAAACAAATTTTTGTGTTAAGTATAATAAATGCAACTAAAGAGTGGAGTTACATCTAATTATTTTTAAAAATTTGTCTATGTTATATCAAACGGGCTGTACAATTCTTCAGTATATTCAAAAATGAATAAAAACTATCCATCGGTAACGGATCATCTGAAAAAGCAGATTGGTGAGAGTTTTGATAAGGCTTATACCGATCTAAAAATAGATTTTAGAAATGAGCTTTTAGAGTGGTTTCAGAAAACCTACAAAGAGATTTTAGGAATTAAGAAGGAGGATGAATTACGCAAAAAGCGTGTGATTGATACTTTGAACAAAAATATCTCTGATCTATGGAACATTATAGAGAGATATGATGAGAATTTGTGGTCCGAAAAGTGGAAAAACCTGGTTGATGAAATAACAGAGCCGCTACCTGAAACCGTAGTTGAGTATCAGTCTGAAGAGCGTTTTACGGAACAGGAGGATGATTCCTATAAACTAAAAATCCAAAAAAAGCTTAAACGGCTGGCCAGGACGGTCAGCATGCTGTTCAAGAAGGATAAGGCCGGCTGGAAACAGGTTATTCAGCTTAAAAAAAGTGCTAAACTGGAGCTTGCTGGTATTTCGCAGTTACCGGATGAACTGATGGGTGAGGAGTTTGAAATACTGAGCAGGGCCATTGGCAAGCTACTGGAACGGGAACCGGTTAAGGAACAGCCCCAGCCCTCCGAGGCGGAGGCAAATGATAGTAATCAGAATGAAGAAGAGAGTGAAGAAAAGAATGAGCCGGCTGCAGACAAATCGGCGCCGAAAAAAAATGAAGCTGAGAATATAGAAGAGAGCGGCAATAATGGTTACAGGGTTGAGGTAATTAACAAGATAGAGTCTCATCTTCAGAACGCTATTCAAATCCTGAAAAATGTAGAAGCCGAATCGCCAATCTCAACCCGGGTTTATAAAGAGTGCTATCAGGCAGCCATCAAAAGCGGTACTGTTGAAGATGAAAGGAAACTGCTGGAAGAAGATCAGTTAAATGCAAAACTGGTTGAAAAAGGGAGCTTTCTGAACAAAAGACAAAAAGAGTGGCAAACTTTTATAAAGTCCCAATATTCAGACTTTGCCATTCAGATCGAAATTGCAAGGTTTTCGTTTTTAGCCGATAGAGCACGGGAAGAGATTCTTGGATTTACCCACCGGTTTTTCAGAGACTACGGCTATCTGCCATTAGAGAATACCGTTACACGGATCAAAGAGATTTCAGAAGTGCTTAAAAAGCAAAAGGCCGATAAGCTTCCGGCTAAACTTGTGCAAGAGCTCAGATCTGAAATATCTGATAAATTATCGGCTGAACTGCTGGAAACCATAGGTAATCAGGAGAGTCAGCAGCATTTGATTGATCAGATACAAAAAACTATTACAGACCTTCAGCTTGGGTTTTATAGCTTTACAGAGACATTTACACTTGCAGAAAAGAGATCGATTGAGAACGGGAAACCGCAGGTAAAAACTGACAGTGTAAATTGGAAAAAACTTGCTACACGCTATGTGCAGGAGAATGCATTGCGGGAGATGGACCCGGAGAAATGGGAGTGGGTTTCCTTTTTCAAAGAACTTTCATCTGAGTCTGAAGAGATTATGCAGGTGGTGGATGTAAATCTACTTTCCGCAAAAGAGTCTGAAAAAGAGAAAGATGAAGAAGAATCCGTATTGGAGATCGCAATTTCCGGGACGGATCGGGCAGTAAGCCAGCTTGAAGCGACCATAAAACGTGTACGCGAACGTCAAAACTCCTATGAGAAAATTGTTAAGGAAGATTTTCCTCAGAGTATTCAGTCTCTTGCCGAGAGTATGCTTTCAAGGTCATATGATGATCTGGAGATGCAGGATAAAGCGCTTCAGGTAAAAGCGACTGCGAAGAACTGGCGGGAGAGGTTCTTTAAGATCTATTACAAACTTCTTGAGAGATTTGAGCTGTTAAGGCGCTTTTTTGTTAAAAAGTTTAAGGAGATAAATAATATAGTAAGCCGTTTCCTGGGTTTTAAAGATGAGGGATCAGTCAGTACAACTGAAAAGCGGAATCTTGCGGAGTACCTTGCAAAGGTAAATTTTCACCAAAAATTCCCATTCGTGTATAAGCGAATGTTCAGCTACGAATTTGAGATTGATGAACGTTTTTATATCCAGCCACAGGGGCTATTCACATATTTCGAACAGTCTTTCGAAGATTGGAATCTCAACATAGATACCAACTTTTTAATAGTTGGAGAGCGGGGCAGTGGTAAAACGTTGTCTCTTAAATTTATTGAAAAACGATTTCTTGAGGATGAAAAAACAGTTTTTGTCAACTTCAGAAAAACAATGCATACAGAGGAGGAGTTGATTCACACGATTAGCGATGCCTTTGGATATGAAAACATTGAAACCCGAGAAGAACTCATTGATAAAATACAGAAGCGAAGAAGTCGTACAGTTTTAGTTGTGGAGAACATCCACAACATTTTTGTGCGAAATATACATGGATTCAAGGGAGTTGAGAGCTTTTGGGTGTTAATGGCGTCTACAAGGGGTAAATTATTCTGGGTTGTAACTTGCTCGGCGTTTGCATGGAAGTTTTATGAGAAGATGTTCGGCGCGGATCAATATTTCTCCCACATCGTCCGAACCGATAACATCGACCGTGATATGCTTGAAAAATCGATCTTAACCCGTCATAAAGCAACAGGATATGAGCTGATATTCGAGCCGGGAGCTGCTACTGAAAGGAGCAGATCGTTTAAAAAAATTATGTCTAACGAGTCAGAAAAGCAGAAGTATTTGCACGAGCAGTATTTTGATCGGTTAAATCAGGTAGCGGAGGGCAATTTATCAATAGCCATGAATTACTGGTTACAGTCGATTAAAGAGTTTGATGACAGATCAGTTAAACAGTTGCCCACGGAAGTTGCTGATCTGGATAAGCTTGAAGTACCTTCCCGGGATGTTCTTTTTACACTGGCTGCCTTGGTACTGCATGAAAATTTAACTGAAACAGAACTTGCAATGTCACTTCATCAGGATGAAGCCGCAAGCCGTTTGATGCTGGCGAGACTGAAGAGTAAAGGAATTGTACAAAACGATGAAGATGGGTATAAGCTCAATCATCTTATTTACAGGCAGGTTGTACGGTTGCTGAAACGAAGAAATATTATTCATTAAGGAGAGACGGGCCATGAAGAAAAACAGAATGTATCAAATTTTTAGAATCGGGATCAGCTTGATCCTGTTAATAATTTTAGCTGATTTTTTTCAGGCAGAACCGGTGCGGGCAAAAAGTGCAGAACCTTTTTTAGCTGATGAATGGGTACTGGATGCAGGAGCGGAGCAGGAGCAAAGTACAGCGGAAGCTGAAAATCAGTCCGGAGAAGGAGTTTCTGAAGTGAATAGAGAAATTGCTAAAATTCGAGAGTTGATCTCTTTTACCAAGGTTCTTTCCATTATCATCATTCTCGTTTTAACCTACTTTATAAATAAGTACCTGACATTGATTCTCGATAATCTTTCCGAGAAAGCAACGAACTACAGGCTGTTTATTAAACGTCTTGCACCCATCAGCCGGATAATGATCTGGTCTTTTGCTATCTATATTGTTATTGCGGGCGTGATCTCTCCTCCTTTTGAGACGATTGTTGCTATCGGCGCATCGGTCGGTATTGCCGTCGGTTTTGCGTCTCAGGATATTCTGAAGAATATTTTTGGAGGAATTATCATCATATTGGATCGGCCGTTTCAGGTAGGAGATAAGATTGAGGTCGCCCAACATTACGGTGAGGTTCTGAATATTGGTTTGAGATCTTGTCGGGTTGTCACTCCGGACGATTCGGTTGTATCCATTCCAAACGCTGAATTGATGAATACCGCCGTTTCAAACTCAAACTCAAGCGCGCTGGACTGCCAGGTTGTTGCGGAAATTTATCTGCCGGCAACCGTTGATATCCAAAAAGTGAAGCAAATTGCATACAAAGCGGTTTATGCATCCTCGTACACCTATTTGAATAAACCGGTTGTAGTTATTGTGCTGAATGAGCTTGAGAATCGGCATTTTGTCTACAAGCTGCGAGTAAAAGCTTATGTGGTGGATATCCGTTTTGAATTTCTCTTCAAGAGTGATCTTACGGAGATGATTGTAGATGAATGCAATAAACTTGGAATGATTCCACAACCTTTTATAGACAATACAATGGCAAAACCTGCTGAATAGAGGTGAGTTATGTGTTCTCCCGGACTTCTCCCGGATTCCATGCATATTGCCCCTCTCCGATACAACTCCCGTCCTGAATTTTGAGTGAAGGTTCGGTTGCAAAATCAGCGGTAGAAAAAGCGTCTGACTCTTGGTTCCTTTCGGCGTCCAGTTCATTGTAGTCGTTTACTAAATCTTCCAGTTCTGTTCGGTCAGTATCTTTTGTGGAATAAACCAGATATCCCCAGGGACCACCGGCGGGTTTAACGCCGATTGGCATGAATGCGCACTGTTCGATTGTGTCAGCTTCTGCATTCCCGACGAGTTCATCAATTTCATCGGCTATTTGTTCAATCGTTTTATCTTGATTTGTTGAGGCGCACGAAAACAGAAGTAAAGTTGTGCTGAAAAGAACCAGGGTAAATGTTGAGAGATCCATATTATTTATTGCGGTTATGGTGTTCAATGATGTCACCGGGATTCCAGGCATATCCCTCGCCATGGCAGCTCCCATTTTTGAGTAAAAGGGTGGGTTCCGTGGCATAGTCGCATGTAGAACCGTAACCATTCTCTTTCATTCTGATCTCATCCAGTTCGTTATATCTTTCCACAAGCAACTCCAGTTTTTCAGGATCACTATCCTCTTCTGAATAGACCAAATATCCCCAAGGTCCGCCGCAGGGTTTTGCTCCGATTGCAAGTACTCTACAGCTGCTAACTGTTTCTGCATTGGCGTTTCCTACTTCCTGATCGATTAACTGAGCAACCTCATCTATAGAAAGTTCTTCGAGATTGTCTGTAGATATCTCTTCACAGGATGTACTGAAAATTAAAAAGACCGTAAGAATAAAATATTTGGCAAAGATTGATAGTGATTTCATAGACCGGAACTGTTTAGGACTCTTTAATTTATCTACGTTTCCAGTTCGGTAATATTATATCGAAAATGCTGCTTCTATAACAGATTTATTCTCTCTCCTGAATTTTTCTAACGACGGCTGTGACCCACCTGCGAGGGAAAAATTTTATGATACTTGCCATTATTTTGTTCGCTACCCCATAAATGGCTACACGTTTTCCATTTTGAAGTGCATTGAAACCGTACTGAGCAACATCTGCAGATGACGGCATTGGAAACCGGTCCATCAGTTTCGATTTTTCCATATTGGCGGTTTCCTGAAATTCAGACTGGGTGGGGCCGGGGCACAGAGCTGTAACCGTAATGTCATAATCTGCAACCTCGTTTGCGAGCGCCTCACTAAAAGCAAGCACGTAGTGTTTAGTCGCATAATAGACACTCATTAAAGGCCCGGGTTGAAAGGAGGCGGTGGACGCTACGTTCATGATTTTTCCGGTTCCGCGTTCGATCATTCCGGGCAAAAAAAGGTGAGTCAACTGTGTGAGTGATTTGATGTTCAGGTCAATCATTGTTGCTGTTTTGTCCCAATCAGCTTCTGAAAAAAAGCCGTAGTCACCAATCCCGGCATTGTTAATCAGAACATCAATCTGGAGATCTTGATTTGTACAAAATTGAAAGAGAGAATCCGGAGCATCAGATTTTGACAGATCGGCAGCAAAGACATGTACTTGAATGGAATGGGTATTTTCCAGCTCTTCTTTCAGATTCATCAGACGTTCTTCACGCCGGGCGCTTAACACCAGATTAAAACCCTCCCTGGCAAAAATCATTGCCAGTTCTAAACCGATTCCGCTGGATGCTCCGGTGATTAATGCACGTTTACTCATTTACAGTTATTCACCTTTATATTTGTAGATTGTCCAGGCAGTGAGGCCCAGCAATACAGTAGCAGATCCTACAAGAAGTGCCAGATTCACGTCTCTCTGAATGCGTTCGGCACGGTTAAGATAATCAGATCCAATTCCTTTTTTTGCGATCAGTTTTTCCAACTCTTCTCGTGATAAATCTTTAAGCTTCATAATTGTGCTCCTTCGATTTTTTATTTTAAAAATTAGGTAACCTGTTTAGTCAGTTAATATCATAACATACAGTAATTTGAGAGAGTTCAACTCTTTCAATTTTTATTCAGAATTTAAATGTTCATAAAATAATAAGTGTCTGTAAAAAATCACCTTTCAAATAAACAATTAAAAGTTGATGGCTCATTACACGGTAACGATAGAATGGAAAAGAGATGGTGCGAAGTTTCTGGATCATAAATATCAGAGATCGCACACATGGACATTTGAAAACGGTCTGACTTTGAAGGCTGCTGCTTCATCGCATATTGTTGGTGACTCTTTCACAGATCCTTCAGCTATTGATCCTGAGGAGGCGTTTACCGCTTCTGTAGCAAGTTGTCATATGCTGTGGTTTTTATCGATTGCAGCCGGGAGGGGATTTGTAGTAAATAAATATTCGGATCACTCTGAGGGTGTACTGGAGAAGAACGGTGAGGGGAAACTGGCTATAACAAGAATTTATATAAAACCGGTTGTATCATTTGAAGCAGATAATGCACCCGGCCGGGAAGATTTTCTCAAATTGCATCAGGAAGCACACCGAAAATGCTTTATAGCAAACTCGATAAAATCTGAGATAGAAATTTCACCAAAGATGGAAACAGTTCAGAATTTATGAGGCGGAATCCAATCCTTTAACACCTGCAATTTTTAAGCACAAGAGCAGGGAAATTCCGTAGCTGAGGTGCATAATTATTCCCGCCAGCAGTAACTTTCCCGGAAACCATGTATTCGTATAAAATAACCCGAATGAATCTCCTGCTGCTGCTGATACGAGAGGGCTAACGACGGCTCCTGAGAAGATTGAAATCAAAATCCCGAAAATTATCCCCTTTACAATCCAATTTCCCGGAATCCGGTTGTGCAAAAATACAACCCAAAAAAGAGCCAACAGTATTCCGCCAATGATGTATGCCGTATTTGCCCATGAAATTGAGTAGACTTCCGTTCCATGAACATGATTCAGGCTTTGATCTATCAGATAGGCAATATCAATGGGTGGTAGTCCCAGTCCGGACTGTAGAAATGAGACCATTGCCATGATAAATGTTGCGATGAAACCGCAAATAACGGTGCGCCAAAATGTATTTGAGCTAATCATAGATACTCCCGTAAGTCAAAAGGCTTGTAGAGTAAGGCAGCCTGTATAACTGCTGTTTTTGATTAACGTCAGTTCGAGATAAAGAACTGACGCCAAAAAGTCCCCCTTAGAAGGGGGAAGAGTCCCGACAGCTGTCGGGGCAAGGGGGATGACCTGATGAACTAATGTTTAGCTTGAAAATTTATCATTTATCTTTGAATCTACTACTTTTCATCCCCCATTGTCCTCCGACAGCTGTCGGAGGGACACTTTAAAGCAAATTCTTATTTTGGACTCAAGTTAATTAATAATTTAGAAAATATTCGGTATTCCGAAATTCAGTACACAAAACTGCTGTGTTAAATCTCGCTTCTATCCTTTAAACTCTTCCAGCTGTTTCGTCAGTTTTTCAAGATTTGTCTCGGCATCGGCTTTTTTCTGCCTCTCTTTTTCAACCACGTCATCCGGCGCATTATTGACAAAACCTTCGTTGGAAAGCTTTTTCTCAACACCTTTAAGGAAACCCTCCAGACGATCAATCTCTTTTTGGATTCGTTCGCGCTCCTTATCCAGATCGATTAAACCTTCGAGCGGCACGTAAATTTCTGAACCGGCAACAACGGAAGCAGCTGACGCTTTTGGTTTGTCGGCATCTACATCAAATGAGATCGACTCGACAGGCAGAAGTTTTCGATATATCCACTCTGCAGATCGAAGTTGATTAGCCAAGTCAGCATTTTTGGGTTTGATGATGATATTCAGATCAGCCTTAGGCGACAGGTTCATCTCTGCCTGAATATTCCGAACGGAAGAGATCTGATCCTGAACGGTTTTGAAAAGAGAGACAGAGTTTTCAAATGCCTTATCCTGAATTTCTGGCCATGAGCTAATCGTCAGTGCCTCATCAGCGGATCGCTTCTGAATTCGCTGCCAGATCTCCTCAGAGATGAACGGCATGAATGGATGGAGCATCTTCATCAGCATTTCAAAGAATCCGAGAGCTCTTTCAAGATTTTCTTTCGGCATGTTTTTGCCATATTCATTCGCCTTAGAGACCTCGATGTACCAGTCGCAGAAATCGTCCCAAATGAGTGAGTAGATTTTTTTCAACGCTTCATTCAGGCGATACTTTGAAAAATCATCTTCCATTTCGCGCAACGTGGATTGGATACGTCCCATCATCCATTTGTCGGCCACGTTATTCTGATCAATCTCGGTGGTTGGCGAATATTCAACTCCCTTTTCCATATTCATGGTGAGGAAGCGGTAGGCATTCCAGATCTTGTTGGAGAAATTTCGTCCCTGTTCGCAAAGAGATTCATCAAACAGCAGGTCATTTCCGGCAGGAGAGGCGAAGAGCATTCCCACGCGGGTTCCGTCGGCACCGTATTTTTCGATAAGCTTCAGTGGATCAGGAGAATTACCGAGAGATTTTGACATCTTCCGGCGCTGTTCATCCCGAACAATACCGTGGTAATAGACATTGCTGAACGGTTTCTCATCTGCAAAAGCGTAACCCGCCATAATCATCCGGGCTACCCAGAAGAACATAATTTCGGGCGCGGTTACCAGATCCTGTGTAGGGTAGTAGTACTCGAGCTCTTTACTTCCTTTTTTGTTTTTGATAAAATCCGGATCAAAAACAGACATCGGCCATAGCCAGGATGAAAACCAGGTGTCGAGTACATCTTCATCCTGTTTGATATCTGCTTCCGTTAATCCGGAATTTCCTGATTTCTCTTTGGCTTTTTGGAGTGCCTCTTCAGCAGTTCTTGCTATAACATAATCTTCCTCGTCTTCACCGTAATACCAGGCAGGGATTCGATGGCCCCACCAAAGTTGTCGTGAAATACACCAGTCACGGATATTCTCCATCCAGTGCGTGTAACTGTTTTTGAATTTGGCCGGATGAAACTGAATTTCATCATTCATCACGTTATCGAGTGCCGGTTTACTCAGCTCATCCATTTTGCAGAACCACTGTAGCGAGAGTCGTGGTTCGATAACGGCATCAGTCCGCTCGGAATAGCCAACCTTATTGGCCATCTCTTCAACTTTAACCAGTAATTCCTGCTCCTTGAGATCTTTGATGATCAGCTTGCGGGCTTCAAAGCGATCTTTGCCAACGTAATGTTCGGCAACCTCAGCAACAGTTCCGTCGGCGTTCAGCATATCGATAATTTCAAGACCGTGCTTTACGCCAATTTCATAGTCATTCTGATCGTGAGCCGGTGTGATCTTCAAACATCCTGATCCATACTCTTTATCGACGTACTCATCTGAGATGATTTCAACTTCACGATTTATCATTGGGATGATAGCTTTCTTACCAACCAGGTGAGTGTAGCGTTTATCTTCCGGATTTACACATACGGCCGTATCCGCCAGGATGGTTTCGGGACGGGTAGTTGCAATCGTAATGAACTCATCCGAATCTTTAATCGGATATTTCACATGATAAAGCTTGGACTGAACTTCCTTGTGAATCACCTCTTCGTCACTCAGCGCCGTTTGAGCGGCGGGATCCCAGTTAACCATTCGCTGACCGCGATAGATATGCCCCCGGTCATAAAGTTCGATAAAGCAGTCGATGACCGATTCATAGAGCTCATCTTCTAAAGTGAATCGTGTTCGCTGCCAGTCGCAGGAGGCTCCCAGTTTTCTGAGCTGTTGAAGAATAATTCCGCCGTGTTCATCCGTCCATTCCCAGGCGTGTTTCATAAATTCATCTCGGGAGAGGTCACTCTTTTTGATTCCCTGTTTACGAAGCTTCTGTACAACTTTAGCCTCTGTAGCAATCGAAGCATGATCGGTTCCCGGTACCCAGCAGGTATTATATCCTTTCATTCGGGCGCGGCGCACCAGAACGTCCTGAATGGTATTGTTGAGCATGTGTCCCATATGAAGAACACCGGTCACATTTGGCGGAGGAATAACAACTGTGAATGATTCACGATCGTCAGGTTCAGAGTGGAAATAGTTATTCTTTTCCCAGAATGAGTACCACTTGTCTTCAGTTTCAGAGGGATCGTAATGCTTTGGGAGGTCTTGTAAATTGTTGGATGAACTCATAAAAAGATTTTCATTCAGGTAACGTAGGTTTACAAAAAAGCAGAATACAGAACGGTGTGTTCTGTATTCTAAATTTAGTCTTTACTGTATATACTGTTTACTTCACTCGTATCATTCGAACGCCGAAGTGTCCGTCACATCCGTGTATGTGAGGGAATGTCTGGTAGGCGTATCCATCTTCAACCAGAACTTCTTCCGGCAGAAACTCGTCCAGTTTTTCGAGCTCGTAGTTGTCATACTTTCTCCAGGAATTTCTGAATCTGTTCCCAGTTTTCTTCAGGCTCCAGAGAGCATGTACTGTAAATCAGGCGTCCGCCGCGTTTCACATGGTTGGCTGCTTCATCAAGCAGCTCTTCCTGAAGTTTTACGGAGTTTTCAAGTTCCTCTTTGGTGCGTTTCCATCTGAGGTCGGCTCGTTTGCTTAAAACGCCTGTTCCGGTGCAGGGTGCGTCTAAAAGCACGCCGTCGGCCAGCTTAAGGTTCAACTCACGAACATCATCCTGACGAATCTTGATGTTCTCTGCGTTGTAGTTCAGTGCACTTTCAGCAAGCAGTTCCAGTCTGCCCGGATTGATGTCTACAGCTACAATACTGCCTTCTGCATTCATCATGTCTGACATCACGATACTCTTGGTACCCGGCGCTGCGCAAAGATCGTAAATGGTTTCACCGGGTTCAGGCTCAACAATCGTTGGAGCAAATCCAGCGGCAATATCCTGTACGAGACAGATTCCTTTTTTCAGCAGGTCTTTTGCAATAAAAGGGGCCACGCTATCAACTTTAAAATATCCCGGCAGCCAATCGCTCTCTTCAAACTCGATGTCGAGCTTTTCCATGCGGAGTTTAAAATTCTCAGTTTTAGTGCGCAGATTGTTCGCCCTCACATAGTAGTTGGGGCGCTGGTTGTTCGCCTGCATCAGCTGGAATGCCTCTCGTTCCCCGAACCGTTTTACCCATCGCTCAACCATCCACTCCGGGTGCGAAAAGGTTGTTGCAATAAGCTTGGTTCTGTCTTCAAAAGCGGGTTTGGGAAGATTTTCAATATCTCGCTGGATATTTCGGAGAATAGCATTGACTAAATCTCCGGCTTTAGAACCCAGTTTAAGTTTTGCCTGATCAACTGCTTCGTTGATAGCGGCATAATCGGGTGTGCCATCCATAAAGAGCATTTCGTAAAGCCCGAGGCGTAAAATGTTCTTCAAAGAGAACTTCATTTCATCGAGTGAAATGCTGGAATAATTTCCAATAATAAAGTCGAGGTAACTTCGCTTGCGTAAAATGTTTTGAACATACTCCCGAACCTGAGCCCGTTCTCTCGATTCCAGATCGTTAGCCACTGAATAGTCGAGGTTCTTTGTTTCATCAAATTTTTCAAGTAGTTCAATACTGACTGATCGCGCTGTAAGTTCCGTATCCAATGGTTTTTCCCGGTTTTATAAATTCAAATTTCAACAATTCGAAGCCGAATATAATCGGTAAGGAGTCGAATTTTAAAGAGTCTTAAAGATAGTAGATTGTGATACTTTTTGCTAATGGTTGATTCCGATAAAATTGAACCCGGTCTGTCCGTAATAATCCAAAGTTTCTTATTACTTTCGGGTAAATAGAATAAAACGCCGTTAACCATGAACTTCATTTCACAATTTGAGATTTGGACATTCTTTGCAGGGCTCGGAATTTTTCTATTCGGCATGCATATGATGGAAGAATCGATCCGGATTCTTAGTGGCGCTGCGTTTAAATCCATCATTCGAAAGTCTACCGGTACCCGGCTTAAGGGGATTTTAAGCGGTATGTTTAGCACGGCAATACTTCAGAGCAGTTCGGCCGTATCGCTGATGGTATTGGCATTTGTGGGTGCCGGAATCATGAATCTGGTTCAGGCCATTTCAGTGATGATGGGGGCGAAGATCGGGACAACTGCAACGGCATGGATCGTAGCTGTATTTGGATTCAAATTCAATATCGAAGCCTTTTCTTTGCCGATGATCGGCATTGGAGGTTTAGGGATGATAGCACTGGCAAAATCTCCCAAGTATGTAAATGTGAGTAAATTTCTTGTTGCTTTTGGTTTCCTTTTCATGGGACTTGACTACATGAAATCCAGCGTGGATGAAATATCGAATGTAATTGATCCGGAAATGTTTGCAGGCTATGGAGTACTTGTCTATGCGTTAGCAGGGTTGATTTTAACAGCAATCATGCAGAGCAGTTCGGCCACTATTGCCATCGTTTTAACGATGCTGTTCAGTGGTGTGATCAGTTTTACGGCAGGAGCCGCGATGGTAATTGGTGCAAATGTGGGGACTACGGTTACCGTGATGTTGGCAGCCATTGGGGGCATCCATACTAAAAAACAGGCCGCGGTGAGCCAGTTACTTTTCACGTCCGGTACAGCTGTCATTGCTCTTTTATTATTGCCGGTTTTGACCTGGTTGATTCTGGATCTCTTCTCGTTTGATGAAAATCTTGTTCTGGGGCTGGCACTGTTTCACACAATATTTAATATCGGTGGAGTGATGATTTACTATCCGTTTATACCTCAACTTGCATCAAGAGTTGAAAAGTGGATACCGGAAAAAATAGTTTCGTTAAGCAGCTTCATTCACATTACAGATCCTAAAATTACGGAGGCCGGTGTAGTTGCTTTTAAAAAAGAGATTGTGTGTCAGCTTCAGTACACGCTCGATTTTTTACAGCCGATATTTAAGCTGGGATCGCCTACTAGAAAGTTCAGTTACTTAGATCTGGAGAGATATCACGCGGAAATTTTTGAATATTATGCGAAATTGCGTTCAGATGATCTGGATCAGCCTACCCTGGAGAAACTGGATAAACTGTTGCGTGTGAGCCGCAGTTTAATGAACAGCGCCAAATACCTCTTTGAAGCAAAAGATGAACTTGTCGTTTTGGAAAGTGAAACAGATGAAATCCATCAAAAGGCGTATCGAAAAATCAAGGCCAGAATAAATGCTCTTATCTCAACCGGTCGTAAAATCGATATCGATAAGGTTGATGGCGGTGAGATTGAGATCAAATCGGTAATAGAAGAACTCCACGAAATGGTGGAAGCGGAGGATAAGGAGTATATACGGTTGTGTTCAGCTGCAGTGAGTCGGCCTGACTTTAAAAAGACAGAGGTTACATTTTTACTGATGCTGAACCGTGTAGTAACACAATCCTGCCGTATGATGGTGTATGGGATGCGTACATTATCGGAGCCGCAAGAGAAGTTGATTCCGGAATAACACGAATATCAAAAAAAGTACTGAATTAAAATATTAATAGATGCGATTGTACTTTGATTTTTGAGTAATAAGTGGGTAACTTTTTGAGCTTTCGTGGGGGAGGTAAAAACCGATTTGATTTCGGTGTATCTGAACCGCCGGAAAGAAGAAGTAAAACAGTTTACAATACGCGTAAAGACATAAAAAACGATTATAATCGAATGAATAAAGGAACTGTAGCACAAGTTATTGGCCCCGTAGTGGACGTTGATTTTGGTAAGGGAGAGCTTCCCAAAGTTTTGAGCGCACTCTACATTGAACGCGAAGATAAAACGAAACTATATTTAGAGGTTGCTCAACATCTCGGAGAAAGCAGGGTTAGAACCATTGCGATGGACTCTACTGACGGCCTTGTTCGAAATATGGATGTCATTGATACCGGAGGCCCGCTATCAATGCCTATCGGCGAAGATATTCGAGGCCGCCTATTTAACGTTGTTGGTGAAGCGATTGACGGTATCGACCAGCCGGAAGGTAAAAGACGATATCCTATTCACCGCGAGGCTCCTAAGTTTGAAGATCTGGCTACGAGTACTGAAATGCTTGAGACCGGTATTAAAGTAATTGACCTTCTCTGTCCTTACGCAAAGGGTGGTAAAATTGGACTCTTCGGTGGTGCCGGTGTAGGAAAAACGGTATTGATTCAGGAGCTGATTAACAACATCGCCAAGCAACACGGTGGACTTTCCGTATTTGCCGGTGTTGGTGAGCGTACTCGTGAGGGGAATGACCTTCTTCGTGAGTTTCTCGAGTCCGGCGTAATTAAGTACGGTGACGAATTTTTCGAATCAATGGAAAAAGGAGAGTGGGACCTTTCCAAAGTGGACAAAGAGCAACTGAAAGAGTCTCAGGCAACACTGGTTTTTGGTCAGATGAACGAACCGCCGGGAGCTCGTGCTCGAGTAGCACTTTCCGGATTGACTGTTGCAGAGTATTTCCGTGATGAGGTCTCCAAAGACATTCTTCTCTTTATTGATAACATTTTCCGATTTACCCAGGCCGGTTCTGAGGTATCAGCGCTGTTGGGACGTATGCCATCAGCGGTAGGTTACCAGCCAACCCTGGCCAGTGAGATGGGTGACCTTCAGGAGCGAATTACTTCAACAAAAGACGGGTCCATTACTTCGGTTCAGGCGATTTATGTACCTGCCGATGACTTGACTGACCCTGCTCCGGCAACAACATTCTCTCACTTGGATGCTACAACCGTATTGAGCCGTGCGTTGACACAGATCGGTATCTATCCTGCTGTGGATCCGCTTGATTCAACCTCTCGTATCCTGGATCCGAAAGTTGTAGGTGATGAACATTACGATACAGCTCAGGAAGTGAAAGAGATCCTTCAGAAGTACAAAGACCTTCAGGATATCATTGCCATTCTGGGTATGGACGAACTTTCTGACGAAGATAAGACTGTTGTAAGCCGTGCTCGTCGGGTACAGCGATTCCTCAGTCAGCCATTCTTTGTAGCTGAGCAGTTTACAGGTCAAACCGGTGAGTATGTGAAGATCGATGACACTATTAAAGGATTTAAGATGATTCTTGAAGGTGAATTGGATCATCTGCCTGAGAACTCCTTCCACTTAGTCGGTACGATTGAGCAGGCTCAGGAGAAAGGTGAAAAACTTCTTGCTGAAACGGAAGAATAATCAAACCGGAGAAAACCGTGTCTAAAACTTTTCAAGCACAATTACTGACGCCCGAAGGTTCACTATTTGAAGGTGAAGTTGAAAGTGTACAGGTTCCCGGAAAAAGCGGTAATTTCTTAATGCTTTTTAATCACGCACCGATTGTATCATCACTTGGTGTGGGTGGCATCATCATAAAAAAACCGGACAATAGCGAAACAGTTTATGCTGTGAGCGGTGGTTTTGTAGAGATGAATGATAACAAATTGACCATGTTGGCCGAAAAGGCTGAAGAAGCATCTGAAATTGATGTGGAAGAGGCAAAAAAATTACGCGAAGAGGCTAAAGAGCGACTAAAAGATAAAAATTTAGATCGCGAAAAAGCTGAAAAAGATCTGGCAATTGCTGACAACAAGCTGAAAATTGCCAAGTAACTCTTTTATCAGATAAAAATTTAAAACCCCGGTTTGTGAAAGCAGATCGGGGTTTTTTGTTTTTTAAAACTTTAGTGGAATACCAAAATACGTTGAAACCGGCTGACCTTCTATTTTTCCGGGTGTAAACTCAGTTGCCCTGATTGTAATTTCAACCAAATCAACGCAGCTGTTTGTCTCATCTAAGGAATCATTAATATTTGAAACATACCCATTCTCATCTATAACAAAATTATAATAAACTCGCTCACCTTCTAAAGCAGTACAATCTTCTGACGGATTTTGATTAACGGTCCTTGAAAATCTCAATTGAAAATCTCTCATGCCGTTAACCATGCTGGGGAAATCATCTACAACTATCCAGATATCATTATACTCCGATTCATCTATCCAACTATATGATTCAGCTCTTTCCGGATCTTCTTCGATAGCTTTAGCAATAGTGTACGGTTCTGGTACTGCGGGTCGATTCTCTATGTTAGGACGAGTTTCAGTTGATTTGCAGGCTGTACCAAACAGAACGAATGATAAAAAGATGAGGGTTAGTTGTTTCATAGAACAGATATTATTTACGGGACACTTTAAAATTTAACAGGAACACTAAAATATATCTTAACAGGCTCTCCGTTAACCTTTGCAGGTTCCCAGGTAGTAGATGCAATCGTAATCTGTACCTGTTCTACGCAACCTACATTTTCATGACTGTCCGGTTTGATGCGCATAGGATTCCCTTCTTCATTTAAGATTATTCGGTATATTATTCTTTCTCCACTCAGTGTATCACATGTTCCTGATTCATCACTGCGTACAGATCGATTAATTCTGTTTTGGAAATCGGTCATACTAATCTCCATTCTCGGCGGCTCATCTGTGACGACCCATACATTATTATAACCCAGTTCTTCAAACCACTGGTATAAAGATTCTTTTTCGGGTTCTTCTTCAAGCCGATCGGCTACCGTAGATTTTTGGAATGTTGGCCGCTGTATATTTTGGCTGGATGTGCAACTTAATAACAAAAAAGAGAGGAACAGAAAAAGAATAGAATAGATGTGTTGTGAAGTCATAAATATATTTTTTGAAACCGAATTTCTTTAGTTCCGTCAAATGTATTCAATTTCAATGAGTAGTGAAATTTAAATCAAAATAGTATTGAATTCCGCTACTTTGGATATATTGGTTCACCGTAAACGATAACTGACATCTTTTTTATTATGATCAAAGCTACTTTGACAAAAATTTTAATTACACCTCTTTTGGTTTTTGTGCTAATTGGCTGCGCAACAACTCAATCCACTGCACCTACCGAATCAAATAGAGCGCAGCAGAACGAAACTGTAGACTTTAATAAAGCTGTTGAAAAAAGCATAGCCTATGAAGGTCTGTTTACAATTTATCAGGATACAACGGATGGTTCCACGAAAATGGCTATTCATGAAGACCAGCTCGATAAGGAGTTTATCTATTTTGGAATGTCACAGGACGGTGTTCTGGAAGCGGGTCACTTCAGGGGAAATTTCCGTGACAATAAGATTGTAAAAGTCAGACGCTATTTTGATAAAATTGAGTTTGTTCACGTAAATAACCGCTATTGGTTTGACGAGGAGAGTCCGCTGAGTCGTGCATCGAACGCGAATATATCAGACGCACTTCTTTTCAGTGGTAAGATTATGGCTGAGGACGAATCAACAGGAATGTTGCTCATTGATGCAGATCCGCTGTTTCTATCTGAAAGCCTGCATCAAATCAAGCCGAGTCCCAATCCGCTTAGCAGACCGGGACAATATTCTATCGGTAACCTGAGCCAAGAGAAAAGCAAGTATACCGCCATCAAAAGCTTTCCGAAGAATTCAGATGTTTTGGTGGAGTATGTGTATGAATCTCAATACCCAACAGGGTCAACCAGCGGAGCGGTAACAGACGGAAGATCTGTTAAAATTGCCTTTCAGCACACGTTTATTGAAATGCCTGAGAATGAATTTGAACCGAGATTTGCTGATCCGCGGGTGGGATATTTCACAACGCAGATGGATGATCAGGTGAGTACGAGTGTAACACCGTACCGGGATTTAGTCCATCGGTGGAATTTGGTTAAAAAAGATCCCGACGCTGAAATATCAGAACCTATAGAGCCGATTGTCTGGTGGATTGAAAATACTACGCCGCATGAATTCAGGGAAACCATTAAGGTAGCAACGCTGGCCTGGAACGAGGCTTTTGAAGCTGCCGGTTTCAGAAATGCCATCGAAGTGAAGGTGCAGCCGGATGATGCTGACTGGGAGGCCGGTGATATTCGTTATAACGTGCTGAGATGGACATCTTCTCCTATTCCTCCGTTTGGCGGCTATGGCCCAAGTTTTGTGAATCCACGTACCGGTCAGATTCTGGGAGCAGATATTATGCTGGAATGGGGTTTCTTCAGAAATCGAATGTTTGAAGAAGATATTCTTGCTTCAGGGCTAAATGCCGAGGTTCATATTCATGAGGCGATGGATGAAAAGTTCTGCACTTACGGGCAACATTTTTCACAGAACAACCGGTTTGGAATGAGCGCATTGAGTCTATTGGATGCTCCTGAAGAGGAGCTGGAAGGATTCCAGAAAGAGGCGATGACCATGCTGATTTTGCACGAACTGGGCCATACATTCGGACTCAACCACAATATGCAGGCGAGTACACTGCATTCACCTGAAAACATTCACAGTGAAGAGCTGGCTAATACAATCGGCCTGACCGGTTCAGTGATGGACTACTCATCCGTGAACGTGAACAGAGACCGTGAAAACCAGGGACGCTACTATGATATCAAACCCGGTCCGTACGACATTTGGGCGATAGAGTTTGGATATAAGCCTGAGCTAAATGATGAGAGTGAAAGATTATCTCATCTCGAAAGATCAACCGATCCGGAACTCGCATTCGGTAACGATGCAGACGACATGAGAAGTCCGGGCAAAGCGATCGATCCTCGCGTTATGGTCGGAGATATGTCATCTGATCCGGTAGCTTATGGTGTGGAAAGAATCGAAATGTCTAAGGAACTGATGGATGGACTTCTTGAGAAGTTCGGTACCCGTGAAGGTCAATCCTATCAGATGCTACGTAATGCATTCATGTCTTTGATGAGACAGCAGCAAACCCAGACCGGAGTTATTGCCCGGCAGGTTGGCGGTGTTTACAGAGACAGGGCGTTTATAGGACAGGAGGGAGGCGATATTCCATTCCGGCCTGTTCCGGCAGAAAAACAGAAAGAGGCGATGAACTATCTGAATCAATACCTCTTTGCACCGGATGCGTTCAGCAGTTCTCATGAGGTTTATAACTATCTTCAGATCCAGCGACGCGGTTTTAATTTCTTCTCCATGTCGGAAGATCCAAAGATTCACGATCTGGCACTTGGCATGCAGTCTAATGTGTTGAATCATCTGATGCATCCGAACACGATGAAGAGAATTACTGACTCCCGAACTTATGGCAACACCTACACGGTGGCAGAAGTGGTGAGTGATTTGACAAGTGCGACGTTCAGTGCTGATGCCGGGGGAAATGTGAATACGTTCAGGCAGAATTTACAGATAGAATATGTGAACCGTTTGATCTCATTGCTTGAAAGTGAAAGTCACGACTATATTTCCAAGTCTGCTGCACTTTATAATCTGCAAAATATCCGTTCCATGATGGATAGCAAGGGATCTGTTAACGAAGAGACCAAAGCTCATGCGGCTCATATTAAAACAGCAATTGACAAAGCCCTGGATTAAACTAAATCCGTGAGAGTTGTGAAAAAGCCCTGCAGCAGTGCGGGGCTTTTTTATTTTAACCAGGGTTAAAGCTCTTTTACAAAATGAGAATCCTTTCGATCAAAACCTACTTTCTCCAGATAGTTGTTGTGATCTTCATTTCCTGTTGGCGTCACTATTTTTTGAATTCCGTCCTGTTTTAGCTGCGCTTGGTTTTTTTCAAACAGGAAGCTGCCGATTTTAAAATCCCGATAGCTTGGAATTACAAAATCGAGATCCATTTCAAGTGTACCGTCATCCTTTACGTTTCCAATAACTAATCCGGCCGGTACCATATCGCTTAGTACAAAAACAACGTAGTTGTAAGATTTTTCGAAAGAGAATTCAGGCTGGTAGGTTTTGATATGATCGCGGTAAAACTCTAAAAATTTGGCCAGGTAATTACTCTCGTCAGTAGACCTGAGGAGTTGGAAATAGTGATCATCCCGGTAAATTTTCACCAGGTAGTAAATATTTACAAATACAATAAAAGCATTCATTAAAGCAACCGGCCAGGCATTGATCAGTATACCATAGATGGTAAATGTGAGAGAACCGAGCAGGTTGATGATTCGCAGCTTGACGATTGCGCTCATCATCAGAGAGATAGCTACCAGCAGCGATGCCAGATAGCCAATAATTTCATAAATAACGGCTTCTTCCATGATGTGATTTGTTTATCAGGTTGAATGTTTTTCTAAAATAACGGTGCGTTCGCCAAATACTTCAAGTGTAGCTCCATAATGATCGGCCATCCATTGAAACGTCTTTTCTGAATAGAAAGTAACATGAGTATCATCTTTTCGGTAGTGCCAGTCAGGGAATTCTTCCAGAGATGGAACCAATTTTGGTCATGATTCCCAAAAATCCACCGGGTTTCAGGCACGACCAAAGCAGATCAAATTCTTTTCTTGGATTAAATAGATGTTCTGCGGTTTCGGTGGTGGTAATAAAATCGTACTGCTCATTGAACACAGTTCGATCCGGAGCATAGAAAGGATCGTAAATATTTACTTTATGTCCATCTTCTTCAAACATCACACTGAGTGTAGGGCCGGGACCAGAACCAAAATCTAAGCCGAAACTTTTGGGGCTTAGCTTTTTGCTTAAGGGCGTATAAAGCTGACTCAGAAAATTTCGATACCGCTCATCTGCAGGATCATTCTCGTGTAAGTCGTATCGGCTTTTTTCTTCACCCGGGTCTAACCGCTGACCGGGTTTTACGTAGATAAGATCACAGTTATTGCAGTGCAGGTAGTCGTAACCGTCAGCCCTGCAAAAATCTTCTGCCTTCTTCGAAAGACACAGAATGCAGTTTTCCATGAGAAAAGATAAAATTTGAGATTGGTTAGAATTGATTCCGGTGATCTGCGAGATTATTTGGTGTTTGCGTGCTCCAAAAGCTGATCCATTTTCACAAAATCCAGTACTTTTTCGTTAGTTGCTTCGAGATCAATCTTAGGTGCAACGCCGGCATTGTAGGCTTCTTTCCATCGCAGGGCACACAGGCACCATTTATCACCGGCTTTTAAACCCGGGAAGTTGTACTGCGGCATAGGTGTTTTTAAGGGATTGCCCATCTCCATGGAAAAATCCAAAAACTCATCGGTCATGATGGCACAAACCAAATGCCGCCCGGAATCCTGAGGACCGGTGTGGCAGCAGCCATCACGATAAAATCCGGTTAACGGATTTTTACTGCACTCTTTTAAAGGCTGGCCAAAGACATTTTTTGCTGATTTATCCATCTACTTTTCCAGAAAAGTTAGTTTCGTGTTATCAAGGTCGAGTGATCTGTAGAAACAGGATTTTCTGAATTTGCCCAGTTCGTTTTTTGTGTGACAAACACCATCTCCTTCAAGCCGAACTTTGTATACCAAGGCGTCCTGATCGCAGTCAATTAAGATATCATCAATCCAGATTGTATTACCGGAGGTTTCACCTTTCACCCAAAGCTCCTTCCGGCTTGTGCTCCAGAAAGTCGCTTTCCCGGACTTTATGGTGTGATCGACTGCCTCTTTATTGACAGAAGCGATCATGAGAATATCCCCGGTTGAAGATTCCTGCACGACCACAGGTAGCAATCCTCCGCGTTTTTCAAACTGCGGATTAAACGTTACGCTTTCTTCAATATCAGATTTGGATTGAGACATAACTTATTTCTTTTGATTACCCCAGGTTTGATAATTACCGGTTTGATCTTGCCGATTTTCCGGTATTTCCCGCAGTGGTTCACACTCCTTTAACGTATCATGAAGTTGCTTGGGCAGCCGCTGATACCATCCGGTCCCTTCCGTTTTCCACTGAGCCATTTCATCGGTAACATCTTTTACGATCTTCGCAGGATTTCCAACAACAACTTTTCGATCCGGAATTTCCATTCCCTCTTTGATGAACGAAAGTGCTCCAACAATGCACTCTTTGCCAATCTTTACATTATCCATCACAACGGCATTCATTCCTACAAGTGTGTTTTCACCAATTGTTGCTCCATGTATAATGGCACCATGACCAATATGGGATGACTTTTTCAACGTAACGGTAACTCCCGGAAACATATGGATGGTACAGTTTTCCTGAACATTACTTCCATCTTCAATTACAATTTTTCCCCAATCACCTCGAATAGCCGCACCCGGACCGATATAGACATCTTTTGCGATAATTACATTACCGGTGACGGCTGCCTGGGG
This sequence comes from Rhodohalobacter sp., assembly GCF_034521535.1. Taxonomy (GTDB): domain Bacteria; phylum Bacteroidota; class Rhodothermia; order Balneolales; family Balneolaceae; genus Rhodohalobacter. The sequence goes on along the minus strand of NZ_JAXHMF010000006.1, from coordinate 749,142 downwards.
ATGAATATAGGCAGATTCATGAATAACCGGTTTAAAGCCGTTGAATTCGTAGATCATATTCTTGAAATATGAGTCATGAGTAAAGAGCTGTCAGTTTCCAGAAAGTGGTCGGGATCTGACAGCGTTAACCTTCATTAGAATTAATTTGATTTAAACTCTAAAAGCAGCTGGGTGTGGAATTGAATTTTATATAGTTGATGCTATTCTGACCAAAATATAAATTCAACTCTTCACCTCTGCGTACTTTGCGCTTCTGCGGTAAATCAATCGTTTCCTTTCGGAGTAAACGACTGAATACCTGTGATTTCTCTGCCGAGAATCAATCCGTGGATGTCATAAGTACCTTCGTAGGTAACCACAGACTCGAGATTGACCATATGATGGATCACACGATACTCACCTGTAATTCCATTTCCACCGTGCATGTCGCGCGCTACTCGTGCAATATTTAGTGCTTTGGCGGTATTGTTTCGTTTTGCAAGAGAAGTCATGGCGTGGTGATCACGCCCTTCATCCTTTAGCTTGCCAAGCCGGAATGCCAACATTTGCATGGATGTAATATCCGTGAGCATATCTGCCAGTTTGGTTTGCGGTATCTGGTTGGCTGCAATCGGGTGTCCAAACTGTTTACGGTCCAGTACATACTGTCGTGCCTTTTGATAGCAAAACTCAGCAGCACCTATGGCCCCCCACGCAATTCCGTAACGTGCACTGTTGAGACACATAAATGGGCCTTTCAGTCCGCGAATATCGGGAAAAACATTCTCATCTGGGACAAATACATCTTCAAAAACCATCTCGCCGGTGGAGGAGGCCCTTAAACTCATTTTGTGTTTGGTAGCAGGGCAGGAGTAACCGTCCATTCCTTTTTCAACGATGAACCCGCGAATAACCGGTTTATCATCTTTGTGTTCTTTGGCTTTTGCCCAAACAACACCAACGTCTGAGATAGGGGAGTTGGTAATCCACATTTTGGCGCCATTCAAAATCCAGCCGCCATCTGTTTTTAAAGCGGTGGTAACCATAGATCCGGGATCTGATCCGTGATCAGGTTCTGTCAATCCAAAACAGCCGATTATTTCACCGGTAGCAAGTCGTGGCAAAAATCGTTCTTTCTGTTCTTCTGTTCCGAATTGTGAGATCGGGTACATCACCAAAGAAGATTGCACGGACATAAACGATCTGTAGCCGGAATCAACCCGCTCAACTTCACGGGCAACCAGTCCATACGCAGTTTGACTTGCGCCGACTCCGCCATATTTTGGGTCGATAGTAGCTCCTAAAAGTCCAAGATCGCCCATCTCCTTGGCGATATCCATATCAAAAATTTCTTCCTGATTACCTTTGAGCGCTCTTGGTTCAAGCTTGGTCTGCGCATATTCGCGAGCGGTCTCCATGATCATTTTGTCATCTTCATTCAGCTCCGATTCGAAGAGGAATGCATCGTCTATGTTAAATTGTGAATTGCTCATGTTGGTAGATGATTAAAAGTCAGATTTTGTATTATTTATACTGTGCAATGTAATGAATTCAGTGTGGCAAATCATTCACGGGAAATAATTTTTTATGATAAATTATCCGCAAAATTAACGTGAAGACACGGTATAATAAAAGTCACATCTCTTTCGAAATGTGACTTTTAATCAAATCAATTGGCCGGTATTGAATTAGCTGTTGTAGCCCAGCTCATTTTTGATCTCACGGGCCAGAATCAATCGTTGAATTTCAGATGTTCCCTCACCGATAGTCATCAGTTTGGAGTCTCTCAAAAACCTTTCAACGTGATACTCTTTTGTGTAGCCGTATCCGCCGTGGATCTGGATCGCATCCAGTGAAGCTCGTTCTGAAAGTTCAGAGGCAAACAGTTTAGCCATCGATGCCTCTTTAGTGTATGGACGACCCTGATCTTTTAACCAGGCGGCCCGGTGTACTAAAAGTCGTGCCGCGTCAATCTCTACGGCCATGTTTACCATTTTATGCTCGATAGCCTGGAAGTCACCGATTGAATGTCCAAACTGCTTTCGTTGCTTGGCATACTTCATAGACTCTTCTAGGGCGCCACGGGCAATACCCACGGAGAGTGCACCGATTCCGATTCGTCCGCCATCCAACACCTTCATGGTGTCGATGAATCCACGGCCTAATTCGCCAAGCAGGTTCTCTTCCGGAACTCTTACATTTTCGAGAACAACTTCGGCTGTATCGGATGAGTTCATACCAAGCTTATGCATCGGTTCACCGGGTTTGACGCCGTCCATCTCTCGCTCAACGATAAAAGCACTGATTCCCTTGGTGCCTTTGTCAGGGTCAGTTTTGGCCAGCACTACATATGTACTACCTACAGTAGCCTGTGTTATAAACGTTTTTGCACCGTTGATTACCCACTCATTGCCGTCTTTAACAGCAACTGTTTTCATATCGGAAGAGTCACTTCCTGATCCGGGTTCGGTGAGGCACCATGCACCCAGTTTTTCGCCTTGAGCAAGAGGAGTAAGGTATTTTTTCTTCTGTGCATCATTTCCCGCAAGAGCAATGTGGCCACTTCCCAATGAGGTGTGAGAAGCTACGGTGAGAGCAAGGGATGCATCCCAGCGCGCAATCTCTTCAAGTGCCAAACAGAAGCTGACAGTGTCAAAACCTGCGCCGCCATATTTCTCTTCATGGTAGATACCGAGCAAGCCCTGGTCGGCGAGCATTTTAATAATGTCGTGAGGAAATTTTTTATTGGCATCGCGTTCAATAACTCCCGGTGCTATGTGCCGATTTGCGAAATCGCGAACCGTATCGCGAATCATGGCTTGATCTTCTGTCAGATCAAAAGATAGTGAGGATGATTTTTCAAGTACGTCTAAAGTCATTTTTTGAAATAGTTTTTATTTTTTGGTACCGCTTCCAAAAGGTAACGATTTTTTGCCTGTTTTCATTTACGCGGTTTCAAATTTTTACGTGACAGAAAGGCTTATTTAACGATGAGATAGTTCATCTGCGAAAGTGCCTGAGACTCAATTGTTAATGAAACTTAAAAGAATGGAACAATGTGACCTGAGAATTGTTAATATTTATGAACACAAAACTAAATTAAATACCAGACATATGAAGTTTACCAAAATATCATCTCTTCTAATTGCACTGTTACTTTTCGTCGGAGTCGGGTGTTCATCACCTAACAGTTTGACTTCAGATGAAATTACCAATGTTGCCGGAGTAGTTATGACAGCGGATTATGAACGAGTGGCTAACGCGGAGCTGCACTTTATGGCAGACGATCTTCGAACTACAACAACAGAAGACGGAACTTTTGTACTCAACGAAGTGAGTGTTGGTACACAAACAGTTTCAATCAGTTCAGAAATGCACGGTACTGTTGAGAAAGAGGTAGACATTGTAAATGGCGGAACCAGACTTGAACTTAAACTCGATTAACAAAATCGAACGATAGTAACCAAAAAAGGCTCTCCGAGTTCAAATTCGGAGAGCCTTTTTTATGTGATTGATATTTGTTTAACCAAAATTCCACGTCACGCCGCGACCAATTTCCGGATCGGGAAATTCCCAGCTCACCGCTCCCTGATCGCACGCATACATACATGTTCCGCACTCAATACAGTCTTCCACCTGGAAATGAACTTTTCCATTTTCATCTTTTGTGTAGCAGTTGGCAGGACAAACATAGGTAGTGCAGTGGTGCGGACAGGTTGAGTTGCAAATATCTGTTTCAACCTTAATATGAGGTTTGATCTCAGATTTTGCCTGGTTACGGTAGCTTACCAATCCAAGTCGTTCGGGTAAAGTCAGGAGTTTCATCAGTATGTTAATTGAGTTAATTGATAGTCTTCGGTGATAAGTGAAAACGCATAACGCAAAAGTGAAAAGTGAATCAAATTTTTTGTAAGGATTTGATGAATTGTGGTTCATATTAAAAAAAACCTTGAATAAACCTCTTCAATCATGTTATCACTTAATCATAAAAACTTGAATGTTTATCAAAAAAGTATTGAGTTAGTATCTGATATTTATGCTTTGACTCAAAAATTTCCTTCATATGAGAAGTTTGGTTTAACAAGCCAGCTTCGCAGATCTGCGATTTCAATTCCTTCCAATATTGCAGAAGGTGCTTCAAGAAAAACAGAAAAAGAAAGAAAAAGATTTTATGAAATCTCAAGATCATCACTTGTCGAACTTGATACACAAATCGGTATTTCAATAAATCTTGGATATCTAAATAAAAATCATGTTACAAAACTGGCAAACGAAATATTCGCTATGCTATTAGCAATGACGTGATATCTTTTGCGTTTTCAGTTTTCACTTTTGCTAGAGCGCTTTCGCCCCTTTTGCTCCTATCTTAACGAGATCCCAGTACGAAGCGTGCTTTTTCACTGAATCGCTAAACATATTTCTGGCTTTCTTCGTGGGTTCGTTCTTGATGCTAAAGAAATTCCTACCAAAATCGCAGATCAGATTCGGCATTTTGTCAACCATAAACGGATCATGAAGCAGATGAACCGCATCCTGAAAGTTATTGATGTCTTTCATCACATAGCTGTCTTCCAGCGCGTCCTGATAAACCTTCATCGACGCTTCACTGTAATCTTCTTTTTCTTTCGCTTTTGTGATTGCTTCGGCTGCCAGAATTCCGGACCGCATTGCGTAGTCCATTCCCTGAATGGCTTTTCCGGCGTTCATCAGTAAGTTTGCAGCTTCACCGCAAACCATCAATCCGGCTTTGTAAAGCTTTTCAGGCATCACCCGTTTGTCTCCGGAGGAAACCACGTGCGCTGAATATTCAACAACCTCACCGCCTCGAATCATATCAGCAACGGCAGGATGTTTTTTGAAGTGATTCAGGATATCGTAGGGAGTCTGCTCTTTTTCACGCAGATCTTTCAAACCCAGTACCAATCCGATAGAGACGGTATCTTTATTGGTGTAAAGAAATCCGCCGCCTTCAACACCGTTTGTTGCATGCCCCACAAATTCGTTACTCATTCCGCTTCGGCCATTCAACTGAAAACGATTTTCAAGAACATCCTGATCAAAACGGATAATCTCTTTCACGCCGGTCAACATGTGATCGGCCGGAACATATTTATCCTGAAGCCCGACCTGCCGGGTTAGAAGGTTGTTTACACCCTCGGCCAGAATGACTGAATCTGCATAAAATTTATCTTCGCCGGTTCTGATGCCCACTACTTTTCCGTCTTCTTCCAGTACTTCCTCAACCAGGATGTTGGGAGCCACGAAAGAGTCCATAGCATAATCACTTTCGGCAATGGCTTCTTCCACTTTACCGGCAAGCCATTTATCGAACTTGGATCGAAGAACGACCACGCCGTTGTAGGGCGCTTCATTAAAGTGGGAAGATTTAAAATCTACAGAGAAAGAGGACTGCTCATCCATAAAGGTGAGTCTTCGGTGGTTGATAAACCGATCCCAGCCGCCATCTTCTTCTTCCCAGTAATTGGGAACCAGTTTGTTCAGGTCACTGCCCCATAAAACTCCGCCGGAAACGTTTTTAGAACCGGGAAATTCGCCCTTTTCAATGAGGAGGAATTTCATGTTGTTTTTGGCGAGTGTCATGGCAGCGGCAAGTCCGGCCACACCGGCACCTACGATGATACAGTCAAATTTTTCGTCCATAATGATTTATTCAGGAGTCCTGAGATGTGAGTCTTGAGTTCTCATGACTCAAGACTCAAGTCTCATATCTAATTATTTTTGATTTTTTTGAGCTCTTCGATGAACGGAGGCAGAATTTTGTAGAGGTCGCCAACCAGTCCATAATCTGCGATATCAAAGATAGGGGCGTCCGGATCTTTATTGATGGCAACAATCACTTTACTGTTTGCCATACCGGCAACGTGCTGAATGGCTCCTGAAATGGCAACTCCGATATAAAGCTGAGGGGAGACCACTTTACCGGTCTGTCCAATCTGAAGGCTCGGATCGTAGTCACCGGCCTCAGTGAGTGCACGTGAAGCACCAATTCCGGCATTCAGAACGGAAGCGAGTTCAGAGATCATATTTCGTCCCTCTTCATCTTTCACGCCTCGACCTGCCGCCACAACAACTTCTGCTTCAGAGAGATCCACACGATCAGAAGATGAGCTGATTATCTCTTTCAGGGTGACTCGAAGCTCATCATCATTGAAGCTGAAATCGATCGATTCAACGATTGCATCGCTTGATTTTTCCACTACATCATAAGAACCGGACCGAACGGATATGATTACCGGTGAGCCCGTTGCTTCTACAGCTGAAATAATTTTTGATGCCATTACCGGACGTTTACCTTTCACACCGTTATCGGTCAGCTCAAACTCCGACATGTCGCTCAGTGCTGCGGCTCCTTTATTAGCGGCAAGTGCACCCAATACATCCTTGGAACTTTCCGTTGATGGAAATGCAACCAGTTGCGGTTTAATTTGATCAACAGCCGATGAGAGTGCTTTTAAAACCGGCGTGTTCAAGTGATTCTTAAAAATCGGATTTTCAATGGTATAAATGGTATCCGGGCCGTAAGCCTTAAGCTTTTCAGCAACGTCTGACGCATTTGCATCGATAACCAGTGCAGCAGATTTTAAGCCGTTATCAGCTGCCAGCTCGTTACATCTTGATAAGACCTCAAGAGAAGATCGTTTAATTTTACCGTCGTTTACAGAGATGACTGTTAATAGAGTACTCATGAATCAATTTCGTTTTGTTTTAAATGACATTTTCTTCAGAATCGAGCAGTTGGGCAACCTCACGGGCAATTTCGTCAGGTTCTCCTTCATACTTTTTACCGGCTTCCCGCTCCGGTTTTTCTTCAAAACCCAACACTTTGGTTTTTACTTCATCGGATGAAATATCGGCACCGAGATCGTCCAGTGAAATGGTATCAACCGGCTTTCTCTTCGACTGCATAATCCCTTTTAGACTTGGGATTCGGGGGTCGTTCATGTCATTCGAGCAGGTGACCAATCCCGGTGAAGGAACATCAATAATTTCCTGTCCGACATCACCCTGACGTTTCACCGTCAGTGTACCGTCGTTAAATTCCAGGCCAACAGCATTTGTGGCATAGGGCAGGTCCAGCAGTTCAGCCATCATGGATCCTGCAAGTCCGGCATCCGTATCCTGGCTCTGTTTTCCGCATGAGATAAAATCATACTCTTTATCAGAAAAGAATTTTGCTAAAATTTTCGCATAGGCTGCAGAGTCAAATTCTTCATCACCATTGGTAACAATATGAGTTCCTTTATGAGCACCCATGGCTAATGCTTTCCGAAGGGTTTCTTTTGCTTTTTCGGGGCCGGCAAGAACGACTTCCACTTCTCCGCCATGTTGCTCAGTTAAAACGAGTGCTTCTTCAACCGCTGAGGCGTCATACGCGTTCAATACATTACGATCTGCATCTTGAATCAGTTGTCCGTCTTTTATTTGCAAGGGAGCGTATACATCGGGTACTTGCTTAATACAAACGTAGAATTTCATGCTTGATGATTTATTTTTTGGTTAGCTTATGAAACCGCTTTTTTAGCGTCTTTTAAATATACAAAACGTGAATAAAAAAACTGCATCCGATTCCCGACAAGAAACTCTAAATATTCCGGGTTGTAAGATTTTTCGAGCTTACCTATCATCCAACAGGTTAGGAGAATTTGCAATGGTTAAAAAACATCTTTTCATCACTATTTTACTTTTTTCCGTCTATGGTTGCGACGTGTTCAATGTAGATGATGACGCATCCGTTTATCCCTCACAGCTTGGCAAATTGGAGATGGAAGAGCTGATTGAACTAAATGAAAAGTTCCAATCCGAAAACGACAATATTTGCTCCACATTAAATGAGTATGGTTTCACCGGGTTTAGCACGGTGCTGTTTGATGGGGAAACGAGCCCTTGTCTTGGTCATGAACCGGTACAAATTGAACTTACTGAGCCTGATACACTTCTTCCTATCGCCACAGAGACACTGATTTCAAATAGTGAATTTACAGGTGTTACTGCAAAAGATGACCTGGTTTTGATTGAGATGGAACCACTTCGGGATTGTATCAACTGTGAAGATCCGGGCCCTGTATTTGAGTGGAAATTTGTTTTTGAAAACCAAAAAATCAACGGCCTTGAAGTCTACGATTCTTCCATTACCGTTATCGTTGATGCAAATGGGGTTAATCGAATTTGGGGGAACTGGTACGATCAACCCATTATTCCTGCCCGGGCCAATTTCCTTCCTGAAGAGATTGCCGGAAATTTAGAAGGGCAGACATTAACCTGGAATGAAGATGGAGAGGAGTATCGGCACACCATTACAGCTGATAGCTTAATCTTGCCTGATGAGAAAACCATTATTCCGTTCGAGAATGAAGAGAATAACAGACTGGAACTGAGAGTTGGCTGGAAAATGGAAGTTCCGGATGAGAATACTCCTTTTGGCGGGTGGATTATTATTGGAGATATGATTGACGGGAGAATTCTGAAGGTTGATAAGCTGATCAAAAGCAATGACTTTGGACTGATTTCTGAAGAAATCTGAAATATTTTGTAACAGAACAGCAACTCACTCTTCTTATTTATGTAAACATGTGTTCAATGTAAATGCTTAAGGAGTAGGAGTTCTTTTGAAACGAGTTCTCATAGTAGAAGACGATCTTATTATTTCCCTCACAACCGAAAAAATGGTTGAAAAACTAGGTTGCCAGGTGGTTGCCTGTGTCACTTCGGGAGAAGATGCCATCAAAGCGGCTGAAGAGAACAAGCCCGACATAATTTTAATGGATATCCGCTTAAACGGATCGATGGATGGCATCGAAGCTACACAAGAGATATTAGCAAACCTGGACAGTACCCGCGTTATTTACGTTACCGGAAATACGGATAACGCATATAAAGAAAGAGCCGAAAAAACCGGATACGACGCCTATCTGATTAAACCACTCAGAATGGAAGATTTGAAGTCCATTATTTGAGTGTTCGATTTATGATCTAAGATGCGTTATATTCTCCATCTGTTTTTGGAGGATAAATCAGCTGACTATTTTGGCTTTAAAAAATAACCAATCACTCATATTTAAAGTTTTCATTTCGGTCGTCGCAATAGCGATGGGTGTGAGCTGGATGCACGATGCAGCCATAGAGGAAAGAGTTATAACGCTCAGATATCTAATGCTGGGTGCGGCCGGTTTTATCTCCTTTGTAACACCGTATCTGTTATTCCCCGACTCAAAATCGAAGCTTATTCAGCTCGGTAACATTTCGGGTAGAAAACTGATTTCATATCTTTTTAACCGGACCTTCAGCTACTATATCTACTTTTACCTGTTCATTTTGGCGACACTATTTGCCGACTCTCTTTCAGCGGGCTCCGAATTAATCATTAAATCTGCTTACTCCGTTTACGCGCTGCTATTTATTACCGGGCTACACTGTATAGCACTTTATCTGTATCTAAAAGTAGGACCACAATCTCAGTTTTGGCAGGAGAGTGAAAAAGGAAGAGAGCTGCGATTCAAGCTTGCAAACTATTTCAAATACCCGATGGATCCGGGTGCTATTCCCAGCCTTGTGAACACAGTTGTGCTGGCACTATTTGGGATGCTATTCGTAATAATTGGAACAGTTGTTGGAAATTCAGTGGGATTTATTGCAGAAGCAGCCTTTTCGCTGATTGTTTTCTTGATAGGCGGAATTGTATATATCGCCAGAAACAGTAAACCCGAGAGGAAGTACTACCACACCAACAGTTTTTTCAGTGAGTTTTTTGGGGCATCAGAAGGAGAAGATACCATCACCGCAAGGCGAGAGGTGGATCAGCTTTGGTGGGTGCCCTCACCAATAAGGGTAAATGTCTGGCAGTACCTTCAGCAGATTGATCGAAAAATTCCGGCCGGCAGAGCTGTGGCTGCAGGGCATGTTTTGGTTTGGCTGGTCGCCTATCAAAAACCGGATATCAATTTTATGGTGGGAATCTGGACTCTGTTCGCTGTAACCCATCATCTTTTTATACTGCTCACAATGCAACGAAATTTCTCTCCTCACTGGATGTTGAGATGGCTTTCACCGATAAAAAGCTGGGTGTTTAGCTGGTTCTGGATGCAGGTAAGATGGTTGCTGCCGCTTGTTATCAGTATGAATGCACAGCTTTTTGTTTTTGGGGTTCCACGGGGTTCAGATCAGCTATTTGTTATAGTGGTGTATCTTATATCCGCAATGGCGGTGGCATCTGTAGGTGGTTTCAGACTTAAAAAATCGATTTTATAGAATGATTGAGATCAAAAATCTTACAAAACAGTACAAATCAGGACATCCTATATTTGCCGGCTTTAACAAAAATGTAAAGCAGGGGATGGCTGTTGGAGTTGTAGGTCCAAACGGTTCAGGAAAAACCACGTTTCTTCGAATCCTTTCGGTAAACTCGTTTCCGACAGAGGGCAGTGTGAAGTACAAAAATATCGATATCCATAAACGGCCTGCTGAATATTTAAAATATGTTGGGCTGGTGCATGATGAAGAGACCCTGCCTGATCATCTGACGGCATCAGAACTGTTGGAGTGGGTTTTAAGGAACAGAGATCTTTGGGATGCTTCATCAGATAAAAAAATTGAGAATATTTTCGATCAGCTCTCTTTAGATGCACGTAATGAACAGATTGGAACCTTTTCGACAGGAATGAAAAAGAAAACTCAAATAGCTGCCGCCATTATTTCTGATCCCGAACTCTTGATTATGGATGAACCGCTTAGGGGACTGGATAAAGAGACGAGAGTTGTTGTGATGGATCTACTTAAAGATATAAAGTCGCAAAATACCACTATTTTTATGTCGTCGCATTATGTGAACGAGGAGAATGAACTGTTTGATGAAATGATTCAATTCCCTCTTTAGTTTATATTCACTGTGCATTTAAAATCAAAACTGATACAAATATTATAACTCTAAATTAATGCCTGAGATAACACTTCCTGAAGTTGAGCTTAACATTTACGGCCCGAAAGATCCGGTTGAAGTACCCGTTGTTGAAAATTATATCATTACAAAAGAATCGAGCCCTAATTTTGTGAGACACATTACATTTGATGTCTCCGGTACCGAATTAGAGGGGAAGATTAAAGTGGGGCAGTCCGTTGGTATTTTCCCACCCGGAAAAAATGAAAGAGGTCGAGATTATAAATTGCGTCTCTATTCGGTGTCATCTCCAAACGGTGGAGAGCACGGAAAGCCAAATCTGATTTCCACAACGGTGAAAAGAACCATTGAAGAGTTGGATAACAAACTCTACATCGGTGTAGCCTCCAATTATCTTGCGGATTTGCAGCCCGGTGATATGGTGAAAATTTCAGGTCCGAGCGGAAAACGATTTTTGCTTCCCGAAAAGGAGAAAGAATTCAACTATCTGTTTTTTGCCACCGGTACCGGTATTGCGCCATATCGCGGTATGATTATGGAGCTGTTTGAAAAAGGAGATTATCAAAATGAGTGCGCACTTATTTTTGGTTGCCCTTATCGTACGGATGTTCTCTATTCAGACTACTTTGAAAAAATGGCGCAAGAGCACAGTAACTTCCACTATTTAAAAAGCATTTCAAGAGAAAGCCGAAGAAAAGACGGGTCTAAGCACTATGTGCAAACCAAGATAAAAGATGAAGAAGAGTTGCTTCTCCCAATCCTGAAAAAGAAGAATACGTTGGTTTATATATGTGGGCTTAAAGGTATGGAAGCCGGTATTTATAAAGAACTTCTTCGACTTGGACTTGATGAATATCTTGATATTCGAAAAAAACTGCCCGATGACCTGAATGATATTCCCAGAAACGATATCAAAAAGTTTATGAAACCTTCTGCCCGAACGTTTGAAGAGGTGTATTAAAGCGAATTTGTGATCTCAAGCTTTTTTTGAATCAGGGATATTTTAGTTTAGCGTATACCTGCTTATCTCAAGTTCCGCAAAATGGAGGTGTAGTGGCTACAAAATAAGTTTCATTTAAAAGTGATTAAAATAGTTCATGTCATACCTTTTTAGATGCAAACCTTCTTTTTGCCGGTCATTCCTGCTTTAGCATGTTTGAAGCAGTAATTCGTACACAAAATAAATGGCGTTCACCTTTTAAGGGATGAAACCAGCCCCGTTTCGGGGCGGCATATCCGTAGCCCCACAGGTTCACAACGTGAATCTGTGGGGTAGAGAAAGAGGCCGATATTCACAGGAGCACCGTAGGTGCGGCATGTTTCGAATTCTGAATTCAATCTCAATTGTAAAATCGACCCATATATTCCGCACCTACGGTGCTTCCATGTTCGGGTTCGCCTTTTGCCCCATGGCCAACGCTTTGCGCTGACCATGGGCTACGGACATGACGCACCTCTGGTGCTTGGTTTTTGTCAGGTGCATATCTCAACTCCTGAGGGTATGCTCGTCTTGCAAGGCTACGGATATGGCGTCACGTAGCGGGACTTTCATTGCCTGAGTCATTTGGTGTAATACCTTTTACGTATTTATAAGGATCGAAAATACAGTTCACAAGGGCAGTAATAGAAGGCAGATCAAACTTATACAGCTGTAAAATTAATGGTTGTAGCACTACAGAGCTCAGTTTAAAGAGTTTTGAGGCTGAATTTTAATATTTTGCGGTAGTTGAGTTAGTAGACGAAAATTATTAAACAATGAGTTTACCATCATGTCTGATAAAATTTTTCCGTCAATAGATCAATATCAAAGATTTAATTGAGGGATATGAGGCTCAATTTTGTAAATCGGCGCCGAAATTTTTTAAGGAAACAAACTTGTAAGGTTTAATTTTGCCGCCATACTTTTCGGTGTAAACCTGAGTAAAAACGGCTCCAAGCAGGATGGTTTGAATATTGTAGTAAACCCAAATTATAAAAACGACAAGCGAGCCGGCCGCACGGTACGTAGCTTCAATTCCTGTTGCCGAGAAAAAGAAACCAATCAGAAACTTGCCAATCAGGAAGAGAATAGTGGTTACACATGCTCCCACTAAAACGTCCGTCCACCTGGCGTGAACATCAGGCAGAATTTTAAAAATCAGAGTGAAGAATATGATCGCAAAGATAAGCGTGACCAGTTGAGCGATGATTCCATAAATATTGATCTGAATATTGGGGAAAAGTTCGCTCAAGTATGTAGAGCCGATTGCTAATATAAATTCAGCCGCCAGTGAAGTGAGCAGTAGTAGGCTAAATACGATAATCATCCCAAATGCCAGCAACCGGTTCAACAGATAGTGCCAAACAGAATTAATGGTTATATCCGCAACATTCCAGATTTTATTCAGAGTGATTTTAAGCTGACTAATTACCGTTGTAGCCCCGAATATTACCGTGCCGGCCGCAATTATCGTGGTAACCAAACCGGTCTGATCTTGCCCCCGTGAGCTTATGTAGTCAATTAAATTAGTCAGAACGACTTCATCAAGATAGTCGCCGAGATATTCAGAGGCCTGCTGCGCTACAATCTCTTCACTCAAAAATATACCGCCCAAAAATACAATCAGGATAAAGAGCGGAGTAATTGAAAAAATTGTGTAAAAGGCGATAGCCGCCCCGTGAACCATAATTTCGTCATCGATTGCTTTTTGGATTGTATCCCCGACAACGTCTTTAATCTCAAGCAAAATTTCTTTGAGTTTTTTAAATAAAGGCATTCAATACAGTGTCTAACTCTTCAATAGTGTTGTAATAGTGGGGTGCTATTCTCAATTTACCTTCTCGGGACGAAATAGTAATATTTTTCTTTTTAAGGGATTCTACAAACGATTCTGTGTCGGTTATATCTCTGGTTGTAAATGTAACGATTCCTGCTCTTTCTTTCCGTTCTTTAGGGCTGATCAGATGCGTGTTTTTTTGCTGAGAACATTTTGTAGTCAGATAGTCTGTGAGATTTAATATGTTCTCTGTAATTCTACTCGGACCAATACTGTTCAGGGTTTTCAGAGAGGCATTCATACCGGCAATACCGATCATGTTTGGCGTTCCAATCTCCAAGTGTTGTGAAACAGGCAGCCATTCTTGCTCAAAGTTTGAAAGTTCCCAGGGCTCTTGAACCGACAACCAACCCGTTTTATACGGTTTTAATCGACGGCTTAGTTTTTCTGAGAGGTAGAGAAATCCGGTTCCCATAGGACTCATCAGCCATTTGTGGCCTCCGGTTGCCAGTGCGTCTATGTTGCAGGCTTGCACATCGATTGTGCCGGCACCAAGATATTGGATGGCGTCTACAACAAACAGAACGTCATGCTTTTTGCAAATTTGCCCAATAGCTTCCAGATCTGCTTTAAATCCCGTCAGGTATTGAACGGCGCTGATGGAAAAGAGCCGTGTTTTTGGCGTGATGGCAGACTCAACCATGTGCGGAGTTACCTTATTATTCTCCGGTTCGATATACCGGACATTTACACCAAATCTGTCTAAAATTCTGTACGGCTGAACATTGGTAGGGAATTCCATACGGTTCAGCAAGATTTCATCGCCCTCATTCCAGTCAAGTCCTTCTGCAACCGCTGTTATTCCTTCTGAAGTGTTGGACATGAAAGTAATCTGCTCGGAGTTTTCTGCATTAACAAAGCCGGAGATTAAATCACGGGTTTCCTGTACGATAGACATTCCCATTTCAAAATTGTCAATTTTGCCGGTATATCTGTCCGATATGAACCGGTCAATCGCCTGTTTTACAGATCGAGAAATTGGACTGATTGCAGCATGATTTAAATAGATGTGTCCGGTCTTGGTATGGGGAAAGTTCTCGCGAATTTCAGTTAGTTCTGACTCTGAAAAAACAGATTCTTTGATCATTGTTTTTTAGGCTTGGAAGGTTCAATTTGAGTCACTCCGGCACTGACGGCAAATTTCATAGCATTGGCTGGATCAATTTTCAATATCTGTACACGCTCCGGATCAACCAGGAAAAGATTACCGGAAAAATTATAGGAGTGAGGACAGTATACTGCAACTCTGTTCTCAATGTTTAGAATGCTGAGGTCGCGCTCCGTAATAAATCCGATTCGGTCCAAACCATCGGCGAAAGTTACAATGACCGGTTTATTAAACTTCTTTTTATCTCCCAAAAACGCTTCTGAAAAATCCTTAAAAGCTGTGTAGATAATTTTGATGAAAGGAATCCGGGATAAAATGGATTCAAAGTAGTTAACGAGGGGACGGGTTAATGCCATTGAAATAATAAACCCCAGAAGGGCAATGAAAATAAATGAAGTAATTAAACCCAGACCCGGAATATGAACCGGCAGCCATCCAAATAAAATGGGATTAACGGCAGAATCAAGCCAGTCAACGAGAAAAACAATTACAAAGATTGTAGCGTAAAGAGGGAAGATGAAAAGTAACCCTCGCAGAAAATAGTTTAAAACGGTTTTCATAAGGTGAAATCAGTTAAAAGATAGCCCAATATAAAGAAGAGTTTGGCTAATGAGAATGAAATTGGAAGAATGAAATGAGGTTAAGTTTAAATTTTGCTATTTTATGAAGCTTATTAGGAAAACATGTTTATTAAATATTTTTTGATTTTATGTCATTGAAAACGGCTGCTCAAATTCGCCAGGATTTTTTGGATTTCTTTAAAGATAAAGGTCACCTCATTGTAGACAGTGCCCCTGTTGTACCAAAAAACGATCCGTCTCTGTTATTTACAAATGCCGGGATGAATCAGTTTAAACCGATCTTTTTAGGAGAACAGGAGGGTTTAAAAGATGATGGTAAAATCTGGAACCGGGCAGCTGATACCCAGCGATGTATTCGCGTGAGTGGAAAGCACAACGATCTTGAAGAGGTAGGGCACGACACGTATCACCACACTCTGTTCGAGATGCTCGGTAACTGGTCGTTTGGCGACTATTTTAAGGAACAGGCCATTGAGTGGGCGTGGGAGCTTTTGGTGGATGAATGGGGTCTCGACCCGGATCGATTATACGCTACCGTGTTTGAGGGAGATGAATCTGACGGGCTGCCGGCCGACGATGAATCAGCGAAGCTTTGGGTTGAAAAGACTTCTATCTCTCCGGATCACGTTCTCAAGTTTGATAAAAAAGACAATTTCTGGGAGATGGGTGAAACGGGACCGTGCGGACCTTGCTCCGAAGTTCATGTTGATCTGCGAACGGACGAAGAGAGAAAGAAGAAGCCCGGCGCTGAACTTGTAAATATGGACGATCCCCGCGTGATGGAGATCTGGAACCTGGTATTTATTCAGTTCAACCGGCAGCAAGATGGTTCGCTCAAAAAACTGCCGGCACAGCATGTGGATACGGGAATGGGTTTTGAACGAATTTGCGCTGTACTTCAGCAAAAAACATCCAATTACGACACGGATGTATTTCAGCCAATCATCCAAAAAATTGCCGATCTGGCCGGGAAAACGTACGGAGATGACGAAGAGACAGATATTGCCATGCGGGTAATTTCAGATCATATTCGTGCTGTCAGCTTTTCCATTATGGATGGGGCTTCGCCATCCAATGAAGGCCGCGGTTATGTTATACGCCGGATTCTGAGAAGGGCTATCCGCTACGGGTGGGATCGGCTGGATTTCAAAAAGCCGTTCATGAGTAAACTGGTTCCGGTATTGGCTGAGCAGTTTGTTGATGTTTTCCCGGAGCTGGATGGACAGATTGAATATATCCAGAATGTGATCTTAGCTGAGGAAAAAAGTTTTCTGAACACTTTGGGTCAGGGAATCGAACTATTCCACTCTATGATTGAAGGGAAGGAAAAACTGTCGGGTGATGACGCATTTAAACTGCACGACACTTACGGTTTTCCGATCGATTTAACGGAACTGATGGCTCGCGAAAAAGGTGTGGAAGTGGACACCGGTCGTTTTGATGAGCTGATGAAGGAACAGAAAGAGCGGGCAAGGGCAGCCGGAAAGTTTACAGCTTCTCAAAAAAGTGATCTGAACTGGGAAGTGATTAAAGGTGGACAATCTGAGTTTGTGGGCTACGACGAATCGAGGGTAGAAACGTCTATTCTTGCCACGGCCGAAAATGAAGAGAGTAAAATTTTACTGCTCGAAAAAACACCATTTTATGCTGAATCCGGCGGACAGGTGGCTGATATTGGTGTGATCACAAATGGGGATGAAACTATTAAGGTGAAGGATGTACAAAAATCAGATGACGGACATCTGCACTATGTAGATCGGCTTCCATCCAATCCGACCGGAAACTGGATTGCAGAAATTGATTTGAACCGGCGGCAGGAAATAGAAAAACATCACTCTGTAACTCACATCATGCATGCTGCACTGCGTGATGTTCTGGGAGACCACGTGGCTCAGAAGGGTTCGTTGGTGGCTCCCGATAGGCTGCGATTTGATTTTTCTCACTTCGAAGGCGTGAAAAAGGAGGAACTCGATAGAGTTGAGCAGCAGGTAAATGAAAAGATTCAGGAAAATATTCCTCTTCTCGAAGAGCGAAATGTTCCAATTGATGAAGCGCGTGAGAGAGGAGCAATGATGCTTTTTGGCGAAAAGTATGGTGATCAGGTTCGTGTGATCACGTTCGATCCAAACTATTCAGTAGAGCTTTGTGGCGGTACACACGTGGATGCTACCGGTAAAATCGGATACTTCCGTTTTACGGATGAGTCATCGGCCGCGGCAGGAATCAGAAGGGTAGAGGCTGTGGCAGGTAAAAAAGCAGACGGACTTCTGAGATCGGAAAAAGAGCAGCTTCAGAAAGCGCGAGAGCTTATCGGTGCACAAAAAGAGCTGGTATCGGGCATAAAATCTCTGATTGAGAAAAACAGAGAGCTTGAAAAAGAACTTGAAAAACTGATTCAAAGTCAGGCCGGCGACTCACTGGATCAGATTCTTGAAAACGGAAAAGATATTTCCGGTGTTCAACTCTATACAGGCAAAGTGGCCGGAGCCGACATGGACACATTAAAGCAGCTTGGATACGATGCTCTTGAGAAGACGAAAAAAGAAAGTGTAGTCGTCCTGGCATCAGAAGACGAGGAACAAGGAAAAGTTTACATTATGGCTGCTGTTACCGACGATCTGATTCAAAAAGGTGTGAAAGCCGGAAATATGGTTTCACAGCTGGGCAGAATTGTTGGCGGAGGCGGTGGCGGACAACCCAACCTTGCAACTGCAGGCGGCCGGTTTCCCGAAAAAATTGACGAGGCTTTTAAAAAAGCTGAGGAGTTGGTAAAAGCAGAGATCTGATATAAGATCAGGGCATCTGTAAACTTCTCAAATAATGGGTATATTTAACGCAAATCAGAAATTGTTTAACGATTAACTGTAAGTATGGCAAAGAAGAAAGAAACAGAAGCTATTTTTACCCCTATCGGTATTGATAGCAGCAATAACGGCCAAATTGAAAAATCAGTAGAACTGCCTGATCCAACGGATAAATCACACAAAGATTTAGGCCTGTCGGATGATGATGCAATCCATATGTTTGAGCAGATGTTTTTGCAACGCCGGTTTGAGGAGCGTGCAATGCAGCAGTATCAAAAAGGAAAATTTGGTGGATTCCTTCACCTTTATATTGGCCAGGAAGCTGTATCAACCGGTACAGTTCATGCTTTAAACGACGATGATGATATCATCACTGCATATCGTGATCACGGCTGGGGTCTGCTGAGAGGCGTCTCTCCTAAAGCAGGTATGTCCGAACTCTTTGGAAAAGCAACAGGATGCTCAAAAGGGAAAGGCGGTTCGATGCACTTTGCCAATGTTGAAGAGCATTTTTGGGGTGGTTACGGTATTGTAGGCGGTCACATTCCTATTGGCGGCGGTATTGCATTTGCCAACAAATACCAAGAGAATGATCGCGTAACAGCAACCTTCTTTGGAGACGGAGCTGTCGATCAGGGAGCCCTGCATGAGACTCTCAATATGAGCCAGCTATGGAAGCTACCGTGTATCTATGTTGTTGAGAACAACGGATACTCAATGGGTACAGCTGCAAAGCGACACACCGTAAATGAAATTCATGAACGTGCAAAAGGTTACGGCATGAAGAGTGCGGTTTTTAACGGAATGGACGCACTAACGGTTTACGAAAACATGAAGAATATAGCCGATGAAGTTCGTAAAGACAGCATGCCGTGGTTTGTTGAAATTCGCACATATCGATATCGCGGCCACTCCATGTCCGATCCTCAGAAATACAGAACCAAAGATGAGCTTAAGAAATACCAGGAAATAGATCCGATTGAGCGTATGAAAGCTTACTTGATTGACGAAAAAGTGGCCAAAAAGAAGGATCTGGAAGAGATTGAGCAGCGTATTGAGGATGAGATACTGGAAGCAATAGAATTTGCGGACAATGCCGACTTCCCTGAAGATGAAGCGCTCTACGAAGATATGTTTGCGGATACCCCTCACTTTCATGACAGAAAGTAATAGACTCAAAAAGAAATTTTAAAGACAACGATTTATAAAAATGGCTGAATTACAATTTAGAGAAGCAATTCGCGACGCAATGGACGAAGAAATGGCTCGCGACGAAAAAGTCTTTTTGATGGGTGAAGAAGTTTCCGAATATAACGGTGCTTATAAAGTATCGGAAGGACTATTGGACAAATATGGTTTTAAGCGAGTAATCGATACTCCGATTTCTGAGCTGGGTTTTTCGGGAATTGGCGTCGGAGCCGCGATGAACGGGTTACGCCCAATCGTGGAGTTTATGACCTTCAACTTCGCCGTGTTGGCCGCTGATCAAATTATCAATCACGCATCCAAAGCGCGATACATGCTGGGTGGTCAGTTGAATACACCCATTGTATTCCGGGGACCCAATGCTTCCGCCGGACAGCTCGGCGCAACTCACTCAGTAGCCTACGATTCAATGTACGCTCAGTTTCCGGGATTGTCCGTGATTTATCCGTCCGAGCCGGATGACGCGAAAGGACTGTTAAAGTCTGCGATCCGAAACGACGATGCCGTTCTTTTCATGGAATCCGAGCAGATGTACGGAATGAAAGGAGAGGTCTCTGACGAGGAAGACTACATCATCCCAATCGGGAAAGGTAAAATTAAGCGTGAGGGTGACGATGTTACGGTCGTTGCTACCGGAAAAATGTACCATATTGCAAAACAAGCAGCGAATCAGCTTGCAAAAGACGGTGTGGAAATGGAAATTATTGATCCGAGAACGATTAAACCTCTGGATATTGAATTAATAATCGAATCGGTGAAAAAAACAAACCGGTGTGTAATTGTTGATGAATCTCATCCGTTTGGCGGATTGGCATCTGAAGTTGGATTTTTGATCCAGCGTGAAGCATTCGATTACCTGGATGCACCCGTTCGAAGAGTAACACTGCCGGATGTAAACGCACCGTTTTCCAAGCCGCTTTTTGACCTCTGGTTACCGGATGCTAAAAAAGTAATTGATGCTGTAAATGCAGTCACATACAGGAACTAGAGGTGTGGCTCAGGAGTGGATTTGAATCTGCTTAACAGGGTGATTTTAAAAATATAAAACAGAATTAAGAAACAGGATTATGGCTATAAAAATTGAGATGCCGAAGTTAAGTGACACAATGGAAGAGGGTGTCATTGCCAAATGGAACATCAGTGAAGGGGATAAAATAGAGGCCGGTGATGTAATTGCCGAAGTTGAGACGGATAAAGCAACAATGGAAGTTGAAGCTTTTGATCCCGGTACAGTACTCAAGATTCTAGTTAAAGAAGGAGATGCTGTTCCTTTAGGTGGAATAATGGCTATTACCGGAGAAGAAGGGGAAGACATTAGTGATATACTGAAGGAGGCTGAGAGTGCCAATGGTGAATCTTCATCTGAAGACAAACCTGAAAAAGAGAGCTCCGGTAAAGAGAAGAAAAAAGAATCTTCCGATAAAAAAGATTTTGATCCGATTTTAGAAGGCGTCGGTTCCGGTAAAGGTAATGGCAAAGAGAAAGAAAGTGCACAAGCCGATGATCAAGCCAATGATGATGGCAGAATAAAGGCATCACCGTTAGCACGGAAAATGGCAGAGGATAAAGGGATTAAGCTTTCTGCCGTGGATGGTTCGGGGCCTGAAGGCAGAATCATTAAACGTGATATTGAGAACTATAAGCCTGCAGAGGCGAAGAAGGAAGGTGCTGTTCAGGTGCCATCATTTGCTTCTGAAGAAGATGAGGAGATTAAAATTTCTCAGATGCGCAAAGCGATCGCCCGTCGTCTCAGCGAGAGTAAATTCAATAACCCGCATTTTTACGAAACGATCGACATCGATATGGAGAGAGCAATCGAAGCACGGGTTGCTCTGAATGAAATCAGTGATGTGAAGATCAGTTTTAATGATATTGTAGTGAAAGCTTCTGCAATGGCTCTCCGAAAGCATCCTGAAATTAACTCTTCCTGGCTGGGTGATACCATTCGCAAACACGGTGATGTAAACGTAGCCGTGGCTGTGGCAATCGATGAAGGGTTGATGACTCCGGTTTTAAATCATACCGATAAGAAAACCTTGCAGCAGATCTCAGCAGAGACCAGGGAGCTTGCCGGATTGGCACGCGATCGTAAACTGCAGCCGGAACAGATGGAAGGCAGTACATTTACGATTAGTAATCTTGGCATGTTTGGTATCGAAGAGTTTACGGCAATCATTAATCCGCCAAACGCTTGTATTCTGGCAGTCGGTTCTATTCGTGATGTGCCGGTCGTTAAGAATGGTGAAATTGTTCCCGGTAAACGAATGAAGGTGACACTGTCCAGCGATCACAGGATCGTAGATGGAGCAAAAGCAGCACATTTCTTAAATACACTGCGCACTATGATTGAAAATCCATTGGCGATGATGCTCTAAGCTCATTACCACATCTTTTCAAAAAAAGCCGATTGATTCAGTTCAATCGGCTTTTTTTATGTTATGTACTGATTTGATATGACAATCTAATCAGTATAGAAGTGACTGATAGTTTGAAGAAACCCGGCTTGGGACAACGACTATTGTCAGATATAATACATCAGATAGAAGACTCTAAGTCTGCAACAGGGGAAAGAGTCCGTCAGCCGCCGGGTGAGGTGCATGACCTGATAGATTAAGGTTTGGCTTGAAAGTTCATCAGTTAGATTTGAATCTCCTCTTTTCATCCCACATTGCCCCCTTTCAACATATCATACTGGCCACCTTTTATTAGAGCGGTAAAAGTCTAATAAATGTAAAAAACAGGCATTACAGAACTCAGTGATAGATTTCTTGTGTAGTGAAGATTGCTCCTATAAATTAGAGTTTCCTAATATTAATATATTCTAATATATTGTGTTAGAGACATCATGCTTTAAGGAGATAATCATGAGGAACAGAATAAAAATAGTAATACTCGTATTGGCAGCTATCACATTTACTGCTGCAGAAGCAATGGCGCAACAGGCATCAAGCGCCACTATGCAGGTAAAGGTTGAGGTGGTAAGCGGAAGCCAGATATCAGAAAATCGGGTTGCCGAATCATTTCAGATAAGTGAAGATGAGATAACATATGGGGATTTTGAGATGAATCTTCCCGATGGCGCCCAAATCATTACTGAAGCAGACAAATCGGTTTTAATGAGCAACGGTGTCGATCAGTGGAATATGAAAGCAGAAATGAAAATAGATCGAGACGAACACGGTACGGTTAGTGTGAAGTTTATTACCCGCGATAACAAAACGGAAAAAATCAAGGGAACCGCTTACCGCGGTAAACAGATAGCAACGATTCAGTATCTATAGATGACCATTGAGAAACAGGTCTGCTAGTCGAGAATAAAAATTTCAAGAGGCTGCAGGCCTGTGCTGTTTCTTACCTCCTCAAAAATTTCTATAAATCTCGCCCAGGATCTATACTCACTTTGATCGAACACCCGAATAGATTCCTGATCGGTCTCTATGGAAAGGCGCCGGCCGGTAGATCTAAAATATTCCGTACTCTTTTCAGAAAATCCACCGGTATCTGATATCTCACCCAAATAGATTCTGAACATCAGGTTCAGCGGCAGTGATGTTTCCGGATCAACTTCAATGCCGGGTTTGGCGAGTTTGCCGTTTTCAAGTAATCTTTCCTGAACTTGCTCCGCCATTTTGAAATCTTCGAACGGTCCTGCAATTACAGTGAATGGTTCGGCTTCATCCGCTTCCGGTTGCCTTATATTTGTTTGAATTTCAAATTCGTCAGCAATTTCATTTGAGAATTGAGCGGCATCACTTTCCAGATCAAATTGAGAAATTGGGATAATGAAACGGGCATAGGTTTCTTCAACAGATGATTTTCTTTCGGTACATAATCCCACTATTGCATATTGGTTGAGCGGATCTTGTTCCCTGAATAGTAAAAGCTGAAGCATAGCATCCGAAATATTTCCAATGGGAGAGGTCCTCAAGCCAAAAAGTTCAGTGGACTTATTGTAGATGATGTGAATTTCCTCATTCAATCGTTTACCAATTTCCTCTGCTTTTGAGGATGCTTCACGGATATTTCCAAAGCTGCCAACCTGAATCGGATAGCTGCATGTAAGTCTCTCCTCATTCCGTATAGGTGCCAATTCCATTGTAGGAATATTTCTGAGAGGATCTTCCGTCACATCCTGAAACTCTTCTTCTTCCAGAATTTCAACAATTTCAGTTTCATCTGTTGTAAGAGTATCAGCATCGATGCTATCAGGAGGCATTGTCTGTTGACCCGGTCTATCATACAAGATGATATTCTGGCCCGTAATACCGGTAGCTGCCGTAATAGCTTGATTGATCTCTCTGAGTTCTTCCAAATTACCAACCTGCCGTTCCGTTACTACCTGGAACTGTCCGTCTTCGGTTTGGATAACTTGTAACTCTTCTTCTAATTGTTCCTGTGTCTCATCAATAAACTGAAGGGCAGATTCAGAATCAGAAAAGGATCGGAGGCTTATTGCGTATGTTAAATCAGTTTCAACAACTTCTTCGGTCTCTTCCTCCAGCCCGGCAAGTAAATCGCTGTAGTATCCGTCAAATACAAGTTCATGGAGTGTTGAAACTAAGTCACTTCTACTTGTAAACGGGCCAATCAGCACCTGGAATACATTGTTACTCCTGTCCGGGTAGATGAAAACGTTCTGGTCTGTCAAATCAGATTGAACCCGGTCTCGCAATCTGGATGCTTGTTCCTTTGTGTCGTAGGCAGATAACTGTATATGTAAATTTTCCTCATTTACAGGGCTTTCATAATGGTGAATGACGGAAAGCAGGTTCACATCTGATCTGCCGAAATCTAAAACCTGGTTCAAAAGCGTGTTGTAACTTTCAAAAGGAACCGTTCTTACAGTATAGAGCTCATTTTCAGAATTAAAATCGATCTGAAGCTCAAGCTCGGTAAAACTTTCAGCATAGGAGGCCATATCAGCAGCATCCGTAAAGGTGGTGTAAGTTCCAAGCTGAATACTGTAACTGGTATTTTCTTCCTGACGAATATTTAAACCCGATCCGTTATATCCAAAGATTGAAGCAGCAATAACCGGCACCTCTTCAATCGGTTCGCGAACTTCAGGGTCATCAGCAGGAAGCATCGTCATTTCAAGCCCCTCTACAAAGTCGCCCTCAGCGATAGCTTCAACAGTAAATTCTATGGTTTCAACATTCGGAACCGCATTCAGAAAGTTTATCTGGGAAGGATCCGGTTCGATGATGTAGTCGCCCGGAGGTACTTCATAGGTGTAAAAGCTTCCGTCAGAGAAGGTTCTAATCTCCTCGGTATGTGGTTCAGTGCCCTCTGGTACGTTAATCTGTCTGAGGTAGAGACGGAGCCCACCAAGACCGCTTGATGTTCCGTCCGGCATCCGTCTCGTAATTTTCCCTTCTACGATGCCCGACATGTAGAGAGGGATCTCTATCAGCTTATATTGATTCGGGTCGGTTACGATGGAAAACTGCTCGATTTGAGGGACAAGCAGTGGGTTTGTTATCGATCCTTTATTTACCGTCATGTTATACTGCCGGTAGGGCTGAAGCTGTGAGATATAGTTAATATCACCTTTGGAAAATGTGGTGCCTCCGGCGCGATCGATGCGTATTGCATTCTCCGGGATCAGTTCGTCATCTTCGTCATATGTGCCGCTGCTATTGTTGTCGATAAACATTCGCATGGCAACGCCTGACCTGCCGACTTGCTGCCTGTTTGTGAACAACACGTTGTTGTGGTTTGAATCGTACCCGATAGATCCTCTCAGGCTCTGTGAGAGCGTTGTTGAATTTCTTGTGGAGCGAATGGTGGTATTGGACCGAATTGCGTTGAAGTCGAACGTTAGCGAGAATCTGAAGAGGTTGAAATCCCCGATGAAGTTACGGCCCGCTGAAAATTGCAGCCGGCCCCGGCGCGTAATATTCCTGCTGAGTTGCAGCTCAGCATCCTCAATTTCTGAAATAGACGGAATGTAGTTGGCTTGAGCCCTCACAAATACACTTCTCAGGAGAGAAGGTATTTCGCGGCTTCGCGAAAAATTGTAGGTGACGGATGAGTTTAGCCTGGCTACCGGTGTGGTTTGAAATGATAATTTTCCAAGTTGGGTGTCCCGGTATCCGAAGCGAATATTGGCGCGTCCCACCCGGCTGTTCAGATCAACACGATATCTGGTAACGGCACCCGTCTCTCTTTGTTCATTCGTTACAGACCAACGGAAAAATAAGGGCCAGTCGCCGATGGTAAACGGGGTAAAAACATTGGCTCGAATGGAGGATTGATTTCTGCTTGTGTTATAAATTCCGCCTTGAGTATTGTAGTAGGTGTAATCCAGGTTGATACTGGCGTTATTTGGATAGATTACGCTACCGCTGGCTCTGTAAAATGCATCATTAGCTGCCTGAATTGATAGCAGATAGCTGTCTGCGACACGCGTTGATATTCCTCCCGTAAACGTGGGAAGGCCATCGTGGAAATCCTCAAAGTACTCAACACCTCCGGTTGCCGTTAAGCGGTCTGTAAGACCGGCGCTCAGGTTTGCCTTGGAAACCATTCCCCGATTGGTTGAACCGGCAATGGGGTTATCCACTCGTCCTGCATTAACTGTGTAGTTGATTTCGCCCGGTGGCAGAAAATTAAAAGGGATCTGGAGCCTTGCATCACGGGTGGTCATCTCACCGGTTGGGCTGTAGGTGCGGATGGTGTAATTTGATGTCCCGTACGTAAGGGGTATGGAAAATCGATAGGTTCCGCTGGCATCGGCCTGAGTAAAATCAATCAGAGTATTGTTTCGGTAGAGTTCAACTTCGGAGTCCGGTTCAACGGTACCGGTGAATGCGGTTTCGTCATAAATGTATCTCGGCTCAATGGGCTCGTTGGTTAACCGAACCCCGGTATAGGCCACAGGAGCAAGACCCTCTGCAGTAGTTTGTCCGGCAACAACGGTGCTGATCCAGTCTTTGTCTCGAACTCCGTACCGCCAACGCAGGCCGCTGGATCTCAGTGAGGTTGCGGTTTGAGAGTAACTTCCAAAAATGGTTCCCTGCAAGTCACCGCCAATCAGCTCCGTACCGATATTTGTACTGTAGAGGTAGCTGTTTCCACCTTGATTAACGTTTGCAGTGAGGTTGTAATCTAAAAAGCCGGCGTTAAATACACTCTTGTTTCGATCAAACTGGAGCGGATAGAAATCTCTTCGAAGTTCTCTTTGAGTGCGAAGGAGTCGTTCTCTTCTCAGTTCACGCTCGCGCTGTGCCACAACCGGCATCGTATCGGGTGACTCCAGAGTTACGGCCAGACTGCCGAAATCGATAATAAATTCCAGATCAAAGAGGCGGTAGAAAATATCCGGATCGAGGTAGTAGCCAAAATCTGTTATCAGATAATCATCGGCGGAAAGAGTGATTTCACGATCGGCAAACTGAGCCCGGCGTGAATCCAAATTCAGAATATAATTTCCTTCTCCTAAATAGTTACCTGAGAGGGTAAATGCGGCCTGATCGACATTTACATCAATTCGGAGTGCCTGGAAAAGATCGGTTACGGAAAGGTAGAATTGGTCGCGCTCGTATATCGCAGAAACGTAGGTGTTAACGACTCCCTGATGGCGAAATTGAAGAAATACCTCTTGATCAGCACTTTGAGCTTCTGCCGATTCTATAATCGGAAAGCTTAAAGACAGAAGAAACAGATGTATTATCAGGAGGCACTTCTTTATCACTCAATCATAAAGGTTGTTCGCTCGCTTACTTCAGGGATCTGAAGCAAATTTTGCGATGAAATATCATTTCGTTGAGATTCAAACGTCGTTTCAGCAGTATATTGTCCGGGCTGCCAGTTTGAGGAGTCGAACTCCACGCGCTGATTGTTTCTGAAATAGACCGATGTGGATGAACGCCTTGAGTCAATCTCTTCTCCATTGGAGTCCAATATTCGGGTCTCAACACTTCCGATGAATGGGGCATTGCCCGTACGCTCAACATCAGATAGTAAAGTCAGGCGGTCATTCTCAACACTGGCTTGAGTACTATGAATTTCAAGTCCGGTCTCTGCATCCCCGTGTTGAACCAGAACAGCCGTAACCTGATCGATCTGAAAAGAGACCTGAGCGGAGACCTGTCCTTCAGCCACATCACCGATGGGTGGAGTAAGCTGATTGGAGGAGACGCGCATTCGGGTCCAGTACATTCCGGGATCGGAGTTCTGGGGTATGCGGCCTACCAAACGAATGGTTTGACGCTCATTCGGCTGCAGAACAAACGTTGTTGGAAAAGCTCTTAAATGAGGAACCAGAGAAAAACGCTCTTGCGCTTCTTCATCCTCATAGTTTAGAAAAACACGTCCGTCTTCATCCGTAGCGGGGTAGGCAAACTCAAAACTGAGTCGTACCTCAACGGCGCTGTTGGATGGGTTGGAGACGTAAAAAGAACCGACTTTGCTGTTTTTATCCAGAAAGACGGCGGTTGGGGAGATGGTTACCTGAGCCTGAACGGAAACGGCAAATAGTAACAATAGGGCAAATGGAAGTGAAAGCAGACGAATTTTCATGAGCAGATCATTTTATTCAGCAAATTGACTGAATTTACAAATAAAAAAACCCCCACGAAATAGTGGGGGTTTTACGTAAAATTGATTTTTCTGAATTAGTATAATGTAATTGTACTTGAAAGACGAGTGGCTGACCAGCTGTACGTTCCTGTAGAGTAACTACCTGCATTAGTTGGAGATTGAAGTTCACCACCAATATCAAAATGTTAGATCTCCAGCCACCTAGATACAGTATATCCGGTTACCATCAACATCTGTTGTTACTTCAGTTGCACCATAATAAATACTCTATGTGTAAAAGTCAATGGTTATTTCCAGCACCATCAGTCAAGTATAGCATTTTGAGTAACTTAACTTGATATATCTTGATCACCTGCTGATACGTCAAGTGAACCAGCTGATTGGAGCACTTGCATTTGAATTTGGGTTCGCAGTATCATTTGTATTCGCTTGAACTTGAGCAGCTGATCCCTGCTGGACATTTCCAAAAGAAACGTCAGTACCTGTCACATTTAATTCAGCTAAAACTTCAGCTGTAACATCAATATCTGCAGTATTGCTTGAGCAAAAACAGTTCCCGCTGAGAGACACAAACAGAGCGATGATAAGTGAGCTTAATTTTTTCATTTTATTCGTTGGTTTGTTGTTGTTTAAAATAATCGTTGAGTGATTTTGTTTTTTTGTTTCTGTTACCAAGATAAGAGGTTGCACTTCACACCCCAAGTTAGAGAGCTTTAATTAAGAGGCTTTAACGCCCGGTGAACAGCGTTAGAACGGCTTAATTCAAACTTTATCGGGAACTATTCGTAGATCACCGTCAGTATCACTTCTCCGGTATACACGCCTTCCCGCACGTTGCCAATATCTACATTTCCAAAAACATATACATAAAGCGAACTCCATTCCGATGAAGGATTATTCATTGAGGTTTCAAGGACAATACTCTCACCGATACCGCTTAACGGTGTGCTGAGCTCAAAATCCTCCATTCCAAAATTTGTGTATGCAGCCTGCAGATCAATCGGTATCGAGTCTAATACGTCAGGGTTTTCGTGCAGCAGTGCCTCATCCGCATCCATCTGTAAGATCACACGTTGAGTGCGAAGCGCCCGAACCCTGAATATTCCCATATTGTTTGAACCGGGCGGAATGGACTGTAATCCCATTCCCGTAATAACCTGTCCAAAATCCAAATTCCTCTCTACCGTTGTCTGAACTTCGGGGTTTACATCAATTTGAACATTCAGGGACTGGCTTATCCCGGACATCGGCAATAACCAAATAAAGATGCCAAAGATGATTAACGTGAGTTCCTTACTATTTTTGTTGCTACCTTTCATCACTATCTGTACTCCACTGTAACCGTTATGGTACCGCGGTACTGTCCGGCAACAACATTTCCTACATCTATTTGTCCGTAGAAATAGATGTAGGCGGTCTCATTTACCTGTGATTGATCAAAGTCTCCGGTGGGTGGCGGTGGCGGTGGTCCGGGCGGTTGCTGACGTCGTGACAAGATTGGAAACCTGGCGGTTCCCGAACTCATTGAGGGAGTGTTTGCTATTCCGATGGGCCTGGAAGCCGAAACGTTATTTTCTCCATTGTTCGCGTATGCCGCATTGAGAGTAAAAGGAATGGATCGCTGCGGGTCTGAATTCATAAGTGGGATCACCATCAAGGTAGAGTTTGCCGTCTGCTGTGATGTCTACATCCACATCCAGGTATTTTACACCGATAATGGATAAAACTTTTGAGTCGATCAGCTCTACTTCGTAAACACCGCCATTTGAAGTGATAGGTCCTTGAAATACCAGATCCTCCAGCCCAATATCTTCCAATTCGAGAGTGTAGGTACCGTACTGACCAAAACGAATATCCTGAGAGGTGGCAGTTTCTGCATTGAGCCCGATAAACAGGGCAATGAAGAGAGCCGTTATGATATTTTTGGATAATCCTTTCAAATAGTTCAGATGTATTCAATTTCTATTGTGAAGTCTCCCTGATAGCTGCCGGGATTTACATCACTGAGATCCACTGTTCCGCCAACCCAAAAGTAATATTCGCCATCTTCATTAAACTGAAGGTTTCGAATGTCTTGATCCAATAGCTCCGCAGTTTCCTGATCGTCGATGAAATTACCGGCAATTATGTAGTTAAAAAATATAACGCCGTCTCTGTCCTGGTTCAAGAGTTCGCGTTCACGGATGTAATCAACTCTGAACTCAGCGTTTGGTGTACCACGCGCTACCATCTTACCGGCGCGCTCTCCAAAAATTGGATCTACACGGATGACTGAGCTTTCCTGCTCAATGTTCTCAAAATCAACGGTGTTTATCGTAACCATCTCAACGGTGCCCGAAACGGTTGCCGATACAGAAATGCTTACGTTTTGTTGAGATTGAGCAACAACAAGCACGGGAAGCAGTGCAAAAATGAACAGTCCTAAAAGCTTTTTATAAATCATGCTATAATTTTTTCTTCTTCAAAGATCCCAACTTAAAGACGGTATAGCGAGTTAGTCTTTTTTAATTAAGGGAATCTAAAAACGGCCATTTAATATCTGTAAGAGCGCAATAATTCTCTTTTTTTGATTTTACCGAGAGACGTAACCGGCAGCTCTTTTTTGTGGATAAACTCTTTGGGGACCTGAAAAGAAAGAAGCTTATCCTTGAGATAAGATTTTAACTTCAATTCATCAATTTGTTCCTTTTCTGTTGTATAAAAAGCCACAACCCTCTGTCCCCATTTTTTATCCTGAACTCCAACAACTGCAGAACGGCTGATACCGGGAAATGTTTCAATGGCTTGTTCTACATCTACGGGATTGACGTTTTCGCCGCCCGTGATGATCAGATCCATCCGCCTTGACTCAATGTAAAGCTGTTTACGGTAGTTCAGATAGCCAAAGTCGCCCGTGTTGAACCATCCATTCTCATCAAATAGATCCCGATTGAGTTCGTCCGAAAGATATCCGTCAAAAACCTGTGGTCCCTTCAGCCAGATATGACCCGATTCCCTGATAGGGAGAGGTTTGTTGGCATCATCCCGAACTTCAATTTGGTTTGGTGAAAACAGATGGCCGACACTATTTTTTGGTAAATAGGTTCCGCTTGGATTTAGAATTGGATTGGCGGCGATTTGGGCAAACGTCTCCGTCATGCCGTAGCTTGTTACAATCGGTATACCTCTTGTTACAGCCCACTCGATCAGCTCAGGAGTGATGGGACCTCCGCCAAGCAGAACTGCTTTAAATTTGGAATGAGTTTGAAAATGAGTGTCATCCATCAAATTAATCAGCATGGTTGGAACCATGGATGCAACTTCAAAATCCATTTTTGTTGACAAAAGATCCCTGATGGTGTCGGTATCGAAAGAGTCCAGTCTGTAGATAGCTGAGCCGTATAAAATGGAGCGGAGTATGATGGATATGCCGCCAACATGATTCAACGGCAGGCAGAGCAGCCAGTATCTGTTCTTTCCCGGTTTGAAATTATTTGCTGATGCGTCGGCAGCAAAGAGCACCTGCCTTCTTTTGATCGGGACAATCTTGGGTGTGCCTGTAGACCCGGATGTTAAAAACAGCCCTGCAATTTGTTCAATATCCGATAAGGAAAATGTTGATTCGTCAAACTCACCCTGAAGCGTGAGCCGGTCCTTATCAATTTTAATCTGCTGAGCATCGAAGACGGTTTTAAATCTGTCGGGATCATCAGTGAAAATAAGTGCCGGTTCAATCTGGGATTTTAGAATCTTGGCATCAGTATCAGAAAACTCTTCGTGGAGTGATAAAAACGGGATTTTTAATAGAAAACAGGCAGAGATAAGAAAAATAATTTCATCAGAAGATGGACCGCAAATAAGAAACGGCTTCTCTTTAGAAAAATTTATTCCGTTCGTTTTTTTCGACAGCCAGCTCGTAAATCCATATAGATTTTCATAGGTATAGCTCTCTTGTTCCGACGTCAGAAAGGTCAGCTCTTTTTCAGGCTTACTGAAAGTTGGAATTTTTTGAAGCCGCGAACTCATGATTCAGTAGAGTTAATGTTGAGCATATAATCAATCAACGACTTGGTAATAAGAGTTATTTAAATCTTCAATTTTGGTTGAGCAAAATCCGGATTCTGGAAGTTTTAATTTTCCATTTGAAATCAAGTTTTCGTTAGACAGATCGGTTTTGAAAAAACGACCGGTGTTGAGTCCGTGAGCCATTGTTGGATCTCCAATGAGAGACGCAACAGAGGTAACCGCTTTTCTGCCAACGGATGATTCCAATGCTGTAGTAACAACAATCCTATTAAAATGAGTTCTATGGCGAGCTAATGTTTCAAATAAATCGAACAAATTACCCAGAACTGTCGGTTTGATTACAATTATCGTTTCCGGCAGCTTTTTGAGCACTACTTTAAGATGATCAATGTTTTTTATGGATTCATCCAGTGCAATCGGAATTGTAGATTTTTGATTAAAATTGGCCAAAGTCTGAATGTCCGAATTGTGGCACGGCTCTTCGATATACTCAATATTGAATTCTCCTAACTGCTCTGTGATCTCTGAAAATTGATCCGCCGGCCATGATTGGTTTGCATCAACGCGGAACCTGCAATCTTGTCCTGCAGTCTGACTGAGTGCCTTCAAGGTTTTGACGAGTTGATCAACCGGGTATCCGGATTTAATTTTGAAGGTTCTAAACCCGCTATCGTAGCTCTTTTTAAAATGATGAATGGTCTCTTCCACATCCTGAATGGGCAATACATCATTTACAAGAACTTTCGGCTGATATTTGACCTCAAAAAGATCAAACAGAGATCGTTGACTTCTTTCCGACAGGATTTGAATACCCAAAAAACTCAGAGCGAATTGCAGGGATGGCAGCTTCGGGAATTGTTGTAAAAATGTCTTCAGCTCTTCAAGTGAATAGGATTGGGAGAAGAAAATATCAAGAGATTCCTTTTGATCTGTGACTGTGGTTTTAACTTCTTCTAAGCTTTCAGTGGAAAATCCCGGAAGGGGAGCGGCTTCAGAGATCACTTCGGTGGAATCATCCGAATACCGAATAAGAAGACCTTCTCTATGATGAAACACTCCGGAACCGGTGACGAAGGGTTTTGAAAAGGGGAGTCGGTATGTGAATATTTCGATCAAGAGTTAAAGAATCAGTCCGGCTGCAAACAAAAACCCGTAAATGATCATCAATTTTGACGTTCTTTCGAGGGTGTTGTTCAATGTACGCTTATCCTCATGGTACCAAACTTCTTTGTTCAAATTCCAGGCGAAGAAAAGGGATAGATAGGGAAGAATGATAAAAATCGAATAGTCTAAAAAATGATAGAAAAACACGGGCGTCAGATAAGCCAGCGCAATCATGACTACGTATTCAATTTTAAGGGCGGTTTCACCAAACAGAACACCCAGAGTACGTTTGCCGGAAACTTTATCCTGCTCAACATCTCTCAGATTATTGACAACTAAAATGTTGACGCAAAGTGCTCCAACGGGAATTGATGCCCAAAACGCGTGCATACTCCACTCCAGAGTGTTTACATAGGTTGTACCCATCACGGCTACGAAACCGAAAAAGATAAATACGAATATGTCGCCCAGGCCATTGTAGCCGAGAGGGAATGGTCCGCCAGTGTACAGAATACCAAACAGGAGAGATAACAAACCAATCCATAAAATAACCCATCCACCAATCCAAACGAGATACAACCCGGCTAGAAATGCAATGAACATGGTGATTGAAGTAGCTCTGAGCATTGACTGTGGAGTTACGGATCCGGAAGAGGTTGCCCGTTCAAATCCGATTCGATCATCCGTATCTGCGCCTTTTACAAAATCGAAATAGTCGTTGGCGAAATTGGTGCCAATTTGGATGGCAAAGGCGCAAAACATGGCAACCAGAGTAGCGATCCACATGAACGAGTCTTGCCGGAATGCAATGGACGCACCCACGAGTACGGGAATAAATGCAGCTGCCAGAGTTTGAGGCCGGGCCGCTGAAAGCCAGACCTTAAATGTAGATGATTTCAAAAGGCGTTTTCAGTTACACGTTTAGAAAAATAGTTTGCTAAAGATACAGAATGAATGAGTGCCTTAAAAAATTCGACACATCACCGGTCAGGATAAATAAGTTTTGTTTTGAGACAAGCTGGAAGCGCTTTTAGATTAAATAATAATTTAAATAGAATAATAAACGTAAATAAGTAAGGAATTTTAAAATTACTAAGAAATAATTTTAATTATTTTCAAACACTGATATATTTCCGCTGTTCAAAACTCCGAACCTAAATTTTAAAAAATAATGTCACACACAACACGTCGCTACGATACGCTTGCAGCAGCTCGAAACTGGAATCCACAGGCCAATGGTGATTTTCAGCATATGAACATAAAAGAGGTTTTTGGTAAGTACACTCTTACACTTGATGATCTCAGAGAGCGGCTACCCAAAATAGTTTGGAAGGAATTAAAGAAGACGGTTGAAGAAGGTCAGGAGCTTGATCTTTCGGTAGCCGATGCAGCGGCATTAGCCATGAAGGAGTGGGCAACAGAAATGGGTGCTACACACTTTACCCACTGGTTTCAGCCGTTAACAGGAGCAACGGCAGAAAAACACGATAGTTTTATTACACCGAACCAGGGAGGCGGCGCAGTATCAGAATTTTCCGGAAAAGATTTAATTCAGGGCGAACCGGATGCCTCCAGTTTTCCAAGCGGTGGCCTCAGGGCTACATTCGAAGCGAGAGGATACACAGCCTGGGACCCGACATCCCCGGTTTTTTTAATTGAAAACCAAAATGGTAAGTATCTCTGCATACCAACTGCATTTGCATCCTGGACAGGTGAGGCACTGGATCATAAAACTCCACTTCTTCGATCTGTTGAAACACTGGACAAGCAGACGAAGCGCGCTCTTTCACTGTTTGGAGTAGAGTCAAAAAGAGTAACCTCTACGGTAGGCTGCGAGCAGGAGTATTTCCTGATCGATCAGGAGTTTTTCTACCGCAGACCGGATTTAATGACTTCAGGCCGTACTCTGGTGGGTGCTAAACCACCACGCGGACAGGAGCTGGACGACCACTATTTTGGGTCAATACCTGACCGGGTTCTTTCATTTATGCTGGAAGCCGAACGCGAACTTTACAAGCTGGGTATTCCTGTAAAAACCCGTCACAATGAGGTTGCTCCGGGGCAATTTGAAGTAGCTCCGATTTTTGAAAACTGCAACATTGCAGCGGATCATCAGCAGCTGATGATGATTGTTCTGAAAAAGGTTGCTAAAAAGTATGGATTTGAGTGCCTTCTTCACGAGAAACCTTTTGACGGTCTGAACGGCAGCGGCAAGCACCTGAACTGGTCGCTCAGTACGGCAGAGGGAATGAATCTGCTGGAACCGGGCGAAAGTCCTCACGAAAATATGCAGTTTCTGTTTTTCTTTTCAGCAGTACTAAGTGCAGTATATAAGCATCAGGACCTGTTGAGGATTGCGGTAGCCAGTCCAAGCAATGATCACCGCCTTGGAGCGAATGAGGCACCGCCTGCTATCATTTCGGCCTACATTGGCGAGCAGCTGGAAGATATCATTAAGCAGTTGCTAAATGGTGGTTTGAAAAAATCGATGAAATCCGGTTTGATGGGTTTGGGATCTCCTGTACTTCCTACAATTCCGAAGCATGCGGGAGATAGAAACCGAACGTCTCCATTTGCATTTACCGGCAATAAGTTTGAATTCAGAGCGGTTGGTTCAAGCCAGTCTGTATCCTTCCCAATTGTGGTACTGAATACTGCAGTAGCTGAAGCGATTGATACCATGTGTACCAGCCTGGAGAAGAAAATGGAGAAAAAGGATCTGGAACTTTCTCTCAAGGAAGTTCTGGTTGAGACAATGAGTGAAGCCAGAGATATCATTTTCAACGGAGACGGTTACTCTGACGAGTGGCAGAAAGAGGCTGAAAAACGAGGATTGCTAAATCTGAAGTCTACAGCTGAAGCACTGCCTCACTTAACCAAAGAGAAGAACATCCATCTGTTTGAAAAGTATAATGTGATGTCGGCCCGTGAAATCCATTCACGACTCGAGATTGCTGCAGAACAGTACGTAACCAATCTGAACATTGAAGTAGATACCACTGAAGCTATCGCCAGAACAATGATCTATCCTGCGGCTGTTCGTTACATCAACGAGCTTACTGAAGCCGTTAAGGAAACCGGAGATCTGGGTTTGGATAACTATGGTTCCAAAGAGATGCTCACTACCGTAAACGGTGCTTTGAATGATCTTGGAAAAGCGATGATTGAACTCAAAAAAGTTCAGGATGATATAAAAAACGAAAGCCTTATCGGGCTTTGTGTGGAGTATCGCGAAAAGATTATTCCTGCGATGAGCAAAATTCGGGATTCTGTGGATTATCTGGAACGGTACACGGCTGATGACTACTGGCCACTCCCAATCTACCGTGAAATGCTGTTTGTGAAATAGCAGTTTAGAATCTGTTTTTTTTCCGGCACGTAACTATTAAAACCTGTTCGGTTCAATTCATGTAACCGGACAGGTTTTCTTTTTGATGCCTTCTCAATAATCCCATCTTTTTATTTTATATTCTCAGCTTAAAGTAACAGGTCAAATCTAAACGGTTGAGACATTGAATATTTTAGCAGTTGAACCATTTTACAGCGGATCGCATAAAGCTTTTCTGAAAGGCTTACAGGAGAACTCTCGTCATAACATCTACTCGATCAACCTGAACTACAAAGGCTGGAAATGGAGAATGCATGGCGATTCTGTGAAAATGGCTGAGATGGCAAGTCACGTTGAGGAGGATATTGATCTGTTGCTTGTGAGCAGTATGACTAACCTGCCGGCATTTTTAGCATTGACAAATCCCAGATTTGCACACACGCCCAAGATCATGGTGATGCACGAAAATCAGCTTACCCAGCCGATGCCGGAAGGAGAGGAGCGAGATTTGACCTATTGCCATATCAACTATCTGAGCATGCTGTCTGCCGATAAACTTCTTTTCTCTTCCAAATTTCACATGCAGGATCTTTTTGGAGCCCTTCCTGATTTTTTGAATAATTTCCCGGATGACAAAACGTACAACACCGTTCAGCAGATCAAAGACAAAAGTATGGTGATGTATCCCGGACTGGATCTGAAATATTTTGATAATCAACCGGATACCAGAAGTGAGAATGAACGGCCGGTCATTGTTTGGAATCAGAGGTGGCAGTTTGATCGAAATCCGACCATGTTTTTTAAAGTGCTGAATCGCCTGAACGACATTGATCTTGAGTTTGATCTGATATTGGCCGGTGATACAAAACACAATAAACCGGAAGAGTTTGAACGGGCGTGGAAACGGTTTGGTGATCAGATTACGCACTTCGGTTATGTGGACGATCCTGAACGATACAGTCAGCTTCTGCACTCAGGGGATATCGTTGTATCGACGGCAACCTACGAGTTTTTCTGTGTGGCAATTATGGAAGCTGTCTATTGCGGTTGTCACCCGTTGGTTCCCAATCAACTGCACTATCCGGAGCTGATACCGGAGAGTTTGCACAGGCCGCTGTTGCACTCTTCTGTGCTATATGAGTCTGAGGATGAGCTTTTTAAATATCTCAAAGATCTGCTGACAGGCGAAACTCAGCCTCTGCCTAAATCATCCCTTCAAAATATCAATAAGCATCTGGACTGGAGCCGAATGATCGGAAAGTACGATGCTCTATTTGATGAGCTCGCACAAACTGAAAGCGTTGCATCGTTTTAAATATGATTGCAAGAATTTGTATGACGACTATGTCAAAAACTGAGCTATGAAAGTAAAAATGTTTAGACGTCTGATAAATTTCTCAACGATTGCCCGGTAATTTGGTGCCGGTTTCGAATAATATTGGTTTAGTACCGCCTCAAATCTATTTTCTGCATGTAAGAACACTCTCTGTTCGGCGGGCGACTTTGTCGCGTTTTGGCTCCCCAAGCTTCCGCATGGGGTTATGATCTGATCGCTCCTTTGCAGGAGCTTGATCCTGGAAGCATCTAGCTATTAGATAAAAGTTCGGTTCTCTCACAAAACTCAAAGTGTATCTCAACTGTAAATCAGATTAAGAAGCATACCCATTTATGGGTAATACAGACGAGTTTAGCAAACAGAGCTTTAGCGACGTTTGGCCGGTAATTTATTACCGGTTCCTTCAACGGGGCAGGCGCCCCGTTGTACAATCAATATCAGCATCTAAAATGGAGCTTCATCATCACCGCCGGGGCTGAAGGGTGGAGGTGCTCCACCTGTATCGCCACCTCCTGAACCCGCATCCGGTGGAGGAGGCAGTGAGCTCTGGTCATCAGAATCTCCAAATGGATTGTTATCCACGCGAGTCAATTTCTCGAATCGGGCGTACTCTTTCACAAAGTACATTCGGGTAGATCCTACCGGACCATTACGCTGCTTTCCGATAATCAGCTCTGCCAATCCGTTCGTGGATTCACCCTCAGCCGTTGTGGTAATTCCATAATATTCAGGACGGTAAAGAAAACAGACAACATCGGCATCCTGCTCAATGGAACCCGACTCACGAAGGTCAGATAGCTGAGGCCGTTTATCACCGCCACGCTGTTCAACTGCACGGCTAAGCTGGGCAAGAGCAATGACAGGAACATCGAGTTCTTTGGCAAGTGCTTTCAGTCCACGGGAGATGGTCGCAATTTCCTGCTCACGGTTGCCGATATCTTTTGAAGAGGCAGTCATCAACTGAAGATAATCGACGACAATCAGCCCGATATCGTGTTCGCTTTTAAGCCTGCGACACTTGGTTCTAAGCTCCATTACGCTAAGGCTGGCTGTGTCGTCAATAAAAATATTTGCCGTAAAAAGCCGACTGGCCGCATCAATCAGGCGTTTAAAATCTTCATCTTTCAAACGGCCGGTACGGGCAGCCTGTGCGTCAATTCGGGCTTCCATAGTTAGGAAACGCTGAACAAGTTGCTGAGCAGACATCTCAAGACTGAAAAGAGCTACATTGGCCTGCAGGTTTTCATCAGGGTGAAGTGCCGCATTACGGGCACATGTCAGTGTAAATGCCGTTTTACCCATCGATGGACGAGCTGCAATAATGACGAGATCGCCCTTCTGCCAACCCGATGTGTAATTGTCTACATCCAGTCCTGAAGGCACACCGGTTACTCCGGCAGGTTTGCCTCTCAAATCTTCCAGGTGAGCAAGAGTGTCTTTTAACACATCACCAATCTTTGTTGCGTTGGCCCGGCTCTTTGTATTGGCTATATCAAAAATACTCTGCTCGGCGTTGTCTAAAACATCGTAAGCATCCGTAGTGGAGTCGTAAGCGGCTTTGATAATCTCGTTGCAGTTGAGGATCAGATTACGCTTTACTGCTTTCTCTGAAATAATCTGCGCGTGATAGTCAACACTGGCTGCTGAACTTACCGATCGGGTCAAGTCAGCCAGATACCCGGCACCTCCTACACTGTCGAGAAGAGATTTATCGCGAAGCTCATTTTCAACCGTGATTAAGTCGAGCGGATTGTCGCGCTCATAGAGATCAAAAAGAGTTTCAAAAATATGTTTGTGAGCCGGCTTATAAAAATCGTTGGGTTTCAGAAGCTGAAGGGCGATTGTTGCCGCTTCATGTTCGATGAGCATTGCACCCAATACCGCCTCTTCAATTTCAACAGCCTGCGGAGGAACTCTGCCGCCATCATGCGGAGCCGAAGAGTTCTTTTTACTGTTTTGATAATTTGAGCCGTTTTGACTGGCCATAGATTGCTAAACCAAGAATTTTACTGATAAGAGAATAGTCGCAAGTGAAGGTAATTTACCCTTTGACCGGCTTTATAAACTACAAAAAAGTGAGCCAAGATTTCAGCCGAAAATTTATTTTTGTTTTAAGGATTGCCACTTAATTCATCATACCGTTTGCGTACGTTTTGTACATCTTCCCAGGTGGGACGTTTCCACTGTGAGTTTCTGAGCAGAGCAGCCGGGTGATAGGTCACGTAGAGTTCTCGACTGCCAAATTTGTGAAATTTTCCTCTCATATTTTTGAGAGTATCATCCCGGTTGAGCATAGTCTGTCCGGAAACCTTACCGAGACACAGAATAATTTTTGGATCGATCAGTTCTATCTGCCTATTCAGATAGGGGAGGCTTCGTTCAGCTTCTTCCGGTTTTGGATTTCGGTTACCCGGCGGCCGGTGTTTTAAAATATTTGCGATATAAACATCATCCCGTTTAAAATTAATGGCACCCAAAATTTTATTCAAAAGCTGGCCTGCAGCACCAACAAATGGTTCACCCTGTTGATCTTCCTGTTCGCCCGGCGCTTCACCAATCAGCATCAAGTCAGCATTTTGATTCCCGACCCCGAACACTAAATTGGTGTTTTCAAGATCGGTTCTAAGTTCATCTGCCGTTTTACAGAGTTGTTCTAAATCATCCAATGTAGAACACGCTTGCAAGCTTTTCGGCCGGTGATAGTGCTTCTGTCTTATTTTCTGATGGTGATTCGGTATCCTCTTGTCTAGTTAACTCTTTAACTTCTGCCGGGTGGTCAGACAGATCTAACTCCCGGTCTGAAATGGAAAAAGGCCCGTAAATTTCTTGCTCGGTTTTCAGGTAATTGATGATGTCATCAATCGATATTTGGTCAGATTTGCTCATGTGGCATTTGAGAATAATGTGTACTGATTAGTTGTCAAAACTTTACAAAATTGAAAATGCAAAAGAGTTGGAAGAGGGGCAAAGGTTTTACTCTTTTAGACCTAAAAATCACTGTCTTCCGGGCTGTTCTTCAAATCTTCGCAGTTGTTCGAAATACTTTTCTATCAGTCGCTGAAACGACTCGGAAAAACGTGTGTAGTTAGGATCTTGCAGGCGGGTTCGAATTTCCTGTTCAAGCTCTTCCAAAGTCATTTCAGGTGGAAGGGTTTGATCATACTGAGATGACGCCGTTCCTTCCCGCTCATCCTTTTCTCCTCTCTGCTGTAAAGCCTGCTCTGCATTTAACATCCTGGAAAGAATATTTTGCTGCCTCTCCGTCATAATGGGATCCGTCAATCCGCCACGCATATCATTAATAGAATCTTCCATTTCATCCATCATTCGCTGAAGCTCGCTTAAAACGCGGTCACCGGATTCAAATGCTCCTCTTTGCTGCAGTTCGCGCAGCTGCTTTCTGATTTCATTTTGTTGACGAGCAAGCTGATCCAGCCTTTCCGTTTGTTCCTGACTCAGACGGTCGCCCTGCATGTCGTTGATCATCTGCTGAAGCTGCTGGTTTAGCTTCTGCTGATCACCTGACATCTGCTGCATCTGTTCCACCATCTGCTGCATGCTCATTCCTCCGCCACCGCCTCCGTTCTGTTGATCCTTGAGCTGATCAATGAGGGACGCAAGCATGGAAGCCAAATCATTAATTCCGGCAAATGCTTCCCTTGATGAAATGGAA
The DNA here is from genome assembly GCF_034521535.1 of Rhodohalobacter sp. Classification (GTDB taxonomy): domain Bacteria; phylum Bacteroidota; class Rhodothermia; order Balneolales; family Balneolaceae; genus Rhodohalobacter. Next base: position 707,746 of record NZ_JAXHMF010000006.1, on the reverse strand, counting down.
GCGTTGCGTTGATTTCTTTCAACCATTTCATCAAGCGACTGATTTAAACTGCGCTCTACCTCAGCTTTTTTTCTGTTAATCTGATTGGGTACGCCCGGCAGTTCAGACGAAACTTTGAATAGAGTGTCTGCAGTTATAGAGAATTGGTCAGCCACATTCTTTTGATTTCGTGCCAGATCAACAAATCCCTGGCTTCTGCTTCGAGTTTCGGCAGGTTGTTTTTGTGATGTACTCCTGCAGATCAGAGAGCTCCAGCAAAGTGTAAAGCGATTGCTGCAGCGCTAGAATGTTAACCTGAATTTGCTGCCCGCTCATCTCACTTCTGGCCGATCTTATTTTTTGTGCCTGTTCCTGAAGCTGATTACTGATCTGCTGTTGTTCATTTTGGATTTCGTCGCCGGTCTGATCATTTCCACTGCTTTTTTCATCTTCAGTTTGTCTGTTCAGATCCTCCAACTCTTCGGAGATTTCATTCAGCTGAGACTGAGACTCCTCTTTTAACTGCCTGATCTGCTGCTCAGATCTTTTCGGTGGATTTTGATCCAGATTTTCGAGTTGCTCAGAGATAGATTCAATGTCTTCATCACTGTTTTTCAGTTCATTTTGGAGGTTCTCCAAAGACTGATTATCCTGTGGCTTGATTCGATCGGAGAGATCTTCATATTGGCGGGCAAGCTTGTCGAGATCGCTGTTCATTTTGAGCTGTTTAAACAGCTCAACGGTACGTTCAAGGCGCTCTTTATATAGATTTTCATTGAAATTTACGTTTTCCAAAGCTTGTTCAATTTCATCGGGAGACATGTTCTGAAGTGCCCTTTGAAGTTCTTCCATAGCCTCGCGAAGTGCGGGATCATCCAGCTCCTTCATCAACTGCTGAAGCTCACGGTAGGCTCTCTGAGTCTCTTCCGAAACATTTTCATTTTGCATAATCTCAGACTGAAGCTGTTCGAAGCGTTCGCTCATTTCTTTTACAGCTTCATCAATGTCCGATTGCTGTTCCCTGATCTCTTCCAGCATCTGCTCTTCCTCAAATCCACCTTCAGGATTTTGTCTGAGTCTCTCCAGAAAATCTTCATACTCCTGCTCCATGTTTCTGAAGTTTTCAGAAATCTCATCCATTTCATCCTGAACGTTGCGCTCCCTGCGATCAAGCTCTTCAAAGCTATCTGCCAGAGAGGGGACAATAAGAGTTACAACATTCGAATCGTTGTATTTAGAACCGGATACTTCGTCATTATCCCAGACACGAATTCTGAATTGAACTTCATCGCGCGGCCTCAAATCTAAACTGTTTAATTCCCACTGATAGTTTTCTGTGTATCCGTTGCCCGGCCTCGATAAAGCTTCACTGCCTTGAATCGGGGTTTCAACAAAAGCACGGCGTTGATCCCACATCAACTGTGCCCGAACCAGTCCGAAGTCATCTGTTGCCCTGTATCTGATGTTCAGAACCTCGGGATTTGAACTTTGAAATGAACCGGTGGGCTCAAGAATGGAAACAACGGGCGGACGGTCTTCCGTGATCTTTAAGACTGTCCGGTATGGATTACTGTTCTGGAGACTGTCTATATCAGACATCACAAACGAGAGCGTATCGTTTTTCACGGGAGTAATTGTGAGCTTAATCTCAGTTTTGCCATTGTTAGATTCCATCTCAGGTACTTTATTTTCATCTGTCCGATTCACCGTGATGGAAGTGAGCTCTTTGTTGGTCACGCCTCGAAATGAAATTTCAGAACCCGGATAGAAGGAAATATCAGAGAAGGGATACGTTATTTCTGTATTTGAAAGTTGAGTATATCCCGGCGGCTCTACTTCAGCGATGAGCTCTTCGAACCTGGGCTGCAGACGGATTTCTGCCACGTACTCGTCACTCACAAATCCATCCATCTCAAATCGATACGAAATCGTATTGGTGAGCTCTATCTCAGCAGGCCTGAATCTGTTTTCCCCGATATTCTGAACTTGTCTCGATCTGTACTCTTCCTCTACATCTGTCTTGAATGAAAGCAGGACCTGGTCGGGTTGATTTCCGTCAGTAAAATCTATTTCAGGTCTAAAAACAGAACCGTGCTCTAAAGTCACATCCCCCGGCGTGATTGTGTATTGATAGGGGTTGGGCTTGGAAAAAGTCTCCCAAAACTGAAATGTTCTGGCCGCTGACTCAGAAAGAGCTACAGAAAGAGATCCAAAAAGCAGGAGGGTGCCCAAAAAGAACTGGATCGACCGTTTGTAATATCTGTATTCAGTCTTTTGTTGAACATACTTTTCAAGATCGGATTCAATTTTAGCGGGATCACTGTTTATGAGGTTTTCCGTTACCGCTGCACTGTAGAAAACAGAATCTTTCTGATCGGGAAAGAGATGCAGATCAACAGCGCTCAGTAGCTTTTCATGTCCTGTGTCTGAAAAAAAATCAGTGTAAAATTTCTGAAAAGCGTATATGGAAAAATTCTCCCTAATTTTCCATGCTGAAAAAATTGCAGCCAAAACCAGTGCCAGCAGAAAGACTATTTTTACAGTGGATTCTGCATAGAGGTAGTTCTCAAAAATAAAGAACAGTGATAATCCGCCTAACAGAACTGCGATTATCGAAAACAGAATGGTTCTTCTTCTGAACTTTCCCAAACGGGCGTGTTGTGTTCTCAGGAACTTGAGAAGTTCTTCCAGTTTGTTCTCTGTTTTGTTTTTTGGGTTTTGAGACATTCAGGCACTGAAGCTTAAAAATATTGTGACAGACACATAAATCAACGGAATAAATGGATAATTATTCGATGTCGGATATCTTCATGGATTGATCCATAGAATATTTTCCATCCTCATTTTTCAACGTGATTATTTCGTGTTCTGCGTCGTGCTCCATAAATATATACCAGGATTGATCCATGGCTTTTTTAAAGAACTCTTTCTTCTCTTCAAGAGTTTGAAGTGGCTTCATATCGTAACCCATAATCCAGGGGAGAGGCACGTGTGCGTAGGTTGGAAAGAGATCAGCAGCGTAGACAATGGTTTTATTACCGTCAGTAAATACCGGAAGCTGTTGGCCTTCTGTATGACCATTCATTACAACTGTTTCAAAACCTTCCTCAAACGTTACACCGTCGTCGGTAAGGTTCAGTCGTCCGCTATTTTTAATAGGATTTATGTTTTCCGGAAAGAAGCTCGCTTTTTCGCGATCATTTGGATTTGTAGCCGTTTCCCAATGCCGTTTGTTTACGTGATAGGTTGCGTTTGGAAAGACCTCAAAAAGATTTCCGTCACTGTCATAGTCTGAAGTACCGCCGCAGTGGTCAAAATGGAGATGAGTAAAGACCATGTCGGTGATCTCTTCAGGTCTAATGTCCAGCTGCTTTAGAGAGTCGATCAGGCTGCTGTGGTCGTAGTCCAGTGAATAGATCTTTTCCATCTTTTCATTGAACTTATTGCCACATCCGTTGTCAATAAGATAGATACGATCACTTTTTTTCGATTTCACCAACATGCATCGCATAGCCATGGGAATGCGGTTTTTATCATCAGCCGGTATCATTCTGCTCCAAAGTGTTTTGGGTACAACGCCAAACATTGCGCCTCCATCCAGCTTGAATCTTCCGGTTTCCACGGGATATAATTCTAGATTTCCAATTTCCAAGCGATTCATCTTTTGCAATTTGAGTTCTGTTTTCTACTGTCTGAAATGTAAATAAAAAAAGGCCGATCTCGTAAGAAATCGGCCCTGATAAAAATGTATAAGTCTGCTTTAGAACGAAGGAACAGGATCAACTCTGTACATTGTATCCAACAGCGTAATTCCAATCAGTAAAAGGAAGAATATGATTGAAAAGACAAACAACAGTGAGTTGAATTTACTGTCCCAGTAGAGATTCATGAAGAAGAGCAGTACCAGTAATGCTTTTACAATAGCAATTCCAATAGCTACAACCACGTTCCAAGGTGCAGGTATTTCAATCCATGTTACGCCAACAGTAACGAATGTTAAGAAAAACAGGGTGATGGCAATTCCCCAGAGAAATTTAGCTGATGAAATATGATGTCCACTCATAATAGTGTGTAGTAATTTTTTCAGTTAGTCGATCAGGTAGAGTAAAGGAAACAGGAAGATCCAGATGATATCCACGAGGTGCCAGTATAGTCCGGTAATTTCAACCGGTGTGTAGTACCCGCTGTGAAATACGTTCTTCTTCGCTTTAACAACAAGCCAGATCATAAGCCCTATACCTACAGTTACGTGAATTCCATGAAGCCCGGTCATCATATAGTAGATACTAAAGAAGATGTTTGCTTTTTCGTGAGCAATTCCCTCGAAGGTGTAATATTCCCCGGGGTAAATCCCTAAATGGAACTTGTGTGAGTACTCAAAGAACTTAATCACCATAAATGTCAAAGCTAAGCCGATGGTGATGTAAAGGTTTATGATTAACCCTTTGATCTGATTCAGCTGAGCAGAACGAATTGCCATGGCTACGGTCAGTGAACTACCAATCAATACGAAGGTATTCACAGCACCCCAGAAAGAATTGAGTTGAGTGGATGCCTCCAGATAGAGTTCGGGATACCACGCCCGGTAGGCGATATAAGCTGCAAAGAGTCCACCAAACATGAGAACTTCAGTTACAATAAAAACCCACATCCCCATTTTTGCGGTTTCGAACTGTTGATCACTGTCAACGAAGTGATGTTGAACGTGATCCAGCCTTTTTTCTTCAATAGCAGAAGTTGATGACATAATTTCTGATTTCTTATTCGTTTGAATTACGCTTTTTCTGATGCTGTGTCAGGTACGTTCACCGTATCTTCTGCGTGGTGACCGTTGTGTGATGATGCAACTCCTAACTGGAATTCCGACATCGGTTTGTGATAATCGTACGGCCCGTTAATGATAACCGGTATGTAATCGAAGTTGTGCAGTGGTGGAGGTGAAGATGTTTGCCACTCCAGTGCACGGCTGCCCCAAGGATTTGAGCCTGCTCGCTTACCTTTAACCAGAGAGTGGAGGAGGTAGCCGGCGATAATAAAGAATCCAACCCCCATGATGTAGGCTCCAATCGTTGATGTTTGATGGAATGGCTGGAACTGTTCAATGTAGTTGAAATATCTTCTAGGCATTCCCTGAGAGCCCATGATAAACTGTGGAAGGAACGTCATGTTGAAACCTATGAAAATAAATGCGGCCGCAATTCGAGCCCAGATCTCGCTGTACATTTTTCCGAACATCTTAGGCCACCAGTAGTGAATACCTCCGAGGAAAGCCATTACCATACCGCCAACCATCACATAGTGGAAGTGAGCAACCACGTAGTAGGTGTCGTGCAGGTGAATATCCACGGACAGAGCACCAAGCATAATTCCTGTAAACCCACCGATCGTGAATAAGAAGAGGAAGATCATGATGTAAAGCATGGGCGTTTTTAAATCGATCGAGCCTTTATACATGGTAGCCAGCCAGTTGAAAATCTTAATACCGGTCGGTATACCTACCATAAATGTTAAGAAGGAGAAAACCATGTTTGCCAGTGAAGACTGACCTGCCGTAAACATGTGGTGACCCCAAACGAGGAATCCGATAAACGCAATAGCCAGGGATGAAAGCGCGATAGCCCAGTAACCAAAGATGATTTTCTTGGAAAAGGTGGATATAATTTCTGAAACAATACCAAAACCCGGTACAATCATGATGTATACGGCTGGGTGGGAGTAGAACCAGAAGAAATGCTGATACAGTACGGGGTCACCACCTAAGTTGGGATCAAAGATTCCGATTCCCAATGCGCGTTCCATGGTTAGGAGTAATAAGGTAATGGCCAGTACCGGTGTAGCCAAAACCTGTATAATGGAAGTAGCGTAAAGTGCCCATAAATTAAGCGGTAATTTCGCCCAGGTTAAACCCGGTGATCGGAGCTTATGGATCGAAACGATAAAGTTTACACCCGTAAGAATAGAAGAGAAGCCAAGTATAAAAATACCTAACGTCATCATCATCACACTTCCGCCCGTAGTTGCACTGTATGGAGTGTAGAATGTCCATCCCGTGTCAACGCCGCCGGTTAAGATTGCTGTTAACGTAAAAAGTGCACCGATTACGTAAATGTAGAAACTGGCAAGGTTCAATCGCGGAAAGGCCACATCTTTTGCCCCAAGCTGAAGGGGTAATACAAAGTTACCCAAAACTGTTGGCACAGAGGGGACCAGGAAAAAGAAAATCATGATGGCCCCGTGCAGGGTAAAGACCTGATTGTACTGATTGGCCTCCAGGAATGACCTTGCGGGTGACCAAAGTTCTGTTCTGAGAACCAGAGCCAGAATTCCTCCTACAAGGAAGAACAGCGCAATTGCCCCCAGGTACATTAGACCAATCTTCTTGTGGTCTACGGTAGTTAACCAGGCCCAAAGTCCCTTCTCTTCGTTGAGATAATGTTTCTCAGGATTTTCCTCCGGCTTGTAGCGCCGAACCTGAATTTTTCTAAATGTGGTATTGGATGCTTCGGATGTAGCCATGATCTATTGTAAGGTTTTTATATACTCAATGATTGCATCAATCTGTCGGTCGTCGAGAGTACCTGCATACGAAGGCATAACGGCCTGATAACTTTCGTGAACTTTTGAATTGGGTTCGAGGATACTTTCACGAACGTAATTTTCATCAAAAACGACGGTTTCGCCACTTTCCAGGGGCACTTCAGATCCCCATGAACCCTGGAATGATGGTCCAACCAACCGGGTGCCATCAGTGGAGTGGCATGTCACGCACGCATTTCTTTGTGTGAGCATCTCACCGCGTTCGGCTGGTTCCATATCTTCGCCACTGCCTCCGGAAGACTCGAGCCAGGTTTCAAAATCATCCTGAGTTTGTACTATCGTGGTTGCCATCATATTGGAATGGGCAGTACCGCAATATTCTGTACAGAAAATGACAGATTCACCAACTTCAGTTGCTTCAAACCAAACGGAAGTATATCTGTTCGGCAAAACGTCTTGTTTAATTCTAAAATCTGGAATATAAAATGAGTGGATAACATCGTCTGAACTCATTACCAATTTTACAGGCCTGTTAACGGGAACGTGTAATTCATTTACGCTGACGGTTCCATTTTCGTAATGAAATTCCCATAACCAGCTTTTACCAACTACCCGAACTTCATAGGCGTCTGAAGGAGGGGTTATCTTTTGTACGTATGTACTATATCCCCAACCAAAAACGATGATCACCAGAATAAGTGGAATAACGGACCAGGTAATCTCAAGTTTGTTGTTATGAGAAATTACCGGAGTTACATCATCTTCCGATTTTCTTCGGTATTTCCATGCGAAGTAGATAATTGCAACAGTAATTCCAAAGAGAAGAATAAAGCTGGTTACATTGATGAAGTAGAACAATGCATCTGTTTCACCGGCCATGGTACTTTTAGCCGGTGGAAGCATATATTCAATAAGTCTATTCATGTTCAGTAGTTGTTTTTGAGTATTTTGTAGATAGGTGCTCTCGCCTCCAAAAAATTCCAAGAAATATACCCAGAATAATCAAGGTAGCCAAGCCACCGAGTTTCATAATATTCATCGCAACCGGGACATAACTTTGCGATGATGGATCGTATGTAAAACAGTACATGACAACCTGATCAATAGCTGAACCGATGTTACCGTCGGCCGCCTCATGCAGTGCATTTCGAAGATCAAGCTCTCTGAATGTAGCCCCGTACAGATACCGTGTGATTTTCCCTTCCGGGCTCAGCATCATAATGCTTGCGAGGTGAATGTATTCACCGTTGCGTTCATCATACTTGTAACGAAACCCGATCGATTTAGTCAGTGCTTCAATTTCCTGCCGGTTGCCGGTTAAAAAGTGCCATCCCTCTTCGGCTTCAGGCCTGTCGAGAGATTCCAAATAAGATCGTTTATTTTGAGCAGCAAGCTCAGGACCTTCTTCCGGGTCAATACTAAAAGAAATAATTGTGTAATCTTTTCCCGGAGACCACACCAATTGATCCACAACTTTATAAACTGCATCGAGAACCAGACCACAAAGAGTAGGGCAATCGTAGTACAGTGGGTTTAAAAGTACAGGTTTTCCGTCAATGAATAGATCTCCGAGTCTTACTGAATCACCTTCAGAGTTGGCAAACTTCAGATCGAGGGGAATGGTATCCCCAAGTTTTTCATCAACACCAATTTCTTCAAGTATTTGCGGTTTAGATTGATTTAACTGAGCAGATACTGAACCGGCAGTAAAAATGAAAAACACTGAAATCAATATTCCGATGTTCAGTGTATACTTCATAAAATTACTTTAATTACTTTCATTCACTATTTCTGTGATAGCACTATCAATCGGGATACGATAAATACCTTCTTCAGGGTTAACAACACCGTAGCTGTTGAGCGTTTCAGAATCTTTTTGCTGAAGTTCCTGAATATCGTAAAACTGACTTTCCTGGGATGTTCTGTCGGCTACATTTGATGTTGTATAGCTGTGTACGTAGAAAACTGATACGATAATCAGCAATACAACAGCAGATCCAAATGTGGTCCAAAATACAATTTTTTTGTAGTCCGGTGTATCAGAAGAAACACCAAATTCAACAGAGGTAGCGTAGCTATCGGTTGTCTCGATAGATATACTATCATCGTCTTCATTAACGGAAGTAACACCGGTTTCGCGCATCCAATTCTGTATTTCTTCAACAGAAACATCGTATTCTTCTGCAAGTTCTTGCAGCTTATTTTCTTGGCCGGATGCAGCTTTCAAAGCAATTGCTGCTTTTTCTTCTTCAGTGAAATTTTTTGAGCTTTTACTCATATCTAAATGCAGTTAAAGAAAAATTATTGATGATACTCTTTGTGTAGTGATTCCGGAAGATTGGGATCGTTAACCGGCACCATATTATTGTTTTTAAACGTCTGGAAGAATATTCCCATGAAAATTCCCCCAAGTCCAATAAAAGTGGCAATATCAAGCCAGCTAATGGCCAAACCGTGGTGGTGCAGTGTAGGCATCACAATCCAGTGAATTTCTAAAAAGTGCATCACTAAAATTAGTACAGCCGTAACTTTAAGAAGCAATTCATTATGCTTCGATTCTCTGTTAAGCAACAGAATAAAAGGAATTACAAATCGGCCAAAGAGAAGCATATATGTAATTGTTTCCCAGCTTCCTTCTAATCTGTGGTAGTACCAAAGTGTTTCCTCAGGGATGTTGGCGTAGTAGATTAACAGAAACTGACTAAAAGCGATGTAGGCGTAAAACACGGTAAAACCAAAGAACCAGGCTCCCAGGTCATAAATATGAGCCTTTTTGATAACAGTGGTCAGCATTCCGTTGCTGTGCATCCAAAATACCATCAATATGATAAACGGAAAAAGCGCTTGAAAACTCATGGCAAAATAGTAAACACCAAACATGGTGGAGAACCAGTGTGCATCGAGAGACATTAACCAGTCGAAGCTTGCAAAGGCAATGGTCAGTGCAAAAAGCAATATACCGGGAGCACTAAATTTTCTGAGCAGGGCCGTTAATCCCCAATCGCGGGTGCGATCCATTTCCACTGATGTTTTATGCAGTTTATAACCTAAAAAGCTCCAAATGCCAAAATAGATAAACTGACGTATAATGAAGAATGGCTCATTTAAATAGGGTGTCTTTCCTGCAAGAATAGGATCATTCATTACATACTCAGTATTCGTCCAGCTGTACAGATTACTCATCCCTAAAATGATGGGAATGAAAAAGAGTGCCCAGATCCAGAATTTGGCAAATAGCGATTCCGGAATTCTACGAATTACCGCGCCCCACGATGATTTTGTAATATGGTGAATCATTACCATGATCAGCGCTGCAAGAGCGAAACTGGTATAGAACGCAAAACTTGTCAAATATGAGAAGAAAAACTGATCTGCATTTAGAAAATACCCAACACCGCTGGCAATGAGGCCTACGATACCTACCCCGAATAATGCTTTTGTTGCATCTTTTTGAGCAGGAAATTGAACAGAATCAGCTAATTTTGGACTGTTTGAAGCCATGAATTTATTTCTTTTTAACGCTCAGTGTTAATTATCAGAAAGTGTTTTTAAGTACTCTATGATGGATTGAATTTCACCATCAGAAAGGTAGGAGTAAGGAGCCATTACGTTATCATATCCCTCAACGATTTTAGCATCCGGTTGAACAATAGATTCTTTTAAGTACTCTTCATCAGCGGTTGCCGATGAACCGTCTGCGAAATTTCTTTCAGCACCGTATAAACCCTGGTAACTGGGCCCAACCATCCTCGAGCCGTCTACAGAGTGACAGGCATTACAGGCATTTGCAGTAACCAGTTGTTCACCCCGACTTGCTGAAATTTCCTCTTCGCCCCTAGCCGCAGCACGTTGTTCTTCAAGTTCAGCTTCCCGGGCTCTGCGTGATTCATCTTCCTGCATGAGTTGCGCTAAATCCACATCATACTGTTCCATTTCCACTTCAGGTACGTTCTGGCTGCGCTGTAGGGCTCGTACGTAAGCTACAATCGCCCATCTGTCTTCCACCTTAATTTGTGACGCGTATGAAGGCATGTTACGAATACCGTTAGCAATGGCGGAATATATTTCACCATCAGGCATGTTATAGCTGGCTTCCCTGTGGAAGCTTGGAGCCGGAACATAACCGTATCCACCGGTCATGATGATACCTTGTCCATTACCGGTGCCACCGTGACAAACCTGACAATAGACTTCAAATTTGTCTTTTCCCCTGTAAAGGAATGACTCAGTCAGGTCAAATGGGATTTCGTTTACATAGTCACCATTTTCATCAACTCCCTCATACAGAACTGTGTTGGCTTGTAATTGTCCACGGGCGACAGTTCCTTCAACAGGTGTGCGCATACTGCGTCCATCGGCAAAAAATGGGTTTGCCTCCTGAGCATTAAATCTATCCTGAAAATCCATGTTCTGCTGAGGATGAATCGGTGGTTTTTCAGATTTTTGACCGCGACATGACATCATCATGATCGAAATCAATAGTAGGGCACATATTCTGGCTGTGTTTAATTTCATCTGTATGGACAAATTAAAATTTAAATCAGATGCAACAGCTTCACGATAGTGGTAGAAACATTATCGTTTATGCTGCTGTAAATTTTTGGTTTAATTAAAATGGTCTATTTAAAACGTTACAAATCTGATTAATTATTGTAAATCTCTTCAATATTGGTACCGCCGGCATCTTTCAATAGTGTCTGAACTTTTTCAGTATCAAACTGAGGGTCATCAGATTCGATGCATACAAAAAATCCATCGTCTGTAGCTTTTTTAAAGTTTTCAGAGTTGAAAAGCGGATGATTAAACTTAGGCAAGCCGTTTAAGAAAAACATGCCAAATACCGCTCCAAACGCAGACAGAAGAACGGTAAGCTCAAAAATAACCGGAATCCAGGCCGGAATATTTAAAAGTGTTTTACCGCTTATGTTTAATGGGTAATCGGCAACCATCATAAAATAGATCATGGAAAAAGAGCCAATCAACCCCACTAAACCGTGAGATATCACAATCCAGCCCAACTTTGATTTTGGCAAATTCATTGCCTTATCAATACCGTGAATTGGGAACGGGCTGAACGTATCAAACTTCTTATATCCGTTCTGATTAATCTTTTTGGCTGCGTCGACAAGTTCTTTTGGATTTCTGAACTCGGCGAGTACACCATACATATTATTTCCTACAGTTGATTTACTCATCACTTTATCCTTTTTGTTCAGAATCGTTTACAGGTTCAGGAATTTCTACTTTTGGAGGATTGAACTCTCCGTTCTCATCATAATTGTGAGGGTCGGCTTGCGGTAATATAGCTTTGATCTCAGCAACTGCAACCATTGGCAGGAATCTGAGGAAAAGCAGGAAGAATGTGAAAAACAAACCGAATGTTCCAACATAAGTAATTACATCCCAGAATGTTGGTGAGTAGTACCCCCATGAGGATGGCAGGAAGTCAGTTGATAGTGATGTTACTGCAATCACAAATCGTTCAAACCACATACCGATGTTCACTACAATGGATATAAAGAATGTAAATGCCACGTTACGGCGTAATTTCTTAGACCAGAAAAGCTGTGGGGAGATTACATTACATGTAATCATAATCCAGTAAGCCCAGGCATAAGGTCCCGTTGCCCGAAGTATGAAAATTGCTTTTTCATACTCAACTCCACTGTACCAAGCCATGAAGAACTCCATAAGGTAGGCAAAACCGACCATTGAGCCGGTAACCATAATAATGATGTTCATCTTCTCGATGTGATCTACGGTCATTATCTCTTCGAGACCGTAAATTTTTCGCACAATAATCATGAGAGTCAATACCATCGCAAATCCGGAAAATACCGCACCGGCCACGAAGTATGGAGGGAAAATGGTTGTGTGCCATCCCGGAATCAGAGATACGGCAAAGTCAAAGGATACAATTGTGTGTACAGAGAGTACAAGGGGAGTGGCCAGCCCTGCAAGAATCATGTATGACTTTTCGTAGTTCCACCAGTGACGATTACTTCCTCTCCAGCCTAAAGCGAAAGTGCCGTAGAGAACTTTACCGATTTTACTTTTAATTCTGTCTCTGATAGTGGCAAGATCGGGTACCAATCCCACATACCAGAAGAGCAGCGAAACCGTAAAATATGTTGATACGGCAAATACGTCCCACAAGAGTGGAGAATTAAAGTTGGGCCACATTAACATTTGGTTAGGCAGTGGGAAAACCCAGTAAATCACCCAGATTCGACCGACGTGAATGGCCGGGAATATACCCGCACACATTACGGCAAAGATGGTCATAGCCTCCGCAAAACGGTTAATGGCCGTTCTCCAGTTCTGTCGGAAGAGGAAAAGAATAGCGGAAATAAGCGTACCGGCGTGACCGATACCAACCCACCATACAAAGTTGATAATAGCCCATCCCCATCCGGCAGGGGCATTTAATCCCCAAATTCCGGTTCCTTCCCAAATGAGGTATCCAATGGAGAAAAGAAGTACAAACAGCAGAATATTTGAAATACCAAATGCGATGTACCAGCCTTTAGGCGTGGGACGCATGTTGATATCGGTAATCAACGCTGTAAGACTCTTAAAATCGTGATTCCCCTTTACAAGAGCGGGTTCAGGAACGTATTCGTACGTTTTACTCATGTTAAATCTGTTGCGATTAAATATCCTGGTTATTAAGCCAATTCTGAGTTAGTATTTCGAAGCTTCGCGAGATATGACGTTCTTGGACGAACATTCATCTCTTCGAGCATTACATAGTTTCTGTCATTCTGCTTGTGCTGAGAAACAACACTGTTTTGATCTGTCAGATCACCAAATGTGATTGCATTTGCCGGACAAGCCTGCTGGCAAGCTGTTTGAACAGCTCCGTCTTCAGGTTTCTTGGAACCGGTGGCAATTTTGGATTTGATTTTTGCACTGTTCACTCGCTGTACACAGTAAGAGCATTTCTCAATAACACCTCTGAAACGAACGGTTACGTCAGGATTCATTGCCATTTGGATGATTTCTGGATCGTCGCCGGTGGTTAAATACTCTTTTGTATAGTTGAAGAAGTTGAAACGACGAACCTTGAACGGACAGTTGTTAGCACAATATCGTGTACCAATGCAACGGTTGTAGGTCATCTGGTTCATGCCGTCTTCACTGTGAGTGGTTGCAGCAACCGGACAAACCTGCTCGCAAGGCGCCAATTCGCAGTGCATACACGGTACCGGCTGGTGATAGACTTTCGGATTGTCCCGATCGCCTTCAAAATAGCGGTCTGTTCGGATCCAGTGCATGATTCGGCGTCTGCCAACTTCGCGCTTACCGATCACGGGAATATTGTTCTCGGCCTGGCAGGCAATCGTACATACTCCACAGCCAAAACAGGCATTCAGGTCGATGGCCATACCCCATTGCGGTTGGTAATCAGGGCCATATTGCTCTTCAAACAGAGAGATCGGGCCTCGTTCATCACCTTCGGCAAGTGCTTCCTTCATGCCGGGTACTTCGTAACCGTGAATGCTCTTATAGGTAGCAAAATCAGGATTTTCACGATACTCCTCGAGTGTCGCTTCCCGAACCATGTCACGGCCTTCAATATTATTATGGTCTTGGACGCAGGCAATTTCGTACATAGAACCGGTGCGTTCAACGCTTGCCGGCTGATTGAACATCGCTTCACTGGTTCGTAGCGGGTAAACATCCACTCCGACGCCGTCAGCAACACGGCCAAGGTTGTTCCTGCCGTAACCCGTTGTTAAAGTAATAGAGTTATCAGCGTGACCGGGGAGAACCCATGCTGCAATTTCAATGGTAGTATCTCCGGCAGAAATTCGAACCGTAGGTACTTCGTTCGACTTAAAACTTTGTTCCGGCGGCAGACCAAGCGATTCTGCAGTGCTCGGACTCATCAGTGCCACATTATCCCATGTAATTTTGGTCATAGGCTCAGGCAGCTCCTGTAGCCAGCCATTGTTTGCAAAACGACCGTCAAAAAGTGTGGCATCCGGTTTAATGGTAATCTCCATTCCGGATATCGGCTCTGCGTTCAGATTTGGCCGGATATCAGATGCAAAACCGCCTCTGAGGGATACATCTACGGAACTGAAACCTGAGTTAGGATCAACGCCGTCATGAAGAACAGTTTCCCAGTTCTGATTGAAATTTGAAGAGAAGTAACCTCTCCAGGTTTCCTGAACCAGATCGTAACCTACACTCTCTTCACCGGATACGATTGTGTTTAAAAATTCAATTTCACTCAAACTGTCATAAAGTGGCAGTATCTGTGGCTGAATGACAGAACGCTGACCTGTGTAGGAGAGACCGTCTCCCCATGCTTCCAGAAAGTGAGCTCTATTCACGTGCCAATCTGCAACCCTTGACGTTTCATCGTAGTAATCAGAGAGATGAATCTTTGTATCAACGTTGCCCAATGCTGTTGCAAAATCCAGGTCTGATGGGGCAGCGTAAACAGGATTAGTTCCGATTAGAACAACAGTATCGTAAACACCAGCTTTCATTTCGTCCATCGCCTCTAAAAAGGCTTCTGTCTGATGTTGATCGGCGTAATGTGGAATTTCGTGATAAGTAACGGTATTACCTGCATTCTTCAATGCGGAGTTTATTGCAGCAACAGCAGCATGAGCAGCAGAAGAGTGATCAAAACCGAGACTAACAATAGAACTTCCTTGATTTGAAAGGAGATCATCGGCTAGTTTGTCAACCCACTCATGATTCGTGAAACCGTTGGATACATTCCCAAAGGCTCCCAGCCCGCTTACACTTTCTGAGAGTCTTGACGCGAGGGCATAGGTGAAAGGTTCAATTTCAGATGTTTTCAATCTCAATCTGTGATCAGCGTAAGAGCCGGTAGATGAAAACGAATTCTCGACACTGTATATACGTGACATAGAATCGTCGGTGCTGTTCACTTTACGGCGTGCTGTCAGCTTGTATGCGTTCTCAACACTATTCTTGTGTCCATATGGACTCATAAAGTCGTCGTTCAGAGAAACGACCACATCTGCTTCATCATAATGATTGACTGTTCTAAGCCTTCTGCCAAACGCGATGTTTGTTCCCTCAATAACATTATCGTCATTAAATGGCTCGAACGTGACCCAGTTGGCGTTCGAAAATGTTTGAAGAGCATTCTCCTTTACTCTGTTATATGTAGGAGAGGAGTTTGCTTCGCTTACAAACAGAATATTTCTGTTGCGATCAGAAAAGTGCTCGGATGCAAATTGGATAAAATCTTCTTTGGAAACGGATTCGCCATTTCTTCGCGGTGATCTCGAACGATCAGGATCGTAAAGGTTTAAAATGCCGGCCTGATTATAAATATTTGTTCGTCCGCCACTTGCCGGGTGTTGATCATTCCCCTCAAGTTTAGTGGGGCGTCCTTCATTGTTCTCTACCAAAAGTCCTGTTACCGTATCCTGAAAAGGCATACTGGTAGCGTAGAAGTTTGGTTCTCCCAGAACCAGGTCTTCGGGCTGTTTGGAATATGGAAGAATTTTTTGAACCGGCTTACGGCATGATGCAAACCCGGCCAACGCGATAGAGGCTCCCATCACACGAAGAAAACTCCGGCGAGAAACCTGATCGGTCATTTCGGTAGCATTCTCGGGAAATTCTCTTTCAGCGTACTTTTCGTACTCTTTGTTCTTGGCAAGTTCGTTTAAACTTTTCCAGAAAGTAGTTTGATTTGACTGATCACTCATTCTTTACAGAATATTAAATTGAAACTCAGGGTTTGAATTAGATCAAACAATTAATAGTGGCAACTTTGGCAATACGTAGGAGCGTTGATATTGTGCTTAGCAACCAATTCACGTCCAATTTCAAGCTGATTTTCTACTGAATAACCCATTGTAGTTACTTCAGATACCGGGCGAACGTGTTTTTCAGGCTCACGGTGGCAATCGAGGCACCATCCCATACTTAATGGCTCAGCCTGATGTACAACTTCCATTCGGTCAATACGACCATGACAAGATTCGCAGCCAACCCCAACATTCACGTGAGCGGCATGATTAAAATAAGCGTAATCAGGCAGCATATGAACACGTACCCACTCAATGGGTTCGCCGGTTTCCCAGCTGTCTCGAACAGGTTGAAGGGTTTCTACATCCGTTCGGATTTGACTGTGACAGTTCATACAAGTTTGTGTAGCCGGAATATTGGCATACCGTGATTCTTCTACCTGTGTATGACAGTATTGACAATCCATACCCAGCTTAGATACGTGAACCTGGTGGGAAAATGGTACCGGTTGTTCAGGCATATAACCTACATCGGTAAATTCAGGTGAGAAGAAGTACCATATACCAAAGACGATAGCATTTAATAGTATGATAGAACCTATAAGAATTCGTTTGGGTGCTTCATCAACCCATTTAGGAAAAATCTGAGCCATAAGAATTATTGAATATTATCCATTCCTTATTGTAAAATTTACAGGAAGCAAATCAGCCAAGAAGGTAGCGAAAATTATAAATTCTGCATACCTATAATGAGGTGAAATTGAGTATTTAAACTCATTCTAAATAATAGCGCTTCGGTAAACATCAACTAATTTTGCTTACAAAGATAGTGGACAGAACTGTTAATTGCTCAAAATTTGATGTTTTTTTTGCGCATAAATATGAGTGTAAGTATCACCCAGTCGATCAGATTATTTAATTCATCAAAAATCTCTGAAGGCACAAGGTTTAGGAATTTTTCAGGCACGATTTTCCTTTAAGATTGCTCATTCTTTTTAAAGTTCGATGTATAAAAAGATTCAAAGTAATTGAAGTATTCATTGTTAAATCGCTTATTTTTGAGCGCAAGAATTAGAGTAATCCGGATTATTTGAAATGAAAGAACCAAACAACGACGAACTAACCGTAGATTTTTTAAAGAATATAAGTGTAGCCAAAGCAGTAGGTGTAATACTTCTTATCAGCGCTTTGGCCTTTCTGTTTTTGATCTGGCTGATCTATTTTAGAGAGACGGCAGAAGAAACCGCGGCATGGGTGGCAAACCTGCCGGCACTCAATGCTCTCCTTAACAGTGCGAGTACGGTATTTATCGTCTTGGGGTTTTTAGCGATAAAGAAGAGAGAGTTTGTGACTCACATGAAATTTATGCTTACAGCTTTTGTTACCTCATCCCTGTTTTTAATCAGTTACCTGGTCTATCATAATTATGTGGGACACACACCATTTCCGGGTGAGGGGATAATCAGGCCTGTCTACTTCTTCATTCTTATCAGTCACATTATTTTATCTGCATTCGTTGTACCGCTGGTGCTTACGAGTTACTACTTTGCTTTTTCAGGAAAATTCTCAACGCACAGAAAAGTGTCGAAGTGGACCTTGCCGATTTGGCTTTATGTATCCGTTACAGGTGTGGTCATCTTTTTTATACTAAACGCATACGTTTAGCGCTGCTTTAATTTAAAGCCTGAGTTTGATTATTGATTAGCTTCAGTTCGAGATAAAATTTTGCTACATAGTGCCCCTCCGACTGCTGACGAAGTGCCCATGAGGAATGAAAAGTAGTAGATTCAAATCTAATGGATGAATTTATCGAAGACAAAACACTAGTCCAGCGGTCATCCCCTTCGTCGATTGGAAAATCAGGGTCAACCCATTCACCCTTCCAAATGGACTTTTTAAGAGCGTAAGTTCCATCTTCGGCCTTGATTAGGTGGAGGATTCAGCATGTGTTTGCATCAAAGCGCGGGAGACATCACAATATCGGCTCATCTCGCAGAATCGACGTTGTGTAACTACGCGCGCGGCAAACCAGGCCCGGAACAATCACCGCGCGAGTTTCCGTGTTTCCTTGGCGGCCAAATAGGAATAATGGAAACAGTTGTATCTGTGGGATTGTCGACTTCAACAACATTTTTAGATGATTCTCGCAAGGGTGTGATGGGTAAAAGCCGGAATCAGAAACCCGAATTTGACTAACATGAGTTTGGGATAACGAACTGGAGAACGTGTCTCCCCAAGGAGGGACCTGTCTCATGTTGCAAATTCCTTAATCACTGTCTTGCTCTGGATACATTCAGCAGCTCCGCTGCAGAAACTACTATTTATACATCCACCATTGTCCCCTGTTCAATTTGGGCATCCTAGCAAATTCATATATCGTATTCAAGGTAAAAATAGATTTATTTAACTAAACGGTGTTGAGAAACTCATGCAGATCTTGTTCCGTATTCAAGTCCAGTTTTTTTCGAAGGCGGGAGCGGTTGATGTATACGCTTGAGGGCTGGATGTTCATGAAATCTGCAATTTCCTTGGAGTTGAAGCCAAGTTTGAGATAGGCACAGAGGCGAAGATCGTTACTGGAAAGCTGAGAGTATTCGCTTTTAAGCCTTTGAAAAAATTCTTGATGAAGCTGATCCATCTGAATTTCAAACGTGTTATCCTCTTCGGTTGAATAGGAGTTAAGCAAACTGTGAATCTCTTTCCATCGTGATTTAGGAAGATCAGAGCTTTCTTCGATTTTCTTGAATTTCTTTTTCAATTTATCGATCAACCGGTTTTTGTCCTCACTCTCTTTTGCTTTATTTGCAAGCTCAATTGTTTTGTCTTTCAGTTCTTTTTTAAGCTGATTAAAATCTTCCTGCAGACGCTCTTGTTCTATCCTGAGTATTTTCTGCCGATGTTTTTCTGCCTGATCCCTCAGCGAGTGTTGCTTGCTGATTAGAAACTGTTTTTCCTGTTTTTTGAAGATGTGTTTCTGCCATAGATAGAGAAGATACACGAAAGCGAAAATCAATAAGATGTATGCAAGGTACGCGTACCAGGATAAATACCATGGCGTGGCTATTTGAAAAGTGATTGTGGACTGCTCGTATACCGTTTCGTCTACCTTAGCCCTTACCGTAAGATCGTAATCTCCGTTTGATAAATTTATTAGATCAACACCGCTCTCGTAAGTCCACGAACTCCAATTATCGTCACTGTTTAAACGATGCTGATAAAGCACATTTTGCCGGTTCGGGACCAAAAATTCTACTCTTACATTATTAAAATTGTGGGGAATAGTCTCTTCGGCAAAAGCCTGCACTTTATCCTCGTTATTATAGGCTTCAATTTTTCTGAATATCAGTTTTGCAGTACCCGAACTGTCAAAATAATTTTCTTCCATATAATTGAAAGCAAAACCATTGTAAAGCGGTAAGAACTGAATATTCTGATTTAGCATTGTTGAACGGTAGATCCAGGGCATCATGTCTTCGGGAACTGACCGATAATCTAAATTAGTCCTTGAAGAGAAACTGCTGTCTGCAGCTGAATAGGCATACTCAAACTCATCGGTGCGCACCCGGATTGAATCTCTTTGATTCACAATAAATGGGTCTGAACCTTCAAAAGTGTCGTTCAAAAAAATATCTCTTTCTATTGGAATGAGATCATCGTCCAGGACAGTACGGATAATGCCGAAGGTGGGTATGTTCACCCATAGTGTATTGTCATTATCAACGATAATTTGATTGGCTGAACCCCGTATCAAATCCATAGTTTTTAAGAAGGACCATTTGTCGTCTTCTTTTTGAAAAATGGCAATTCCATTGTACGTGCCGCCAAGAAGATAATCTTTGTAGGTTTCAACCGTCCAGAAACCCTCCTGGTTACCCACCCGTTCCAATTTGTTATCATTTAATATAAAAAGTCCACGGTCGTGGCCCACAAACAGTTCATCGTCAATTTCTTTCAGCATCCAGACCTGACCTTTACTTTCCGGAATAATATCAAACCTGAAGTACTCCACATCATTATTCAGTTCTTGCCATGATGATCTGTAAAGCCCTTTATTGGTTCCAAGATAGAAGACATCATTTTTTAACTGGGCTGTGTATCCTGTTCCAAAATCACCTCTGTAATCATAAAAGAACGTCATTTGATTTTTCAAATCGAGGGAAGAAACTCCGAAATCAAGTCCCAGCCACAGCTGATTATTTTGGCTGTTATGCAGACTTAAGATTGTATTATTCGTTAATCCCTTGTTCCTGTTGATGTAGTGGATAATATTTCCATCTATATCACTGATGTAAAGACCGTTTTGCACGGTTCCAAAAGCTAAATAGTTCTCATCAATCTGCTCGAAGCTGAAGACGTTTGAATTTTTGATTGTTTGGGAGACAGGGGAGTCGATGGGGATAAGTTCCCCGGAATTAATTCGAAATAAGCCTGAATTATAGGTAACCAACACAATTTCGTTATTGTGGTGATAGACTCCTGCAATTTCGATTTCAGAATTTTCAGGAAATTCTATGACCGGCTCAAAAGAAAGGTCATCAAACAGCAATAATCCGGACTCTTCGTCGGATAGGTAAAGATTACCATTCACTTTGAAGCTGCCATCAAACCGATTGGGAGCAGAAATCTTGGTTAAATTATCGTTTCGAAATAAGTAGATATTGAAATCAGAAATAAAAAGTATATCATCACCAACCTGCTGGATATCCCAGAACTCTTCGCTTATATCTAAAAGATCTTCCCGAAATGGATAGAGTGAGCGGTATTCAAACTCCAAATAGCGATTCCTTTCCCAAACGCCAAAATCCAGGTCAGACCCCGTATAAATCAATGAATCGTTTACAACATGCACTGAACGAGTGAAACCATCACTGCCGCTGAAGTTTTTCCAGTTCTGTCCATCAAATTCCAGCAGTCCTCTGTCGGCTGCCATATAAACAACTCCGTTTGGGGCGGAATCGATATCCCATACTTTTCCCTGATTATTGTATTGAACGGGAGTGTAGTTCTCTAATTGAGGCACACCCTTTTCAGGAATTTGTTGAGCCTGTGCGGTAAAAACCAACAGAAAAAGAAAAAGAGAGTATGTAAACAGTCTTTTCAAAGATGAATAATCGAACGTGTTAATTATTTAGTCATCATGTGATGGCATAAATAATGGTGTTTTATAAACATATCCTAACAGTTTTCGATATTTAACCCAAAAAATGGTTTATAGAATTCCAATCTGAAAAAGATACTGATTCAATTTAGATGTGATTCGAGCATAAATTTACTTTAAGGTGGGTTCGATGTAAAGTACATCCACAGATTAAACTGTTTCCCTTATTCCTTTTGGGCCGCCAAAAGGAATCAAAAGCTTCCGCCTGCCTTCCGGAGCTTCAGCGCAGGCAGGCGCTTTGATGCAAACCATGCTAATCCTCCACCAATCAAGGCCGGAGGGTTCTTTCGCTTTTTTAAAAAAAGTATGAGTGAATAGCCTGCACCTGATTTATCCATCACAAAAATGAACGCTATAATATATTGCCTTCAATGCATTTACAACACTAAAGCTATAAATATATGGGTAATTTCAACCCCTAGACTTTCCTTCCGAAGGAGGGGGGAGACACTTTTCCGAAGTTCTTAAAAAACGATTGATGATGTTACTAATCGGAAAATCATTCGTTCAGATATTTATTGCAGGGTAGCAGTCTTCATGGCAAGTTTCGGTGATCTGTCGATTTTGAACAGACCCCAATGTTTTTCGGGCTCCAGGCTTTCCGGCGATCCTTTCCATGTCTCATCAAATGCTTCGAAGAAAAAAGTAAGGATATGCTCTTTTTCAACCCAGTCCATTAATTTCTCGAAGTAAATTTTCTGAAACTTCTCGTTTACATTTTCCGGAAGAATGCCCTTTCCATTAGATTTTGTAGCCCATCCCGCTTCTGTAATTACAACAGGTTTATTGGGGTATTTCTGAGCCACAACCCGGTAATTCTCTTTTGTGTAGTCTAACGCTTCGTTAATACTTTTGTACTCCCAGACAGGGTAGGTGTGAATGGATATGAAATCTAATTCATGAGCCAGCGGTTGCAGCTTTGAGAGCCAGGGCACGTAATTTTCGCAGAAAGTTACCGGTTGTTTAGCGAGTTTTTTCACTTCCTGAACGTAATGAATGACCCGTTCTGTGGGAACCAGATGATCTGTCCAGTCCACGCACGCCTCATTACCTACAGATAGGGAAAAAATGATATCAGCATACCGGTTTGCAAATTCAGCCAGCTTGTGCATTTTTTTGCTATTATTAACACGGTTCTGCTCAAGTACATGTTTGGGATGGATGCCGCCTCCCCATGGACAGTCGAAGTTATTTGTCTCGGCTTCGATGTAAGCGCCCAGCATCACCTGAAAATCCAGATTTTCATTTCTAATAACATCAAGCACAATTTCGGCGTGCAGATCACAATCAAATAACCGAAGATATTTCCAATGATTGTGAAGAAGCATTAAATCCTCTTTTACTTCTTTATAGTTGGGATATTTACCTCCCGGTTGTTGTCCATCCCTGAATCCGGAATAGCAGATGGCTCTTTCGGGCATCAAACCCAGCTTTTTAAATGTATCCATACTTAGTATTTAATTTTACCTGATTTATCCCAGATTCCCCAGTAAGCACCCACTTCACCTTCTGAACTGATTTTCCAGGATTCATCGAAAGAGGAGAAGTAAAAGACTTCAACATCTTCATCATTCGCCCAAAGATAGGTATTGATAAAATAAATCATTGCATTTTGATGAGTTGGAACTGCATTGCCAAGGGCTTCCCCTTTATTTGGCCAGCCAGTTTCAGAAATCATTACTCTTTTACCATTCGCGGCATTTTTAACCTGGTAGTACATCTGTCTCATATGCTGAAAGGAGTCTTGTATATCTGTTCCTTCCCAATAAGGATAGCAGTTGCACAGAATAATTTCACAGGCTTCGGTAATTTTTGGTCTTTGAACAAATTCATAATAAGCGTCCACGTAGCCAACGGGTATATCGGGAAGTAGTTCCTTTACTTCCTCGATGTATTCAAGAAGTTCCTCTTCACTCAGGTCATCCCGGTAAAGCACTTCATTGCCCACGGCGGCTACATCTACATAACCCTCCCGCGCCAGTTTTACCAGGTTATCGATTTCCTGCCTATTCTTTTCCTTGTCACTGCCCAGCCATGCGCCTACCAGTGTTTTTAAGCCGGCATTTTTTGCCACTTTTGGTATCAATTCGTTTCCTTCTGTGCACGAGAAAGAGCGAACCCAGTCTGAGTGTTTATTGAGAATATTTATTCTTTTAACAATCTGATCTTGAGTTACTACATCTCCCGGTTTCTGTCCCTCCTCATACAGACTGAAGCAGAATCCGTGAATGCCGCCATAAAGAACTTCCAAAAACAGATCTTTAAGTTCTCTACCCGACATATTTTTCAGATAGTCAAGTTTTGGAACTGTATCCGATTTCTTAAAACTCAGGTACTTTTCTTCTCTGTAAGACATTTTAATTTACCTTTAATTGTTCATTTTTATTCCAAAGACCCCATCTCGCTCCAACATCACCTTCGTGTCGGGCTTTCCAGGATTCGTCAAATGATGAGAAGTAAAACACTTCAACTTCTTCTTGTTCACTCCATTTCTTTAAACGGATAAAATACTTCATCATATTTTCAACGGAAGGCTCGGCCTGATCTACACTTTTCCCGTAGGTAGGCCATCCGGTTTCTGCGATGATCACTTTCTTGTCACCAGCAATATTATTTATCACCTCATACATTTTTGCCAAATAGAGGGATGAATGTTCGGCTTCATAGCCTTCCCAAAATGGATAACAGTTGGCAAGTATAACATCACAGGCTTTAATCACTTTTGGGCTCTGATAAAGTTGATAGTATGTATCTACATAACTTACCATTGCATCGGGCAACGCCTCTTTTACCTGATTGATATATGCAACGATCTTATCCTCACTCAGTTCATCCCTGAGTAAACATTCGTTACCAACAGTAACGATATCTGCATGGCCGGCTTTAGCAACCTTGATCAAATTTTCGATCTCAGTTTCATTTGCTTCCAGATCATTATCAATCCAGGCTCCAACTATGGTTTTCAATCCCATTTCTTTGGCAACCTCGGGGATATATTCATTACCATCGGTACAAGAAAATGAACGGATCCATTTAGTATGCGGAGCCACCACCTTCATTCTTTTCTCAATTTGCTCTTTCGATAGCTGATCTCCCAGGTTCTGGCCTTCCCGGTATGGGCTAAAACAAATACCGTGAATACCGCTGTTCAGCGACTCTTTAAAGCTTTTCTTTAACTTTTTGATACTAAGCTGACCGATCTCCGCTGCGACAGCTTCTTCGTCGAGATCGACAGAGGTCATAGAGAGCAACCGGTCTTTCTGATAAGAATAAGGGACAGAAACGGCATCTTTTTCTGCTTTGCGGGCATCTAATATTTTCCGGACCTCATTGGCTTTTTCTTCGTTTACGTCATAATCACGCATTACCCAAAGTGCCACCACTGTTCCAAACATGGGTAAAGCCGAAAAGAATATTCTTAATCCCGTGATCGCTCCTTCAGGCTGAACGGTCAGATTTCCGTCAAAACCGACTACAGTGAGAATAACCCCACTTAAGCCCCCGGCAATTGCAAAACCAAATTTCACCATATACCAGTAGATCGCACCGAATATCCCCTCTCTCCGTTTTCCATAATTAAGTTCATCTATATCTATCACATCAGCAGTCATAGACATCATCAATACAAACAAACTCCCGATCCCGAATGAGTGAAAGGGTAAGGCCAGCAGGAACATCCATGGTTTTCCGGGAACAAAAAGGAACCACAAACTCGCATACCCAAACAGTGCTATTGTTTGAGCTATCATGAATGCTTTTTTCTTACCAAGCATTCTTGACATACGAGCTACAATGGGGATAACCAAAAAGGTGGTCACCAGTGCGCCGGCGCTACCAAAGAGAGGGATCCATATGCCTGCTTCGTTCGCGTCTCCGCCAAATAAATACCATACAACAATGAAGAAAGTAAACCCGGCAACAGTGTTAAAGGCATTAAAAATGAAAAATGTTGCAATACAGAGTTTTCTGAATGGGGTTAATGACAATGCCTCTTTGAACCCCCTGATGATTTCTTTGAGGCTCCGCTTAATGTTGTTCAGTGTCAGCGATTCATAATCTTCATTTACCGTAGATTTATTGGGAATAAAAAGACCGGGAATCATAGCACAGATTGCAAAGGTTATACCCACCCAGATGGCAAGCTCTCGTGTGGCCGCTTCAGCCGATGGGAACCATGCAGGATCGTACATGATCACCCAGAACCAGGGAGCAATGACCCACGCCCATTGGCCAATCCACTGAGCAATGGCCATAATTTCGGTTCTCTCGTGAAAGTCGTCACTCATTTCATATCCCATAGCCACATAAGGCACACTGAATATGGTTAAGCCAATATAGAAGGCAAATGACCAGAATAAGAAGTAGCCAAAATTGTAATTGACTGAGTTTTCAGCGTAAAGCTGCCACATTATGATAAAAGAAATACACATGATTACAGCACCTGTAATCACATATTGCCTTCTTCGCCCAAACCTTGAACGGGTATTATCTGATATAAAGCCCACGATGGGGTCGGTAACAGCATCAAGTACACGTGGCAGAAAGTATACGATACCCCACATCCAGCCCGGAAATCCAAGATTCTGTACCAGCACTACCATGAAGATTCCCAATGTTGCAGGAAACATCTGATTGGCCAACATACCCATCCCGAAGGCTATTTTGTGGCGATAGGGTACCTTATTTTTATTTAAAGTTTCAGGTTGAGACATTTTTTATTCACTTATGATTTTAGAAAGATCATTTATGGGATGCGATAATCATCGTCTGATTAGTTTTGCCCGGTATTTTGAAGGTTTTTTTTGCCCAATGGGTGTATTATCTGCTATTACAGTATAGTTAGTGTATATGTTTAATTGGCTTGCGTTTGTTTAATCAAAGGTGGTCTAATTCCCCGACCCTCTGGGTCGGAATTTAGGATAAAGTCCCTCCGCCAGCTGGCGGAGCAGAAGGCGATCCCGACAGCTGTCGGGAGAGCAGGGGGATGACCAACGTAATCATAATCAATGGACCAGGAGTTGATTCTTAGGCACAATTGATCATCCCCCATTGCCCCCTTCGAAGGGGGACACTCCTCAATAAGTACATTCTTCATCAACATATTTTAGATTTTAAGTTGATACCTCGTGGGCTCTGCCCCGAGGTAGTTCATTAATTCTACACTGGAATAATTACAGTTTGAATGGCTTTTCCACTGATTGAAAATTCAGTCGATTTTCCATTCAGGTTTAAGGTGATGCTTTTTGAATTTTCTTCAGGATTGAACAGAACAACAGCAATGGTTCCGTCCGGATTTTGAGCGGCCGTTACCATCAGATCTTCATCAGTGTGCTGATGGCCAATTCTTACCGCTCCCGGCCTGATGTATCTGCTGAAATGAGCCATGGTGTAGTAGAGAGGAGTGAAGTAAACTTCATCCAAATCGGGATCTACAATAACAGGAGCAGCACACCAGTTTTCGGCCCAGTTTGGACCACCTTGGCGATTCAAAACCATGTTCCAGTCAACCCAGCCGTCAACCCAGTTGTTTAGTGTTCCAATGATATCCCGGGCATATCTGAATACAGGCACATACTTTGGGTGAAGATGTTTTCGATCTTCAGGCGCCCAGTCCCAGCCCCAATCCGTTGCTTCCTTAGACCAGTACCATGCGTCGTCTTTCCATGCCGGAACTTCCGCGTCAACCGTTGCTTCCGTTTGAATCAAATGCTTGTTCGGAGCTTTATTATGAGCGTACTGAAGTTCTTCAGGAAAGTAGTGGTATGTGCTTCCATACCAGTGCACGGCTGTTCCATCGTAATATTTGGCAACTTCGGGATCGTCGTACATGGCATCCACCCATTCAATTAGTTCAGCGTCACGATTTTGATCATACCCGAATATTTTCACATCCTGTTCGTCCTGTTCCAATCGAGGACCCAGATGGTTTTTGACAAATTCATTCTGCTCTTCCGGTGTGAAATGCATGCTCTCCCAGTTGCTGTCGTTCCCCAGAGGTTCATTCTCTACGGTAAAAGCCCAGATATCAATTCCCTCTTCCCTGTAGGCATCCAGGTATTTGGAAAAGAAAAGTGCCCATGTATCATAGTATTCGGGGAGCAGTTTACCGCCTTCCCAGTCGTTGTTGTCTTTCATCCAGGGCGGGGCCGTCCAGGGGGATGCTATAATCTTAAAACCGTCCTTCGATATTTCCATCGCGTCCTTGATCATAGGAATCATGTCATCCCGGTCTTCATCTATTGAGAAGTGCTCCAGGTTAACATCACCTGCAACCGGAGCATAGGAGTAATTGGAGAGGGAGAAATCACTGGAGTTCATATGCTTTCTCGTTAGAGAATACCTTGCGCCGTCTTCACCGAAATAGGCTTCCAAAACTTTCATTCGGTTCTCGTTACTCAGTTCATTCAGCAAATATGCCGATGCTTCCGTAAAGGAACCGCCAAATCCGGTAATCTCCTGAAATGTTTCCTCAGGGTTGATTGTAACCGCAACACGGTTTTCCGCTTCTTCAAACTCCTGCAGCTCGGTGAGTTGATTTCCACTTTCAGACGTTTCAAATATTTGTACGTTCATCTCATCATTACTCATATCACAGCTCAAGAGGGTGAATAAAAGTATCGTTACAAGTGTGGCTATGGCTGTATGTTTCATATCAGTCCGTGCTTTGTGATTGTAATCTTTCCTGTATTTCCTGATCCGTTGGCGGTACCTTAACATCTTCCATCAGAGCATCCAAATCACCGTTGTATGTTTTTGTGATAGGCATTCCATCGCGGGTTAAGCCGTCAAATACACCGGCATCAACCTCATCCCAAAGCACATATTTTGCTTCTGACTGCAGGTTGATCAGTCCAAAATGATTTTCTGAGCCGAGCTGATTTGCAGCATCTTTCCATTTTTCATCGAATGCTTCAAAGTAAAAGACGGATACCTCATTTTCCTCAGACCACTCTCGAATCATGTCGTGGAACATCTTCATTTTATATTCGTCAGTTGCCCGGGAGCCATCCGGGCCATAATACCCGTTAGATACGGTTGCCCAGCCGGTTTCGCCGATATGAACCTCTTTGTCTACACCCAGGCTTTTCATGTAATCGACCACGCTCTGATACTGCGAAACGGCATATTCGAGCGATCGATCAAGTGCAGCATCAATTTTTTCCATATCAGAAAGGTTCTCTTCATCTTCTGGCACACCCCAGAAATCGGGATTGTAGTGCGTGTCATGCATGGGGTATGTGTGCATCGAGATGTAGTCTACCGTCCGGATAAGTTCATTAAGGTCTTCTTTGTGATACTCCTCACTGCCACCGCCCCAAGAGGCAAAGTTATCCGAGCTGGTTATCCATAAATCTTTGGGTAATTCTCCGTTTTCTTTCCGCTCCTGCAGGTTCTTAACCCATTTCAAAATAATGCCCGGTTCTACGTAGTACTCCTCCTGCCAGTGTACCATGGCCTCGTTGCCAACGGCAATTACTTTAACAATATCGGGGTATTGGCTTGCATAGTTTGCGGCTCTTTCAATCTCTTCGGGATTACGCGGGTGATCTTCATCACGGATGCGTTCCGGCTCATCTGTCCATGCGTTTTTTGCGTCGATCCAGGCGCCCATCATCACATACATTTCAAAATTCGGGTCTTCCTCTTTCAATTCACTGATTGCCCGCAGCAGATTGGGAACCGCATCGAGGTAGAGATTGTATGTTCGAACAATTTTTATTCCCATTGCCGAAAGAATTTTCATGTCTTCTTTTAGCTCGGGAATAGTAGGCTGGATATCTCGCGAAATGCCCCGGTAGCCGCTATATGAAATAGCGGGATAATCCGGATTTCCAAGAATTTCTTGGGCCGTTACGGAAGATTCCCCTGACTGAGCAGGATCTTGATTTGTTGAACCATTGCAGGAATTCATAAGCAGAGGTATGATAAGTGCTAACAGCAGTAAGCGTAATGTTTTCA
The DNA here is from genome assembly GCF_034521535.1 of Rhodohalobacter sp. GTDB lineage: Bacteria > Bacteroidota > Rhodothermia > Balneolales > Balneolaceae > Rhodohalobacter. Next base: position 678,367 of record NZ_JAXHMF010000006.1, on the reverse strand, counting down.
TTATTTTCCTTGATTAGTACAGTTAGTCTATGTGAGTCGGTCACTTTTCAAATCAACAGTGATCTGCTCGATTTCACCGGTGCGATTAAATACCTTTTCACTGATATTCTTATCCAGGTTCAGGCTGCTAAATTCCCTGGTTTCCCCGTTAGTCAGTTCTACTTTGATTTTATCTCCTTCGGCTTGTCGGTAAACAACCGGTACCTGGCAAAATGTAAATGAGAGGGAGTTCGGCTGAAGGGTCAGTTTTCTATCCTCTTTTCGTACATTCACGTACTCAAATTCAGTCGCCTCTTCGAGTAACTCATCTTTTTTAAGAAGATGCGGATTGAACGACAGTATTCCATCTTTTATAAACACTCCCAGCTCACCGATCCGAACAAGAATGTCTTCCTTCACCTGACCGGTCATACCGGGCTGCTGTGCACCTCTGTGGAACGGCGTATGTGAGTAGGGATCTGTTGGGAATGCCCCGTATTCTTCCGGAGACTTATGAATTCCAATACCGTCGCCAACTTCGTAAAAATGGTTTTTCAGACGATTGAGAACAGAACTATCCGCGTCTTTTTGATAAGCATCCAGGGTTACCTCCACCACGGCCAGATAGAGTTTGGAAACCATATGCCAGTAGATGGAGCCCAATCCTTCAAAGGCGAAGAAGGTGCCCGATCTTCCGGTGAATGCTTTATGGTTAAATACCTCTTCAAAAATTTGAAGCAGCAGGTCAAACTCTTTTTCTGCCAGTTCTTGATAAGCCTTTGACTCCAGATTGCGGAGGGCTTTGCTCAGATCTCCGGCATTTCTGAAATTTCCGTTGAAATGATACGTGCCTTCTACATCCTTGTTGATAATTTGCCGGTTACCGTCTGCAATCATCTTCTTGAGCAGTTCGGATTTCTCAACCAGATTTTCAGGGACGTTATTCTTTTCCAAAAATCCGGGCAGATCCTCGTTTGGATAGAGTATGTAGCTGTTCTGATCCTCCCGATAAAGAGAACTGTTTCGAAGAGCGTCCATTACATCAGCAGATTCTTTCGGGCTCAAATATCCTGAGCTGAGAACGGCAACCTGGCCTTCCAGCATTTCATCCAGTCGGGAAAGTGAAACCCCGTCAGCGTTCATGCTCATCACATTGTACGCGTGGTACAGCCGGTCGTCTCTCCGGTTGGCTTCAATGGAGTGTTCCAGATAGGAGAGGGCAGTACTCAGGAACTCTGAGATATCTGCGATTTTTAACGTCTCTTTTTCTCCGCTAAATCCGTTGTTATAGATCTGATTTCTGTAATTACTTCCCGCCGTTCCCAAAGCATCGGTTACATCCTTTCTGTGTTCATCATCAAAACGCCGGCTTAGCAAGTCCTGATGCTGCTGAAGCGTGTCTGAAATTTGAGCGAAAAAGAGATTGAGCTCTTCCGAGATAACCAACTCGTCAGTTTCTGATTCTGAGAGGGTGTCTTCAAAGAATTTTAAAAACCGTCTCAGGTAGTAAAGTGTTACCATTGAGACCCCGTTTCCTACCAGGGCATTATTGGCATCATTCCACTCGGGACGCTGGGTGTTCATCCAGATGCCGCCTTCAGGAATAAAGTTGGACATCTTGGCAAGAACCGTTGCCAGAATCTTCTCGATAAAGTTTACCCGGTGAATGTCGCTCTGTTTACTCTGAAGCAGTGCACCGTCGGCACCAATTTTTTCAACTTTTTCACGGATTTTTTGATCTAATTTTTCATCAAAATCGATGGTGTTTTTCGGATCTTTTGCGATCTGCTCGTAGGATTTAATCCGATAGGGAACATTGGCATAGGTGAAACACTCTTTGTTGAAAAGCTGCTCGAGTGCATCTGGTTGAAGGTTTCTGTAAAACTCCAGAAACTTCAGCAGGTAAATAATCTGGTGGTCTCCCCAATAGCCGATGTATGACCACGCATCGTCCGGATCGATGGTTTCCCAGTCAAATCCGCCTTTGGTTACCCTGTATGGATTGTAACCGTCAAACGTAGTGGCATTCAGGAATTTGAAAATCATTCCTTCAATAAATCCGGGGTAGGAGTGAACCAGTGCTTCCCAGTTTTGGAAAATATCGCGCCAGTTTCCTTCATAATCCAGAATCTTGGATCCATCCAGTTCGCTGTGCGTGTTGATTGAAAACTGATTCCACGGACGGCTGGGGTCTCCATGCCTTCGGCTGAACTTCAGCGGCAGATACTCTTTAGACAGTCGCAACAGATCCTGATCGTCCGTTTCTTCAAGCTGACGATACAGTTCTGTGCTTTTAAATACCTCGTCCAGACTATTGATAAAGTCTTTATTTCTGTCAAAAACTTCCTGATTGGCACTCTTCAGGTAAGAGACAAAATCATTCTTCTCGATGTTGTAGTTGTCATCAAAAATACCGCCGCGCATGATGTTAAACAAGCACATTGGAATAGTGTCGGGCATCTTTAAGATTATCTGATGTTTTCTGGAGTCCGTCGGCACTTCCGGTAAGCAGAAGGAGCTTTTCAGTTCCTTTTTCTACATCTTTTTCAAGTTTCTCGTTTAGCGATTGATCCTGCTGAATCGCCTTGTTCAGCTCAACTACCTGCGACTGATTCTGATTAACATTCGCAACAATTTTCCACTCCATGGATTTGCTTGCCGATAATTCTATATCGGCGTGAAGGAAGTATGCGCCTTTCTCACCTTTTACATCCTGCTCTTCATGGATCTCCTCCCGGTTTCTGAACTTACTTAGCTGAAGGGATGATAACAGGTAATTTGGATTTTCAAGTCCTTGAGACCAGGCTACATTCGCTTTCAGTGCTTCACTCGGTTCTGCCTTATCCACAATGATGGCGCTCAGTGCAAAAATGGCCAATCCCGAATTCTGTACCAATTCCGTTCTTTTGTAAGCGTCGGCAAGGTTACTGGATGCGCGCTGCATGTCGCTTTCAACTCCATAGGGAAGAACATTCTGTATACCGTCTATAAAAGATAGGGAGTAGTCCCGCTCTGAGTGATTGATCAATTCAGACTTTCTCACAAATCCATATTGATTGCTTGAATTCCACTGATATCTGAATGTCAGGTTCAGGTCGTGATTGATCTCCTCAAAAAGGATTTTATTGCCGAGTCGGTTTTTATAGATATTTCGGCTGATGGAATAGTTGTCTGCAAAACGATCGGAAAAGGGTTCCCAGAGCAGGGTTTTCTCTTTTTCCTTAATCTGAATGATTGTCTTGCTCCCGGTGGTGTCAGCTAAGTCTGTGATTTTATCATCGGTGTAGTAGGGAAAGAGGGCATATTCCGAATTTTTTCGTCCCGCGGTAAGCCCACCGTTACTGGAAATAAACATCCAATGGTTTGAATCGCTAACAACGCTCATAAAAAATGGGCGAAGCCGATCATAATTACTGATTTTGAACCATTTATCACCGTCAAAATTTTCTACTGAAATGGATTTTGCCAATGCTCTGCTTTTAATTTTTAAATTTTCAAAAATATGTAAGAACCTGAGTCCGATTCTAATACCATATTAAAGATGTTTCCCTCCTTGAAATCAAGGGGTTTCTTATATCTAAATTAATATTCTGATAATCAAACTCAGGTTAAGAAATCCATCTGAGTATTCCATCAGATGGATTCAATTGATTTAATTTTCTAAGTCATAGACTCGCACATAGTCCACCATCATAGTTTGTGGAAAAGGTGTTAGAGATGATGGAGGGCCGACAAATGTTCCGCCAACCGCTACATTCAGAATGATGTAAAATGTATTGTCATTGAACACCCATTCTCCGTTCGCATCATCCGGGGTAATTTCATTGTAAAGAGTATCGTCTACATAATACCTTATGAAATCAGGTCCCCATTCGATCGCAAAAACATGAAATTCTGTATCAAATCTTCCATTTGATAATGTATACGTATCCGTAACTGCGCTGCCGCCTGAGTAACCCGGTCCATGAACGCTTCCATGGATAACCGTAGGCTGCTGACCGCGATATTCCATGATATCGATTTCACCAATTTGCGGCCAGATCACCGTACCGTCAGAATCGTCGCCAAGCAGCCAGAATGCCGGCCAGATACCCTGACCAAAAGGAAGCTGAATGCGTGCCTCGAAACGGCCAAAGGTTTTTTCAAATAAACCTCTTGTCAGGATTTTTGCTGATGTGTAAGAAGAGCCCTCGAACGACTCTTCTCTTGCGGTAATAAGCAGCATTCCATCTTCAACCCGGATATTTTCAGACCGGTCGGTGTAATACTGCTGCTCATTGTTTCCCCAGCCGGGCTGCCCGAATATCTCCACACCGGTTCCGATGTCGAAAGACCAGTTATCGGAGTCGACAGACCCGTTCACATCAAATTCATCCTGCCAAATGATTTCTCTGTTTATTTCTTCCTCAGGTTCGCTTTCCGTGCCACAACCTGAAAGAATAAGGGCAAAGAAACCCAGGCAGAGAAGAGATTTAAATGATGTTTTCATGCTTTACTTCTATGTAATTTATTTTTTTTATTAAAAATCGAGTTGTATTTACCCGCTATTTACGCAGGTAAATATTGTCGACGTAAAAGGTTTCACCCGCTAATCCGGGGCCCAGGTCGCTGTCTAATATAATCTGACCAAGATTTGACTTGCTAGCCATACCTGAAATATCCAGATCAATTCTGATCCACTCACCGGATACCAATGTAGGGTTGCTAACACTGGTAGCAACAGTTATATCATCACCGCCACCGAACGAATCATCTGCACCGAAGTCTACTAGATTCAACCGTAATGTAGAGTTATTCGGAACTGGATCAGGGAAGAAGACATCCATACTTAGGAAGTTCATCTCGCTTCCATCGATTGTCGGTACGTTCTGGTTGAACTCGATACCTACAAAGTTGAAGTTCTCATAACCCAGCACACTGTTGCCATCCACTGTAAAGTCGCTTGAAGTGGTGGTTTGAAATGGTGCATAAAAACCGTTGTAGAAATCAACGGGTTCATTATCATAGGCATCACTAAAGATAGAGATTACATCATTGGGGTTTTCTGTGGGGGTAGGGGCCGGTGTGAAATTGCCTATTGATTCAATAATGAGTGCACCAAATGCATTCAGATCACCTAACGTTGCTGTAATTTCAGCAGTACCCTGCCCAACAACGTTAACTTGACCATTTTCATCTACAGTGGCTACACCTGTATCGGATGAATTAAATGTATAGTAGGCCGGTGCAGCGCCAACGGTTACATCAACTCCGTTTGCCTTATTAATGGTAAATGTGAGCCCGGTAACCGATGTTCCTGAACCAATAAAACTGGTTTGAGTCTCTTCGTTTCCATTCATAATTGCAGGCCGTGCCTGGGCCAGACCGGGAAGATTTTCATATTTGAGCTCATCCACCCAAAAAGAGTATCCATCTCCGTCTTCAGGACCTTCAGCATACCAAAACATACCTTGCTCTGAAGTCAGAACGGACGGGTCGGGGATAGGTATAACGTACTTTTCCCAGTTTGTGGTAAGCTTAAGATTAGCCCGTTCTACTTCATATTTATTACCGAAGAAGTCCTGGCCAAAACCAATGCTATTAATTGTGCCTGCTCTCGTTCCTTTTGCATAAAACGTAAGTGCATTAAAGGAAGTTAAATTTCTTCCTCCGTTATCATCCCTGAAAATTGCACCGGCATAGGATCCGGCAGGGTCACCCACGTTTGGCACGTCAAAACGCATTGATGCAGCGGTATTGTCATGGGTATCGTCACCATCCACGCTGAATGCATCCTGTCTTGAATCTTCGTAAGGATAGTATTCAAGTCCGGAACTGAAGCCGTCAATAAACACATCGGGGTTAGCCGGAAATTCCGGTTCTTCCAGGCCGTCAACGCTTCGCTCACAGCCCTGTGCAAAGAACATGAGCAGCAGGCCTGCCAGTATCGTAAGTTGGGTACTTTTTAATTCCAAAAATTTCATGTTTTTGCCTCTTTATTAGTTTGTAATATCAATTTGAATGTATGTTCTGAACTCCCACTCACTACCGTTGTCGAAACCGGGAGCTGTTGGATCGGGTACAAGTTCCCCGCTTGGGTTCATCATATACGTTGGCGCATAGCGAGGTGAGTAATCATCCAGTGACCTCCATGTGCCTCTTACACCAATTCTGGTAGATGGCAGGTTAAACCAGTCCGGTCTTCCCAAGTCTGTAGAGATGTCTCCCATTAACTGTAGAGGAAATGTTAAGTTGAAATCTCTGTGATAATCGTAGGGACCCCAGTCGTTCACTTTTACGTGAGAACTGACTTTGATGTTTTTATAGATCATCCTCAAGTCGCCGCCAAAACGGGTTACCAGTCTTGGATCGCTGCCATTTGCCTGAGCTTCTCCACCGTAAAGGTTAGCTATGATACCCAAATCTCTGTTTACTTTAGAGACAATTCGTGCATTTATTTCCCAGAGTCCATTTAGTCCGAATAGATTTTCATCTGGTGCGGGTGGGGCACCGGGAAACGGGAAGAATGTTCTGCCATCCGGTAAAATACCAATAGCCGCATCCTGTGTTGTTGGCAGGTATCTGTATACGAAACCAAGACTCACTGCTAAACGGGCATCTTCTGCCATATCGTTGTCCCACTCATACATGTAGGTTCCGGGAGTCGGATCATATGTAAGCAGAAGTTCACCGGCTACCTGTTCCCGGTTGGCTCTTACTACAAATGGATCATCAAGGATATTACGCGGTCTTGCTGGAGCATCAACACCGGAAGGCACGGGACCCTCAATCGGTTTTTGCCACATAAAGTTGGGTGCTACCTGAATGTTTCCAAGCATGTAAGTGAATCCGGAAAGGAAATTATATTGGTTTCCACTGCCGCTGTCTTTAAGTCTCCATCCTGTAAAGGTCATGGTTTGGTCTGCTCCACCATTTGCAACCAAGCCCATAATCGCAGACTGTGCATACCAGTTGAAACGGCCTCCCATATAGGAAAGTTTTAATTTACCACCCCAGTTATCTTCCGGTTTAATCTCGTCTACATATACATTGTAGCTGCCATCTTCCTGTTCACGTGCAAGCTGAAACTCGCGTCCATTCAGAGGTTGACCGGCCCAGATACCGCCCAGTTCAACATCAAAGCCACCAATGTTACGACTGGCGTAAAGTGTTACGCGTCTTGTTTTGGGTTGAGGAATCGCAAAAGAACTTCCGGTTAAACCCTGTCGCTCAAGGTCCTCATGAAAGATACCTGTTACAGATGTCTGGCCTATATCTTTTGAGTATTTAAAAAGTACAGCCGGGTTCGCTCCCCACCACAATTGCGGACCAAAAGCAAGCTTTGCTCCATCAAATATTTTCTTTCCTTCGGCTTCGAATCCAAATGGAGCCTCACCGTTATAGATAAAGATCTGGTCTCCGTAATTTGCTTCCGGGTATAGTCCAAAGAAATCTCCTTCATATCCCCAGTGATAATGTCCGGTACGGTAAAATCCATCCAGATTGAAATATTCATCATTCCAGGAATAGCTGGCACTGTAGATATCAACCCGGTTCAGTGATTCTGCATTTACATTACCGTTTTGCCCCAGTAGTTCTACTGCTCGTCCGCGGTTTTCGTAGAAGATTTCATCAATCGGGTTTTCAGCAACATTACCCAAAACATTCGCAACCACTTCGGCTCTCATGTTTGGTGACGGATTTGCTTCCACACCAATTAAGTAAGATTGCATGTGATCAAACCCCAGTTCATCCGGATATCGAACCTCACTTGGGTCCGCTTCGTCCGGTGTAGTGATTAGGCTGCCGCCCGTATTGAAGGTTTCGAACATTGCAGTAAATCGGCTAAGCGAAATAAGATCGGAACCGCCACCTCCTGATCCGCCTCCGGCACTGGCCCGCAGAACGCCATCTATTATAGTAATATCATCAAAATGATTTTCAAGCTCTTCGGTTCCAACTCCCATATCGTATGGTTCGAACTCATGCACTTCTTTCAGTACATAGTATGCTGCTCTCGGGTAGAGCTCATAATATCCTGAAAGATCGGTTGGGCCTTTAGCCATGATACCGAACCACTCTTCGTTCATATTGTTTTCTCCCTCAACATGGTCAAATTCGTACCCGCCATTTTCCCAGGAAGCGTTGGTATCGTGAGTGTCGAGCCCTTCTGTCTGGCCGAATTTCCACCATCCATCGCTGAACTGAAAAGTAAATCCACCGATAGAATTATCGCTGCCGCCCAAACCGGCTGCATTCCTGTAAATCTCTTTCCAGTTACTCAATAGATATTCTGCCTGTGGTCCCTGCGCTTCCTGAAGCGTTCGTGCATTAAATCTGTCTGAGCCAAACTCTGTAAGCAGAACAGGTTTTCCATACTCATTCTGGACTCTTTCATACAGGTCGGTGAAAGTCATTCCCCGATAGGTGTTGGTGCCAAATATGTCCATATCGGGCACTAATTCGGAAATCAACTCCATAAATAAAAGATCACCATTGGCCATGGCAATAGGCCGGCTGTCGTCAATAGCTTTCATCTCAACAGCTGCTTCGTTAAACAGCGAATACATATGTCTTGCGCGCTCTGTTGAAACTCGGTCTTGAAAAGGAATATCTTCAGTTTCAGCTCCGCCCCAGAATAAACCGTAGTTATTTTCATTTCCCAGTAAAAAGAGAAGCAGCCCCGGGGTGTCTTTGTACTCTTCTGCAAGCTGAGTTACTTCTCTAAGTAAAAGCTCGCGAACTCTTGGGTCGGAATATTCCGTATTCGGCGCCCAAGCTCCATCAATAGTTAATCCATAACGCCCGAATGAGTGGTTGAGCATCGTGTAGATGCCGTAATTCTCATATATATACGTGATCCATCTCTTTGGTATTCCGGTGTATACACGTATGGCATTCACGCCCATGTTTTTTAGCAGGGCCATTTCATAATCCAGAGCCTGCTTAATAAAATCAGGTGATTGATTCCAAAGGCTGTAATTAAAGTTGGTTCCCCTGGGAAAGTAGTCCCAGTTCATTCCATTTATCATTAATGGCTCGTCATCGACTAGTAGCCTCCATCCGTCTTCACCCTCTTCTACAACTACATTATCAGACTGTGCCATGATGGGTGTGGCAAAACTAAATATGAAGCCCAAAACTGTGAGACAGATTACTGTAATTTTTGATTTCATAGATTCCTTATTAATTAACTATTAACATTCCGTTAAGAAATGCGCTGAAACAGATTGGTAAACAAATCGTTGTTCCATTCTAAAAAAATCAACTTGTGTAAGCAAGATATACAATACATATACATGCAACAATAAAAGCGCTTTTCCAACCGATGAAAGTATATTTAAATGCTTTAAACCTACAGAAAACAACTTGGATAAAAAGGTCTAATTTTGAGTAAAAAAAATCGGTTTGTATATACTTTTTAAAGGTGATGTAAAAGTGGTTTTGTCTTTTTAATCATCAATTTTACAAAATTTAAAAGGAGAGAGGGATTTGAATGAATGGTGAGAAATTGAATATGAACCTAGAGAAAATTTTTTTCAAATGAAGGTAATCGGGCAATAAAGTCTTTGTCAAATAGATCCCTCCACTACAACCCCGACCGAGAAAAACAGTCGGGGTTTCCGGTCGGGAAGACAGACTACAAATAGAATAGAAGCGGTGTACGCGTAGATATTTATTTGCAGCGGAGCTGCTTGCTTGTCGTCCCGGAGCAGAGCACCGTGACGAGGAGATAACGTGGGACGTTGTCCCAGGCCGGGTTATTTCAGGCTTCAGTCTTTTGACCAAACGGAAATTGAGATAAAACCAAAAAAAGGCTTGATGAAAATTCATCAAGCCTGTAAATCGAAGTGGTGTTTTAAAAAGCTAAAGATTGTGTTGTCAGCTTCCTAAAAATTGTTCTCCGGGTTTTGGAATTTCAACTTTCGTATCGCAGTATTCACTGGTGAACTCTTTAAAGTCTTCGGGATCTCCGGTAAGTACCGGAAATGTGCCATAGTGAATAGGAACGGCAATCTTGGCGTTCAGCATATCACAGCAAATTGCAGCTTCCTGCGGACCCATCGTGTAGTAGTCTCCCATTGGAACGGCAATAACATGCGGCTGATACATTTCACCGTAGAGCTCCAAATCACCAAAAATATTGGTATCGCCCAAGTGGTAGAAGCAGATATCGTCTTCAAAGGAGATCACAAGTCCGCCTGCTTCTCCGGCGTAATCACCCTGAAAAGATGAGCTGTGATTGGCGTTTACCAGCGTTACGGAAAAGTCATCAAAATGTACGCTGCCGCCCTTATTAAACTCAACACGCTGCTCTTCTTTCAATCCGTGCTTCTTTAAAAGTTGAGAGAGTTCAACCTGTGCTACAACAGTGCAACCTGTTTTTTCGGCGAGATCTAATGTATCTCCAACATGATCTTCATGGCCATGTGTTAAAAGTATAAAATCTATATCGTCCGGACTCTTATGCTCTTCGGGCGTATTCGGATTCTGAGAGAGAAATGGATCTACATAAATCACTTTCCCTGAAGGCGATTCCAGCCTGAATGCGGAGTGTCCCAACCACCATGCTTTTATTTTCGTATCCATAAATAGTCGAAATTTAATTTAGAATTGTATAGTTAGTTTGTATTCAGTGATTTAACAAAAATTGCAAATCTATCGTTGACAATCGTTAAACGGAATGGTATTAATATAAAAAGCAGTTCTGTTAATTCAGAAAGCTGCAAAATATGTCTTAGGATCATAAAAAGGAGGATCAGGAACGCAAATCATTATATTCTATACAAGTATGTTGTTACGTCAAATTTTTTACGTGACTCTTTTCGAATAGAAAAATAAAAATCTAACCTAAAACAGGGCCGAATATGTCTCAAAGAGTTAAACTCCATCATGACGCTCCACATAAAAAGAAAATTTTTGAACTTACTGATGAACTAATTGATGGCTCGGTGATGATAGTGCCGACTGACAGTCAGTACGCCTTACTATGTGATTATAAGAATAAAAAGGGCATTGAAAGAATCCGTAAAATTCGTCAGCTCAACAAAAACGACCATTTAACGGTGATGTGTAACAGTCTTGAAAACGTTTCGATTTTTGCACATCTGAGTGATGATAACTTTAAGCTGATAAAGCGTCTGATTCCGGGCCCATATACATTTATTCTTCCGGCCACCCGTGAAGTACCGCGCCTGCTCACACATCCCAAAAAGCGAACGGTAGGAATACGCGTGCCCGATCACTCTGTTTGTCTTGATTTAATAAGCGAATTGGGTCATCCGGTGTTGGCGATCACTGCAAAGCTACCTAATGTAGAGTTTGGCAGCCCGGGAGATGGAAATAAGGAGATGTATCTGAACCGGTTTGATAAGGTTGTTGATGTAGTGGTTGACGACCAGCTGGATACGCTATCGGATGAGGAGACCAGCATCATAGATTTAACCGGAGATGAACCTGTACTGCTCCGGGAAGGTTTGGGGATGGAACGCCTCAATGAAGCGATAGCCATTGAGAGGTTTACATTGAAAACCCCGGAGATGGTATGAAAATAGCCATAAATACGGGTGGCGGTGATGCGCCCGGGCTAAACGCGGCAATTCGATCTGCAACACTTTCAGCAATTCGGCGTGGATGGGATGTGGTTGGTATCCGAAACGGGTACGGCTCTCTATTTACTGAGGAACCTTTTATTCCACTTACAGCCGAAAAAGTGCACGGTATAACCATGGATGGCGGTACTATTCTGGGTACGGCCAACCGTGGTAATCCGTTTGAAATGCCGTATCAAAAAGAGGATGGTTCCTGGGATTTGGAGGATCGATCGGATGAAGCGGTTGAGGTCTTCAAATTAAACAACATTGATGCTCTTGTTGCCATTGGCGGTGACGGCTCTATGCGAATTGCCAACCGGTTTTCGAAAAAGGGAATTCCGGTTGTCGGTGTTCCAAAAACAATTGATAATGACATTTGGGGTTGTGAGATATCCCTGGGTTTCGATACGGCCGTAAGTACGGCTACAGAAGCCATTGATAAAATAACAACAACGGCGGAGTCTCATCGCAGAATCATGGTTGTTGAAGTGATGGGGCGGTATGCCGGCTGGATCGCCCTCCACTCGGGCTTGTCAGCCTCAGCTGATGTTATTCTGATTCCGGAAATTGAATTCTCTCTGGACTCCATTGCTAAGAAAATCTTGGAAAAAGAGGAGAAAGGGGAAACCTACTCAATCGTAGTCGTTGCCGAGGGATCTAAAGAAGTGGACGGAGAAAATTTTGTAAAGGGGAAAGTTCTGGGCCAGTCCGAACAGCTTGGAGGAGTAGCCGAATACCTGGAGAAAAAACTATCTGAAATGACGGGCAAGGAGTCCCGTTCTATAGTTTTGGGACATCTTCAGCGCGGCGGAACGCCCTCTACCAGTGATCGGCTGATTTCACTTCGATTTGGAGCTGCCGCTATCCGCGCCATAGCAGAAAAAGATTTTAACAAAATGATTGTGATGCAGCAGAACGAAATTCGAAGGATACCACTCTCCGATGTGGCCGATAAAATGAAACTTGTTCCATTGGATGGAGACACTATTCTAACGGCACGAGAAATAGGAATCTGTTTAGGGGATTAATGTATGAGTTTTTTAAGCGGTCTGCGCGGAATGATAGGCGGACGTCCACAACTGCCGGAGAAATGGAAACTGCCGGAAACAGAAGATGATGTGGAAAGTCTGTTAAAACCGGATTCAGGTACACAGGTAATCTATAAGCACAGCTATAACTGTGCAGTCTGCATCTTTACTAAAATCAAAGTGGAAGAGGTGATGGAGAAACTGAGTGAAAAGGCTGCCTTTCATTTTGTGGATGTTGTCAAGAACAGAGAGGTTTCCGGGAAGATTGCTTCTGAAACCGGAGTGGGTCACGAATCACCGCAAGTGTTGGTTATAAAAAATGGAAGCGTGTACTGGCATGCATCACACTCCGCTATCGATAAAGATCAGCTGGAAGAAGCCATTTTGATTTGAATTCGATATAGGAATACAGCCTACAAATGAAACAGAGGCGGTATACGCATAGAAGTTTTATTGCAGCGGAGCTGCTTGCTTGTCGTCCCGGAGCAGAGCACCGTGACGAGGAGAAAAATATTGAAAGGAGATCCCTCCATGCGTTCGCTTTGCCAGCCTCTGCTAAAGTTTCGGCAGGCCCGCGGCTGTTTCCCATTTGTAGTCTGTCTTCCCGACCGGAAACCCCGACTGTTTTTCTCGGTCGGGGTTGTAGTGGAGGGATCTCCAAATAGAGTTGATGATTTATAGACAAATTTTTGTATAAACTGTAGCTTTGTTAAGGGGTGCAAATTCTAAATTTTATCCCAAACTCACGTCTATTTTTGATTGATGACATAAATGATTTGTGGACTTTTACGCAATATGTGATCATCTTCATTCAGAAAATCAGACTTAAACGCGAACACAGAAACGTTTTCTATTATGGACCAGAAGAAAAAACAACAAAAAGGTAAATCGATAGAGATTGAACTCAAAGAGGATGAGGCTCCGGGAACGTACTCGAACCTGGTGATGATCACTCATTCACCTTCGGAATTTGTCTTCGATTTCATTTCGATGATGCCGGCCGTTCCAAAAGCGAAAGTTGTAAAGCGTATCATCATGACTCCCGATCATGCAAAAAGACTGGCCAATGCGCTCAATGAAAATATCCGCAAATATGAAGCTGAAAACGGAACCATTTCAACAGTTTCCAAGGATAAGTTTGATATGCCTTTTAACTACCGTGGACCCAAACCTGAAGCCTGATCTGCTGACTATTTCTTAGCAAAGATCAGCGCTAAAAATCCGAGTATAAAGAAAAACAGGTGGGGAAAAAATGCCGCGAATTCCGGTGATAAAGTACCGGCAGCCCCAAACGGTTCAATCACTTTCATTGTGGTTAGATAGATAAAACTGAAAGAGAGGCCAGCTGCAATATAAAATCCCTTACCGCCTTTTCGACGCTCCGTTGCTATGGCAAAACCTATGAAACATACAACGATAACAGAAATTGGGTAGGCCATTCTGCTGTAGAGCTGAACCTTAGGAAGAGAGATTCCTCCGGCACCAATTCTGCTAATGGATTCAATATATTCCAAAGCCTGTGGGTAAGTAAGCTGATAGATATCAGATGATCTGCGGCTTAAATCTCTGGGTAAAATATTAAGCTCAATTTCTTGATCTTCGGTGTTGAACTCCTCATAACCGGTCTCTTTAAAAACTCTGTGTTGAGCCCGGTTAGTAACCCAAGTTGAGGTAGAATCTACCCAGTTCAGACGGTTGGAAGTTACTATTCTGTTGATTCGGTCTTCCTCAAATTCAACGTATGTAACATTGTAGCCAATGTCTGCAGACGGATCAAAAAAGTTAATGTTGATTATGGTGCTGTCTGAATCCTGTCTGAATATTCCACCCCTGTCAATTCTGTCGCTGCTGCCCGACATATATTGCCGTTCAAAAGCAATCCGCTCGGCATTGGAGTTTGGGATGATAAACGCATCGAGGTAGCTGACTGAGATTGCAATTGTAAATCCAAACATCAGGTAGGGGACAAATAATCGGTATAAACTGATGCCGGAGGCCTTTATAGCCGTTGTTTCAAGACGCTCTGTCATCTGCCCGGTTAAAATGAGGCAGGCAACCAGTACCGCAACCGGAGATACCAGCCGGATCATTTCCGGGATATAGTTCAAATAGTACTGACTCCAGATCTCAGCCATCTCTGCACCCTTATCGGCAAAGTCATCGCTGTTTTCAGAAAAGTCGATCAGAATAAAGATGAAGATCAACAACCCCAGCACAAATACTGTGATGGTAAGAAGCCTCAATAAGATGTAGCGGTCAAGTTTATTCATCACGTCTGAATAGGTTAGTTATCCGGATGGATGTGCTCACATGCAGGGTGAGAATGATGCCGATAACCAAAAAGAATATGTTGATTCCCCACATTCCCCAAAATGGACTGATAATCAATCTGTCGGCCAGTTTTTCTCCCTGAATGATGGCAATAAAATAGATGGTGAGCAGCCCGCCGCTGATCAGTGCGGCAACACCCAGATTTCCCTTGCGGGTTAACATGCCAATGGGAGCTCCCAAAAACACAAAGACGATGCAGGCAAATGGGATAGAGAATTTTTTATGAACCTCAACCAAAAATTCAGCCTGTCTGAAATCTCGCCAGCTTACGTTTGATTTCAGGTTGTCGAGCTCTGAGTTGTAGCGATCTATGGTGTTGATGGCCCGATTGATTGAGGCTATTTTTGTGGAAGGATTTGGAAGCTCTTTTAGAGTTATAAAGTCAGACTGATAGAGTTGAAGCGTATCCTGCAGGTCACCTTTGATCAGATTTAAAGACCGTCCCGGTTCAGAATGAAAAGGTATCTGCTGATCTTGCCCGGTATTCTTTTTAAATTTTTCAATCTCCCGTTGCTGTTCGGCTCGCAGGGTGTCGACCACAGCCAGCATTGCCTGGGCGCTCATCGTACGATCGTTTCTGCTTCTCTGATCGGGATTGGATCTTGAAAATGAGAGATCGGTGAGGTCAAAACTCATCCTATAGGTCGAGAAATTACTGCGCTCCAGCGTCTGCTCATCTCTGCGCTCACCGGGGATAAAACGCAGCGACGATCCGTTGTAGAGAAACAGTGACAGTGTGTACTGATCAGGGCTTTCGAGCCAGCCGCGCTCCGCGTTGATGTACGCCTCTTTCCGGTTATCCGTGGCGTCTTGAAAAACGCGAACATCGTAAAGTGAATCCGTTTCACTGTCTATCTCTTTGATCAGGAACGTGTAGCCTTCCAGATCTTCGTAGAAAATACCGGGTTGCAGGTCGAAAGCCGGCTTTTGCATGCGGATATCCAGAAAGAGAGAGCGCGCTTTATGATTGGATTCAGGCAGTACATAATTTGAGAAATAACCCATCAAGCCGAACAGCACAACACCGGTCAGAATCATGGGAGCCATTAATTTGATCGGATTTATTCCGGCAGCCCGGATGGCCGTTAATTCATTCCACTCCGAGAATTTACCAAACGCGATGAGTGTGGAAACCAGAACCGCCATCGGAACAGCTAAAACCACCATGTAGGCCAGGTTACTGAGAATCAGCTCGGAAACGATCAAAAAAGGCAAACCTTTGCCAACCAGTTTATCTACGTGAAGGATTAAAAACTGCATCAGCAGCAAAAACATCACTGTAAAAAAACAGAAAAGAAAAGGCCCGATATGTTTTCGGAAAAGATCCGTCTGTACTTGATTAAACATGCCTGAATAGTACAGCTATTTTAACATTCATGAAAAGTGCAATTCTAAAATCAAAAGCTTTCAAAACCATCTATTTTTAAACATCTTTGCAGAGAGTTTATTATTCTTAGGCAATCTTATTTGAACCCCATAAAAGCAGATCTTATCGCATAAAACGTTACGACACTGATTAGTTTGTTTTCTTTCATAACAGGCTGTAAAAAAGCCGGATAACTGCAGTTTATTCCAGTGCCAATAAAACGTTCTTTACTACTTTTTCCAATTTTGGGATGGTTGATGCATTTTGCTTCAGTAACAGAAGTATATGCACAAGATGGCGAAGCTGCAGACACAGTTACCGTACAGAACGGAGAGTTGAATGCGATATTTCCTGAAATTAAAGGGGATAAAATCGCTCCGGTCTACTTTAAACCCATTCCCAAGCTCTATTATATCACCCTTCCCGAAGAGGAAATTTCCATCGAAACCCGCAGTGACGGGGGGTTTTTCGCTGAAAAGAAAATAGGCGGCTACAGATCCGGTTTCCCTGTTTCCATGAGTTTCCGGAAATACGCTGAAATTCAAAGAGAGCGTATACAGCGAGAAAACTGGCGACAATTTATACGGGAGAGCGAACGCAGGGAAGAGACCGGAAGAGGGCTTTTTGATCTGAGCGTTGCCATTCCCGGGGGAAGGGAGTCTGCTTTCTCATCCATTTTCGGAACCCCGGAAGTAAATTTGAGAGTCAACGGTGTAGCGACGATGAACGTGGGGGCGTCTGTTCAAAAATCGGAAGATCCAAGCCTGCCGCCCGATCAGCAAACCCGTATAGACCCGACTTTCGATCAAAGCCTGCAGCTGAACATACAGGGAAATATCGGGGATAAACTGACCATTCAGACAGACTGGGATACCGAGAGGCAGTTCGACTATATGAACCGCTTAAATATTATCTACGAGGGATACGAAGATGAAATCATCAAAAGTATCGAGCTGGGTAATGTGGATATGAATACCGGCAACTCCCTGATTAGAGGCAGTGGAGCACTATTTGGAATAAAATCTGTTGCGGAGCTGGGATCATTCAGGCTTACATCCGTTCTTTCTCAGCAGGGTGGTGAGAGCAATGTTGAAACCATTCGCGGAGGATCAACCGAACAACCCATTCAAATTCGACCTGCCGATTACAGCGACGACAGGCACTTTTTTCTGGATTACTTTACACGGCAGGAGTTTGAAAACAGTATGGCCAATCCTCAGCAGCTTTCACAAACCCTGCAGATTGCGGACATTGAGGTGTGGGTGCTCAGGGATAATATACAGTCAGACGCCGGTGCCCGCCTTGCCGTAGCCCTGGCTGATAAAGGTGTAGTGAGAGATGGAGCAGGTGAATTTTTGCCACCCGATAACGATCAGGACTTTTTCGATCCGGAGTTGCTGGATCAGTTTCGTGATCCACAGGTGGGGGTTTCAGCTGAGGATTTAGGCATTACCGAATCCAGAAATTTTGAAGAGGGATATTTTACACCACTTCAGGAGGGGACAGACTATACGGTTAATAAAATCTCCGGATACATCTCTCTCCGGCGAGGTTTGGGCTCAAGAGAGGTACTGGCGATCTCATTCACTTACAGAGGTGCGAACAACGAAATTATAAATGTCGGTGAGCTGAACAGAAGCGGTAACGACAGAATTTTCCTCAAAATGCTTCGTCCTCAGAATGTATCCACAGACAGTGACCTTTTTAATCTGACGATGCGCAACATCTATTCGCTGGGTGTGAGCAATATAAACCGTGAATCGCTGGAACTGGAGCTTGAGTTTACCGAGCAGAACATCGCCAGGGATCGATTGCCCGGCAGAACTACAACGCTGCTACAGGATCTTGGACTGGACCGGGTTGATTCGCAGGGAGCCCTGGAGCCGGATAACCAGCTCGATTTTGGAACAGGAACGTTGGATCCGCAAAACGGCCTGATCATATTTCCATACCTGGAACCGTTTGGCAACAGAATTCAGGAAGTTCTGGAAGATTCGCCTGCCGACCCTGAAGATATTGAACGGCTGACATATAATGAACTGTATCAGGAGAGACAGAGGAACGCATCTCAAAGTTCCAAAAACGGGTTTTTCAGATTTAGCGGGACATCCCGCGGCGGCCTTCAGGAAAACTACAATCTTGGTATTGCCCTGGTAGAGGGTTCGGTTCGTGTCTACGCAAATGGGAATCAGCTGCAGGAGAATGTGGACTACCAGGTGGACTACTCGTTCGGGAGCATCACCATCTTAAACGATCGCTATACCGCTCCGGGCCAGGATATCCGGATCGAATATGAGAATCAGGCGCTTACCTCCATCGAGCAGAAAACCTTTACGGGCTTGCGGGCTGAGTACGATATTACAAACAACTTTCAGGTTGGGGGTACCTATTTCAGATTTAATGAGCGGCCGCTGGATGATAAAATCAGAATCGGTGATGAACCGATCAGTAATTCCGTGCTCGGTATTGATGCAAATGCAAGGTTTGATACACCCTTTATAACCCGGGCTGTGGACTGGTTACCGCTGATTCAGACCAGGGAAAATTCAGAATTTGAGTTCAGCGGCGAGTTTGCGCAGCTTCGTCCAGGTGTAGCCGAAACCCGTGCTGTACGCAGGGCTATTCAAAACAATGAGCTGTTTGAAGATGAAGAACAGGGTTTATCCTTTTTAGACGATTTTGAAGGCTCCAATATTAAAATCAATCTTTTAAACGCTACACGCTGGAATTTGGCATCAGCACCGGTGGCTGTGCCGGGTTATGAACCCGATGAGCCTATTTTTGAAGAGGATGATTTTCCGGGTCAGCCGGTTTCCAATCAGCAGTCGAAGCTGGACAGGGCCAACTTAAGATCTAAATTTTCGTGGTACTCCATTCCGCGAAATATTTCAACTATTCTGGGGAACGTGGAGTTTACGCCGGAATCTCAGCCGGTTCGGGTTACGGATGTTTTTCCGGGTCGCGAAACGCAGAATCCTCAGGATGAGATTATTACCACGATGGACATTTTTTACGATCCATTATCCGGCGGTCAATACAACTACAATCCTGAATTGAGAACGCTGCTGGAAGAAGAACCCGAGAGAACCTGGGGTGGAATGACGGCCGTGATTCCATCCGGCCAGGAGGATTTTTCACAGAACAATATCGAGTTCCTGGAATTTTGGGTTCAGCCTGTACTCGAAAATGGTCAGCCCGCACCCGCAGGGGCCGTTGACGAATTCGACGGCAAAATGTATATCGATATCGGACTGGTAACGGAAGATGTTGTTCCCAACTCCAAGCTTAACACAGAGGATGGGCTGGCATTAAATCCTGAAACGTTGATTCTTGACAGTCAGATGAATCCCAGATCGGCTCTGCCCGCTAATCCGCCTCCGCCCGAGGGGCAGTTTTCGAATGAAAACAGGGACATTGAAGATGTTGGACTGGATGGGATGCCCAATTCGGACGGAGTGAACGGTTTAAATGAGCAGACGATATTTGCAGATTTTGTGGACGAAATGAGGCAGCAGTGGGGGCAGGCCAGTGAGACATATCAACAATTATCTGCAGATCCGTCTAATGATGACTACGTCTTTTACGGAGAGTCTGAGGTTCAGGATTTGCCGCTTCACGAAAGGTTTCACAGGATGCTTGGTTTTGGCGACGGGAATACGCCCATAGACCAAAGCGAAAAAAGAGCATCGACGAACAGGCCCGATACAGAGGGTTTGGTCAATCCGTCGACAGTGGCGCTAACCAATGCCTATTTCCAGTATGAAGTGGAGCTGAATCCGGCTGATGAAAACCGTCTGGAAATTGGAACACCCGGAACGTATATCGTAGACAGGGTACCCGGCTCTCGCCAGCAGGACAGATGGTATCAGGTTCGCATACCGTTGGATGATTTCAAACGAACGGTGGGAGATATCAACGATTTTCAGAATATTACCTATGTGCGTATCTGGATGTCGGGCTACGAAAGGCCTTTTACACTTCGTTTTGCAGCGTTGGATTTTGTAGGGAATCAGTGGAGACAGGATGAGAATATAAATACCCAGAGCGATCCCAATGCCGATATAAAAATCAGCACGATTAATATCGAGGAAAACTCGAATCGACGTCCCATTCCCTATCGCCAGCCTCGCGGGGCCATTCGGGCTCAAAACCGCAGTACACAGCTTCAGTCGCTTCAGAATGAGCAGTCCATCGCGCTGCAGGCAGAAAATCTGGGACCGGGTTCCCTGCAACTGGTAAAGAGGGTTTACCCCGGAGGCTTGAATCTTCTAAACTATTCAAACATGAGAATGTTTGTACACGGAGAGGGTTACGAGAACAGGGGAGATGCGGAGTTGGTCATGCGTTTTGGGAACGATCTCGAGAACAACTATTACGAGTATCGCCAGCCGGTGACCCCGTCAAATCCCAATTTCCCCTATCAGGAATTTGATCCATCTGGGAACCCGCTGTTCGATGAAGAGGCGAGACAGGTTTGGCTTTATGATGAGAACAGTATGAATATTGTTCTTTCGGCCTTTAATCAACTAAAACAGCTGAGGGACCAGGAGGGAGGCGGTTCTCTGACGGAAGTGTATGAACGCTCGGATATCCTCGAAGAGTCGGTACCGGGCGCCGTTGTTGCTATCAAAGGGAATCCGTCTTTAGGGCGGGTATCGGAAGTGGGTATGGGAATTCGCAATCCCTTTGATGCGGACAACCCCGATGGGCAGGGTACGCCTATTTTGAATGCAGAACTATGGCTGAACGAACTCAGGGTGTCCGGTTTTGATAATGAGACAGGCTGGGCCGCGAACTCCAAATCAACATTAAAGATTGCTGATTTTGCCACCGTTAATGCAAATATCTCGCGAGAAACTCAGGGCTTTGGTTCACTGGATTCCCGCTTGGGTCAAAGAAGAGTGAGCAATGAAACAGCCTATGATTTATCCACGACGGTAAATATGGACAGCTTCATTCCGGAGCGCTACGGCTGGAGTCTTCCCGTAAACCTATCCACAAGAAGATCCACCTCAGTTCCAAAATATTTGCCAAATCAGGGAGATATTCGCCTGACGGATTTCGAGCAGGCTGTACGCTCCAGAACCGATCTGAATGAAGAACAGCAGGATCGGTTGATAGAGCAGCAAACCCGTGAGGTTGAGACCTACAGGGAGAGCTACTCCATTAACCTGTCCAATATGTCGAAACGAAATTCACAAAACCGAATTGCGCGTTACACACTGGATAATACCACAATCAATTACGTTTATAACACAGCAGACGGACGATCACCGGAGTATATTTTTCAGGATAACTGGAATTACAACGCCTCCGTCCGGTACAATCATAATTTCAGGACAGCCCGATATGTGAGACCGTTGAATTTTCTCTCTAATGTACCGCTTGCAGGAAGCCTGGCGGGGATCCAACTGGGCATAACTCCAACCAGCTTTTCCTCCTCTTTAAGCACCCGAAGATCCTACGAAGAAAGAAAGCGAAGAGCGCTTCGCGACCAGGAAGAGTTTGCTACCCAGCAGACACATAGCTTCACTTATACCAGCAATCTCGGCTTCGGATATAACTTTACGCCGTCTATCACAACTTCATTTCAGTCGCAGGGAGTGTTCGATTTAGCCAGGGTTTCAATCCGAGATGCGGGCATGACCGGTGCAGACAGTACAGCATTTGCTACAGAATCGTCATTTGATGTTTTCAGGGATCTTCTTTTTGATGACCTGTCTCCGCGGAGAAGCAGCTACTCCGAAAACTATACGGCAGGTTGGCAGCCGCGGTTCAGTCAGATTAGTTCGCTGAACTGGATAAACTACAACGCCCGCTATTCGGGTGGATTCAGGTGGGAAAACTCTCCGTTTGGATCAAATCAGGGTTCGAGGGTTTCAAATACATTCAGGCTGGATCACACTTTGAGAATCAACACGGAGACTCTGCTAAATAAAATCCCATTTTACGAGAATGCGGTAGAAGCCGACAGAAATGCAAAGCGCGAGCGTGACGGAGATGATGGGAATGAGGACGATGAAGCCGGCTATACTTTCAGAGAGCAGTTTACATACTATGCCCGGAAGACATTTCTGGCTGTATTTAGCATGCGCAGCGCGGATATTAACTACAGCAATTCAAAAACAGGATCGCAGGCGGGCTATGACGGCGGGTCGAGCTTTTTTGATATGTTCGGCGCGGGAGAGGATTTTACACCATCATTCGGTTACAGGATCGGTATCGAAGAGAGAATCAGGCAGGATCAACTGATTGCGAATCCGGATGGAACCGGAACGCTTCAAATTCCTGCAAACAATACCTATTCGGATAATGTAACGCTTGGAACCCGGTTAAATCCGTTCTCAAATCTGTCGATAGACCTCAACTGGCAAACGCAGTGGGATGAACGGCGCACCGAATCGATCTCGCTGGGTCCGGATAACGAAATAACCTCTGTAATAAGTGCCTCCGGTAACATCAGCTCGAGTGTGTGGGCGTTTGGCACAGGCTATGAAGAGTTGTTCAGGAATCAGCTGCAATCCGCTTTTAACGGCATGAGTGCTACAGAAAATATAATCGGAGCCGATAACGGAAACACGGTTCTGAACAGTGTAGCTCTTCAGGAAGATTTCAGGACTGCATACCTGGGACGGACTTCTATATTTGGCGATAAGAATTTTACCCCGATACCCCTGCCAAACTGGAGAATTAACTGGACCGGAGTGGAGAGTTTTATTCCTTTGATTGGCCGCTACATGCAGCGAGCAACCATCACTCATTCCTACAGTGGCTTGTACAGGATTGGCTGGAATTTAAATAACGATGCCGACTCACCCATCACGAGAAGAATAGGAGTGTACCAGGTTGAAGATGTAAGGCCGGAATTTGATCCTTCATCCGTAAATATTGAGAAACGATTTGCTCCGCTGATGCAGCTGAATGTGACGTGGGATAACGGGCTGAGAACACAGCTGGGATACGAAACAAGTAAAATCACAAGCCTTTCCCTATCCAACACTCAGGTATCGGAACGAACCTCGAAAGGGCTGAGGGTACAGTTTGCCTACACGCTGCGAAATTTCAGGCTTCCATTTTTCTCAACTTTGACTAACAATGTGGACTTAACCATCAACGGAAACTATATAGAAGATACGGAACAGCGTTTTCTGCTTGATGCGGATCTTGACCGTGCACTGCAGGATGGAGCAGGTGAAATTAACAGAAATCCCTCGGCTTACGATTTCAATCCGAGGCCGCCTACGGGACAGACAAGAATAAACGGTTCCGCCGTTGTAGGTTACCGTTTCTCAAATACAATCCAGGCAAATTTTGAGTATGGATTTACACAAATTTTGCCTAAATCATCCCGGACCTTTAAACGAACCACCCACGACATTCGGTTTAATATTCGAATTAACATCCGTTCTTCGTAGCTAAACGTGACTTCGATATAAAGTGATTCAATTTGGCAAGGTGAGAAATGGTACTATGTGCGCTATCTTGAAGAAAATAGTAGGCAATATTAGAATCCCCTCCTTATGAAGGAGGGGCGCGGGGTGGTTGGATCGGATTTTTTCTTCAAAAATGTTTGGAAAATGAATCTTATTTTTTTCAACCACCCCTAAATCCCCTGACATTACCCATATAAACTTAGAATCATTAAAAATGATATAAAATACACCCACAGATTAAACTGTTTCCCTTATTCCTTTTGGGCCGCCAAAAGGAATCAAAAACTCCCGGGCGGTGATTGCTTCCGGGCCTGGTTTGCCCGCGCGGTTACACAACATCGATTGCTCCCGGGGGGAGCCGATATTGTGATGTCTCCCGCGCTGTGATGCAAACCATGCTAATCCTCCACCAATCAAGGCCGGAGGGTTCTTTTAGTTTTTTTAAAAAAGTCTGAGTTACTAGAAGAATCCGGTTTTTATCCCATCATAAAAAATAAACGCCTTAAGTTGTTGACTTCGAATAATTTCCTTCATAATGGTTTTGACTACATGGGTAATGTCATGCTCATGTTCTCCTTATGAAGTAGGGGAGACACTTTTCCCAAATTCTTATTCCGAACTCACGTTAGTTAAAAACTTTCATAGAAGTTTAGGTTCTGCTTGATTATCATGTTTACTGAAGAACGATAACCAACCGGCAGATCCATGAAATATTTTAAATGGCAGGCTCTGTTCCTGCTGCTTCTCCTTACTCTCTCTTGCAGTGACAATAATAACATCGAAGAGCCAGTATTTGAGTATTTGGTTTCTGAGGATTTTAACCGCACAATCACGCAGTCCTCGATGGAGTTCTTCTGGGTAACGCTTGCGGGTCAGCCTGATGCCGCTTCATATATAAACCACGATGTAGATGTTTACCGGATCGTCTATCAGACCGAGGATATAAATGGGAATTCTGTCGAAGCTTCCGGAGCTGTTATTGTACCTGTTGATGCATCTCAGCCGGGACTTCTATCCATTCAGCACGCGACAATATTTTCTAATGCTGAAGCACCCTCCGTTGATGCGACACAAAATTCTGCTACAACCCGAAAATCGATTTTCGCATCAGCCGGAAATATTGTTTTTCTGCCGGATTACCTGGGGTATGGAGTGACGTCAAATCAGCCGCATCCGTATCAGCATCAAGAGACGCTGGCATCGGCAAGCTTCGATATGATACTGGCCGGTTTGGAGTTTCTTGAGGCGAATGAAATCGAGTGGTCAGGCAATACAATCGACCTGATCGGTTATTCTGAAGGAGCCTATGCAACACTGGCACTTGCAGAAAAAATGGAGACCGGTCCGTCACCGCTTCAGCCGGGTTTGATCTCGATGGGAGCGCCAATCTTTGATCTCTCCTCCACAATGGATTATGTGATTAACAATGTTGATCAGCCTGCCGAGTGTGTAGCCTGCTACGCCTATTTTTTGCAGAGCTATCATGATATTTACAGTTTTCCGCGACCGCTCAGTGATTACTTCAATTCTCCCTATGACGAAAGGATATCAGACGGACTTTTTGACGGCTCGCAAAGTTCGGCTCAGGTGGTCTCCCAGCTTCCCGAGTCTCTGACCGAACTCTTCACAGAATCGTTTATTGAGCGATATCTGAGTGGGGAGGAAGATGAGCTCGAATCAGCCGTTGCAGAGAACGATTTGCTGTACGTGCCAAATGCTGAGGTTCTGCTGGTACATGGTGATTCGGACGGAGTGGCGCCGATATTTAACAGCGACGATTTTGAGGATCGAGCCATGCAGTCGGGTAAAACTAACCTGACCTATATCAGGCCGGAGGGCGTGAACCATACCGAAGGCATCTTTCCCTGGGGTTTGGAAACATTGGGCCGGTTGGACAGTGCATCCAAACAACTTTTGACACAGAATTAAGATTTGATATTTCTTTGAGGATTTTAGAAACCTGAGTTCGATTAATTATGCGTTGATTTTGTTGCTTGAAAATCCCCTCCTTTCCAAGGAGGGGACTTAGGGGTGGTTGAAAAGGGCCACAGCTTAGTTTTTTGGTTTTTTGCTTAAACAAAAGTTTCGTAACCGCACCAAGGAGGCTGTCCAAAACGGTACTTAGTTTGAAAAGCGCTTAAATAATTTAGTTTTTTCCTTTAGACTCACCCTATATCCCTCTCTAACTAATAGAGAGGGATTTAAAGTCTAAATTATTTAAGCTTGTTTCTGTGTTGATTCACTTTTTGGGCAGCGTCAGCGTCTTTTATCATAATCTTAAAATTGAACTCGGGTTAGCAGTGATTTCTGTTCCCGATCCGGAAAATTCGACGAATCATTTCAAGAGAAGTATTGCTCTCTTAAGCAATCCCGAAACAGAAACCGCATCACCTACGATATTTGATTTCAATTTCTGAATGGATAACGGATCATCACAATTCTGATGCGTTAAAATTTTCTATGGTTTCGAATTTTAATTGACATATCCCATCACTTGTAGTTACTATTTATAGTGGTTTTGAAATAAGATAAGGGGGGGTAGAGAGACCAGAAGGGTAGATTTAATTTGATTGGTTCTTATCAGAAACTCACGTTTTAATAAGTGCTGCTATTTTATCAAGAGGATAAATAATCAAGAATATCTCGACAGCTGTTCCCCATGAAACGAGCTGTGAAATACAGCTTTTAATCGAAAATAAAATGAGGGAACCATGATTCGATCTCGACAAGTTCAATTGGTATTCATACTGTTACTCGCTTTACTTTTGGGAACAGGGTTTATGCACGGTAAATCTTTAGAAAAAGACCGTGAATTGGTAGAGGGGAGAAATCAAATCTTTATGGAGACATATAAAAATATGGATTCCGCGGGCATGGCTGAACTATACACAGCTGATGCAAAATTACTTCCACCGAACAGTGAAACAGTGGAAGGAAGTGAAAATCTGGAGTCGTTCTGGCAGGCTACAATGGATATGGGAATCACTGAAGTTAAACTGCATACCGGTGATGTGGAGAGGCATGGAAATGCTTTGGTTGAAGTGAGCAGTGCGGAGTTATATGGAGAAGATGGCGCATTAATCGATAAAGCCAAATACATTGTGATCTGGAAACAGGAGAGAGGAACCTGGAAAATGTATCTTGATATCCATAACAGCAATATGCCGGTGGAATGATTTCCGGCTGGATTTTTCTCTGATAGCAAAAAAGATATAAGTCCCCCTTTGAAGTGTGCAGAGGCTCGTAAGAGCCGAGGGGGATGACTATCTGAGTCTAAAATTGACTATATGTTGGTTTTGTAGCTTTACACCCCTCCCTCTCCTTCGCTAAAGCTTCAGAGAGTACTCCCCTCCCCGAGAAATGCACTCGGGCCAGAAAAGCACTGGCAGGGGAGATTGATCATCCCCAATTGCGCTCTGCCTCGAGGCAGTTCATTTCAAGATTGTTTGGATAATGTCCCTATCCCAAGAGGGACTTCGAAACTTGAAATATCACTCAAATATCTCAGTCAGAATTTGAAGGGCGATCTCTGATTTTTTTCCGGTGAACTCTTTTTGTGACTCTTTTCCCAGAAGATATATGGTGTTTGTATCACTCTCAAAGCCTGAGCCTTCGCTGTTTAACTGATTGGCACAGATCCAATCCAGGTTTTTCTTCTTGAGTTTTGTTCGGGCATTCTCAATCAGATTTTCCGTTTCCATGGCGAACCCGATCAGGATCTGATTCTGCTTCTTCTGTTTTCCCAGCCATGCGAGAATATCAGGTGTTCCGGTCAGATCTATTTTTGGAGAACTGCCTGCGCTCTGTTTTTTGATCTTATGTTCGGATGAGGAGTCCGGTTTGAAATCTGCCACAGCCGCCGCCATAATTACAATATCGGCGTTCTGATGATCTTTCATCATTTCAAAAAGGTCATCGGCAGAGACAAACTGTTCGGTCTGTATTCGATCGGGAATGTTTTCAGAGATCGGACCGTGTAAAAGAGTGACATCCGCGCCCAAAGCTCTTGCAGCATCGGCCATGGCAATGCCCATCTTACCGGAACTTGGATTGGATATAAATCGAACGGGATCGATAAATTCACGGGTGGGTCCGGCTGTAACCACAACTTTCTTTCCGGTTAGAGGTCCCTGAATCCGGTGATCTTTAATGATCTCAGCTGATCGTTTAACAATAACTTCCGATTCAGGCAAACGGCCTATAGCGTCGAGTCCGCTGGCTAAATATCCGGTTTCGGGCTCCAGAATGTAGAATCCCATCTCACCGGCCTCTTTTAAATTCTTTGAAACCGATGGGCTCTCATACATTTCACCGTCCATGGTGGGACAGATTAAAATCGGGCATCTTGCGGCCAAAAGGGTGGAGGTGAGCATATTGTCTGACTGGCCGTGGACAATTTTTGAGAGCGTATTAGCCGTGCAGGGGGCAATCACAAAAATATCGGCCCATTCGCCCCAGTGAATGTGTTTGGTCCAGTTTTTACCGGGCTCGGTATCGTTGAAGACTTCAACGGCTACTTCATTCCGGCTGAGGGCGGCAAAGGTCTCAGAACCAACAAAGCGGGTAGCCGACGGGGTCATGGTGACCCGGACTTCAGCTCCCGCTTTTTGAAAATCGCGTAAAAGATAAACTGCTTTATAAGCAGCTATACCACCGGTAACGCCCAATATGATGCGTTTCCCGGAAAGCATCTTTAAATCTCTTTATTTGGGTAACGATAGGTAACCTTGTCGTCCAGCATTTCGCTAACTGAACGCTGAGTTGCGTGTGGCAGTTTTTCGAACGCTTTTGAAATTCTTTCCTGCTCTTCGTTGAAGGTGAACTCATCTTCATCTTCAAAGCCTTCAAAATATTTGAGCTTTTCGTCGAGTTCCAGTTTTTCCTGTGCAGCAATCTGGCGAGCTCGTTTAGACATCGCAACAATTTTCTCGTAGCGATTGCCTTTTTTGCTGCCCATTTCTTCTAAGTCGAGTGTTCGAATCGGCATAATAGTATTTATGAATTTATAAAAGTTGAAACCGTTTCTTTGATCTGGCTGTATGCAGTTTCCAAATCATCGTTGATAACGATGGTATCGAATTTCGGTGCGTATTTCATCTCTTTTTCAGCTCGTTCGAGGCGTGTTTCCAGGGAGACTTCCGTTTCTGTTCCCCGTGCAATCAAACGCTCTTTCAAAACTTTAAGAGATGGAGGCTGAATAAAAAGAGCAAGTGCTTTATCGCCGTAGAGCTCTTTAACATTCAGTGCACCTAACACATCTATATCAAGCAAGATAAAATAGCCTTTATTCAGCTCATTTTCAACGACTGAACGCAAAGTTCCGTACATGGTGCCGTTGTAAAACTCTTCCCACTCTAAAAACTCGTTATTTTCAATTTTTTCTTTAAAAACGTCTTTGGAGAGATAGTGGTAGTGCACGCCCTCTTGTTCACCTTTTCTCGGCTCCCGGGTGGTGGCGCTAACGGAAAACTTCAGCTGATCAAAATCTTTAAGCAGGCGCTTGGTCATGGTGGATTTCCCTCCGCCGCTTGGCGAGACCAGAATCAGGATTTTGCCCTTTTTACTCATAAAAAATGATGAATGTTTACTTCAAACTTGTTTAAAAAATTACTCGATGTTTTGAACCTGTTCGCGAACCTGTTCCAGCTTCTCCTTGCCCAGAACGATATGATGGGCAACGGTTGAATCATTTGCCTTGGAACCGATGGTGTTCAGTTCCCGGTTGATCTCCTGGCAGAGAAAATTAAGCCTTCGCCCAACCGGCTCTTCCGCTTCCAGGGCTTCAAGGAAAAATTTCAGGTGAGATTGCAGCCGGATCACCTCTTCGTTGATATCCATTTTATCCACCAGCAGGGCGATCTCCATCTCCATGCGATCGGGATCGATCTGCTCTTCCGAGATCATTTTTTGAATGCGGGTTTTTAGTTTTTCCCGAACTTCAGGAGCTCTTTTATCGGATAGTACAATGACTTCGTCCAGTAGAGATATGATTCCCGTAACCAGGTTTGAGAGATCCTCCTTCAGCTCTTGGCCTTCATTTTGCCTCATGGTATTCAGATTATCGAGCGCGGTTTCGAGTGCATTTTCCGTACACTCCCAAATGATGCGCACTTCCTCTTCATCCTGTTTCCGGGTCTCAAAAATATCGTTGAACTGCAGGAGATCGCGTACCGTAACCGGCTCATCAATATTACCGGCGCTCCTCAGATTTCTCAAAATGGAGCTGTAGCTTTTCACCAGCTCTTCATTCAGTTTGATATCGGGCCCGGCGCTTTTAGTCCGGTCAACATTAATGTTCAGATTCACTTTCCCGCGCGAGAGATGTTTTTGAACATACTCTTTCAGCTTTATCTCTTTATCCTGAATGGATTGAGGCATTCGAACGGAAATATCCAGGTAGCGGCTGTTTAGCGTTTTAACTTCAACGGTTACCTGATAGCCGTTTGATGAGTGCTCACCCCGGCCAAAACCTGTCATCGATGTTATCATTCTGAAATATTTATTTAGCGTGAATTCGAGATTTAATTTAGAATTTAAAGTCCCCCTTAACAAAGGGGGATTTAGGGGATGTTTGGACTTACTGTAAAAATGATAAAAATCCTTTGGACACCCCTCTTTATCTCCCCTTTTTAGGGGAGAATTGGTCAAATCCGTAATCAGCTTTCTTATATCAAGTTCACGTTAGTTAAGCTTAATGGATGTTTAAAATAGGAAAGCTTTCTATGGAAAGCATGGGTTGCCTGAAACGGTTAAAAAAGCAATAAGTGAACCGAACTATTTAATAACCGATAAGATCTTATCGGCAAGTTCTTCAGCTTTCTCTTTCGTTTTGGCTTCGCTGTAAACCCGGATAATCGGTTCGGTGTTCGATTTTCTGAAATGAACCCATCCCTCTTCAAAATCGAGCTTCACGCCATCAACCGTATTTGGATTTTGATCAGCGTAAATTTCCGTCACTTTTTTGAGCAGGTCGTCGGCATCCATACCAAGCTTGTTCAGCTCAATTTTCTGCTTGCTCATTTCATAATCCGGCAGAGAGTCTCTGTATTCCGACGCCTTGATATCGCGCTCGGCCAGCAGCTGCAGAATCATGGCGGTTCCAACCAGGGCATCACGGCCCGGGTGCAGATCGGAGTTGATGACCCCTCCGTTTCCTTCACCGCCAATTACGGCGCCTTTCTCCTGCATCATTTTCACAACATTGATTTCGCCTACTGCAGAGCGATGGCAGGTGGACCCATATTTTTTCGTGATATCATCGGCTGCGCGGGAGGAGGAGAGGTTCGTTGCGGTATCGCCCGGATTTTTACTCAGCAGCAGATCAAATGCGGAAACCTGCGTGTACTCTTCGCCAAACAGCCGTCCGTTTTCATCCACCAGGGCGAGGCGGTCGCCATCCGGATCGGTGACAACACCCAGATCGCACGATTTCTCTTTTACAAAATCGCAGATCTCAGTCAGGTTCGCGGGGAGCGGCTCAGGGTTGTGAGGGAAAATTCCCGTGGGTTCGCAGTAGATGCACTCTGTTTGAACTCCCAGCGCTTCAAGCATGGCGGGCAGGGCAACAGAACCGCCGCCATTCACGGCGTCGACGGCAACCTTGAAATTCTTGCTCTTTATCAGATCCGCGTCGATGTAGGGTAGATCCAGGACAGCTTGAATATGGCTTTGAATGGCGTTGGGATCTTCGGTAACAGAGCCGATTTCATCAAACAGTTTGTAGTCGAATTTCTCTTTCTCCGCAATATCCAGAACCTCTTTGCCCTGATCGGCATCCAGAAATTCACTTTTGCTGTTCAGGAGTTTCAGTGCATTCCACTGTTCGGGATTGTGGCTGGCAGTGAGAATAATTCCGCCATCTGCCTTATGCTGCAGCACGCTCATGGCCACGGTTGGGGTAGGAGCGATGCCAATTTTGACGACGTTGCAGCCCACACTTTGCAGGGTAGCGCAGACGATGTCTTCACAGATCTGTCCGGTAACCCGGGAGTCGCGACCCACAACTACGGTGCCGCCTTTTAGCCAGGTGCCGTACGCCGATGTAAACGTGACCAGATTTTGTGGAGTGAGGTGAGAACCGAAAATTCCGCGAATTCCGGATACAGAGATCATTAATGCCATAAAGCTCGTAAATTTCTTGAGTAGTTTAGTTTAAAATAATGTGAGTTTGCGATAATTACTTTGAATTTCGTAAACCAAAAAGTCCCCTCCTTTCCAAGGAGGGGATTTAGGGGAGGTTCAAACATTCTTAAGAAAAAAATCCGATCCAACCACCCCTCGCCCCTCCTTCATAAGGAGGGGATTCTGCAAGTACCGACTATTTTTTAAAGTTAGCATACATGGGGTTTATTGGATTGCCAAATTCAATGACCCAACATCAAACCCATTTTATAATCCTTACTGTTTTTTTCGTGGCTGCCAGGGTGTTTCCGGTTCGCCGGCCTGCCTGTTTTCAAATCTTGCCAGAACAAAGAGCAGATCGGAAAGCCGGTTCAGATAAATGACGGTTTCTGCCGAAATAGGATCGTTCTGTTTCAGGGCTACCGTGTTTCGCTCAGCCCGCCGGCATACGGTTCGCGCCATGTGCAGCGTTGATCCGGCCGGTGACCCGCCAGGCAGGATAAAACTTGTAAGAGCCGGGAGATCTTCCTCCAGTTCATCAATCCAGTTTTCAAGCTTCTCGATGTCCTTACTGCTAACACGCTCAATTTTTGACTCTTTCGAGTGCAGGGTGGCTAAATCCGCCCCGAGCACAAAAAGCTGAGACTGGATCTCATTCAGCATGTTTTTTCCCTTCTCACTTAAGGAGTGAGTCAAAACCATGCCGATAATGGAGTTCAGTTCGTCAACGGTACCGTACGCGTGGATTCGCAAACTGTTTTTCTCAACACTCGCGCCCCCGAACAGTGAGGTATATCCCTGGTCGCCTTTCTTCGTATAGATTTTCATAAGTTTTTGTTTTTAAGGTAACAAGCTGAATGCTGATTTTCAGCTTCAAATTTTTTTGATGTGATAGGATTCCCCGCACTCTTCAAAATCATCAAAAAGATGAAGATGCGAGCCGAGCTTGCCTTCAAATTTTTCGGCCTTCGATTTAGGAATTCCAATCCTCAAGGATACATTTTCCATGTACTCAGAGTTCAGTTCAATCACCGTAAAATCATTTTTCAGTTTATCGATGATGCCCTGGTGAGTGTATTGATAAATGATCCGGTAGGTTTTGATCGGAATAACCTTTTTCAACCGGGCCTGTTCGATGCACAATCGGGCCGATTCCCCGTAGGCGTCAATCAGACCCGATTTCCCAAGTTTGGTACCGCCGTAGTAGCGCACGGAAACCGCGATACAGTTTATCAGGTCGGCAGATCTCAGCGCGTTGAGGATGGGTAGTCCGGCCGTGCCGCTAGGTTCACCGTCGTCCTGGTCGAACTCTTCCATTTTATTGGGATTGATTCTCCACGCGTAGCAGTGATGGGTAGCCGTCGGGTGCTCATTTTTTACGGTCTCCAAGAAATGGTCCGCTTCCGATTTACTATCCGCCGGGTGTAAATAGCCCAGAAATTTGGATCCTTTGACGCGATAATCGCTATTAAATAGTTTCGTAACTGTATACAAGAAATTGATTTGCTAGAATGAGAGGTTAATATCCAATTTAGAACTCTTCTTAATAAGCATATTCATGAATTGAACCGGCTTCAACCTTGCCTTTTATATCAAAAGGGACGATTTTTAATAGATGAATTTAGGAACAGAAAAATACAGATGATTGTTTGTTTAGGGACATTCATTTCATCTGTCTGATCACATTAATAATAATATCTACAGTATGCCAAATCTATTACAAGCAGCGACGTCACAGGTTGGGCGAAAAATATTGACCGGCCTGACCGGCATTTTCCTCGTCTTGTTTATCATATTTCACCTTGGCGGTAACCTGGCCATATTCGGCGAGGCAGATGCGATGAACCGCTACTCGATGACTCTTCATAATTTAGGACCACTGCTCTGGTTTGCAAGAATTGGCCTTCTGGCAGTTTTTGTGATTCACGCATGGATCGGAATTTCTATCTGGTTCAAGAAGAGAAAAGCTCGTCCCAACAAATATGAAGTGTACAGCAGCAAGGGCGGACCAAGCAAACAGAGTCTCAGCTCAAGAAGCATGGCCTTTACAGGTGTTGTACTCCTGATCTTTGTGGTGATCCACGTCAACACATTTGCATTGGGCGAAACCGGTACCGTGGTGATAGACGGGCAGGAAACGCACGACATTAAAACACTGGTTATTGACACCTTCCAAAGCAGTGCGGTATACTCTTTCGGGTACGCATTCGTTATGCTGCTTCTGGGAACACACTTGGGGCACGGGATCTGGAGTGCCTTTACATCTCTCGGTATGAAGAGCAAAAAAACTTCAGCTATTGTCTACACATTAGGCGGAATTTTAGCAGTTCTGTTTGCCGTAGGTTTTCTGTTTATCCCGATCTACATCTACTTCGGCGGCGGCTGTGAAGCAGCACTTATCCAATGCCAATAATCATTTTGTAAATCTACCTATACCATTATGAAATTAGATCCAAAAGTACCTTCAGGACCACTGGAAGATAAGTGGGAAAATCATTTAGAGGATATCAAGCTGGTTTCTCCCAACAACAAGCGCAAGCACAACATCATTGTTGTGGGAACGGGACTTGCCGGCGCTTCTGCTGCAGCCAGCCTTGCAGAACTTGGCTATAACGTACAGACATTCTGTATACAGGATTCCGCCCGGCGTGCGCACAGTATTGCGGCTCAGGGTGGTATCAACGCTGCTAAGAATTATCAGAATGATGGCGACAGCGTTTGGCGACTTTTTTACGACACCATTAAAGGCGGCGACTATCGAAGCCGCGAGTCTAACGTTTA
Source organism: Rhodohalobacter sp. (assembly GCF_034521535.1). Taxonomy (GTDB): domain Bacteria; phylum Bacteroidota; class Rhodothermia; order Balneolales; family Balneolaceae; genus Rhodohalobacter. Next base: position 643,755 of record NZ_JAXHMF010000006.1, on the reverse strand, counting down.
TCGTCTGGCTCAAAACTCGAACAATATTATTGACCAGGCGGTAGCGCAGGGTGTTCCATTTGGCCGTGATTACGGCGGACTGCTCGATAACCGGTCATTCGGTGGAGCGCAGGTTTCCCGGACATTCTACTCCCGCGGGCAAACCGGACAGCAGCTTCTTTTAGGTGCCTACCAGGCGATGATGCGTCAGGTTCACACCGGAAAAATTAAGAACTATCCGCGACAGGAGATGCTGGATCTGGTTGTGGTTGACGGAAAGGCGCGCGGTATCATTACCCGTGATCTTGTAAACGGAACCATTCAGAAGTGGGAAGCGGATGCCGTGGTACTCTGTACCGGTGGATACGGAAACGTATTCTACCTCTCCACCAATGCAAAAAATTCAAACGTAACCGCAGCGTGGAGATGCCATAAGAGGGGAGCCGCTTTTGCGAATCCCTGCTACGTGCAGATTCACCCAACCTGTATTCCGGTTTCCGGCGACTATCAGTCCAAACTGACTCTGATGAGTGAGAGTTTGAGAAATGATGGCCGTGTATGGGTTCCACGCAAGAAAGGAGACGATCGCCGTCCAAACGATATTCCTGAAGAGGAGCGGTACTACTATCTCGAGGAGCGTTACCCAAGTTTCGGTAACCTGGTTCCGCGTGATGTGGCATCCAGAAATGCGAAGATGGTAACCGACGAAGGACTCGGAGTAGGAGACACAGGATTGGCCGTCTATCTCGATTTCCGCGACGCAATTAAGCGCGATAGTAAAGAGGCCATCGCTGCCCGGTACGGTAACCTCTTTGATATGTATGAAAATATTACGGATGAAAATCCGTATGAAACTCCGATGAGAATTTTCCCCGCCGTTCACTACACGATGGGCGGCCTCTGGGTTGACTACAACCTGATGAGCAACATTCCGGGACTGTTTGTGGCCGGAGAGGCGAACTTCTCCGATCACGGAGCCAACCGCCTCGGTGCGAGTGCGCTGATGCAGGGTCTGTCAGACGGATACTTTATCATTCCTTATACAGTAGGAAACTACATTGCAGGTGAAGATCTGGAAAAAGTATCCACAGATCATAAAGCCTTTGATGAGGCGGCAAAAGCGTCTCAGGATCAGCTCGACAAACTTCTCGCCGTAAAAGGGGATAAGTCACTGATTCAGTTCCATCGTGAGCTGGGCAAGATTATGTGGGACAGAGTTGGAATCTCCAGAAGTAAGGAGGGCCTCGAAACGGCCATTGAGGAGATCCGTGCACTACGCGAAGATTTCTGGAAAAACGTTCGGGTACCGGGCGAGTCCAACTACTACAACAAATATCTGGAATTCGCGGCCCGAATTGCCGATTTCTTTGAACTGGCTGAGCTGATGGCGATCGACGCGCTGGACAGAGATGAGTCGTGCGGATGCCACCTCAGAGATGAATATCAAACTGAAGAAGGTGAAGCCCTCCGGAATGATGAAGATTACGCTTTCGTTTCTGCATGGGAATATCTGGGCGTGAACGGCAAACTCGAAACCAAACTCCACAAGGAAGAACTTGAGTTTGAATTTGTGGAACTGAAACAAAGAAGTTACAAATAACAGGATTTGATATGAGTACAATGAAAATAAACCTGAAAATTTGGAGACAAAAAAACGCCGAAGACAAAGGCGGTTTTCAGGATTATACACTTGATAATGTAAGTGAACATATGTCGTTCCTTGAGATGCTTGACGTGCTGAACGAGGATCTGATCATGGAGGGTATCGATCCTGTCGAGTTTGACTACGACTGCCGTGAAGGCATTTGCGGATCATGCAATCTGGTGATCAACGGACGCGCGCACGGACCTAAGCATAAGACGGCTGCCTGTCAGCTGCACATGCGTAACTATAGCGATGGCGACACGATTGTGATTGAGCCGCCACGAGCTGCCGCATTCCCGGTTATTAAGGATCTGGTGGTAGACCGTTCCGCGATGGACAGAATTGTAGAGGTTGGCGGTTACGTATCGGTGAATACCGGACAGGCGCCCGAAGCGAATCTTATTCCTGTGAAAAAGGAAGTTTCCGATCAGGCGTTTGATTACGCCACCTGTATTGGTTGCGGTGCCTGCATTGCGGCATGCCCGAACTCTTCGGCATCCCTCTTTACCGGCGCTAAAGTCGCTCACCTGAACAGCCTGCCGCAAGGTCAGCCTGAACGGGACAAGCGAACCATCGCCATGGTAGAGCAGATGGAGAAAGAAGGATTTGGCGACTGCTCCAACTTCGCGGAGTGCGAAGCGGTATGCCCGGTAGGAATCAGCATTTCGGCCATTGCGGAGATGCGACGAGACTACATGAAGGCGATTCTGTAAAGAACACCTTTTTTAATCAATCTTTTATTTAAGAAATGGAAGGCGTGGGTCTAAAACCTCACGCCTTTTCTATTTTTATTTCATGAGCCTGGGGATCATCAAAGGCCTCCCCCTTCGACCTGTCTTCCAAAGCTTTAGAGAAGGGAGACAGAGGGGGATGGCCTGAGCAGTAATTTCGCTCCAAAATCATTTAAAAAACATTAGGCATTCATTTGTTAAAAAGGGAAAGCCGGGCGCCATGAATAGCTCAATCTTTAATAAAAGAGAAAAAATCCTCCGGCCTTGATTGATGGAGGATTAGCATGGTTTGCATCACAGCGCGGGAGACATCACAATATCGGCTCCCTTGGGAGCAATCGATGTTGTGTAACCGCGCGGGCAAACCGTGCCTGGAAGCAATCACAGACGGGAGTTTTTGTTTACTTTTGGCGGTCCAAAAGTAAAGCGGAAAACATTAGTACTTATATTTCCATAAAAACACCTCTACAGATCTCAAGATAATTCATACAGTGTCTTCTCTTAGAAGAACTCCTCTTTTATACGACGTCAGCAAAATCGAGGCGGATGACCTTGAATACCAAACTTCCCCCTTTGACCTGTCTTCCAAAGCTTTAGCGAAGGGAGAAGGGGAAATGAGGGGGATGACTCATCCCATTAAATACCGGACCACAGGACGGGGTGGGTTTTTGTCCGAGTAATTATGTGTTATGTGTCGGAAACCATTCTTTTGCAGGCAATTTTTACTTCTTTAATTTGTTATATATTTGTAGATTCTAGACAGACTAGATTAAATTAGAAGTACTATGGTTACTAAAACGAAAAAATGGCAGTTACAGGAAGCTAAAAACAGATTTAGCGAAGTTGTCCGCAAAGCATCCGAAGAGGGGCCTCAAACGGTTACAAAGCATGGAAAAGACAGTGTAGTGGTGCTTTCGGCTGAGGATTATCGAAAATTGGAACAACCGAAAACATCTTTGATAGAGTTTTTTCAAAATTCTCCACTTTCAAAGATCGAGATTGATTTGAAGCGAGATAAATCCCCTTCCCGTCAGGTTGAACTATGAGTTATTTGATTGATACATGCTGTATTTCAGAATTGGTTAAAAAGAAACCAAATTCAAATGTTCTGAAATGGTTCGCCGATCAGGATGAGCTTTCGATGTATTTAAGCGTCATTACTTTTGGTGAATTACGAAAAGGAATTGAAAAATTACCGGATTCAAAAAAGAAGAAAGAGTTAAATCAATGGGTCAAAGAGGATTTAAACCACCGATTCAAAAATCGTGTCCTCAACATCAATATGGAAGAAGTGAATAGATGGGGCAAGATTTTGGCTACAGCAGAAAAAAATGGGAAACCACTTCCGGCAATTGATTCACTTATTGCTGCTACAGCCCAGGTGCATGACCTTTCGGTTGTTACAAGAAATACGCAGGACATGGAAGGTTCTGGAGTTGAAGTGATTAATCCATGGATCTATGAACCGAACACATAACCTCTTTAAAAAGGATTTTGTCAAAAGCATATACTATTCTCACTGTACTTTATTCACTGCCAAGGATATCTATTGGCTGCCCGGTCATGGATCTTTAACTGACGCTGCCGGCACCTAATCAACAACTCCCTCCCGAAAATCCCCCTTTGAATACTATGACTTAATCAAGTATTTAAGCGGATTTTTTCCATTTGTGTTTATTTTTTTGAATATAGTCCGGATCGTATTCTGCGCGGTTATTCCACATGGCGCAGTACAGCCGAATTAATTTATTTATAATGTTATTGATCACTAACAGGTGCTCTTTGCCTTCGCTCCGTTTTTTCTCGTAATACTCTCGGTAGTGCGGGCAATGAGTTTTGACGCTCAGGGCTGCCTGGTGCATGACCCGTCTGACTTCAGAATTGCCAAATCCGCTGCTCTGCTCGGTGCGCTTTACCGAACTGCCGGACTGGTGCGGATGGGGTGCAAACCCAAAGCGGGAGGAAATCTTGCGAGCATCCAGGGTTTGCCGGCCAGCAAACAGGCTCACCCATAATGGTCCCAATACCTTCCCTATTCCAGGCGCACTGCGCATCATGCGATACCGATTCTTTATGGTTGCATCCTCATTGATCAACTCTTTGATGCGGGCTTCAATTTCGGTGATATGCTCGGTGAGCAGGGCGATTTGCTGGGTCCACATACCCATAAGTCGCTCCATGTCAGCATCGTGAATATTGGCTTCAGTAAGTTTGCTCCTCAGAGCTGCCCGCCGGTCCACCATCTTCCGTCGTTCGGCCTGAAGGCGTTTTATTTGTCCTATGGCCGGTTTCGGGGCCTTTGTTAGGGAAAGTTTATCGCTAAAGCGAACCCCGTAGTCTGCCAGATCTTCGGCGTCAAAGGCATCGGTTTTGCGATGATGTTCGTTGCCAACTTTCTTCAGCGCTGTGGTTTTTACCACTGCATGAGGCCACTGGTTGGTGGTGGTCCATCGCAGCAGGTGCTCCCCGTAGCGTCCGGTATGTTCGCTAATGAGTATTGTCTGGGATGGATCGGCCCCGTGATCGGCCAGCCATCCGCCCAGTTGCTCAAAACCCTTGTAGGTATTTGGAACCTGACAGATGTAGCCCTCGCCGGTTTGGCGATCCAGCAAATAGCAGTCCAACCGGTTTTTTGAAATATCGATACCAACAATAAACCGCCATATAATTGTAATTTTCATAATGAATAACCTATTTTATAGTTGAATAAATAAGCTGCCGAGTAGTTATCGTCCCGCCTCTTTTACGAAGGTGTTCTTCCCATACTATTTGGGCTAAGATAACTACCAACCACCGACAAGCTTTCGATTCAAAGGATGGGTTTCTCCCAAAGGGGACCAGAGGTTGCCTGTCGGGGTTCGGTAGCTTTTTTTCGTTGGTTTAAACCAACGAAACTTTTCACAGGAAGTCTAAAAGAAGGGGGATTGAGGGGGATGGCCCGCTGAGTAATGACTTGGATTTTCTACATTTGAAGGGAGAAGGGAGTAGTGGGATTAAGGGGGATGACAAAACCATTTAAATACCGGAACGCAAGCCGGGTTGGGGTCTGTCGTGTGATAAAAAGTTGAGTACCCTTAGATTCAGGCTGTTTCCAACTCTCCTTCTAAAAGTTGCCCTATCTGTTTTTTCGATGTCCCAAGTTGCAGAAGTGCTTTAATCATCAAATCCATAGAAATACCGGGGTCGCCACCTTCAAGCTTGGCAATTCTTGACTGACTTGAGCCGATCGAACGGGCAAGCTGCTCCTGGGTCCAGCCTTTTTTTGCACGTTGGGCTTTTACCATATTGCTGATATCCAGTCGAATGTCAATATAGGCCACCTCTTCCGGCGAAAGTTTCAAAAAATCTGCAGCAGAACCTACCTGAAATCCTTTTTCTTCCAGTTGTTGTTGTCTTTTCTTATCCATGACATTTACTGTGTTTAATTACTGTTTGTAACGAGACAGCCGCTTCTTACATACATCAATGACTTCCTGCGGCGTCTTTTGTGTTTTCTTCGCAAACACTTCCAATATGACAATAGCATCATCGTCGATGAAATAGATTATGCGCCACGTTTTATTCTTGTCGTTAACGCGAAGTTCATGACAGTTCTTTCCAATCGACGGCATTGGTCTGGAATCCGGCAATTCTATTATATCACCTTTTTGAAGCCTTCGTAACAAAAAACCGGCTTTTATTCTGGCATCTGTTGAAAAAGGCGGAGTCTTTACTTCACCCTTAATCCAAACCAGTGGTTTATCATTTTCAGACATGTATAAATATGTCGATTATGACATAAATAAGCAATAGCACAGGTGGTGACTTAACCTCTTTAAAAAGGATTTTGTCTACAGCATATACTACTCCACCGTACTTTATTCACTGCCAAGGATATCTATTGGCCTGAGTTCGATTCTTAATCTTTAATGAAATGTTCCAAAAGTAAGGCTGTCCAAAAAGGTACATTAGTTTGAATAGCGCTTAAATAATTTAGTTTTCTCCTTCAGACTCACCCTATATCCCTCTCTAACTAATAGAGAGGGATATAAAGTCTAAATTATTTAAGCTTGGTTCTATGTTGATTCATTTTTTTAAAAGTAAAACCGGGCGCCATGAATTACTCAATCTTTAATAAAAGAAAAAAGACCCTCCGGCCTTGATTGATGGAGGATTAGCATGGTTTGCATCAAAGCGCGGGAGACATCACAATATCGGCTCCCTTGGGAGCAATCGATGTTGTGTAACCGCGCGGGCAAACCGTGCCCGGAAGCAATCACCGTCCGGGAGTTTTTGTTTACTTTTGGCGGTCCAAAAGTAAAGCGGAATACATCACTACTTAGATTTCCATAAAAACACCTCTACAAATTTCAAGATAATACAGGCAGTGTCAGTCCTTTGAAAGACTCCTGTTTTACACCGCGTTAGCGAGAAAGAGGGGGATGACCTTAATCAGAGGTTCACATTTAAAAAGTAACATCAGGTAGAGGGACAAACATTTATCATTCATATTCGATCATAAAAAAACATCACTATGAAGTACAACAAATTAATCAGCGGCGCTCCTGCGGTTTCAGAAATTGGCCTGGGAGCCTGGCAACTGGGAGAGAGTCCCGATTGGAAAAGTCCAAGTGAGAAAGAAGCCATCGAATTGGTCAAAAAATCCATGGAGCTGGGAGTCAATTTTTTTGATACGGCCCCCAACTATGGCTTTGGAACAAGTGAAGAGCGGCTTGGCAAGGCGCTGAAGGGAGTTGAAAGGGATCAGATCGTCATCAATACGAAATTTGGCCATACAGCAACCGGAGAGCTGAATTATGCATCCGATTTCATTCGGGAATCGCTGGAGGGAAGCCTCCGGCGGCTGCAGACGGATTATGTTGACTCAATAATACTTCACAGCCCGCCATTTGAAATGCTGGATGGGAATAAAAACGATCATTACGAAGTACTGGAACAGTTAAAAGATGAGGGGAAAATAAAAGCCTATGGTGCCTCTTTAGACACCTATGATGAGATGAAACTTCTCATGGATACGACAGAAAGTGAAGTGATCGAAGCTTTTTTCAATATTTTTCACCAGGATGCGGCAAAGGCGTTCGATGAAGCTCAAAAGAGAGGCGTGGGAATCATCGCGAAAATACCGCTCGATTCCGGCTGGCTATCCGGTAAATACAGCGAAGAGAGTACGTTCGGGGATATCAGGGATCGATGGTCGCGCGAGGATATCAAAACCAGGGCCGGGTTGGTTCAGAAATTAAAAGTGATTCTCGGTGATGAACGGAATCTTGTGCACACGGCACTCTCGTTTTGCCTGGCTTACGATGCGGTTTCCACGGTGATTCCCGGCAGTAAAAATATTTCGCAGTTAAAAAGTAACCTGGAAAGCCTGAAGCATCCTGTTTCAAAAGAGCTTGTTGAAAAGCTTGAAGCCTTTTATCGCGACGAAGTAAAAGGGCTTAACTTACCCTGGTAGCTTAAATTTTGTCAGGATATCACCTCTCGCTCGTGATTTCTTTCACAGTTTGATCTTCAAAGTGATTGCAGAAACCCGGCATCTCTTCAAACGGATAGTTCGAATTGGCATTGATGAGAACGCCGATTCCTATCCTTTCTTCAGGAGCAAAAGCGATTTCTCAGTAACCTCCGTGACAGACAAACTTCTGACCGTGTTGTTTTATGTACGCTATCAAAACTTGCCCCACAGAGTGTAACGCGTAAACTCATAGAAGTCTGACCTTAATTGCAAATCACAATAAAAACAGATATTCTGCGACAGACAGGACGGGGTGGGTTTTGTCGTGTGATTTTGAGCTTAGGCAAACAAAAACTTCAATATGAGTAGAAAAAAAGTTAAACAAACAACTCAAACTGAAATTCTTTATAAATCTAGAAGAAGATGTTCTATTTGCTACGGCTTGAATGGAGATATCGAATTAAAAAAGGGACAAATTGCACATTTAGACCAAGATTCAAGTAACAACGATTTTGACAATCTAGCTTTTCTTTGCTTTGACCATCATGATGAATTTGATGGTAATACAAGCCAGTCAAAATCAATCCAAAAAAACGAGGTTAAAAGGTACCGCGACGATTTATACCGGCTTATCGAAGAACTTGGAACAGAGAATCTTCCCGATCTTGAAAAATTTGAAGTAGGGTCTAATAATACTGATAGGGATAAATTGGAATTCAACATATATCAAGAAAAAATTAAAATCTATCGAGAGATTCGAAAATTCCTTGGGCTGATAATCCGAGATGCTGATATAGAAATTAAAGAAATGATAGAATTTGCAAATAAAACTGATGAGGCGGTTTTTTTATTTGATAAAGATATCAGCCATTTAATAACTGAAATTTATCAAAAAGCTAATCGACTACGTTATACTAACAAAAGATTAAATAGTAAATATTTAAATGTTGGTCCAGAAAGAAATAAAATAGCTGAAGAGAATATGAAAATACTCAATTGGTTTTCTAAGACTACAAAAGAACTAAAATCTCATTTTTATCACTACCTCAATCTGTAAAGTACGCCTAACAAGCATTCTCAGCTAAAGTGTAAGCGCGTGTTGATTATTTTCATACATTGATGTCAACAGCAGAATTGACAAACCGTCCATAAACCAATTCATTTGAATTCGTAAAATCATTGAGTTTACCTGAAGAACATAGAAATGAAACTGAGCGGTTAATTCGGTTAAGGTCGAAAACAGACTTAGGTAAAGAAAAAATCGGTGAGTGGCTACTAAATGAAGGATATTATCCTGAACAATATGTTTTGCCCCCATGTTTTGAAGTTAACTCATTCTCTTTAAATGACTTTCCCAATATTTCTGATTTGAGAAATTTAAGCTTTGGAAGTGAAAAACAAATTGGAACTATCTCTTTCCCCAAATCAAACCTAATTCAAAGAGTATTTGGGATTATTCAGCCCAAATACTATCACGATATCGTTTATTATTTTATAAAAAGTTGGGATGAGTTAATTGATATACTTTTTAATCCTGAGAACCAAATCTATTCATATAGTTTTCCAATACCATTAAGTAGTGCTGATGCCCAAGGAGTAGGTAAACTACGTTCTGGACGAATGATTTATGAATTTTTAGAAATGGCAGAAAAAGATTTAGTAGCTGAATCCCATCGCTACAAATTTCTTGCAAAGATAGATATTACCAATTTCTATAATTCTGTGTATACACACAGCATTGCTTGGGCTTGGTATGGAGACAGAAAAAAGGCTGGTAGAGATGGCAGTAACTATAATGAACTTGGCAATCAATTAGACAAATTATTTCAATACTCAAATGATGCAAGAACTTCTGGTTTGCCGGTAGGTCCAGTTGTAAGTGATTTGGTTGTAGAGCTTTTATTATGTAATCAGATAAGATTATCTCTGAACGTTTGAAAGACGTCGATTTTGTTGCTACACGCTTTAAAGATGATTACAGGTTTTTAGTTAAAAATGAGAATGATGCCGAAAGGATTATTAAAACAGTGATTGAAGTGCTCGAGAAATTTAATTTACAAGTCAATGAACGGAAGACTTCAATGCTTGAATTGCCTGAAAGCCTTTATCGGGATCATAGTCTGAAATATGAACCTTATTCATTAAGACAAAAACCTTATGATGATTCCAAAACTAAGATACCTTTCAAAGTTTTTGAAACAACATTACTTAAAACACTCGAAATTCATCGAAATCATCGTGGAACGAGTATTATAGAGAAATTTCTTTCAGAGCTAACAATAAAAAGGAAAATAAATGGTGGTAATCGGCAAATATATGAATGTGTTAGGATTGAATTTGTTCAGAGCAATATTCCAACAAATAAAAGGGCTAAGGTTCGAAAAACTAATATCCGAAAAGCTATCAGCTTATTACTTCAGCTAAAAAATGAATCACCAAAATCTCTGGCGAACGTTTTATCAATTATTGAAAGTCTATATATGAATCCTAATTACCGTTGGCTTAAGGAAGAGTCAATTATAGAAAAAATTGTGAAAGATGAAATTAAAGAAGCTGTTTTAAAGGATTCAGCATTTGATTTGGTTTGGTGGCTTTGTTTTAATTCTCGACATAAAATTGATTTAAATTTTGGACAAATTTTGAAAGAGCTACGTAATGATGGTTTAACTGATAATACACTTAATGATTTACCATTGGTTAATAATCCATTTATTAAATCATTAAGAGGAAAAAAGCCTGGAAAAGGAAATATCACAGATCCTTTCGAAGATGATGAACACTCAATTACTCTATTTAAAAACCCTGTAGGATGTGGTTTTCTATTAGATCACCTTGATATATTTAACCGTTCGGAAGAAGTGCCAGAAAATTAGTAATAGCTTATTCGTTTATTGCAATTGTTTCAACGCAAAATTGACTGCTGTTTATTGGTAATAAAAATTTTACGCTAAAATGAATTTATTGATTTAATTACACTTCCAGCCAATAAAACGAAGACGGCCATACCAAATATAGTATGAAATTGGCACCAGGGTAACTTTCATAAAAAATGGACTAAAGTAATAGATGACTACTGCTAATTACACAACGCAATATCACATAACATGCATCATATTACTTTAATTAGTACAGTTCATGAGGAGAATGGAAAGTGCAATTCTGATGAATTATGTGAGATTATAGAAAAAATAAGTCCGGAAGTTATTTTTTTAGAAGCTCTTGAAAATACGTATTCAGATTATGACAAAATGAGGTTCTCATCATTTGGGGTATTTCATAAGAAATTGGAAATAAGTGCAATTCAGAAATACAGCTTCAATACATCTTTTAAATATATTCCAGTGCTTGATAATGGATTATCCGATTCTTTCGAAAAAAAATATAATATAGTTTGTGAAAAAAGAGAGTTACAAAATTTGATTGACAATTTTGAGTCTTTGGCCGCAAAACATGGGTTTAAATTTCTTAATAGCATTGATAGTATTAAGCTTCATGAAGAAATGAGAATGCTGGAAAGGCGAATTTTAAATGAAAGTGAGATAGAAAAAGTGGCTAATGAAGATATTGATGCATATGAAAACTCAATGATTCGAAACATCTATTCTTATTGTAAAACCAATAAATTCAATACGGCAATTTTTATGTGTGGTGTAGCTCACAGAAAATCAATCATTGAAAAGATAGAAGAATTTAAAGCACAAGAAGAAATAGATCTGAGTTGGACAATTTTTGGAGAATGAAGCAGCTTTTACACAACTTTGCTCAAAATTTGGTAAATCATCACTTAATAAATTTTACACTATGAGAGCTTTCTTTATCATTTTGACATTTTCTATCCTGTTAACAGGTTGCATGACATCAAATTTTACGACAACAGGAGATACGTATAGTGCCTTGCCAGAAGGCTATCCCGTAAAAGTAGTTTTAACAGGTCTTGATGACGAGATTGAATATGAGGAGATTGGAGCGCTCCAGGTAAAACAATCCGATATGAATGATCTTTCAAAGGCTGTTGAATTTGCCAAGAAAAAAGCCCGGGAGAGGGCTGAGATTACCCATGTAATTTCGAAAAAGTTCGATAAATTCAACTTAAATCACTGTTAATTTTCAATTTAATTCTGTAATGAGCTCTTTTAAAATATTCGCCCATAAAATTGTAGGTGCTTCAAAAAATACTGTGAAAACTAATTTTATGGGTAATGTCAGCGGGAGAGGGGAGGGGATATTATATTTCTGCTTTCCTCAGATTCAAATACGGCGATAAGCAGCTACCAGTTTGGAGTTATATCTGAAGAAAAAAACTCGTACATATTCATCGTAGGCAAACAGATAGAATAGGCTGTATATAACATCTACTCAAATCGTTTCTATTTCTTCTTTCTTAGAGCGTTCTATAATCGAGACCTATATTCACGAATGTAATGAGCAGAATCCGAGGATGGTTTGGCGAAAAGAAGACCACATTTTATATGTGGTTGTTCCTCAGTTCAAAGGTCTACCGAAGATTTCATGGTATCATTATACCATCCAAAAACGGAACCACTCAAATTGATCACCTGATTGTATCGCCGTACGGTCTGTTTATCGTAGAAACAAAGAATAAGAAGGGCTGGATCTTCGGGGGAGGGAGGCAGCGAAAGTGGACGCAGTCAATTTATGGTAAAAACTACACCTTCCAGAATCCGGTAAAGCAGACCTTCAGACAAAAAAAGATCCTTTCAGAGTTTTTAGATCTCGACGAATCTCTCATCCATACAGTCATTTACTTCGTCGGTGATTGTAAGTTTAAAACCGATTTGCCGGCAAACGTCATAAGAAAAAGGCTGGGTAAATATATAAAAGGATTCAAGGAACAGGTTCTCCCGCCTGAAGAAGTTCATCGAATTGAAGAGACACTGGAACAGCACATGGATGAGTCAACGCTCACAACCAGAGATCATATTCAATCATTGCGAAAAAGGCATCGGTCCACTACAGTTTGTCCCAAATGCGGTTCAAAACTGGTTGAGAGAACCGCGAAACGAGGCCGGAATGCCGGCTCAACATTTTTGGGTTGCGAAAATTTTCCGAAGTGCCGGTTTACAAGAGATGTGGAGTAATGAAAATTCAGCAGTCGATTTTCGTTTAGTTGCTTACATTCAATTACTTAGCTGCATAGCATATTTGCCAGATCACTAGTCACCTGATAGACGACTGGTCAATACTTATGAATTTTCCACATCGTTAAGTAAATTACGAATGTCGTTCAAAGTATGATTCTATGATTACCAAAGAAAAAGTTAAAAAAGAGATTGACAAGCTGTCCGATACGGATGTAGAAAAAGTGTACTCATACCTCTCTTCTTTGAGAAAGACGAAGAAAACAGAGCCAAATATTCGTTCATTAAAGTTAAAAGGTAAGCTGGACGAAGAGAATCTGCGGGACTCAGCGAATTCATCCGCGTAAATCTGCGAGAAAAAATTAGTGGCAATAAATCTATTATCGTAAAGCTAAAATAAAAACCACCAATCCTTTCAAGTAGATGTTTCGTTGCACTCAGTCCCATACACTTCGCAACTCCAACACACTGTTATCGTATGGTTTCGTTAGATTGATTATTTTATGTATTCTGATTTAAAGAGTAACCGATAGTTTATATGCATGTCTAATCGAATATTTTCTGAAGAGGAAGTTCAAAAACTGATCAAGCGGGCTGCAGAGCTTGAGGCTGAGCGGTCTGTTACCGGAAGAGGCAGAGAGAATGGATTGACGATCGATGAAATAAAAAATGTAGTATCTGAAGCAGGGCTTGACCCTGAGCTGATTGAACAGGCAGCCTCCGAAATGGACAATACATCATCAGATGTAAAAGAGAAGGTTCGTGTAAATCGCGATGAAATTGCCACGGAAATCTGGCTGGACCGTCAGCCGGACAGAGAGACAATGGACTTGCTCGTTACAGAACTCAACCACATTTACGGGACTACCGACGAACTGAACTGGTGGGATAATCTCTGGGGAACCCATGAGGGAAAAGCAAAAGTTAAAAGAACAACCAATACAACCGAGTGGAATTATAAGACGGAAGCCGGACTGTACTCTACCCGCGTATTGATGCAGCAGCGGGGCGAGAGATTTCGGATACGGGTTAGTAAGCGCCAAATATTTGGGCTGGAATGGGACAACCCGGTATCGCAACTCTATATGATCCTTCCAATTGCAGTTTTGTTTGGAGTGTTAGGAGGGGCCATCAGTCATTCAATACTTGGTATGGGATGGCTCGGCGTAACAACCGGAATAATCTTATCCCTGTTCAGCTACCCAATTTTACGATACTTTGTAAAACGGTCCGTTGAAAAGAACAAAACCGAAGTGGCCAATACCGTGCGTCAACTCTCTGAACTGGTTCTGCAATCCACGCCTGTGGAAAAAAGAAAATCACCCACGGCAGAAAAGAGTAAGTCAGCCTCCAAAATTGAGATTCCGGATGATGAAGATTCTACAGAAGACCCGCCCGGTAAACTTCGCAATAGCTTGAGAGAGTAAATATCTTTAATAGAATTTATTTCCACCCTGTTTGAAGGGAAGGGGCCAGTTGTGTAAATGGCTTATAGATATTTTTATTAAGCAGCAATCAAACGCGAGAATTTCAGGATTATAATCCGGTGAATTGCTTTTTTATTCAATAATTGATTAAAAAAAGTACAGAGTAGAGAACTCCGAACAGCGAGTTTGAATAATCGTTCGGAAACAGGATTGAGAAGGTATTAACAGAGGGAAGCTGGTCGAATTGGAGGATACCTTTCTGGTGATTCTCAAGAAGGATAAAACAGATGGAAAATGGAGGATACACCGGGAAGTGGCATCTGCGGTAGTTCAATGATAATCGACAGCCGCATAATGCTGTAGAGGTTTCATAATACTTCGTGAACCTTCGCGCCCTCGTGCCTTCGTGGCATCCCTCGGTTGAATCCCATAAAAGATTTCAAACTTTTACTGTAAGGAATTCCGGTTTCAGGGTTCATACAAATATAGAGGAAAAATGAACCACGATTTAATAGGATGAGTAAAGAGACCAAATATCGCCTAAAAGTAAAGTCATCTTTATCAGTTGAAGAGGAAGAAGTTGGCATGGCTATTGTAAATGCGGCCTTTTACGTGCACAAAACATTAGGTCCCGGATTGCTCGAGCGGGTTTATGAAGTATGTTTTTGCCATGTATTATCAAAAAGAGGTTACAAGGTGCAACGCCAAATAGATATTCCCATCGTTTTTGAAGATGTGGCTTTTGATGAAGGGCTTCGTTTGGATGTGATGGTTAATGATTTAGTTGTTTGTGAACTAAAGGCACTGGAACATGTGCATCCGGTTTGGCAGGCTCAGTTACTCAGTCATATGAAATTGACTGAAAAACGACTTGGCTATCTGATCAATTTCAACGTGCCACTCATTAAAGATGGAATTCAAAGAATGGTTCTTTAATAAGTTACCAGCCAGATTTTTTTCACCACGAAGCCGCGAAGGCTCGAAGAATCACGAAGCAGTAACTCAAAAAACCTTCGTGCATCCTCGTGTCTTCGTCGCATTCCCTGACGTCACATGGGTTCAAACCTTGGTTTTTTTAACACGAAGCATAAATACATTAATAAATGAAGAATATCATGAGTACTAAACCTTATTCTACCATCTTTCTGGGCATTATTTTGCTGCTTTTCTCTAATTGTGCCGGAGAACCTGAAAACCAACTCTACTACGAAGAAGCCGGCTCCGGCGAAACGATTATTTTCGTCCACGGCAGCCAGGCGGATTATCGATTTCATCTTCCACAGGTTGATGCACTGGAAGCTTCGTGAACCTGTGTGAATTTTCGTGACTTCGGACGTAAAAATTGATTAATTATAGTAGTTCTACACATTACATCAGTAGATTGATATGAATGCCACTCAACTCTTTGAACCTCATCCAATCCTTCAGCCATTGATAAAAATGGTTCTGGTAAAAGGAGTTGTGCCGTGGGAGGATGACAGCATAAAAATCTATTCATACCCACCTACCCCTGTACACTGCATCATTTTCTACCTGGGCAGCCCGATCAGTGCCAGAAAATTTGGGGAGGATACCTTTGAACGGCAGCCGGATTGTGTGGTGGTGGGACCGCAGCTTACCCCTGTGGAAATTGAGCTTTCGAAAGATCACCGTGCCGTAATGATCGGTTTTCAGCCCGGGGGACTGTTTCGCTTTCTGGGCATACCAATGACCGAGATTTTTGACGACGGTATTGACGGTTTCCAGATTCTCGATAAAGAGATCAGCAACCTGATTGATGAGCTCAGAGAGATTGAACAGCCTGAAGAGGTCAATGCCAGGGTGCAAATGTACCTGTTGAAAAAGATGCAAAGTACACGGGATATTCTGCCCTTCGATCGGGCCCTTCGAAAGCTGCAGAAAGCCGGTAATCTGTATACCATGGATGATATAGCCCGGGATGCCTGCCTGAGCCTGAGGCAGTTTCAGCGAAAATGCCATGAGCGGTTGGGGATGAATCCGAAGCTTTATGCCCGCATTGCGCGCTTTTCCAAAGCTTACAGCATGTTTGAGGCCAATCAGCAGCTCACCTGGTCTCACATCAGCCATCAGTGCGGCTACTTCGATCAGATGCATTTTATCAAGGATTTCAAGGAGTTCACGGGAGTTACCCCCGGCCTGATGAGCAAAAAGCTCGATGACAGCGGCCTCACCTTCCAGGCACCGATGAAGATTGGCTGAGGGATTTTGAAATCCCCTCTTGAGAGGGGACAGATTTGAAAAAGATCGCAAAGCGAGCCTTTCGAAAATAAGGGGTGTGTTCGATGAGGGCAAGAGACCAGAAACGGTTGCGGCTTACGATCGAAGTCACGGAACACACCCCTGCCTGCGCTGAAGCTTCGGAAGGCAGGCCTCGTTAAACTCACCCGCCTTTGCCGGTTCGTTTGAACGTGTCCCCTCTCGAGAGGGGATTCTTGCCCCGTCCCCATCAACTTGTCGCTTTTTTACTATCTGATTGCAGCCTGTACACATAGTTTTGGCATAGTCTTCACTAACATTCACCAAAATTTAAGGCTATGAAACAGGTAATAGATCAAATCAGCAAAAAACGCAGGTATTCCACGCAATTCTGTTCCAACGTTTCAACTCTCTTTATGGGATTGATGCTTTTTGCATGTATTTCGTGTGGTGTAACCGATAATAATGACCCGGAAATTGATGATCCGACAGATCTCGAACTGGCCGCGATGTCGTTTGAGGAGCTTATGGAAGATCCCAACAACAGTACAATTCTCTTTCCTGACGAAGATCCGGGCATCCCAATTTATGCACGAGTGGGTCCAATTCTGAATCAGTTCTTCGTAACGGACGGGCATCTTGTGATTCCGTTCTACAGAGATCCGGAATGCATTCGCGACGACTTCAACTTCCTGAGCTATTATGATCCTCCTGTTGCATTCGGATGTGAATTAACCGTAGAAGGTAAGTTTGTGATTGAATCAGATGCAGAACAGGGAACGTTCCCCATCATGGCCCATACCGAGGGTACACAGGTTCCGGTCTGGATTGTTGACTGGGCGGGCTTTCAGGCATTGTTAGAAACCGAATCGGTTACAATTCCTGACATTGAAGCATTGAATCCTATCAAAGGAGTGGCTCAACAGTATGAGGAATACCTTTCGCCACGAATGAATGAGCATGAGGTGATCATAGAAGCTGAAGGAACGATTCCCGGAACCGATCAGCAGTTTACATTCAGCCTCACTCACCGGGGAGACCAGATCGAACGGATATCCCTGGATATTCAATAAACTATACACCTTAGTTCGATTAATAAAATGTCTAATCGTATTAAAGAAAGTCCCCTTCTTTCTAAGTGTCTTATAGTAGAACTCTGGGAAGTTGATGATCAATTGGGCTTCAGAAGGCAATTGGGATTACTTCCGTAGTCAACCCGTAACCTTTCGTAACCTTCGAACCCTCGTGCCTGCGCACCGGAGTGCTTCTGCACGCAGGCGTGTCCTCGTGGCAATCCAAAAACGGCCTGAGTAAATTTCAGGCTCCGTTTTTTACCGCGAAGCCGCGGAGACTCATTTTGAAATTTTGATCATTAGAGAATGGAAGAGTTTTTTGAATCTTACGTTTTTATATTCTGATTCCAATTTATAACTGAGATATTCTCACTTTATGCCAAAGAAATTTCTGATCACCGGAGCAACGGGCAACGTAGGAGTAGAGGTGATACGATATCTCATGAATCCGGATCATGATCACACGATTATTGCCGGTGTTCGTAACATTGAGAAGGCAAAAGAGAAATTCCGGAATTTTTCAGACCTTGAGTATGTATCCTTCGATTTTGAAGATCCAGCTACGTTTAATGATGCGCTGCAAAATGTCGACTCCGTCTTTTTGTTGAGGCCTCCTCATATCTCAGACGTCGAGACCTATTTCAGGCCATTGATTGAAAAAATTAAAGAGAAGTCGGTTCGTGAAATTCTATTTCTGTCTGTTCAGGGAGCTGAGAAGAGCGGTGTAATCCCTCACAACAAGATAGAATCGCTGATATCCGAATATAATATTGATCATATTTTTTTGCGTCCAAGCTACTTTATGCAGAATCTGACCACAACACTCCTCCCGGATATTAGAGAGAAAGGGTGCATTATACTTCCGGCCGGCCGTGCAGCATTCAACTGGATTGATGTTAAAAATATCGGGGAGGCTGCAGCCATCATGCTTACACGGTTCTCTGAACTAAAAAATCAGGCTTATGAACTGACAGGTTATGAGAACGCTAATTTCTATGAAGTGGCAGAGTTAATCAATCGCGCTATTCCGGGAACAGTAGAATACAAAAATGTAAACCCGGTTCGATTTTTTTGGTTGAAGTGGAGGGAGGGAATGCCGCCGGGAAAAATTGTGGTAATGATCGCTCTCCATTTTTTACCGCGATTTCAGCAGGAGCCGGAAATGTCAGATATTTATGAGACATTGACCGGAAAAAAGCCTGCAAGTCTGGCTGAATTTATAGAAAGAGAGAAGGATGAGTTTGAATTCTCTGATGTTTAAACCAAACCCTTATAATTACGTCAACGAATAATATGTAGAGCTGACTGCTATTGATTTCACTCCTCAATATCAGGGATTGTGTAATAATATAATCGGTTTCGGTACTGCTGCAAAAGGGATTAGATTTATGATGATTCTTTTCAAAATGCTAAGTTCAATCAAAAATTGATATGACTCACGGAACACATAATGCGCTGGACGATCCCCGGAATGAAGATGTTCTCGTGTACATCAACGGAGAACTTTTGCACAGAAATGACGCCAAAATATCTGTTTTCGACAGCGGGTATCTGGTAGGGGATGGCGTTTGGGAAGGGCTCAGGCTTCATAAAGGAGTGCTTGTATTTCTACAGGATCACTTAGACCGGCTTTTTCAGGGAGCAAAAGCAATTGGAATGGATCTCAAGATGAGCCGGGAGGAGATCACTGAAACGATTCACAAGACGTTGAATGCCAATAGTATGACCGATGATGTGCATGTCCGGCTGATGTTTACACGCGGTATCAAAAAGACACCCTCTCAAGATCCAAGGCTTACGGTCTCAGGACCAAATTTGGTGATTATCGCTGAATACAAAAAAGCGGACCCGGAGAGTAAAAATAAGGGGATCAAATTATTTACCAGTACAGTCCGCCGCGGCTCACCGGATTATCTGGATCCGCGCTTAAATTGCCACAGCAAAATTCACGAAGTGCAGGCTCTCATCCAGGCTCTGGAAGCCGGAGCTGATGAAGCCCTAATGCTGGATATCCATGGATTCGTTTCTACCTGCAATGCCACCAATTTTTTTATGGTGAAAGACGGCCAAGTATGGACATCCACCGGGCAGTACTGCATGAATGGCATAACCCGTAAGAAAATTTTAGAAATCTGCGAATCGAGTAATATTCCAAGTCTTCAAAAAAACTTCTCGCTGTTTGATGTATATGGAGCTGATGAGGCTTTTGTGACCGGAAGCTTTGGTGGGCTCACACCGGTTACGGAAATTGATGGCAGGGTAATTTCAGACACTATCCCGGGAAATTTGACCGGAAAGCTTCAATCCCTGTACCAAAAAGCCATTGAGGATGAGGTTAATTAATCTACTCCAGATTAATTTGTGTGGGGTTTTAAAATAGTACTAAAATGATTGCATCTTGGTTGAACCGACGGGAGCTGGACAAGTTTGTGTGCAGTGCCTGTATATAGTAATGTATTGATGTTTACATCAACGAATGTACTTGCCCCAAAGTGGGCAAAGTCAATAACATAGTGCAACGCGCTATGCATGGTGTATCTCCACAACATGAAAGACCTGTAAGTGGTACATCCCGAACACTCGGGGGGCATAAGCCAGGCAAAATAATTCAATGCCACAGTCTCTTTCTAAAGTATACACGCATATCATATTCAGCACAAAACATAGATAAAAACTGATTGATGAAACGATTGAAAACGATTTTTACAAAACTATCGGGGGGATACGTAAAGATCCGGAGTGGTTCCTGTACAAGTAGGCGAAGTGGGACCGGCGCCCGCGTTGGGGCTGCAGGATGGGTTGATTGGTTATTATAATCATCGCGCGTTGCACGATGTTACTGACCGGCGCTCCTTCAGAGCTGATACGCTGAAAATCGGAACAAATAGAATAATTCTTTGCATTTGTTGGAAGGTCAAAAATCCAGAGTTATTGCACATTTTCGTAACATAAAAACAAGTAAAATCTGGTAGCCCAAAGCCACAGAGATCAATAAAGAGTCAAAAAATTGAAAGATTAATGCTTAAACACAAAACGAATTTGTTTGTGGAGCGGTCCACGAAATATTTCAACGGCTCTGATGTATTCTTTTGGTCAGCGTGAGGATACTACCATTGTCGATGAACCTTTATATGCACATTATCTGGCCAGTACCAATGCAAGCGAGTACCATCCCGGGGCTGATCAAGTTTTGGAATCTCAAGAAAATGATGGCCGTAAAGTAGTAGAAGAAGTGATTTTGGGTGATTATGATACACCCATCGTATTTTTCAAAAATATGACGCATCACCTGGTCAATCTGGACTGGAGTTTTTTGGAAAAGACCATCAACGTAATATTAACCCGCCCGCCCCGCGACATGCTCCCATCTTATGCCAAGCAGGTGAAGAATCCTACTATGAAAGATGTTGGGTATAAAAAGCATCTCGAACTGGTTAAGTATTTATATGAGATGGAGAGAAAACCGGTCATTATAGATTCGAAGAGAATCCTGCAAAACCCGCAGTCGGGGCTGAGAAAATTATGCGGTGAGATCGGCATCCCTTTTGATGAGGCGATGATGAGCTGGCCGGCAGGTCCCCGGAAAGAGGATGGCGTCTGGGCCAGGCACTGGTATCATAGTGTGCATCACTCCACCGGCTTTAAGATGTATAAACCAAAAACAGAGCCCTTTCCGGAAGAACTGAAAGAATTGCTTATAGAATGCCAAGAAGCATATGATGAGCTGCTTAGTTATTCTGAGATGTAATCATTCTTATTCTTTAATAGCTAAGTGAGAGAAGAGGGAATATTGAATGGAAAAAATTTAAATCTATATCATTTAATATTTATTATTGAATAACGGTTATTTAAATATGTCTTCATACACACGAACTTACACAGTTACTTAGATCATCTCTGAAGTATATTTACCAATTCGTTATCTAAAAAAACATACAATGATTGCCAGAATCTGGCATGGATGGACAACCCATGAAAATGCAAGTGAATATGAACAACTTCTCCGCGAAGAAATCATTCCGGAAATCGAGGAGAAGGGAGGAAGTGGCTGCAGGAGTATTCAGTTGTTGAGAAAGACCCGCGAAGAAGAAGTTGAGTTTATGACGATCATTCTGTTTGATTCCCTGGAGTCAGTCAAATCGTTTGCGGGTGAAGATTACGAGCACGCCTATATTCCCGTTAAAGCAAGGAAAATCCTGAAGCGGTATGATGATCGGGCACAGCATTATGAAGTGTGTGAGCAGAGAGAATAGGGTTTAAAAAGTTCCGGGTTGAACTCATGTTAAGCAGCCAATCAAAAATAATAGATAGGAATGTAATTCGAGCCATTTATAAAAATAGATTGCTCATAGCTTGAATGTTGGCCGGTAGCCACACTAAATTCTTTCCCGGCTTTCACGTACGGCTTCGTTCAATTCATCCAGGGTTAAATCTGTCGAGACTCCGGCAATATCCAGGGGAGATTCTTTCTCTTCGACCGGCTTTATGATAAATGTCTGTCCGTCCCGGCGTTTGATCTGGACCTGGCCTTCCTGACGGGCATCATCCAGTAGCTTTGCCAATTTTTGTCGGGCCTGGGAATAGGTATATACTTTCATTGTGAAACCTCCAAGAGGGTTAATTCCAATTTCTCTCCTATCGCCTTCAGCTTACTGTCCAAGCTGAGAAGCGGCGAACGATACTGCCGGGCACAATCTAAAACATAGGCATCATAAGCATAGATATTATGTTTATTGGCTATTTCAACGGCTTCCGGTAATCTGAGTTTCGTTCTTCTGATCGGTATTTGAGAAAACTGAGTCAATACCTGCTGAGCTTGTGCCAGCGACAGCCGGTCTCTTTTAAACATAGCTGACAGTGCATTACCAACTTCTGCATCCAGACTTGCGGGGGCCTGTAAATCATGACCTTTTGTTAATCCTACTATAGAAGACTTATGTGGTTCATTAAGAAGCACAGCAAGCAAAGCAGATGTGTCGATTGTTATAATCATACTACAATATAACAATTGTACAAGTTATATAGAAATGGCTTCAATATCATTTCTGCATGGCTGACTAAATCTGTAAAGAAACACATTTAAATATTCGGCTTAGATTTAATTGTTAATCTATCTTTTAAAGGGCAAGCAACTCAGTAACTATTCATGCGTAAATGGTTAATAACAGTTTGCTCCAAATCGGTTCAAAGTCGGTTGAGAGAACTACTTAGAAAGTGACCAATCCCGGTTCAAAATTTTTCGCATGTGAATATTTTCCAAAGTGCCGGTTTTCAAGAGATGTGTGGATTTGCAATCAAGCGGACACGTTTGCGATTTGTTATTTACATTCAGGGAGTTAGATATGCCGATTATTAACCAGGCCGCAAGCTGCAAAAAAATATACGATTACAATGATTGCTAGAATCTGGCATGGATGGACAACCCATGAAAATGCAAGTGAATATGAACAACTTCTCCGCGAAGAAATCATTCCGGAAATCGAGGAGAAGGGAGGAAGTGGCTGCAGGAGTATACAGTTGTTGAGAAAGACCCACGAAGAGGAAGTTGAGTTTATGACGATCATTCTGTTTGATTCACTGGAGGCAGTCAGGGAGTTTGCGGGGGAAGATTATGAGCACGCCTATATTCCTGCTGCGGCAAGGAAAATACTAAAGCGGTATGATGATAGGGTACAGCATTACGAAGTGCGTGAGTAGAGAGAATAGGGTTTAAAAAGCTATTTTCAATCTCCTCTAAATCCCTGACAATACCCATATAATCTTGGAATCTTTAAAAATGATATTAAGTAAATCCACAGATTAAAGTGTTCCCCTTATTCCTTTTGGGCCGCCAAAAGGAATCAAAAACTCCCGGGCGGTGATTGCTTCCGGGCCTGGTTTGCCCGCGCGGTTACACAACATCGATTGCTCCCAAAAGGGAGTCGATATTGTGATGTCTCCCGCGCTTTGATGCAAACCATGCTAATCCTCCACCAATCAAGGCCGGAGGGTTCTTTCGTTCTTTTTAAAAAAGCATGAGTGAATAGGTTGACCCTGATTTTCCTATTACAAAAATGAACGCTATAATGTATTGCTTTCAATGCATTTACAACACTATTATTATAAATATATGGGTAATGACAGCCCTAAATCACTTCGTGAGAATCGCTGCGCTCGGAGCCCCTCCTTGGAAATGGAGGGAACTTCTCATGTTCCCGAATTCAATAACTTTATATTGATCTCACGTTAAATGGCTTCAAATCAAAAATGAGGGATACTTAGACATGGATAAAAAAATCATATTCAGACTATCGATTGGTATTCTTTCATCTGTCGCAATGATGGCAGCCGGTTTCTATTTATTCCTTTTCGCCAACCCTCTCCATCTCCATCAGGTAAATCTTCTAAAGTGGATACCGATACTCATCGGTTTTACGGCACTCCTGGCAAGCGGAAAAATTAATGGAGAAACACCCGTTAAATTTCTCCCTTTTCTGTTTATACCCTTTGTTGTTTTTGATCTGTTCAACTTTTTTTACTTCCCATTCATCATTGTGTTGATGATCACCGGAGCAGCAGCCCTGATTATCACAAGACGCGATGTAAACAAAAATCTGAAACTCTTTTCCTCTCTGTCAGTCGCCGGTATTTTCATCTATTTTCTGCTTGCCCAGCCCATCATTCTGGAGAAACCCGGTTTTGGACGTAATATGGATGGTGAATTTGTGAATGCAACGGTTTTGTGGAATCCTTCAGATGAAGGGCTGATACCGCTGCCCGCCCACACCTTAGTTGATGAAGATAACAACACATTCAACCTGGAGAGCATCTCCGGGAAAACACATTTTATCGCCTTCTGGGCCACCTGGTGTATCCCTTGTATTATAGAGAAACCGCAGCTGGATTCATTGAAGCTAACCTACAAGGGAGATGTTGAATTTATCGATATTTCCATTGATGAGGACAAAGTGAGGTGGCTTGCATTTATCGAAGAACACGAACCGGCCGGTCTTCAGCTCATTACAAATAACACAGATAAAACCAGGAGAGAACTCAATATCAGTTCACTGCCTCTTCATTTCATTGTCAATGCGGAAGGTGAATACAACTCATTCACCTCTTTGAAAAAAGCCGGGGAGATGCTTTCCGAAACTTTTGAACAGTGAAATTACGGTACCTCAGAGATAAAAAAGAGTGACACATGAGCCGTATATCTCCTTACTGATACCTGATATTTTTAAACAAATTGAATCAATCCGATTGATTCAGTTAAGGCTATTCACATTATATTTGGAAATTTTGATGCAAAGTGTAAATTCTATTTACGTTACTCCATTTAAATTATCATCAATAGAACTCGTATGGCTGACGACGTGACTCAAATTCTGATTAAGGTAAGCGAGGGGGATTCAGAAGACGCATACAACAGGCTTTTCTCTAAAGTCTATAATGAGTTAAAAGATATAGCAAATCAGCAGTTAAGCAGAGAAAGAGAAGGCCACACTTACTCGAAGACAGATCTCGTGCATGAAGCATTTATGAAATTGATTGATACCGATCAGGTAGAGTGGAAAAGCCGGACTCATTTTTATGGAATTGCCGCTATTTGTATGAAGCAGATGCTTGTAGATTACGCAAGAAAAAAACTGGCGGTCAAACGAGGCGGTAATTTTTCGAGGCAGACCTATATTGACGATTTGATCCCTGCTGTTTCGGAAGCAAAGAAGATCATCTCACTGGATGAGGCATTGAAGAAACTGGAAACTTTTGACAAGCGAATGGCAGATGTTGTGAATTACCGTTTTTTTGGCGGTTTAACCATTGAGGAAACAGCTGAAATTCTGCAGGTATCCACAAATACGGTAAACCGGGACTGGGTAAAAGCCAGGGGTTTGCTCTATAAAGAGTTAAAAGAGCAACTGTAATGATGTAACACGATTTTTATTACGCTTTACAATAAAGAAGGTGTTGTAATATCTCTTACCAGAAATCATAAAAGCCATGTATAAACATTGGAAGCGGGTAAATCGTATTATTGACCAAACCCTTGCTCTCGACTCGGATTCAAGAATACCCTTTCTCGAAGACACACTTGGCGGGGATCCGGATATCCTGAAAGAAGCCAAAGATTATCTCTCATTTATTGAAAGTGCTGAACATGCAGATTTTTTGAAGGATGAATTTCTCTCCGAATCCTACCTGGCCAGGGAAATATCTTCAGCTGTTAAAGAGAATTTATCCTTAAAACACATCATCGGTAAACGAGTTGGCCCGTATGAAATCAGGGATTTACTGGGTGAAGGGGGCATGGGAAGCGTATATCGTGCTGAACGGATTGACGGTGAATTTACCCAGCATGTGGCCATTAAATTTCTGAAAAGTGGGTTTTACTCACTATACCTTCGGGAGCGATTTAAGCGGGAAAAGAAGCTTCTGTCCAGGTTATATCATCCCAACATTGCCCGGCTGCTTGATGGGGGCATTACCGATGAAGGCTCGCCTTATTTAATTATGGAGTATGTAGAGGGTGATCCTGTGGATGTCTACTGCCGGAAGCAAAATCTGAAACTGGAAGAACGGCTGTCTCTCTTTCTGCAGATTTGTAAAGCGGTACAATTTGCCCATTCAAAATTGATTATCCATCGGGATTTGAAACCCGATAACATATTCGTGACCCCAAACGGGCAGATCAAAATCATGGATTTTGGCATCGGCAAGTCGCTCAGCCCGGATATTGATGAAGAGTTTAATGATTATACAAGACCCGGTAATATTATTGCCAGCTTTGATTTTGCCGCTCCTGAGCAGCTTAGCAGTGATGATGTCTCGATTCAGACAGACGTTTACGGGCTGGGAGCTTTGCTGTACCTGCTTTTGACAGATCAACGGGTATTTAACCTGAAAGGGAAAACAATAGGTGAAATTGAGACCACTGTGCGGGAAGCCATCCCGGAAAGGCCCGGGAGAGTATCCAAACCGGAAATTGGCCCTGTTTCGAAAGATCTTGACGCAATTATCCTGAAAACCTTACGGAAAGATCCTGAAGTCCGATATGAAACAGTAGCCACTCTTATGGATGATATTGAGCGGCTGAAAAAAGGATTGCCGGTGATGGCGCGCCAGGGAAATTTGCGGTACAGATCAGGGAAATTTATAAAACGGAATAAATCTGTCTTATCAGCTTTAGGCCTCGTTTCTATTATTTTACTGCTTTTCTCGTTTTATCACGTGAATCAGCTCACAGAAGAACGAAATCTTGCACAAGCCGAAGCGGAGAAGGCACAGGCTGTTACTGATTTTTTGACCGGCGTTTTTGAATATGCCAGTCCGTATACGCAACCCAATGCTGAAATTACGGCACGGGAAGTTCTGGACATTGGATCGGAGTTTATAAACGATCAGTTCATCGATCAACCGGAGATTAAAATGTCTCTGCTCACGAGTGTTGGCAGCATTTATAACGTATTGGGATCGTATGATAAAGCAGAATCATTATTGATGGATGCCTACGAGCTTAATCGTGAAAATTCAGAAATGCCGGAGAATGAGAGCCTTGGGATGATCCACTATAATCTCGGGAAGGTGATGTTGGGTAAAGGTGACTTCCAAGGAGCGATTGAACAAAATGAGAAGGCGACCAGAATTTTTTCAGATTTGAATCTACTTGATCTGAAAGCAAAAAGTCTTGATATCTGGGGCTGGAACGAGTACAGTCTAGCCAACTATGAAAAAGCAGATTCCCTGCTGCAATTGGCTTTGACTCTAAACAAAGAATACAATGGTATTAACAGTGAATATACAGCCGGTACAATGCAAAAAATTGGCTGGATGCACCACGATAGGGGCGACTACGAGAAAGCTGACAGTTTATTTACTCAGGCATTGAATATACGAAGTGAGATATACAGCGCTGATCATCCTGAGACGGCAACCACACTGCATAGTCTCGGTTGGATTAAACATCAGTTGGGAGAAAACGAGAAGGCTGCTTCACTTTACGAAGAAGCCATTTCGATGAGAAACCGATTATTTAACAACAAACCTCATGCTGATACAGCTTGGTCGTTAAATAACCTTGGAATTATTTTTATGAATGAAGGGCGATTTGATGAAGCTGAGGAGCTGTTTCTGGAAGCTCTTGAAATGAGAAGGGAAATACTTCCTGCTTCTCATCCCCATATTTCACAAACTCTTGGTAATCTAGGCTCCATATATTTTCACAGAGAAGATTATGATCAAGCTATTTCAGTTTTTACTGAAGTTGTTGAGAATCAAAAAAGCTTATTGGGAGACAGTCATCCAAATTTGGCTACTTACCTGAATAATCTCGCAATTGCTTATCAAAATGCAGGTAAACCGTATGAAGCCCTGCCGCTGTACATTGAGGCCATTGATATTTTACAAACTCATTTTGAAAAAGGACATCCAAACACCGTCAAAATGAGAGGTAATCTGGCTGATCTTTATGATGAATTAGAGAGCTTGGAAAAAGCAGAGCAACTGTTGCTCGAAAACTATGAATTAATGAAAGAGAGAAAAGGGGATGGTGACCCGCAGACCCTGGAACACCTGCGTGAACTGATAGATTTTTACACCAAATGGGAGGAACCTCAAAAAGGGGAGCAGTATAGGGTAATCCTGGCAGATTACACCGATGAGTGATATGCAGGGTTTTTAAAATTCAAGAAAGTGTCGCAAACCTGCACTTCCTGCAGTAATTCATGCCTATCAAATGAAGCTCACAGATATGGGTGACCTATAAGATGCTAAGAAAATCATCAGAAGATGATTGAGAATCTTAAGAGTACAGCCCATTAAAAAAAAACTTTTATATGGTCTAAAATACTCAGGGATAACTACATATAACTGAGATGTGCAAACCATCATAACTTATTGGGAGCTTTGCTTCTGTGTTGAAAATACGTATAGCCTGATAGTATATAATGGCACCTTAGCCGAAAAATTCAATTTAATAAAAGACCGTATTGACAGGCTTATAGATTACCAATATGTATCCATCTTATATTAGAATTTTAATTTTTATGACGGTATTAACAGAGATTTTTACGCTTAAAAGGGTGCATGT
Source organism: Rhodohalobacter sp. (assembly GCF_034521535.1). Taxonomy (GTDB): domain Bacteria; phylum Bacteroidota; class Rhodothermia; order Balneolales; family Balneolaceae; genus Rhodohalobacter. Next base: position 615,064 of record NZ_JAXHMF010000006.1, on the reverse strand, counting down.
ATTAATTAGTAACAATTGAATGAAAACTGAAAAAAATAAAGGTAACAAATGAAAACATTATTTTGTGTTTTAAGTATTATAATTATTACAGTAAGCACCGGCATTTCTCAACAGGTAACCTATACCATTGATTCTAACACGCCTTCCAGTGAAATGTTAACTTCTGAAGGAGTTACAACTGAAATGCTTGGCAGCTGGATTTCTCAAAATATTTCGATATCTCATGTTGTGAGTGAAGAAGTTTCGGAGCAGCCTTTGAAGCAATCTTATTTGATCATGTTTGTGATGAATCAACGGGGTCAAATATTAAAAGAATTTAAAAAGGCGGTACGGAGTTCGGAATCTCCAATGCTTCTCGGACGATTTATTGACAGTAGTCAGATTTCTGGAATGTTTCAAGAAGTGATAGAAGAAACATCTATTCCCGGAGACATGTGGATTCCCGGAGATATGTGGATACCGGGAGACATGTGGATACCGGGTGATATGTGGATTCCCGGTGATATGTGGATCTCAGGAGAGAATTTTATCGAGGAAACGAAAAAATTAGCTATGAGGGATACTCAAAATAGGTTATTGAGGGAAAGTAGCGAGAAAAATGGCCCGTTTGGTATCGTAATTATGCTTACACCTACACCCGATCAACAACTACTCAGTGAAGCAGAAATCAGAGTTGCATGGAATGCACTCGTAGTTAAATAAGAGGAGTTCATTTTTGAAAACAAGAGGTTGGATTGAATAAATAATCACAGTTCTATGAAAGTTGAAGACCAAAAAGTTCATTTATGTAACTGTAATATGAATCGTCGCCATTTCCTGCAAAAAACAAGCCTGGGTCTGGGAATGTTTGCTTTAGGGGCGCTATTCAATCCAGCCTCATTATTTTCAAAAGGGAGAAGTACAGACAACTTAAAAACTGAAACTCCGCATCATATACCGAAAGCCAAACGGGTTATTTTTCTTTTCCAAAGCGGTGGCCCTTCGCAACACGATCTGTTTGATTATAAACCTTTCTTAAACCGCAGGGATGGGGATGAACTCCCCGATTCGGTTAGGGGCGGACAGCGTCTCACCGGGATGTCTTCTTTCCAGAATTCCTTTCCACTGGTGGGTTCAAGATGGTCCTTTAATCAGCACGGAGAGAGCGGTGCATGGGTCAGCGAATTGCTGCCTCATACTGCTGCTATTTCTGATGATCTATGTTTTGTTAAATCGGTTTATACGGAATCGATTAATCACGACCCTGCTATAACATTTTTTCAAACCGGAAGCGAGTCACCGGGCCTGCCCAGTATGGGTTCATGGATGAGTTACGGACTTGGTTCAGACAATGAAGACCTTCCTGCATTTACGGTTTTGATATCGCGCGGGTCGGGAAGGCCCGAAGATCAACCTCTATTTTCACGTTTGTGGGGTAATGGATTTTTACCTTCGCTTCACCAGGGAGTGCAGCTGCGTGCCGGCAAAGATCCGGTACTCTATTTGAATGATCCTGAAGGTTTGAACCGGATGAGTCGAAGAAACATGATTTCGGCTCTAAAGAAACTCAATCAGTTTCATCTCTCTGAATTTGAGAATAGTGAAATTACGAGCCATATCCAGCAATACGAACTGGCTTACAACATGCAAACGTCCGTGCCGGAGGTTACCGATCTTTCTGATGAACCCGAATCAGTATTTGAACTGTACGGTGAAGAGGCAAGGAAACCGGGTACGTATGCAGCAAATTGTTTAATGGCCAGGAGGCTTGCTGAGCGAGATGTTCGCTTTATACAGCTCTATCATATGGGATGGGATCAGCACGACAATATCCCCAGGCAGCTTCCTCAGCAGTGTAAAGATGTTGATCAGGCTTCTGCGGCACTGATTACCGATCTGAAGCAGAGAGGCCTTTTAGACGATACGCTTGTAATCTGGGGCGGAGAGTTTGGAAGAACAGCCTACTGTCAGGGGCCGTTTACTGAACATACATTTGGGAGAGACCACCATCCCCGCTGTTTTACCATGTGGTTCGCCGGCGGAGGTATTAAAAATGGAATCAGCTATGGAAAAACGGATGAATTCGGCTACAATGTGGTTGAAAATCCGGTACATGTGCATGACGTTCAGGCAACGATAATGCATCTGCTGGGAATTGATCACAAGCGCCTAACCTATAAATCGCAAGGACGTAATTTCCGGCTTACTGATGTCCACGGAGAGGTGATCCATGATATTCTTGCTTAACTGGAGTGATATATCTTTTCTGATAGGCCGGATGCATCCACTATTGGTACACTTTCCAATTGGTATTCTTTCTTTAGCCGTGATAATGGAATTTGGAAGTATATTTTTCAATAAGAAAGAACTTGGGAAAGCCGCTCTTTTTTCACTGTATGTAGGATTCGTTGCAACTATCCTTGCGGGTTTTTCCGGATATCTGATATCGCAGGGTGGAGGCTACAGTGATGAAATGCTTACTCCGCACCGGTGGGCAGGTATCAGTTTGGCGGTACTGAATATTCTGGCAATTGTGCTTAAAACAGTATTTAGGGAGAAAAGCTGGAGTTTAAAGATCTATCTACCCACTCTTGTAATTTTATTGGGAGTTGTACTCTATACGGGGCATCTGGGCGGGACTCTAACGCACGGTTCAGACTTTTTAAATGTATCTCAAACCGGTCAGACAAATCAGTTAAACGTCAATGAAAATTTTCCACTTTCTGATTTGCCTCGACCCGAAGAGGCTTACCTGTTTAACGATATTGTTCAGCCGATTCTGCATAACCATTGCGGAAGCTGTCATAACCCACAAAAAAGAAAAGGAGGGCTGGATCTATCCACATTTTCATCAATTATGGATGGGGGTGATTCGGGACCCCTGGATGTTAATAGTATATCAGAAAGTGAGCTTTTAAGAAGATTAGAAGAACCGCTCAGCAGTGATGACAGAATGCCGCCAAAAGGAAAGTTGCAGCTTTCAAACATTCAGCTGGAATTAATAAGATGGTGGGTGGCTGAGAAATATCCGGAAGATATTCAGCTTAAATTCATGAATCTACCGAACAATATAGAGTTGATACTCAATCGTATTGATGATTTAAATCACCCGGTCTACTCTAACGATAAACTGCCCCACGTTGATGAAACCGTATTAACATCGCTTAGAAGAAAAGGTTATGGAGTCAATGTTATAGCAGATGGAAGTCCATTTTTGGAGGTTCGATTCAAATTTAAAAAAGGCGAAACACCTGATGAAATAGCAGAAGAGTTAAAGCCGGTTGCCCGTCATATTGTTTGGTTCGACTTAAGCGGAACAGCGATTAAGGAAGCAGATTTTTCACAATTTGAAAACCTTACACGTCTTAATTTGAGCCAAACAAACATCGGTGATTCAGTATTAAAAAATATTGCAAGCTTACAGAATCTTGAATATCTGAACCTGCATAGCACTCAAATATCTTCGGAGGGTATACAGCAACTTGCAACTCTCTCGAACTTAAAAAATATCTATCTCTGGAATACCGGTATTCTTCCGGAAGAAGCCGATTGGCTTAAAAAAAGATTACCTGAGACAGAAATATCTCTTGGAGTGACCGATGGATCCTGAAAAAACACCAATCCCGGTCACGACGAAATTGCTTTCCTTACTGATTCTGATTTGCAGTCGTTAGCATAGCGGGGTGTACAAAAAAAGAAAAAGTAGAGGTTAATAATGACAGCCATGAAATTGGATATAACAGACAGATCCGTCCCATCTTATCTGAAAATTGTTTTTCGTGTCACGGACCTGATGAAGATGCAAGAGAGGCCGGACTCAGGCTGGATTTGCAGGAACATGCAGTAAAACTTGTTCGAGATGACAGTACCAAACAAGTTATAAAACCGGGCTATCCTGATGAAAGTGAACTGTACAAGAGGATTACATCACACGACTTGAATCTGGTTATGCCGGTCCCCGACTCCAATTTGTCACTGACAGAAGAGGAGATTGAACTCATCAAGAAATGGATTGAACAGGGAGCGAACTATGAGCCGCACTGGGCATTTATACCACCGGAAAAAACAAAACTGCCCGACGCTACAAAAAAAGAGTGGCCCGGGAATGAGATAGATTGGTTTACGTTAAGTAAAATGGAAGATCAAGGGTTGTTTCCATCAGAATATGCATCAAAAGAGCAGCTTCTACGACGGGTTTCGTTTGATTTAACGGGTTTGCCACCATCTCAGGAGCTTGCCCAACTTTATATTAAAGATGAAAATTTCACCTATGAGGATCTTGTTGATCACTTGTTAGCGAGTACAGCCTATGGTGAAAGAATGGCAATAGAGTGGCTCGATGTGGCCCGCTATGCCGACTCACACGGTTACCAGGATGATATACCAAACGACATGTGGCCCTGGAGAGATTGGGTAATCAAATCTTTCAATGAAAATATTCCATACGATCGTTTTATTACACTGCAATTAGCCGGTGATCTTTTGCCGGATGCCAAAAAAAATGAGATACTTGCAACCGGTTTTAACAGACTGCACCCGCAATCGCAGGAAGTGGGTATCATTAACGAAGAGTACAGAGTAGAGTATTCTGCTAATCGTGTTCGCACAATGGGTACGGCCTTTTTGGGGTTAACGCTACAGTGCGCAAGGTGCCACGATCATAAATTCGATCCTATTTCACAAATGGATTATTACCGTTTGTTTTCATTTTTTGATCGCAATAACGATAGCGGACAAATTCCATATGTTGGTGCTGCAGGCCCAACCGTACTGTTGCCGGACGAAGAGACCGAAGAGATTATCCGGTTTGTTGAGCAAGAAATTGAACAGTATGAACAAAGCATCGATAGCCTCAGGAGAAATATTAACGTTCCGGATATTGAAGAGTGGGTTGAGGAATCTCTACCCAAAATATCTGAAGGCCTTGAAGAGAGTGCACTGGCATGGTTTTCGTTCGACGAATTAAGGGCAGAAAGCGCATTTATGGATCAATCGCCAAATGAAGAGATTGGAATTATAACGGGCGAGAGTAATCTGGTTCAAGGGGTGAATGGTTCGGCTGTTGAGTTATCCCGGGATAATTATGTGAATGCGGGCACTATTGGAGATTTTGATCAGGCTGATGCGTTTAGTTTTTCATTTTGGGTTCGATCGAATAACCTTGAGCATGAAACGCCAATATTTTCAAAAATGCACAGGCTAAATGCCGGAATGCGAGGTTACGACGTTTCTCTCAAAAAACAGAAAATTTCTCTCAGGCTGGTTCACAGCTGGCCGGCAAATGCAATTCAAGTCACATCTGAAAATGAATTACCTGCCGACAGTTGGACACATGTAACCGTAACATACGATGGTTCCAGCGCTGCAAATGGCATTCAAATCTACATAGATGGAGAGTATTCATCTTATACCATAGAGCATGATAATTTATTCAAACCGATTGTTACCGTAAGACAGGATTTTTTGATTGGCCATCGCCAAACATCATTTCCATTGACTTATAATCCGTTCAGTCTGGATGATTTTAGAATTTATGACCGTGTTTTAACCTCTTTGGAAATTCAAAAGTTGGCGACAGATGAGGTGCGAGACCCCGATGAACTCTTAACTGATGAAGAGGGGATTGAGATTATAGAAGAACACTTTCTTGCAAAACATTCTGAAGAGTACGAGTATTTTACGGGAGAGTTGAAATTTCAGCGAATGAAAAAAAATGCCATCATTGATGATGTTCGTGAGGTGATGGTTATGCAGGATCATCCAAACCCGGAGCCTTCCCATTTGAGAATCAGAGGTCAATATGATCTGTACGGTGAAGAAGTAACCCCCGGTGTACCTGAAGAAATTTTAGAATTTGATGAGGCCTATCCGAAAAACCGTTTAGGACTTGCAAAATGGATTACAAATAAAAAACATCCACTTACGGCCAGAGTAATCGTAAATCGCTATTGGCAGATGCTATTCGGAAGAGGGTTGGTTGAAACACCTGATGACTTTGGAAATCAGGGGTCATATCCATCGCATCCAGACCTATTGGATTGGCTGGCAGTGGATTTCATGGAGAGCGGATGGGATCTGAAAGCTTTGATCAGAAAAATTGTGATGTCAAAAACCTACCGGCAATCAGCTAATATTGATAGTAAAGATTCCTTTGACATTGAAAATATCTGGCTGTCTCACGGACCCCGAAAACGGTTGACAGCGGAGATGATCAGGGATCAGGCTTTAGCTCTATCGGGTTTGATGAATGATAAGATTGGAGGAGAACCGGTGTTTCCCTATCAGCCGGAAGGGTTGTGGAAGGAAAAATCATCAGGGAGAGTACCTGTTAGCTATAAGCAGAGTGAAGGGGAGGATCTCTATCGGCGAAGTATTTACACCTACTGGCGAAGAACCACACCGCCCCCGGGATTTGAAATATTCGATGCTCCATCCAGAAACCATTCTGTGGTACAGAGGGAACAAACCAACACTCCCATGCAGGCTCTGTATCTAATGAATGACCCCATATTTATTGAGGCGTCAAGAGCTATTTCAGAAAAGATGCTGTTAAATGGCGGCGATGATCTGGAAGAAAGGGTGACATACCTGTTCCAGAATATTCTATTTCGCACACCTGATAAAAATGAATTGGATGTTTTAACAACACTGTTTCTCGAAGAAAAAGATCGGTTTGAAAATCAACCTCATGAAGCAAAATTGCTGTTAGATGTAGGTGTATCGAATTATGACGAATCGATAGATATTATCGATTTGGCCGCCGGAACAGTGGTTGCATCCACAATTATGAATATGTATGAAGTGATTTATTATTGACCTGAGTTCGTTCTTAATCTTTAATGAAATGGTTCAAAATCACCTCCTTTTTCAAGCAAAGGAGTACCTTTTATCATAATTTTAAAATGGAACTCAGGTTATTAAAAATCGATCTTAGGGTGTATATAATCTATAGGTCACTGCTTCTATTTATCATTCTAAAAGTAAATCGCTGAAAACTTCAACAAATCAATTCAATTTGAGATAGAACTCACCATTGGTAATCGAAAGTTGAGTATCGTTGATGGGATGCTTTACTATTCCGGAAAAAGTACCTCTGACGGACGTAGCCGTTAGTTCTGTAATATTGATTGATGAGGTAGGATTATTAATATCCGTTACATAAACGGCGGTATCACCCATGTCTTGGTTTGAATATCCTAAAAAAGCTCCTTTCAATCCCAACTCCATAAGTTCCGGGTCATTATACTCCTTTTCTTCAATCAGGTTAAGTGCCTTTAAACTCAGGGAGATGGTTTCTATGAATCCTTCATCAGGTTCGCCGGGGATCTCTGCTGAGAACCAAAATTCGTAGAAATCATTCAGTGGTTCCTGTCTTATGCCTGCCAGTGTATGATTTTCGAAATTAAAGACAGATTCATTTCCATCAATAGATGCTTTTATAAAAAATTCACTTACATCCGGTTCCAACGAATCATCTGAATTGTCATTTACAGAGCAGGAAATTACGAATGCGGAAACTATTAATAAGTAAAGAGTGGCTTTGATGACTTTCATACCAGTGAGTTTAATTATCGTTCTGATTACTGCCAGTAATGCGTATTGATTTTTTATTCATCCCATTTTTTAATGCTCATCAAATATTAAAGTGTCAATTATTGACTTACATGTAGTTAAGCCGGGATTGTAATCTAAAAATATATTCCAATTCAATATTTATGCCGTCCGGACGGTACTGCCTTTCCAACTTTTTTGGGCCAACCTGATAATTAATACGCTTTAGGTGTGTAACCGAATCAAGTAAATAATCTGGAGCTTTTTATGTGGGATTTATTTAAGTCAATCAGAACTTTGTTAAAGAATACAGTACACGATATATCGGGATCTTTGACTCTTAAAGACCGGTATTTGCGGAACATTTTGACGGTTCTTCTATGCATAGGTTTTATCACAATGGTGCATGTAGAACATCTCGAAGCTCAGGAAGTGTCGCTGCGCTATGGTGGCACCGAATTGATGACCGACGACCCTGTGTTGTTTGCACGGTCGATGCAGGCCTCTTCCCGATCAGGTGAGTCAGTTCTAGCACTTTGTGCCGTTGTGGTTTTCGACTCAGAAGGTCAACACTGGGGTACCTATGTATCTGAAGAGCCGGCTGAAGTGGGCTCGGGCAGACCGGCCGAATGCTGGACGCCGGACATGCGGAATGTACTGCCGGGGCGTCAGCTCGGACGTAATGACCGTGTCCTCCCCAATGGCCTCACGATCAATTCCGGCCACACAATGGCACAACCTGCTCCTGTTACGGCTGATGTCCCTTTACCACCGGATCTGTTTGCAACCGCACTTCTGCGCAACAACCCAGATGTAGAGAGCCTTGCAGAGAGCATTGGATACCCTCCGCAGATGCCCAGGAGTGTAACAAAAAGGCCAAGATGGGTAGCGGCCAGCTTTTTGTTAATTCCTCTTTCTGAAAGCGGGCGTGAACTGAGCCGCGATTATCAAAGTACCTCTGTGAATCTGCTTCTTGGCGAAAGGTAGAACTAGGCAACATTCACCGGTCATTTCATCGGTCAAGCTTCCTCAATGAGATCTTTTTTAAAAAATATGGGGTAACCACATTTTTTTTACGCGTTACCTATGAAGGATAACAAACATGACTAACTTTGCGACTTCATCTCAAAACTCTTTTTAGTCTGATACTATTGGCCTTGCTGCTGCCCGGCGGAGTAAAGGCGCAGCTTGGATCTTTTTTCCAGGAGTCAACATTGTCTGAAAGATCATTAGGGGGGAACATATCTATCATGGCCGGTGCCTACACCGTTGATGGAATTGAGAATCGCAGAGCTCCGACAATCCTACAAACCAGCGCTAACTCAAACTTTTCCTTTTTGGGATTAAGATCCGGTTTCGACCTCAATTACTCCACAGATGAATCCGGGCTGCGGCAAAACATGAATAAAATTGGCTTTAATATGCGCTGGAGATGGCTTCAGCTTGAAGCGGGAGATGTGAACCCAAATTTTTCAACCTACGGATTAAGCGGAGCAAGAGTAAGGGGAGGGTTGTTAAGAGTAGAACCCGGAAATTTTTTACTGGAGCTTACCGGAGGGAGAACCCAAAGAGCGGTCCTGCCCAATCCCGATGCAGGCTTCAGGCGGCCGGCATTCAACCAGACTGCCTACGCCGTAAAACTGGGCTATGGAAAACAGAATAGCTCCTACTTTCATCTCAGCACGTTTTATGCCAAAGATGATGTAAACTCACTGGGCAATCAGACTCTTCCTATAACACCGCAAGAAAACATAACACTTACGCCCGATTTTCAGGTTTTGCTTTTCTCAGGAAAGTTGAAACTCAACAGTGAGGTAACAGTGTCCTATTTCACAAGAGATTTGAACAGTTCCCGGATTGATATCGGTGAGTCAGATATTCCAGATTTTTTAAAAGGCATTCTTCAGCCAAGGGAGAGCAGCAAATTAAATTACGCCGGTATAGCCAATGCAGAGCTGGCTCTTGATCTTTTCCGATTGGCTATGGGCTATGAGAGAATTCAGCCCGGATTTGAATCGCTGGGGAGAGGCACCATCCGGAATGACCAGGAGACAATTACACTGAGCCCTTCCGTCAATTTACTAAACAACAGGGTCAGAGTTTCAACAAGTGTAAAATTAGGGCGTGACAACCTGCTTGGCAACCGGCTTCAAACGCAAAATAATCTAAATACAAATTCCTCGATCTCATATATCATAAGCGAAACGGTGAGCTTGAACGGGACCTACAATTTTTTACTGAACCGGATTGAAAACCAATCTTCCGGAAATGAAAACACAACTCCCGATCAATCTCAGATATCCCACAATATTTCGATTCAGCCAAGCTTCACATTTAACACCAACAGCATTACCCACAATATTTCGCTCAACGGCGGATATATATTTTCGGAGAGTGATTTCGGAGTCCGTCCCGGAGAGGGAGCGTCGGATACCTTTATATCAGAATCGTATTCGACCAATCTCAATTACGTCTTTACCACCCAAACCGGTTTTTCAATTAATTCGGGTGTCAATTTTCTTACAAATGATTCGGACCGGAATTCTATACAAAACTACGGTCTCACCATAGGAACAGGGGTAAATCTATTTCAAAACTCACTGCGGGTAAACCTCAATGGAAATGTGAATAAGAACAGGAGTGAAGTACAATTTTCTGATTCGCAATTGAGGGTAAATGAGCTGCTGCAAATCGGATTAAACATGAATACGACGATGAATATTACAGACAAAGATAATTTGTCTCTTGTGGTGAGAGGCAGAAGTAACAGGCTTCAGAATGGTGACGGACGTGAATTTAATGAGCTGGAAGGTAGTATCAACTATCGGCGTAGATTTTAACAGTGATAAAGATGAAAAATTCAAACTATCGACGGATAAGACAACTGTTTACCGGATTATTTCTGGTGATGCTGTTTTTCATTGCAGGCCGGTCGGTTGCTTTTGGTCAGAGTACAAGTCAGATTAATATTATTGGAATACCGCCGGTACTGTCTTCCCCATTTGCAGAAGACATTGAAAGTAATTTCAAAAACGGTCGATACCAGGTCATATTCAGCTATTCAAGTTTTAGTAGTCAGCCCGTCGATTTTGTCTTTGATTTTTCACTCTATCTAAACAACCGAGAGCTGTTAACTCTTACATCTCTTCCGCGATCATTCACACCGGGAACAACAATTCTAACCTCTTTTTTCGAAGAACTTCAATTCAGGGAAACAGCTGATGAAATCATAAGCAGCCTGGATAGAAGCCTGACCAACCAGATAGTACAAACCGGATTTGTGCCGGAGGGTGACTACAGGATTGAAATTACAGCCCGGCCTTTTACCGGACAATCCGGGATCTCCACGCTGCCGGGCAACGCCATGTTTTCGGTACGTTATCCATCACCTCCAATATTAATTTCCGTCCCAGATCAGTCTACCATCACAACAAGCACACCCATTTTTTCCTGGACGCCGGTGGTGAGCTCTATTGGCGGATTATTTGACTACGATTTTTTACTGGTCCCGATTTTTGACGGGCAAACACCTCTACAGGCTATCGAGAGTAATCGGGAGCTTGCGTTTGAAACATTGCCGGGTCGAACAACGCTTCCCTACACGCCGGAATTTCTACCGCTTGAGGATGGTGGCAGATATGCGTGGCAAATCACTGCAAAGGATCCTTCGGAAAGAATACCGTTTCAGAATGATGGCAAAAGCGAAATTTACACGTTTACCTACAATCCGGATGGCGAAACCGAAATCATTACCGATTTAAATTCCATTGAGGAGTTGACCCTCATTCCGAATTTTGCAACACTCACAAGTCTCGAACGGCTGAGAGTACGTGAAGGCCGTACATTTTACGAAATTGACGGGCCTGCAGAACTGCTGCTCAATTTTGATCTCGCCGGTGAGATCAGGACGCCCGTTCAGGTGAACGGCCTGAGGATACAAAAAGGATCGGAAGCCAATCCCATTCTCACAGCCGGAGATGTGATCGGGAATATCCGGGATGTTGATCAGCTCTTGGGAACCACGGCAGGTATTGTGAACCCGGATCAGGTACTGTGGAGCTTTGGCGATAACGTGAAGATGACGGCAGAATTTGATTTCGATGACGGACAAACCGCAGCAGAAGGCGAACTGATTCTGAATCGCTCGGGTATCAACGGATCGATTTTTGCCGAGTCGACAGAAGGTTTTGCCAATACAGAATCCTATCCGTTGAGAGCCGAGCTTACACAATTAACTGCCCGCTTTCCCGATGCCACAGTGAACGGCATTGGAAGCGTTTATCTGATGGACGAAGAAATCTGCTCCCAGCAAAATTTCATCCTAGACGGCAACTCGTTTTCGACATTTCTGGACTGCTCTTCCGACACGGAAATTGAGCTAGTTGAAGAGAGCGATCTTCTTACCTGGCAGATCAACAATCTCTCCGGTCAGCTCACTTCCAATTGGGATGAACCCGATGACATGGAGTACAACTTGTCTCTTCAAAATGAGCTGTGGCTCGAACTCGACCGGGATATCACCGCTGCCGACCGCTGTGGTGTAAGAGGAACAATAAAACTGGATGACGAAAATGGTTTTTCAGACTCTGTTTTTACATCAAACTGTGCACTTCCTGACCCTTACCTGGATCTTGGTATTTACAAACTAAAGTTTAGCAACCTGAGTCTCGATATGCTTGAACTGCTTCCTGACGGAGGCGTGAACTTCGAACTATTATTTGACGGACAATTTTTTCTACCGGTTGGCGGGGCCGTTTATTTCCCTGAGATAGAGTCGCTCGCTATCAGACCGGATGGTATTCATATTCCGGAGATTCAGTTTGACGAATCGTTACTGCAGCCGTTTACGGATTTCCGGATTGATGCCTTCGATTTTTCATTTACCCGGTTTAGTCTGGAGCAGCAGCAGTTTCCCTGGTTTGAGTGGGACGGTGAAGCACCGGGTCCGCTTGAGGCTGCGTTCGACGCCAATCTTCAGTTCTCCGACACCGGACTGGTTCCCGCCTGTTTAAGAAACTCGGATATGGAGGTAGCCGATGCGGCAGTAGGGTTTGATGGTATTACCGGACAGATAAGCTCGAACATCAATAATGACTGCCGCTGGGAGATTGGTGCCGGATACGCCATTCATATTGAGGAGGCCGCCGGAGAGCTGAAATTGGCCTATGAACAGCGTGAGATGAAAACCCTCTCGAACCTTGACCTGGACGGAGCTTTTGAGTTAGGACCGCCATTTGCCTGTGATGAAAGCCCGAAGCTGATTCCGTTTGAGGATACCGGCTTTCAGTTCGAAAACGGTGGATTCTCTGCAGAAATTGTAGATCTGGTTCCCGATTGTCCCGTGCAGGTTGGTCCCTACATGGCAACCATTACGGACTCAGAGATTGTTTTGGATTTTCCGGCCGACGGTGACGGCAGTGCCACCCTTACAGCCGATGCCACACTCGATATTGGGATAGATGCCGACGCGGAAGGCTCGTTTACCCTGAATCTGCTGACCGGAGAGTTCACACAGCTTAATTTCGAAATTGAAGACTCCTTTACCTGGGGTATCCCCAAAGATGATCCTGTGTTGACCTTTGAGGTCGACCGGGCTGTGGTGAACGAATCGGGCCTGTTTATTGATGGCCGACAGTCGTTGCTCATTGACGATGAAACCATGGGCGTTACATTTGATGAACTCACCATCGACTGGTCTACTTATCAGGTGGTTAGCGGCCAGATCATTTTCGACGAATCGTTTACCTTCGAAGCCGGTATTGATCCGGCCATCCGTGAACTTTCCTATACAGCAACGCTGCGAGACTCATCGCTGGCCCTTTCGCCCGGAGTTCTTTTGACGCTTGCCGGAGCTGCGGTAATCGATTCCGAGGGCCTTCGTACAACCGGGCAATCCAGCGGAGAACTTAGCTTCAGCGACATGAATGTGGATGAACTTGAAGTGATCTACTCGGAAGAGTTTGCCATTGGGATGGACCCGTTTGCCGTACGGAGCGGTTCTGCAGAGCTGTTTTGGGACGGCCAGCGAATCGCCGTGATTGATCCATCCGGATTCCATCCCGACATCGGGTTCCTGGGCGAAGAATTTTTACCCGAGCGCATTCCGCTCCCAACCGAAGAGGTGGCCTATCTGGAGATCAAGCGAAACGGGTCACTGGTTGTGAATGCCGTAAACCTGGGAGATGGCACCTACCGGATTGAAACCCTTCCCGGTCAGCCGTTAAAAATGGTGGTTCCCGGCCTGCAGGGGATGAATCCCGCACCGCCCGAAGTGGATGTAACCCTTACAGATTTTATCATCAATCCTTCTACGGGAACCTATATCTCGGGTACGGCCCGTGCACAAGTTGCCGGTTCCGGTGCGGCATTTGATCTTGAAGCATTGGGAATTCCTCTCACTCTCGACGAGCTGATCTTCACCACACAGCAGATTGCACAAGGAGACCTGTCGGCACTGTTCCTGAACGGGAACCTGACGCTGCTCGATCACGAATTTGAAGAATCCGGTACCGTTACCCTTTTTATTCAGAACGACGGCAGGGTGAAAGGAAACATGGCACTTTCAGGACTTACTGAAAAAATTGCCCTGACACCGGGCAGCGAGCGGATTGTGTATGAACTGGATGCCCTCACCGGATATGCGGACATCCCGTTAACGGTTGCCGGTACACCGGATATCCAATTTGATTTGGGCGGCCGTTTTCTGATACAGGACTTTGAGGATCAGCCGCTGGCATCCGCGTCGCTGGAGTCACGAATCACACAGCAGGGATTTTCGGTGACCAACTTCGATGCGTCAGACTTTGTGAAAAGCTCAACGTTCGATCTCGAATTTTTCACCTTCTCCATCAACGGAATATCATCGCTCGGTTTAAGCTACGATCCGGATGCCGGGTTTGATGTTTCGGCTAATCTGGACATGGAGATTGAGCTGTTAACAGACAGTGGAGGCCCGCTCGTCATCCCTTTGAAAAACACAGAGCTTCTTGGAAACGAGGGAATCCTGATTCCTGCGCAGAATATCCACGACGGATCGATGCCTATGCTCGATGCTCCCGCTTTTGATTTTGGAATCTTTCGCCTAAAGCCACTGGCTTTCCGGACCGAACCCTTTACACTCGACATTTTTGATCTTTCCGCCGGAGACCTGATTAGCCTGGTACCGGAACTGGATCTTGAGGTCACTTTTCCGTCCTTTTCCGAAACGGCTCCGGAACTCAATCAACTTGCGCTATCGATATATGATGCCTCTTTCGACAGTGGAATTCTCGCAGGGACGGTCTATCCCTATGATGTATTGGGTGATCCCATCATTATACCGATTGGGCCGGCGGGTATTGCGGTTGACCTGTTGGAAGGACGCCTCTACGCCACTGACGAAGGTGAACAGGGCATGGAAATTGACCTTGATGGACTGTTTAAGATGCCGGACAATTTTGGAGACCAAGGCCAGCTTTGCAGCGACACACGTGTCGCTTTCGCACTGTCATCAGCCGGCGGGTTCAGCGGGCGCGCTGAGCAGTTTCTACCTTGCGGTGAACTGGCAATGGGTCCGCTCAGCCTCGCATTCGGGCAGTCGATGCTGGACTTGAATTTCGAAAATGATGAACAAACCGCAATACTGAGCGGCACGGCAACGGCCGAAATCGAACGCGAAGGCCTCAGCCCGGTACAGGCATCCGGTGATCTGACCTACGATTTGATCAGCGGCAACATTCTGAACGGCAGTATTGGAATCAGCGAGCCGTTTACGTGGACCGTGCCGGCTGATGATCCCCTGTTTGAATTTACTGTGCAGACAGCCGTACTCGATGCAGGCGGGTTCAGGTTCAACGGCAACGGAGACCTCACCACCGGAGACGGATCGGTGGGTGTGCAGTTCAATGATTTAGCGTTCAGTCTTGCTGACGGCGAACTGACAAGCGGCAATGTTCAGATACAGAATGAGTTTGCCGTAGATATCGAATTTGGGCCAACAAGCTGGTCTGTCGCCGATCCTTTAGATGCAATTGAGTACGATTCCGGCATAAGGCTGCGGCTGCCATCCAACATAACTGTCGATTCCAACGGGTTTTCTGCCACCGGCCAAAGCACGGCCTCCTTCCGGTTTGCGGGAGAGGTGTACGACGATCTTCAGGTCAATTTTGTGGATATGCAAGTTGGGCTGAGTCCTGTTTCGGTTATTGACGGCCGAGCCGACTTAATCCTTGATGATGGCGGCAGTGCGGTTCGTTTGGCCTATTACGATGCTAACGGACTTCATCTGGATGACCTGGCCGGCGCTATTTCAACGGTTTTGCCCGATACTCTTGGCCTTCCAACCAAAGAGATCGCCTATATCGTACTGAAAGATGACCAGGGAGAACCATTGGTACAAACAACCGATACTGAATCCGGCCTTCAGCTCTCCACTACCAATTCATTGCCACTGGTTCTCGCCGGCCTTGGGGATACAGATAGTGATGCTCCCCGGGTTGATGTCAGTTTCAGTGATCTGGTGATCAATGACAGCTTTGAGGTAGTAAGCGGAAGCATTACCGCCGATCTTAGTGCATCTCCTGTGAATATGGACGATTTGCCCATTGGTTTGACGGCGGTGCACTATAAAAAAGAGGCCGGACAGTCCTACAAACTCTACGCCGATGCCCGACTCGACCTGCCGGAGTCGATCAGTGACCTTCAGCTTTTGGTCGAAGATCTTATCCTCGGTTCCGATGGGTTCGATGAAGCCTTGTTCTCTTTCGGGAGCTATTCCGAGCATCATACGGAAGGAAGTGCAGAGCCGGTGGCATCCCATTCGTTTAATGATGGTGATTTTAAAATAGACGTCCGCGGTGTAGAGCTGAATTTCGGTACAGAAGAATTCAAATTTTCCGGGGATGTGAGCAGTACGTTTTTGTCAGGCACCGACGGGCAGCCGGCACTTCTTCATTTCTCCTCAGATTATAGCGATGATAACTGGGATTTTGATCTGGACGCAGCACATTTGAGTCCGCAGGAAGTTTCCATTGGCGATGCGAAATTGGTACTGGATAAATTCTCAGCATTGATTCACGAGTCACGGTTTTGATGTTTCGATAAACGGCTTGTTTACGATGCCGAACGTCCTGGGGGATAATTTTGAAATTGCAATTAACGGGCTCAACGTAGGCACCTCCGGTGTATCGTTGGATAGTGGAAGCGCCGATGGGAACTCATGAAATCAGTCTGTTTGGCGGAGATGAAAACCTGACGCTTACCGATCTCGGTATCGCCATTGAGGGAAGCCACCTGCAGCTTACCGCCGACGGCGACCTAAACATTTTGGGCGAGAAATTTTACATTTACTGGTTTAAAGATCGGAACCGACGGCACCTTCGAGCTTGGCAGCGGCGGGGTAAATCTTGTGGATGACTCTGTAAACCTGATGGGCGAATTCCTGGTCCTGAATTCCCTGGATTTCGGCATTAACGACAGCAAAGCACAGTTAACAGCCGGCCTTACGGCCAATATGCCCGAACCGCTGGAAAGTAAAACAAGTTCGTTTGATCTGACAATTGATCAAAATGGTGCTATCTCGTCTGATGGTTTATCTGATAATTTATTAAGGCTAAATTTTAATGACGAAGGAGTAGGCATTGGTGAAATTGCGTCTATTAACCTTACCGGGATGGGATTGAAAATCGATAATATCCACGATTTAAATATGACCCTGTTCGCATCTGCGGATCTTATTATCGATGGGAAAACAGGAAATCCAATCCAGTTTGGTACACAGGGAGATGCTGATAACTACGGAATTCGATACCGCACTTCTGAGAGTTCACTTGAGTGGCAAATTACAAATTCACCGAGCTTTGGATTTGATACCGATCTTCTGAAAATGACGATCGACAATTTATCACTTACCGATGAGAACGCGGAAAGCTTTGGCGTGACGATGAATACGACTGCAATGCCGATGCTGCCCGGAGTGGATGGTGAAGGATTAACCTTGCATGGATTTACCATTACTACAAGTGGTATTGGCTCCATGGGTGATGTTCAAGGTGGCAATTTCAATCTTGCAGGGGTTATTACGTTCGAGCTTGGCAAATTCGAATGGGGAAAAAACGAAACAATTTCAGTTACAAACCAAAGCGGGTACCAGGAAACCCCGGATATTGAAAGTATACCGGATGAAGAAAATGAAACGAATGAAATTGATGTCGATGAATATTTGAAATTTTCGCCAGGTATTAATAACGGTAAAGCTATTAAAATTAGCATACCGGGTGGTTTCAGTGGGGAAATTAATGAATTATTCTACTATCAAAGTAGCGACTCATTTTACCTGAAAATTGAGGGTGTCGAAATTAAATTTGGAGATATTGCTGAGCTTACTGCCAGCCTGGAGTACTTATCTGTGAATGGTGGTGATGATTTCCGATTGTTGGTTGCCGGAGGAGGCACGTTAAAAAGCCCGTTAGAGGGTCCCCAAGTTGGTTTTGCAGCTCTTGGAGCTATGTCGAATATAAATGAAAAATTTCGATTTGGTATATTTGTAAAGCTGAGCGCAGAAATAAAAATTTTACCCGGTATTCTGTCTCTTACCGAAGTTGGAGCCGGATTCTTCTATAACCCCGAAGAGAGTGATTATGATCATATTATAGAGCTCACTGACAGGACCACAGCTTTCGAAAACTGATGACAGGCGGTAATCCGGAATGAAGCCATGGGACACGTACAAGTGCCGATTTCGTGGTTGCACTGTATGCTGAAGCAACTCTTATCAGCAGCGTGAATGCGGCAGAAGGCAGTGCTATCCTATTGCTTACCAGATTCATTCTTATATGTGGACATGGACGCTACTCTGCTTGGTATGGGAGATGAATTTCAAGGCCGGGTTTACAGCTTCTCTGTCCAATGGAAAGATCATTTTCTAGTCAAAGGATCCGCATTTGCGAAAATGGGTATAGATCCACTGCTCACAGCCAACATGGATATGAGCTTTGTACTCGGCTATACGGATGGACCGGATTCCGATTTCATCTGGGGTTTTACCGCCAGTGCAGATTTTAAAATTCTCTCCTTTCTGAATGCCAACGGAGAGATTATGGTCAGCAATACCGGTTTTTATGTGGGTGTGGAGGTAAATGCCGGTTTTGATGTGTGGGTGATATCGTTGAGTGCCAGTTTCGAAGCACAGGTCTGGTGGATATACGGGGAGCAGTTTGGTGCCTATGTAGAGATTGATGTAAACGCCACCCTGTTTAAAGTGGCAAGCGTGGGAGCCAATCTGAAAGGAGCCCTCATTGTTGACAGCGGATTTTTGATCTATGCAGAGGCCAGTGCCTACGTAAAAGTTTTATTCGTATTCAATGGCAGGGTTAGCATTTGGGCGGCTATCCGGAACGGAAAAATAAGTGGAGGCAAAGGTTCCAATAGTGAATATACCTCTATGATAGATGACGCCAGAAGAAATGCCCAGGGCATCAAAGATGAGATGGATAAGTTGGCAGCCCAACTTGATGAAATTTCGGGAGCGATAGAAATATTAAAAATGACCGACGAAGAGCTTGATCAATGCAGGCACAAACACTGAATTGGATTTAGACAGACATTCTCAGTCAACGCTATTTCAATAATGATATAAATCGTTTTTACATTGTCCCTCAGGTTCACGAGCAGATCCAGGAATTATATATTGGGTACGTCGCCTGCTGACTGGCAGCCTGTAAGACCCGGTCCCGGAGTTACTGCATCTTCTGAATGAGATGAACCAGAAAATTGATGATCTGAAAACGATCAATGAAACCGTAAAAGGAAGGTTTGAGGAGGCGTACGAGCTGGCCCTGGAGTGGGATGCAGAGGCGATGGAGATGCTGCAGGACATTGTTCAAGACCCAAGAGGAACTATATCCTTCGGCAGTCTCGATACAGATACCACGAGCCAGTCCACAGGCGCCATGCCGGAATTTGATATTGACGAAAACATCGATACTCAGAACGGCGATAAAATTAAAGAGTTCATAGAAGAAGTAGGTGAGATGCAGACACAGTTCAAAGCTGCTATCGACTACCGTTCAAACCTATATCAACCGCGTGGACCAGGCACTGTCTTCAACATTTACCATAACCCCGGCATCCGGATATATCCATCCGTTTACCGGTGAGTTTATCCTGACCGGAACTCCGGTCTTAGAAAAAGATCAACCCTCTGCCAAAGAAGTTGCCGATCAATATGTGGAGACAACTACAGCCATTGATAAATATTATGGAAATCTTGTATCTCACTTTTGGGAAGTGTCCAGATGGGGTAAAATTAAATTTAACAATTTTGATAATTTGGCCGGCACCCGGAATGAAGTAATAGACGCCAACGAAAGAATTCTGAATGATATCTGGAGCCGGCAGGGACTCTTTTTTGAATTTATCCCGGGACCGGAAGGCGCCAATGAGGAAAAGGTTTTCATCAGAGATTCACAAAATAATATTGTTGATTTCGATTTTGAAGAGTGTGAATCCGCATCACTTGTAGACGATGAAATTGTTATACCGGATTGCGAGTACGATCGTTCTAGTGAATTTTACAAGAATACATTAGATACAATAAGTCTTACTCGCGTACGAATGGAAAACCGACAGGAAAGAATGTATGTTTTAGCCAATGATAACGACTGGCAAGATACTTCGTGGAGGCAGCAGTCCGATGTATTCAGAAATAAACTGGATGAATTTGAAAATAATGTAGATTTTAGATCGTTCTTTGGTACATTCATTCAAAAGGGGATTGAATACTGGTATGAAATTCCAAAACGCGGCTTAACACAAATTTCGCAAAGCACCGCTTTCACGGCCGATTCATTGGCATCCGACTACAAAAGCAAGGTATGGAATGTTGTTAACGCTCACCATAACTTTACCAACACGCTCGACGATATCTACCGGGTTAAATCGTCACTGACTTTAACCTTGCACGGCATCGTTGACCTCTATATTTCGGAGCTTGAAACGGTGACGAACTCGATGCAGACAGATCAGGATGGAAATATCACTGAACTGGATATTGAAGATGCGGCAGAAGATATGCGCCAGTTAAAACAAGAGATTGAGAACACGCTGCAACCGCCAAAAATTATGAATCTGAGGGTTCACAAGCATTTAGACCAGTATAATAATAAAGTAAATCTCTTTTGGTCGGCATCCCATCCATCCGGTACGATCACCGAATACAGCTATATGATGATGGATGAAAGTATTTTAAACAGTGAAATAGGGACGACGCAGCTTGGACAAATGCTTTCCACCGGGAATCAAAATTCAGTCAACCGATACCTGTTTAAAGAAAATGAAGACCAGGTAAACAAAACCATGCAGGTGCTGGTGAGGGCAAGAGGTCCGTCGGGCACAGCCATCAGCCGACCGGGTAATTTTACAGTTTCTGTTGACATTGATGACGGAAACGGTTCATTCTTTGAATCCCAGGGTTCGCCAGAAAATTTATATGAGGTTGATGGATCTCCACCATTACGACCAAATGTGGAATTTGATTATGAAGAAGGAAGTCAACAAATATTGGTTGCACAACAGCAACAAACCTCTCAGGATCAAATACAGATTTCGGACTTTACACAAAATTTTGGTGTTATCCCTCAAGTTTCGTATGAAATTGTTGAGCAAAACGTGTATTGGACCAACATTGCAGACAGAATTGAATTTGACGTCTATTCGATCGACCCCGAATCGGACATTAGCGGGTATGAGTACGCCCTCGGCACCAGCGTAAGTGCAACAGATATTCGGGATTGGACGCCAATTCAGGGTCTCAACTTAGAAACGGGTTTTCTTGGTGAAAGCAACCTCAATGACTGGCAGCGAATTCGCATTCAAAACGTGGACCTTTCAGAAAAAGACCACTTCCTGAGTATCCGTGCCATCAATGGAGAGGGGCTTGAAAGCAACAAACGATTTGTAGACAAGCCGATTGTATATAGCGGTGAGCCGCCATCCACTCCTGAGTTTAATGACATTGAGATGCCGGTTATTCAGGCCGGGAGACCCGAAGTAAATGATCCAATATTCGAATCACCGACGGTAATATACTCTCATTTGTCAGATTTTATTCCTCCCAAATTGGAAATTAGCTGGCAGTCGGCTGTATCTCTGAGGTCCGGAATATATGGATACGAGTATGTAATATCAGAAAATGCTAATGCTGATGAGTCTTTTGGACAGGCAGATGAAATACATTTTTCCGCAAATACAGAAGCAACCTTGACCAATAGCCACGGCATAAGCTACAGACACAACTTTTATGTTCATTTGAGGGCTGTGGATAACGCCGGAAACCGAAGCGAGAATGCTGCCACTCTTGGGCCTATCGTAGTACCTGATCCCACCCGTCCTGATACTCCTATCATAAGAGCTTCGGCAAAGTCCGGAACTATTGGATTTTATTTACAAGGTGCAGGAAGAGATAGAGAAAGTGAAAGGGATAAATACGAATTTACGTTTTCCAGAAGCGGAGGTTCAAATAAAATTCCCTGGACTGAAATTCCTATACAGTGGCTTATGAGTGACTTCACACTTAATAAAGCATCTTATAAAGTTGCTCCGATTACTTCAGCATATGTAGGTGATCCACTAATACTAAAATTACGAGCCGTAAATAAACAGGGTATTCATTCTGGTATATCGCGTAGTGGTACCATCATTTACGATACATCACCACCCAATACACCAACCATAAACCTGAGCAAAAGTGGCGACACCATGACGATCAATATCAGTAATATCCATGATCCCGAGAGCGGTGTGAAACGGGTGGAGTATCTGGTCTGTAATGTGACAGATTATGGAAGCGTGGAAGGAGGTTGCGGCCATTATTTAGTCAATCCCTACAGGGAGTTGGTAAGCTACAGAACGTCAAGATCCGGTTCATTTTCGTTGACAAAACAGGTACCCATATCGGGCAGCCTGAGCAGCAAGAAAGTCTTCGTGCGGGTAACCAACCGAAATGAGATGCAGACCACGGCATCCTATCAGCCGGTGCAAGTCATAAATATCTCCGGATCAGAACAACAGGATGCAGGAGATTTTGAACTGAACAACTGGTGGTTAGAATATGATTTTTAATGATTTCAAAATGAAATCTACTATATACTTTAAAATGAAATTTGAAATCTTAGAGTTTATCAATGAACTGTTTACTCTTCAAGCACACCAATAATCAGCGAAATTCAGCGATATACTCAGCGGAAATCTGCGAGAAAACTTTAAGGCCATGAAAAAATCACAAAAAACAAGAATCCCCAATGTCCTGAAACAAACGCTCATACACGTGGGCCTGTTTTTTCTGCTATTCTGTCAACCTGCCATTGCACAGGTGGAGGAGCAGTCCATGCGCTATGCCGTGGCCGACAGTGGTGTGTACGTATATCATCTGGAAGATGTACCCCTTGGTGTGGGATTTCATATCTACAAAAAAAGTGAAGAGCAGGAAGAGTTTGAACGCCTGAATGACACTCCGGTACAGGGAGTATTCTACCCCGATGAGCTGCTCGGCTTTCTGGGAGATCTCTACTGGGATGTGGAAGAAGCCCTGGAAACCACGAGTGAACGGGAGACGTTTTTTACCCTTCGGTCCAATTCCATTTTGGGAGGTTTATACACGTTTGTCCATCCCGAAATTGCGGACGCGCTGGGCCGACTCTACATCGATTCGTCCACAGAGATGGGGGATACCGTTACGTATAAAATTGAATTCGTGAACGACCTGGGCCGTCCGACTGGGGATGTTCTTGAAGAGACCTTTACCATCGAACCGGTTCAGCCGCCGCAGCCTCAAAATATTGAACTGACCAATGACGGATTCGCCATGGAGATACGATGGGAGTATCCGCCCATGGAAAATGTTGACGATAAAATTATCCGGTTTGAAATCTATGAATCGGACCCCGGAAGTGATGAGATTAAACTCATTAATGAACAGATCATTCTTCGGGACGACCTTAAAACCGAGTATCTCCATTTCTTCAGTGTTTCGCGTCTGGGTGTGGAAAAAGAGTATCTGGTGGCTCCCGTTACCATTACCGGAGAGAGGAGATCCATAAGTGAACCGGTATCATATACGGTTATCGACAATATACCGCCTAAGGTTGTTCAGAGAGTTCGGTCCGAAATGGTAAACGGCAACGTGGAGGTGACCTGGCCTATGAGTCCTGAGCGCGACCTGGCCGGCTATAAAATCTATCGCACCATCGATCCCACCCTGGGAGTGGACCTGCTGCAGGAGGAGCTGATCGATCCCGGTCAAACCGTCTATATCGACTCCACGGCAGGAGAGGGTGAGTCGTACGTCTATCAAATAACGGCCGTGGATTATGCAGGCAATGAAAGCAAACTGAGCGCATCTGCCCTTATGAATATTGAAGACCGCACTCCACCGCCACCACCTATTACCGTTGAGGCGGTTTATCTTGAGGAGGGAAATGTACAGGTCACCTGGGATCCGGGAGAAATGGCCGAGGATTTCAATCGATTTTTGGTCTACCGAAGAATCATCAGTCCTAGAGACAGTACCATTTATGACCTGTTAACTGACGAGGGTTTCCGCGAAACATCCTATATGGACGACGGTGTGGGTGATCTTGGATTTCAGGACGGAGCCTATTATGAATATGGCGTTGCCGTTTCAGACAGCGCCCGGAATTTCAGCGAAATTATCACCACCCGGCTGCAGATTCCCGACCTGACGCCTCCAAACCCACCGTCTTCCGTATTTGTAGAAAATATGGACGGAAACCGTGTGAATATAAACTGGGCGAACTCGTCATCAAATGATGTAACGGCCTATGCGCTCTACCGCGAGATGGACGGTTCTCCAAGAGTGCTTTTGGACTCCACAGCAGTATCCGTCAGGCGTTTCAGGGACAGCGATGTTGAGGTTGGAAAGGAGTACCGATACGCCGTTTCTGCTATCGACTCCCTCCAAAATGAAAGTGAAGTAACCTACAGCAGCCCGGTTTTTGTGAGAAAAAGTGATCCGCCACGAAGAGTTCGCAATGTGAGGCTTGTGGTAGATGAACAGGGAGCTGAGATTATCTGGGAACCGGTAACCTCTCCACACGTGACCGGCTACATCGTCTACCGATCTGAAATCTCAACCGGTGTGTTTGAACCTGTAAACGAAGAGCAGATAACGGAAACCTCACTGAGGCTGGGGGCAGATGGCTCCGGTTTTTGGTATCGTGTAAGGGCGCTGGATATTTCCGGCAACCGCAGCCGCGCAAGCGAACCGGTTCAATACCGGGTGGAGTGAAAGCTATTTTGAGGTGAGCTAGCTTCTGGTCACAAATTTATTAAATACAAAACCGGGAAAGATCAATTGTTTACAGAAGATCCCTCCGCTGCATCCGTCGGTTGACGGTTTTCGGTCGGGATGACAAGGTTTTAGGGTTTTAGTGGCGGCGGGCAATATAAATCTTATTGTAAATAACATTCTTTGATGCCCGCCGCTTCTTTTCAATGATTCTGTCTTCCCGACTAAGTGAGCCCGGCTCCATGAAAAATTACGATGATCAGGTTGAAGCGAACGCATGGAGGGATCTCATCGGGAATAGGAAGTTGCGTGGTTCTTTTTTTGTGATAAAGGTTCAGAGGATATTCTCCCATTGAGGGGAGTACGGCTTTAGCCGGGAGGGGTGTATATTTCCAGCCACTCGAAGTGGAAACATCCCACTAATTCTCTCCTTATTGGGGAAGATTTTCTAATTCCTGATTCATTTTATATTAATTGATATTAGATTCATTATTGTCGTGATTTTTCAATCATAACTCATAATCCATGAAATCAAAAAGTTCATTTCACAATTCTGCAGTTGTTCGCTTCTTATCAGCGATGGTAATCTGCATTCTGTTTGTGGTTCCGGTACGGGCACAGAGCAATCTTCAGTACGAGGCCGGACAGTACTACGAGGAAGGAGAGTTTTCGATGGCTATTGAGTTATTGGAAGAGGTAATCAGGCGCGACATAATGCGGCCGGATGCCCACGTGATGCTCATCTCTTCTCACCTGCAAACCGGGGGTGCTGATAAGGCGTTAGATCTTTCCATGGAAGCCCAGGAGCTGTTTCCCGGCATGCACGCCTTCACCTGGCTGTTGGCCGAATCGCAGATGCAGCTCGAAAATGTTGAAGAAGCACGCCATCAATACAATATTGTCGAAGAGCATATAAACAGAGGCGCGTCCTTTATGCCGTTGGCTGTCGACCGCACGCAATTAACGATACGGTTCGGACAGCTTGATCTCATGCAGGCAGCGGAAGCCTATCAAAATGGCGAACTTGAAACCGCCATCCGGTTTATGAAAAACGCCCGGACTAAACTACCGCCCTCACCCGATCTCGACAAAAACCTGGTGGTACTCTATGCCGAAACCGAACAGTACGATAAAGGCCTTAGCCTGCTTGAAAGCGCACGTACTCAGCATCCGGAAAATCTCGAGTTGATACGGCTTCAGGCCATGTATTATCAGCAGATGGAAAACACCGAAGAGATGGTCAGCACTTATCAGGAGATTGTAGAGAATAACCCGGGAAGCGTGGATGACACCATTATTTACGCCCAGCTTCTGTTTCAGACAAAAGAATCCAACAAAGCCGTTGCGCTGCTCGAAGAGCTGCTTGAACAACATCCGAAAGAGCGAAGAATCTACAATACTCTTATTGAATTTTTCGAAAACAGTTTTAATATACCGGGCAAGCGAAATACACTTTTACGAATGGCTAAGCAGTTTCCGGATGACCGGTCCATCCTCCTGGAGATTGCCAAAACCTACGAATTGGAAAAGGAGTGGGCTAAAGCCCGCACTCTGTACGATTCCCTTGCTGTTGAAACCGGGGATGAGCTGATCTATGGACTATTGAAAGCGAATACATATGAACAACAAGACTCTCTCGAAGTTGCCGAAGGTATCTACCAAAACCTTTATGAAGTTTATCCGAATGATGAAGTGCTCCTGGCCAGAAGGGGTGCAAATTATGAAGATCAGCAGAAGTGGAAACTCGCCGCGGGTGTATACAAAATACTCACTGAGGTGAAACCGGATGCGCCCGGGCCACATTCCCGATTGGGAGTGTCATACTACAAATCAGGAGAGTTGGAATCGGCGTTATCTGTTTTGGAAAAAGCAGTTGAATTGGAGTCTGATAACCCGGAAACAGAGCTCTATCTTTCCAGGTTGTATCATCAGCAAAAAGATGATGAAAAAGCTATGCGTCTTGCCAAAACGGCCCTTGAATTGAGTCTGACGAAACTTGCGGAAAGCCAGCAGGAGATGCAGGGGCAGATACAGACAGAGGGCATGTACAGCCTGATGGGCAGGGAGTCTTCCGGTGAGGACGCTGAAGCACTTAACAGACTTTCGGAAGAGGCATTTGAGTGGTTTACAAATTCTTTTCATGAAAGTAACGTAAAACCACTTTTGAATAGGATTTTGGAAGAGTATCCGCTATCCGCTAAGCTTTTTGCCATGTCCGGAGCCTATTATAAAGAGAGCGGTGATCGTGATGAGGCACTTCGTTTACTCGAAGAAGCCGTTCGCCTGGCACCCTCGCTTGCCGATGCCCAGTTACTGCTGGGTGAGCTGTATGCCGATGCGGGCAATGCTCCCGAAGCGATCCGTTCCTATCGAAGAGCCCTTTCGCTCTCTCCTGAAATGCCCGAACCCTACCGCGCCCTGATTAAACTTTATCGCAACAACGATGATCTGGATTCTCTTTGCGACCGGTGGCTTGCTATGTACCGGGCCGCTCCTCACAACGAAGTGCTGCGTTCGCACCTGATTGAAGCCCTCCACAAAGCCGGCCGGATATCCGAAGCCACGGAGATCGTGCAAAATCATAAATCTGAGTAAGACGCAGACGGAATAAATTCCGTGGCTACGTACGTTTATCCCTGACGTGATATGATGTGTGTGGTGAGATAAAATCGAGATATTCCAAACACAGTTATCGATGTTTTTTTATAAAAATTTATCTGATTTCAAAACGCATCAAATCAACCAATGAATTAAAACAAGTCCCGCGAGGGACGCCCGGCTGTAGCCTCGGAATTTATTCCGGGGTTAACAGATCGGATGCATTCCGTAGTAAAATCCCGTAGGGATGACCCGAATAAAATATTTTAAATCACCCCCATAAATACCTCTCATCATAGTCAACATTGTATTTTTTTAGCAGTTTGATATACTCTTCTTTAAATGTTTTATGTTCATGATGTTTCTTTTGATTGTGAATGTACCGAACAGCTTGTTTTAATCCTGAGTGTCCAATGCTAAATGCCCCATAACCAACCTGCCAGGCAAAATCCCGATTCGGGAAATGGTGATCGTTCAGCCATTTTGAAGAGACACCTTTAATTTTTTGTATGGTTTGGACAATGCTCATCGCTTTAGAGAGCTCTAGTAATACATGAGCGTGATCCGGCATTCCCCCACATTCAATAATATGGGTTCCATTTTGTTTTCCAATTCCGCCAATATATGCCCATAATTGTTTTTCAAATTCGAGTTCTATGAGGGGTTTTCGATTTTTTGTACTAAACACGAAATGGATATAAGCCTGAGTAAATGAATTTGCCATGATAATAATTGTTTGATTAAAAGATTTGGTTATACCTGTATGAATGGTTTAGAGGCAATTCCTTACAAAAATTTTTTGAAATAATTCGTGCGGGGCATCCCTTTGGGACTATCGGATGTTGGTGGCAACTAGCGACTATAGGGCGTGTCTCTTGATTATCATCGCACACGGAATAAATTCCGTGGCTACATTCGGATATCCCTGACGGGATATGATGTACTTGGTGAAATAAAAACGAGATGAATAAAGCCTTTTTATCTTGATTTTGTATAACAATTAATCGGATTTAAACACTCGGTAAATCGATTAAAAATAAGACCAAGTCCCAAGAGAGACGATTGAATGTAGCCTGGCGAGATTATCCCAGGGTTATCAGAATTAAACAAATCTAATAATAAATTCCCGTCAGGGATGACTCAGTTCAGTTTTTTTGGTCTATGCACACACATGTATTTTCTACCAGGTTCAAAAACCACATACCGACCGGGGTATATTAATGGTTGAGCTTATCTAAACATACAATGTCCGGGTGGCATCTGATTCATTCTCAAAAAAAATGGGGCAATCCAAAAAGAAATACGCTATTGAAATGACACTTGTATGCAGAGCGTTTAATTCGGGCTTTTTTTTAGAAAACCTCCGCTGTGCATGACGGTGATTCGATTTTATACAAAATGGAAACAACTTCTTTAAACGATAAAGCCTATGCGTTCCCTTGCTGAAAAAATATTTCGAAGCTCATTTCAGCTTCTGTGTCTATGGGTCGTGGGTATCCTGGTATTGGCGCCTATTCTTTTGGGATCGAACGCCTATGCGCAGGATGTATCCTGGACCGGGGCCGGTGACGGTACTTCGTGGGAAGATCCAAATAACTGGAATCCAACTTCGGTACCCAATGCAAGTTCCGATGTAATCATTAGTGCGAACCTGGGGTCAGCTTATACGATAGTAATACCCTCAGAAACATCAATTAATAGCTTATCACTATCTATATCGCAGGCTACGCTGGAGCTTCAGGGTGGTTTGAACATTACCGGAACTATGAACCAAACTTTCGGCACACTGAGTGGGAATGCCGATTTAATCATAAACGGCCAGTTCTCGTGGAGAGGTGGGCGTATGGAAGGTTCAGGTGGTACTTTTCTCAACGGAGGGGCTGAAATCACCGGCGGTGCGGGCAGTTCCGGAAATAACAAAACCCTGGACCAGCGTCGGTTGGTGGTTCCTGATGGACAGATATTTTCGTTCAACGGGGCATTGTTTACAGGTCAGAACGGGGCTTCAATTGATATTCAGGAAGGTGCCACATTTGATCTGATTACCAACAGCAGCAGCAATGTCATGCGCATGGGGGACGGTGGTGCTACGATCATAAACGCCGGGACTATCTCCAAATCACAGGGAACGACATTCCCGGTGGTTATAGAATGGGATTTAGAAAATAACGGATTGCTGAGTGTAAGCCAGCAGGACGCCGAGCTACAGTGGTGGGGATCCCTTCTGGACCAGGGTGGTCAATATATCGTGGAAAATGGGTTTCTGAGATTAGATTTGCCGGCCTCCGATGTTCCATACCTGTTTACCCCTGACTCAAGGCTGCTGGCAGGACCGGGAGCGCGAATTAATCTGGGTAGCCGTGACGGTGTGGGCAGTGAAACACTCTATGAACTTCAGGGAACCGTGGAGATGGACGGTATCTTTTCTGTTAAGAATTTCAACGGAGGAACCGCGGCGAGTGTCACTATTCCGGCAACAGCCAATTTGGTAAGTCTCGGGGGAGAGCTTCTGTTGGTTGGATCCAGTCGGGGGCAGCTCTTTGTCGAAGTTGCAGATCCGATAAGTGTCGGAGATCTCACCGTTGGATCCATAGGCCGGCTGGAGCTCAGCTCTCCGCTGACGGTAAACGGCAGCTACACACAAAACAACGCCTCGGCAGTGATAGTAAGCGATTTTGATATTACGGTGGAAGGCGAGCTTGCATGGTCGGGCGGCCGGATGGAAGGCGCCGGGACTACTTTTCTGAACGGAGGAGCCGTAATCACAGGTACGGTCCGGGAAGTTCAGGGTAATAACAAAGCGCTGGATCAGCGTCGGCTGGTGGTACCTGACGGACAGGTATTTGCTGTTCATGCCGGATCCAGTTTACACCGGACGAAACGGGGCGATCAATTGGATATTAGGGAAGGTGCGACATTTGATCTGATTACAACCGGCAACAGTTCCAGGGTTATGCAAGTCGGTGACGGTGGCGCTACGATTATAAACGCCGGGACCATCTTAAAATCGCAAGGAACAACATTTCCGATCAACATTGAGTGGGCTCTGGAAAACTCGGGACTTCTCAGCCTATCCCAGCAGGATGCGACACTGCAGTGGCAGGGCGCGCTGACAGATAATGGTGGTCAGTATATAGTTGAAGTAGGGTTTTTAGACCTGGCTCTTCCCGCCTCTGCAATCCCCTATGCTTTTACTCCCGACTCGCGGCTGCTGGCCGGGCCAGGGGCTCGAATAAATCTGGGTAGCAGCGCCGGGGACGGCACCGAAACACTCTTTGAACTTCAGGGAACCGTGGAGATGGACGGTATCTTTTCGGTGAAGAATTTCAACGGAGGGACCACGGCCAGTGTCACTATTCCGGCAACAGCCAATCTGGTAAGTCTTGGAGGAGAGCTTCTGTTGGTTGGGTCCAGTCGGGGGCAGCTCTTTGTCGAAGTTGCAGATCCGATAAGTGTCGGAGATCTCACCGTTGGATCCATAGGCCGGCTGGAACTCAGCTCTCCGCTGACGGTAAACGGCAGCTACATACAAAACAACGCCTCGGCAGTGATAGCAAGCGATTTTGATATTACGGTGGAAGGCGAGCTTGCATGGTCGGGCGGCCGGATGGAGGGAGCCGGGACTACTTTTCTGAACGGAGGAGCCGTAATAACAGGTGGTCCGGGTAGTTCAGGGAATAACAAAACACTGAACCAGCGTCGATTGGTGGTACCCAACGGACAGGTATTTACGTTTAACGGATCCAGTTTCACCGGGCTTAACGGAGCGGCAATTGATGTAGAGGAAGGTGCCACATTTGATCTGATTACGAACAGTAATAGCAATGTCATGCGCGTGGGTGAAGGAGGGGCAATCATCAATAATTACGGGACGTTCAGCAAATCACAGGGAACAACGTTTCAGATTAACATTGAGTGGGATTTTCTCAATGCCGGTCTTCTAAGTGTAAGCCAGCAGGATGCTGACCTTCGCCTGTGGGCATCCTCCCTGATTGATGAAGGTGGACAATATATTGTTGAACAAGGCTATCTAAGTTTTGACCTCGGCCCCTCCGATACTCCTTATATCTTTAACCCTGATTCCCGTTTACTGGCCGGGGCCGGGGCCCGAATCAATCTTGGTAATCGCACCAATGATGGCAGCTCCGTCAGCTACGAACTGCAGGGTACAGTTGAAATGAATGGTACATTCTCCGTGCGAGGCAATAACACAGCCATAGCCACCATACCGGCAACGGCAAACCTGATAAGTCTGGGTGAAGAGCAATTACTGGTTGGTGGAAATCGCGGCCAACTGTTTGTGGGCATTACAGACCCGGTTAGTGTGGGAGATCTCATCGTGGGATTTTTGGGCCGGCTGGATCTCAGCTCTCCGATGACAGTTTCCGGTAACTATACCCAAAACCATAGCAGTGGGGCAGTAGACAGCGATTTTGATATTTTAGTGGAAGGCGAGCTTGCTTGGTCGGGTGGCCGGATGGAAGGAACAGGAACTACTTTTGCGAACGGTGGAGGAAGCATGACTGGTGGTGGTACATCGAGTACAAAAACGTTGAGTGAACGAACGCTCGTAATACCCGGCGGCCAGGAATTGGTATACAGCGGTTCACGCGCAACTGGGCGGAACGGAGCCATACTTGAGATCGAGGAAGGAGCTATTTTTAGACTCGACACCGGAAGCAGTGTTCAGCTGTTTGTTGCCGATGAAGGTGGCGCTACGATTAAAAATGCCGGTACATTTCAAAAGAGTCAGGGAACAATTTTTCAAATCGATGTACAATGGGCGCTTGAGAATTCCGGATTACTTTTGGTCAACCAGGATGAAGCAGATATCAGATTTAGAGAGAATATTCAGAATTCCGGAACAATTGATATCAGCAGCAGTAGTGCGCTTTTGGTAAATGACGAGTCGATTGTCAACGATGGAACCATACGAGGGATAGGCACCATAAATGGCAGTGTTGAAAATAGAGCGGGTATTGTTCAACCGGGCGTAGATGCAGTGAATACAGGAGTTCTCACCATCCAAGGGAACTACACTCAATTTGAAACAGGAACTCTATCGATTAAAATCGGTGGAACCGAACCCGGAACCGAGCATGACCGATTGGTCACAAGTTCCTCAACCCTTAACGGAACCATTGAACTGCTTCCCTTGAACGAGTTTGTTTTTGCTGACAGTGACGAGATTGTACCGTTAACATGGAACGAGGGGAATCGAACAGGTGAGTTTTCTATTGTTGATGATACCGCATTTAGCGAATCCTTGCTTGCTCCAACTTACAGCCCTGACGGTTTGATTTTAAATAGTGATGCAGGAACCTTGCCCGAAACAGTAGTTTTAATCAGCCCTGTGAATGGCGCAATAGATATATCCGCCAATCCTATACTGTTATGGGAAGCCGCAACTGATGCAAGCTCGTATCAGGTTCAGGTATCTACAGAAGAAAATTTTTCAACAACAGTAGTTGATCAGGCAGGCATCGATATTACTGAATTGCAGGTGAGTGATTTGGCTTTTGAAACTACTTTCTATTGGAGAGTTCGGGGTGTAAACGATGTGGGGCAGGGTGATTGGTCTGCCGTGTGGAGTTTTACCACGGAAGAAAACCCATTCCGCCCCTTCATCACTACCTGGAAAACCAATAATCCCGGTGATTCGGATGATAACCAGATTCGCATCCCGATGATTGGCAACGGCTACGATTTTACTGTTGATTGGGGAGATGGAACTGCTGAAGAATCATATTCTGCGAATCCGGGTGATGGAGTGGAGCATGTTCTTGACCACACGTATGCGAGTGAAGGAGAATATGAAATATCAATCTCAGGTGCTTTTCCGAGAATCTATGTGAGTTCTTATGGAGATCGGCAAAAAATCATCAGCATAAACCAATGGGGAGACATTGAGTGGACATCAATGGAACAGGCATTTAGAGGTGCTCTAAATCTGACATACACAGCCACGGACGTCCCAAATCTGGTGAATGTAACCAGTCTCGAAGCGATGTTTGCCGGAGCGTCATCATTTAACGGGGACATTGGCAGCTGGGAGGTGGGCAATGTAACAACCATGGAGAGAATGTTTCAGAATAATGAATCATTCGACCAGGATCTCGATAACTGGGATGTTTCAAACGTAACCAATATGGCATCGATGTTTGACCATGCCGGAGCTTTTAATGGGGCTATAGGCAGCTGGGATGTTTCGAATGTAACTAATATGGAATCAATGTTTAATCTTGATGATGAACATGCTTTCAACCAGGATATCGGTAATTGGGATGTATCGGGCGTAACTAATATGGCATCGATGTTTGATGGTGCCAGAACCTTTAATCAGGATATTGGCGGTTGGGACGTGTCTGCAGTTACTGATATGCGAGCGATGTTTAATGCTGCCTCATCTTTTAATCAGGATCTTGATAGCTGGGATGTGTCAAATGTGACTGACATGCGGCAAATGTTTCGCGCTGCCCTTGTTTTTAACGGAGCTATCGGCAGTTGGGATGTATCGGGCGTAACCGACATGTGGACTATGTTCTCATCAGCTTTCGAATTCAATCAGGATATCAGCAGCTGGGACGTGTCTAACGTAACAAGTATGAGAGGTATGTTTAGTGATGCTTCGGCATTTAATCAGAATCTGGGAGGCTGGGATATAACTAGTGTTACGGATATGAGTGGTATGCTCAGTAACAGCTCTCTTTCTGTAGAGAATTATGATAATACACTAATTGGCTGGGAGTCCCAGCCAGTACAAAATGATGTAGATCTTGAAGCTGGCGGACTGGAATATTGCGCTGCGACGGATGCTAGAGAGAATCTGATCACAACTTACTCATGGAATATAAGATTTGACAGCCAGACAGCAGATTGCGACGTAAATACAACTCCACCGGCCGTTGTTGAACTAAGTTCACCTGTAAACGGAGCCACCGATATATCGATCAACCCGGAGCTGATATGGGAGCAAGCTGAAGGAGCCGATTCCTATCAGCTTCAACTTGCATTGGATGGTAGCTTCGAGGATGTAATTGTCGACCAGGATGGCATCACGGAAACTCAACTAATTGTTGAGGAGCTTGCTTACGTAACTGTTCATTACTGGAGAGTACGAGCTGTTAATGAAGCGGGTTCAGGAGAATGGTCAGCAGTTTGGAGTTTTACGACGGAAGTTGAACCGTTAACTCCTCCCGTGATCGTAGAACTGAGCTCCCCTGAAGATGGGGCAACGAATGTATCCATCAATCCTGAGCTGGCCTGGGAACCGGCTGAAGGAGCCGATTCCTATCAGGTTCAACTGGCATTGGATGGCAGCTTCGAGGAAGTAATCATCGATCAGAATGGTATTACCGAAACTCAACTCATTGCTGAAAACCTGGGTTATGAATCGATTTATTACTGGAGAGTACGAGCTGTTAATGAAGCGGGTTCAGGAGAATGGCCAGCAGTTTGGAGTTTTACTACGGAAGTTGAACCGTTAACTCCTCCAGAGATTGTTGTACTCAGCAGCCCGGAGGATGGGGCAACGAATATATCTAATAATCCTGAACTGGCGTGGGAACCGGCTGAAGGAGCCAATACCTATCAGCTGCAGGTATCAACGGATGAAAGTTTCACGAATCCGGTAGCAGATGAAAGTGAGCTTGGGGTTACAGAATTTCAAGTGGGAGGGCTGCAGGTTGAAACGAACTATTTTTGGAGGGTTCGCGGCGTGAATGAAGCAGGGCAGGGCGATTGGTCTGCAGTATGGACCTTTTCAACAGAATTTACACAGCCCGAAACACCGGTCAATTTTGTCCTGGATCAACAAAACGAATTCCCAAGGTTAAGATGGGAGGCTTCATCCACGGCGTCCGGTCACAGGTTTAACATTTACAGGGGCGTTTCACCAAGAGCACTTGAAAGAATTGAGACGGTCGATGCTGATGTTCTCTCTTATGTAGATAATCAGATACCCGAAGGGATCTATTTCTATGCAGTATCATCAATTTCATCGGGTGGAAGTGAAAGCCCAATAACTACCTCTTTGAGCTTTGTAAATGAATTTTTGCAGGCCGGGTCAAATTGGAAGCTAACCAGTATACCTGTTTTGAATTCTGAACTTGAAGCTGAACTGGCCGCTCTTTACAGCTACGAGGAGAAGTATCTAAGGGAAAGCCGGTTGATTCCGTTAACAGGCTACTGGATGAAAACAAGAACTTTTGATACTGAAAATATTTTTGTGAACGGTTTGGGATTACTGAACGCCGAATTTAATCTTGAAAAAGGCTGGAATTTAATTGGCAGCCTCTCTGATTCCGTGCGCGTGGATATGATTCTTGATCAGGAAAATATTTTAACGGACACTCCGATCTATATCTATGAAACGGACAGCTATGTTGCTACAAACTATATAGTGCCGAATCAGGGTCATTGGGTTTTTGCAGAGGAAGCCGGAACAGTGGTTGTTGACGTTCAGAATAGCTTAATGATGTTGGCTATCAGTTCTTCTGAAACACAGGGGCAATCATTCAATGATCAGGCCCAGTCACAACAAAGTGATATTGTACATCACAATGATGCTCGATTGGTTATTGAAAATGGGCAATCAAAGACTCATCTACACATTCGGCACAACCCCGTAGATAATTCTGAACTACCGGCCTACTATTTGCCTCCGCTGTCGCCCGATCCTGTACTGGATGTGCGTTTAGTTAACAACACAAACCTTTTACAGTCCGATATGGAGATGGTTTTTGTAAAAACCTCCAAGTTTCCTCTGTATTTAACGATCGAAAGTGAAACTCAAAAAACGATCGCATACAGATTAAATGCGTATTCAGACAATAAAAAAGCATTTACATTGGATCTTATACCCGGGCAATTGCAACGAGCTGAAAGGGAGTTCGACTATTTTACACTGGAACAATTGGAAGAAGACGAAATTGTACGGTCAGATCAACTCGTTAATAGCTATCCGAATCCATTCAATCCTTCGACAACGATCCAATTTGAGTTGGCAGAAACAACTCAGGTGAAAATTGAAGTATTCGATGTTGTTGGCCGCAGAGTAAAAGTTTTGGCAGCTGAAGAGTATCAGGCGGGGCAACATTTCGTAACTTTTCGTGCGGATAATCTCTCTTCGGGAATCTATTTTGTTCGGTTTCAAACTCCTGCAAATCGTCAATCTCAGGAAAATCACCTTAATGAAATAGCTATGTTTAAAAAATCTGTTCTGTTTATTTCGTTTTTAACATTTCTGTTTCTTTCTTGCGGTGATTTCGATCAAACGGAGAGGGTCAATATTGACGTACGTGTAAACCCGGAAGGGGCAGGAAATATACTTACATCGGGAGGCATTGACGTTGGAAATACCGCCGAGTTTCTGGCCGTTGAAAACGGGGGTTGGACTTTTGCAGGGTGGAGCGGTGATGTTGAATCATTTGAGAATCCTTTAAGTATAGTGCTTGAAAACGACATAGAAATTGTTGGCAATTTTTCACTGTTTGTTAATGAGTACGAAATTTCCTTAACAGTAGCTGATTCTGAATCGAGTGTTGATTTGCTATTTGGTCAAAACCCAAGTGCTACGGACGGTTTTGATTCCGGATTTGATTTTGAAGCACCTCCTTCGCCACCGGAAGGCATTCATGCCTGGTTTGAAGCCGGGGACTTGAAATTGTTTGATGATTTTCGAAATGCTTTTTCCCGGGAAATAAACTGGCACCTTAAGTTGCAAAACGCCTCACCCGGTTCATCCACGCTACAGTGGTCTTCAGAAATTACGGAATTTAACGGATCACTGATATTGAGTACTCCCGGTGAGGATTTTTCAGTAGATATGATCGAAAACAATTCTTATAGCTTTGAGTCCGGTGAATTTGATGAATTTATCATATCGTATAAATTTGAGGAGAATTAAATCCGCCGATGTGGATTTTATACTCACGCTTCATTATTTGATCGAGATGTTACGACAGAGATGCTCCCATAATTTTATCTCTTATAGGATCTGAAAGTCACGCTGCATAAATCGGGGTTATCCCTGTTTAACAGGATCGCTTGATAGTTGATCGAATGAAGTACGGGAGTGTGATTTTGGTTTAGTATAAATCCGGCTTTGAGAATAGCACCTTCACCCAAAACTCTGAGTTTATTGGCAGTTGTAAAATTGCCTAATGACCACGCAACCGGTGTTCCTGACGGGACGATTTCCAATGGCTGAGGCAGATGGGAGTGGTGCCCGACAATCAGATCATATCCATCCGGTATATTTTCCCTTTGAGATGATCTGGGTTTACGTTCATGTTCGTAGCCCCAGTGCGGTGCCGCAATATGAAAATCCGGGCTTTCCGGAGGGCCGGGATCATCAAGAGGTATAAAATGAGTTTGTCCATTTATCCACCATGTCCACGCCGTTAGAGATATTCCGGGATGAATTTCGATAGATGGCTTGTCAACTGTTCCAACCCAGCGGATATTATGGTCACTGAGAATGGCAAGGGTATTCTTTAGTGCTTCCAATCCGTAATCCATCGCATGGTTGTTGGCGATGGAAAGAACCCACCGATCCAGTGGTTTGATCTCTTTCAGGGCTTCAAAAACATCCGGTGTGTGTTTAAGTAAAAAAGGGTAGCGTGCCTGATCCGTAATAATACCCTCAAAATTGCCTACCATCATTGAACAGTTTTCAAAAAATTGGAGGACTTCTTTTGAAAAATGAGCTTTCCGATTTTTTAAGGGGCAAATGTCGCCTACAAATCCAATCCAGAAGTCAGCCTCTTGTTCATTATTAAACAAAAC
This sequence comes from Rhodohalobacter sp., assembly GCF_034521535.1. GTDB lineage: Bacteria > Bacteroidota > Rhodothermia > Balneolales > Balneolaceae > Rhodohalobacter. The sequence goes on along the minus strand of NZ_JAXHMF010000006.1, from coordinate 576,867 downwards.
CCGGCGGGAAGCTTTTTGATCACCCCACGGAGCTGGCTTCCGATAGCGGCGAATGGCCATTCCGAGGAATTCACGAAAAGGGTATGGACTATGGGCAAAGTTCATTGTTAGATAGATACAGGTTTAATTTCGGTTTTGAAAGATTTCGAAGATAGATATTGAAGTATTCCATACCTGCAAAATGCTGTGCTGAAAAATCTACTCTGATCCACATCCTTTCGATTTTCTATGAACTTTGGATTGTTAAGGGGGATATCAAAACTTTTGAAACTAAAAAAGTGAAAACCTTTTTTTAAAAATTTCGTACTGACAAATGTTAGGCAACTGAATTCATCATAAAATGTATGGACCAAAAAACTCAAAAATACGGTATTTGGTGGTTGACCTTATTGATTCTCACAATCCTCGTATCCATTATTACTTCTCATGTCATAACCTTTACTGGGTTATTGAGCTCAATGGCCGGGCATCTTGCTTTTGCTCTCATAGCCAGCCTACTGCCATGGGGAGGCTACCGGCTGGTCGGTAAGCCGTTAACCGGAGAAGAACTGATGGCTACGATAACCATGGGCTGGCTTATTCTTGCCGTTGCCAATCTGTCTGTGATGTAGATTACATACTACAGCAGCAACGCCTTCAGCTTCAGAATCGTGAGAGATCAGATTGCCAATTCTTTTTTGCTGTTTTTTTGTCCTTCTGGACACACTGTGAATACAGGTTGATTTACCCAAAGTAATACAAAGTAGCAGTTCGAAATTTACCAACGTTTCGGCAGCCTTTCTTATGGATCTGCCCAATTATTGATCTTTAATCAAAAAGAGACCATAACCACAACGTTTCCTGCACATCTACATTTTATTACAGGATGGATAACTTATTCATCCTGAAAATCTCACCTTCATCCACCGGTTTTGCACGCTCATCACCTTAAAATTTCCGGGACCATTTGCCGGCATTATCTTAGAAATAGCTTAAACACTTATTGATAACGCTAAACACAAAAATCATGAAAACAATAAAATTTATCTTAACACTACTTTTAACTTTAATGTACGTACAGTTAAGCTATGCTCAAGGAGATGCTTCCCGATTCAGTTTTGAAATTGCCGGTGGACCTTCTCATGCTAAGCAAACATTAGGTGACGCAGACCTTAATTTCGGTGGAGGATTTGAAGCTGTCTTTCACTACCGGGTCATGCCTCATGCAGGAGTTTATGCCGGATGGGGGTGGAATAAGTTCTCTGCCGATCAATCCTTTGCCGGATCGAATGCAGACTTCGAGGAAACCGGATATGTTTTTGGTTTACAGTTCAAACATCCGCTTGGCCTGGGATCTACGCTGGGATTCTTGCGTGCAGGCGGTCTGTATAACCATATAGAGATCGAAAACAGAGACGGTGATATTATCGAAGACACAGGCCACGGTTTTGGATTACAGATAGCCGGGGGTGTTGAAATTCCGGTATCGGGAAAATGGAGTATCACACCGGGAGTTAAATTCAATTCACTGTCACGTGATCTGGATGATGATTCCTCTCAAATCAGAGAGCTTACCCTGAGATATCAAAGTCTGAGAATCGGCTTCCACCGAAAATTCTGACTAGAGGAAATTTATCTGAAAAGAGCATCGGCAGAGTTGCTGCCGGTGCTTTTCCATTGTCGATTTTGTGATATCTAAATACTTAAATCACAAATTAAACTTACATTATAAGTTGCAGCTGTAAACGATTCAGGATTTTTTTATGGATACGCAGAGCATTCACGATTTAATTCCATTTTCAAAACTTTTCAAACTTCTATTTGGGATTGCGGTCCTGGTTCAGCTTATCGTAATTCCCACAACGCACATCACCGGGTATGCCGAAATCTCCGGCTTTTCAAATTTTTTATCGCGTTTGGCATTTAGTTCGGTTTTGAGTCTTATTGCCCTCATTATAACTTCCTACCCTGATCTGTTTATCATCCGATACCTCAATCGGTTATTCCCATGGGAGCAAAAACCTTTTTTAAGAATTCTAACAGAGCTGATATTCAGCTTGTTATTTGGTGTGATTATGGCTGTGGCAGTAACGCTGTTTTCTCACTACATCAAGCCGTATGAAGAGGGATTGTTTCAAAATCTGATCTATAATTCCGCAATTTTTGCAGTATGCAATGTTATCCTAATGACGATTCTGGAAGGGTGGATTTTCTTTATTGAAGGATTTCAATCCAGAAAAAAATCAGAGAAGCTCGAATCCCAGGTATCTCAGCTTCGGTTTGAAATTTTAAAGAGTCAGATCGACTCCCATTTTATGTTTAATAGCTTGAATGTGCTTTCAGGTTTGATCGATCATAATCCTGCGAAAGCACAGGAGTTTATCAATGAATTTTCCAGAATATACCGGTATGTACTGGAGACAATTGAAAAGCCCGTGGTTACTGTGAAAAGAGAGTTGCAGTTTGCTCGTTCCTATATGCTTTTACAACAAATGCGATATGGTGAACAGCTGACATTATCCATCGACTTGCCTTCCGACGTTATGGACGCTTACATTCCACCGTTATCATTGCAGACGGTTCTCGAAAATGTATGCAAGCACAATGAGGTGAGTGAAGATCAGCCTCTGAATATTGATATTGTCAGCAGCAAAAACGCTTTGGTGATTACGAACAACATCCGGCTTAAAATGTCATCGGATAAGGGGAGTGGAAGCGGGCAGCAAAATCTCGCGAAACGTTATGAAATGCTTGGAAGTGATCCACCCGATTTCAGGATTGGAACCACTCACTATAAAGTTACCTTGCCACTAATCTATGAGGAGTACTGATGAATGTACTGATTATCGAAGATGAAAAAGTTGCGGCTGAACGACTACAAGCAATGCTGAGAGATGTAAATCCGGCTATTGAGGTACGAGCGAAACTCAGATCGGTAAAAGAGTCTGTACATTGGCTGATGGAACATACAGTGGACCTGATATTTATCGACATTCAGCTTTCAGACGGACTCAGTTTCAGCATCTTTGATGAGATCAATATTTCAACGCCGCTCATTTTTACAACGGCTTATGATCAGTATGCCATCCAGGCATTTCAATTTAACAGCGTCGGGTACCTGTTAAAACCAATCCAAAAAAGTGAGCTAAGGGAAGCACTCGAAAAATATGAGGTTTTAAAATCGGCCTTTGCCATAGATTTTGAAACACTCAGGGCCGTGTATCAAGGGCAGAAAATAGAGTATAAAAAACGATTTCTCATTTCTGTTGGCGAGAAGCTGAAAAAGGTTGAAGCGGATGAGATAGCCTACTTCTACGCCATGGAGAAAAGTGTATTCTGCCGGACATTTAAAGATAAAATTTTTCCGATAGATCACTCTCTCGATTATCTGGAGGAGCTTTTGAATCCCGAAACATTCTTTCGAATTAACCGGAAATATATCGTCAATATGGAAGCGATTAAGCAGATGGAGGCTTGGTCCAGAAGCCGAATCAAGCTCTATCTAAACCCACCCATCAAAGGAGATGAAGATACAATTGTTAGTATCAGTCGTTCTTCAGACTTCAAAAAATGGATGAACAGTTAAGGTGATTTTTTATAACACCCTACTTTTTTATTCGGTATTCCCGAATAACTTTCCTACCGACTGAGGTTTTGTATTTTCTATAGTAAGTTTTTTCAATTCATCACTAATTTGCTTGTGGCATAAGCGCAAGATCAAAGGTTGGTAAGGTTGGATCGATATCAAATGTTTATGCATTGTAGTACGGTATCGGTGAAGTCATAATTCATGGCTAACAATGAATCTGATGACCTTGACAATCTAATCCGGTCTGGCTCAGTTCAGCTTGGTTGTAAATAACTATTTGTTTCCAACAAAGCGGTGCCACACTCAACACATTTTTTCTCCTCATATCATCATGAAAAAGCCAAGTGAAATATTCAGCATAAGCACATCTTTCGTATTGTTGGCGGCTCTTTTCTGGGGATTATCAGGCGGAATCGGGGGTATCCTCATCGCGGATGGCTGGAGCGCATTCGTGGTTTCATTTTACCGCGGCGCAATCGGACTGCTTTTCGTTCTGGTATGGCTTATGCTGCAACCGGGTAGAAGCGGACTGGCAAATTACAGGCTGTGGTTTTGGTCGGTTATTGCAGGACTCGGCGTGGCCGGTAACTTTTGCTTCTATTTTTTGAGTATCGAGGAGGGGAGTGTCGCGGTTGCGGCCACCTTGATGTATTGCGCTCCGGTGTTTGTCTATCTGGTCTCATTCGCACTAAAGCTTGAGAAACCCACAGTTCTGAAGCTGACCGCGATTACAGTGGTGATGGTGGGAATAGTACTGCTCACGCAAATTTACGATGTCGGTGCCGAGGGAATTACGCTTCTCGGCGTGGCCGCCGGTCTGCTTGCCGGGATGTCATACGCAATCTTCATCTTTGGATTCAAGTATGCGGCGCCGCATGGCAGTCCGCAGGCGATCCTCTCCATTGCGTTTGCGGTGCTTGCCCTTATTCTCATCTGGCCTGCCAGTATTGATGGAGTCGTTGAAGTTCTGAGTACGGAAGACTGGCCGCTTTTTGCGGCATTGGGTGTGCTTGGCGCGGGCCTGTCCTTCATTATCTATATCATCGGCCTGAACTGGACCGCCCCGGCCGTAGCCTCCATTATGGCTATGGTTGAGCCGGTTACCGCATCGCTGTTTGGCGTCTTGATCTTGAGTGAAAGCCTGTCCGGTTCACAATTATTGGGTATGGGGCTGATACTGATCACCGTAACTGCACTGAGCGTAACTTCAAGCTCCGGGCGTACGCCTTCCGATTTTATCAAGAGTAGCTGATGTATGTACGATTCAGGAATCTAACGTTAAGATTCCATTGAATAACTATTTTAGAAGGGATTACAACCCGATTTGTCAGCTCTCGCATGCGGGGACTTCAACCTCAACATTCACGCACTACTCCTTATGAAATCACTCCGGTACTGGATGCTGATCAGGAAACGGCAGAATAGGTGAATGTTGAAGCAAAAGAGCCGTTAACCTCCTTTTTACCGATCTATGATATCTTCCTTGTTTTAAGTAGATTCAGATATAAGGACAACAAAGTTTCAAAAAAATGAAAGACTGGAAACAACGCATTACGACCAATCCTGATCAGTGTGGCGGCAGACCATGTATTAGAGGAATGAGAATACGGGTTATTGATGTATTAGACTTGCTGGCGAATGGTCTTACGTATGAACAGATATTGGAAGAGTTACCCGACCTTGAAAAGGAAGACATTGAAGCTTCTATCAAGTATGCCCGAGGCAAAATTGATCATCCGATTGTTGCAGCATGAAAATTTGGATTGATGCACAACTCTCTCCTGCTATCGCTGCTTGGATCAACCGTACCTTTGACGATATTGAGGCAGAATCGGTTCGGTCTTTAGGGCTTCGAGATGCAACTGATTCTGATATTTTTGAAGCAGCTCGTAAAGCGAATGTGATTGTAATGAGTAAAGATGGAGATTTTATCCAGCTTATTAAACAAAAGGGTCCACCGCCAAAGCTTATTTGGATCACTTCCGGCAACACTTCTAATGCCAGGATGAGAGAGATTTTATCAGCGACACTACTTAAAACAAAAGAACTGTTAGAAATTGGCGAAAATGTTGTTGAAATAAGTGATAAGAAAGGTCAATAACTGTTTTGCTTCGCGTCTTGCTGCGTGTGCAGGTAGTTTCCTACTTTTAAGTTGATAGCCCGCTCGCAGAAACACCAACCTGTTGGCTAAAAAACTTTGTAACTATAATGTATTGCTACAATCCGGCATGATCTTAAGTGAAAGCCTGTCCGGTTCGCAATTCCTGGGTATGGGGCTCATACTGATCACCGTAACTGCACTGAGCGTAACTTCAAGCTCCGGGCGTACGCCTTCCGATTTTATCAAGAGTAGCTGATGTATGTACGATTCAGGAATCTAACGTTAAGATTCCATTGAATAACTATTTTAGAAGGGATTACAAACCGATTTGTCAGATCTCGCATACGGGGACTTCAACCTCAACATTCGAGCACTACTCATTATGAAATCACTTGAAAATATTCCGGTACTGGTAACGGGTGCAACCGGCTTTGTGGGTTCCCGCCTTTCTGAACAGCTCTCTGTAAAGGAAAAGGCCAGCGTAACAGGTATCGGCAGAAACCTGGATCGGGTCTCATATCTGAAAAATCACGGTGTAAATCTACAGTCTGCAGATTTAATGAATACAGATGTGCTGAGAGAATTGGTTGATGGAAAAGAGATTGTATTTCATACGGCCGCAGCATTGGGTGCAGATCCGGAAACGGCACAAAAGGTGAATGTTGAAGCAACGGAAACTTTAGTGAAGCTTGCCGGGGAGGCAGGAGTTTCTCGCTTTGTTCATATCAGTACGGTCGGTGTATACGACATGAAAAATCTGGATGAGGTGGTCGAATCTGCTCCACTGGCACTGAATCACTCCTCGACCTATCCGAGGACGAAAGCTGAAGCGGAAAAACGTGCGATTGAGATGGCCTCAACCTATGACATGGAACTTTCGATTGTACGGCCATCGATGATTTATGGACCCGGTCATGGAATTTGGTCTGAGGGTATGTTTAAAAATATTCTGGAAGGGAAACCTGTGATGCTGGGAGACGGTTCTGCACACTTTAATCCCGTGTATATCGACGATGTTGTTGATGCGATCATACGCTGTTCAAAGCATCCGAAAGCGGCCGGGGAAGCTTTTAATGTATCAGCAGAAATTACAACCTGGCGTGAATTTATGAGTCATTATGGCGATCTGTGTGGTAAAGAACCCAAAGGTGTGACCATACTCATTGCCCGACTGATGGCTTTTGCCAATAAAATACCCGGTATTACCACTCCGATTGACCGGGGATTTATCGAGATGGCAACCTCCCGAAAAAAATTTCCTATCCAAAAAGCCGCGGATCTTATAGATTGGGAACCCAAGGTTTCTCTAGAAGAAGGTTTGAAAAGAACAACTGAATGGCTCGATAAAGAAGTTTATAAGAAATCGTAAAAGAAGGGGATATGAAGTCATTATAATCGGAACATTTCAGTTCAGACTTCATTTCTTCAGAAAGTACAATTAATGCATCTTTTTGAGACTTTATGAATTTATTGAATGTCAGTTATTTGCAAAAGATCAGAGCTCAAAAACCTTTTAAGTTGCAAATGTGAATCTTTTGCTTATTATTTAAAGCACATGAAGCTTTCCTGTAAACATATCCATCCGTTTTTTTACATCAGTATTCTGTTGATTGGGTTTATTCTCTATTCCGGGAACCCGATAAATGCGCTTACCAATTATGATTTCCAGATATCAAACCTTCAGATAAATGCTGATTCTTTTTCAGATATTGAAATTGCTGCAAATGATGAACAACCGGATGATGATGAAACGGACTTCCAAAATGCCGTTTATGAGCTCACGTTAAAAGAAACGGAGAAAGATGAAGACTCTTCGACCGGTAAGAGCAGTCTGGCCATCCTAAAACAGGCTGCTTCACACTCCATTTCATATGTTGAAGTTCCGCCTTCCGATGTAGTAACTTCATTCAAGCATCTGAAAATATTACTGAATAAAGACACCCGGTTATTGGAATTCGGGTTTCTATTCTCTCGCAGTTTTAACACCTCTCCCTATACAAGCGGAATTGCTATAAACGCTCCCTAGTACCGTTTTTAAATACCATTCATCTTTCCAGGGTAAGCTCCGATATTCTGTTTAAAGATTATTCAGATCACTCATTTTTTAAATCATCGGGTGTCGTTTAATCTGCCGATTTGTAGAATAATGATCTCAAAGGCCTTTACGATATCGTACTGAGCAAATGATAAAAGATATTGAGCTTATCCCAGATTGAAATCAAAAGTGATCGAAAAATCAGTGTCGCTTTTGGTGTTCAATTCATTTTCATAGAAGCAGTCATTTAGTTCATAAATCTTTTAAAAACCATCACGATGAAAAAATTTTATCTTAACATACTGTTACTGTTTATTCTCTCAATCTTTTCATTCAGCTGTTCCAAAAACGATAGTGCATCATTATCAAAAAATGATGAGCCTTTTAAATCTAATGAATGGGTGGCTGATGATTCCGGAATTGCTTTAAACATCGACCGATATCTTTCGGCTATCGAAGCATTTGGATTTTCCGGGGCGATCATCGTCAGCGAGGGTGATGAGGTGATATTGAGAAAAGGCTACGGCTATGCAGATCGAGAAGCAAGACGGCCCTACACGCCGGAAACCATCCAGACTAACGGTTCGATAACCAAGCAATTTACCGGGGCAGCCATTCTGCTTTTGGAAAACCGGGGAGAGCTGTCTGTGGATGACTCAATATCAAAATATCTCGATCCGCTTTCTGAAGAAATGCGGGATATTACCATTCATCAGCTTCTCACGCACTCTTCCGGTATGCCGGGGGCAATCGGTCCGGACGAAGAACCGATAGACACTGAAGCCTACCTGGAACGACTGAAGGGTGAATCCTTACAATTCGATCCGGGCTCAGCCTATGCCTATTCAAATACAGGTTTTTCACTGCTTGGCATGATTGTAGAACAGGTGTCCGGACAAAGTTATGAGGAGTTTCTGCGTGAAGAACTGCTAATGCCGGCCGGGCTGATGGAGACCGGATATTTTCTCCCCGACTGGGATACAGATCGATTGGCCATTGGCTACAGACATGGAGAAAGATGGGGCGAAATTCATGAAAAACGTTACAAGACAGGGCAAGTAGAAAATGGGCCAAGCTGGCATTATCGAGCCAATGGAGGTTTACTCACCACTATTGATGACATGCACACCTGGTTGAAAACCGTTCAGGGACGTGGTGTGTTGGATGAAGATGTTGCCAAGCGCTGGACAACGGGATATGTAAGGGAGAATAATGGATATTCCGACTATGGATATGGCTGGGTTGTTTACGATCACAACAGATGGGGCAAAGTGATCACTCACAGCGGAAGTAATCGTATTTTTGAAGCCGATTTTGTGTGGCTACCGGACCTGGATCTATTCTTTTACATACAGGGAAATACCTCCATGTTTCCTGCGGCAAACGAAGGTGTTAATATTTTGGCTGCGGCATTTGACTCCTCATTTGTAATGCCACCTTTGGTTGAAACGGTTGAGACGGCAAACCCGGAAACGGCTCAGCAAAGAGCCGGAGAGTACTATCTTGATGGTGGGAAGCTTGAGCTTAGGGCGGATGATACCAGATTGGTTGCAAAACTGACGGGTCAGACTGTATTTGATCTAATGTTTAATCATAGCGAAGAACAAAAAAACAGATTTGAACAACTGAATACCCGCACCCGGGCAGCAATGAATAGAATAAAGGCAGGGGAGAAGAATGCTCTCTCAGGGCTCGTACATGCAGATAGTAATGCGGTCGCAGCAACAGCACCGATTCTGCGCCGAGTCGAACAAATAGGGAATCTGGATTCGCTGCATGTGGTCGGGACGTTTGCTAATACACCTGGAAGCCATTTTTATGATACAGGGCCGTGGACAACGTTTGTTTACGCTGAATTCGAAAACTGGAATCAGTACTGGAACCTGGTCTGGAATGAAGACGAAACGTTTGGTGCAGATCTTAAGGGCCCATGGCCGACATTTGTGCTCGTTCCGAATGGTGAAGGGGAGTATAGCAGTGTCCGTCTTAGAGCTCCGTGGAATACGCTCAAAATCCACTTCGAAGACGAATGCCTGGTTATTAAGGATCTGTTTGCTTGTAAAGAGATTTAGAACCGGGTGATTCTTTTCAAATGGAGAAGCTTAAGTAGTTGGTTTATAGAGCTGAAAGTTATCAGACCCGATTTTTAGTCATTTTTGAGTATTAAATTGGTATGATCTTTTAGCGAATGTAACGATTGAAAGTGATTTTCGTAGGCTAACACATAACAGATCATCATGAGAAATCGGACAGGATCCGGTTTCTCAATCACTATTGTAATCGTTAAATAAACACATTCATACCATGAAGTATTTTAAGATAGTTTTATCTCTTCTTGGAACGATAATTCTGATCTCATTTTATCCAGACAACCGGGATACTTTAGCTCAAAATGAACCGATTGAAAACCCGGCGCCTGAAAAGGTTGAGGTGCTCAATTTTGGCACGTTTCATATGGGATTTACAAACGATGCCAATACAACGGAGTTTGATGAAAATGACCGAAAAAATCAGGAACGGGTTCATGAAGTTGCTGAAAGGCTCGCTGAGTTTAATCCTACAGTAATCATTGTGGAGCAGGTGCCGGAGAAAAACGAAGCCATTCAAAATGAGTACCGGCAGTACAGGGAAAATCCCGATATGACTTTCGAAAATCCCTCTGAAGTTGAATTGCTTGCCTATGAACTCGGTCGGCTGAGCGGTACGGAGCGTATCTACGGTATCGATCATAAAATGAGCTATAATTATCGAATTGGTCAGCAAGTTGATAATCAGATTGATCCCGAATGGCACGACAAGTATTACGAGGATCCCTTTAGTTTTTATCCGTCCATAGATGTGAATAAAGATACGCTGAGTCTGCAGAAAAAACTGGAACTGATGAATACAGACGAATATCTGAACTTCCTGATTGCCGTGAATGCAGATATGCTGACTCATGCCGGTACCGAAAATGGCTTTGAAGGAGCGGATGAAGCGGCAAAATATTATCAGCGAAATTTGAGGATGTATTCGAATCTGAATCGTCTTGATCTGAATAAGGACGACCGGGTATTCATTCTGATGGGTGCAAGTCACACTGCGTTCTTCAGGAATTTCATGAGAGGAGATCCCAAGTACAAAATGGTGGATACGTTTGAATATTTGAGTGAGTAAAGGAACTCCTTTTCCAACTTACATTGCCTGATTGCTATTTCAGACGGTCAGCCTGAACTTTAAACAGATCAGAAATACGGATTATAACTCATGTAAATCTTTAGGTTGTATTCAATGGATAATCTGTGGTAATTTGATGGTAAGGGCATATCAGAGAAAGTGCCTTCAAGTTTATTCTCACAAACAATCGAATGAACGAGAACCGCAATCAGGACTATCACAACAAGTCAGTAAAAGAGACGCTGGATGCTCTTGAAAGTGATGTTGAATCAGGGCTCACTAAACAGCTTTATAACAAGCGAAAACAGGAATATGGTCCGAATCGTCTTCGTGAGGTAAAACAACGGAGCAGAGTAAAGATCCTGATTGATCAGTTCAAGAGTATCGTAATTCTGGTTTTGCTGATTGCCGCTATCCTTGCTTTTGCATTTCAGCACCTTGCAGAGGGTATCGCTGTTTTGGCTGTTCTTTTGGTCAATACGCTGATCGGGTATTTCACAGAGCTAAAGGCGACCCGTTCCATGGAAGCCCTGCGACATATTCAAAAAGATAAAATACGGGTCCGGCGAAACGGAACGGAGGAGGAAACGGATACCGAATCGCTTGTTCCCGGAGATATCATCATCCTCGAAAGCGGTGACCTGGTTCCTGCTGATATCCGGATTATCGAATCCAACAATCTGCAAATCAACGAATCGGCCCTGACGGGAGAGTCGGTACCGGTTCAAAAAAAGACGGATGCAGTGGACGCCGACAGTGTTCTTGCTGATCGGTGGAGCATGGCGTTTAATGGCACGGTTGTTACAGATGGGTCAGGCCTTGGGATTGTGACGGGCACGGGGATGAACACTGAACTCGGCAGAATCTCAGAGCTCGCCGAGAGTGCGGAAAAAAGTGCTACGCCGCTACAGAAAAAGCTGGATAATCTCGGAAAGAAACTCGCGTGGATCACCATTGGGATCGCTGTTTTAATTGCGATTGCCGGATTTATTGTCGGGCAGGATCCTAGGATCATGATTGAGACCTCGATTGCCCTTGGTATTGCTGCCATTCCGGAAGGATTGCCCATTGTAACCACGATTGCCCTTGCCCGCGGCATGCACCTGCTTGCCAAAAAAAACGCACTGATCAACAAGCTGCAGGCTGTGGAAACCCTTGGGGCAACCAATATCATATTCACCGATAAAACGGGTACGCTTACGGAGAACCACATGACAGTGCATACTGTTGCTGCACCCTCCGGTGAGTTCAGGATTGAGAATGAGGAAGGTTCCGGGAAAGCAGGAAAAGGGGAAGAAGATGCCATCTTCAGACGAATTCTTGAGGTTGGGGTGTTGTGTAATAACGCCTCCATTGTAGATGAAGACGATGATCTTGAAGCCGAGGAGGAGCAGGGCGATCCCACAGAGACAGCACTTTTGCGAGCCGGTTTGTTGATGAATCTGGATCGGGAAAAATTGATTGAAGAGAAGAAGGAGATCCGGGAGGAAGCTTTCGACTCAGACACCATGATGATGGCTACCTACCACCAAAGTGACGGAGATATTGAGGTGGCCGTAAAAGGAGCGCCTGAAAGATTATTGGATGTCTGTTCAACTATTGTTGGCTCAGACCCCGATTCAGAAAAACCTCTCACTGAAGAAGAAAAAAATAAATGGCTGAAACATTCTGAGAAACTTGCTGAAAACGGATTACGTCTGTTGGCAGTGGCCGATAAAAAAGTGAAAAGTGAGGAAGCAGAACCGTATGAAGAACTCCGCTTTTTGGGACTCATTGGTCTGCTGGATCCCGCAAGGGACGATGTGGGGCCATCAATCAGCGAATGCCAGTCTGCAGGAATTCGTGTAATCATGGTGACAGGAGACCAGGCGCCGACCGCCTCTGCCATAGCCAAAGAGACGGGGATTACGGAAGATGACAGCCCGACTGTTTATCACGGCAAAGATTTAAAAGATCCGGAAAAAATTGCGGATGCTGAACGTGAGAAGATGATCGGCACCAATATTTTTGCCCGTGTAAGTCCGACTCAAAAAATGCATCTCGTAAAAATGATGCAGAAAGAAGGCCATGTTGTGGCGATGACCGGAGACGGGATTAATGACACACCGGCGCTGAAAAAAGCAGATATTGGAGTGGCAATGGGACAACGCGGTACGGATGCCGCTCGGCAGATTTCAGATATGGTGCTTCTGGATGATGCGTTCAAAACGATTGTGTCTGCTGTTCGGTATGGGCGAATTATTTTTGAAAACATCAGGAAGTCCGTGATGTTCATGTTATGTACGAACGTAGCTGAAATTCTTGCCGTGACCATAGCCACCATTATTGGTGGATTTCTCTTCTTTCCGCTGCCTCTGCTGCCTCTGCAGATTCTCTACCTGAATGTGATCACAGACGTATTTCCGGCACTGGCCCTGGGAATGGGCAAGGGAGAGCCGGGTATTATGAATCAAAAACCGCATCAGAAAAATGAACCGGTTCTGACAAAGAGCCATTGGCTTTCCATTGGTGGATGGTCGTTCATCATTTCTGTTTGTGTGCTGGCTGCACTGGCTCTGGCAATTTACCGGTTTGGATTTGATCAGGAGCAGGCCGTAACGATTTCATTTCTGACCCTGGCCTTCGGAAAACTGTGGTTTGTTTTCAACCTGCGCAGCCCGGGAAGCCGGTTTTTATCTAATGAAATTATAGAAAATCGCTATGTGGCCGGAGCTATTTTTCTCTGTGTTGTTCTGCTGCTCGCCGCTGTTTATCTGCCGGGTTTATCCGATGTGCTTGGTACCCAGGACCCGGGTCAGACAGGATGGTTTCTGTTGCTTGGCATGAGCCTGGTTCCATTTGTGATCGGTCAGGGTATCAGGGCATTTCAGACAACGGAAGAAATACAGAATCACAATTAAATACTGTCCATAAAATCAATAATAAATATGAATTCAGTAAAATGGGGAATACTAAGCACCGCAAAGATAGCAGTGGAACATCTGATTCCGGCCATTCGGGAGAGTGAAACAGGAACCATTCATGCTATTGCATCAAGAGATGCGGAAAAAGCCAAGGATATTGCCGGTAAACTGAATATCCCGGTCAGCTACGGGAGTTACGAGGAGCTGTTGGCCGATGAATCAATCGATGCCATCTACAATCCGCTTCCCAATCACCTGCACGTGCCGTGGACCATCAAGGCGATGGAAGCCGGTAAGCACGTGCTGTGTGAAAAACCGATTGCCATGGACGGCAGTGAAGCGGAATCGCTGCTCCAGAAAACAGGCGAATTCCCGAATCTGAAAGTTATGGAAGCTTTCATGTACCGGTTTCATCCCCAGTGGGAAGAGGTTCAGTCCATGGTCAAAAAAGGAGAAATTGGGTCGCTTGAGTCCATCCATTCCGATTTTACCTACTATAATGATGACCCGGATAATATCCGTAACTGGCCCGAAATGGGCGGGGGAGGGTTGATGGATATCGGAGGCTATTGCATTTCAGTCTCCCGCTTTCTGTTTGGCAAAGAGCCGAATCGTGTTTTTGGAGAACTGGATATCGATCCCGCTTATGGCGTTGACCGCAAGGCTTCCGGGATTCTATCATTTGGAGACAAAACGGCAACGTTTACCTGTTCAACAAAAATAGAGAGTCACCAGCGGGTTTTGATCTACGGATCAGACGGCTTGATTGAGGTTGAAAAGCCATTTAATCCACAGGGTAATGAGAGTGCGCAAATCTACCTCACTAAAAACGGAGAGCGTAAAATGATAAAAACCGAAGCCGTTGATCAATACCGGCTCCAGGTGGATGCCTTTAACAGTTCAATTCTCAATGACACAGCCGTAGCTACTCCGCTGGAAGATGCCGTAGCCAACATGAAGGTGATTGATGCGATTTTTAAGAGTGGTGAGGAATGTACAGCAGTTGAGGTGTAGGTAGGTACTCGTCTAAGGAGATCTCCCCTTGAGGGGAGTCCCCGATTTTCGGGGGAGGGGTGTTCGATGCGCAATTAGAAGCTTTTCCTAATCTGTCACTGTTAGCAGAGGCCCGTCTTTTTGGAAGAAGTTGAAGCTCTACCATTATATGGCTGGTGATCCTGATTCCAACCGCCTCTTCTCTACTCATTGCTCTGAACTATTCTCTCTTTTCGGCGGTGAATTTATTTCGTATGCATTACCCCGGATTTCGCTTTGCTCCATCCGGAGCTAATCATATTTAACCCTTTCAGGGTTGGTTTTATATCAATTTGATGAGTGAATGAAAGATAGCAAATACTTCATACGGCGGTTTGATGAGCGTTGCATTATATAAAAACCGGATCCGCCGCTATTCTACCAGCGGTATGCTGTCATGTCGAGCGGAGGCCCGTCTTTTGGGACGAAGCCGAGACATCTCCCTGTTATGACGGTTATTTTAAAATATTTAGAAACTCGGGTTAAGTCAGGATTCTCAGAATCATAACTCCGAGCTTTGATCAATTCGACAGACGAGGGTTAATCTACATTATTAAAAACCAGTGAGATGTCTCGACTTCACTCGTCTCCGCCAACTGACGAATCCTCCCTTTGCTATAAGTGACAGATTGCAATCAAAAACATTTTAAAGGCTTCCAAATCCCTGTCTCGAGTACCGGCTGGAGACAGAATCACAAAACAGCGCGAAGCGTTGGTTTTGTAATTCAGGGGTGTGTTCGAATAAGGCCGTGAAACAGAAAACCTGTTCTTCTCCAGATCAACGTATGCAACACACCCCTCGCTAAACTCACCCGGCTTCGCCGTTTCGTTTACGCTTTTTCGCTGACGCGTTCAAAAGATGAGCCCTCTCAAGCCACACCTGGTCCCGATTTTTCGGGGAGGGGATGTCTTAGCATAAGGTTTTTTCCTATTCGATTAATCTATACTCAATAGCTTGCAGTGCGAGTTTTGAAGTCCTATCTAGAGAGACAGTATTGAACAAGTAGGCGAAGCCTGCCTTGTGAAATACAGGGGTGTGTTAAACGAATTCAACCCGACAGTCGAGGGCGAAGAGAAACCACAAATAACATCCTTAATTCCCGAAAACCCTTACTTAAAAGTAAACGTAAATGAAGTTCCACTTTTATCAGAATGAACCTGCATTTCAGCATCAAGTTGTTCTGCAAAATTTTGGATAAGAATGGTTCCCAGACCTTCACCCTGAATTTTGCCAAATTCTCCGGGGAGCCCGGGGCCATCATCAGAAATCCTGAGGTGTAAATTTTCGCCTTCTTTCTTTAATAACACGCTCAAGTGTCCCTCATCATTATCTGTAAAGGCATATTTGAATGCATTTATCACTAATTCATTCACTAGTAATCCACAGACTACCGTTTTATCAACTGAAAAAGAGACTTCATCCATATCAAAATCCAATCGCACATTCTGGTTCTCATCGGTGTAGGTTTGATGGATGGTTGTAACGAGATCTCTTAAGTAGGTATCGAGACGAACAGCCTGGTATTCCTGGGTTTGATATAACTTTTCATGAATCAGTGTCATTGAATTTATCCTGTTCTTGCTGTTCGATAAACTCTTCTCCACGGCAGGGTGATCAGCTACACTAATTTGCAGATCAAGCAGGGCTACAATTTTAGCAAGGTTATTTTTGACCCTATGGTGTATCTCTTGCATCAGAATCTCTTTCTCCTCCAAAGCAACTGATAGATCATGGGTCTTGGATTTTACTTGTCTCCTGAGCACAAAATTCCAACCAAAAATTAGAACCAATGTAAAGACCCCAAACCATCCCAAATAGCTTAAGTATTTCCGGGGAAACCCTAAGGTTTTAATGTCGCCGGGGGTGCGTGGCATAACATGATAGACAACGGTACCACTGGTTTGAAAAACGAATTTGCCCATGACCCCTGTAACCTCAATTTCATCTCCAATGCTCAACAACTCCAGGTTAAACTCATCTTTTAATCTGTGTGATTGTGATATATAAACTTCGAGGATACTTTCAGAAGAATCACTAACAGAAACTGTAAGTCCTCTGTAGCCGGAACTGGCATTTTTTTGTGAGACTACGGCACGACCTTGCACCAGCATGCCCAGATAATCCTCCGGATTTGTTGCAACCTGAGAAAGTGGTTTTGGAGTCGGAACCCTAGGCTGATCATCCACAACATAGACTGTATCTGCAACGATCTCGGGTTTGTCGTAATAGAGTTCTATAGTTCCCTTTACAACTAAGCTGTCACCTTCACTAATATCGGCTTTCAGTGTTCCGCTAAACACCTGAATACCTGCATTGTCATCCTGAATATAAACGGAAAGACGCTGCTCATTAAAAATGAGGTTATCAACTGAGGCGCGCCCGGAGATAATTACGGTTTGATTTAGAAGATCTATGTTTCCATCTCCATCAAGATCTGCAAGTGCTTCAGAAACGGAATAGATCTTTTCAACTTCATCAATCTGCTGAGCAAGAAGAGTACAGTTACATACTAAAAGAAAGACAGGCAATACTATTGCTATTCGTGAAACCTTCATATCAGGTTATCTTTACGCAAAATGGAGTTTTTCATTTTTTATCAAAAATATATTCGGGTGTATTTACCTATGTCTGTAATGATATTAATTACAGGGAAGGTAATTTTTTATTCTCACACTAGTTCCTTAAAAATTGTTAATCCCGGATTGACTCTGCTTTACTTTTGATTTGATCACACTCTTTTCAATAGCTCTTTAAAAAAGGATGTGAATGAGGCTGCCATGTTACAAATGAATCAGCCAGCCATTCATGAATCCCTGAGATCAACTCTTCCAGCTTCAAAGGGTGGGGCAGGATGTTAACTGCACTCAAAAAATGAGCAATAAAGTCACTGCTCAATTTCACGTAATCTTTCCTGAATCTGCATCAAAACGGTTTTGTGTGAAAACTGTTCGCAATGTCCCGCCATTGGGGTGAAAACAACCTCTGCGTCCGATGCGGGTTGATCCGTACTTTCCAGAAACTCTGAGAAAGCTCGGGTAGCGGGGTTGAGGTAAAACTGATCCATGTCTCCCATCCAGATATAGATTTTATCCTGCAGTTTAGGGCCTAGTGTAGACCAGTTCTCCTCTGCATAAATTTTGAAGTCGTATTTTTTCCAGTGTTCCGCCACTTCCCGGTCTATCTCTCCCGTGGTGGGGTGAAACAGCGGTTTGGGAAGTCCGTTTTCACCACGGGGACTATAGAGAGCTGTGTGAGCACTGAACTGACCGCCGGAATTCAGATAGGTATCCGAATCTCCGAGCGCGTTTTCATAGGCAATAAAGTCGCGCAGCGAAATCATGGGTTCACCTACTGTGCTTCTCATTACGGGGCGTTCATATCCGAATTCATTGATGAACGCATTTTCATCCTCATAAATGTTAATCAGCTGATAGTTTTCAAACTCGATCGCGTCGGGGCTGTAGGAAAAAACTCCGTTAAAATGATCGGGGTAGTAAAGCTGAAGCCCCAGTGAGACCCATCCGCCGGTAGAACAGCCATCCACAAATCGGGTAGTGGCAGTATCAGTGCCTCTGTATTCCGATTCGATATGCGGGATCAGCTCATAAATCAAAGCGTGACCATAGGGACCGCTGTTCTCGGAATCCATCTGGTAGGAGTCACCAAACGGTCCTTCACCGTCTAAAAACACATTGATCACCCGCGGGGCCTCATCGCTTCGCCACCAATCAATAAAATCAGAACTGTTTACCAGATTATTTACTCTTGTGTACCTGCCGCCATATCCTGCAACATTATACCGGATCGGGTACGATTCCGAAGCATCATAATTTGCGGGAAGCAGTACAGACGCCTTCAAGTGAACCGGCTTTTCCCACCATGCTGAAAGCGTATCACTTTTAAAATCGACAAGATGCAGTAATTCAGATTCAGCAAGCTCTCTTTCTGCGATCGCTCTGTCAATGGTAACGTCCACCTCAGTCGAGTTCGTGATGGTTATTTTCTGTTTTTCTGAATAGAGATTTCCCGGCGCGTTGATCCTCGATTCGCTTTTGTCCTGATCCCAGAGAATTTGAATGTTGTATTGTCCTTCCGGGACATTTGCGAAAGTCCAGTCGGCCGTTTTTGTCCAGTCATCGTTCGGCTCAAGTGTGATATTGCCATCCGGACTGATACCGGTCCTGTTTATGGCAAAGATTTGACTCATTCTACCGGGGTACGGCCAGATTTGATCCATGGGCTCAACCTGGAGATTTTGATTCAGAAAAACATACAGCCTTCCATCACTTTCAAACGAAGCTTTAACTTCATCCGAAACAGATAGGTTTATCGTAACTGAATGCCCACCGTTTTGGTCATCGGTTGAGCATCCGGTGAAAAGAAATAGAAGAATCAGGAGAGGTATTAATTTTTTCATGGAACACATCTATTTGGTATTAGCAGAAAAGGATTTTAATCCAAAGTATTCGGCAATGTAATCAAAAATCATAGAAATATATCGGCCTCTAACCAATGAAATAGAGATGTGCAGGCAGAGTGAAAATGTTCAAATTTGATAGCTGATGGATTTTATAGAGCTTCAATTCGATTTAAAAAATTGGTTTATTACGGTTAGTGTTTTTGTGAAGACATTCAGAAAAAAAGTATTCAATTCGAAGATGACCGAATATTTGAATGATGGAGAAATCAACCATAAGAGTGGTTAGGGAGGAAGATTTTTTTGGGA
This sequence comes from Rhodohalobacter sp., assembly GCF_034521535.1. Lineage (GTDB taxonomy): Bacteria > Bacteroidota > Rhodothermia > Balneolales > Balneolaceae > Rhodohalobacter. The sequence continues at coordinate 557,345 of NZ_JAXHMF010000006.1, read as the reverse complement.
TGGCCCGCAAATTGAAGGTGTTTATTGATGATAAGCACGTAACGGATCTCAAATATAATCAGGGTATCAATATCAATGTGAGTCCGGGATTATACAAGGTTCAGGTAAAAATGGACTGGTGCACATGCAAACCTGAAGAAGTACAGCTGGATGCCGGAGAGAAAGTGGAATTACAGGTAGAAACCGGTTTTGATGAGTCAATTGCGAAGATGTTCAACCTGTTATACAATTTATTCTTTAATGCATCTGAATTTTTTACGTTAAAACGTCTGTAGGTGAAAATTTTTCTCATTAAAAACGAAAAACTATGAAGCATAAAAACTGGGAGTGCCCGAAATGTCAAAACAGGGAATTTGAAACAGATCAGTTTCAGGCTACCGGTGGTGGCTTTTCAAAATTCTTCAATATTCAGAATAAGAAATATACTACGGTAACGTGTAAGCGGTGTAAATACACGGAAATGTATAAAGGAGATACGTCAAAGGGAGAAAACATTCTGGATTTTTTCGGGAATTAGGTTCATTTGTGAAAATTGCTCCCACAAAAAAATAAGCCCTTCGGTATTCGGCGATTCAAATCCTTTTGATTGGCATGAAGAACAGCTAATTGATCATACAGAAAACAAGATTATAGGTATGCCGGGTTTGCTCATCAATATACGGAATAGGTTGTCCTAAATTTGGTACTTCAACCATATCTATGATTTGATATAGTTTTCGTATATGCTATCTATATCAATTAGAATAGGATTTATGTATAAGATTTAGTACCGTTTAGAATAAAATTTTGAAATATTGAAGAAAACAATAAAGAGTACAGATTTTGATTTTGAAATAATCAAATAAAATTTATTCTTTTTAGACGAGGGATATCGGAATTTGAAAGTCTGATAAAAGAAAGGATTTAATTGTGTTTAATTAGATAGAGAATAGTAAAATCGTGGGGGAATGTATGAATAGTGGTAATTTGTCCGGCCATGAAAAGAGAAAAGTCGACTCTCTGGATTTTCAAAGACAAAAAATGGTGGATTGGTTTAGTCCGTCGCAACTTGCAAAAACAGGCCTCCAGGCAGTTGTTTCCTCGGTTTTCGGTAATTATGCCGACAAAAGAGAGATGCAGGCCGCTCTATCAAAGAATAAAAATTCTCTGAAACCGTATGATTTTTCAGATCGCGACGAGATCTGGGTGGATTATGTAAGTGATATTGGTTCGGGCTGGAATTCAACATACAGCGTAGCCTACCTTTTAGGACGAAAAAATCTGGACATCCAAAATTTTAATGGAAAAGATTACGATCTGAAAAGAGGTGATATACTCGTTATGGGCGGCGATGAAGTATACCCGGTTGCCACTCCGGAAGAGTATAAAAACAGATTAGTAGGTCCATATCGCTCTTCACTTTCTAGTGTGGATGATCCCGAAAAAGGTCCAACACTTTTTGCAATTCCGGGGAATCATGACTGGTATGATGGGCTATCCAGTTTTATGAAGCTCTTTTGCCAGCAGAGATGGATGGGAGGCTGGCAGACTAAACAGGACAGAAGTTATTTTGCAATAAAATTACCCGGCAACTGGTGGCTTTGGGGAATTGATATTCAGTTACATGCCGACATTGATAAACCCCAGCTCGATTATTTTGATGAAATGTTTAAACTGGCAAAAAAAGGAGATAAAGTAATTCTCTGCACTGCCGAACCGTCATGGTCATATCAGGAGTATCAAAAAGATGACAAACCCTACCAGAATCTTAAATTCTTTAAAAACCGTTACTCCTTAAAAGGAGATAAAGAACTGAGCTTCAGCCTTATTCTGGCCGGGGATTTACATCACTACGTCAGTTTTAGGGAAGGGGACAGTGAAAATCCTAAATGGAGAATTACAGCAGGAGGCGGGGGTGCGTTTTTACATCCCACCCATCAAATACCGGATAAACTGAATTTTGAAGATTCCGTGTATGAAAAGAGTTCAGCATCTCCATCAAAGGATGAATCCCGCCGAATGGCGTTTAAGAATTTAAAGTTCCCGTTCATAAATTTACGATTTGGCGTCTTCTTTGGGCTGGTTTATATGCTGTTTGGATGGTTTATGGCTGCCGGAAATACAGGTTCACTACTTAACCAGATGGCCGGTTCCGGATTAGCAGATCTGGGAGCATTGATTCCCTCAATATTACTTTCTTTACTCGGTAGTCCCGGCTTGTCTATTTTTCTGGCGCTTATCTTTTTTGGAATACTTGCGTTGGCCGATACAAATCGAAAAAAACCTCTCTCTTCCTGGATTGCCGGTATTGTTCACGGCATTGTGCAGGTTTTGCTTTTAATTATTGGAGTGTGGCTTGTTTCATATCTCCTGGTTGGCTTAGCGGGAATTAGCCCCGTTTCTGTACTGGGCGTTATACTTTTTTTCACCGGACTTGGCCTGGCCGGCTGGCTATTGAACGGTTTTGCAATGGGGATCTATTTGTTGATTAGTATTTTGGTTTTAAAAACTCACGATACAGAATCATTCTCATCATTTAGAGGGGAAGACTATAAAAGTTTTGTGCGATTACATGTAGATCGCGAGGGGCTGACAATCTATCCGATAACAATTCCAAGGGCATGCAGAAACTGGAAAGAAGTTGAAGATAAATACGAAGGAGAGGAACCCTGGTTTGTTCCTGCGGAAAGTGAGGATTTTAAATACAGCCTTATTGAGAATCCGATTAACATAAGGTCTTAAACTTAAAAGGAAGGGGAGATCGATATGGACCGATTATCAACACCCATTAAACAAATTAAAGAGCATTACAATGTAATTGTTGTAGGTTCGGGGTATGGAGGAAGTATCAGTGCATCCAGAATGGCTCGTGCCGGCAAATCGGTTTGTTTGTTGGAAAAAGGTAGAGAGATTCATCCCGGCGAATATCCCGATAAGGAAACCACCGCCCACAAAGAGATGCAAATGGATATTGAAGGGAAACATGTGGGATCGGAAACCGGGCTTTATGATTTTCGCTTTAATAAAGACATCAATGTATTTCAGGGGTGTGGCCTGGGTGGAACTTCGCTGGTAAACGCAAACGTATCACTACCGCCCGAAGAGTGGGTTATGAAGCACAATGAGTGGCCCGAAGAGCTTAGGAAAGATCGGGAGCTGCTTGCTGAGTGTCAGGATCTGGCTTTGAATATGTTAAATGCAAAGCCTTATCCGAATGACTGGCCTGTACCTGCAAAGCTAAAATCGATGGAGATTGCTTCCGGTCAGTGGGAGAATGGAGCCTTTTACAGGCCACCGATTAACGTCACATTCTCTGATGGTAAAAATGTTGCCGGAGTGGAACAGAAAGCTTGTAACGGTTGCGGTGACTGTGTTACGGGTTGTAACTATTCAGCTAAAAATACAACCCTCATGAACTATCTCCCTGACGCCAGAAATCACGGAGCGGAGATCTTCACTGAAGTTGCTGTGGACCGTGTTGAACACAAAAACGGGAAATGGGTGGTACGGTATAAGGTTATGGGGACGGGGCAGGATAAGTTTGGGGAATCAACCAGTTTTATAACCGCTGACATTGTGATTCTTGCAGCCGGAACTTTAGGTACTGCTGAGATCATGATACGGTCTAAAAATGAGGGACTATCTGTATCAAACATGGTTGGAAAACGATTCACTGGCAATGGGGATTTTCTTGGATTTGGCTATAACAATGATGTGAGGGCAAATGCTATCGGTGCCGGCCATAAAAAGCCGGATGCAAATGATCCGGTGGGCCCGTGTATTACAGGTATTATTGATTTGAGAAGTTCAAGCTACACAAACGGAAAAGAAAAAGAGGGAATGGTTATCGAAGAAGGGGTGATTCCGGGGGCTCTTTCAGCATTTGTGCCGTGGATGCTCACGTTTGCTTCTAAATTTACCGGTGACGATACAGATAGCGGATTCAGGGATTTTTTAAGGGAGACATGGCGCTGGCTGGGTTCTATTTTCAGAGGAGCGTATAAAGGAGCAACCGCGAATACAATGACCTATCTGGTAATGACCCACGATGATGGAAAAGGGGAGTTATATCTAAAGGATGAACGCCTTCGCATCGATTGGGATGATGTAGGTAAGCAGTCTATCTTTGAAAAAGTGAGCCGGAATCTTCGAAAGGTTACCAAAGAACTGGGAGGGATCTATGTGAAGAATCCAAGCTGGAATAAACTTTTTAAACATCGCCTCACCACCGTCCATCCTCTCGGAGGGTGTATTATGGGCGAGGATGCTGAAAAAGGAGTGGTAAATCATAAAGGACAGGTATTTTCGGGTACAACAGGGACGGATACCTTCGATGGACTTTATATAAGCGATGGAGCCATTATTCCACGAACCCTTGGTGTGAATCCACTCTTAACCATATCAGCACTGGCCGAGCGGAATTCTAAATATATAGCCAAAGACAGAGGCTGGGAAATTGACTATAGCCTGAAAGGTGTCGATTCTGAAAAAAAAGACGGTAAAGAGAAAAGTGATTCGCCACCCGGAATACAGTTTACCGAACGAATGACGGGCTTTTTTGCCGAGGGTACGAATTCATTTGAAGAGGGCTATGAAAAAGGAGAGTCAAACAAATCACCCCTCTCATTTGTACTGACAGTTCATTCAGATAATATCGAGCGCATGCTGAAAGATTCCAATCACCCGGCAGAACTCATGGGTTCGGTTCAGGCACCGGCGCTATCCGGAGATGATCTGACCGTTACGGATGGGCTCTTCAACCTTTTTACCGAAGATCCCGAAGATGACGATATCCGGTATATGAAATATAACATGAAACTTAAATCGGAGGAGGGACAAACATTCTATTTTGAGGGGCAAAAAATTATTCATGATGATCCCGGTTTTGACCTTTGGGCAGATACAACAACACTATTTGTAACTCTCTATTCTGGTGATAATTCCGGTGCACCTGTTTTAGGAAAGGGCATTTTGAAGATAAAACCGGACGACTTTCGCAAGCAGATCGGAACCGTGAAGATCACGGGTACAGAGAAAAATGTGGATCAAGTAAAGTATAAAGCCAAATTTTTAAAGTTTTTCTCCGAGAATATAATTGATGTATATATGTAAATATTACATAGGAGCTGAAAGTGATGAGAAATTATATAGAGCAAACCATACCATTTAAAGCCGGTGATGGATTAGAATGCAATCTCGTAAATGTAAAGGCGGAAGATCAACCGCCTAAAGGCCCGGTTCTGGTTGTTCACGGAGCCGGGGTGAGGGGGAATATTTTCAGAGCTCCGGTTGAGACCAATTTTGTGGATTACCTGGTACAGGAGGGATATGATGTTTGGCTTGAAAATTGGCGGGCAAGTATCGATCTGGAACCAAATGAATGGGACCTGGATCAAGCCGCCAAATATGATCATCCTAAAGCAGTGGAAAAAGTAGTGGAACAGACCGGCTATGATGAGATTAAGGCCGTTATCCACTGTCAGGGGTCCACCAGTTTTATGATGTCGGCGGTAGCCGGACTTGTTCCTCAAGTTACCAACATTGTAAGCAACGCGGTATCACTTCATCCGGTGGTTCCTCGCTGGTCTGTTTTTAAAATGAATGTTGCACTTCCGCTTGTAAGCCTTGGAACCCGATATCTGAATCCACAGTGGGGAAACGAAGCACCCGGTGTATTTCCTAAAATTATACGTTCCCTGGTTGAAGCTACCCACAAAGAGTGTGACAACGGTGTATGTAAACAAGTGAGTTTTACATATGGAAGTGGTTTTCCTGCACTTTGGCTTCACGAAAACATCGATGATGCTACTCACGAATGGTTGAGAGATGAGTTTGCAGAAGTGCCGATACATTTCTTCAATCATATCAAAAAATGTATAAGAAAAGGACACCTGGTTTCACTTCAAAACGACCGGGAGCTACCGGCAGACTATGTAAGTACTCCTCCAAAAACCGGTGCCCGGTTTACGTTCTTGGCGGGCAAAAAGAATTTATGTTTTTTACCCGAGAGCCAGGGAAACACTTACGAGTACTTTGAAAAACTTGAACCCGGCCGCCATGCTTTTCATTTGTTGCCCGATTACAGCCATCTGGATGTATTTATGGGCAAAAATTCGGCCAGGGATGTCTTTCCGATAATTTCAAAAGAGCTTGAAATGTAATCGCTAACCGATAACTGACAGAATCTTATGGGTGTTTCCAAACGAATTAAACGATATACCGGCCGGCATGCTCTGGTTGATAATATTCCATACGTAATGCCGATACATTCAAAAGATTCTCCGGCACTGTTCGCGGGTTTTCAAATCAATGCTGAAAAGGCCGAAAAGTTTTTGCCGGGTAATGAACTGCATCCGTTTCGTTTATGGAATGGCAAGGGCATTTTATTAATCGCTGTTATCGATTACCTGGAAACAAGTATCGGCAAATATATTGAGTTCAGTATTGGCATTGCCTGTACCCATGGCCATAAGTCTGCACCGCGTATGCTGCCGGGTCTGTTTATGGGGCATTATGGAACCGGCCAGTTTGTAGTCGATCTTCCCGTGAGTACTGAAATTTCAGTGAAGGGAGGCAAGGGGATCTGGGGAATGCCAAAGCACCAAGCAAATCTCGACTTTCAAATTAACGATGAGGTGGTGAGCAGTCAGTATGAGAAGGATGGACAATTTGCCATGAGGATTGAGATCGACCGGCCTAAGAAATCATGGATTCCATTAAACGTAAACGCGGTAAACTATTGTCAGTTTAGAAACATGCTTATGGCATCGCACATCAACTTCAAGGGGAAAGCAGGGTTGAACCTGTTCGGCAAAGCAAGTGCCCGGCTTTACATCGGTGATCATCCTAAGACCGCACCTCTCAGAGAGCTCGACATCGATGAAAATGCGTTTCTTACCATGTTTATACCTGAATCGAATGGAATATTGGACGACTACTTTGAATCGTGGTTTTTAACCTACGACGAAGCCCCTGATGCTATGCCGGAAGGCCTGGAGAGTGTAATTGATTTGGATTTGAATGAAGAATGGCCGGAACCGCCTTCGATAAGTGATTACGATCAGTTTAAAGTCTGACAAAAGCTTAATTAACGGAAAGAAAATTTATTGTAAACCCAAGAAAAAAAGAGAACAGATGAAGAGAATAATATTAAAGATTAATAAAGGAATTCTATTCGCTTGTGTATCTATGTACTTCGGTACAGGGTGGTCACTCATCTTATTTCAATTCAATTCGGCCGATAGCTTTACTCCGGATAATTATTTTGAACAATTCGTGCCTCAAGTTACCCGGGCTACGGAATTCTTTACTGTTATGACAATAGTGATGATGATTTCGGCAATTATCATGATTATCGAGCATTGGAAATCTATAAAGAAATGGTTTCCAATAACCGTATTGGCAGGTGTTTTTGTAGCAACGTTGCTGACTATGATATACATCTTCCCATATAATCAACAGATGGCAGAGGGTATTACTCAAATTGAGGTGCTTCACGAAGTTCTGGATAAATGGATGAACCTGAATGTTGTTCGGGTTTCAATATGGACAGTGGAATGGCTGGCGATGCTTCTCTATTTCCTGATTGACTTTAAAGAAGACAGATAAATTTAGCGTCCAACGGTGCTGATCAGAATTTAAAATATATCACCTATGAAATTTACAGCTTACTTTTTCTTCTACTGTTATATCGGATTGGTGCTGCTGGCCGGTTTCTGGGGCGCATTTCTGGGTGCCGATTTTGATCACCAACTGCTTTTCAACCTGGATACAAGCACATTGGAGAGTGAAACCAGAACCAATTTGCTGAGTCAGTACCGGTTCCTCAGAGCAATGGAATTTGGATATGGGCTGTTTGCCATCCTCTTTACAAAGGAGATCTTCTCTCTGAAAAAATTTAACCGGCTCTATCTGGCAATTATGTTTGCAGGTGTACTTGCCCGACTTGTTTCTGTTATTGATGACGGTTCTCCATCTGCACTATTCTACTTCTTCCTGATATTTGAGTTTATCGGGGTAGTCGTCATTTATCTTTATTTCCAAATGAAAACGGGGTCTCAGGCAGAGGCGATCGGCTAGTTTACTATAAATTTCAAACCCAAAATCATGGTTTATCGAGATTATTTAAAAATCACTTTAAAACTAATAGCCATCATCACCATTATCAGTGGCCTTGTTCAGATGCTTTCACCCGGATTTGTTCTGGGTTTCATAGGGGGTGTAATCACAGATTCCACTCTTCACTTCTTTGCTATTATTGGAATGTTTATGGTGATGTTTGGCGGCTTGCTGCTCCATGCTTTGAGTGGCACCCAAAATCATCCGGTCGCGGTTTTATGGTGTAGTTTGCAGAAATACGGTGCAGCTGTAGCGGTTTCTTTAGGTGTGATAAATGGTCTGTTCTCATGGCTCGCGGTGGGAGTTGCCTTGTTTGACCTGTTTTCGGGAATATTAATCACTATGCATTGGTACGGCATCATTCGGAAGTGAAAATGAATCCTAAAGGGACTTAAAATTATGGGTAACGAAAATCATACAGTCATTGGTAGTCCGCCTCAAGGATATTCCGGACCAAAACGCTCGCTGGTCCTTGCAGGGGGTGGAATGCGCGTAGCATACCAGGCCGGCGTAATTCGTGCAATGATTGAAAATGGTCTCTGTTTCCATCATGCAGACGGCACTTCCGGAGGTACAATGAATCTGGCGATGTTGTTTTCCGGACTTTCTTCGGAAGAGATGTGCGAGAGGTGGAGAAGCCTCGATATCAAAAAGTTTGTATCCATGCTGCCTTTTGATGAATACCTGCGCCTTCATAAAACGAAAGCAATGGGGGATGCAGACGGTATCATCAATGATGTTTTTCCACACCTGGGTATAGATACAGATCGTATTCGATCGGTTGAGGGGATGCAGGGTACATTTAATGTCTGCAACTATACTAAAAAGACCAATGAAGCAATTCCTCACACAGATATATCCACAGAGCTACTGGTAGCCGGCGTATCTTTACCGATTTTTATGCCGGCAGTAAAACATAATGGCAGTGATTATATCGATTCTGTATGGATCAAGGATGCCAACCTGATGGAAGCGGTTAAGCGCGGTGCTGAAGAGATATGGCTGATCTGGTGTATTGGCAATCACGGCATATACAAGGATGGAATGTTTGACCAGTATGTGCACATGATTGAAATGAGCGCGAACGGTGTGCTTTTTGAAGAGTTCGATCGAATTAATGAATTGAACGACCGGATTAAGAAAGGCGACTCGCCTTACGGTCAGACAAAAGAGATAAAGCTACATGTTATCAAACCGGAATATCCGCTGCCTCTTGATCCGGATTTTTATTTCAATCGAATTGATGCTTCAACCCTGGTAAGTATGGGGTACGCTGATGCTGCAAATTACCTGTCAACATATAATGAAGACGGGATTTCTTTTGAACCATCAGCTACTCGTATGAAAGATCCCGCACCGGGTGTTGCCTTTCGGGAAAAAATGGAAGGCTGGTTTAGTCTCGGCACAACCGATCCTGATGAAGGTGCAAAAAATGGGGAACAGGAGAATGTAAAATTGTCGCTGAATGCGGCTATTTATATCCACGATCTTCGAGATTTTTTGAAAAACTCTACCCGTAGCGGTATGATGGCTGGGCATATCAACTTTGCACCTTTTGATGAATACCTGCCGGCCAAAACGGGGGTATTCAATCTTTTTGTGGAAGATGATGATCACGGCCCCGACACCAAGTGGATGATTTATGAAATGGGATTTGAGTATGAGGGTAAATCCTACTACCTGGCCGGGAAAAAAGAAGTACGGAATGATCCCGGTTTTGACCTTTGGGAAGATACTACCACACTAAAGGTACAACTCCATGAAGGTATCGATGCTTCCGGTCCGGTAGTTGGGGCCGGTGTGTTGAAATTGTCAAAAACAGAACTGCTTAAGTTGCTTCGAAGCATGCACGCCATTGCGGCTGAATCCTCAGCAGAACGATTCAATCTGATAGCCAATTTCGGAGCATTTTTTCTTGGCGAACTGTGGGACTCGTATAAAGGATTTGCCATACATGATCGTGATACTCCCAAATGGGGCCGTTATCTAAAAATAATTGTGATAATTCTGGGACTGGCCGGTGCAGGCTGGTTAATCTATTTTCTTTTTTTCAGCTAATTACTACTACATAAACGGTTAAAATCATGGCATTTAAAATAAAAAACGATTGGCAGTTACCGGATGCGGAATACTTTAAAAACAATACCAAAAAATCAGGTATTTGTATCCATCACACTGTGGGTGGCAGTGGACGCTCTACTTTTAACTGGTGGATACAAGATTCGCAGATGGTTGGTACTGCATATATTATCGATCGGGATGGCTCTGTCTATAACGTTTTTAGCCCTGAAAACTGGGCTTGGCAGTTTGGCCTGAAATGGGATCACCAGGATAAAATTGCATTTGAAAAACGATTTATAGGCATAGAAATCGCAAGTGAAGGGGGACTACTTGAAGAGAACGGAAAGTATTACTGTTTTGACCGAATATCACCGAAAACTGAAAAACCGGCCGGTGAAGTTTTTGATGCCGGATTTAACTACCGGGGGTATCGCTATTTTGATCGTTATGAACCGGAACAGATAGATTCGCTGGTTGAGCTGATCAATAATTTATGTGATGAATTTGATATTCCACGCCGTGTTCAGAAGGACTCCATGAAATACTATGGGGAAGCACTGAAGAATTTTGAGGGAATTATTGGCCATACAATGGTACGCAAAGACAAATCAGATCCTGCTCCGATTCCGGATCTATGGGAAAGATTAATTGACGACTGTAATCTCTCAACTGTATCGGGAGTGATGGCCGAAGATGAACAGGCCGAATCAGACAATGAAACCTTGAATGATGAGGAGATTACTAAACTGTTTGAGCATAATGCTAAAGAGCTCAATAAGATGCATGTTTCTGCGGGCAGTATGGTGAAGGGATTGATCCAGGAATTAGAGCGAAATAACCGGAATACGTATATCAAACTAAGGGATGCTACACCGGATGGTCATACGATTCACTACGATTTTATTGAAGGGCAAAAAGGATTGATCAAAAGAATTGGGAAAGCTCTTGGTTTTAAAAAAATAACTGATGATTTACTGGAGGTAAGAAATGGATAGTTTAAAAAAGGGACTGATTACAGTAAGTGTGATCGCCGGCCTTTTGGCCATTGCACTATCGTTTATTTTGGGGCGGGGAATTGACCGGGAAGAGATTCACCGGGCACAACTGGAAATGCAAGAACTCCGGGCCTCGCGTGATTCAATAGAAACTGTAGTGGCAATGAAAGATTCCATGCAATCCGTACTCAGTGCAAGAGTTAAAGATCTGAACTCAGAAACCGACAGGCTGCGCAGGGAAGTGCAGGTACTGGAAGAAGAACGGGCAGAAAATCAACTAACCGTACGGAATATTCGTAAAAAAGAGGATCTGCAAAATCGCCTTGCTGAAACGTTTCCGGAGATGGCTGAATCTGACTGGGGTGTGACTGAAGTCTATAACGAAGAGTTTGATGTAGGGATTGAATACCTTCTCGTTCCATTGTGGTTCAGTGAAACATTTATCATAGACCACCAAAATTCAGAATCATACAAACAACAAGTTAGCAGGTTTACAGAAATTGATTCATTGCACCAACAGGTGAGCGTACTAAAAGACAGCCTCTTTACACTGGAAAGGGAAAAAGCGGAGGCATATCAGATAGGGTATCAAGAAGCGTTTACGAAATACGAAGATATCAATGCAAAATATATTAATCTGCTTGAACAGCCGCCTTCCATCGATCTTGGAATTCCCAGGTGGGGTGTGATCGGGGCAAGTATTGGAGCAGGTGTATTGGTGGGCTCTCAAATAAAATGAGTGGAAACCACAGGCTATTGATTAAGAGAGAAGAAATGCGTCGGGCTCTGTTTTAGCCCGTACATGTTTCATAAAAAAAGAGGATAAAATCACAATAGTCATGGAGGTTAATTATGAGAGAAATAATTATTGCATCTATTTTATGTATGCTGTGTACAGATGTTGTGGCACAATCTATATCGATAACGGAGATCTCTCCGGGCTTTCAGGCAAATCTGGCGCTTGGAAGACAGGTTTCGCTATCATTTGATTATGAAACAATGAATTCGGATGGTATTCGGATCTTCGTGAGACCGGTTACTTCCGGAAGTTTGACACCGAATTATTCGGCGAGCGGTTCTCCTGTTTACCGGGGCAGCGGTCGCGGATCGGCAAACTTTACCATTCAATCAGGAAGTGCTACTGTGGATCAGATAAGGGTGCGGTCCGTAAATTTGCAGAACGAAATGCTCTTTGAGTTTTTCATTCCGGTGAAGCTTACATTTTCGCCTCAGATACTTACCCAATATATGAATCGTGATTTAGTGATTTCTGAATCTGATAGAGTTGCAAGAGCTGGGAATCGGGCAGAAGTTTTGCAGCCCGAAACGACTGCGGCTCCCGATATACCGGCATTACCCGATTGTGCTGACAGCGACGAGAATGAGGTTGTAGAAAAAAAAGTAAAGCCGGACGGTACACTTGAGCTGCACTATGCGGACGGCTCAATCGTAGGAATTCTTTCTGCTGGAGCTATGGATGGTATGAACAGCTACAGGATTGACCCGGTAAGCCAGGATACAACCTATTTCCGTTCACTGTTCAGCCAGGTACAGGCCGCGTATCCACCTGGGTTTATCGGGTCTGAAGCAGCGGTAAATGAAGATTGGCTACAGAGTTTAAATGCCTGGATTGAACACCATGGGGATCGGTTGCTCGGCAGAATAGATACGCTCTTGGATGATGAGTCCTATAATGCTTATCTGTCCTACGAAGAAAACTCAGATCTGTCGATCTATGAAAAGGTGAACTTTCGGTACACATTTCTTGAGCGGTTAGCCGAATAAAACATATTCAATCTTCATATTAAGCAATCAATCATATTATGAAACCTTTTTACTCAATACTATGCCGAATTATTTTGGCAGCCGTACTATTCACTTTACCGGTCTTTCCGGCATTTTCACACAGCGGTTTACAACAAGATCAAACCGACAGGGTCAATGATATTTTAAACCAAATGCAGCAGGAGATGCAGAATTCTGATACCGTACCCGATTCCATTGTGGCTCCTCCACCCATAGCTTTACAGCAAGCATTGGACGATTCCACAATTGCGATGTATCAGAAGGCTATGCAAGCCTATTATGAATATCGGGTTTCAGGGTTTGAACATCGTAAAAATGTGTTTTTATGGCAGCTGGTCTCATCCAAAATGATCTTTTTTGGAGTTTTACTGATGGTATTTTGCGGAATATGCTTTTCGGGAATCCAGTTCTACAAATCGATGACAATGAGTAAGGTGGAAGGAGTTGAAGCTATAGATACCGGGGTTACGGAGTTTGAAGCTTCAACTAGTGGAATAAAAGTAACTTCATCTGTTCTGGGAATTATTGTATTGGTAATATCCCTGGCGTTTTTCTACCTATACCTGGTATACGTATACCCAATCAGTGAAATTTTTTAAATTCATCATTATACAGGAAGAATATGATACTAAAACTTCATGTTTGTTTGATGGCTGTGCTGTTAATCGTGATCAGTCAGGCCGATCCGATACTTGGGCAAACCAGTTCTGAAAACACATCACCTGAATATGCCTTTGATTTCTGGCTGGGTGAATGGGAATTAACCTGGCAGAATGGGGATGGCACCACAGCGACAGGAAAAAATACAGTCCGTCGGATACTCGGCGGTCATGTGATAGAAGAAAATTTTGAAGCCCTTACCGGAGACATGGCCGGATATGAAGGGAAAAGTTATTCCGTATATAATCCGCAAACCGGCGAGTGGAAACAGACCTGGGTGGATAATGGAGGATCGTATCTCGATTTTACCGGAGATATAACCGATGGCAACCGAATCTTTCACAGAACTGCGTTTACTGCAGAAGGCGACCGGTTTCTTCAGCGGATGCACTTCTATGACATCACGGAAGATTCTCTGAGCTGGGACTGGGAGAGATCATTGGATGAGGGAGAAACCTGGGAACTTATGTGGAGGATTCAATACCGGCGATCTTTGGCAAAGTGAACTCTAACGGCCGCTATAGTTTCGTATTTGTGATCAGGCTTGCTTATTTAACCCTTATATGAATCAAAAAATATCAGCCGGACTTGAGGAAATTCCGGTTCAACCGTCAATCAGTTATTTACAGCACAATTATGAAAGAATCTGTAAAAATTAACTATATCGAGATGCCCTCAAGAGATCTCGCGGCAACAAAGCGTTTCTTCTCCAGTGCATTTGGCTGGTCGTTTGTGGATTACGGTGCGGAGTATGCAGCTATAGAAAATGCAGGGATAGATGGCGGCTTTTTCAAAACGGACAAGATTGCTACAACGGAGAACGGGAGCGTACTGGTTGTTCTTTACAGTTCAGAATTGGAAATAACCTTAGAAAAAGTAAAATCTGCAGGAGGAACGATTACTCAAGATATTTTCTCCTTTCCCGGTGGCAGGCGATTTCATTTTTCAGATCCTAACGGAAATGAATATGCCGTTTGGTCTGAGGAAATTTCATAACCCAGCCGTAACTCCCGATTTATTCCATCATAATTACAGCTTCATTTTCATTATCAATTCGTTAGCTTTAGAAAAAGGAAGTAAACGAGATTGCCGGTTAAATAATGAGTCAGCCAACCATCGACGATGCAAGGAGCGCATTAAAAAAATATTGGGGATACGATGATTTTCGTCCCGGACAGGACGAGGCGATAGAGTCTGTATTGGATGGAAAGCAAACGCTTGTGCTTTTTCCCAACAGGCGGCGGAAAATCTTTGTGTTATCAGGTGCCCGCACTGGTGCTCGATGGACTGACAATTGTTATCTCTCCGCTGGTGGCGCTGATGCAGGATCAGGTAGATCAACTGCAAAAATTGGGTATCAGGGCTACATTCATCAACAGCACGATTCCCGGCTATGAAGTTGAACAGCGCCTGGTTAACGCCAGGAATGGCATGTATAAACTACTCTACATAGCTCCTGAAAGGCTCACTACCGAAAGGTGGCAGATAGAGCTTCCCAACTTGAATATAGATTTGATAGCCGTTGATGAAGCACACTGTATTTCTGAATGGGGACACGACTTCAGGCCAAGCTATCGAAATATAAGAGAAGAGCTTTCCCTGATAGGTGATCGAGTGCGATGGATTGCGCTCACAGCTACGGCAACGCCCGAGGTAAAAAAAGACTTGCTGCAGTCGCTTCAGTTCGACAGTCCAAATGTGATATCCGGCGGGTTCAAGCGGCCTAATCTTCACTGGTGGGTCAATGAAACTCAGAAGAAGAAAGATCTGCTGGTTAAAGCTGTAAAAAAGGGGATCAAGCAGGGAAGTGGTATTGTTTACGCCAACACAAGGAAAGACTGCCAATACTGGGCCGACTTTTTTACAAAGAAAGGAATTTTGACAAAACCGTACCACGCGGGACTCGAGAACGATTTGCGTGAGAAGACACAGAACCAGTGGATTTCGGGTGAGATTCCACTGGTAGTGGCAACCAATGCCTTTGGTATGGGAATCGACAAACCGGATTGCAGATTTGTGATTCACTATTTTATGCCGCTTACGTTGGAAGCCTACTATCAGGAGGCAGGCCGTGCCGGACGAGACGGTGAGATTAGCTTCCCGATTTTGATTTATAAAAGCAGTGATGTAGACCTGCTAAAATCAAGGATTTTACGATCCTACCCCGAATACGATACACTGAACAAAATCTATACGGCTTTGTGTGATGAGCTTAATCTTGCCATTGGAAGTGAACACGAGGGATCAGAACCGGTAGATTATGCGGCAGTTGCAAAACGGTGCGGTTACACGGAAAGAGTGGTTCAAAGAGGAGCAGAGGTTCTGCAGAGGCTTGGAATTCTGGAACTAACGGATCTCTATCGACCTAAAGTGGGAATACATTTTTTGGTGAGCAGATCGTATGTAAGGGATAAGGTGGAGGAACTCAATTCAAAAAAAGGGGAGTTTCTGGATCAGTTATTCAGAGTTTATGGCCCGCCATCCTTTTCGGATTTTCACTATATCGAAACAAATTATTTAACGGATAAGCTTGATGTAAATGTCAACCAGCTTAACAAGGCACTGCGTGTCTTTGCGGATCATGATCAGATTCTGAAAGTAAAGTTGATCGGAGAAAAACCACTGGTCAGGTTGCTGGATCCCCGGATGCCGAAACTTCACATAGATCAGAAAAAAGCATATCACTACCGCGATGTTCTTCTGAAAAAACTGGAGTATATGGATGGCTATGCTACCACTCAGGGATGCCGGGAAGTGTATCTGAGAACGTACTTTGGTGAAACCGATGCCAGGCCTTGTGGAAACTGCGACAACTGTAAGTACATCAGTAAAGAAAAAATAGAATCTGTTACAGATTCAGATATCAATAAAGTAAAGGAGGTTTTGATGTCCGGCGCAAAAGATATCGAATCCATTCAGACCCGGGTGGAGTGGAAACGGGAGAAGTTAAAGCAGGTTATTGAATTCATGCAGAGAGAGCAGGTAATAAAACGAGTAGAAGAAGAAGGTGAATCTTACAAGCTAACTTGAGATAATTGCCGAACTAATTCCGGTATTTTGTAAATTTTGACATATGAAAAGCCCTTCCAGTTAAATTAACCCTAATTTAATTTAGCTTTTTGTCTTTTAATGTTTAGTTTAAGCCGGCTCAGAAAAGTTGATAAAAATATTTAGGGAAACACATAATTAAAATATCTTCTTTAGTGTTAATTAAGGCTTATTCATTTTTCAATCATCTTTTCTTCTACAATTGTGAACTGTTTTGAAAAAACAGCAGCAATCTTCAATTAAGTACAGATAACTCAATTTAAAACTACATCATCTCTATGAAAGAATTTTTCGAAAACTTCTTTGACAAGTATGGTCTGTCTTTTATTATGGTTGCCAGCTACTTCGGCTCGGGGTCCATTTTTATTGCCAGTCAGGCAGGCGTTGAATATGGGTACGTCTTGATATGGGCTGTACTCGGTGCGGTACTGCTCGGATTTATGGCTCAGGACATGAGTGCCCGACTCGGTATTTTCGGTGATACGCTTATGACCTTTATTCGCAAGAAGCTTGGTAAAAACGGGGCGTTAACCATTGCCTTGTTTTTATCCATTGGCTGTATCGCATGGACATTGGCACTTACAGCTGCCGTGGGGAAAAGTTTTGAAATATTAACTGCCGGTGCAGTGACATGGCAGCCTCTTGCTGTGGTAACCGGTATTCTTGCCATCATTGTTGGGATTTTAAATTACGATTATGTAGAGAAAGTAATGACCGGAATGATGTTCCTATTGCTTATTCTCTACATTATTGTAGCAGGTGCCAGCGGACCTGAAATGACGGAGGTTGCGAAAGGATTTATTCCATCTATCCCGGATGTAGGTGCGATGATGCTTGGTGCTGCGATTTTGGGGACTACGGCTCTTTGGCCAAACTTCTTTTTGGAATCCATTTTGGTGAAGAGAAAAGGGTGGAATCAGTTTAAGCACGTAAAAATGATGCGTACGGATCTCGCAATGGGTTACACAGTTGGCGGTATCATTACCCTGGCCATTATCGTTGTGGCAGCTGCTGTTCTTCGACCTGCCGGATATACAGAACTCTCCTCCTTTGTAGCACCGGGTGAAGCACTTGAAATTGTATTGGGCAAGTGGGCCATGATCGTATTTCTGATCGGTGTGATAGCTGCCGCTTTTAACAGTATTGTACCGATTATGTGGACCGTTCCATTTATGATTCTTGAGGCTTTGGATATTGATCATAAAGATGGAAGCACTAAAGCGTTTAAAATGATTTTTGCCGGCGGTATTTTGATCGGGATGTTCTCTCCGCTTGTCGCCCAGATTACAGGTTTAAGCGTGGTTGAAATGGTGACACTCTTCCCGGCGTACAATGGCGTATTTGGTTTACCGATTACGGCAGCGCTGTTATTCTGGGCAGTAAATGACAAGAAGTTGATGGGAGCTGAAACCAATAACTGGAAGCTGAATATCGCAAACAGTGCTTTGGTGATTTTCTCTATCTATATTGCGATCAATTCCGGAAAAGGCGTACTGCAAGCTATTTTCGGTGGAATGCTCGCATAAACGAAACTGAATGACTTTTCTAAGTACATTTCTGTTTTTAAATACCCTGTCAATGAGCCCCGAAATGGCGATCCTAATGTTTGTGATCGCCCTTGTCGGGGGCTTCTGCATTACCACGATTGGTCCCGGCGGTATATTCGTAACCATTGCACTTTTTGCACTTCTGCCTCTGGATCCGAGTACCGTAGCCGGAACAGCCAGCGCCACATTTATCGCAACGGGAATCGTTGGAAGCCTGGGCTATCTCCGGTCCGGACAGCTTGGAACCAAAGATGCGATGAAAGGAGCATTTGTACTCAGTATCGCTTCGGTAATCGGTGCGTTTGCGGGTTCGCAAATCAACACGCTTCTTGATGCTGACACCTTTGCCGTTCTGCTGGGCCTGTTTGTCTTTTTTACCGGATTGCTCATTCTCTATCGTCAGAAAAACAAGCTGGCACCCGAGAAGAAGCTTCAGATGGATACGGTGAAAGGTATGCTCTATCTTGGCGGTGTGGGAATAGCGGTTGGCTTTCCTGGCGGTCTGCTTGGAGTTGGAGGCCCGGTGCTGGCTGTGCCCATTCTGGTAGTTCTGGGAGTGCCGATGCTTCTCTCAGTTGCGTTGGCCCAAGTGCAGTCTATTTTTATTTCCGGAATGGCTACTGCCGGGTATATGATTCACGACGCGGTTGACTGGTGGCTGGCCCTCTTTTTGGTTGTTCCACTATTGATAGGAACCGTTGGTGGCTGGATGGCTGCACAAAAAATCCGGGCTGCCCGCCTGCAGATCTTTTTAGCTGTTGTACTGGTAATTTTAGGAGTCTACCTGATGGCCGGTGGTGCTACACCCGGGGCTGCTTAATCCCCGTCAGAATGCTATATGTTGGGGAGAAATGGTATTTCTGTTTTGAGTAGAATTCTAGTTGCCAGCTAATTTTAGATCTATCACCAAGGCGATATATTGGGAAGTATAGAAATACCTTGTCGAATTCTATTCCCAATCGATTGTTTAAACAGAAAATGAAGCTATCTGTGATTTAGCCATGGGTCTGGTAAGAGACAGATCCCTCAAAAGGAAAAAAATCAGATATTTTGAAAGTGGAGAATTTTTAGTAATGTGGCTTTTATAGGATTGTTTTAATACATGGATATATTCTAAAAATCACACATGTATGTAGAATTTTATCCATAATCGAAAAATAACACAGGGAGGGAGGCCATGGAAACGGCAACCAAAACGAAAGAGATAAAGCCTGATCTTTATTTTTGCGATTCACCCGGAATGGTATATCTGCTTAGCAGAAGGGATATTTCAAAAGCAAAGCGTAAAACAATTCGTGAACTTCAGAAACTGGACTATACGTACAATTTAAAGATACCGTTCTTTTACGCTCTATGGATTGGCTCGGCAATTTTGTTTCTGAACACTCAGTCAATCTGGCTGCATATCCCACTCTATTTTTTGATGACCTGTTCAATGGTTGGGCTTTCAATTTTGATGCACGAGTCGAATCACAATCTGCTGTTTAAAAATAAACACCTGAATCGCTGGACAGGGTTTATTTGTGGCTTTCCCTCTTTGGTTGCCGTATCGGCCTATCGAACACTACATCTTGCCCATCACGCCAACACGGGAACCCATCATGATCCCGACAATATGGAAAATGCAGTTCCAAAGTCCATACCCATGGTCATCTTTTTCTATATTTTTCTTTTTGTAGGTGCGTATCTCTACCTGTTTCATCTGATGATTAAGTCTATACAGTTGGCTGATCAAAAAATGAGAAGGCAAATCATTACGGAGTACCTGCTTATTGTTTCAATTTTCACAGCTCTATTTTGGTTCTTGCCGTTCTACATCATGCTTCACTGCTGGCTGATACCGCTCATTATTGCAGCTCAGCTGACCAATGTGCGAGGGCTGGCAGAGCACGGTCTAACAACAGGTGATAATGCGTTTACCGAAACGAGGACAGTTCTCAGTAACAGATTTGTATCGTTTATGATGAGCAACCTAAACTATCATCTGGATCATCATCTGTTCCCCGGAGTACCGTGGTATAATCTTCCCAAACTGCATGCGATCTTACAGGATGAATACAAGGCTGCAGGTTCTTCCGT
Organism: Rhodohalobacter sp.; assembly: GCF_034521535.1. Lineage (GTDB taxonomy): Bacteria > Bacteroidota > Rhodothermia > Balneolales > Balneolaceae > Rhodohalobacter. The sequence goes on along the minus strand of NZ_JAXHMF010000006.1, from coordinate 537,052 downwards.
TTATACTTCATACACAGCATTTTTGGTTGATTTTTTCAAAGTGAGTATGACCGGATATATCCCTGATGTACGACTGATTCCCGAACACCTGAGAGAGGATGTTTGCGGGTAGGGTTTTTTGATGCTACTTAAAACCAATTTTCTGGATTATTAGCTACTAAAGCGTATCAAACCCCCGTCACGTCTCAGAGTCGTGACAGGAGTGTATTTACACATTCCTCAATGACATGAAACGGCCGGCCCGTGATCTACTGGTGAAGAATCATCGCCGTTTGTCAGTAAAAAGTATATATGCCGGGATAGCACTGAACAAAAAGATATTGTTGGCGTCCCATCATTCTCTCTTTTTTAATTATTTAAGAAATGTTTAGATCGTACACGGAAAATTCGTCAAACCGAGTGTATTCAGATGCGTAAGGAATAAAAGTGAGAGTGGAGATGAATACCATATAAAAAAGGATCATAAACATGTAAGAATCTCTTATTGATTATATGCTACTTTTCCCCGACAGAAGAATAGATCTTTGCATGTTACTGAAACCTTTTGACAGAATGTTCCTTAAGGTGACTGGCTACGTCATCTTTTGTGATGTCTTTGGAAATAAATCCTAAAACAATGTCTGCAAGTTCTTCATCATATGTCTCTTCTATGACGTAGCCATTTAAATAGAGGAAAGTGAGGGCAGATGCCAATGCTGTGCGTTTATTGCCATCCACAAATGGATGGCGCATGGTTATGCAGGAAATATAGGTTGCAGCCATTGAAAACAGATCCAAAAGATATTCACCGCCAAAACTAACTTTTGGTGCATCGACACAAGCTTCTACACCATCACTATCGCGTATACCGGTTGCGCCACCGGCAATTTTGATTTCCTGATTATGAAAAGAGAGAATATTTTCTAATGTAAGAAAAATCGGTTCTGACATCACTGACCAAGCTTATCAAGAGATTTTCGATGTTTCTGGCTGATTTTCTGATAAGCACTGTCAGCATCTATTTTTTTAATTAAAAGCCCATCTTCATGAGGTACAATTTCAACTTGATCATCCTCTTCCACTTTCAATAGTTTAAGAAGTGCTTTTTCGAGTAGTATTCCTCGACTGTTACCGATTTTTTGAAGTTTTTTGATCATAAGATCAGATATTTAGTTCTTACTATGTTCTTACATCTATAATACGAAATGGATGAATAAAAAGTGTATTGAAAAAAGTTTTGAAGGTGAAAAGCATGGCCCGTCAAACATAGACTGAAGCCAAATTTACCTCGCCTATCCGCAGGTAGCGGTCAAACGAAAACCGTAAACCCTATACCGTAAACCGTTTCAATCACGAATATCCAATCCAGACAGCCACAACAAGGGAGATGGAGGCAAGAATCAAAAGCTTAATAATTAGCGGGCCGATGAATTTAAACCACCGGTCATAAGAAATTCCGGCCAGTCCTAGAATTCCCATCAGGACGGGATTTGTAGGGACAATCATGTTCATCAGGCCGTCGCCAAACTGAAAGGCGAGAACCGAGATTTGACGGGATACTCCGACCAGGTCGCCAATTGGTGCCATAAGTGGCATCGTCACAAATGCCTGTCCGCTGCCCGAAGGAATGAAGAAATTCAGAATACTTTGAATGAAGAGCATACCTACGGCAGAGAATTCAGCCCCTACGGACGCAAGCGGTGTTGCCAGGGCATTTACCACTGTATGCAGAACTTCGCCATCTTCAAGCAGCAATGCGATTGATCGGGCAAATCCGATTAGAAGGGCGGTGGCCGTCAGTTCAGAAGCTCCTTTCCCAAATACTTTAGCGGTCTCATTTACGCTAAGTTTTGATATGATTCCAACCAGAACAGCTAAAGCAAAAAACATGGCGCCAAGTTCAATCAGGTACCATGCGTACTGATATATGCCAAAAACGAGGAGGATCAAAGACGCAAATGTAGCAGCCAGTACGCCAATATGCCGGTTGGTCATCTCAGGGTAGGTTGTTTGTCCTTTTGATGCCTTTGTAGCAATAGCCCCGGCCATCAGGCTCTTTGAAGGATCGGCTTGTATTTTGCGTGCATAGCTCCAGACGTGATGAAAACCGACGGCAAGGAAGGGGACAGCCAATATGGCCCTGTATTCGATCCCAGATACGGGTTGAAGTTCTGCAATTTCCTGTGCCACCAGAAGCGTAAATGGGTTCATCAAAGCGACCCCGTAGCCGATACCGTAACCAACCACCATAGTTCCGATTGCGGTAATAGCATCGAGCCGCAGAGCCGTGCATACTGAAATTAAGATAACCGCAAAAGGAATGTACTCTTCAGCCATACCAAGAGTAGCTGAGGCAGCAGCAAACGCAAACATGGCAAAGAAGAGCAGCAGAAACGGTCTGTCGCCATAGCGGTTGATCATTTTACCCAAAAGGGCATCGATGGCTCCCGTTTCGCGGACTACAGCCAGCGCACCGCCTATAATCAGCACAAAGAAGATGATTCCCTGGGCATCGGCAAGAGCGCGGGGAACAACTGTAAACAATGACAGGGGAGAGAGCATCTCTTTTTCGGCAACTTCTGTAAACGTGCCCGGAACCACCATTTCACGTCCCTGCTCGGTCACCTCTGTCTGAAACTCACCGGATGGGATAATCCACGTGAGAATTAGTGCGAATATCATCAAAAAGAAAAGCAGGACAAGCGTATGCGGGACTTTGAATTTCATAATCGAATGCAGATGGTTAATCAAATTTCAAAACAGTATACGAAAAGTAGATTTCAGATGTGAAGACGTAGTACAACGGGGCGCCTGATCCGTTAAATATTGTGATTAAATTGCGAATGACCGAATGACGAACAACGAACTGTGAATTTGTTAATCGTACTTGTTCAGTTCTTATTACAATTGGAACACACCCCTGATCACTACGTTGGACACTGCGTGATCTGTACCCTCTCAAGAGGGGATGGACCGAGAGTAGTTCTGCGCGTAAGCGTAGGGTAAACTGCAGATACTCATCAACCACCGAACAGAGGGCGTATATTAAAATGATAAATAGAATTGAGGCGGTAATTCAATAAATCAACTTGACCTTTCTGTATTCTGACAACATTGATCACTATCTTCAATCAAAAATTTTAACTGTAAAAAACGACCAGAATGAAATTTATTGGAGCACATGTCAGTGCGGCAGGTGGCGTGGAAAATGTACCGGAAAGAGCTCATGAAATCGGGGCTACAGGATTTGCCTTATTTACCAAGAATCAGCGCCAATGGAAGGCAAAACCGCTCACAGAGGAAAATATTGAAGGATTTAAGAGCGAATGCGAAAAGTACGGTTACAGCATGGACGCTGTAATACCGCACGACAGCTATCTGATTAACCTCGGCCATCCGGAAAAGGCAAAGCTTCAAAAATCGAGAGATGCTTTTTTGATTGAGCTTCAGCGGTGTGAACAGCTTGGAATCAAACTTTTGAATTTCCATCCCGGCAGTCATCTCAAAAAGATTTCTGAAACGGAGTGTTTATCACGCATTGCGGAATCGATCAACGTTGCGCTGGATCAGACCGAATTTACCAAAGCTGTGATTGAAAACACGGCGGGTCAGGGCACAAACATGGGGTTTCGTTTTGAACATCTGGCGGAAATTATGGATCAGGTGGACAATCAGGACCGTGTTGGGGTTTGTATCGACACGGCCCACGCTTTTGCCGGCGGATATGATATCTCTACCGAGGATGGTTTCCACGATACGTTTGAGCAGTTTGAGAAGATTGTCGGTTTTGAAAAGCTTCTGGGTATGCACCTGAATGATTCCAAAAAAGAGTTAGGTACGCAGGTCGATCGTCATGACAGCCTTGGAGACGGATTCATCGGCTGGACCCCATTTGAGCTGATTATGAAAGATGATCGCTTTAACGGAATCCCTCTGATTTTGGAAACTCCAAACACCGAACGCTGGTCAGAGGAGATCGCGAAATTGAAAGAGCTGGCGGGTTAATTAGTAACTAATCATTCGGAATCATAATAAGAGGAACGGCTGCAATCTGGGCCAGAACCCGCGCATTGCTGCGCGTGATAAGCCACTCTACAAATCGTCTTTTGTAACGTGTTGTAACCAATATGGTATGCTGGTCACCGCCAATCAGTCGGGTAATACCCTCCAGAAAGGATTTATCCTCATAAAATTCTACCTGGAGTGTATCATCTTTAAGTTCCTTTCGCAGTTTTTTCTGGAATTTTTTCCCTTTCTCTTCACGTATTTCCTTTTTCTCAACAATGTGTACAATTCTCAATTTCACTCCCAACTCAATAGAAAGTTTTTTCATCTGCTTGATTGGCTTGATGTCCTGATTTCTGAGACCTGTGGCAAACACCAGATGTTTGGGCTGCCGGTAATCTACCTGCTTAGACATGGCAAATACAGGGATGGGACTCTCCAATAGTATATTGTTTGTTATACTGCCGTAAATGGCTTTTTTTAGGTCGTGTTCACCTCCCAATCCAACAACAATCATATCAAACTTGCCGGTTTTGGCGGCATGTAGAAACGTGGTAGAGGTGCTTCCCACTTCAACGGAGCCTTTCATGTTCACATGCCGGAAATCATCAGTAGAATGGAGGCCATCAATAAGCTCCGACAATTTTTTAGCGCTGTCCGCCTTTTTACTTTCTAAAACGTTTTCAATCCGTGAGGGAAAATCGTAAGGCTGTTCAATTACGTGCATGAACATAACCTTGGCCCCTGTGTAGGAAGCTATTTCGCAAGCATAACGAACGGCTGTATCGGATTTGCTGGAAAAATCTGTTGGAACAAGTATGGAAGTAATCGTAGACATAGTTAAAAGTGGATGTTATGGAATGATCAGAATCTATATTCTGTGTTATCCATCGTAAATCATATCTTCAGGTAAAAATAGTAAAATAGTTAGCTTAAAAAATGGCCAAAAAAAAGTTATACCTACTCGACGGAATGGCACTTGCATATCGTGCTCACTTCGCATTTATAAACAGCAGACTCAAGAATTCGGAAGGAATTGCAACGGGACCTATTCTCGGATTTGCAAATACACTGGCTAAACTGCTTGAAGAGGAGGAGCCAACACACATCGCTGTAGCATGGGATACTCACGCACCTACGTTTCGCCATGAATTGGACGAGGAGTATAAGGCAAATCGACCGCCGCAGCCCGAAGAACTGAAAGTGGGTATTCCACTTATCAAGGAGATGGTTGACAAGTTTGGAATAGACAACATTGAGCAGGATGGATATGAAGCGGACGACATCATCGGAACCATTGCATACAACGCCCAGGCCGAGCACGTTGATGTCTATCTCGTAACTCCCGATAAGGATTTTATGCAGCTGGTTGATGACCACATAACGATGATTAAGCCGGATAACAAAAACGGTGGATTTATCGTGATAGACCGTAACGGTGTGCAGGACTATTTTGGCGTTGGACCCGAAAAGGTGATTGACGTACTGGCCATTATCGGCGATACGTCCGACAACATCCCGGGAGTGAAGGGGATTGGTAAAAAAGGAGCGCCCAAGCTGATCAATAAATACGGATCACTTGAGAAAGCGATTGAAGAAGCACCAAATATGAAATCGAAACGGCACCGTACAGGCTTGACGGAGCATGCCGAGCAGGCGATGCATGCCAAGGAGATGGTAAGTATCAAGATTGATGTGCCGGATGTGCAGCCGTGGGAAGAACTGGCGTGGGAAGGTCCCGACAAGAAAGAGCTGGGACTCTTTTTTAAACGAATGGAGTTTCGAACACTCACCCGGAAATATCTGGGAGAGGAGCCCGGCGGGCAGGGAACTCTTTTTGGTTCAAACGAAGAAGAGAATGAAAACGGATCACTGAATGAAGATGCGGTAGCTTACAACCTGGCTGTAACCAAAGAGGATATCGTAGCCGTGGTAAAACAGTTAGAAAATGCAGATGCGCTCTGCTTTGATACAGAGACTGACAGCCCCGATCCGATGTATGCAAATCTGGTCGGTATTTCTCTAAGCGCCAAACCCGAAGTTGCCTGGTACATTCCGGTGAATGTTGAAGATGCACTCCCTCAGGAAGAAGTTATGGAACTGCTCAGACCGCTTTTTGAAAATGCGGAGAGCCGGAAAATTGCACACAACTATAAGTTTGACTACCTGATTTTAAAAAGGGCCGGCTTTACCATAAAGGGAGAAATTTTTGACACGATGGTGGCTGCGTATCTCATTGATGCCAATCAAAGGCTGAAGATGGACACACTGGCGAAAAAGTATCTCAACTACGAACCTGTACCTATTGAAGCGCTGATCGGCAAAGGGAAAAAGCAGAAGTCGATGGCTGATATTCCCTATAAAGAAATTGTGAACTATGCCTGTGAGGACGCCGACATCACCTATCGTCTTTACGAGCAGTTTATAAAGGAGCTTGAGGAGGATGAGTTGCTGAGTATTGCCAATGATCTGGAATTTCCACTGATCGAGGTTTTGGGCGACATGGAAGAGAAAGGCATCAAAATTGATGTAGAGATGCTGAATGCATTTTCTGAAGACCTGAACAGCGATATTGAAAAAATAGAGAAGGAAATATTTGAGAAAACGGGAGAGGAGTTCAATCTCAACTCTCCCAAACAGCTTGGCGAGGTTCTGTTTGATAAGATGGAGATTCCGGCCGGTAAAAAGACCAAAACCGGTCAGTACTCTACATCGGAAGCCGTGCTTTCGGAGCTGGCCAATGAATATGAAGTGCCCGCAATGGTACTTGATTACCGAAGCCTGTCGAAGCTCAAATCGACCTACGTGGATGCACTGCCGAAACTGGTGAATCCAAATACAGGTCGAATACACACCGATTTTAATCAAACCATAGCCGCAACCGGCAGACTCTCTTCGTCCAATCCGAATCTTCAGAATATTCCGATTCGAACAAAAAGAGGACGTGAGATCCGAAAGGCGTTTGTTCCTGCGGATGGATTTAAGCTTCTGGCTGCCGACTACTCACAGGTGGAGTTGCGGGTTATTGCCTCAATGTCGGGCGATGAAAATATGATTGAGGCGTTCAAGAACGGTGAGGATATTCATTCACGTACGGCAAAAGAGATTTTTAATCTTGATTCGATTGATGATGTAACGCCAAATCACCGACGTAAAGCCAAGGAGGTGAATTTTGGTATTCCCTATGGAGTGAGTGCTTACGGTTTAGCCTCGCGCCTGGGTATCAGCAACTCGGAGGGAAAGGACATGATCGATCAGTATTTTGGACGTTTTCCCGGTATTAAAACCTATATCGATGATACGATTGAATTTGCTAAAGAGAACGGGTACGTATCTACGTTGATGGGAAGAAGACGCTACATTCCGGATATCAACTCCAAAAACTGGAATGTCCGTGGATTTGCAGAACGAACCGCGATCAACATGCCGATTCAGGGAACCGCCGCCGATATCATCAAATTGGCAATGATTCGCATTCACGATTATCTGCTGGAGGAGAATCTGAAATCAAAGATGCTGCTTCAGGTTCATGATGAATTGATTTTTGAAATCCATGAGGAGGAGAAAGATTCTGTCCCGGCAACAATTAAGGAGATGATGGAAAATGCCTATGAGCTTGATGTGCCTTTGGATGTGGAGACAGGTTTGGCTGAGAACTGGCTTGAGGCACATTGATAACCGTGAGTTAGAGATATGGAATTCCCCCTTCGAAGGGGGACGAGGGGAATGACCTGACAGACTAAGTTTTGGCTTGAAAATTCATCATTTATCTTTGAATCTACCACTTTTCATCATTCAGCAGGGGACACTCTTTATGAATTTTTATCTTGAATTCACGTTAATTCTTACATGAGCAGAGAAGTGGCAGCAACGTAATTTTTAAGGATGATTCAGGGTCACTTTATTGTGATGTCAATCTGCGGTCTACGAGTACGATATAAGTACCTTCATCCGTCATTTGGACTCTTCGTTCGTTAACTCCTTTTTCCAGTGCTCTTTTGTAAAGACGCTGCCATCGAATATACTCTTCAGATTCAAATTGGTTTTCATCCAGCCGGCCGTTGTGGTTACTGTCTCTCATTTTGGTTTCCACTTCAGTTTCGATGTTATAGACGGAGAATAAATTGTAGCTGCTTTCCGAATCACCCATTACGGTAACCAAAGTGTAGATATACTGCTCATCGACAAACTCAAAGGTTCTGGGATGAGGTTTTTGCTCATATTTTCCCTGCTCAGCAGCAAGTCGGATTCCGGCTTTGTAAATTTCGTTTGCACGCTCTAATGAGATGTCACCCCGCATTACACGGTCCATCGCACCATCCTGATTTTGATCTCTTGCCCAGAAAACAATTTCCCGGCCGTCGCGCAGAACAAGATCGTTCAGTGATTCACCATCGGGCGAGACCAGTCCGATAATCTCATATGTTTGCTCTTCGAACTGGAATTCAAATTTTGAGCTCTCAGTTCTGGGCTCTGTACTGGCACATCCCATTACAATGAGCAGTGACATCAGAAGTAGAAAAGGCTTCAATACATTCATAACGGATCCGTTTTATTTTATACCTATATGTCTACAACGTACAACAGGTTTATATCATATATCAAGTATTTTGGGCAGATTCGTCTTTTTTGATCAGGTTATTCAAGTGACCTGATTTTTTAAATGACCTAAAAGTTAATTGGCTTAATTAACGTCAGTTCGAGATATGGAACTGACGCCCCCATTCGAAGGCTACCATGTGTACATATCTTTAAAAATATTGATGAAGGTTTCAATATCTAAATGTAGTATTACAGCGCTTAAGGCTTTATCAATGAGATTTCGCTTCGCGTTCAAAAAATGAGCTCCATGCGTTCGCTTCGGCTGCCTTTGCTAAAGCTTCGGCAGTCAGGCTCTCTTAGTCGGGACGACAAGGCATTGGGTAAGGCAGCAGCGGGCCTGTTCTGCGTAGCCTCAGCGCAGGCGGGCATAACCGGCTGTGTTTGGGAAAAGGTTGGAAGCCGCCCGCTGCCAATTCCCATGTGAAGCCTGTCATTCCGACCGTAAATCCATGTTTTTCGGATTGAAGTGGAGGAATTTCTGGAAAACCATTTAAGATCTACTAAGGTAATGATCTAAAATAAATTTGTGTACACACGATAGCTTCGAAGGAGTTACACTCTCTAGCAAATTCTTATCTCGAACTCGCGTCGGTTACTGAGAGAACTTCAGGACATAAAAAAAGCACGATTCGGTTTCCCAAATCGTGCTTTATAATATCAGCTGTTAATTATCTGAAGCTTATACCAACACCAATATTCGCAACCGGATAGTTGGAAAGGGTGTATGAACCGGAAATAGTCAATACTGCAAGACGCAATCTGAAACCGGCCATCGCATGAATACTGTTAGAACCGTCGAAACTGATAGATCAATCGGTTCATCGAGTCGTTCAATGATTTTTTCACGGGTCTCTTCTGATCTGTCAACGGGATTATAATCTTCATTGAAAACGGTGACAGGGTAGGAGCCCGGAGAGCTAAGTGTCATACTGGAAGTTTGAAAACCAACACCTCCATACACAGAAATGATCGGCAGGTTTTTGCCTACCAGAAGATTTCCTGTAAACCCGGAGGCTTCAAGCTCAAGAGCCTGATCATCCCACAAACTTGGGTTTCCTGCATAAGGGTTATAAATATCCTGTCCCTCTTCCGGATTTACCTCAAACCCGAAATCAGAGGTTAAATTGGTATAACCAAGTTGAACGGAGAGGTCGACAGGTAATACAGAACCGCCCGGCAACCATTGGTTTAAACCATGTTTAACACCAAAACCGAATAGGCTTGTGTTTATATCTTTTACCGTTACGGTTGGCATAAATCTGATAGAGATATCCGTATCCTTGATGATTCCCACGGTTCCCTGAATCATAGGGGCAGGCACACTGAATGGATATCCTGATTTCACTTCTGAGGCATGGTAAACCTTGTGATCTCCTCGCGTTGGCCTGTTAAGGGATTAGTTCCAAAAATACCCATTTCAGGTCCCTGAACATCTTCACCGAAGGCGGTTTGGGCTTCAGACGGTCCATCTACACGTTCAAGGTTTTCGAAATTCAGTTCATCTACATTAAAACTTCGGTCACCGGTTGGAACAATCGCTATACCTGCACTGATTCGAAGATCGAATCCAAGTACGCCATATGGGCGAGCGGAGTTTACCCATCCTGAATTAAGGTCTGCACCGAATCCGTTGGCAAAAGGCCTCAGATATTCTTTCAACAGCAAGTTTGCATCGTTTGTACCGGATCGAAGTATTTCGCCGGCGTCATCGAATTGAGCAGTAGCCGTATTTACACCTGCAAGGGATATAAGCAAGCAAGTTGCAAAGAGGAGTAGTGATTTTTTTATCTGTAACACTTTTTTCATAAATGATATGTATTGGTTAATGCTATTTCAGAAGTTTGCAAATAATTGCGAAAGATCAAATTAATGGTTTTAAATATGTATGAATGGGACAGACAATTAAAGCTGTCAGGTATATTTTTTAAACAGTTTTGTAGAAATGAGTATTTAGCTCTGCAGTTGTTACAGATTTAAGCGGGTTATTTATAAATTCATCATGTTACTGCTCCAGGGATTCAAGAATATTGAGGTATGAGTGATATCTGCTGGCTGCAATTTTCCCTTCTTCAAATGCTTCCACCACACCGCACTTTGGCTCGTGATAGTGTGTGCAGTTGTAGAACTTACAATTCTGACGGGGTTCAATCATTTCAGGAAAGTAGAGGGAGAGTTCAGGTTTGTCAATTTGTACCAGTCCGAATTCACGAATTCCCGGTGTATCAACTACAAAGCCTCCACCGCTTATGGGGATGAGTTGAGCAAATGTTGTGGTGTGCTTCCCTTTTTGAGAGTATGATGAGATCTCACCAACCCTAAGTTTTAAGTTTGGTTCGATCTGATTGAGAAGAGAGGTTTTTCCAACCCCTGATGGTCCGATAAAAACGGATGTTTGTCCCGCAATTTTGGATTTCAAATCACCGGTTTCACCCGTTTCCGCAGAAGTGATGGCGGTTTTATATCCAAGGGACTGATAGAGCTCAGATAGCTCCTGAACATGCGCTTTGCCACCCGATTTGGCAAGATCCATCTTGTTGAAGATAACACCGCCGGGCACTTCGTAAGCCTCACAGGTCACTAAAAAGCGATCGATAAATCCGGTGTTCAGTTTGGGCTGTTTGACGGACTGTACTACCCATGCGCGATCCACATTGGAGACAAGTATCTGCTCACCTCTGCGTCCGTGAGTTGCCTGACGGGGAATGTAGTTCTCTCTATCGTGAATCTTCTGTATGGAGCCTGTGCCGTCATCACCTATTAAAATATCTACATAATCACCCACGGCAACAGGATTGGTCACCTCTTTTTTATCAAGGCGGAATTTGCCCGGAAGCCGGCTGTCGATGATTTCACTATCACAACTGACTTTATACCATTTTCCCGTGGATTGTATGACTCGACCTTTTTTCATTGTATATGAAAATACATGCTTTCAGTAATTAAATCGACAAATCATTTGCATTTAAACAGACTCCATTGGGATGCGTGGGGCATATATTTAATGATATTCTTTGGTTTCTCGCAGATATATCGCAGAAGAGCGTCATAAATCTTTGCGCTCTCAGCGCCTCTGCGGTGAACCTTCCAACAGAAAAAAAACAAAAGCCGAACAGATATACTCTGTCCGGCTTTTAAAGTGTTTGGCGATGGAGCTCTGAAAACTAATCCATCACAGTTACTTGTTTGGTTGAATCGTTACTGGCATTGTTACCGGAAATCTGATTTTTATGAGATTCCGGAACTTTAAAGAACTCTTTAGGATCTTCAACTACTTCATCTTCAAGAATCAGATCCAGTATCGGTTCCATTCGTTCAAGATATTCAACCTCAAGGTTGCCGATCACATCTTCCTCAATTTCGGCAACATCTTTCTCATTCTTCTTCGGCAGGAATACCTTCTCAATACCGGCGCGTTTTGCAGCCAGTACTTTCTCTTTGATTCCGCCTACAGGCAGAACGAGTCCGCGAAGGGTGATTTCTCCTGTCATAGCAAGTGTTCCTTTTACTTTACGCTGGGTAAAGATTGACGCCACGGCACTTAACAGTGCAACCCCGGCCGATGGTCCGTCTTTAGGAACCGCGCCCTGTGGTACGTGAATATGGAGGTCCCAATACTTGAATGCCTCTTCAGGAATATTGAGCTCTTCATAGCGGGCCCTCAGATAACTGATAGCCAACATGGCCGATTCTTTCATCACATCTCCCAGCTGACCGGTGATGTGAAGTTTACCAGAACCTCTGGAGACGCTAGCTTCAATAAAGAGGATGTCACCTCCGTATGGAGTCCAGGCCAGTCCGGTAGCTACTCCGGGAACAGTTGTTCGCTCGGCTACATCGGAAAAGAATTTACGCTTGCCAAGGATATCCTGAATGTCGTTTACACCCACACTCATCTTCTCGATATCGCCACTTGCAATCTGAGCTGCAACATTACGGCAAACGGCACCGATCTGTCGCTCAAGACCACGCACACCCGATTCCCGCGTGTACTCGTCGATAATTTTCTCGATCGCCTTGTTGGAAATTTTGAACTGTTTTTTACTCAGTCCGTTCTCCTCAATCTGCTTAGGAATCAGATATTTTTTAGCAATCTCAGTTTTTTCTTCCTGTGTATAACCGCTGATATTGATGATCTCCATACGGTCGCGAAGCGGAGCCGGAATGGTATCCAGCGAGTTCGCTGTTGCGATGAACAATACCTTTGATAGATCATACTCCAGTTCGAGGTAGTTATCCATAAACGAATCATTCTGCTCAGGGTCCAGAACTTCGAGCAGGGCAGAGGTAGGATCACCGCGAAAATCGGAACCTACCTTGTCGATCTCATCCAGCATCATAACCGGATTTCCTGTACTTGCTTTTTTCATCGACCGCAGAATACGTCCCGGAAGTGCTCCGATATATGTACGTCTGTGACCGCGAATTTCTGCTTCATCATGAATACCGCCCAGGCTGAACCGTTCAAACTCCCGGTTCAATGCGCGAGCTATCGATTTCCCAAGTGATGTTTTACCAACGCCCGGAGGTCCGTAGAAGCAGAGGATCGGCGCTTTCATATCTTTCTTCAGTTTCAGAACGGCCAGATACTCTACAATTCGTTTTTTGACCTTCTCCAAACCGTAGTGATCCTCATCGAGAATTTTCCGGGCTCGTTTCAGATCCAGTTTATCATCGGAAAATTCACCCCAGGGCAGATCCAGTATCCACTCGATGTAGGCATGTATAATTCCGTAATTCGGAGATGAGTTGGGCGTCATTTCAAGCCGCTGAAGTTCTTTTTCAACAGTCTCTTTGGCATCATCGCTGAGCCCTTCTTTTTTAGCAAGTCGATTTTTAAGCTTGTCGATATCCTGCTGCTCACCGTCTTCGCCAAGTGCTTCCTGAATCGCCTTCATTTGCTGGCGGAGATAGAAGTCGCGCTGCTGATCGTCGATATCGGTTTTCACCTTAGAACGGATCTCTTCACTTAAATTCAGTACCTGAAGTTCTTTGTTCAAAAACTCCATCACTTTTTCGAGTCTGTCGGTAAATTTCTTGATTTCAAGAATCCCCTGTTTTTCAGCAATGGAGACCTGCAGATTTGAGGAAATAAAGTTTAGCAAGAATGCCGGACTCGAAATATTGTTGATGGCAATGGATGCCTCAGACGGAATATTTGGAGAGAGATTTACAATTTTACTTGCCGTCTCTTTGATGGATCGCATGGAAGCATCAAGCTCCACTCCGCTGATATCCATCTCCTGCTGAACGGGTTTTACTTCAGCCCGAAAGAAAGGATCCGATTGAGTAAACTCTTCAATTTCAATAACGCTTTTACCCTGAATGACCACACTTTTACTGCCATCAGGCATTTTGATCAATTTCAAAATCTGAGCAACCGTACCGTACTTGTACATATCGGCGGCCTCAGGATCCTCAACGGATTCATCTTTCTGGGTGACTACACCGATTGTTTTATCACTTTCGTAAGCTTCTTTTACCAATGCAAGTGAACGGTCCCGGCCTACCGTAATTGGAACAACAACACCCGGGAAAAGCACCGTATTTTTCAGGGGAAGAATAGGCAGATTTTCAGGTACTTCAGATTCTGTCAGCTTTTTTTCCTCCTCTTCACTCATCAAGGGAATAGCCTGTTCAAAATCGTCAAAGTTCTCGCCCTGATCGTCAAATGTCGTCTGTATTTTAAACCGTTGGTCAAACATGTATATGACTTAAATTAATTTTTTTGTCTGTTTCTGTAGATGATGGCAAATTCAAAGCCAAAAGTATGGTTGGTACCATAACGTCATATCTTCTTTTTCTGTTCTGCCATATTGAGTGGAGCGAGTTATTACATGACAGTTGGTCAGTCATCTGATAAATCGCTTTTAAATTGAATAAAAATAGCGTAAGCGAAACTCTATTTACGGAATATAAATCTTGATTCCGGCCATGGATGCTCCAACAATCTCATTTGTGGGGCCAATCTGACTGCTCTTAACCTTTAGTGCCGTATTCAACTCAAAATACTTGCTTTCGAAGCCTATACCTAATGAGTAGTAACCGGGCAGGTGTGGAGCGATACGTGTTCCTAGCCGAAGTGGTAAAAAAGGAAGGAGTTTCAACTCTGTACCCAAATATACCACAGGAGCTTTTGATGCAAATTCATGATTTATGACAGGCAGACGCACATCACCCATCAGTTTAATCCTGTTAATTTGAAACAGAGCTCCGGCCTGAACAGATGTTGGCATCATAGTGTAGAATGTATCTTCCGATTGATCAGAATCGAGTTCAAAAGGAGTATCGTTCTGATCATCCAGAAAGAACAAGTGTTCATTCGGTGCGCCCGAAAATCGAATGTCAGATACTCTCGGGAGTTCTGTGAGCTCTTCTTCAACCTTTTGTGTGGATATTTTATATGGCTGATCGAACTGATAGATCGCTCCCAAATCAGTAATTGAAAAGCTTAGCCGAAGTGACTTTTGAGTCGTGGCTGCCTCCCGCTGAAGTAATGATAAATCATCGCCGAAAGTGATCATGTATGTGATACCGACATCCAGACCAAAACCGATTCCCGCAGGTTTCGAAAGATCAGAGAATGTGCCGTCAATAAATGAAACTGCACCATTTTGATTAAGAAAAGGCCGATTTTCAGAAAAAGATCCCGTGCTGTATTGTTGATACTGAGCAGACCTTACCCAGTTTTCGCTGCCATCGCGATGTTCGTATACATTGTCGTACCGGGCGTCAAGATGTGAGCCGGCCACTACAACTTTTGGAGCAATCCCGACGATGAACTCCGAGAGTTGCGGGGATAACCCGTTTAAAAAATCAAAGGACTCAGCATATCCAAAAGAGAGTTCATGTATTGTTTGATACTGATGGCGGAAAGATCGATCGATGTAAAGATTATCACCGTCCTCAACAGCTGTGGATGAAAAATATCCTTTGCCCAACTCATATTTACTGAATACTCTGCTGCGAAGGGATAGACCGTAGGATTTACTTTCTCCCTGCCATTTCATCCCAAACCAGTGCAGATCGGCCACTGATTGAAAAGGCGCAACCCTGCGAGACCCGGGATAATTTCTTCTCAAAATAGAGCTTCTGTCTGCCTCAATCAGTTCGTAATCACTGTCCATACTTTTGTAGGGTAGAAAAGCAGATCGAAATTGTTGCGACCTGGCGGAAAAATCAGTCTCCGGCAAAAGGTACTCGTTGTAAACTCCGCCCTGTAGTAATGAAATTTGAAGTGAATAATTTTTCTCCTGAATGCGCAGATTCGCAGGATTTACAAACAGCGCTTCGTAACCGGTAAGGTACGCAGTTCCGCCGCCACCCAATGCCATATTTTCGGCCGATAGCGAGATCTGGGCAAATGCACTAATAGAAACAGATAAAGTAAGAACCACTCCCAGAGTGGCTACACGTAAAGATTTTAACAAGGGATTTTCCTCGATTAACTGAGAACTTTTAACTTGGCGGCCCGAAGCATTAATGTTTTTTGTCCACGACTCTTAAAAAATACAACAACTCTGGTATCTTTGCCCGATCCTGCCCGCTGAATAATTTTTCCGGGCCCAAATTTTGGATGTATGACCTGCACTCCCGTTCTAAAAGGATCATCATCGTACTCATATTCGTAAGTAGAGGACGTTGATGAAGGCTTTTTGGATTGAATTGGAGATTTCCAGTCGTGTTCGTACTCAATGGTTGTATTATCGGAATTACTGTCCGATTCACCGAAACGGTTGTTTTTCTGCTGTATTGTTGAGCCTGTTTCATTTCGGACCACTCCTGAATCTACCTCATCCAAAAATCTGGACCGGGCCTGCCGCTGTTCTTCCCCGTACTTGTATCTGAGCTTACTATAGCTGAAAAAAAGTTGTTTCTCGGCACGGGTTATGGCTACGTAAAAAAGACGTCTCTCTTCTTCAGTATTGGCTTCTTCACCTTCCCTTGGCCCCATGGGGAAGAGGTTTTCTTCCAGGCCGACAATAAAGATGACCGGAAACTCCAGGCCTTTCGATGCGTGAACCGTCATCAGCGTAACTGCAGGCTTGTCTTCATCATACTTGTCCGAATCAGTAATCAGGTTGATCTCCTGTAAAAAATTGGAAAGCTTCGGATTCTTTGTGTTTTGCTGATAGTAAGCAATGGCATTTTGGAGCTCCAGCACGTTATCTCGCCGAGTCAAAGCTTTTGCATCGTTCTGCTCAACCAGCGCCTTCAGATACCCGCTTTTCTCCAGCATCTTTTTGGTAACATCCAGTATTGGAGATCCTGAATCCAGCAGGTCCTTTAAACTTTCAATCATGTGAATGAAATCTGCAATCTTGGCTTTTGCAGGCTTGTAAATATCAGCAGACTCCACATCGTGTAAAATTTTCCAGACACTCTGTCCGGTAGCGCGAGCTTTTTTGAGAAGCTCATTCAGTGTTTTGTTGCCAATGCCGCGACTGGGTTCGTTGATGATTCGAAGCAGCGCCTGTTCATCTTCCGGATTAATCAGCAGCGTTAAGTACGCCAGCACATCTTTAATCTCTTTTCTCTGATAGAAGGATAGTCCGCCCACCAATTGATAGGTAATATCTTTTCGTCGAAATGCCTCCTCAAATATCCTGCTCTGATAGTTTGTACGGTACAAAATCGCGAAGTCGTTATTTTGATAGCCGTGACGCAGCTTTAGGTTTTGGATGTAGTTGGCAATTCGATTCGCCTCGTCCCGCTCATCAAAATTCTCCAGCAGCGTTACTGTTTCGCCCTCTTCGTTGTCGGTCCAAAGCGTTTTTTCGAGCTGCTTTTCATTTTTCTTGATGATGGAGTCTGCACACTGAAGAATGTACTTGGTTGACCGATAATTTTGTTCCAGCGGCACTTCCAATGCATCGTCGTAATCATTCTTGAAAGTTTAGAATGTTACTGATGTCCGCTCCTCTGAACGAGTAGATACTTTGAGCATCGTCGCCCACCACACAGATATTTTGATATTTATCAGCCAGCATACGGGTTACTTTGTACTGAGCGTGATTGGTATCCTGGTACTCATCAATCATGATATAGCGGAATCGGTCCTGGTACTTTTCAAGAACATCAGGGTGCTCCTCAAAAAGCTCGATCGGTTTGATGAGCAGATCATCAAAATCCATCGCATTGGCCTGTTTCAACCGCTTGGCATAAATCTGAAATACTCTTGCGGTAATATCATCCAGCGTACTTTGCACAAACTTATGTTGATACTGCTCGGGGGAAATCAGCTGGTTTTTGGCATCGCTGATTTTATACTGAATGGTTCTGGGACGAATCTCACGCGGATCGTAATTCAATTCTTTGAGAATCAGTTTAATGGCATTCTCGGCATCCGTGGTATCGTAAATTGAATACTGGCTGTTAAAACCGATCTTATCAGCCTCAAAACGAAGAATTTTTGAAAAAATAGAGTGAAATGTGCCCATCCAAAGTCCGGACGCTTTTTCACCGATCAGCCCCTGAATACGTTCCTGCATTTCGCGTGCGGCCTTATTTGTAAACGTAAGTGAAAGAATATTTTTTGGCAGGGCGTACTGCTTTTGTAGCAGGTGCGCGATGCGATAGGTGAGCACCCTTGTTTTACCACTTCCCGCTCCCGCAATAATTAAAAGAGGACCATTTACATGAGATGCAGCTTTTCTTTGCTGTTCATTTAAATCGTTGAGAAAGTCGGATGATTTTTTTGGATTTGAATCGGGCTGAAGGGTAAACTGCTTCATTAAAAAACACTTTCAGGTTAGAATAACTTCGAATCGGTAAAACTACGAATAATTGAGCAAGGGAGTGGAGGAAAATTTAGAAAAATTGCCTTATCAGTGGATGATCAAAAACTGAAGATCCATCACATTATTTCCGGTAGGACCCGTTTTGATGTGTCCGCCTAGTTCATCAAAAAATGAGTAGCTGTCATTTCTTCTTAAATAGTCGTCAGCATCAAGTCCGAGTTTCTCGGCCTCTTTTAAGCTGTTTTGATTAACAGCAGCTCCGGCCGCATCCGTTGGCCCGTCAATGCCGTCCGTTCCGGCACTTAGAAAAGTAATGTCCTGTTCCAGCTTATCTAAATGTTTAGCCATCCGAAGGGCCAGTTCCTGATTACGTCCGCCTTTTCCATCACCGGTTACCTCAATGCTGCACTCACCGAAAAAAATGAAAGCGAGCGGTTTTTCCTCTGCCGGTATACCGGCTGGAATTCTGGATAAAATATGTTGCTCAAAATTATCTATGGATCCTGTCCAGGGTTGATCATCTTTCATAACACGGAGACCTTCTTGCTCCATCAACTCTTTGGCAATGTTCGCCACTTTATCTGCAGAAAGGATGATCTGACTCTGATGATTTTGCACTTCTTCAGTTTCGAAAAGATCATTTTCTCCGACTCTGTTTGAAAGAAAGGATTTAACTGATCCGGGAATTTTCTGCCATAGCTCTAAATCCTTTAAGATTGAGATGACGCTTGAAAAACGGAATGTTTGTGGAATCGTCGGGCCACTGCCAATATCTTTTATATCGTTATTGGGGACATCTGATATGATCAGATCGAAAAGCCGGATATCATTAAAGTGTTGGAGAAGCCGGCCTGCCTTGATTTCGGAGACAGATTTTCTGACTAAGTTCATTTCATGAATTCCTGCGCCGCTCTTAACCAAAATTTGATAGAGTTCAACGACGTCATCGAATGGAATTTTTGAAGACGGTCTGCAGAGAAGAGAGGAAGTGCCTCCCGATAGTAGATTTAAAACAATTGAGTGTTCGGGAATGGATTCCACAAAATTCACT
Organism: Rhodohalobacter sp.; assembly: GCF_034521535.1. GTDB lineage: Bacteria > Bacteroidota > Rhodothermia > Balneolales > Balneolaceae > Rhodohalobacter. Next base: position 517,678 of record NZ_JAXHMF010000006.1, on the reverse strand, counting down.
AAACGGTTGGCGGCATGAACGGACTTCTCGTTTGGAATCGGATGAGATGAAATCAAAACTTCAATATTCTCAGGCAGATTATTTTCGTGTTTAGAATTCGTAATGACTATGCCACCGGTTAGTTTTTCGCCTAAGATATTACTTACAGCTTTTGCCATTTCAACGGAGGCTTTACCTGAACCGATGACGTAGATATTCTGATTTGCAGTGAGCTCAACATCTTGGCCCAAAACTTGAAGCGTATCTAAGTGTGGATCAAAATTGAGAAGGGTGGGGATAAGTAATTCCGGTGTTGAGCGGTTTAGGGTCTCGTGAAAAAACGTTACAGCGGTTGATCGATCAATTCTCATGGATAGGCTTGATGTGGTTTCATTATGCAGTAAAATTGTCTGGTAAAATCACATCATAAGATAAAGAAACGTTTAGAGCATCTGTAAGGAGCTTTTTAACAAAGATTAATTTCAACTATTAAAATTTTCTAATATTAATAAATTCTATATATTGATTGGACGATAAGATAAAATAGAAGTTCTCAAATCAAGAATTAGCAACTCTGGTAATAAATATAACAAAGTGGAAGTGATATGAGCGTTCAGGTTAAACAAAGGGTAGATTATTCAGCTTTGGTAAATTATATACAGCAAGAGAATGTAAGGCAGGTAAATGAACTTTTGGAAGAGCTGATTCCAAAGTTGGTTGAATATTTGCAGGTTACACTTGCAGCAACGGAAGAAGCAGCCAAGGAGTGTGTACAACAGGCTTTTTTGAATGTTTATGAAAGAATTGTCGACGGGAAGCTTAAGGATCCCAAGTCGCTTCTGTCTTACATGATGATGACGGCGCGAAATGAATATTTCAATCAGTATAAAAAAAATAAGCGCTACGTAGATAATGAATATATAACAGGATCTGAGTCTGAACCTGCCAGTCAAATCGATCGTCTGGTAGACCGGGAGAGAAAAGAGTTACTGTTTGAATGCATTGAGGAGTTGGACGACGATTCACAATTATTCATCCTGTATTTCATCAATCATCCGGATGCTACCACAAGTGAGGCAAGTGATTATTTTGATCTGACTGAAGCAAACGTAAGAACAAAAAAATACAGAATAACACATCAGCTGCACTCACTTTATAAAATGAGAGCTAACGGTCTGGAGTTATAGACTTAGAAAAATGACCAATACCATGTTTTATTGATTCTGAGATATCTGAAATAATGAGTTGTGTATTTTGTATATTTGCAACCTTTAAATCAGTAATTAAACGACTCAATTGGATTTTTTAGCATCGTATGCAACGCTTTTTGAAAAGCAGTTGCAAAATCTGGACTTTCCTTCAAAACCTGAAACGCTTTATCGTCCTCAACGCTACATATTGAAGAATGGCGGTAAACGTATTCGGCCAATATTATCACTTATCAGCTGTGGCATCTGTGGATCTGATCCGCAAAAAGCGATGCCTGCGGCACTGGCCGTTGAACTCCTTCATAATTTTACACTGATCCACGATGACATTATGGATCAGGCCGACAGCCGAAGAGGTGAACCGTCCGTTCATAAAAAATGGGATGAAGCTACGGCTATTTTGTCCGGTGACAGCATGTACACTTATTCACTGCTTCAGCTGCAAAACATTTCTGAAAGTGTGGATCATAAAAAAATCAGTGATCTTTTTTTAAAGGCAGTCAACAGGGTTTGCGAAGGGCAGGCGATGGACATGGAGTTTGAATCGCGCAGTGATGTCTCCATCGAAGAGTACCATCAAATGATTGACGGCAAAACGGGGGCACTGATCGGGGCAGCAATGCAGATGGGCGGTATGTGTGGGAATGCGGATCCGGATCAGCTGGAAAAACTCTCTTTAATTGGTCATTCACTGGGTCTTGCATTTCAGATACAGGACGACTGGCTGGATGTTTTTGGTGATCCTGAAAAATTTGGAAAAAAGAAAGCAGGAGATATTCATGAAGGCAAGAAAACATTATTGATGCTCAGTGCGTTAGAACGATGCAGCGATGCAGAACGGAATGTTATTCTTGGATATATCGAAAATAAACCGCTCTCTGAATCTGAAGTAGACAAGGTGATTCAGATATTTAAATCTAACGGTATCGAAGAGGATACCAGAGAAATTTATTTACAACACTACAGCCGGGCAGAAAATGCTCTTCAGGAATTTGGTGATTCCAACTATAAACAAGATCTTCAACATCTGATTAAATTTTTGAAAAATCGTGAAAGCTAAATACATGCGTAATCTATTAGTTCTATTTGCAGCAATACTTCTTTTTGCCTCATGCCGAAGCAATGAGTTAATTCGACCGGGCGATTCAATTGAAGTGGCTTATGAAAAGGCACTAAACCAATACGAACAGGAAAATTATGCCGAAGCCGCACGGGCTTTTGAGACCGTGATATCTATAGGCCGGGGCACCGATATAGGGCAGGATGCACAGTTTTACCTTGCTGAAAGTTACTTTAACAATCGAAGGTATCTGTTGGCTGCATCGGAGTATGAAAGGTATGCCCAGTTTCATCCAAATTCGCCGAGACGGGAAGAAGCTGATTTTAAGAAAGCGCTGAGTTACTATAATTTAAGCCCAAGATATCGACTTGATCAATCCTACACATATCAGGCGATAGAGAATTTCAGACTCCTGTTATCCCGGTTTCCAAATTCGGAATATACAGATGATGCAGCAGAGTATATTTCTGAATTGAGAAGTAAACTGGCCCGCAAGTCCTATAACGCCGGAGAATTTTATAAGAGAACCAGCAGGTATGAAGCAGCAGCTATCTATTTTGATATTGTAATTGATAATTATCCGGAGACGTCCTGGGCTGAGCTTTCCCTGGTAGACCAGATGGAATCGTATATTCTCTATGCAGAAAACAGTGTTGCCGACCGACAAGCTGAACGATTTGAAATGGCGCTGGAATCTTACGAAACCTATCTGCAGCTTTTTCCGAGAGGAGAAAATAGAAGCCGGGTTGAAGATCTTTATGACAGGGCTCAGCGTGGATTGAGTGAAGCTACCGATAATGAGTCCGTTGCTCAGAACTAATTAAACCGGATTCTTTTGTGAAACGGATTGGACTTTTTGGAGGATCTTTCGATCCGGTTCACCACGGACATATTGAAGCTGTAGAATCCTTTCTAAACAGCGATTTAATCGATGAGATATGGATTTTGCTCACACCCGATCCACCGCATAAGACAGATCAAAAAAAGACTGATTTTGAGCATCGCTTCACCATGTTGAAACTCGCTTTTCAGGAGAGTGAAAGCACTAAGATCAGCGATATTGAGAACGAGTTGCCCAAGCCATCCTATACACTCCGGACAATTCATCATTTAAAGGAAAAGTACCCGGAATACACCTTCTTTCTTTGTTTGGGTGAGGACAGTCTTCAGACGTTTCACAAATGGCATAAATACGATGAAATTCTGAAGGAGTGCACATTGATGGTTGTTGACCGACCGGGCTCTGATCACAGTGATGTTAATTCAAATATATTGGAAAAAACCATATTTGTAGATCATAAGCCGGTAGATATTTCGTCGACGGAAATCCGGCAGACTTCAGATTCATCCTCGCTAGACAATCTGCCAGATGAAGTTCAAAATTATATTCAGAAAAATAACCTCTACACCGATTCCAGATGAAACGAAAAGACTTTCTTAAAACAGCCGGTATGGGAATGGCGGGACTTTCGGTATTTACCGGTTCCCGAAAAAAGGAATACGATTCACTGATTAAACCCAGGCGTTTAAAAGAGGGGGATCGTGTTGCTTTGACGGCACCGGCCGGAATTGTCTATGAAGATTCAGAATTCGACCGGATGAAAATGGAGCTTGAATCCTTGGGGTTTGAAGTGGTTTTTGGGGAATACGTTAAGGAACGATACGGATATCTGGCCGGGACCGATCAACAGCGAGCCCGGGATCTGAATCGTTTTTTTGCAGACCCTGATATCGACGGAATTATAGCCGTGAGAGGCGGCTGGGGTTGTGCCCGGATATTGCCTCACCTCGATTTTGACTTGATCAAGAACAATCCAAAAGTCTACTGCGGATTTAGTGACAACACAACGCTTCACATGGCTTTTTTGCATCGATCCAATTTAGTTTCGTTTCACGGGCCGAACGGTACATCTGAATGGACCGATCTGACAAAAAACAGCTTTCGAAGTGTATTGATGAATGGTGAGAAGAGTGAATATAACTCTGAAAGTGAAGTGGACCTGATCTTTCCGGGAATTAATGATGGACGACTTATAGGCGGCAATCTTTCCATTTTGACAACAACTCTGGGTACCGATATTCAGCCCGACACAGATGGAGCCATTCTCTTTGTGGAAGATATCGGAGAACCGGTTTATAAAATCGACCGCATGCTGGTTCATCTCAAGCAGGCCGGATTACTGGATAACATTAATGGATTCATTTTTGGAAGATGCACTAACTGTCCGGACCCCTCAGAATCACAATTTACCTTAAAGCAGATCTTACAACAGCATATTCGTCCGCTAGGAATACCCGCTGTGATGGGTATGGATATCAGCCACGATCCCGATAATTTTACAATTCCGCAGGGAGTCATGGCGCGTTTTGATGCCGACAAAAAGTATTTGAAGCTATTGGAGTCTGCTGTTGAAGAGTAAGTCCACCGTCAGGCGGCTTACTGCGCGGTCAGAAGGCAACCAGTATTCTTACAAATCGGGAGATATCTCGACTCCGGTCGTCTCTTCGTTTTCTTCCTGCGCTACCAGTGACAGAATAAATCTCCCCTGCCAGTGTTTTTCTGGCCCCGAGTGCATTTCTCGGGGAGGGGAGTACTCTCTGAAGCTTTAGCGAAGGAGAGGGAGGGGTGTTCGATGCGCAGTAAGAAGCTTTTCCTAATCTGTTACCGGTAGCGCAGACCCGTCTTTTGGGACGAAGTCGAGACATCCCTGTGTTGTAAGCACGGTTGTAAGTTTTTCAGTAGTTTGGATTTGAGGTAATTCCATTTGAAAGACAGTTGAGGGTTAACAAACTTAAAATTTCAGCAGCTTCTCCAGCTGTTCTTTCAACCTGTGATTTGCCAAGTACCCGGTTTCCAGGTTTTTGTTGAAGGGCACAGGCGTGTTCAGGGATGAACATCGTATGACCGGCGCGTCGAGCAGTTCAAAAGCTTTTTCGGTAATTCCTGCGGATAGTTCGCTCATGGGACCGAGAATCTCCGAGTTTTCCTGAAGGAGCAGTACTCGGCCTGTTTTTCTTACTGAATCAATCACTGTTTTCCAATCGATAGGGGCAAGTGAGCGTAAATCTACAATCTCAAGACTGACACCCTGCTTTTCATACTCATTGGCAATCTCCCTTGCCCAAACTACACCGTATCCGAATGTGACAATAGTGGCATCTTTCCCTTCGCGAAGGACAGCTGCCTTCTCTAAATCAGTAAACGAGCAGTGGTCGGGAGTGATCTCTTTAATGCTTCGATACAGTTTCTTGTGTTCAAAAAAGAGAACCGGATTTTCATCATAAAGTGCCGTGTAGAGCATGTTTTGAGCATCTTCTACGTTGGATGGCACCAGCACCCGCAAACCCGGCAATTGCATGAACCAGTTTTCGTTACATTGGGAATGAAACGGTCCGGCGCCTACACCGCCTCCATGCGGAGCGCGAATGGTTACGTTCAAATTAGGCATCCATCGATATCGTCCCTTGGAAAGGTTGTTTACTACCTGATTGTAACCGCACGATATAAAGTCAGCAAACTGCATTTCAACGACCGGTTTAAATCCCTCCACTGCCAGACCAATGGCCGCACCGATCGCACCCGATTCAATAATGGGGGTGTTGCGAATTCTCTCTTTTCCAAACAGATCCACAAATCCTTCCGAAGCTTTAAAAACCCCGCCATACTCGGCGATATCTTGTCCCAGCATCACAAAAGTATCATCTTCGGTAAAGGCCTGCTTTTGAGCCAGGTGAACGGCATCAATGATTCGCTTCTCTGATGATTCATGCTTCTGCCCGTTACTTTTGGGCTGAGGCTGAGGTTTAAGTCCGGCTCGCTCTAATTCATTCTGTTCATCAAACGCGGGTTCTTCGGCCTCAAGTGCACGCTCCAGATCATCTTTGAATGATGATTTCAACTCCTTACGAATAGATATCATCTCATCATAAGAGAGCTTGTTTTCATTTAGCATCCACTCCTCATACCGTTTAATTGGATCTCTCTCAGACCACTTTTCAAAAAGTAAATCCGGTACGTAAAAGGTGCCGGAAGCCTCTTCATGACCTCGCATTCTAAACGTTTTAGCTTCGATAAGTACAGGTTTGCCGGAGGTAGCCATCTTCCGGGCTTTTGAAACCGCTTCCTGAACTTCAAAAAAGTCATTCCCGTCAATGATCATGCTTTCCATTCCATATCCAACGGCTCGATCGGCGATGTTCTCACAGGCAAACTGCTCCGAACTTGGAGTGGAGAGGCCATAGCCGTTATTTTCGATCATAAAGATAACCGGCAGCTTCCAGACGGCAGCCAGGTTTAGCGCTTCGTGAAAATCGCCCTCGCTGGTTGCTCCGTCACCGCAAAAACTGAGTGCAACACGATTTTGGTTTCTCAATTTAGCTGCTAAAGCTATTCCATCGGCAACCGGCATGGTTGATCCAAGATGAGAGATCATGCCAAATATCCGGTGTTCGGTTGTTCCAAAGTGGAATGAGCGGTCATGTCCGCCGGTGAAACCATCTCGCTTTCCAAATAGTTGTGTAAAAAGAGTATAGAGCGGAATGCCTCTCGTGGTAAAGACACCGAGGTTCCGGTGCATGGGTAAAATATAGTCGTCATCTTTGAGGCTGAGCGTTGACCCGACACTGATGGCTTCCTGTCCAATTCCGGAAAACCACTTGCTGATTTTATTTTGTCGAAGCAGGGTGAGCATTCGTTCTTCGATAAGACGGGGAAGCAAAAGATCCTTATAGATTTGGATCGCTTTTTTTTGATTAATTTTTTTTGATGGGGCTATCATTAATGGCAAAATTATGTGTAATTTATTTGTTTACTGATGGTCAAACATTGAACCTGAAAGAATAAAAAACCACTGACCCTTATGGACAGGAAAAAACGACACTTTGTCAAACATTATTTATCTAAAACATAGCTTTTAACAATTTAACTTACACGGTGATATGGAAGCACTTGGCAGACAAATTCTGGTTGAGTTTTACGATTGTGACGAATCAAAAATAAACGACGTCACTTATATTGAAAACTCTCTCATTCAAGCAACAAAAGCATCAAAAGCGACAATAATCTCCCACAATTTTCACAAGTTCAGTCCATACGGTGTAAGCGGTGTGGTTGTAATTGCCGAATCCCACGTGGCAATTCATACCTGGCCCGAGTATAACTATTGCGCCGTTGATATATTTACCTGTGGTGACACCATTGATCCCTGGGTAATTCAAGAGCACCTGAAAGAGTACTTTGAGTCTAAGAATGTCTCCAGTATGGAAATGAAGAGAGGAATGTTCCGTATGCCGGAAGGGCAAAAGCTGCTCTTTAAGCCCGATCAAAATTTACAGCCTAACTAATTCATTGGCGAGTTGTGAGAAGCGAGATGCCAGTACGGTACTTTACTTGATTGCGATAAGGTATTTTAGGGATAAAAGATTTCGGCCTAAAACTATTTCATCGGTAATCGCTGGTTTTCTCGCCTGATTAATCAAATGTCATTTCTTTCAGTAGCTATTTAAGCACAATAATATCAAATTTTTAAAAAATTACCCTTTATTGTTATGATGGTAAAAACACCAAACATCTACACGCTCGTAAAAGGAGCCAGCGAAGGCCGTACCCGATTAAATGCATTTGATAAAGCCCTGCTAAACGCAGGCGTAGGGGATACTAATCTGATGCGAATGAGCAGCATTTTACCGCCGGCAGCCGAGCAGGTTGATGTCCGCGAAATTACACTTCCCAGAGGCGGATTAATTCCGCTTGCCTACGCTACAATTGACAGCACAACGCCGGGACAGCTCATCTCAGCATCCATTGCAGTTGGCATTCCTGAAGACGACCGTGAGCCGGGAGTGATTATGGAATTCGAAGATCACGCTCCGTTGACAAATGTAGAAGAGATTGTTCGCCAGATGGTTGTGGACGGCTTTGAGTATCGTAACCGAAAACTGAAAGAGATCAAATCTCTCGGAATTGAGCACAAAGTAGAGCGATGTGGATCTGTTTTTGCCGCTGCTGTTCTTTGGTATAAATAGTCTTGAGTCTTGAGATGTGAGTCTTGAGACTTGCTGCGTGCTTTTGGCAGTCCCGAGTATTCGGGAAAACCTGCAACCTGAATCTTGAAACCTGGAAATAATGCCTTTACAATATAACGAGTACTACAATGAGCAGACCGGCCTGACGATAGGCCTGAAGAAAGCTCCTTTTTGCAAAACAATCGGAATATCAGCTGGTGGAGGTGTATGAAACCGATACCTGGGGAAATCTGATGACCATCGACGGAATGGTGATGCTGAGTGAACGGGATGAGTTTGTTTATCATGAGATGATTTCCCACGTGGCAATGTTCACGCATCCAAATCCCAAGAGAGTATTGATCATCGGCGGTGGGGATGGCGGCACAGCCCGTGAGGTATTGAAGCACAGCTCCGTGGAGCACGTAGACATGGTAGAGATCGACGAAACCGTTGTTGAGGCTTCTATGCTTCATTTTCCGGGTGTAGGTGATTTCGATAACCCAAAGCTGAATGTTCTCTATGAAGACGGCATCGCATTCGTAAAAAATGTGAAGGATCCGTACGATGTGATTATCATTGACGGCTCGGATCCGGTAGGACCGGCGGAAGGATTGTTCGAAAAAGATTTTTATCAATACTGCCTGGATGCCCTGACCGATGACGGAGTGTTGACGGCTCAAACAGAGAGCCCGTGGGTGGAGTCGTACTACCCGAGTATGAGAAAAGTGTTCACAGCACTGGACGAATTGTTCGACGTTTCCAAGATGTATCTCAGCTACATTCCGCTCTACCCGGCGGGCATGTGGTCGATGGCTTGTGCCACCAAAGGGGAGGACCCCTTGAGCTCTGAAGTGACCAAGCGAATCCGGTCTAACCCGGAGCTCTTGAAGTCACTCAACTATTACAACGAAGAGGTTCACTTTGGGTCTTTCGCACTGCCCAATTTTGTAAAGAAAATTGTAGAGTAGAGTTTAAAAAAGTACGTGAGAAACGGGGTACATTTAGAGTTAGAAAATTGTGAGGGAGTTGGATTAACCGGCTCCCTTTTTTTGTATGATTATTTGAAGAGTGATCAAAAGGAAACGCTCGATTTTTAGGTGAAATTCGGTGTATTATCTCTCAGTTTCAAACTCACCTTAATAATTTAAGTGGCATATCCGGTCAGGAGTGAAAATTAAAATCTGAAATCAGATAAATGGAGTTTCTTGACAATTCGAAATAAACTATATGAAATGATATAACTTACTGCACAACAGTACAGTAAAATATTTACAGTAGAATTATTTTAATAGCAGATTTTATTGGTAAAGTGCACGGTCTGCCAGAAAGACAGTGGCTCCAAAAAGGGTTAAAAAAGTTAGGCTGAGCACCGGTTCCCATATCACAAAGCCTCCAACAAGCCCTAAAACGGCTCCTAAATACTGAATGGTTTTGAGCTGTTCGTTGGTCGCGTTTTTGATCATTCGTTCGAGCTTTATCTCATCATATTGTTGCAGATTTTCTTCCACAAATTTTTGTATGTCGAGGCGGTTTATCAGCTTGAAAATCATCTCTGTTATGAGGTTGTCCAGCTCTTCCGAAACTTCATCCATTTTGTCCGGAAGCTCATCAAAAAATTCATCTACAAAACCGAAATTTCTCTCCACCGTTATTGGCAGATCCACGACGGATTCTTCAATCAATTTTTGCAGGGACTGGCCTTTAAGAAGTGTGTAAGTTTTCAGGGCTGTTCTCTCAATCGGTTTTTCTTTCAGGCCGGTATCAATCTCTTTGGCCAGGTAAAAACTGACGCGCTCCCGAAACGATTCATCATGAACTACGGAGTGAACATAATCTACAATCCACTCTTTGAACTCCTCTCGAAATGATTCTTTTCCGACCGATGTAAGCAGTCCATCCTGAAGCTGGGATCGGTAGTTTTGAATTACATTGGATTCTTCAATTTTTGATTTGATTAACTCAGGGTTGATCAGATCTTCAGATACGGCCGTGGATAGCCTCCAGGCGATGCGATCCTTCTGTGCCGGGATCAAGCCCTGCCCAAGCAGTGGCCGACGCTTAAGAGGGCGAAACAGCATCGTAATGGCGATCCAGTTTGTCAGGAATCCGATCATACCGCTCACGCTCACAATTCGAAGCAGTCCGGTGAGTGCAAACTGATTTCCAAATAAGCTGATTTCGTGGTTCGGAAAGTCCCAATAAAAGGAGAATCCAAACAGCAGAACGAGCAGGTAAGGAATGGGTTTCAGAAAAAGGAGCAGCTTAACCGGACGGTTTATCTTGGGAGGTTCCGGTGAGTCTTCCTGTTCTGAGTCTGGAAACTCAAGCGTAATATGCCTTGATAGAATCGACTTCAGATCCTTCTTTTCTTGATCCGATTTCACACCGTCCACGTCATGATTATTTTGTGTACTCATAGTCATTTAACTATTCAAAAAAGGGTAGTGTGCTTTACTCTGCTTTCACGAAAGAGTCGCATGGATAGTTTCAGAAGTTAAGTCAGGACTTTCTGAAAGGCTATTTAATTTACCAATTTCCTCGGCATATAAAGGGCCCTTGTTTAGGTATGGGGTAAGATACTTACCGGGTGTTACAAAGCGTCCTTCAATGTGCAGATAATTTTTATCCTGCCGCCGATCCATACCTTTACCAAAAGATGATGGCGACTGAACTCCCAGTGAATTCAAAATAGAGCCCGTTTCTGCAATGGTGCGGACCGGCATCAGTTCGGCTGACGGAGAATCAGAATCTGAGTCCGGACAGTAAAAATTAATATCGGGATGAAAAGGAGATTGGTAGGCATTAAATGTCTCCTTCGGTACAGAGACAGCTTTTAATGTCTGATCGTGAATAAGTTTGTAGAGATCACGCAGTGTGCTTAGAAGTTCACCGGATACTTTTTCGGGCGTAAGCGCCAGATCTAGCGGGTAGATACTCTCATGGGCAACATCACTTCCTGCAATATTCCGGATGAACACAGGTTTGAATTCATGCTCGGTCTGACCTTTATAAAATTGATTTTGAAGCTCACTCCAGGTCTCACTAAAAAAGGAATTGGCTGCGGTTCTCGGATAGCTGATCAGAGAGTTTTGGTTGAAATCGAGTGTATGAGTAAATAGCTGCTGTAGAGTCTCCTGAGCGTTTTCAAGGGAGGAGTAGAGATCTTTTTCAACTGCCAACTGAAGCAGATCAAAAGTAGACAGTGGTTCGGGCGTGTGATATTCCGATTCATTGATCTGATCCTTTAATGGGATCCACTCATCCGGATTACAGCGAATCGGCCGGTTTGATCTCCAGAGTCTGCCTGACTGATCTCTAAAATTCCGGAATGGAAAGTGATCAGAAAAGACAGAGGCGAGTGCGGCAATCTCCATGGAGGGGCGGTTTCCGCTCTGTTTCCATTGATGGCGAATCAAAGATCGGTTCTTAAGTCTCTGCTCCATTAAATTGGGCTTCATCACCTCTGCAGTGCTAATCAGTCGCTGTATGCCTCGCTTGCCAAGATGCTGAATGTAGGAGCGCTTGACGGATGGATCCTTTAAAAACTTGTGTACTGACCATGCAATGAAATCGCCGGAAGGATCAGGGTCTGTAGCAATAATGATATTTCCCGCCCAGCTTGCCTGCTGCTTCAGCTCCTTTCGAAAGCCTATCTGATCAGGATCAGCCATCGCTTTTAATTGGTGTTTCTCGGCATCGTAAACCGGTTTCCAAGCGTAGCCGTTTGTGGATATTACGAAGACGGAAGAGGGTGCATTTCTCTGAATAATTCGGGCAATGACCGGAGATTCAACAATCAGGAGGGTATAGGTGGAATCGGCACTCACATCGACTGTTTGAGAGCATTCAGGTATTGATCCTCAAGATCGGTCATCTGCTTTTTCTCTTTGGGTGTTTGATCGTCGTGACCCGCCAGATGAATCAAGCCGTGTACGAAAACGCGAAGAAACTCTGTTTTCGGATCATCGTTAAACTCTACACTTTGCTCGGATATACGCGGAGCACAGCAGTAGAGTGTTCCCTCTATGGCCTGATCATCTTCATCATATCTGAAAGTGATGATATCGGTTATGTAATCCCGATCGAGGAATTCATGGTTGATTCGTACGATTTCATCTTCATCAACGTAAACCAGCTCAATCTCCTTGAAACGAACATCCTCGTTTTTTTCAGTAATTTCTATCAGTTTCAGGAGTTCCTGCTCTTCAACAGGCACACTTTCCCCCGACTCATTATTGATAATAAGCTTATTCTCAGGCTCAGTCGGGATGTCAGGAAAGTTCGTCATCATCAAAGGAGAAGTTATCCAGATCGGCGGTATCGGTAAGAGACATGGCAACTCCGCACATCATCAGATCTTCAGGAAGTTTGGTGAAATCACCTTTCAGAACAGCTTCGTTTACATTAGCATATAAACTGCATCCGGCGCTCTCCTCTATGATCAGGCCGGTGGTATTGGATCCGTTTTTACCAAAAAAGGTAACCTGTTTCAGGATATCACTTGCAATAAATGCCGTACAGTTGTGAAGCTGCAGAAAAGTACTGCCGGAGTAGACAGAGACCATGTTCATGTGTTGGTCATCAACCTGAAGTCCGAGGTGAATTTCGAGAGCCAGTTTATTTCCGGCTTCCTTATTGATCACCTCAAACCTGAAAACATCATCGCCCAAGGGTTTGGGCTTTGCGTTCAGGATTTCACCGATGGATGTTATGTTATCTTTTGTAAACTCGTGGATCATAATTCAGCAATATGTCTTCGTTGGCTTCCATCAATATACAATCTGGTTGCCTAAGATTAAATACGTGGTTTATTTTGATCTAAATTAGATTTCCAGTCCAAAACGCTCGATCTGCTCTCGGCTTTCCTCAATATTTTCAGGTATTGGCAAACGTCCTTCCGTCATGATATTTACCTCAATGGAAAGCTCTTCAGCCTTTTCAGTTCGATCAGTTTCAAAATAGATATTTTGAAGGATTGAGAGCCTGCTTACGGTAAAACTAACATCTTCAATAACATTATTGCGTTGTTGTGTCAGACTTTGAAGTTCCCTGTTGAGCGATTGAGCTTTGTCGGTATTGGCTTGCGCACGGGCACGCTGTATCTCTTCCTCTATGTTGCCTACGCGGATTTCCACTCTGTCGAGATCTCTCATATCGTATCTGAGATCGTGCATCAGTCTTTCCTGAATAAACTCTGCCAACTCGTTGGCCCGCTCTTCTTCGTCCACTCGCATATAGCGGAATGCGTAGAGAGCAGCAACTGTCCAGTCATTTTCAATTTCTCGAAATGGAATCTTATCCTCGCCGTATTTGAGCCAGTATGCGGCGCTTTCTTTATCGTTTCTTTCCAGATAAGCATCGGCTAACTGTGTAAATCCATACCGGTAATTGCCAAGCATTCTGCGAATGTTTTCATCAAAATAGACATCCGGGGAATCCCATTTGTTAAACTGAAATTGTCCCAATCGGTCTGCATGTACTTCAGGATCTACATGACCAAAAGCACCAACCTGCCTTCTTTTTGGCATCACACGAAAAGCTTTACCTTCGAACTGAAAGTAGGGTTCCAGATTTAACAAGCCGGATCTGGACACTGTATTGGCAAAGTATATGGGTCTAACCCACTGATTTTGACGCAGCAATTCTAAGATTATTCGATCTTGAGTTTGCAAATAATATCTCATGTTGCCCTGCTGATCGCGACCCGCGGGTCTGCCTTCCAGATAAAAACGTACCTCGTCATCCAATTCCTCAACCGGAAGGGAATAGGGAGTTGCCATAAGCATCTGGTTAATTTGTGCCTGATCAACTTCAGCTTCAGTTGATACAGTTTGCCAGAAACGTTCCGGATCGGCTTCAATCTGTTGAGCATCTGCCTCAAAGACTGCGCTTAATAGCTCTTTATCAACGGGTATCACAATTTCCCGAGGATTGTGAAGCTCAAGCTGTGACGTCATTTGGTCAATTTCCTCGTCGGTAAGACTAATTGGAAGCGGTAGAGCCTCGTGTGTTGATCTGTCCCGGAGCTGTTTGATATACCACTCCGTATTTAATAAGCTCAGATTCACAACACGTACGTCCGTTCGAATCCCCTCAACCTCTTGCAGGTACCAGAGCGGAAAGGTGTCGTTATCTCCGTTGGTGAACAGGATAGCATTCTCTTCAACGGAGTTAAGTAAATTATACGCGTAATCCCTGGGCACATATCTGTCGCTGCGGTCGTGACTCTCCCAGTTTTGATAGAGCATCCAAAAGGGAACCGCAACAAATGATAAGGCAATGACTCCGTAAGAGACGGCTTTATTGTTGCCCACAAACTGTTTCACTAATTCCATGATTCCCGTCAGACCGATACCAACCCATATCGCGTAGGCAAAAAACGATCCTACGTATGCATAATCTCGCTCCCGGGGCTCGAAGGGTGTCTGATTGAGGTAGAATATAATTGCTAATCCTGTGAGTAAAAATAGAGCGGTAACGGATAATGCCCGTTTCCAGTCATTTTTGAAATGATATAAGATACCGAACAGTCCAAACAAAAACGGCAGGTAAAAGTAGGGCGTGTTTGCAGGATTATCGTGATGGCGAGTTTCGGTAAAGCCGGCATACCAGCCTGTATCCTGAATATCGGCCTCTCGCCCGATGTAATTCCAGTTTAGATAGCGCAGATACATGTGATTGACTTGATACTGCCAGAAATAAGCCAAATCTGAGTTGAAGTTACCGTAGTAATCTAAATGCTGAGGCATGCTGGAGTGTCGGCGGGGAAATAGTGTTTCTGTAGACCGGTCAATACTCTGTGTTCGGTTATCGTAGGTATTTCCACTCAAAAGTGGGGCGGCACCATATTGATCCCGATTCAGATAGTTTACGAATGCCTGTACTTCAGAAGGATCATTTTGATCGATTGGAGGTTCAGCCTGCGAGCGAATCATGATCAGTGCATAACTCGAGTATCCGATGATTATCATAGAGTAGGCAACGAGCACCATGTTGGCAATTCGATATCCTTTTTTCTGCGTGTAATAAATTCCGAATGCAACAGCTGCAATAACCAGGATGATGAATGTCATAGGTCCGATCAGGCCATACGTTACATTTCCGATTCGACCTGCAACATTAGGCATGTGAATAATTGTTACCGGATAGATGGCAAGAAATCCGGCAACTGTAATTCCACCCATGGCTAAAAAGGAAGGAATTGTAAATGTTCGTTTTTTGAAATAGATAATCAATGCCACGAAAAAGAGTGCCAGAAGATTGAGCAAGTGAACTCCAATTCCTATTCCGAACATATAGGCGATAAGAATTAACCATCTTTCGGAATAGGGCTGATCGTGGTTAGCCGACCATCGCAGTGCCATCCATACTACTAAAGCGGTGAAAAACATTGATGAGGCGTACATCTCGGCTTCCACGGCGTTGAACCATTGGGTGTGAGTAACGGTAAACGTAAACGCTGCAAAAAGTCCGCCGCCGTATAGGCCAATCTGATCACTCAGGCTCATATCATCGGCAACGCCACGCCACTCCTCAATCAGATGAACAACAATCAGATAGAGCAGCATAACTGTGAGTGCTGATGTTGTTACACTAATCATATTGATACTTAGTGCAACGTAATCAGCCGGAATAAACATGGATACAACCCTTGCAAAAATTGCAAAGAAAGGAGACCCCGGCGGGTGGGCAATCTGAAGTGTGTGTGAGGTGGCTATATATTCAGCAGGATCCCAAAAAGAAGTAGTAGGAGCTACTGAGAGCGTATAAATGACAAATGCGTATAGAAAACTGATGAATGCAAAAAACCGATTACGTAATCGGTGCTCAGCAAAAATTGATGATAAATTCATAGAGTCGAAGAATGTTTCAATTTAATGCATTAAGGCAGACAGTCTGACCAGTTATTTTCAAAAAAAGATTGCCGATAGTGAATAAATTAAAGTCACTAACCCATAAAATGGAAGTGAAAAAGATACCGAATCGCAGTCTGAATGCACAATGAAAAAAAGAGTACAGTTCAGAATTGCATGTGAATGATCATAGGTAACTCGTATTCAAAAACACACGCAACAGTTTATACGAAGTTGAACCTAAAATATTCTTGCCATAAACGGTAAAAATGGTTATCAACAGACGTGAAAATATAAATTTTAGGAATTAGACTTGATGGGCAATGTTATTGAATTTTTTTGAATCCTTTGGGAGATCCAATAAAGATCAAGCCTACAATAAACCATAAAAAATCACATAATGGCAGATACAGATACAGGTAAAGAACGATTTGCAACAAAATGGGGACTCATTCTCAGTGTGCTCGGAATTGCGGTTGGCACCGGTAATATCTGGCGTTTTCCCCGTATCGCTGCAGAAAATGGCGGAGAAACGGGCGCAGGTGCTTTCTTAGTTGCCTGGGCAATCTTTCTGTTTATCTGGTCTATTCCATTAATTATTGCAGAGTACGGTATTGGCCGGAACGGACGCAAAGGAGTCATCGGGTCATACATGAAAATGGCCGGTGAAAAATTTGCCTGGCTCGGTGCTTTTGTCGCTTTTGTGGCCACGGCTATCATGTTCTACTATAGTGTAGTAGCGGGATGGTCTCTATACTACCTTGTAGAATCCATTATAGCTCCTCTACCTCAAAATGTTGATGAAGCGAATATGGTCTGGGAGGGTTTTCAGGCATCTATAATGCCCTCGGTTTTTCACGCGATAATGATCGGGCTGGGTGGCTTGGTGATTTTGAAGGGTGTGAAAAGCATTGAACGAATGAATAAAATCCTGATTCCTTCGCTGCTGCTTGTCCTCGTTATTTCACTGATAAAAGCACTTACCCTGGAAGGAAGTGGTGCAGGTATTAAATATCTGTTCACTCCGGATTGGGCTACACTGAAAGAGCCGAGAATTTGGCTTGAAGCTCTCACACAAAACGCATGGGATACAGGGGCCGCCTGGGGACTTATTCTTACCTATGGAGCCTACATGCGTATGAAGGATGATATAGCAATCAGTGCCTTCCAAACCGGTATAGGGAACAACCTGGTTTCCCTAACGGCTGCTATCATTATCTTTTCTACTGTTTTCGGTACGTTGGGTGGGGACTTGACCGATAGTCAGGTGCTGGATATCATGCGTGATTCAGGTCCGGCATCAACCGGTTTGACATTTATGTGGATGCCTCAGCTTTTTGAGGTGATGGCAGGAGGCAAGTTTTTTGCCATCATATTTTTCCTTGGGTTAACGTTTGCAGCGTTTAGCTCTCTTATTTCTATGATTGAGCTGGCTACCAAGGTGTTTGTGGATATGGGAGTTACCCGGACAAAAGCCACGATGGCGGTTTGCAGTGCAGGGTTTGTTTTCGGACTTCCATCAGCTATTTCGCTTGATGTTTTTGCAAATCAGGATTTTGTTTGGGGGATTGGTTTGATGGCTTCCGGCGGTTTGATCTCCTTTGCGGTAATGAAGTTTGGTACCGATAAATTCAGAGCTGAGCTGGTCAACAACGAGCACAGCCGGTTCAAACTCGGAAAATGGTGGTCGTTTATTGTTCGCTATGTAATTCCGGTAGAAGTAATCAGTTTGCTGACATGGTGGATCTATCTGAGTGCGACAAGTTTTGCACCGGATACATGGTATAATCCATTGAGCCCATTTTCTGTTGCCACCGTACTGCTTCAATGGGGAATTGCCATTGTACTCTTCAAGATTTATAACAGAAAAATCGCCAAAAAGACCATGTTAAATTAACGTCGTTTCGAGAAAATGAACTGACGCCAAAAAGTCTCCCCTTTGAAGGGGGGCACTCTATTGCAAATTCTTATATCGAACTTACATTAAATTAGCCTTGAGTGGATCGCCTCTATACTGCTTTTCTTTTCAGGCAACACCCTTAATTCGACGGAGATTTTTGCGCGGACTGATACCCCGGGTTTCGCTATGCTTCACCCAGGGCTATGATCGGCCGCTCTTTCAGAGTTGATTGCCGATAATGTTAACCTTCAATTTCTTAGAGTGTTAGTGAGTGTTTTCTAAATTGAGCCTAACTTATTCCGATAGTTCTCATGTTTCGAAAGCCAAAATGCTAAATCAATAGTTCTGAGCTCAGCAAGAGCGTTCAGATAATAGCCCCAAGCGTCAGTTTGGGGTGTAAAACTGGGATATTATTACGCCGAACAGAATGCAAAATTTATATCTCTAAACTAGGTAGAGGCGTTTCTATTGCAAATATTATTCCTCACTCTTTTTTTTTGATAACCGGATTCAAACTGTATCGTGGAATGACTGATTCGAAAGCTGAGAAATGGTTAAATTTATCATCAGTTTTCTTATATCGAACTCACTTTAAACTATATATCCGGTTACATAGAGGTTTTGGAAGCTGGAAATGGAAAAGCTGATTGAACAAAATATTGGTCAGCGTTTATCGAGTTTCCTGTCGATACTTTGCAGTGTTTTATGTATTTCCGTTAAAATCGGAGCTAAATCGTTCAGTGATGAGCTGCTTTGATCAGTAGAAGGTGCAGTATAGTGGCTGCGGTCTGTGATATTATCCCGCTGATCCATAACCATTTCCCGGAACTTACGGGCATTGATAATCCCGGTCAATGACATATCAGACATTCCCTGTGCACTTTGTCCGGCAGTTTCAACCACCAGTTTACTAAGTCCCAGCCAACGCAGAATAGGTCCCTCGTGAAATGTGAGATCCTGAATTTTATCAAGTGGGATAGACCGCTCGATTTGAAACCATATCCCTTTTTTAAAATGAAGGGCTCTTGTCGTTAATTCGCAGTAGAGATTGTCGAAATATCTGTCAATATAGATTTTACCCAGGATGAGCCAGAAAGGCAGAACTACTATACCTACTATCGAAGCAAAAAGTGCAAGTGCTGTTCCATAGTAGACATATTTTTTAAGAATTGGATCGAATTCAGCCTTGTGTATAGATGTAGCTTTATGTGAGTTGCCCGTATCAGACATGAGATGAAGTTAGGTTATAAATTAAACAAACACCCCAAAATATACGGGAAAATTACTCTTTGGTTACAAATTACAGAAGGTTTAGGGCCGAACGATTATTCGTCTTTAGGCAGAAATTTCATTGCTGCAGAGTTCATGCAGTATCTAAGACCGGTGGGATCGGGTCCGTCTTCAAATACGTGACCTATATGAGATTCACACCTGCTGCAGACAATCTCTGTGCGAGTCATAAACATGCTGTTATCTTCCCGTTCTTCTACGGCGTCTTCACTTATCGGAGCCCAGTAGCTTGGCCAGCCGCTTCTGCTATTATATTTGGTTTCGGAGCTGAAGAGAGGTTGTCCACACCCTTTGCAAATATAAACACCTACATCGTACAGGCTATTATACTCATTAACCCACGGCATTTCTGTTCCTTTATTGCGCAAAACTCTGTATTCGCCGGAGCTTAAGAGTTCTTTCCATTCTTCTTCTGTGCGCGTGATTTTTTCATCATACGTTGTATCAGACATGGCAATAGAATAGGTCAAATGTTCAATATGGCTGTGTGCACCGAGTTCTTCTTGTTGATTTGCTTCGCTCTGTCCATTGCTTTGGGTACAGGAGATGAGTGTAAATAACAGGGAGAATTGTAAAATAGTCATTAGTGTTTTCATGCCATTAATAACGCATGAAAACTCAATTTCATTCTGTAAAAAAAACGTCAGTTCGAGATTAGGAACTAATGCAAAAAGATCCCCCTTAGAAGGGGGGAAGAGGCTCATGAGAGCCGAGGGGGATGACATGATAGACTAATATTTAGCTAGAAAATTTATCATTTAGCTTTGAATCTACTACTTTTCATCCCTCGTTGCGCCCTTCAAAGGGGGACATTCTATAGCAAACTCATAACTCAAATACATGAAAAAAAATAACTCAATACTACTCTGAAACAGTGCTAAGCTGCATTTCAGAAAGCTCCTTAAGCCGTCTTTTAAAACCAACGGATGCTTTTGTGTAGCCGCCTCCGGTTCCGTCTATAAAATGGATATGATTTCTTTGATACTCCCTTACAAAACATGTCGTAACAGTAGAGTCAGTTACATGAATTCCGTACACAAGTTTTCCTTCGCGGAAGTAGCTTTCCAAAAAATAAGACAGCTTATCCTTCATTTTTGGACTTCCTGTAATGATCATTTTCAGGCTTTGGCTGAATTTTCGATAATCAGAATTTTTAATAAAATCGGGTTTATAATCGCCCCAATCCGTTTTATTGGTGGAAATATCATAATTCATAAAAATGTAGCCCGTCAGCTGTAAAAAGATAAGTTTTAAAAAGTAGCCGAGCCGGTTGATATGACCACCTTTACTTCTAAGCTTGGATTCAGCCCATAAATTTTTCAACCGAAATGTAAGCTCCATCTCTTTTTCTTTAACGGGGGAGGATGTACGATCATCAAATATCTGATAAATCCCTTCAAGCACAGATTGATAGATATCGAACTGATCTTCAATTGGAGCTTCGGCCACGTCAATAATCAAGGAAATAGCCAGTTCATCCGCAGGAAATGGATTCCAGCGACACTCCAGGCCGGATAAATCGATTTCAGAAGAGTTAGAAAAATCCGTATCAGCTTCAGATTTCTCTTTAACCCACTCTTCAGCAATTAAAACACCATCACCCATAAATGAGGCTTGGGAAACGTGTTCTGAGGTTTGAAATTTTGCCAATAGAACATTGTGTCCTGCTTCATAAAGTTCAGATACCGGGATTACACCGGCGGCTAAATTCAGATTGAAGTTCTCTCTGGCGTGCTTGCGGCAACCTTTTGAGATTCGTTCAGCTTGTTTCCGATATTTACCGGGAAATGCAATAACTGCACCATCTCCGCCAAAAGAAAAGGGTAGTTCGGTTTCTTTTACTGAATTGCAAATTGCAGCTATTATTGAAGCGCCAATTAAGTTGACATCCTTGTAGCGGCCATCTTTTATTTGATTGGTAGAATCTCTGACATCTGAAACAGCAAGGCACCAATCATCCGGTAGTTGTGTGTAGAGTCCGGGATCGGCAAGGGTTTTAAAGTTGTCAGTACTTTTTAAGTCTTTGTAAAAATGAACACTCATTAACGGTATTTGAATTACCTATGGGTTGAAAGAAAAATTTACAAAGAGCATAATGGAGTCTATCCCGGGATTCTCCGTTGCCATGTAGCCATTTGATAAATGATGAATTTTATAGCCTATCTGAAAAGAGTTTTCACTCCCTGTCTTGAAATGGTACCCTGCTCCTGTGCCCAGAAGAAAATTAAACCTGGCACCGTTTCTAGTTGGAAAGTGATGTTGCGTGACAATAAAACCAAGAGAGCTGGTTAGAAAAGGGTAATTGCTCCCTTTTTGCAGTGGCATGGTAGCTATCAGGGGTATCATACCAAAACCGTAGAGGGACTCTCTGTCTCCATTTCTGCCGTCTATCGGAAACTTTAACCAGCCGGTTACTATCAGCTCAGAACTGAGTTGAGTTCGCACGGAGAAAATTTCATGTTCTGAATGTGAATAACCAAGCTTTAAAAAAAGGTGTCTTGAATTGAGCATTTTTCCCCAAGCTTGAAATGAAAAAGGGGCATAGGAGCCGGATACTGAGAAAGACGGCTGAAATACGGAATCAGACTGATCTGTTTGAGCAGTAGTGGATTGGACTGACAGAACGATGAAAATGAATAAGAGAAGAGTAATCCCGGTAAGAGATTTTTTTAAGTACATATGAAAACCTGCAATTATAAATTTTGGCTTTTATGTACGTAAGCGGCAACAAACCAAATAAATGCCCAACCAACTGAGACAATGTAATACCCTCCGAAAATCAAAATTGCTGTATTTAGAAAATACAACAGGTGGTAGACCCAAACAGGAGCTTCAGCAACCTTTTTTTTAGTAATAGCCCTGAAGTTTTGACTAAACAGTGTGAAAGATCTTGCCAAAACCAATAAGCCCGTATAGATATAAATAACATATTCCAATACAGGGGAGGAGTCGAAGAAAACAACAAGTGCAATGACCAATGTTGCCAGAATGTCGACTACAATTTGTTTAAGCCACTGCATTTATTGAGGAAAGAATAGAATGAAAAAGGCACCTGCGTAGGTGCCTTTCAGGTATTACGCAAGTTCAATTACTTCTTTAGCTTGAAGACCTTTATCTCCTTCAGCAATAGTAAATTCAACTTTTTGACCTTCAGCTAGTTTTTTAAAACCGTCTGTCTGAATTTCTGAATAGTGTACAAATACGTCTTCACCACCTTCTCTCGTGATAAACCCGTAACCTTTGCCATTATGAAACCATTTAACAGTTCCAACTTCACGATTTTCCATAATAGAATCCCAACTTAGTTCCCATTGTAAATTTAATTCAGCCCATAACCTTGGGAGGTTATAAACTTGTTTCGTTTGCTAAAATAGTTTGTTAGAACCTATTTAGCAATAAACTTTATAAAAGTGTTAATCAAGAACATCCAAAGATTCTACAAGAACGTATTGTGAATTGTCTAATTTGGCGTTTTTTCCCTGTCGAGAAGATGTCCAGAGAACATCAGCTCGATCATAAACATCAACTATATAACCTTCTATAGATATAATATGACCGGTTTTGATCGACTTTAGTTGATCCTCTACGGATTCGTTTGCCGGAATTGCATGCATATAGAGAAGTTTTTCTCGAATTTCGCTGAAAGTCATTGGCGGCCGAATTACATCAATTTTAAAATCTCTTCGGCTAATCGGAGTTTTTACCTGATCTAAAACCCGCTCGTCAGAGAGATCTCCCCATCCTAAAACAAAATCGACCGGTGCAAGTTCAGATTTTTCATCAAACCAATATCTTTCATTTGAAATAACCCTTGCGGTTGTATTCAACCTGAATTTTGGTTGTAATGTGTAATGTTTTTTACTGTGCTCAGCGAGTTGAAAACCTCTTTCAACAACAGGAGCATCCGGAGCTGTTACACCAACTCCGTGTTTAATGGGTCTTTGATCCCAAAGATAGTAGGATCCTGCAAGGACGAGAATAAGAAATAGGTGCTTTAACATGGTCGCAAAATTAAAATTCATCTTACCTGTACTCAAGAGGTACGTACATTCATTTTGTTACAAAAAAGATAAATGATCCGCTAAAAATTACCATGATTATTAAAATATACTATAGCAAATCATACAGTTAGGGCCAGAACGAGTGCATTATGAGGTTAGCGTTTAATAGTTCTAATGATACAGCATTGAATCCGGCTATTCTGATAATGAAATAAACTGTTTACTTGGGGTTGCAAAGGTCTTAAAAATGGAGATTTGAGATAAGAATTTAAGCTGTAGTCATTCATTTTGGAGGAGGGTAGAGGCAGGTACTTTATAACCTTAATGAAATAGATTAACGTGAGTTCGATATAATTTTAAGGGTAATCGTCAGTTTGAGCGCAGTTTCGACCGTTTTTTTGGTCGGAACGAAGTCGAAAACACATTTCGACTTCATTTCAGGAAAAAAAAATACCCTCAAAATTTCGCTCAATGTGACGTATTGCATCATTTGAGGCATCTTTATCTCGAACTAACGTTATTTCAAGATTATATGGGTTATTTATCCGGGATCATAGGTTCACCGTTTAGCGAACCCGGGGGATGAAGCTCCCATCCAGAGTTCTGGTAAATCAAAGGAAATTTATCTGTATGCCGACATTGAAGTTTCTGTCTGCTCCCGGTTCAAAGAATCGTCCGCCAAAACCGTTGATGGCTACAGATGTGTTATATCGGGTATTCAATATGTTTTGAATCGACAAAAATGGCCGAATGGATACATTCTCAAAAAACTGATTTACACTTGCTGACCAACGGAAGTTAAGCAGAGCGTAGGAGTCGTTTTCAGCACTATTTTGATTATTCGTGTAGTAGCTTCCAACCCACTCGCTGTCGATACTTAAACTGTGTTGTCCGGGAGTATATGTGAGAACAGAGCCGAACCTGATGGGAGGCACACCGGGAATGTCATTGTCTTCCAAATTTCCGGAGTTAAATTTTGCGCTTAAAAGCGTAAACATCCCGTTAAATTGCAGATCCTGATGGATTCGTAAACCGACTGTTGATTCAACTCCATAGTGGCGAGTATTCCCTTCATTTCTGAAATATGTAGGCCCATCCTGTTCCGTTTGGAAAGGGAATAAGAGATCTTCCACCTGCATTGCAAAAAGCGTTAGCTCGTAATCAAATCGATCAACATTGCCTTGAATTCCTGATTCAAGTCCGATGGTTCTTTCGGGATCAACATTTTGATTAAATCCGTTTCCTCCTTCCGGCCGGTTAACGAGTTCTGTTGTGGTTGGCGATTCAAAACTTGTGCTGAAATTGAAAAACCATCTTGCACTGTCAAAAGTGTATGCGAGTCCGGCACTGGGATTTAACGAAAAGAAAGTTCTGGAACCTTCCTGTTCTACTCCGATTTCGTCATCTGCTTCAAAATTTAGCCAATCAGCTCTCAAACCTGTGCTGGCTGTTAATCTGTTTGAAAGAGGAATAGTCAATTGACCAAAAAGCGCACCGTTAGTAACCGTTTCTGTTTGTTGCACTTCAATATCGCCGCCTCTTTCCCCATTGATGTTATCCGTTTCCAGCCTGTCATCCTGCTGGAATTTTACTTCGGCTCCGATGTTGAGATCAAACGGAAGCGTGGTAAATTCGTACGTAGATCGGGTGCCACCGGCAACACGGTCAAGTCCTATGTACCCAAATGGAAGCGGATTGTCCACATCTCTGTAAACGGCATGGGCTGTAATATCCCATATCCCTTTTTTCAGTTCCTGAATATATGAAGCAGAAACCATTCCCTGGTCAAATGTCTTACCCGAAGAGCTGTTTACAAAACTGGGTGTTGCAGAAGTTGGATTATCAGTGGCATCTTCGCGGGTCAGTGAGCCCGGGTGTTGAGCTTTTGGCATGGATGTGAAGGCTGTTCTCACTAGCATTCTGCTTCTAATCCCAACTTGCCGCTCGTAATTTAATCCTGCTCGATATAGTCTTGCAGCACTATGATCACGAAAACCGTCGGTTTCAAAGTAGGTTCCGTATCCATATACCCGTGCGTCGCCGAGCGTGGTATTCAGCCGTAATTCTTGCTTGATGGTATTGAATGAGCCACCGTATCCTCTATACTGAACTTTTGGGGCATCTACCCGAGGTTTAGTTGATAGATGGAGTACGCCACCGCTGGAGTTTCCCCAAAAAGTAGCGGATGGTCCCCTCAACAGCTCAATCCTGTTTACCATAGCCGGATCGATCATACTCATGATGGTCTGTCCATCGGCAACCGTTAGCGGAATATCGTCCATGATTACCTGTATTCCACGCACTCCAAACTGAGAACGCCACCCCAGCCCGCGAATCGTTAATCTTTCGCCTAAAGCGTAGTTTTCGCGGTTGCTGATGAACAAACCGGGCAATGTGAAAGTAAGTTCATCCATTGTAGCTGCGGGCCTGGAAGCAATTTCGTGTGGATTTCGGAGCTTATAGCTAACCGAGAGTGGTGCACGCCCGATCGAAATTTTTGAATAGGTTGACTCTACTACAATTTCGTCCAGATCAACTTTTAGAGAATCAGGCACCTGCTGTGCACTAGCTGACGTTGCCAGGCCGATTAAAAATGTAATGGGTAACAAAAAAGAGAGAATTACGTAGCGATATATGGTTTTCATGTAAACTTTTAAATATGTAAGCTTAAATAATTGTCTGCGAATAAAGTATCAGTAAAATAAGTATGAATCTTTTCGGATCGTTCAAAAAACTATTTTTTTTACATTTTGAGTGGTTGGCACTTGCAACAGGGCTCATCCTGCTTGCATTTATGGATCCGCTGAGTCAAGCTCAGACACTGTGCCCGATTGAAAGACTAGGATTTTCTTACTGTCCGGGAGAAGGGCTGGGAAGATCTGTTTCTCATGCCTTTAGAGGAGATTTTAAAGCCTCCCTTTATTCTCATCCTGCAGGTATTGCCGCCATTTTGATTATTACAGGACGCATAATTTCCATTTTCCATCGAAACTTCAATATCAATAAAGAAAAAATAGACAAATGAAAGTATTTGAACATATGCCTGAGCTCGAAGGTGATGAAATGCAGTATATAAACAGGCTGCTCAACGATATGCCTGAGGACAAAATTGAGACCTTTGTACGAGTCTACGAGGCGCGTCGTAAGGATCCAATATTATTATTAATACTTGCCTTGATCGGATTCTTTGGAGTTGCAGGAATTCATCGATTTTTTGTCGGCCATATCGGGATGGGAATACTGTACATTCTTACAGCGGGACTCTGCTTCATCGGTACCATTGTTGATATGATCAATTATAAAAACTTTGCTTTCGAATACAATCGGAAAATTGCCCTGGAAGTAAAAGGAGAACTGAATCTATGATGCCTTCAAGAGAAAAATCACAACAGCTTCTGGAAAAATTTATCGAGAACGATAATTTACGCCATCATTCCCATATGGTGGCGATGGCAATGGAAGGGTATGCAAGGCATTTAGACAAATCTCAAAATGAGATTGATAAATGGTGGACGGCCGGGCTGTTGCACGATCTCGACTGGGAAAAATATCCGGATGAACATCCCAATAAAGCGGTGGAGGAAATTTTACCCGAAGCCGGTTATCCTGAGGATGTGATTTCTGCCATAAAAGCTCATGCACCGGAAAGAACTGGAAAAGAACCTGAATCAGAGATAGAACGCTATCTGTTTGCATGTGATGAACTTTCGGGATTTATGAATGCAGTTTCTTTAATGCGGCCAAACGGATTTTCGGATATGAAGGTGAAATCTGTTCGAAAGAAGCTGAAAGACAAGAAATTTGCTGAAAATGTTCCAAGAGAGGATATAAACAAAGGTGCAGAATTGATCGATAAAGAGCTGTCCGATCATATTCAATTTATGATCAATATTTTTAAAACATTGTTTTAGCTGAAACCCCTGTCAGATCTTTCCGTAGAGAAGCTCAGGTATTAACAGTTAAGAGTGTAAAATGATGATCAAAAACTTCATTTCATCCACAGGTAACCGATTGCTCCTTGTCTTGCTTTTAGCGATGTCAACCATCGCTATAAACGGTAATGCGCAGACCGTAATGTCTGTGGTTCAAACCGACAAAGAGTCATCCCTGCAGAGCGATCCTTATCGATCTGAGTTTTTCAGGGTAGCAGGCAATCCTACAATTAATATCAATACAATTTCCGGTGATATCGAAGTTGTTCAAAATCCGGAAATAGAGGGTGTTCAAGTTGATCTTTTTGTTAAGAGAGAATTTTCCCTTTGGTCGGGAACCCGAAATCTGGATAATTTTAGAATTATCATTCAAAAACAGGGAAATACGGTCATTGCTTCAGTAGAGGATCGGCGATCAGGCAGCACGCAATACTCATCAGGTGATGTGAAATTTACATTCATCGTTCAGGTCCCGGCTAAAGCCTCATTAAATCTTAGAACCATTAGCGGGGAAATTTATGCAGATGGGGTAGAGGGGCAGCACTATATCCAAAATCATGCAGGAGATTTAGAAATAAAAAATTTGACCGGAGAAGTGCGTGTAATTTCAACGGCAGGGAATATTTTACTGGATAACTTAAACGGTAATATTTTTGCCAAGACAGTGAGCGGAGATATTATGACTGATCAGAGCAAAGGTGAAGTCAGGCTTCGTACAACAACCGGGAATATCACAACTACAGCCTTATCAGGCACCTTGGTTGCTGCTACTACAAGCGGAAATATTCAATCCGATTTCAATGAGGTTTCGGTTGGCGTTTATCTTGAAACCAGTACAGGAAATATTGATCTGCAACTACCAAAATTAGCCGGATATGAAATTGATGCCCGCGGCCTCAGTTTTAATTTTGATGAACTGACAGGTGAGGAAATCACAAAAGATATTGGATTCCGCGACGCAACTGTTCAAATCAGAGAAGGCGGAATACCGGTCAATCTAAAAACAGTTGCCGGTTCCATTCGGGTTCGTGAAACTCAACAATAGAAGGGTGGAGAGAATAAAAGTAAAATATTTGATCGTTAGTCTACTGTGGATCTGTCTTTCTATACAAACTGCTGCAGGACAGGAGACATTCTTCCAGTTTGATGATTTAGATGTTGAAGAACTATCCGGAGAGAGTATGACCGGCAGTGATCAGATAATCTACATCAGCGATCGATGGAAGTTCATGTCCGGAGACAATACGGAGTGGGCAAATCCTGATTTTGATGACAGCGACTGGAGTGTGATCAGTACAAACTTAACAGTAGCTGACCTGTCATTTGTTGACTGGGAAGGGATTGGCTGGTTCCGGAAAAAGTTGCGGGTGAGTGGGGAACTGGCCGGAAAGCCGCTTGCTCTTGTCATCGACCGACATCTTGGGGCTTCGGAAATTTATCTGAATGGAGAAAAGGTTTATGAACTTGGCCGTTTTTCCACAAACCCGGACCGTGTTGAGCCATACAGCGGAAATGAATTGCCGGTTATTGTGTTTCCGGACACCACTGTTCAGTCGCTTGCGGTACGTTTCATTAATCCAAACAATGTTGAATCGACCCGTATTTTTGGAAATAACGGTTTCCGTTTTCTGCTTGCAGATTGGAAAACGCATCAAGATCAGGTTCTTTCATACATAAGCAACTGGACCGGTATCAGTATGTTTTATGCGGGTGTACTTCTCACATTTGCGGTCATTCACCTGTTGCTTTTCATTTTCTATCCCAGGGAAAAACGCAATCTCTATTTTTCACTTTTTGCCGGCGGTTTGCTGCTCATAACGTATTTTCTCTACAGGCTTGAGCTTGCAAGCTTCACTATTGCAACGATATCCTTTTTAAGGTTTGCTCTATTCTTCGAAATTATAGTGCTGGCATTTGCGGTAAGGCTCATGTACAGCATTAACGAAAAACAGAAAAGCGTTTATGCAAACCTGGTCCTCATAGCCGGATTATTAGCAGCATCATTTGTTTACTTCTACCCGGCTGACTTGGTCTGGATAAGGGAGCTTATCATTCTGATATTTGTGGCCGAGCTTTTGCGAACACTTTATCTGATGTACCGATCAAGAAAAGAAGGAGCATGGATTATCGGTGCGGGAATGCTCTTTTTCGTACTTGGCTTAATCACCAGCTTATTGATTAATTTTCAATTTATAAGCGGTGATGTGAGAATCATTAATATGACCGGCTCCGGACTATTGATTTTATCGATGTCCATATTTCTGTCGAGAGATTTTGCAGTCACTCGAAAAAATTTACAACAAAAGCTGGTTGAGGTTCAAGAGCTATCTGATCGTGCGTTGGAACAAGAACGAATTGGCAAAGAACGAGAAATTGAAAGAAGATTGCTGGAGGCAGAGAACAGAAGAAAAACTACGGAGCTGGAAGAAGCACGCGCCCTTCAGCTATCTATGCTTCCCAAAAAGATGCCGTCGGTAAATGGTTATGATTTGGCAGTTTACATGGACACAGCAACCGAAGTGGGAGGCGATTATTACGATTACAGCACGGAACAGGACGGCTCCATCGTATTGGCTTTGGGAGATGCAACGGGTCATGGCTTAAAAGCAGGAATAATGGTGGCCGCCGCTAAAAGCTATTTCCATACTTTAGTTCACGAAGTAGATTTGTGCACAATGCTAAAGCGAATCTCTTCCGGATTGAGAAACCTGAATATGCACTTGATGTACATGGGGTTTATTCTTGCAAAATGTCAGGGCAACCGAGTGCAAATTACGATAGCCGGAATGCCACCGGTGCTGTACTATTCAAGAAAGAGTAACAGTGTAGAGCAAATAGTCTTGAAGGGATTGCCTTTAGGAGGAAACGTAAACTTTCCGTACCAGACCAAAGAGTTGCAATTGGATCGGGGAGACGTACTCCTGTTAATGAGTGATGGATTGATGGAGCTCTTTAATCAAGACAGGGATATTTTAGGTATGGAAAAAATTGAGCAGGTGCTTCTCAATTCGGTTGATTTTAGTTCGGCAGATATTATTCAACAAGTAAACCATTTGGCAGAAACCTGGACGGGCGGTAAGGATCCGGAGGACGATATTACACTTATGGTTTTAAAAATTCCTGAAAACTGAAACTTCAGCAGATTATAAACGTAATCGCAGATATGGTACGATCAATTCTCATATTATTAGCTTTATCACTATTAACTCCTGTAATTGGCCTGGGCCAGCAAACAGCGGAGGATCCATTTAAACGGGATCCAATATTTAGCAAATCACTCGAAGAGCTGTTTGGTTCTGATCAGGCTGAAATGGAAGACGATTCAGACTCAACGGTTACAGAGGAGGCACAGCGAGCGGTACGAAGGCTGTCTTATTCCGGATTGGATTTAGGCGGTGATATTGAAGCAGGACCGTACTTCAGTAATGAACTGTACAGTCAATATCCAAATTTACCGATGATTCATTTTAACCGTGTTAACGGCCTTTTTCTTGGGATCAGAAAAGAGAGGATGCAGTGGTACCAGTCTAGCAGCTTTCTAGATATCGAACAGATACGACCCCATGGTTTTATTGGATACGGAACGGCATCAAAAGAGTGGGAGTATGCTCTTGGAGTTGAAAAATTGATTGGTAAAAGCCGAAGATTGATGGTTGGCGGAGAGTTTCATCGCGCTACATCTACAGAAGATTACCACCGCACAGGACTTATCGAAAATTCGTTGACCTCTTTTTTTGCTTCATACGACTTTCTTGACTATCACCAGATGGAAGGATTTGGGCTCTACACCGTATATCGCACCGATCGTTGGTTTGAGGCGGCATTCTCCTACAATCGTGATACGTTTACTTCTCTGGAAAGAAATACCACGTACTCACTGTTTGGGAAATCAAGCCCGTATCGTTTAAATCCACCGATTGACCGTTTTTCAGATGAAATTGATCTGGATCGTTACAGTTTCTCTTTTTCCTTCAATCCCAAAAATGTTCTGCTGGCCGATCGGTTTACGTTCGCAGCGTCTGTAGGTGCTGAGTTGGCTGACAACACCTCAAGTGACGAAAACTATCGCTACAACAAGTATTGGTCTCAGGTGAAGTTCTTCTACAATTTTGAGCCGGGTTCTGTTCTGCGATGGAGGGTTAAAGCCGGAGGTATTACCGGAGATGCACCCGACTTTAAGCAGTTTTACCTGGGCGGTATAGGTACTCTGAGAGGCTCACCTTATAAATTTTTCCAGGGCGACAATATGCTGCTCAGTAATCTGGAAATTCAATTTGGAAGATCTTCAAACCGACCCGGTGTCTGGATGAGAGATTACAACATGCACATCCTGTTGTTCTTAGATTCCGGCTGGACGCAACAATCAGGCATGTTAGCTATTCCAGATCCGGAGCAGGATTCGGGATTTTCATCCTTCAATTTCTCAGAGTTACAGCACGATGCCGGATTTGGTCTGGGAACAGGCGCTTTCAGATTTGAGATAGCATGGCCTTTGAAAGAATTCGATACAGAGCCAACCCTTTGGATACGGTTCAACCCCACATTTTAACCCGATATTTTTACTTCGCCTTGCTCACCCCCGAAAGCTTTCGGGGCTTGGTGAATATTCCGGGTTAAATTCTCTAAAATAAAAGAGCCCCAGGTCGACCAAAACCTGAGGCTGTTCTTTAGGGCATTTGATTCCTTTCAGAACCAAATATCTGTTTAAATATACGAAGATCTATCGAAAATGTTGCCACCCAATGGCATACTCAGTACAGATTGCCTGTTAAATTGTGTTAATTGAGTGTATGTCCCTCTTTTCTAACGCTTCGTTTGCTCAAACGGGGATTCATTTAAATAAATCTTATATTCTTCTCGTTTTCAGATATGATGATCACAACGATTACAGTAAATGAGTCCTTTCAATAAAAAAGAGTTTATCGCGCTGTTCGTACTCCTGGCAGCAGTTACCTTAATTTTGAGCGGTTGGCGCAACTACCGTCTTCACAACCCGTCAGCTATCCAGTCAGATATTCCTGTAGAGATCTATCTGCACGACCGAACCGGACTTGATTCGCTGGTAGAAAAAATGGACAGTCTTGGAGTAAATGTGGACAGCGAGGAATTGCGATGGGCCGGAAGAGTTTTGGGATGGAGAAACTTCAGGTCAGGTTTATATATTGTTGATGGTTCGCACTCTTATGATGAGTTTTTATCAAACATGGCCCGGGGTATTCAAAACGCTGCTTCTGTTACTATTCTTTCAGGAAGTGACCCGGATCGGATTGCTGTTACACTCGGCAATCAACTGAAAGCGGATGCCGATGAATTCTCCAGGATATTCACTGACAGCTCTGATATGGCACAGGAGCTGAACCTGAGCGGAGAGGAGTTATTTTCCAGAATGTTACCCAACACCTATCAAATATACTGGACTGCATCTCCGGAAAATGCTGTACAAAGAGTTTACAACGAGTTTGACAGAATGATTGCAGATCGTTATCGGGATGAAATTTCGGAGAGTCCTTACTCACTGAGCGAGATTATTACGCTTGCCTCAATTGTTGAAATGGAAGCGAAAGTCGCTGATGAAAAACCCAGGATTGCCGGCCTCTATCTAAATCGATTAAATAGAAACATGCTTCTCCAGGCTGATCCAACCGTAATTTATGCGTTGGGCGAACGTCGAAGACTGCTGTTTGAGGATTACAGGTTTGATCATCCATACAACACTTATATTTATGCAGGCTTGCCGCCGGGTCCAATCACTAATCCGGATGAGGCGTCAATCAGGGCTGTTCTAAACCCGGAGGATCACGATTATCTATTTATGGTGGCGGCACCTGACGGTTCGCATCGATTTTCGCGAACATTTGAGGAGCATAGAGAGGCGAGCGCCGAATGGAGAAGGTGGATTCAGGAACAGTACCGTCTACGCGATGAAAGAGAGCGACTTGAATCGGAAAATCAAGAGTAGCTTATTTCATTAAACTTAATCTTCCGAATCCGGCTCATCCTCAAATCTTGCCTGAGCCCGGGGTGTCAGAGGTTTAACGTTAACTATCTGGTTAATTCTATGGCCATCAAAATGAATTTGAAGTGCCAGGCCGTTGTAAACGTCCTTATTTCTCAGAACACGACCCAAATATGATGGATTGCCGGCAGTTTCTAAACTCTGAAAGAGAAATGTAGCCGTATCGTAACCCATCCTCGCAAAGCGATCAGGTGAAGTATTGAACCGGGTTGAGAAATCCTCTTCAAAATAGGCCACTGTGGTTGAGTCGGCTGCAGTTCCGCTTGCCTGACTATGAAAAATTTCGAATGTTCTGCGCTGATAAGCAGACAGATCCGCATCTTGCCACTCTTCTGATCCTAATATGATCTGACGGCTTCTCATCGCTTCGAGATCGTTCATCAGCAGGCTAGCCATGGTACTGGATGCCTGACCCGTGAAAGGAGCGTAGATGGCCTGTGTGGGGATATATCCGAGAGAATCGCTCAATGCTTCATCCGGTGTAAACACTTCTGTGAATTCGCTTAAATCATAACCGATAGCTGCAAAATCATCCTCAAAATAGTAAGAGATAAATGCACCTAATCGCTCTGCTTCTTTACGAAACGCAAGGGCCGATTCGCGACCCAGCGAATTTTCTTCTGTGATAACGGCAAGTGTATCGAGGCCCAGTTCCTGAACAGCGTATCGCGCCATATTTTTCCCGTGAACTTCGAAAGTCGGGTTGAACTGGAAAGTATAATTATAATCAAGGTTCAGCTCGTCAGAATTGGCCAGAGGCGCCAGCATTGGAACTCTGTACTCTTCAGCCAGCTCAGCCATACGTTGAGCTGTATCTGAGAATAGTGGCCCAATCACAGCATCAGCATGATGAGCCCAGGCCAGCTCTGTAACAGCCATTGCGGTTGTATCGGGGCTTTCCGCTGAGTTTTTGAAAATGAGCTGCACTTTTTTGTCCGAGTTACGGCTGTTGAACTCTTCAGCTGCGAGCATAATTCCGAAGTACAGGTTTCGGGGAATGGTAAAATCAGGATCTTCCTCATCAAATGTTGGCAACACAACCCCGATATGGTAGACAGTACCTTCAGGCGCTGTAGGATAGCTGAATGTGGAGTTTTGGCTGATTTGATTTAGATTAAGCGATTCCAGGATTTGATCGTGAAGTGAAGTATCCGGTTCAAGCCGTAAAAGCTCGTTCACTACGGAGCGAAAAAGGGGTTCATCCATTTGCCTCTTGGATTGCCGGGCAACGTCCATTCGAAGAGAACGGCTATCAGCGTTTTGTAAAACTTCAAATTGTTCGCTGATATCCAGATATCGAATAATCTGGTTATATAGTCGTCTTGCATCTATCTGAATACCGGATCTGTTACTGCTATCCAGAAGTTGACTAAGTGTATTTAGGCTTGATGAATAATCTTTCGTTCTGAAATACAGTACAGCTTTTGTGTATTCAGCTTCTTGTTGAATACTCGTTCTTTCACTGTTCTGCAGCTGATCCAGGTAGCTACGTGTGAGTGGATAGTTGCCGAGAGCCAGATAGCTTTTTCCGATAAAGAGTAATGCTTCATCAGAGTTTACATTCTGTAAGATCTCTATAGCTTCTTCATACTGTTCACTTTCATAGAGCTCAACTCCCTCTTGAAATGATTGAGCAGATGCGTATTCAGTTAAAAAAAGAAGAGTGACGAGTAAAACTAAATATTTTTTCATATCGGTTGAGAATCGTACAAATTAAAGTCAATGAAATAAAGAGTTTTGATGAAAAAATGTTCCTCTCTATTCCCACTCAATGGTTGCAGGCGGCTTTGGAACTGATATCGTATACCACTCGATTTACACCACGCACTTCATTAATAATCCGGTTACTGACCATAGCAAGAAATTCGTAAGGAAGATGTACCCAATCGGCAGTCATGCCATCCAGGCTGGTAACAGCTCGCAGTGCCACGGTAAACTCGTATGTTCTTTCGTCGCCCATCACACCGACAGACTGAACGGGAAGAAGTACCGCAAGCGCTTGCCATACTTCGTCGTACAGCTTGTGATCTCTGAGTGATTGAATGAAAATATCGTCAGCTTCTCGTAAAAGCCTCAGTTTGTCTCTGCTAATTTCACCCAAAACACGAATTCCCATTCCGGGACCCGGAAAAGGATGTCGCCCGATTAAGGCCTCAGGAATTCCCAGCTCACGTCCAACATTACGAACTTCATCTTTGAAAAGCTCTCTGACCGGTTCGATAAGGTCGAGATTCATCTTCTCGGGCAGTCCGCCAACATTGTGATGAGACTTGATGGTTGCGGAAGGACCTTTGAATGAGACGCTTTCAATAACATCAGGGTAGAGGGTGCCCTGTGCTAAATACTTGTACTCAGATTCATCTTCAATTGCTTTATCGAATACTTCAATAAAGGTATTTCCAATAATCTTCCTTTTTTCTTCGGGATCGGATACTCCTTCCAGTTTATCCAGGAATAGATCTGATGCATCAATTCCCTTAACCGGAAGATGCAGGTTATCTTTGTATGTTTGCAGAACTTTTTCGAACTCATTTTTGCGCAAAAGGCCATTATCTACAAAAATACAGAGCAGCTGGTCTCCGATGGCTTTATGCAAAAGAGTGGCAACTACGGTAGAATCCACTCCGCCGGAAAGGCCGCAAATCACCTTGTCATTTCCAACTTTTTCCCGGATAGCTTCGATTTCAGTTTCAATAAAAGATGCTGCCGTCCAATCCCCGGAACACCCTGCAATATTGATCACAAAGTTTTCCAGCATTTTTGCACCGTCTTCAGTGTGTACTACCTCCGGATGAAATTGAACGCCGAAGATCGGTTTCTCACTGTGTTTTACGGCAGCAACAGGCGCATTCTCTGTGTGCGCAATAATTTCATAAGGGGAGGGAAGCTTTTTGATGTGATCTCCATGGCTCATCCATACAATGGAACCGTCGTCAATTCCTTTAAAAATATCGGAGTGATCATTGATTAACAGTTCTGCACGCCCGAATTCACGTTTGTCAGCTTTTTCCACGCTGCCGGGCTTGATGGCGTGAGCAAGGGACTGAAGTCCGTAGCAAATTCCCAGTACAGGAATATCAAATTTGAAGTAGTCCAGGTTTAAAACCGGAGCATCCTCATCATACACGCTTTTTGGTCCGCCGGAAAGGATTAAACCTTTGGGCGGATGATTCTCAAATTCTTTTTTTGGAGTGTTATATGGATGTATTTCGCAATAAACATTGAGTTCTCTGAGCCTTCTGGCGATGAGCTGTGTGTATTGTGAGCCAAAGTCTAAGATGAGAATCCACTCATCGTGATGAGTATGCATTATATACAGTTGTTGTAAATTATTTAGTCAATCAGTTGTTCGTAATCTTCAGGAGACAGAAGGCTGTCGAGTTCAGATGCGTCAGAAAGCTTCATTTTAACCATCCAGCCGTCTCCGTAGGGATCATTGTTTACCAGCTCGGGATCATCTTCAAGGTCTTCGTTTATCTCGGTAACTTCGCCGGAAACAGGTGAAAAGAGTTCAGAAACAGTTTTTACAGCTTCTACCGTGCCTAAAACTTCATCTTGATCAAATTCTGATCCTTCAGGCTCAAGCTCAACAAAGACAATGTCTCCCAGTTCACCCTGAGCAAAATCAGTGATTCCAATTGTTACGGTACCGTCACCGTTATCGCGGATCCACTCGTGCTCTTTTGTGTATTTCAGATCATCAGGAATGTTCATAAAAGTAAATGGTTATTTTTGTTCCGGTTTAAATTTGAAATGCTGCTCTAAATACTGTGTATTAAAATCACCAGTCTGAAAGTTTTTGTCTTCCATTAATTGCAGGTGATAGGGTATGGTCGTTTTTACACCTTCCACGATAAATTCCTGCAGTGCGCGTTTCATACGTGCAATTGCCTCTTTTCTGGTAGGAGCACTCACAATCAATTTTGCAATCATTGAATCATAATGCGGCGGAATTCTATAGCCCGCATAGGCGTGCGTGTCAACCCGTACACTGTGTCCGCCCGGAATGTTGAAGGATGTGATTTCACCGGCAGTAGGACGGAAATTAAACTCCGGATCTTCCGCGTTGATTCTGCATTCGATGGCGTGTCCGCGCATTTTCAGTGGAGACATATCAATTTTTTCGCCGGCGGCTACTCGAATTTGCTGTTCTACAATATCGCACCACGTAATTTCTTCTGTAACCGGATGTTCAACCTGAATTCGGGTATTCATCTCCATGAAATAGAAATTCAGATCTTTATCAACGATAAATTCAACGGTTCCTGCACCTTCGTAATCGATGGCTTTACCTGCGTTAACCGCAGCTAATCCCATCTTGTCACGAACTTCGGGTGTCATAACCGGAGAAGGGGCTTCCTCAAGAATTTTTTGATGACGGCGCTGCAGTGAACACTCACGTTCACCTAAATGCTTAATATTTCCGTGCTGATCTCCCATGATCTGAATTTCGATATGACGGGGATTGACCACAAATTTCTCGATATAAACAGCAGGATTACTAAAAGCCGATTCAGCTTCGTTCCGGCACGTTTTGAAAGAGTGTTCGAATTTGTCATCACTTTCAACAACACGCATTCCTCGGCCACCGCCACCGGCACTGGCCTTTATAATGACCGGGTAACCAATTTCCTTGGCAATCTTTTTTCCCTCGTCAACGGATGTGACGATACCTTCTGAACCGGGTACCACAGGTACATCATTTTTTATCATCGTGGCCTTTGCTGTAGCTTTATCACCCATATTTTCGATCATATGGGGGGAAGGGCCGATAAATTTGATGTTGTGTTCTTCACATATTCTGCTAAATTCC
This sequence comes from Rhodohalobacter sp., assembly GCF_034521535.1. Lineage (GTDB taxonomy): Bacteria > Bacteroidota > Rhodothermia > Balneolales > Balneolaceae > Rhodohalobacter. Next base: position 479,620 of record NZ_JAXHMF010000006.1, on the reverse strand, counting down.
GCATTCTCAGCTAAAAAACCGTAACCGGGATGAATAGCTTCTGCATTGGTAATCTCAGCTGCTGCAAGAATACTTGGAATTTTAAGGTAACTGTCACGTCCCGGAGGTGGGCCAATACAAACCGCCTCATCTGCAAATTTCACATGCAAACTATTCTGGTCTGCAGTGGAGTAGACCGCAACGGTTTTAATTCCCATTTCTTTGCAGGTACGAATAATACGAAGTGCAATTTCACCTCGATTCGCGATTAAAATCTTTTTAAACATACTGTTTAATTAAGCTTTTTTGATAATGAACAACGGCTGATCGAATTCTACGGGTTGACCGTCATCAACAAGAATTTTTTGAACAGTTCCTGAGAATTCTGCTTCGATTTCATTCATAATTTTCATTGCTTCAACAATACAGAGGGTATCACCTTTCTGCACAGTATCTCCAACCTTAACAAATGGATCAGAATCAGGCGATGAGGCTTCGTAGAATGTTCCAACAATCGGAGATTTAACGGTATCACCATCAGGCTGCGACTCTTTACTTTCAGATGCTGAAGAATCTGTAGGGGCAGGAGCCGATGCCGGCTGAGCTGCCTGAGCAGGTGCTTGCTGAGCCGCAGGCATTTGAAACTGCATTGGTGCAGACTGAGCAGGAGCATCAGACTGTTTTTTAACTTTCATTTTAAAATCTCCTTCCTCAATAGAAACTTCATTGAGTTCAGTTTTTGAGATAAGGTCTAGCAGGTTTTTGACAAGTTTTAAGTCCATAATAACTGTTTATTTAGTTTTAGCTCTTTCTAGATATTCACCGGTTCGTGTATCTACGCGAATTACTTCACCTTCGTTAATGAAAAGCGGAACCTGAACAACGGCACCGCCGGAAATCGTAGCAGGCTTGCTGCCGCCTTGTGCCGTATCACCGCGTATTCCGGGATCGGTTTGTACAACTTCAGCTTCCACTTGATCAGGTGGTTCAGCAAAAAGAATCTGTTCATTGTCTACATCGATAGAGAGTGTGCAAACCAGTCCGTCGAAGATAAATTCCGAATTTTCTACTCGTTTACGTTCCAGCGGTACTTGTTCGTAGGTTTCTTGGTGCATAAAGAAAAACATATCACCCTCGGAATAGAGAAACTGGTAGGGATGTTTTTCTACACGGATGGATTCAACAGACTCCCCGGAGCGAAACGTTTTTTCAATATTCTTTTCGTTTTCAACGCCCTTTAACTTTGTGCGAACAAATGCACCGCCTTTTCCGGGTTTTACATGTTGAAAGTCAACAATAGTGTAAATTTCATTGTCCAGCAGAATATTCATTCCGGGACGGAAATCGGATGTACTTACTTTTCCCATACGTTAGTTTAGTTCAAATTTAGACTTCAAAAATACAGCAGGTTCTGTTCGATAACAACTTACTGCTGTAAAGTAATTCGAATTTTGCTTTCAGATTATCCCAAAATGGCCTGAGCTAAAATAAAGAGAATGATAATCGGACAGATAAATTTGATAAATACAGACCAAACAGTTGTAAACCATGAATCACGAATATCTTTAAATCCGTTCTTCATCTCATCCACGGCACTTTTTGTTTTCCAGAAATATCCAATAAAGATACAGATTAAAAGTCCACCAAGCGGCAGGCCTATCACACTGAATATGTAGTCGATGTTTCCGATCAGAGCTGTATTGAATGAGATAATGATTGAAATGACCAAAACGGTTAATCCAACATAGAGCGCTGCTTTTGTCCTTCGTACACCGTGTTCATCAATAATATAAGAGGTTGGTACTTCCAGGAGTGATATGGTTGACGTAAGTGCAGCTAAACTGAGCAGGAAGAAGAAGGATATCCCAATCGTTAAACCCAATACACCGCCCATCTGGGAAAACAGTTCAGGTAAAATCTGGAATATGAGTGCAGGCCCGGCAAGAAAGTTTCCGGAGGCATCGTAAATTTCAACGCCCTGCGCCTGAGCAAGGAAAATAGTTGGCATAATCAACAGACCGGCCAAAAACGCGATTCCAACATCAGCAAGTGTTACATAACTGGCGGCTTCCACAATGTTCTCTTTTTTGCTCAAGTAAGATCCGTAGGTTATAAGGGCACCCATTCCCAAGGAGAGAGAAAAGAAGGCCTGTCCCAGTGCGGCAAGAACCAGCTCACCGGTAATCATGGAAAAGTCGGGTTTCAAGTAGACTTCAAGTCCCTCTGTAGCGCCGGGCTGAAATACAACATAGAGAGTCATGATGGCTAAAATGAGAACCAAAAGCGGCATCATCAGTTTCGTGGCTCTTTCAATTCCCTCGCTAACTCCACCGCGAATAATCATGATGGTTAAGCCCATAAATATCATGGCAAAAATGGCATTGACATAGCCGTTTTCAGAATCAGCTAAAAGCTCGGCAGTGGAGTGCCAGCCCGCAAATGTGAATATCTCAACAAAGACGTGACTAAATGTCCAGCCTGCAATAATGGTGTAGAAACTCAGGATCATCACACCACACAAAACACCCCAAAAACCGACCAGGGGAAAAAATTTGTTTGTGCTGAGGGCTTTAAAAGCGCCAACAGGATTTTTCTGTGTGCTGCGCCCGATTGAAAGTTCCGCAATCATAACAGGGAGTCCGATCAGTACAACGCAAATGATATAAATAAAGAGAAAAGCGGCCCCACCATTTGATGCGGCTTCGGTTGGAAATCGCCAGATATTTCCCAGTCCAACGGCCGATCCGGCTGCTGCGAGAATAAATCCAAATTTTGTGTTCCAGGTACCACGGTTATTGGTAGGAGAAGTAGCCAAAGTGAGATAGATTTAGGTTAATAGAGACGCACTAAAATATTCGCTGAAGATCAATGTCGCAACTTTCTTAACAACATTCCGCTTTGAGGTTCAATTTTTACTGTTCCACTTGCTATATCTACAGACTGAATTGATACAATATCCTTATTTGCAATAACTTCCCACGTGCCTTCAGGAAGTCTGCAGTTAGCTTTCTCATTAGCTGAGGCGTTAAGGAGCACATAATAGTCATTTAAGTCTCCGCTTTCATTACCGCTAATGTAAAAAGTGATAACCAGCGGATTCCCATAATGTTCGAAGCTGATTTCGTGAGGTTCGCAACGGCTTAAGGCCGGACAATGCTTTCGTATCTGAATCAGCCCCCGGTAATAATCGAACAGGGACGAATTTAATCGAATATCATCAAAATTGATCCAGTTGGTTTCGTTGTTTTTCTGGTAGCTGTTGTGGTCCATTTTCCCCACATCATCATCGGGATACGGTGTCTTTGCAATAATCTTGGATCTTGCGAACTCCTGCCCCGTATGGATCATCGTTATACCCTGTGCAGTAAAAAGTGTTAGCGCGGCTAACTTGGCAATCTTTAATTCAGACGGATTGAGTTTTACGTGTTTTTCTCTGTCGGTGATTTTTTCATCCTGCAGCTCAGGCTTCAGACCTATACGAATAAAATCACCCAGAGTGTATCCGTCGTGGCTTTCAAGATAATTCACACTGTGGGCTGAGGTGTTATACAAACCGCCTTCACCATGATTCAGTGTTCCCTTAAAGATGTTTTCCAGCCGTTCCCGCCGTGTTTCGTGCTGCCATTCAGAGAATATAAATCCCTTATCTTGCATTGGGTTAGACCCTTTGATACTGTTCCGGATTCGATCATTCCAGGAAGCCCAGTCGTGATTGGAAAAGTCCTGAGGAGAGTAGTAACCACCCCATGGTTCTGCAATAAGAACGGTTTTCGGATATTTTTCGTGAACTTTGTTCCTGATTACATCCCATGATTTTCTGTCAAGCAGAGCTGCAAGGTCAAATCGAAATCCGTCGATATGATACTCTTCTATCCAGTAAAGCAGAGAGTCTACAATTAACTGGCGAGCTACGGGATTTTCGGACCGGAACTCGTTGCCTGTACCGCTTCTGTTAAGGAGCTCACCATTTTCATCAGACCTTAAATATTCGTCGGGGCAGAGATGAGTGAGTGGATTGACGTCAAAAAGGGATGTGTGATTAAAAACCACATCCATAATGACTGTCATATTCTCTTTGTGCAGTTGCTTAACAACCTCTTTTAACTCGGTAACGGCCGCGGTGGTTTTACCGGAAAAACGATTGGAGTAATCCGACGCGAAAGAGCTCTCCGGCGCAAAGAAAAAGGAGGTCATATAACCCCAATAGTTGGTCGAATATGGATTCCAGCTGTTTTGAAAACCCTCGGGGGTGGTTTCTTCGAATGGCGGCTCGATTGGCGGAAATTTGTGAAGCGGAAGAAATTCAACACAATTGATCCCAAGCCGTTTCAGGTAATTGATTCCGCCTTTTTGATTTGGGTCAGTAAACTTTTGATAAAACCCCTTTCCTTTCGCCTTGCTGCTTGGATGTGCCGTTAAATCTTTCAGATGAGTTTCGTATATGATAAGATCCCTGGGATCATCGGGGAAGCAGTGTGTATCGCCTTCCCAATCAAAATCATCCTTATAAATGTAACTTCGGGCGTCCTGGCGATATGTGTTTCGAACGGTGACATGCTTGCTATATGGGTCCGCAAAATGTTCATTGATATAGGGAGAGTCGGGCTTAGATTCTTCATCGGCAAACTCAACGTCATAAGCATACCATCTGCCGGATTGATCACCCTGAATTTCCACTTGCCAGTAACCGTCGGCATCCATCTGCATAGAATGGGGGACACCATTTTCAGCGTCGTATGCATCAAACAGAATACAGCTTATCGCCGAAGCGTGTGGGCAGTAAATACAAAAATTGGTGGCGTTATCGGTAAACGTAACGCCCGGTTTAGATTCGAACCTGGTTCTTTTCATAAAATTACATTACCGGACTTCCGGGTTCCGCATCTGTTTCAACGAAGTGGAGTTTGCCTTCAGTGTCTTCACCCATCAGGATCATTCCGTTGCTTTCAACGCCCATCATCTTTTTAGGGGCGAGATTTGCCACAACAACCACCGAGCGGCCTACAATCTCATCAGCTTTAAAAAATTCTGCGATACCGGATAGAATCGTACGCTTCTCAAAACCGAGATCAACGGTAATGTTGAGCAGTTTTTTTGATTTTTTGACCTTCTTGGCATCTGTTATTTTACCCGCACGGAAATCGAGCTTCACAAAATCATCAAATGTGGCGGTCTCTTTTAGCGGCTCATAATCCTTTTCATTGGTTCCGGCAGATTCTGCAGCCCGTTTTTCCAGAATATCAACCTGTTCCTGAACGGCTTCATCTTCAATTTTTTCAAACAGAATTTCACCTTGTTCAACAATCTGACCGGCCGGAATGAGATCTGACGTTACATCATCCCACTGTAGTGTATCGGGAACACCCAACTGTTTTCTCAATTGAGACATTTTTGCCGGAAGCACCGGGTGAAACAGAATAGAGAGAGCAGCGGAAATTTGCACGCAAACGTTCAGCGTATTGCCGCAGGCCTCCGGGTTCTCCTTTCGGGTTTTCCACGGCTCTGTTTCTGTAAAATATCGGTTTCCGATTCGAGCCAGGTGCATTGTCTCTGCAATGGCTTCACGGAATTTGTAAGAGTTGTACGCATTCTCAATTTTCTGTTTCTGATTTTCAATCTCTTTGAGTGTGTTCAGATCCAGCTCTGTTGGATTGCTCAGTTTCGGAACGGCCCCGTCAAAAAATCGCTCGGTAAAGCTGAGTGTGCGAAATACAAAATTTCCGAGAATATCAGCCAGCTCGCTGTTCACCCGGCTTTGGAAGTCATTCCATGAAAAATCGGAGTCTTTAGTTTCCGGCAGGGTAGTGCCCAGTACATAGCGAAGCAGATCGGCTTCAAAATAGTCGAGATACTCCTCCAGCCAAACCGCCCATCCCTTGGATGTTGAGAGTTTTCGGCCTTCAAGGTTGAGAAATTCATTGGCCGGTACATTTTCGGGAAGAACAAACTCACCGTGCTGCATCAGCATGGCAGGAAACATGATGCAGTGAAATACAATGTTATCTTTTCCGATGAAGTGAACCAGTGAGGTTTCTTCATCCTGCCAGTAGGTTTTCCAGAGATCGGGTTCACCCTTCTCCTCGGCCCACTCTTTTGTGGCGGAGATGTAGCCGATAGGGGCATCAAACCAAACATAGAGTACTTTTCCTTCACCATCAGGCAGAGGAACAGGTACGCCCCATGTAAGATCGCGGGTTACGGCGCGATCGCTAAGACCGCCATCGAGCCAGCTCTTGCATTGGCCCACAACATTCGGTTTCCAGTTCTCCCGGGAATCGATCCACTCCTGAAGTCTGTCCTGAAAATCTCCGAGTGGGATGAACCAATGCTCGGTTGATTTTAAGATTGGCTTATTTCCGGTCAAGGCACTTACAGGATCGATCAGATCGGTGGGAGAGAGGGAGGATCCGCATTTCTCGCACTGATCTCCGTACGCTTCCGGATGACCGCATTTCGGGCAGGTTCCCTTTACATAGCGATCGGGTAAATACATGTTGGCGTCTTCATCATAATACTGCTCCTGACTTTTCTTTTTGAATACGCCCTGCTCATAAAGTTTGAGAAAGAAATCCTGAGAGGTCTTTCTGTGAGTTTCTGAACTTGTACGTCCATAGTAATCAAAGTCAATTCCAAACTTGTCGAAAACGGCTTTGTTACGTTCGTGATATCGGTCTACAATTTCCTGCGGGGTTACGCCCTCTTTTTCGGCGGCGATAGTGATAGGAACACCATGCTCATCAGAGCCACAAATATGGATGATATCTTCACCTTTGAGCCGTTGAAACCGGGTATAGAGATCGGCCGGAAGATAGGCTCCGGCGAGGTGCCCGAGATGAATCGGACCATTGGCGTAGGGCAGTGCAGAAGTAACTAATTTTCGTTTCGACATAAATTCTTTTAATACTTGGTTCAGGCCGCTGAAATTAAGGTCTGTGGCGTTAAATTACCAATAAAGCTTTTTATTGATTAACTCTCTTTTCGCAGAGTGAATTTTTCAAAAAATGCATAGAGAGCCACTCCTCCGGCAACCGATACGTTCAGTGAGTGCTTCATTCCAAATTGAGGGATCTCCACACTTGCGTCCAGATGTGGTATCATTTCATCTCCGATTCCTGTGACTTCGTTTCCCAATACCAAACATATTTTATCCGATGGGAGTTTGAAATTATGAAGAAGCGTACTGGTGGTAGTCTGCTCCAGGCCGATAATCCGGTAGCCATTTGATTTTAGTGATTCAGCCGCTTCAGCCGGTGATTCGATCTGTTTCCACTCTACATTTTCCTCAGCACCGATGGCGGTTTTGGTAATTTCCGGCCGGGGAGGGGTGGGCGTAAATCCCGACAGCCATAGCTCTTTGATTCCAAAAGCATCCGCCGAGCGGAAAGCGGCTCCCACATTGTGAAGACTTCTTATGTCGTGAAGCCACAGAATAAAATTCTTGCGAAGAGGTGATGTACGTTCCAGATTTTGCTTTAATATTTCTTTGGTTGAGAGCTTTTTCAAAATGTTTATTTTTTTGGAAAAAATGTGGCTAAAATGTTTGGTATGAGTGAGTGTTTAAAAGTAGCACGCTCCAGTGCTAAATTTCAAAGAAGAATTGGAAATTAGATTTCTAATAGGTAATAAAATAATCTTTTTGAATTGAGTGTACATATTTAGATTAACTTTTGAATAATCAGCTATTTTCAGCACACCCTTTTCATTTCCATAGTTTCTGTTATTTTAAGCTGATTGTATTTTTATTTGAAAAGAGTATAAATCTATTCTACAGAAAGGGTAAGAATGAAATTTGACTCCAAAACCGTCAGAAAAACAATCAACAAGGCATTTCTGAAGGAGCCCATTGAGAGAGGTTCTTTTACGCTGTTTAAAGATGCACTCGAAGAGCTCCATAATGCCATTGAGGTTGCAAAAGACAAAGGCGAGCATGAAGAGCACTTTAAGAACTTTTTGACCACCTTCTTTAACAAAGTTGGTTTTGAAGATTATTTCATTAATACCAGTGCCCGTATCGACATGGCCATTCATACGGGGAAAAAGGGGAAAGATCCGGTTGGGGTACTGATTGAAGCAAAACGGCCGGGCAATGCCGCTGAGATGATTAACAAAGAGCAGATCAACCGCAAAGCGATGCATGAGGCGGTTCTCTATTACCTGGAGCAGCGAATTGTGCAGGACAACAGCGACCTGAAGCATATCATCATCACCGATATGGACAACTGGTTCATCTTTGATGCCCAGGAGTTCGAGCGCTGTTTTTATAAACCATCCGCATTGCGGAAAACATGGAAAGAGTGGAAAAGTGACCGTAAGGTATCGTCCAATAACGATTTCATGTATAAAGAGATCTCCAAGTTTATCGATGCACAGGATATCTCCATCAACGGGCTGTGGCTGCCGCTGGATAAAACCCGGAAGTTTTTGAAAGGGGAGAAGGACAGCGACTATGAAAAGAAGCTGATCCCGATCTACAAGCTCTTTACACCCACGCACCTACTTAAGGAACCGTTTGCCAACGACAGCAACAGTCTGAACAAGGAATTTTATCGTGAGCTGCTTTACATTCTCGGCCTTGAAGAGACCAAAGACGGCAGCACTCGCTATATACAGCGGGCATCAGAGGAGAACCGGAATCGCGGATCGTTTATTGAAAACACCATTCGGATTCTGGATGCGGAAGATCATCTCTCCACATTAAGTAAGTCGTTGAGCAGTTACGGAGCCGGCAGAGATGAGCAACTTTTCAGCGTGGCGATGGAGCTTTCCATCACTTGGATGAACCGGATATTGTTCTTAAAACTTCTGGAAGCCCAGCTCTACCGCTACCATCGGCATGACAAGCATTTTAAGTTTTTGAACTATCGGGTAATTGATAGCCTGGATGAACTGAATAAGCTCTTTTTCCAGGTATTGGCACGCCGGGAGAAAGACCGGTCGGATGACGTAAACGAGAAGTTTGGCCATATACCCTATCTGAACAGCTCCCTTTTTGATGTCTCTTCACTGGAACATCAGACCACACGTATTTCCGGGCTGGATGATCATGCAGAAATACCGGTCTACAGCAAAAGTGTGCTCACCAATCAGCGCGGTGATACACTCAACACATTGGATTACCTCTTCCAATTCCTGGAAGCGTATGATTTTTCTGCCGAAGGCTCGGAAGAGATCCGCGACGAAAGCAAAAGCCTGATTAATGCTTCTGTACTGGGCCTGATTTTTGAGAAGATTAACGGCTATAAAGACGGCTCATTCTACACGCCGGGCTTTATTACCGAGTATATGGCCCGGGAGACGTTGAGAAAAGCGGTTGTGGATAGGTTTTCGGCCCTCTCTCCAACCCCTCTCACTCGGGGTGAGGGTGAAAAACGCGGTATGTCAGCGTCAGAACCCGGAATAAAGCTCCCGGAATCTCTTCTTCAAAACGCACGTCATCTCCGCAAAAACCAAACTGAAGCAGAAGATGTTCTATGGCAACTACTTCGGAATAAACAACTTCTTGATCTTAAATTCAGACGCCAGCACCCAATTGAAGAAGGTTTTATTCTGGACTTTTACTGCCACGAAAAGAAATTGGCTGTAGAGTTGGATGGTGAGTATCACAATACCGATGAACAGAGAGCATCGGATGAAGAACGTGAACAGTTTTTAAATGATATTGGCGTGCGTGTGATCCGGTTTTCAAATGAGGAGGTTTTTAAAGATACAGAGGCTGTTTTGAAGGAAATTGCCATTTCGGCCCTCTCCCCTAAACCCCTCTCCCGCGGGAGAGGGGAATGGGGTGAGGGCGAAAACGCGCAAGAGGCAAAAGCCCAATTAACGTTTGCGAAAATTTATAATAAAATCGGCCGGGATATCTCTATTGCGGAAGCCAACGAGCTGATTAACTCCATTACGATTTGTGACCCGGCCGTGGGTTCCGGGCACTTTCTGGTGTCATGCCTCAATGAGTTGATTGCCATTAAAAGTGAGCTGGGTATTTTGTGTGACACGGACGGGAAGGTTCTTCGCGGTGTAGAAGTCACTGTTGAAAACGATGAGCTGATCATTAGCTGGGGAGATGAGGAGCTGTTTGAGTACGATGTATCCCATTCATGGAAAGGGACAACGTTGAATTCTCGTAAGATCTCATCTGAATTGGAACGGGTACAGAAAACACTCTTTCACGAAAAACGTTATCTGATAGAAAACTGCCTGTTTGGGGTGGATATTAACCCCAATTCAGTGAAAATTTGCCGCCTTCGTCTTTGGATTGAACTGTTGAAACGAGCCTTCTACACTCCGGAAAGTGATTATATGGAGCTGGAAGTTCTTCCTAATATCGACATCAACATCAAACAGGGCAACTCGCTGGTGAGCCGCTTTGAGCTGGACAGTGATCTGAGCGTCGTGTTTAAAAACAGCGACCACTCCCTGGAAGATTATAAAGAAGCAGTACGCAGTTACAAGCAGACGGGCGACCGCACCGAAAAGCAGCGCTTACAGCAGCTGATTGACGACATTAAAGAGGAGTACACCACCACGCTGACCAACAACCGCCCGATAAACCGTAAACTCTCCAAAGCAAGGGGCAAGCTGGAGGTGATGCAGAGTGACGACCTCTTTGGCGATGTGAAATTCACTAAAAAAGAGATTAAGACACAGAAAAAGAAACTGAGGAAACTGGAAGAGCAGAAAGCTGAAGAGGAGAGCGGCGCTTTTTACAACGAAGCATTTGAGTGGCGGTTTGAATTCCCCGAAGTGCTGGATGAGGAGGGACGGTTTACCGGGTTTGATGTGGTGATTGGGAATCCGCCTTATTTTAGCAGAGTATCTTATCGACGAAAGCTTAAAAGAATTATTTACGAATCAATTATGAAACAGCTCGAATATCAATTGGATCTTGTATGTATTCTTTATTGAACGAGAGTTGCAGATTTAATTAAAGCAAAGGACTCATATATCAGCTTTATTACACCAAATTCATGGCTGAAAAATCTGACCATGTCTAACAGTGTAGAGAATTTTGTTTTAGAAATATTCACTTGATTTCTATCAACCCTAATATTTGCAAGATGCATTTGAGGAGGCTACATGTTGATACCTTAATATTCATAGCAGAAAAATCTTTAGCAACAGTAGAATCATTAAAAGTTATGGTTATTCAAATGAATAAGGAGGTTATAACTTAAACATGAGATTAATGCACTAAGATTTTGCAGATAATGATAAGGATAGATTTTTGATGTGGAAGTAATGATGAATTTGACTCAAAAGATTTTGGATAAAGTTAGAGGTGATGAAGTAAAAATTTAGAAGATTTATTCGATATAACCAGAGGGGTAAATCCATATGATAAATATCGCTGGACAAAGTCACAAGATGTTAATTAAAAACAAAGTTTATCATTCAGATCATAAAAAAGATGAAAACTATGTACCTGAAATAAAGGGAAAGCATATTGATTGGTTTATCACAAAATGGAATAAAAAACACTTACATTAGCTATGGAGAATGGTTAGCAGCTCCTCGCGATCCTAAATTTTTTGACAGGTCAAAGGATTGTAATGCAGAGAAATTCTAGGCGAAAGGTTTATGTTGTGCACTTAGTTGAAGAAGATGTATATCATTGATAGAAGTTTATACATAGCAATAGTCTAGTAATAAAAAGGTTGATCCAAAATATGTATTAGGTATATTTTGATTCAATATTAATGGTATGGTCTATTTTAGATATGACAAGGAATGAGTTTGATGATTTATTTCCGAAAAGTAAGAATCGGAGAGTTTAAAACCTTTCCATTAAAGATTACTGAATCATACAAAATGATTTAAATATTGTTGTTAACAAGATCCTTACCGAAAAAAAAGAAAATCCCAAAGCCGATACTACCGAACTGGAAGCCGAGATTGACCGGTTGGTGTATGAGTTGTATGGGTTGAGTGAGGAGGAGATTGGGGTTGTGGAGGGGAAGGATAACTGATGCTTGAACAAATTGGAGATTATATTACGAATATTGGTATGGTTATTTTGCCATATTCATTTGCCATGTATTTACCATTAAGATGGTTAGAATACATTTGGAATATGGGATACTCTTAATTGGTAAAAGCAATTTGGTACTTAGCTATTGGGCTGACGTATCTTAGCGGTGGTATAGAAGTAAATACAATAGTGATGTATATCTGTTTTATAGAAGCAATTGATCTTATCTTCCAACAATTAAAACTAAACAAATTGAGAAACTCACACTGATCTGATTAATTTCGTTTCTCAATGTATATATGCATGAGAGTATCAAAAAGCTGGATCTGGTGCCGGGTGGGTTTTGAGGTGTAAAGAATATCGAACCGCAGAATGATGAATGTTGAATTATGAAGTTGTGTCAATGAGGCTTTAAAAATTTAATCCGGTTATAACTTTTACTTAAGGAGCTTGGAATCTATTATTTGCTCATATCAAGAAATAATGTATATTCAAATTCAAAATATTCACTTATAGTTGAAACGATCTTTCAACATAGAACTGTTTAGGAAGGGAGAGGAGGCTGTTTGTTATGCCGTATGGTTTAACGGCGAACAGCTTACCGAACCGGAAAAATTTATAGATCAACAAAGCAAACAAGAACCTGAATCGTTTGAAGACAGTAACTGGCGTCTAGAATATATGTTGGAGGAACATCTCTTTTTGCCTCCAATGCTTAAACTTGAGGAAGGAAAACGCAATGACTGGGTCGTAGCCATCAAAACCGTTAAACCCAAACAGCTGAGGTGGTATGGACTGCGCTATAATGACCGGATACTTATCCTTGGTAATGGCGGGATCAAGAATGCAGATACGTACCAGGAAGATCCACATCTGTACCGGTGCGTAAAAGACCTTCAATACGTGTTTCGTTGTATCCAAAAAAGAGTGAGACGAAATGAAATTTCATTCGATACAAAAATCAACCGAATTACCGGCAACTTGAATTTTCCTTTGGAACAATTTCAGGATATTCGCTATCCCGATAATTGATACACAATTACTATAAACATGGGTCAAATATGAAAAGACGATTTATAAAGAAACAGATGGATGTTGCGGCTCAGATCTATGAACTGCTGCAGCAAAAAGGGTGGACTCAGAGTGAGTTGGCTGAAAAATCCGGCGTGTCGGAGCAGCGTGTCAGCACTATACTAAGCGGTCATGCCAACCCAACACTGGAAACTCTGGTGAAGATCGAAGATGCCCTTGATATGGAGGTGATTGTTGCACCAAAATTTTATAAAAAGGAGCTGAACCGGAAAGGTTTTGTGATTACACAACTACCTATTTCGGAAAAATTCCAACTCGATCTGGATGAACTGTTATCCGAAGTAGTGGAAGTTATTCCTGAAGAGAAGAAATTTCGGTCTTTTTCTGTTAAAGGTTACCGGGAAAGCTATCTAATGACGGAAGAGAGTCTCGACAAAAAAAATCATCCGCAAGCAGCATAACGTTCAGAACAACTACCAATGGCAGAAGAAAAGAATGTTCGTTTCAAAATTTCAAAGCTGGAAGATTTGGGTTATACATTCCAGAAGCCGGAAGAGTCGATTCCAACAGAGCGAATCAATTTTTCAATGGAAACCAATATTGATTTTAACCCAAAGAGTGAAAAATTTGCTTTTATTCTCAAACCACGGTTTACAACCGGTAAAAAAAATCCCAGGTTGATTGCCGAATTGATTTTCATGGTTGAGTTTGAGTTTCATGAGCTGGGCACTGTTTTAAAAAAGGAGGATGAAGAGACATTTACTCTGCCTGATCAACTTGTAGTCACTCTTTTCAGTATCAGCTACTCTACCATGCGTGGAGTATTTTATGAGAAAAGCCGGGGCACAATGGCCGAACGTTTAATATTACCGGTCATTGACCCTGCAGGGATTCTTCAGAAAAACGAAAGCCGGTAGAAGAATACAAGCGATAGTTCCCCAGTTGCTATGAAATATTAATGTTTCCGGCTGCCCCCCGAAAAGATCGAATAACCGGCAAAGAAATAGGCATGATTACAATCATAAAATAAAGGATTGTTATGATTAGGTCAGAAAAGGAGCATCAAAAAGCATTAAACCGGCTCGAAGAGGAGCAAAAGGTGATTGAACGTCAGAATGCACACTTTGTAGAGATGGACTATTCCGGCGAGGAGCTGGAACGGCTGATGCAGCCACTGTTTTCATTTCACAATCAATTGAAAGAAGAGGTTGAGACTTATGACGGGCTGAAAAAGGATTGGTAGATGAGAGAGAGATTTTCAAACGGTATCAAAGTTGTACTGTAAAATTCAGGTTGGGAAAACAGTGCGGAACATCCTATTTTTACATATCTAAATAGTTACCGAAAAATTGTTCGATGATAGCAGTAGAAATACTGCTATTTCTATTTTAACTAAGTCAAATTGATGTAAACGTTAGCATGAAGAAAAATTATCTGTCCAAAGAAGGATACGAAAAGCTTGATAAAGAACTAAGAGATTTAAAAACCCGCGGGCGCAAGGAGATTGCCGAAGAGATAGCGGAAGCGAGAGCGAAGGGCGACCTGAGTGAAAACGCAGAGTACGATGCAGCCAAAGAGGCTCAGGGATATCTTGAGAAACGCATTGCCGAACTTGAGAATACATTGGCAACATCAAGTATTATCGATGAAAAGGATATTGATGATACGAAAGCGTATCTGCTATCTACTACTACGATACTGAATAAAAAAACCAATAAGGAGATGAAGTATACACTTGTCTCCAAAGATGAGGCGGACTTCAAACAAGGAAAAATTTCTGTCGATTCCCCAATCGGTCAGGCCATTCTCGGGAAAGAGGTGGGAGACGTTGTTGAAGTTGACGTGCCTGCCGGAAAACTTGAACTGGAAATCAAAAAAATAGAGCGACTATAACATGAAAATAGGAGTTATTGGAACCGGCTATGTGGGCCTGGTATCAGGGACCTGCTTTGCCGACAGCGGTAATGATGTCATCTGCGTGGACATCGATGAGAAGAAAGTGGAGAGAATGCGAAATGGCGAAGTGCCGATTTACGAGCCGGGGCTGAACCGCGTGTTTGACCGCTCGATTCGCGAAAAACGACTTTCGTTTACCACCGACCTGGAAGATACGTTTCAGAAGTGTGATATCCTGTTTTTATGCCTTCCAACGCCTCCGGGCGCCGATGGCCAGGCCGATCTGAGTTTTGTGCTGAATGTAGCCGACGAGCTTGGGGATCTGTTTAATAAATATCCCGACTATAAAGTAGTTGTCAATAAAAGCACGGTTCCGGTTGGAACAGCCGACAAGGTACGCGATAAGATCGCGGCTAAAACCGATGTTGAATTTGATGTGGTCTCCAACCCCGAGTTTCTCAGAGAGGGAGCTGCCGTGGAAGACTTTATGTATCCTGAGCGCGTGGTAGTGGGTACCAGCAGTGAGAAGGCAGCCAAAATGATGCAGACGCTCTATGAGCCGTTTGTGCGCAGCGGCAACCCGATCATTATTATGGACGAGCGCAGCAGTGAGCTGACCAAATACGCGGCCAACTCCATGCTGGCGACCAAAATCACCTTTATGAACGAGATTGCCAATATCTGCGAGCGCGTGGGAGCCAACGTGGATAATGTCCGCCGCGGTATCGGAACCGACTCGCGAATCGGCAAGCGATTCCTTTTTGCCGGCATCGGATACGGCGGAAGCTGCTTTCCGAAAGATGTTCAGGCGATACACCACACCGCCGGCGAGCTGGGCTACGATTTTAAAATTCTCGATTCGGTGATGAAGGTCAACGAATCCCAGAAAGTCTCCATCGTGGAGAAGATGAAAACACACTTCGGCGATTCCCTGAAAGGAAAAACTGTGGGCGTTTGGGGATTGTCCTTCAAACCGGAAACCGATGACATCCGCGAGGCGCCATCGCTCTACATTACTGATGCCCTCGGAAAGCTGGGCGTAAGCATGAAGGCGTACGATCCCGAAGCGATCGAAACCTTTAAAGAGGCGGCAACCGAAGATGCCCTGAACCATATTGAATTTATGAGCGACCGGGATGCGGTTCTGAAAGATGTAGACGCCCTGGTGATCTGCACCGAGTGGAATGAGTTTCGACGACCGGAGCTGGAGAACTTCATTAAACTAATGAAGGAGCCGGTTATCTTTGACGGGCGAAACCTCTACGATCTGGAGCGCACGAAAGAAGCCGGACTGACCTATATTAGCGTAGGCCGGCCATCTGTGAATGCTTAGGGTCTGAGTACCAATTTTTCTGGCGGCATCAAATGGAAAAACTTTTGATGCCGTCTTCTAAAACAGTTCTGATAATTTTATACAATCTGTAATACTTTGAGTAAACGTGTTCTCATTACCGGCGGAGCCGGATTTCTAGGATCTCATCTCTGTGATAAATTTTATAATGATGGGTGGGATGTAATCTGTATGGATAATTTGCTCACAGGAGCAGAATCAAACATTTCCCATTTGATAGGGAAGGATAGATTCGAGTTTATCAAACATGATGTGACAAACTACATTGTTGTTGCCGGTGAACTGGATCTTATACTGCATTTCGCATCTCCGGCATCGCCCATTGATTATCTGGAAATGCCAATCCAAACGCTAAAGGTAGGCTCACTGGGCACTCACAAGGCACTTGGACTGGCAAAGGCAAAAAATGCCAAGTTACTGCTTGCATCAACCAGCGAGGTTTATGGAGATCCGCAGGTGAACCCTCAAAATGAAGATTACTGGGGCAATGTAAACCCGGTGGGGCCCAGAGGCGTGTATGATGAAGCCAAGCGTTTTGCTGAAGCGATGGTCATGGGCTATCACCGCTATCATGGAATTGACACAAGTATTGCCCGCATATTTAATACGTACGGTTCCAGGATGAGATTGGAGGATGGAAGGGCACTGCCAACATTTTTCCGGCAAGCTATGAAAAACGAGCCGATTACGGTTTTTGGGGACGGTTCACAGACAAGATCGTTTACCTATGTAGATGATCTGGTTGAAGGAATTTATAAACTGGCGATGAGTGACGAGTCGGAGCCTGTAAACATCGGAAATCCGGAAGAGATCACGATATTGGATTTCGCAAAGGAGATCATCGAAATTACGGGAAGTAAAAGTGAAATAGCATTTAAGGAACTGCCTGAGGATGATCCCCAGATTCGACGACCGGATGTATCCAAGGCTAAGCGGGTGTTAAACTGGGAACCGAAGGTAAGCCGGAGAGAAGGCCTTTTAAAGACCATGGAATATTTTAAAGATCAGGTGGGGTGAAAACCTAATGTCAAAAAAAAGACTCATTGACCTATATGCTTACAGGATAGTTGAGAACCGGCCTGAGTTTTTACTTTTCAAGCGTGCCAAAGGAAAAATCTATCAGGGTCAGTGGAGAATGGTTGGCGGTAAAGTTGAGCCGGATGAAACATCCTGGCAGGGAGCACTTCGCGAGTTGAAAGAAGAGACCGGTTTAGTGCCTGTAAAGTTTTGGGCTATACCTTCTGTCAATACGTTTTATGAACACAAAAGCGATACGGTTCATCACATTCCTGCCTTTGCCGCTGAGATTGAAGCGGGCCAAAAACCTATTCTTGATGACGAACATACCGAATATGAATGGCTTTCGTTAGAAGAGGCAGTTCGTCGTATCAGCTGGCCGGAACAACAACGGCTTTTGAAGCTTACAGAATCCATTATAACCGAAAATGAAATCCTTGAAGATTGGATCGTTTCTACTTCTTAATATCTGCACTCATTTTATTTACCGCCTGGATTATTCCTGCAAATTCAGTTGCTCAATCCTCCTCAAGCTATGAGTTGATTCCGGCTCCGGATCTATGGTATAACGATGTGGACGGGATACGGGTTGGCGTTCGAGTAAAAGGTCAGGTGCCCGGTACCTTCGAAGACGGACCGCATCGCCTTGACGCAGGATTGTGGCTGAGCACTTGGTTCCCTGATCTGCCGGTTTCCTATTATGCTTCCTATACTAATCCTATCGATCGCTGGTCGGATTTTGGCAGTGAAGCAAGTTATCAGGCAATTACCTCGGTACGTACAGGATATCATCGCCACGGATTGGGTCTGAACAAACGCTGGCAGGAGGGATTTGATGAGCGCCGCTACCGTGAGTTGAGTCTGTTTCATTCTTACGAAAAAAGATTTGACGACGAATACGCTGCATTTCCCGCATTGTGGAGTGATCAGGACAAACTGAAATCAACGCTTTCGGGCCAATTGAAGAACGATAACAGCCTGGGCTGGTACAAAATTGATGCTTCTCTCGGCTTCCAGTATTTGAACGAATTCTACACTCAGTTTCAAGGATCCTTTATTCAAAATGTGAAATTCCATGAGTATTGGGGAGTGAACCTGCGACTCTTCACCGGCATGGCGTCCTCGAATGCCGATCCTGAATATCTTTTTTCCAGAAGCAGTGCTCCGGCTATTCAAACCATTGATAATGGCGTAACCCGGGCAAAGGGTACCATTCCGCAGCCCTGGATGGAGAGTGGTAAATTCCAGATTGCCGGCGGTGCAAATTTGAGAGGATACACGAGTCAGGATGTGGATACGTTTTCAAGCAGCGATCCTAATGTATTTGCAGCTCCACTTTTAATAAACTCCATCGCTTCCGTAAATGCCGAATTTGACTACTTCAATCCAATAGCTTTGGGATTTAACCGTATACCCTATGTAAGCGAGTTTTTAAGCTTCCGATCTTATCTCTTTTTTGATGCCGGAAGGTCACTTGAGCTCATCGAAAATGAACCCGATGATCTCTTCGCTGATGCGGGAGCCGGATTCTCCTTATCTTTGAATATTCCGGATTACCTGGGCAAACCCCGGGGATTTGTTTTTAAATACGAACTTCCGTTCTGGCTATCTGAGCCCGGTATGGAGGACTCTTTTAAATTGAGACACCTGTTTTCATTCGGAGCTGTATTTTCACTCTGATCTTGAACTATGAGAAGTTTACTTACACTCATCTTATTTACCATTTTTTTTACTTCCTGTACGACTACAAGATGGGTTGTAACGGATCAGAATGCCGTTGATGGGTCAGCCGAGCCACGTGTGGTGTCTGACCGTCAAGCATATATTTTAGACAGCCGGCCTACGGTAGACGAACCCATTGCCAAATTTCAGCTCTATCAAATTAAAGATCTTGAATTTCCCGAAAGAGTTCGGGTTGAAAGAACCGTTCAAGAGTATAAGCCAAAATGGGGCTTCGTGCTCCTGGGAATTGCGGGTGCAGCTACTGCTGTGGTTGCCGCAAACACCGGTGTTATTTTATCGGGTGCGTCTGTAACACAAAAAATAGGACTGAATCTTTCTGCAGGATTGCTCTCGATTCTGTCTTTTACAAATCTCGAATCAACAGGTGATCCTATTTATACCGGTGAAACCAAGCTGATGAGGCAGAGTGGGGTAGAGGCAAGAAGAGATTCCGTAATGATACAGCCGGACGATTCAGTATTCGTTGACGTTAATATTTTTCTTCAGGATGAAACTCTTTTTTCTCAGGAAGAAGTACCTGCAGAAAATGGGCAACTTGATTTGAATTTGGGCTCCTTTGCTGATGAGATGCGTGGCAAAATTAACAGGGATTCAGAAATAAGGGTTCGGTTGAGTCACGACGGATTAGACGATGATTTTATCATACCAACGGCTCAGTTTCTGGCTCCTTATCTGAACATAAACGCTTTGGTAGCCAATCTTAGAAGTACGCCTGAGGGCGGGAATTTGAATATTGTAACCGAAGTGGGGCAAGGCAGCTTTCTGGAGCTGATGAATGATGATGCAGAAGATTTTTATCGTGTTCAGTATGAAGGCAGCGAGTACTTTGTCCGAAAAGAGAGTGGCAGTATCGAATGGCTGAGTACGGCAGATTCGGGATCAGCGTTGGTATTTGAATTTGCTGAACTTCCTTTTGGAGAAATTGACGTTGAACACTCAATGCCTGTGCTTAAACCCAATAATTCATCAGACAGAGGCCTCATTATATCAAACGGTTTAAATAACGGTTTTGACCAAAGACAGTATTTGCAGCGCGATCATCAACTATTTGAGGCTTATTTGAACACCTCATTCAGGTTACGAGATGCACAGATCACTACCATTACAGAGCAACAAATTTCATCTCAGCTGGATGAAGTTGAAGGAATGGAAGGGGATGGATCACTCTATGTATATCTAAGCGGATTCGGAGCTGTTCGGGAGCGGAACAATCAGCCCGCCATTCATTTGATTACTGATAACGGTCAGGGTGAAACGTTACTACCCATCACAGAGATCTTTTCTGAATTGAAGAGAATGAATCCGGGCTCGCTCTTTCTCTTTATTGACCTGGACTACTCTGTCAGTGATCAGCAGACTTCAAATGGAATCAATAGAAATGGATCATCGGGTTTACTGCAGCGTACGGCCAATAATATTTTGAGGGATTTGCCAAATTCAGTAGTCGTGTTCAGTAATCGCCCGGGACAACAATCTTCTATCTACACAGGTATCTTGGATGGAAATAAAAGGCACTCCATATTCAACTACTTTCTTGCGGAGGCGATACAACAGCGGAAAACCAGAATGTCCGATTTAGTAAATCATCTCGATCGAAACGTAGACTACACATCCAGACGCCTCCACGATCAGCCACAGGATATTCAGGCATTTGGGAATTTGAATCTGAATTTAGCCCAATGATAACAGGTTGGTTGTATATCATACTCTGTGCAGCCTCTTCAGTACTTATTGCCCATCTTTTAAAGGTTGCAGAAAACAGGAAACTCAACACCCTTCGAGTGCTGACGGTAAACTATCTAACCGCAACCATTATCGCGGCATCAACTACCGGTTTTGATCAGATCAGCCGGCTGGACCTATCAGAGGGGATGTATGCGATTGCCCTGGGTGCGATTGTTGGGGTCATCTTTATCGCCAACTTTTTTATTTACAGCAAATCTGTTCATCATAACGGAGTTGGGATCAGTGTGGCGGCCATGCGAATTTCTCTTATTGTTCCCGTGCTGTTAACCACAGCCTGGTATCTGGAGCTGCTGAGTTTTCGTCAATGGGTTGGAGTAGTTTTAGTATTTGTGACACTTTTCATGCTGCTGCCCAATAAGCGAAAAATGCTAAGAGAACCGTTTAGTGTAGCGTGGTTGCTGGTACTGCTTTTTGTCGGAACCGGTTTGGGTGACTCATCGCTAAAAATTTATGAGGTAGAGTTCTCTTCAATTCTGGGTAAAGAGCACTTCATGGGAATTGTGTTTTTTACTGCATTTTTAATCGGATTGATTGTAGTTTCAGTAAGAGGGAATTTCAAGCTAAGACGTCCCGAGATCGTTTTGGGGATCGCAATTGGAATTCCAAACCTCTACACGGCTATCTTCCTGATTGAAGCGTTGGAACGCATGAATGGGGCTGTTGTTTACAGCAGTGTAAATGTGCTCACCGTACTGGGCGGTACTCTGCTGGGAATTCTGAAATGGGGTGATAAACTGACGAGGATTCAGTGGACAGGAATTGTACTAACAATAATTACAATCTTACTATTTATTTGATATGAGTTTAAAAGAAGAGATCAGAGAAAAAGCATCATCCAACAAAAAACGTATCGTTCTTCCGGAAGCGGAGATTGATGCGCGTGTACTGAAAGCCGCGGCTATATTGAGCGGTATGGGACTTGCAGAACCGATTCTTTTGGGGAATGAAGAGATAATTTCATCTTTGGCGGATAAGCATGAAGTGGATCTGCCGGATTCCGTTGTCATCAAACCGTATAAGAATTCAGAGTTTGATGATGAGAAGTTTGAATATTTCAAAAAGAAGCTGGCTCACAAAAACCCAACGGATGAACAGCTTCGCGAGATAAGCCTGAATTCCCTTTTTACGGGAGGGTGGATGCTCGATATCGGAAAAGCCGATGCTGCCGTTGCCGGCTCGGTTGCATCAACAGGCCAGGTGATTGTGTCAGCTCTCCGAACAGTGGGGGTAGCTGAAGGTTCTGAACTGGTTTCAAGTACGTTCTTGATGGAATTGCCCGACGGTAATGTGTTTACTTATGCCGATTGCGCGGTGGTTCCATATCCCGATTCAGATCAGCTCGCTTCGATAGCTCTTGATGCAGGTGATACACATCGTCTGTTGACCGGGGAGAAGCCAAGGATCGCATTTCTCTCTTTCTCTACAAAGGGAAGTGCCCAGCATGAAAAAGTGGAGCTGGTTCAGAAAGCGTATCAAAAAGCAAAACAAAAAAAGCCTGAGTGGAAAATGGATGGAGAACTTCAGTTCGACACGGCTTTTGTTCCCTCAGTAGCCAAGCGGAAAGCGCCCGACTCTGAAGTTGGAGGAGAAGCTAATGTCTACATTTTCCCAAATCTGGACGCAGGAAATATTGCCTACAAAATTACGGAACGTCTGGCCGGAGCAACGGCAACCGGGCCGATTCTACAGGGACTTTCAAAACCGTTTATGGATCTATCAAGAGGCTGCTCAGTGGATGATATTGTAAACACCGCGTGTGTGGCTTCACTGATAAGCGAAAAGGCCGGCTAATTTGTTTACTCCTATCGGCTTTATAACTTCATTCGATTGGAGATTAAAGCGTTAAAATGCGTTCTTTATAGCAACTCGAGTTTTGCTTTAAGAACGCGCTCTTTTTGCTTATCTTTATTCATTCCAAATAAAGATAGTTTAGAAAATGCTCGCTACGAGAGAACTCCAGACTTTCTTCGAGTGTTACACTACAAGAATTAAATAACAGTTAAGCTTCAAACCAGATAAACATGAGTGAGACTAAAGCTCTAGAAACAATGATCGGTGAAGAGTACAAGTATGGCTTTTCTACCGATATTGAATACGAAGAATTTCCCAAAGGAATTAATGAGGATGTAGTACGGCTGATCTCCGAAAAAAAGAATGAACCGGAGTGGATGACTGAATTCCGTCTGAAGGCATACCGAGCCTGGACAGAGATGGAGGAGCCGGATTGGTTTAATGCAACCTACGAGAAGCCGAAATTTGATACGTTACAGTACTATTCGGCACCGAAGGATAAACCTAAATTAGATAGTCTGGATGAGGTTGATCCCAAGATTCGTGAAACGTACGAGAAGCTTGGAATTCCTCTCGAAGAACAGAAAGCACTTTCCGGTGTTGCTGTCGATGCCGTATTTGACAGTGTGTCTATCTTCACCACATTTAAAGAGAAGCTTGCTGAAGCGGGTGTAATTTTTTGCTCAATTTCAGAAGCGATTAAGAATCATCCGGAGCTGGTGAAAAAATATATGGGTTCCGTTGTACCGGCCCGCGATAACTTCTATGCAGCATTGAATTCCGCTGTATTTTCTGACGGATCTTTCTGCTACGTGCCGAAAGATACGATCTGCCCGATGGAGCTTTCCACATATTTCCGGATCAACAACATGAATTCCGGACAGTTTGAGCGTACGCTCATTATCGCTGAAGATAACAGTCATGTAAGCTACCTCGAGGGATGTACTGCTCCGATGTATGATGAGCATCAGCTTCATGCCGCTGTAGTTGAACTTGTGGCACTTGAAAACGCTGAGATTAAATACTCTACGATTCAAAACTGGTATTCCGGTGATAAAGAGGGTAAAGGCGGTATCTACAATTTTGTTACAAAACGTGGAGCATGCCGCGGAGATAATTCAAAAATCTCCTGGACTCAGCTCGAAACAGGATCAGCAGTTACATTGAAGTATCCAAGCGTGATTCTTCAGGGTGATAATTCAGTCGGTGAATTTTATTCTGTTGCTGTTACAAATAACATGCAGCAGGCAGATACAGGCACCAAGATGATTCATCTTGGCAAGAACACCAAGAGTACAATTATCTCAAAAGGTATTTCAGCCGGTAAGTCTAATAACAGCTATCGTGGCCAGGTTAAATTCAGTAAGAAAGCTGACAACGCCCGGAATTATTCGCAGTGCGACTCAATGCTGATAGGGCAGACGTGTGGAGCGCATACGTTCCCATACATTGAATCTGCAAACCCAACCGGAAAAGTTGAGCACGAAGCGACGACTTCCAGGGTTGGTGAAGATCAGATTTTTTACCTGCAGCAGAGAGGACTCAGTGAAGATGACGCAATTTCACTCATTGTAAATGGCTTTGCGAAAGAAGTATTGAAAGAGCTCCCAATGGAGTTTGCAGTAGAGGCCAACAAATTGCTGGGTATTAAACTGGAAGGTAGTGTAGGGTAATAGTAAATCTCCCTCTTGAGAGGAGACGACGTTTTGGAGGGAGGGGTGTTTTGAAGATTGAAATCCATGCCATGGAAACCAAAATGAACACACCCTTTGTCTGCCGCTAAACGCTTACAGACCTGTCCCCTCTCAAGAGGGGATACAATCATTTTAAAAAACAAATAAAACCAAAAAATACAATCGTGTTAGAACTTAAAGATTTACATGTTGAAGTTGAGGGTGAAGGGATTGAGATCCTGAAGGGAGTAAACCTCAAAGTGAATAAAGGAGAAATTCATGCCATAATGGGTCCAAACGGAAGCGGTAAGAGTACCCTTTCAAAAGTTGTGGCCGGTCACCCGGAATATGAAGTAACAAAGGGTGATATCTTGTTTGAAGGCGAAAGCATTTTAGAACTCGATCCGGATGAAAGAGCTCATAAAGGTGTTTTTCTCGCCTTTCAATATCCGGTAGAAGTGCCCGGTGTTACAAACAACACATTGCTCCGGGAATCATATAACACAATTGCCGCATCTCGCGGACGTGAGGAATTAGATCCTCTGGAATTTGAGGATTATTTAAAGGGTAAGCTTGATCTGATTGATATGAACCCTGAGTTTTTGGATAGAAGTGTAAATGCAGGATTTTCAGGCGGCGAGAAGAAGAAAAATGAGATCTTCCAGATGGCCGTGCTTCAGCCGAAGCTTTCACTTCTTGATGAGACAGATTCCGGACTGGACATCGATGCATTGAAGGTTGTATCAAACGGTATTAACAAGCTTCAAAACGAAGACAATGCCGTTGTACTTATTACACACTATCAGCGTCTTCTTAACTACATTACGCCCGATTTTGTACACGTAATGATTGATGGAAAGATTGTGAAGAGCGGAGAGAAGGAATTGGCTCTCGAACTGGAAGAGAAAGGCTATGACTGGCTGGAATCACATGCAACCGTAAATGGAGAGGCAAAGTAATGGCACATCCTACTAAGGTTGAACCATCATTTTTGCACCGGCTATCAAAGCACTCACCGGAAAGTGAGAACTGGGCCGGGATACGTGAGAAGAGTTTTCAGGATCTGAATACAACGAATTTCCCTCACAAAAGAATTGAGGAGTGGAGATTTACAGATCTGAAACCGTTCACAAGAACAGATTTTGTACCTTTCAGCGAAGCAGGAACACTTCCCGCTGCAGATATCGAACAGTATTATATTCCTGAATCAGACAGAAGCCGTTTGGTATTTATCAACGGAGCCTATCAGGAGAAGTACTCTTCAATTGGCGGTTTGGGCAATGGTGTTACTTTCGGCAATCTGGCTGATTATGCAGATCACAAAGCTACGGAAGAGTACTTGAACAAACTGGTTAACTACGAAAATGACATTTTTGTACCGTTTAACGGTTTGATGTTTGAAGATGGAGCCTTTATCCATCTTGAAAAAGGGGCTAAAGCAGAAGCGCCGATTCAGATTTTGAATCTCTATACAGACTCGAAGCAGGCGTTCATCGCTACTCCGAGGATGCTGGTTGTGGCTGAAGAGGAGTCGGACGTTACGATTATTGAAGAGCACATCGGATTGTCAGAAAATTCATACATGACCATACCGGTTTGTGAGGTGAAGGTGAAGCAAAAAGCGCACATTCACCACGTTCGTATTCAGCGGGATAACCGAAGCGCACTGCACGTATCTCGCCCGATCGCTTATGTTGAGAAAAATGCTGAGTATCACTCCTACACAATTACGCTGGGAGCCAAACTTTCCAGAAATGAACCGCGAGTGGTTCAGGAAGATGAGGAAGTTGACTTTACCCTTGACGGACTTGTTTTGATTGACGGAGACCAGATTGCAGATACACACTCTGTAATGGATCACCGATTTTCTCATGCAAATAGTCACCAGCTGCACAAAGTAGTTGTAAACGGCAAGGCGCACAGCATTTTCAACGGTAAGATTTTTGTACGCCGTGACGCCCAGAAAATCGATTCCTTTCAGGAGAACAGAAATCTGCTTCTTTCTGATGACGGATTGGTGAATACAAAGCCTCAGCTTGAAATATTTGCTGATGACGTGCTTTGTTCGCACGGTGCTACTATTGGTCAGCTGGATCCGGAAGAGGTGTTCTATCTCCAAAGCCGGGGAATGACTGAAGAGAAGGCGAAAGAGGTTCTAACGTACGCTTTTGCTCTTGAAACGATAGAAAACATGAAAGTTGAATCTGTGCACAAACTTCTGATTGATGAAGTGTACAGATATACCAAGGCAAACAATGTTGCGAAAGTGACAGCCTAAAATTTCCCCTCTTGAGAGGGGATTAAGGGGTGTGTTTATCAAGTTTGAGTAAATGATGAAACTGAATTAACACACACCAAATCTCGGTACAAAGAGATTAAATAGTATTTATAAGTTTATTATGCCACAAGCTACTACAACCATACCGGCAATCGATTTCTTGAAAATCAGGAAGGATTTTCCTGTTCTTGATCAGGAAATCAATGGAAAACCTTTGGTTTACCTGGATAATGCTGCGTCCGGCCAGATGCCCGTGCAGGTTGCTCAGCGCATTGATGACTACCATAGACACGAGCATGCAAACGTTCATCGTGGTATTCATACGCTTAGCCAGAAAGCGACGGATGCTTTCGAAGAGACCCGTAAAAAGGTCAGGGATTTCATCAATGCAGATTCTGAGAATGAAATCGTTTATACCACCGGTACGACGGATTCCATCAACCTGGTGGCAAACAGTTACGGCGGATCTGTTTTAAAGGAGGGAGATGAGATTATCCTTACCGAAATGGAACACCACGCCAATATTGTGCCGTGGCAGATGGTCGCAGAACGAACCGGCGCGAAGATCAAAGTGATTCCGGTGACTGATTCCGGTGATCTGGATCTTGAAGCGTATAAATCCCTGCTGAGTAATCGAACAAAGATTGTTGCAGTGGTACATGTCTCAAATGCTCTCGGTACCGTAAACCCGGTGAAAGAGATTACTGAGCTTGCCCATGAACAAGGCGCAGCGGTGCTGGTAGACGGAGCACAGTCCGTGCCGCATCAAAAAGTGGATGTGCAGGAGATCGGATGTGATTTCTTTACTTTTTCAGCCCACAAAATGTGTGGACCGACCGGATTTGGAATTCTCTACGGTAAAAAAGAACTGCTGGAAGCTATGCCTCCATACAGAGGTGGCGGCGATATGATTGATAAGGTCTCATTTGAAGAGACGACTTACAACGTACCACCGTTTCGGTTCGAAGCCGGGACACCGCCAATCGCTGCGGCAATAGGCCTCGGTGCTGCAATTGATTATCTGAATCAGATAGGAATGGAAAATATTGCAGACCGGGAACAGGAACTGGTAGAGTATGCTGTATCTGAACTGAAGAAAATTGAAGGATTGAGATTTATCGGTGATTCCGATCATCGGGCGTCTGTCTGTTCATTTGTAATTGATGGAATTCACGCAACGGATATTGGAACAATCATAGATAAGGAAGGAATAGCCGTACGAACGGGTCATCACTGTGCTCAACCCATTTTGAAACGTTTTGATGTTCCCTCTACAGCAAGAGCCTCTTTCTCTTTTTACAACACAAAAGAGGAAGTAGACCGGCTCATTGATGCTATTCGATACGCCAAGAGTTTTTTTGAATAATGAACCGTTTATATTTAAACCAATTTTAAATAATCTCTCATTTAAATCGTTTTTACCACAAAA
This sequence comes from Rhodohalobacter sp., assembly GCF_034521535.1. GTDB lineage: Bacteria > Bacteroidota > Rhodothermia > Balneolales > Balneolaceae > Rhodohalobacter. The sequence continues at coordinate 451,720 of NZ_JAXHMF010000006.1, read as the reverse complement.
AAGGTGATAAACCATGCCAAAAATTAAAGAAATAGAACGCACACCAAACCCCGATGCGATGCGATTTGTATTGGGAGAGCCTTTAACTAACGGTGTAACCAGATCATTTGAAAACAGTGGAGAGGCTGAGCATGATGAATTGGCCAGATCTCTCTTTGAAATTGAGCATGTTATCAATGTCTACTACGTAGATAAGTATATTACTGTCACACAGGATGGAAATGCTGTTTGGTCTGAACTGCTCCGAAAACTGGCACCTCCAATTCGGGAAGCCACACCTCAGCTGGATCTGGCAGAAGATGAAGAAGTACATGCTACCCGGGAAGTTCAGGATACAGACGATCCGCGGCTTCAGCAGATAAATCAAATGCTGGATGAGCAGGTAAGACCCTATTTGCTTGCCGATGGCGGAGGATTGAAAATTTTAGGACTTGACGGAAATCGTCTCAAGGTACACTACCAGGGCGCTTGTGGAACTTGTCCAACAGCCACTTCGGGAACACTTTACGCCATTGAGAGCATGGTAAAACGGATCGATCCTGAAATTCAGGTTATCTCCGTTTAATTGAATCAGAGAAGTATATAGCGATTTTTAAAAGCAGGAAAAACCATGTCTATTTCAATCAGTGATCGTGCGGCCAAACGCATTCATCAAATCCGTAAAGAGCAGGATATTTCAGAAGATACACCGTTGCGTGTATCTGTTGTGAGCGGTGGCTGCTCCGGGTTAACCTACGATCTCGATTTTGACAGCAACAAAGAGATCACCAAGGAGGATAAGGAGTTTGAGGCGCATGGAATAAAAGTTGTAGTGGATACCAGAAGCTTTCTTTATCTGGCAGGTACAAATCTGGACTATTCTGATGGCTTGCAGGGACAGGGATTCCATTTTATAAATCCGAATGCCGTAAGAAGCTGTTCTTGCGGAGAGTCTTTTTCACTTTAATTTTTAGTAGTGAGTATAAAGTAGCAAGTATCAGGTATCTACAATTCATTACCTGATACTCAATACTTGCTACCTAGTACTCTATACTCAATACCCATTCAACCATGTCAGAAATTGTAAATAAGGTCAAGCAATCGAAACTGGAAACCGTTGATCTGGAAAAGCTCGCGGCCGGGATTGAGGTACAAGAACTTGATATCAAAGACTTTCTTTTTCAGGAATTGATTTTGAAAGAGAAGGAGTACAGAGAGAAACTGGAGCAGCATGACTGGTCTCAGTATGATGGCGTTTATCTTGCCGTTTTCTGTTCCACCGATGCAATTTTACCAAAATGGGCGTTCATGTTGATTGTACAGTACGCATACGATTATGCAGAAGATGTGCTCTTTGGAAATGGAGAGGAAGTGATGGAACAACTACTCACCAAAAAACTATCTGAAGTTGACTGGAAACAGTATCAGGATAAATTTGTGCTGCTTAAAGGCTGCAGCAAAATGGATATCAGTTCGGATGTTTACATGGAGGCTACCAAAAAATTACTCCCTCACGTAAAAAAATTGATGTACGGTGAAGCGTGCTCAAACGTGCCTATCTACCGTCAGAAAAGAAGCTAACTTTCGGGACTTACCTTTTTTGATGTTTTCCTGGTTTTCGCGATAGAGCGGCTCAAAATGATCACCGGAACCAATCCTACCAGTATGATTGCTAATGCCGCTCCGGACGACTCTGCCAGCCTCTCGTCAGATGCCAGGCGGTAGACCTGAACCGCAAGCGTATCAAAGTTGAAAGGCCTTACGATTAGTGTGGCGGGCAGCTCCTTGATCACATCAACTACAACAAGCATGATGGCAGCAAAAAGACTTCCCGACATCATCGGCATGTGAATTTTGCGAAGAATTTTTCCGAAGCTGTAACCCATTCCTTCAGCAGCTTCATCCATGTTGTGCGTAATTTTTCCCAGGCTGGCTTCAACCGTATTGAATGCCACGGCTAAAAAGCGAACAACATAAGCAAAGATGAGAGCGAAAATGGTTCCGCTTAAAATGAGTCCTGAGGAGATACCCAAATTATCGCGTAACCAGCTATCAATGGTGTTATCAACCCATCCAAACGGAATCAGGATACCAACGGCAATGACGGAACCCGGGATGGCATATCCCATGGAACCGATCCGCGTTGAAAATTTGGTTAAATAATTGGGATTCAGGCGGACACCGTAGGCCATTATCAGAGCTACCAGCAGAGCGAAAACTCCGGCGATGGAAGCGACTAAAATAGTGTTGATGCTAAATTGAATAAACCGAATATCTACAGCTACATCGAAGTTTGCGATCATCATGTCTGTAAGAATAGCGACGGGAATTAAAAACCCGGCCAATACCGGAATGGAACAAAACAGGGTAGAAGCCCACGCTTTCCAACCCGTGAGATCATAAACGTAAAGTTGCTTAAACCGGCCGGTACTGCTTTGCCTGACGTTCATCTTATTTCTGCTCCACCGTTCAATGAGTATCAGGAAAAGAATGAAAATGAGAAGGAATCCTGATAGCTGAGCGGCAGCCGCCCGTTCACCCAAACCAAACCATGTTCGATAAATACCGGTAGTAAACGTCTGAACACCGAAGTAATCAACCGTACCAAAATCGTTCAGGGTTTCCATCAAAGCGAGAGCCATTCCGGCAGCAATGGACGGTCTTGCCAGGGGAAGTGCAATTTTATAAAAGCTTTCAAAAGGTGTTGCCCCAAGACTTCTGCTGGCCTCGAGAAGTGAGGATGACTGTTCAAGAAATGCGGCGCGCGTCAAAAGATAGACGTAGGGGAAAAAGACAAACGACATCATCAACATTGCCCCGCCAATTGAGCGGACATTGGGAAAGTAGTAGTCGCCCAGTCCCCATCCGGTGATGTCACGCAGGAGTGTTTGAAACGGTCCCGTGAAGGATAGGAAATCGGTATAGGTGTAAGCCATTAAATAAGCGGGAACAGCCATTGGCAGGATGAGCATCCAATTGAACCATTTGCTGCCGGGGAAGCGGCACATGGTAACCAGCCAGGCTGATCCAACACCCAAAACAAAAACGCCAAAACCTACTCCAAACATAAGCCAAATGGAGTTTTTAACGTAATCGGGCAAAACCGTAGAGGCGAGATGCTGCCAGATATCACCGCTTGGAATAAAGATGTTTGCAGCGACGGTTAGAACCGGTATGGAAACCAGAAGTGCAATTGCAATGGTAACGATATTCCACCAGCCTGAACCCGAACCATCAGACTCAGACCGATCGAAAAGCTTGCTTTTCTTTGTGAGCTCAATCAGATTTTGAATCATAGGTTGAAAATCCAATCTGATTTACTTCTTCCGAATTCATTTTTAAGAACTGAATTGGCTGCGTGAAAACCACACATACCATGAACCCCACCGCCGGGTGGAGTGGATGATGAGCAGAAGTAAAGTCCTTTTGCGGGAATATTGTAAGGATTAATAAAACTGACCGGCCTTGAAAACAACTGCGTAATATCCTGCCGGCCTCCGTTTATATCTCCGCCGATATAGTTTTCGTTGTAATTTTCGAAATCTACCGTATTCATTGTAACTCTCGACTCAATAACATCTTTGAATCCCGGAGCAAAGCGCTCAATCTGATTTTCAATGATTTCTGTCATATCCCGGGTAGAACCGTGTGGTACGTGGCAGTAGGCCCAGAGAGTATGCTTATCATCAGGAGTGCGGGTTTCATCAAACAGGCTTTGTTGGGCTATCAATACAAATGGATTGTCTGAGTGAACACCCTCCGATATCATTTTTTCAGATTCTGCAATCTCCTCAAATTTTCCACCCAGATGAACCGTTCCTGCTTTCAAACAGTTTTCATCCTTCCATGGAACCGGTTCTTTTAAGATGTAATCAATTTTAAAAACACCAGATCCATATTTGAACGAAGAGAGTTTTTTCTTGTATGAAGGGGGTAAAACATCACCCGCTATTCTAATGACCTGTTTTGGAGTGAGGTCGAACAGTATCGCTTTGGTTTCGGGAATATCTTTCAGGGATGACACTCTGTGGTTCGTTTCAATTTCTCCCCCTAAAGAGACGAAATAATCGGCCATGGCGTCGGCAATACTTTGAGATCCGCCTTTAGGGAGTGGCCAACCGCCTGTGTGAGCCGCTCCATAAAAAACCAAGCCAATCGCAGATGTTGCAATTGAGTTGAGCGGTAATATGCTGTGAGCAGCCATGCCCGCCAAAAGTGCCTGTCCTTTCTCGGTCTTAAATTTTCGTTTGAGCAGTGAAGCAGGCAGCAGTCCTTTCAAACCAAAAGACGCGAGCGAGATAGGATGTTTTGGTATTGAGAGGGGACCCAAAAAATCCTGAGTTAGATTGTCCCATTTGTCTACGATTGGCGCTACAAGCTTTTTGTACGTCTCTTCATCTTCACCCAGTAAAAAAGCCGTTTCGGCAAGATCGTGACTTAAAAAAGCGGCTTCCCCATCGTCCAGCGGATGAGCAGCAGCGTATTCGGGCTTGATCCACTCCAAACCATAATTATTTAACGGTAACTTTTTTAAAAAAGGAGAAGAAATTCCCAATGGGTGAATGGCCGAGCAGACATCATGTTTGTAGCCGGCAGATATCAATTCTTTCGTACGCATGCCTCCGCCAACCGTTTCGGAAGCCTCGATAATTTTTACTTTGAGTCCTTCCAGGGCCAAACGAATTGCAGCCGCCAACCCGTTGGGTCCGGAGCCTACAACAACTGCATCATATTTCGATAGTCTGGAATTCACGCGATAAAATATATTCAATCTAAATTAAGATAATAAAGGTAAGCAAACTCACATCAAACCTGAAGAGAAAAGCTTGGTTTTGAAAGAATTGAAAGCGGAAAATCACAGCTATCTAAAATGTTTTAGAACGATAATCCATCCCTCTTTTTTATTCTCGCAGATTTTCGCAAATGAATTCGCTGAGTCTCGCAGATAATCTGCGTTAATCTGTGCTTAACTCAGTCCCGGAATCGGGACGAGAAAGTAAACAGATGATATCTGAGTTGTCATCTTCTTTTAATTTCATAAATCATTTTGGACAGCTGCGGGAAAAAATTTTGAACTATTGAATTAAAAAAATATCAAACCATTGTGGATTGAGTACGTCTAAACAGCAGACCAACGACAACAAATAAAAATAGTGGTGAAGACGATGAAAAAAATAGGAATTCTACTGATAATCTTAAGTTTTAGCGCTGTAAGCATACAGGCGCAGAATATGCAAAACCGCGGATCTATGACTCCCGGAATACAGCAAATTGTAACCATGTACGGCGATCAGATCAACATTACAGATGAGCAGCTTGCCGATATTACTGAGAGACAATTAAAATTACGCGAAACCATGCAGGCAGCGAGAGTGCAAAACAACAGGGCGAATCGCGGCCAGCAGCAGCGCCAGCAGGTACGGCAGGGTGAAAATCTGCGCGGACAGCACACAAGAACTATACTGAACAGCGTACTTTCGGACAGCCAAATGAGTCAGCTCAAGGACCTGATGAAAGAGCAGGCCGATTTTTCTCACAGGTACACAACTGTTCGACATCAAAAAATAGTAGAGCTTGCAGAAATTGAGGGTGAAAAAAGAGACGCTGTTCTTGAAGTAATGAATAGCCACGCCGATCAACGACATCAGTTACAGCTTAAAATGATTGAAAATCCAAATTCTGTGGATGCAGATGAAAGACAGCAGCTGATGGATAAAATGCAGGCTGATAGAGATGAACTAAAATCTATGTTGACAGTGGAGGAATACGAAAATTTAATGCAATTTATGAATAACCGGCAAAACCGTCAGAACCGTGGTATGAATCAGGGACAAGGTAACCGCCGCCAGAACAGACAATAAGGTTGACTCAGACACGATGGAGTTTTGATGAGCAGCAGTATAGATGAGTTTAAAAAACAGATTCCCGAGCTGTATCCAAGACTTCATCGTGCAATGACGGCATATCTGGCCGGTAGCAATGTTGATCCTGACGATATTTTGCAGGAAGCTTTTCTAAAGGCCTACCGGAATGTTGAACAGTTTGAAGGGAAGTCAGGATTCTACACGTGGTTGTACTCCATTGCAAGGAATTTGAGCATCGATGAGTTTAGAAAAAGAAAGCATGAAAAAAAACGAAGCTCTGTACCGGTTGAGGATTTCGAAATTGAGTCGGATGATTTCAAATCAAATGATCAAAAAGAGAACGTATTGATACTGAGGAAAGCTATATCGGAACTGCCTGAACTGTTAAAAACGGTTGTTGTTATGAAGACAATTGATGGAATGAGTTACCCGGAAATTTCAGAGGTGCTGGATGTGAATGAGCAAACTTTAAAAAACCGGATGTTCAGGGCCCGGAAAGAGCTGGCAGGAATTTTGGATAAAATGGGAGTCAATGAATCATGAAAAATTCTGATATGAAAAATCAAAACAGTATATCTCAGCTTGAAATGGAGATATTTCGGGCTTCCGAGAATGAACTGACTGCCGGCGAAAGGGAAGAGCTTGAAAAGAAGCTTAAACAACACCCTGAACTGGAAAAAGTATATTATGATCTTATCCATCTGCCGGATATTTCAAAAGCTTATGATCATCATATGCTTTCAGGCAAAAAGATGGACAGGAGAGTAAATCAATTACTGAATACAATCGAGAAATTGGAACCGTCTCCCAAATCATTCGAGAATCTCTCTCTACATTATTTCAAACGATACGCCCTTGCGGCATCTGTACTATTTCTGGCTCTAACTTCCGGTTTCTATTTCAGCCAAAATGTACCCGCCGAAAGCGATTTAACTGTAGAAGAGCTGCTCTATCCAATGGAAGAGAGTGAAACGGAAACGTATGTCTACTACCTGGAACAACTATTTGAACAGTAATTAACAGAGCATGAAAACTAAAACAAAAGCGCTGCTTGCATTCTTAACGGTTTTCCTTCTTGGAGGTATTTCAGGATATCTTATTAATGATTCAGTCAATTCGATGAATCGCGACTGGAACGGCAATAGGTATGATCGGCAGGAGAGAATGAATGAGCAGTCTTTTAATACAGAAGATGAAAGGGCTGCAAACAGGCGGCAAATGAGGCGAAGGGCGGAGAATCGACTGTCTGACAGATTGGATTTATCAGAGAGTCAGCAGGCAGAATTTTTTGATAAACTTTACGACTACCACACAGAGATTCGAGACTCTGTAAGATCAATAAAATCGGTTGAGAGACAGTTTGTCCGAGAACACTACACTCGATTCAGAGACGATGTTTCCGTAGTATTAAATGAAGAACAGATTCAGAGACTCGATCGCTATTTTCACCCGGACTCCATTCGGCAAAATCAAGCCCAACGCTATCGTCGTTAAAGATAAATTAACCAGTTAGTTGCCTCCAATATCGAGAAACCGGTTTCCTAATTGGCAGGTACAAATACGACGACACAATTCCATTTCTTTCGATAAGAATTGACTTTTCAACTTCAATGTAAACGCTTACATTGTAGGTATAGTCAGCTTGCAAATTCTGCCACTTCCGTAAGTAGCTATACCGGAAATGTTGCAAGAATTAAAAATGAATCTGAAATTCTATTCCATCATTGATCATGCAAAAACTTTTTAAGTATCCTCTGTGGGCCATTCTCTCAAGCTTGATATTACTTACACTTTTCGTCGGGTGCTCACCCAGTGAATCAAATCAAACGGCGGAAGTTACTCCCCCGGAATGGTCGGAAAATGCTACTATTTATGAAGTCAATATTCGTCAATTCTCTCCTGAGGGAACGTTTGAGGCTTTTACAGAAGACATTCCGCGTTTAAAAGAGATGGGAGTTGAAATACTGTGGCTGATGCCGATCCATCCGATTGGTGAAGTGAACCGAAAAGGTACATTGGGAAGCTATTACAGTATTGTGGATTACACAGAGGTCAATCCGGAGTTCGGTACCAAAGAAGATCTCCAAAATCTGGTTGACACAGCACATGAGCACGATATGAAGGTGATTATCGACTGGGTAGCCAATCACACCGCATGGGATGCGGTCTGGACAGAGACCAACCCGGAGTTTTATGAAACGGATGAAGACGGTAATTTTATGAGACCGGATGAGGATTGGGAAGATGTGATCCAGCTCGATGTGGATAATCGTGATATGTGGGAGGCGATGATTCAGGCGATGGAGTATTGGGTTCGCGATCATGATATCGATGGATTCAGAGCCGATGTCGCGTACATGGTTCCTACTGAATTTTGGATTGAAGCCCGTCAAAGACTCGATGAAATTAAACCTGTATTTATGCTAGCTGAAGCAGAGGAACCGGAACTTCATCAGGCATTCGATATGAGTTATGCGTGGAGTTATGCATCAACTATACGGGAGATTGGAGCAGGAAATGCCGGACTGGACGCACTGGATGAGGTTTTATCTGAAAACTTTTCTCGTTTCGATAAATCCGATTACAGAATGTTTTTCACAACCAATCATGATGAAAATTCCTGGACCGGTAGCGATCCAGAGATGTATGGAGATAATTTCGAAAACTTTGCCGTATTGTCTGCAACCGTTTGGGGGATGCCGCTGGTTTACAACGGACAGGAGAGCGGACTGGATAAACAGCTGGAGTTTTTTGAGAAGGACGAAATTGAATGGAATAACTATGAATATGAAGATTTCTACAGTACACTGCTTCATCTGAATCGGGACAATAGAGCGCTCTATAACGGTGAAGCCGGCGGTGATTATTTGAAAGTATCCACAGACTCGGATGAATCCATTTTTTCTTATAAGAGAATCACCGAGGATGATGAAGTTTTTGTAATACTGAACTTCTCTGATTCTGAACAAAGTTTTGTTTTTGATTCCGGTGATCAGGGTGAGTGGACAAATGTTTTTACCGAGTCTGAAATGACAATTCCCGCAGAATTTGTCATGGATGCAAATAGCTATCTGCTTCTTGAGAAGTAACTGAAATCTATTTTTTAAAAAAATATAAATAAACAGACATGAGTGTAACACCGAAACCACGTCCCAAACTTACCTTTTGGGAGATCTGGAATATGAGTTTTGGATTTCTTGGAATCCAGTTTGGGTTTGCCCTGCAAAACGCCAATGTGAGCCGAATTTTTGAAACGCTGGGTGCAGATATTGATGCCATTCCCATTTTATGGATTGCTGCGCCTGTAACGGGTTTGGTCATACAACCTATTATTGGGTATTTCAGTGATCGAACATGGACCCGACTCGGCCGGCGACGTCCCTATTTTCTCTATGGCGCGATCGCTGCATCGATAGCCTTAATTATTATGCCCAATTCACCGGCCCTGTGGGTAGCAGCCGGGATGCTTTGGATATTGGATGCCTCGATCAATATATCGATGGAACCGTTTAGAGCTTTTGTAGGTGATATGTTGCCCTCAGAGCAGCGAACCAAAGGTTTTGCAATGCAGAGCTTCTTTATCGGTACCGGAGCGGTAGTTGCTTCGGCTTTACCGTGGATGATGACAAACTGGTTTGGTATCTCGAATACTGCACCTGAAGGTATTATTCCGCCTTCAGTAAGATGGTCTTTTTACATTGGCGGTGCGATTTTCCTGCTCGCGGTTATATGGACAGTTTTTCGATCACACGAGTATTCACCGGAAGAACTTGAAGCTTTTGAAGCATACGAAGATGATCAGACTGAAGATTCTGATGAGGTAAGGAGAGAGGTTCCCATTGAAGCAGGAGAGGGGCAAAAGAAAGTAAATTTTGGTTTGCTGGTCACACTTTTAGGGATAGCCGCTACAGCAGGAGTCTATTTTCTAAACTATGACGCTGAACTCTATATCGTTACGGTTGGTCTTGCAGTACTGGGCGTTGTATCATTTTTGGCCGGATTCATTCAAAGAAGCGGGAAGATAGATCAGGGATTGGTCGTAGTGGTTCACGATTTTCTGCATATGCCCAAGACTATGATTCAGCTGGCCGTTGTTCAGTTTTTTTCCTGGTTTGCACTTTTTGCCATGTGGATCTATACCACCGCTGCAGTAACCTCACATATCTACGGAACCAGTGATACCACATCCTTTCTGTATAATGAAGGAGCTGACTGGGTGGGAATTCTGTTTGCGATTTACAATGGATTTGCGGCAGTAATCGCGTTTGGACTTGCACCTATGGCCAAGGTCACCAGCAGAAAAATAGTTCATGCTGTGGCGCTTGTAGCCGGTGGATTGAGCCTGATTGGAATTTATTTTATGAATTTTTCGGTCGACCTTTCAACTATTGGAATAGACTTTGTTATAACGTCGCCAATGCTGCTGGTTATACCCATGCTGGGAATCGGTTTTGCCTGGGCAAGTATTTTGGCGATGCCTTATGCGATTTTAGCAGGGTCACTGCCATCCAAAAAGATGGGACTTTATATGGGCATTTTTAACTTTTTCATTGTGATTCCTCAAATTCTTGCAGCCAGCCTCCTGGGATTTGCTACCAGAAACTGGTTTGGTGGCGAGGCGATCTACTCTCTGATGCTGGGCGGTGCCGCAATGATTGTAGCCGCGGCTTCCATGTATTTTGTGAAAGATGTGGATGACACCGATGAACCTGTTCTTCCGTAACTCATTAGGCCTAAATTTAAGATTTAGAACCAACGCCTGACATCAGGAGTTGTCTCGACTCCATTTCGGTTCACTCTGTTCACCTGCACTCCGCTACCAGTGACAGATTGCAAGCAAAAAGATTTTGAAGGCTTCGAAATCCCCTCTCGAGAGGGGATAGAATCACAAAACAGCGCGAAGCGTTGGTTTTGTAATTCAGGGGTGTGTTCGAATAAGGCCGCGAAACGGAAAACCAGTTCTTCACCAGATCAACGTATGCAACACACCCCTCGCTAAACTCACTCGGCTTCGCCGTTTCGTTTACGCTTTTTCGCTGTCGCGTGCAAAAGATGAGCCCTCTCAACAGGGGATTATAGAGTCTGTCACAAAGAGGGACCTTTTTGAGTATGATTTAGAAACTACTCAAAACGTCACCCCTTCCTTGTGCCGTGCGTTTGCGGCATAGGGAAGGGGACGGGGGATGGGTTCGAACCAATCTGTCACCAGCAGCGAATTTCCGACGCTTTTGTCGATACGTAGTCGAGACATCTCATGCAATAAAAACAACAAAAACGTTATCCCTATTAAGGGTTTCTTTATGTTAATTAACTCTCCTGGAAATCGTATTGGACATATATATGAAGACACAGTATTTAAGAGTGTAAAGTTCAATTCACACTCTTATTTTAAGGCCGTATTATTATTCAGAAATTCCTTACATATCGATTAGTAAACCATCTTTTATGAGACTTGATCCAAAATATTTTAATCTGTTTATAGCTATCTGTGCACTTCTGACCTTGATTGTGATTGTGTATGGAACCATAAGCTATTCCAACAATCAAGAGTTGGACTTTCGGGAATCTTTGAGGGATATCAGGCTGGATACTCTTTCATTTGCAACCTATGCCAATCAAAAAGATTCGCTATTTGCCGATGATTTTAAAGGTTCTCCGACTATGATTCAGTTTTGGTCAACCTGGTCCGGAAAATCTCTATCCGTAAACCGTTTTTTAGAAAAAAATCAACAAGATTATTCCGGTTTAACCATTATTGCCGCTGCTGTCAGGGATTCGGATGAATTGATTTTAGATCACATAAACAGCACATCCAATGATTTTATCTACGTAGAGGGAACATCCTTTTTTCAAACGCTTTTAGTTCCCGGCGTGCCTTCTCAGATTTTCTTAGATAGCGACGGAAAGTACTTCGACGCACAGGTAGGGGATGACACTACAGCAATCAGGGAGAAATTAGACCGGCTGTATTATGAGTGATCGTCCCCTGTATGTTTGTTTGAATGGAAATATTATCAAGCAGGAGGAAGCTCTTATTCCTGCGAACAATTCAGCACTGTATTACGGAACAAGTTGTTTTGAAACATTGCTTGTTCAAAAATCCAGATTTTTTAAGCTAAAAGAGCATATTGATCGACTGAATCGGGGCATGGCCTATTTGTCGGGAGGCAAAGTTCAGGATGTAGCGGTTGATCAAATAAAAAGCGATACGCTGCGACTTTTAAAAGAAAACCAGATAGAACAGGAAAGAGTTAAAGTTCGGATCCAGTTTTCTCTAATGGAAGAGAGTGGATATAGCGAAACCCGGAATCCAAGGTATTTTTTACTGATTACCGTATCGAAGGCTGCAGAATCTGTAAAACCTCTTATAGTTACAATAGCAGACACCAGAGTAGTGCCTTCCAACTCAAGGCCGGCAGACCTGAAGCTGAGCAACATGCTGCACTACAGACAGGCGTGGAGAGAGGCAAAATCCGCCGGAGTGGATGATGCAATCTTATTAACGACGGATGACGTTTTGGCCGAGACTTCAATAGGAAATCTGTTCTGGAAAAAAGATGATGTGATTTACACTCCGTCAACAGATTGTGATATTCTTCCCGGTATTATGCGAAATAGTCTGATCGATATTTTGACAAACAAAATGAATTTGAAAGTGATGGAAGGGAAATATCGTTTTAGTGAACTAAAAGCCGCAGAATCGGTTTGGATGACAAACAGTGTGAGAGAAATTCAGGCAATTTCTGAGGTTGATGGACGTGAATTTGAAACCGACCAGGCATTTATTGGTCAGTTAAAGAGTCGGTTGAAAGAATATAAGACAGAGCATCGCAGTTGAATAAAAATCAATTTGATACCATAGAAAAAGCAGAGGCTTTTTTACTCTCCATTCCTAAATTCGGCAATGTTGGGCGATCAGCGGCGAATTTCAGTCTGGACCGAATGATTTCATTTTGTGAACTGATGGGAAATCCACAGAACAGTGTGCCCATGATTCATGTGGCCGGCACTAATGGAAAGGGAACAACCTGTCAGATGCTGGCGTCAGTTTACCAGGAGGCGGGATATAAAACCGGTCTCTACACATCGCCACACTTGATAGATGTAAGGGAGCGGTTTAAAGTGAATGGCGAATGGATTGATGACGAGCATCTTCTTGAATTTTTTCAAGAGTTTGGGAAGGAAGCCATCGAACTGAAGCTCACATTTTTTGAGCTGACTACAGCCATTGCGTTCTGGTATTTTAATAAGCAAAAAGTTGACCTGGCGATCATCGAAACGGGACTTGGCGGCAGACTGGATGCTACAAATGTGATCGATCCACTGGTTTCAGTGATTACATCCATTGGTTATGATCACACCGATATTTTGGGAGATACACTCGAAGAGATAGCAGCAGAAAAGGCGGGAATTATCAAGCTAAACAGACCGGTTGTTTTAGGGCGATTGGAGCCGGAAGCCCAGAGTGTAATTGAATCCATCGCTTCAGCGAAAAACTCAGAAGTTTATCATTCTCAGAAATTGAATCCGGAATTTAAAGATGGACACTTTGTACTGCATCCGGCAGACAATTCCATTTATATCAATGCGAAAGGAAGGAAAAAAATTGATGCTGTAAACACAGCCATGGCATGGATGGTGGTTGGGTTGACTCAGTCAACATTTCCGGTACCTGATGAAGCGTTTGTTGATGGGATAGAAAAGATGGATCAACGGTTTGGGAATCATGCACATTTTTCTAGGATTCATCCAAAAAAATCCTGGTACTTTGACGGAGCTCACAACGTTGAATCAACCAGGGAGCTGGTTAAAGAGCTGAAAAGCATGGCGTCTGTCGAAAATTGGACAGCTGTGTTGAGCTTTATGGATGATAAACTGAATCAGGAGATAGCGGATATCTGGAATGAGTTTCCAAATATCATGGTTTTTGAGCAGGAAGGAGATCGGGCAGCAAGTATCAAAAAAATGAATAGCTATTTTCCCTCTTCAAAAGCAATAAACAGTGATAAAGCCACCCAACTATTTACCTCAGATGATAATAAAACAGAATTAGTAATTTTTAGCGGAAGTTTTTACTTTTACAAGACCGTAAGGAACTGGATGGGAACAGAAGCTTACGAAAATACATAAATCTTTCCGCTCTAAGCAGAATCACTATTCCCCTTTGCGCACATCGACTACTACGTTGAGCGTTATTCCAAATGAATTTACTCAAGAACTAAAATCTCATTATGTCGGACACTCAAACCGATAAGGATACAAATATCGACCTGGATAATTTACATACCAAAACGGTCAAGGATCTTAAAGAAATTGCCAAATCGCTTGGATTGAGAGGTGTAACTGCATTGAAAAAGCAGGCCATCATCGATCGAATCCGTAATCAGGCAGAATCTTCCAATAAAAGTTCTGATCAAAAAGAGAAACCGTTGCAGAATATTACATACGGTAGCAAGGATCATATTCAAACTTACGACCAGGATTCAGATTCCGGTAAGTCGAAACGAGGCGGTCAGCCAAATAAGCGTCATAAGAGTAATAAGAAGCCGAATAAGAAACATGTAAGTAATGTCTTGCCTGAATCGGATGCTCCCACTCTGCAGGAACGCCTGGATGAAATTACCCCTCAACTGGGCAAATTCCTTCTGAACGAAGGGACGCTCGAAATTTTGCCGGACGGCTATGGATTTCTTCGCTCTGTGAATTACAACTACAAGGCGAGTCCCGATGATATTTATGTATCTCCATCACAGATCAAGCGTTTTAGATTAAAACAGGGAGATTGTGTGATCGGAATTATTCGTCCTCCAAAAGTGGGAGAGCGCTATTTTGCACTGCTTCGGGTTGAGGGTGTGAACGGTAAGATTCCAACCGACATGGACAATCGCGAAGATTTTGAAGACCTGCTGCCTGTCTATCCCGATATGAGGTTTAAACTGGAGCACAAACCTATAGAATACACCACACGACTTGTTGATCTTTTTGCACCGATAGGAAAGGGACAACGGGGATTGATTGTTGCTCAGCCCAAAACCGGTAAAACGACTATTCTTCGAAATATCGCGAACGCGGTAAATGAAAATCATCCGGATACGAAGATTATCATTCTTTTAGTGGATGAACGTCCCGAAGAGGTTACGGAGATGGAACGCTCTGTTCAAAATGCAGAGGTAGTTGCTTCAACATTTGATGAGAAACCCGAAAACCATGTTGGACTATCTGAAATTGTATTCGAAAAAGCCAAACGACTTGTAGAGAGCGGACAGGATGTACTTCTGCTGATGGACTCCATAACACGATTAGCCCGCGCCTACAACGTGGCCACAGGCAACTCCGGACGTACGATGACCGGTGGTGTGGATTCCGAAGCTTTGAAAGCTCCTCGACAGTTATTCAGCTCTGCACGGAATATTGAAGGCGGCGGAAGTCTCACGATTATCGCCACGGCACTGGTTGAAACCGGTTCACGAATGGATGATGTGATTTTTGAGGAATTTAAAGGAACCGGTAACATGGAGCTGGTACTTGACCGGCGTCTTGCTGAGCGAAGAATCTATCCGGCTATCGATATCTTCAAGAGTGGGACCAGGAGGGAAGAGCTCATTGTTCCGGATCAGGAGCGCGAAAAAGTTGTACTGCTTCGCCGTTACCTCAACAAGCACAACGCGTTTGAAGCGATGGAATTCCTGCTAGATAAAATGAAAGGAACCCGATCCAACGAGGAATTCCTGATTTCAATGAATAAGTAGGATCTAAAGACCTGACAGCATGTGAGCGAAGCGAACTTCTGTCAGCGTCTGTTCGCGCTATATTCATCTTTGAGGTTTTACCTTTTACAGCATTAGCCACACCCTATACAGACGCTGTCAGGATCCCGACCCGAATTCTTTTGGTTCGGGAACGCTGACAAGTCTTTTAAAACTTCTCGCCTGACGGCTCTAAGAAAGACTAATCTACAGAAAACAAACCCCTCAGCCGTCTGACGAGTTTCATGATTAATCAATCATTTCTCAAAATGGAACTCGACGCATCTAACAATTCGACAGTCGAATATTTTGTGGCAGGTTTAAGTTTTGCGGTAAACCCACTCGGCAGTCGAAGAATCTACTTCTTCAAGATATACCGTCGCTTCTCATCAATTGTCAGCTGCCCTGTCTTTTTGTACAGCGAGTGATAAAAGTACATGATCGCCTTTTCCTGATATGCTTTTCGCAGGATAAGCTTTTTTGCCTGATGTGCCTGTGCCGAATCCAATACCGTTTGGGGGTGGGATGGCCGGTTCAGATGAAACTCTGTCGGAATCAAATCGCCCATAAAGTAAGCGGTCTTTTCTGAGTCTTCAATCCGTACGATTGTATGCCCGGGAGTGTGTCCGGCGGTTTTTATAATCTCAATGCCGGGAATTACGGTAAAGTTATCTTCTTCGAGGAATTTGATTCGATCCTCCGCAACGAGTTTGTAAAGTTCATCCAACCGATAATCGGCTCCAATCAAATCCGGTGAACGCCCAATCTGTGAGAGGGCGTATTCCCATTCCTCTTTATGGAGATAGTAAGTGGCGTTAGGGAAGGTGGCTGTGGTTTCAAATTTGTCATTCACAAACGTGGAACCGGCAGCGTGATCAAAATGGAGATGGGATAGGATAACATGATGAATATCCTCCGGCCTCAGTCCGAAAATTTTTAGATTCGTAACTGCATTGGAGGTGTTTTCGTACTTGCTGTTATGATCGAGCCCCCAGCCAAGTCCGGGATCAACTACAATATTTTCTTCACCGTTTGTAATCAGTAGCGGATCAATGCCAAGAGCGGAAGAGTACTTGCCAAGATTTGGATCATCCAACGGATTTTCGAGCCGTTTCGGGTCCATTTTTTGAATGGTTCCGTCTTCAAAAAGTTCAAAAAAACCTTCACTCAACTGCTCAATCGTAAATGTCTCTTTTATCATGATGATATTTAATAAAAAAAGAGAGTGCTTCCAGACTAATTCTGAAAGCACTCCAATATGATGATTTCATCAAAGATAGTGATGTTTTCACTTCATCCCGACAAAAAAATGGGATTACGCTAATTCAACACAACGATGTAATAAGTATAAAATTTGTCAGTTTACATCAACCTGAATGGGCAGCAACATCCAGTTGTGTCCTTTCGGCTGATCCATTAACTGACGAACCGTTTGCGCTTCTTCCAACAGATCCTTTGGCATCCAGGATGTAAGCATAGAGTGCATTTTTGCATTTGCTGAACCAAATAACGATTCGAACAGATCTTCTGCCTTCGGATAGGTATCGAGTCTGTATTCTTCAATTTTGGCCATATCCGCGGCAACTTCAATCGCTCTGTCCAAGCCGCCAACCTCATCGATCAGTCCGGCTTCTCTTGCCGCTACACCGGTATAGACTCGTCCCTGTGCTACTTCGTGAGTTTCATCACGACTCATTCCGCGTGCATTAGATACTCGCTTGAGGAACATTTCATAACCACTTTCCACATTTTGCTGGATGATTCGGCGTTCAGCCGGTGTAAATGGACGTGTCAGATTCAATAAATCGGCGTACTCATGAGTTTTTATTATTTCGTACTCGATTCCGATTTTGTCGGATATAAGCTCCTCGGCGTTAAACAGAAGATTGAAGATACCGATTGATCCGGTAATCGTGTTTTTACCTGCCAGAACGCGATCAGCTCCCATAGCCATATAGTAACCGCCGGATGCAGCTACGGATCCCATTGACGCTACAACCGGTTTTTCCTCGGATGCCTGTTTGATATAGTGCCAGAGAAGATCGGAGCTGGTTGCGGAGCCTCCGGGGCTGTTGATGTAAATAACAATCGCCTTAACGTTGTCATCATCAACAGCGCTGTCCAACTGTTTTTTCAATTTATTGGGGGTGATACCGGCTGAGCCAAAGGGGGAATCGACAAGATCAGGTAAAATCATACCGCTGGAGTAGATTACGGCAATTCTATCTGATGTATCCGGTACGTCAAGTCCTGCGCTATTGGCTGTTACGCGGGCATATCGGCTAAATCCGACCGTATTGAGATCGTCATCCTCATCCATTTCAAGTCGTTGCTTGATGATGTCTTCAACTTCATCTTCAAACGCATACGCGTCAATTAAACCGTTCTCGATTGCAAACTCAACTCGTTCAATAGGAGCGGAGTTTAGCAGTTCATTAACTTCTTCCGTCGATTTTCCGGTTCGTTTAACAACAGCCTGAACAAATGTATCGGTGGCTGAGTCAAGAATTCCGCGGGTCTGTTCAATACTTTCAGGCGAAGCAGTTACATTGATATAAGGCTCAACGGCTGATTTATATTTTCCTACTCTGAAAATTTCAGGTTCAATTCCAATTTTATCAAGCATCTTGCCGTAGAAACTGAACTGAGCTACAAAACCGTTAAATTCGAAATTTGTGACAGGCGGTGTAAAAATACTGTCGGCCAGGGTAGCCAGATAATACGACTTCTCATTCATGCCAATGTCATCGGTACTGAAATAGAGAGGTTTTCCGCTCTCTTTATACTCTTCGAAATAGCGATAGGCTGTCTCAAGATTTGCCCAGGATGCCAGTACCTGATTGGTTTTTACCCAGACGGCTTCAATATTGTCATCGGCTGAGGCCTTATTGAGGTTTGATTTCAGATTTTGTAGAGACATTCTGTTTTTTGCGCCCGGATTGAAAAGCTCCTCGATTGGATCATCGGAAATATAAGCAGGTATATCGCCGGTCATGTCCATGGTAAGAACGGTGTTGGAGCGAATATAGGGTTCGGGTTCTGATGAACTGCTGACAAGTGTTGCAAATAGGATGAGTATGAGAACCAATACTCCCAAAATGGTGCCTAAAATAGAGGCGAGAAAAGTTTTAAAAAATTGCATTATCTGATGGTTTACTTATTATTTTTGAAAAACCTGAATGAGGTCGCTTTATCTGTTGTTGAGTGAACTTACTAAATCTTAAAATTCAATCCACGTCTAACCCTTACGAAATATGAAAGAATTTGATGCACTGATTATTGGTTCCGGCCACAACGGATTGGTGACCGGAAGTTATCTTGCAAAAGCCGGCTATAAAGTAGGGGTATTGGAACGAAGAGACACGATTGGAGGGGCAGTTTGCACAGAAACGATGTTTCAGTCGGAGGAGAATCCGCATGGCTTCCGGATGGATGTCGGTTCTTCGGTGCATATTATGATTCACCAAACCGGAATCATTGAAGAGCTGGAGCTTGACCAATTATGGATTGGAATATATTGAGATGGATCCCTTTATGAGCTATCCTGTTCCCGATGGGAAAGGTGTGATCCATTTTCATAAAGATCTGGAGAAAACACTGGAGTCGATTGCCAAAGTAGCACCAGAGGATGTTGAGAACTACCGGGAGTTTATTGATTTCTGGAGTCGCATCAACAAAGGTGTGCTGAAAGCTTTTATGGTACCGCCCACGGGTAAAAATATTTTCATGGAGATGGCAAAAGGGCAGATTCGGGACGGCTCTATGTTTAAGAAAGGGGAGCAGATGGACGGCCTCCAGAAAATTTTGGGCAGTTACGGAAGTGTGGTCGATAAGGCATTTGAGAACCCGCACTTAAAAGCGGCATTGACTTGGTTTGCTGCTCAATCCGGACCGCTGCCCGATCAATCAGCCACAGGTGATTTTGTGGGGTGGCAGTCGATGCTGCACCAAAGCGGGGCAAAGCATCCGAAGGGAGGAAGCGGGATGCTCACACAGGCAATGAAGAACCTGATTGAAGCGCACGGCGGTGAGGTGATTGCAGACAGTCCGGTTCAAAAAATTGATATTCAGAATGGAAAAGCAGTAGGGGCTTACACGGAATCGGGTGATTACTACAAAGCTGATCTGGTTGTATCGAATGCACACGTTCAGACTACAATGCTGAAGTTGGTTGGACGCGAGCATCTGGATGATTCACTCTTCAAAAAGGTGGAAAATATTCAGGTAGGCAATGGTTTTGGGATGGTGATTCGTTGTGCTGTTGAAGAGTTGCCTCAATACTCGGCTGCTCCGGATGATCCGATCATTCATAACGGCATGCAGCTTTTGGCACCTTCTGTAGATTATATGAACCGGGCAATCGGAGATTACATGAAAGGGAATCCGCCGGAAGATCCCGCCGTGCTGGCTATGACGTTTTCAAAAATTGACCCTGAAGTAGCCAAAGACGGAAAGCACACACTCTTTGCCTGGGCGCAATGGCATCCTTATGAATTATCAAATGGGGAAAATTGGGACGACATTCGAGAACGGGAAGCTGAAAAAATCTATGGTGTAGTTGAAAAATATGCGCCAAATATGAAAGGAAAGCTGATAGATTGGTATATTCAGTCCCCGTTGGATATTGAACGGAAGCACGGCCTTTTACGTGGAAATGTGATGCATGTGGAGATGAATTTTGACCAGATGTTTATGTTCAGACCTACACCGGAACTAAGCAGATATGAGACGCCGATTGAGAATTTGTATCTGTCCAGTGCTTCCTGTCACCCGGGCGGGGGTGTGTTTGGAGCTGCAGGGTATAACGCCGCGCATGTGATACTAAAAAAATCGAAAAAGAAACTATTCGGAGCAAAACGTTGAAAAACCATTTTCCAAATTCGTACCTGGAGATTGACTTAGGAGCAATATCAAATAATATTGAATCAATAAAACAGAGAGTACCGGATAAGAAGTATTTAGCCGTTGTAAAATGTGACGCTTACAGCCATGGAGTTGTGCAAGTTGCTAAGCATATTCAGGATCAAGTGGATTGGTTTGCGGTTGCCAATGTGGATGAAGCGATAGAACTGAGAAGAGCCAGCGTAACGAAACCTATACTGGTGTTTGGCGTTCCTACCTATCAAACGGCTGCGGCTTATCAGACTCATAACTTAACGGCTACGGTCAGTCACCTAACTCACTTCTCCATTTTGATGGACGGTACGGATTATCATCTTAATTTTGATACCGGAATGGGAAGATTGGGATTTTCACCCGATCAAGCGAAAGAAGTGCGACAGCAGGCTGTGATAAATCAGAGATTAACGTGCAGTGGAATTTACACGCACTATGCAACGGCTGATGATCCCGGATCAGATTTTGTTGAAACGCAGCACGGCAGATTTGAAAAGCTAATCAAGCATTTTGATGAAATTCCCATAAAGCATATCAGCAACACGGGGGCTGCAACCAATTACAATCTTGATAACTATGATATGATTCGTTTTGGTTTGGGAATGCTGGGGTACAATCCGGGTAAAACACGTCATAAGTGGTTGAAGCCGGCACTTACCTGGAAGTCCGGAATTGCTCAATTAAGACCTGTTAAAGAGGGCGACACGGTAAGCTATGGATCGACCTGGGTAAGCCCGTCTGACGGCTATTTAGCTACGATACCTGTTGGCTATGGTGACGGCATACCAAGAGCGTTGAGTAATAAACTCAAAGTATCAATCAATGGTGAACTGTATCCTCAGGTGGGGAATGTTACCATGGACTATATCATGGTTTATCTTGGGAAGGATAAAGGAGAGATCACAATAGACTCAGAGATTACAATTCTTGGAGGCGATGCCCTGAACGCATCAGATTGGTCGGAATTGGCGGGAACGAACGTCCACGAAATTTTGACAAATCTAAAAGGACGGTTTGAGCGATCACACACCAACTACTAAATAAAAAAGGGAAAGCCCGGTAAAGAACTTCCCCCAAAGTATTTTTCAAAAAATTGCTTAGTCAATAATATCTAGCAAAATCAGATCATACTGAAGTACCGATTCTGTATAGGACGAATTGGCTGCACCCTCGGGTAAATCTCCATAACCTTGTTCAGGCTGTACAATAAGTGTACGTCGCTCACCTTCTTTCATACCCAAAAGCCCCTGTCTCAAGCCAAAAGTATACGAGAGCTGGATATTATAACTAAACACACTCGGGTTGAGCTGTATGTTGCTCACACGAACAGTAGTAGGTTCAACTCGTGCATCATTGTACGTACTGTAGATAATATCTCCATCCAGGGTTCTGACTGTGATAAAGAGGAGTAAATCATCGCGAACAGTTACTGTTCCAAAGCCGTCGCCTTCTTCGTGAATATATGCGGTTATACCTTCTTCTACTTCAACAGGTTCGAGGCCGTCAATGTCGTAAGCATCCGGAACAGTTGAAAAATCCGGTGGAGGAAAGCTGAACGGATCACTGGTGTCACAGGAAGTAATCGCAAAGAGTGATACGGCGAAGATTAAGAGCGTTATTTTAAAAGGGGTAAACTGCATTGATTTCTTTTTCAAAAATTTAAAATGATTGATCTTTTCAGGTTGAAAGGTAACGGGTTTTAATGAATCATTAAACTGATTAAATAGATTCATTAAACGCTTCCTCTAACGCTCGTTTTCGTTGTTTATTTGCGATTTTGCTCAAAAAGATGGCAAACTGATATAAAAACAGCAGTGGTATGGCTATCATTAATTGCGAAACCGGATCGGGCGGAGTGAGAAAAGCAGCCACAATCATAACTGCAACAATTGCGTGCCGTCTATAGGCTTTCATGGTTTCCGGTGTCAAAAGCCCAACTTTCGACAAATAGTAGCTTACCACCGGTATTTGGAATATCACGCCACAGGCGAGAGTCCACATGGCTACAGAGGTGAAGTACTCATTGATGTCGAATTCGTTACTGATTACGGTATCAATAACAAATTGCGTAAAGAACTGGACTGCGAAAGGGACCAGGATTAAATATCCAAAGGTGATACCCAGCAAGAAGAAAAAGTTGATAAACATCGCGTTTAAAAACGTTTTTATTTTCTCGCCGGTCTCCAGTGCCGGTTCAATAAAAGCCCAGAGTTGATAAATTAAGATCGGAGATCCAATAATGGTTCCGGTAATAATTAAGGTTCCCCAGTAGGTAAAAAACTGCCCGGGCAATCTTCTCGAAATTAAGGAGAGGTCTATTGCATCGATCGGCATGATCTGATACATGAAAAAATCAGACCTGGCCGGTCCCAGTATAAATTCCTGAATGATGAAATCGCGATAAAAGAATGCAATAATAACTCCAAAAAGCACTCCAACCAGACCTTTCAGAATTCTCCATCTCAACTCTTCAAGATGGTCTAAAAAAGACATGCTATTGGTAAGATCTTCTTTTGGAGGCTTAGCCTTGGGCAGAATTTTGCCCATGATGCCCCGTTTTGTTCCGCCTTCTTTACTCATTAAGCCAGATTACTCCGAAAATTCTGATTTTCAATTATTTGGTTTCCAAGTTAAGTTAGGCCGTAACAAAATCGTAGAGTGGAAATTTCTCACACATTTCGCGTACCTGCTGTTTAACCTTTTTGCGGTTTGACTCATCTTCCGGTTTTTGAAGTACTTGATCGATAAGTTCTACAACAGAGCGAAATTCATTTTCTTTAAAACCACGGGTAGTCAGGGCAGGGGTACCGATTCGTATTCCGGATGTAATAAATGGGCTCTCCGTATCGAATGGAACCATATTTTTATTTACAGTGATGCCGGCTTCATCCAGCGATTCTTCAGCGACTTTCCCTGTAAGTCCTTTACTGCGAAGGTCAACTAAAATCAGATGATTGTCTGTTCCGCCGCTCACTAAATCGTATCCCAAATTAGTAAACTCTTCAGCCATCACTTTTGCGTTGGCTTTAACCTGTTTTTGATACTCTTTGAAATCCGGTTGAAGTGCTTCACCGAAAGCTACAGCTTTTGCCGCAATTACGTGCATCAACGGACCGCCCTGACTTCCTGGGAATACGGCTGAATCCAGTACTTCACTCCAGTTTTTAGTTCGTCCTGATTTTCTGGCAACGACACCGAGTGTGTTTTCACCATCTTTACCAATTAGTATCATTCCGCCACGCGGACCCCGTAATGTCTTGTGAGTGGTAGTAGTAACAATATCACAAATCTGAAGCGGGTCATTCAGTTCCTTAGCTGCGATCAGGCCTGCTGTGTGCGCCATATCCATCCAAAGAATTGCGCCCACTTCATCGGCAATATCACGGAATGCTTGGTAGTCAAAATCCCGGGTATAGGCGCTGGCTCCGATAGAAATCATTTTTGGGTTTACTTCCTTGGCCTTTTCACGAACTTTGTTCATATCGATTCGGCCGGTCTCTTTATCAACGCCGTAGAATTCAGCATTGTAGGTAATTCCTGAAAAGTTGACCGGTGAACCGTGCGTAAGGTGTCCGCCGTGAGCGAGATCGAGCCCGAGAAGAGTTTCTCCGGGTTTCATCATCGCCAGGTAAACAGCTGCATTTGCGGATGCTCCTGAATGGGGTTGAACATTTACCCAATCGGCTCCAAAAACTTTTTTTCCCCGTTCACGAGCTAGATTTTCAACTTGATCTACAAATTCACATCCACCGTAATATCTCTTGCCCGGGTAACCCTCTGCATACTTATTTGTTAATACGGATCCCATTGCGGAGATGGTGGCCTGAGAAGCAAAATTTTCTGATGCTATCAGTTCAAAATTATAGTTTTGCCGCTCAGTCTCTTTTTCAAGAAATCCGTAAAGTTCCGGATCCTGATTTTTAAGTAAATCCATGTTCTATTTTTTGTCAGTTAAAGAGTGAATCTTTTTTACTCGTCTGTCGTGTCTGCCACCTTCAAATTCTGTTTCGAACCAAACTTTTATAACGCTCTCAAGATCATCATCCGATAGTTCACGGCCGGGCAGGCAGAGGATGTTGGCATTGTTGTGTTGCCGGGTCAGTTTGGCGGCATTATCATTATATACCAGAGCGCCTCTTACATTTGGATACTTATTCGCCGTCATACACATGCCTTGTCCGCTGCCGCAGATCAGTACTCCGAGATTATGTTCTCCGGAATTTACTTTTTCAGAAACCTGAATGGCATAGTCCGGATAGTCTACAGAGTCCGGGGAGTGTGTTCCAAAGTCTACGGGAGTGTGTCCTAAATTTTCTAGGATTTTTTT
Source organism: Rhodohalobacter sp. (assembly GCF_034521535.1). Classification (GTDB taxonomy): domain Bacteria; phylum Bacteroidota; class Rhodothermia; order Balneolales; family Balneolaceae; genus Rhodohalobacter. Next base: position 426,908 of record NZ_JAXHMF010000006.1, on the reverse strand, counting down.
AGCTTTTTCTTTGGCTTCGAATCCGGCGTGATCACTGGCTATGGGTACAATCATGAGTGTTTAATCTGCATTAGGTTTAGCGGTTAAATATCTCGAAAAAAACGATCACGAAAAAATAGAAAAGGGACTCAATCTTCAAAATGAAATATGAGTTCTGGTTCTTAAAAAGGTCTGTTGAATCTTGTTTGGATTGTATCGGCAGATAGACTCCCAAATACCCCAATTCCACCTTCTATATTGTACAAGAGATTTGGAATTTCTCCGGGTGATAGAGTAGAGCCCCCCAGCTGAACATCCTGTGATCGTATCACATCGGATAGGTTTTTATCTACAGATAGGGTTACTACAAGATTTTCTCCATAAAATGCTACACCGATCCATGGGAATCGAAGCAGAATGTTTCCGTCAGGCAGTGGATCAAAATTGCCTTCATTTATAAGTCCTGAGGAATTTCTGACATATTCGTTGATGTCGACATCTTCTTCATCTTCAATGATGCTTAGATAGAAAGGAGTTAAGTTATCAATAGCCGGTTCGAGTGATATGGTATTAAATACAAAAATATTCTGATCACCTGTTTGCTGCGGTTCAGCCAAAACAATTTCGAGCTGATTTTCACTTTGATAAACCACCGATTCAGGGATTTCATTAACTACATCAACTTGATCCGGTACCGTTGTGGTTGCAGAGATTTGATCGTCACGATCGTTAAAAACAATGTCCAGTTTGTAAGTCCTCAATTCTTCTACCTGATACGACTGAATAAGAGCCGTGTAGATACCGGGCTCTTCTGTAGATTCTGCATATTCAAAGACCTCTTCAGGCTCTCCATTTTCATCAAGAAGAGTTACGAGTACGATTGCATTTCGTATAAAATTATCCTCGAAACTATATTCGGCGTCGGCGGGAGCAGTAGTGCTTAAGCGTATATCGGGTAACGGTTGTTCCGCAATAGCATAACCTTCCACTACGATATACTCCCGGTAATCATCCTGATCATAGCTCTCACAGCCAAACAGAAGCAGTGCTGTAATCGCAAAGAGTTTTACTGTAATTATCTTTTTCATATCAACTAAAAATTAACGGTGTAAGAAACAGAGGGAATAACCGGTAATAGCAGAACATCTTGACGTTCTACCGGATTCTCTTCAAAATCGTAGTTATAAAACCAAATGTTCCTTCTTGAATACGCATTGATTACCTGGAATTGCCATTCGGCATCCCCTAATTTAAAAAATGTACCTTTTCTGCTAAATGATATATCAAGCCGGTGGTAGGAGGGAAGGCGCGATGCATTCAGATTTCCTACAGTAAAAATGTCTCTCTCGCTGCTGCCCCAGGGAACGCCGTTGAACTGTGTTCTTCCCAGAGGTTTTGTGTAAGGTTGTCCGGACGCAAAATTAAAAACGGCGGAAACGCTCCATCTGTCACTCAGTTTATAGGTGCTAACGAAGTTTACGTCGTGAGTGCGATCATATTTTGGAGGATAAAATCTGCCGCGTAATGGCTCATCCAGCAGTTCATCATTAAATCCAGGGAATTTTCGTTTTGTGATTCCGTAAGTATAACCGATAAACCCTGTATAGCGTCCGGTCTGTTTTTCAAAAAAGACCTCTACACCATAAGCATATCCTTCACCGTACCTGAACAGTTCGGAGTAATCCAGGCCTGCTGCATCATTAACGAAAGGATCAAATTCGAAGAGATCTCTCATGGTTCGATAATAAAGTTCTACATCTAAGCCGTATCCTTCAAATGGAATTGTTTTTGCGCCTGCAACAAATTGATCACCGTAAGAGGGAGGTACGCCATCATCGGACGTCAGCCAAATATCAAATCCGGAAAATGCCTCGTTGGTGATGAGTGTCAAATACTGGTAGTAGCGTCCGTAAGCGGCCTGAAGTCTTATATTCGAAAAGGATCTGTTTTCTACAGAAATGCGGGGTTCAAATCTGTAAAAGTCTCCTTCAGCAAATGTATTCAGTCTCAGTCCGCCATTAATGATCCACTGTCGGGTCGGGCGCCATTCATTTTGTATATAGGCCGACAGGTATGTAGACTGTATCCGGTTCGAAAATGTAGGTTGATCATCAAACCGATCGGCATAGCTAAGGGTCAAAATTCCGCCCCAGATTCCTGTTGAAATCGTATTCTTCTCGTTAGGTAAATACTCCAAGTCACCCTTTAGCGAAAAGTCGTAAATTTTGTTATTGCTCTCAAAGGGTGTTCCTCCAATCTCAAAACCGGGCTGATTGAAATAGCGAGAACCTGTAGCAGTAACTGAACTGAAAAGTTCTTCGGAGATGATTCGTCTCCATTTCGTACTCACGGTTTGATTACCATAATTAAGCTTGATGGTCGCGTCTTCCTGAAAGGGGAGGGAAACATTATCATTGCCTGTATAGAAAGCTATGGAGAACCGGTCGTCGGCTGTGGCATCAAAGTTTAGCTTGCCGTTAATGTCATAGAAATAGAACAGATCTGGTACGCTATCTACGGATTGCCGGAGTACAGCTAAAACCGGTTCCAATGTTGATCTTCGTACTGCAATCATCCATGAACCACGGCTGTAAGGGCCTTCGACTGATACTCTTGAGGCAAGTAATCCAAGGCTTACGGAACCTGTTGTTTCATTTCGGTTTCCATCTTTATTAAAAACCGTGAGTACAGAACCCAAACGTCCTCCAAACTCTGCTGGATAACCTCCTTTGTAGAGTCGAACGTCTTTTACTGCGTCCGGATTGAACGTGGAGAAGAATCCAAAGAAGTGAGTGGGATTGTAGACCGTTGTTTCATCCAGCAGAATCAATGTCTGATCGGGCCCTCCGCCTCTGATGTAGAGTCCGCTGGAAAAATCGGATGCGGCTTTAACTCCGGGCAGTAGCTGAATGGAACGGAATACATCCGGTTCTATAATAGCAGGTACTTCTTTAATTAATTCGGTAGATACCTCGGCGCGACCAATATTTCTCTGAGCTTCTCTTTCTGCCTGAGATTCAACTACAACTTCTTCAAGTTCAACGCCTTGAGGAATCAACTCAATATTTTGGCGTAGATTTTCTCCCTCCTCCAGGGTGATCTCTTTTTCAAACCGCTGATAACCAATATATGTGGCTACCAAAGTATAAGTGCCCGGTGTGATATTGGTTATAGAGTAATAACCGGATGTGTTCGTGGATGTACCTCTGTTGATTTCAAGCAACGCAACATTAGCAGAAAGAAGAGTTTCACCGGTTTGACTGTCCGTGATGTACCCGTTTACAGATGCACCGTCCTGAGAGTAGACGGGTTGGGATACAAATCCAATAAGTATGATGAATAGCGTTAGCGTTTTAATCAAAGTATTGTATGATTCTTGTATAATTTTATCATAGACTTGATACGATAGAATTCTGCAAAAGTTTACAAGTTAACACATTAAGCAGTTCGAAAAATTCCAGAGTAGTTAAACGATCCTGTAAGTTTTTAAATTAGCTTTAAACCGATCAATAGATTGAAAATAGCTGAAAATTCATAACTTAACGATTAATAAATTTTCTTCTTATAACATGAATAATGCAGTGGAGTAGATTCTCATAAGGATTTATCATCTTACAATAGCGTCCTAAACAATAAATAAGATTTAGTCTATTGCCCCGGTCTTCAGGCCGGGTACTAAATTGATGCCATTGGAAAAGGGCTTTAGCCCTAATAAGCAGCCCTGTGAAGGGCTAAAGCCCTGATTTTATGAGACTCTTCGTTCCCCGCCCTAAAGGACGGGGTAATAGAGGATTAATTATTAAAACATAGATAAACTTTTCATGAACAGTCAGAATCAGTATTTGTTGCTGATACAGAATCGCTTTGGACACTATTGATCATCTTATAGAGTTTGAACGGATGTAACCAAATTCATAAGGTACGATTTGGTTGAATATATTCGTTACATTTACAGACTAACGTTCTTTGACTTAATGGGGCTGTACCGGATTCGACGGGTTGAGTACAATTGCAGGCTGCATGCCGAGATTGACCGATGAATCTCGTTAATCATTCATCATGGAATAAAAGTAGTTGACAACAATTACTCTTACAGACTCGCAGCTTAAACTGACGAGTCCGTTCCCTTGGGCGTCTTGCCAGTAGGCCCCATTGCGAGCGCCGATAAAACTGGCTTTTCCGAAGGGCGTGTCTGTCGCGTGGCTGGAGAACTTAATGCAGAATAGGGTGGAGTTGCTTTGCTATTGAGCATTGCTTCATCCGAAACTTTAATCAATAGCTAAGCATGTAGATGCTTGACGATTTACCTTCTCGGACGCGGGTTCAACTCCCGCCAGCTCCACATTTATATTTTAAAAACCCCGACAACTTTTGTTGTCGGGGTTTTTTTATACGTTCAAAGATTAGAATAAAACTTTCTATGTAAGGGAATTCCCCTATCTGTTTCTTACAAATAAAAAGGAGAAACAATGAGAAGAGAACTAATACTTTCCAACCTAAGAATAGAACTCAGAAGAAAACAGGCATCCTACCTTTCAGAGAAGAGAGCCGTCAGTCTGGTGAATGACTTCTTACAAAACATGTCGATTGTCCACTCCTCACAAATCAGGACATGGCAGAAAGATTTTTTCCTTGCAGAAATAGAGAGAAACTCAGACAGGACCAAGGATGATTTTCTTCAGGCAAAATCCGCACTAACTTTTCTATTCAACATCGTACTGAAGAAGGGAAGAGGGATAGATGTATCCGGTTATGATGATGAAAATGATGGAGACCCCGGAGTATTTAAAATCACCGGGTAAAAGTTTAAAATACTACTCTGGACCGGCTTTTAATATTAGTCCATCGACATTGGATTGTTTTCAGCAATGTCTTTGTACATGAGATACTCTTCGGGTGTAATATCTGCAAATAGATAGTTCAGTGGGTCTACAGGCTTTCCATTATAATAAATCTCGTAGTGAAGGTGTGGACCGTTTGTCATCCCTGTTTCACCGGAGAAACCAATAAGCTGGCCACGTTCAATCTTCGCGCCGGTTTTTATTCCATCAGCAAAACCGGACATATGAGCATACCGACTTACATAGCCAAATCCGTGATCGATTTCAACGAGTAAGCCATAGTTGCCACGTCGCCCTGCGTACTTAATCGTTCCCTCACCGGTTGAAAAGATATCTGTACCAATACTTGCACGAAAGTCAATTCCCTCATGCATTCTTCTATATTTTAAAACCGGGTGAATTCTGGGACCGTAACCACTGAGTAATATCCCGTTGACCGGTCGAATAGCAGGGACGTGTTTTAATCTCTCTTGGTTTTCGTTGTAGTAAGACTTGATTTCATCAAAAGAAAGTTTCTGTATACTTAGTCTTCTTTCCAGGTTGTCCAGCCGTGAAGCAGTCCATCGAAGCATTTCTGAAGCATCATCGCTGTATAGGTCAAACTCTTCGTAGGGATCGGTACCACCTGTACCTGCCAATCTTTCGTCCTCAGATATCGGATTTAAGCCTAAAACGGACCGGTACATTTCGTTATCAAGCTCAGAAATTGTGCTAAGTTCGCTTTCCAGCTCGGTGATAGAGACGCGGGTTGTTTCCAGCTGGCTCATCAAAGCTTCATTCTCTGCCTTTAAAGCTATCTCTGCGGGGGATCCTACAAAATTGGATAGAACGATGATGGCAACACTGGCCATAACTATACTGTTAATAGCCCAGAAGGATAGAGAATTAAATATTTTTTTCTTTTTTTCGTAGACAACGGGAACAAATTCACATTTCTCGTCATCGTAGTAAAAATGATTGATATCAGACATATTTTGAGCGGTTAAACATCAGCGCTAAAAGTTAGCATAATCCATTAGTATATAAAAAGAGTAATTCAGATGGGTTTTGTTACGAATTACTGAGAATGACTTTTATTCAATATCACCTTCGAAGTACTCGATTGCTCTTTTAGGCATGTCATCGCGGTGTTTTTTTTCAGAGATATGCTTTTTTACTTTTTCCTGAAATGCCTTTGCAGCATCATAGCCATAGTGTTTCAAAAGGTAGTTCATTGCAATAACTTCAGCGATTACGGTAATATTTTTTCCAGGTGTTATGGGTAGTTGGATTAACGGGATATCGGTGCCTAAAATTCCAATTGTATTATTATCCAGACCGGTACGGTCAACTTTATCCGAATTTTCCCAAAGGGATAGCTCTAAAACAACTTCAAGCCTCTTTTGATAGCGAACGGCTCGAATTCCAAACATAGACATGACATCAACAACGCCAAGGCCCCTAATTTCCATAAAGTGTTTATTCATTTCAGTAGCTGATGCCATTAAGACGTTGTTTTTCTTGGTAAGAATTACAACATCGTCCGATACCAACCGATGGCCTCGTTCAACAAGGTCGAGAGCAACTTCACTTTTCCCGATTCCTGATTTTCCGGCAATTAAAATTCCTATTCCATAAACATCAACCATGGTACCGTGGAGCATGGTTTGTACCGCAAAGAGATCTTCCAGAAAATCTCGAAGTTGATACATGAATTTGGTAGTCTCAATACTAGTGCGATAAACAGGTACATTATGTTGTTCGGCAAGTTTGAGTACTTTTTTGGGAAGGTTGTTGTTGTCGGTTAGGAAAATCACAGGAATATCGAATGATACCAGCTGCTCAAAAGAGCTCATCATATCTGATTCATTCAAATTCCTTAAGTATCTGCACTCCGTATTGCCTATAATCTGGATTCGTTGGTAGGTGAAAAGATCAACGTAACCTGAAAGAGCAAGGCCGGGCCGGTGAAGATCAGCTTCCACTACATACTTATTTTCAGCATGTTTTTCAGCTGCTAAAGGTTCAAGAGCTATTTTAAGCGTAGATTTAAGGCTTTCTAAAAGAGACGATACCTGAACCTTTTCTTTTCTTGGAATGATGTCCTGATTATCAAAAAGCATAGAGATGAATGAAGATAAAAAAAACCTGCCTTGATTATTTCAAGGCAGGTATGGCTCTTTATTTACTGATGTTCGAAATGTTTAGTTTTGTATTTACGCAGCTGTCTTACCGCAGTATCTACGGCTGCCCCAATAGCTTGTTCGTAAGATGGTGCTTCTTCTTTCACATTGATCAGCGTGTTTGGGACTTTAACGTTGAGTTCTGCGATGGATGGATTGTCATTATCCTGACCCGGTCTCAGTACAATATCGCAGATGATAATTTTATCGAAGAATTGTTCCAATTTCTCAACAGAGCTTAAACTGAACTCTTTTAAGTCCTGGCTGCAATCAAAATGTCTTGCTGTGAAAGTCGTTTTCATTATTTCCTCCAGTTATGGTTTATTTTTCTGCCCTTGGATGGGCTTTGCTATATACTTTTTTAAGTCGATCCACACTTGTATGAGTATAGATCTGTGTTGCAGATAAATCTGCGTGACCCAAAAATTCTTTTATAATTCGTATGTCGGCACCTGCATCCAGCATGTGGGTAGCGAAACTGTGCCTTAAAACGTGTGGGCTTTTTTGCGTTACCTCACTAACCATTGTTAAATAATCTTTTACAATGATTTGAATTCGTCGCGGGTACATCCGCTGACCGCCGGCCGCTAAAAAAAGAGCTTTCCGTGCATCACTATCCGTTCTTTTTCCGTAAAGCTCACTGCGCGTTTGCAGATGATTCTTACAAGCCTGAATCGCTTTATTTCCTAACGGTATGATACGCTGTTTGTTACCTTTTCCAATGACAGAAACCTGTTTATCGTTCAAATCGAGTTGATTCACGTTTAAATTGGTCAATTCGGATAACCGCATTCCGGATGCATAAAACAACTCAAGAATAGCTTTATCCTGATTTCCGGATGGCGTGCCGGTTTCTACGATCTCCATCAAGCGATCAATTTCTTCTACCTGAACCGTTTTAGGAAGCTTTTTCTCTTTTTTGGGAACAATCAGCAGATGAGCCGGATTTTTTTCCACAGCGCCACGAACAAATCCATATTTAAAAAATGAACGGATTGAAGCCACTTTTCTGGCAATCGTACTTCTGGCTAATCCGTCTTCACTGAGTGCGCCAAGCCACAGCCTTATTGTAAGGCGATCAATATTTTTGATTTTAACTTCTTCTGTTTCCACTTCAAAATGCGCGGAACAGAATGCCAGAAACTGTTCGAGATCGGTACGGTACGATGTTAATGTGTGAGCAGAGGAGTTCTTCTCTATTTTCAGATACTTGATATATTTATCGATCCATTCCTTCATCTTCTTCAATATAGTATACTTGATGAATAAAAATAAATAGGGTGTTATCTTATTGAAAAATAACCGTCAATAGTTTGGGAAATGTCAACAAAAAGAAGTGATGGACTAAACAGCCCGACCTTTCCAGAGAGCAGTTTTGCCGGTAATTTTATCAACTATTTTTATAATGCCCAACCGTTGAAACCAAATTACCCCGAGAGGGTGGGTAAAAACGAAAAGCGGGTTCCAGTGAAACCAGGTAGATATTACAAGTCGCTGAATAAAAATCAACGTAATTGAAGCGATGGAGAGAAAAAAGAGAGAAGGATTATAAGTGATGATCTGCCAAATTATCGTAATAAAAGGCAGAATAAATACAACGATGTGAAGTATGGCGGCCGTGATAAACAGAGGCAACGAGTTACTGAACCCTGCCAGGAAATTTTTTCTCAGTCCTTCAAAAATCTCCTTTTCGTTTCTGTACATTCGGCAACTGATGGTGTTCATGCCTGTAAACATCCTTAAAGTCAGTCCTGCTTTTTTAATATTTTTTGCAAGCTCTACATCTTCAACAACCTGTTGTTTTACTGATTTATGACCTTCGATTTGCAGGTAAGCATTTTTGGCAAACGCAACACATTGTCCGTTAGCAGCTGCAAATTTTTCTCTTAAATGATGATAAATGGAAGCCGGCATCCATCGCGGTTTGCGGTATACATAAATGGAGGGGAGAACAGTAAGAAGCGCATAATAAATGAGGGGAATAACCGTGTTTTCCCAAAACGTACCCAATATTTGTCTCGGCCAAACCGTGAGCATGTCTAATCCGTAATATTGAAATGAGTTATTTATCCTCGATAGTGCTCCGGGCTCTAATTTCGTGTCGGCATCAATAAATAGTAGCAATTCCCCTGTGGCCGCTTCACTTAATTGCTGGCACGCCCAGGGTTTGCCAAACCAATCATCCGGCTTTTCTTTACCTTTATGTGTGAAAAGTTTCTGAGGATGTACGCTCTTGAACTCCTGTAAAATTTCGGGAGTTCGATCGGTAGACTGATCATCCAGAACATGAACGTCAAAATTGTCATATTTTTGATCCAGTACGGTTTTCAGCAGCGAGCCAATATTTAATTCCTCATTGCGAGCCGGAATGCAAACGGAGATTTTTTTGCTCTTAAAATTTTCGGCTGTATCATATGGCAGTTCCGTGAGCTCAATTCTGTTACGAATCAGTATAACGGATGTTATCAACAGGTAAAGGAGCGATGCAGACAGCAGCCAAAATAGAATGGATATTTCCATCGATTCATTGATAATATTATTAGTAATAGCCGGCTAAAGGTTTTCTTGAAAATAGAGATTTATGCAGATCATTTCAGATTACTCAAAAGATACCCGAACTAAAAAACCGGTACCGGGTTCGTATGAGTGGTGGTACTTTGATGCAATAGACAAAAACGGATACAGCATTGTAGTGATTTTCTATGAGGGTAACCCCTTTTCGAAGAGATACATTCAGGCGTTGTGGAAGGGTAGTAATGAGCGGGCAGAATCTTTTCCGGCCGTCAGCATTTCAGTTTATAAAGATGGCAAACCTCTTTTTTACAGTTTTGAAGAAACAGATCCTGAGTTCGCTGATTTTGGTTCAGAGAATATATCCGGAAGGGTAGGAGACAATAGTTTTACTAGTACTAAAGATGGTGATTTAATTTCCTACACTCTAAAACTGAATCAGTCGCTGCCAAATGGTGAGAGCATTTCAGGTAAGTTCACATTTTCATCAGCATCCGGATCGGGTATCAGTGGCTCAAATTTCAACCAGGGGAGTGCAGATACGCATATCTGGAATTTGATTTTACCAAAATGCGAGGTGTCGGGCCGTTTGAGAATTAATTCAGGGAAGCCTGAAAATATATCATTCAACGGTACAGGCTATCACGATCACAATTTTGGTTCTGAACCGATGAAGGAGTCATTTGACGAGTGGTACTGGGGGAGATATCATTTTAATACCTCTACGTTGATCTACTATGTGATGAACGTTAATGGTGAGTGGGATAAGAAAGGGTGGCTCATCGGAGATGATGGTACCGTTTTGAAACTCGATTCCATCGAACTTAAGGATGAATCTTTGACATTTTTCGGACTGTCGAGTGCTCGTAAACTGGAATTTATAGGCACAGGTTTTGAAGCCGTTTTGCAGAAGGATAAGATGATTGACAGCGGACCATTTTACCAGCGGTTTCAGGGAAAAGTTTTGGCAAAATTGAATGGTAAGTTAATGAAGGCCGATGGTATTTCGGAGTACATCAAACCGGACAGAATCTATTCTAAACTGTTTTGGCCACTTGTAGATATGAGGATTAAATACCCCGGAAAAGCTCACTGGGTACAAAAAAGTTCTAAGCTGTATCGCTGGACGTGGTAAAATAACGTGAGTTCGATATGTCTTCTACATAGAAAAGACTTATACTAGTTTTTAAGTACAAGATAGCCACGGCACATCTTTTGACGCGAAGCGAAATGCGAAAGGCACTGAATAATCTCTTTTTTTTCAGTGGCTAATATATAACCAATTTCTATGAACAAATGATGTTTAAGGACTTTTAGCTCAGATTTTATCTCGATCTTACGTAAAAATAAAAAAGGCGACCCATGTAAATGAGTCGCCTATTGAATTTAAAAACGAACCATCAAAGTGAGATCACTTTGATGGTAGCGTCAACAACTGTCCCTATTCTTTGTAGAAATAAAGGTTATCTATATAGACATTGTTTATGGTACCTGATGTGGTCATGACAATTTGATAGATTTTGTCTCTATCTAATACGCCACCCCCAAATGCATCTGTAAAATCATCAAGTGGTACATCAAATGATACCCATTGTCCAGCTTCAGTAACAGGGTTAGTCGCTACAATTGCACTGGTTTCTCCATCAGAGCCAGGCAAGCCGGCATGGTTGGATAATTTAGGATTAAATACAGCACCTGCTCCTACGGATTCATCGGCAACCCAGAAGTCAAAATGCATATGAGTGAAACTAGTCAGATCAATACCACTGTCAAGCTGGATACCGATAAAGTTACCAATATCATATAGCTTGATAAAATCTCCGGATACGATCTCAACATCTCCCACTAAACTTCCCTCACTCCATGTTGTTGCAAAGGTTGTAACGCCAATATCAGTATAAGCATCACTGAAAACTGATATTACGTTTGCAGCATCTCTGGTTGGGGGTGCAGGTGCGGCTGCGGTAGGTTCTGCTACTTCTCCTCCTCCGTTTCCGCCACCACCGGTAGCTTCTCCGCCAAACTCTACATCATCCCAGTAGTACACTTCATCGCTACCGGATGTGCCAAAGTTGAAAAAGATAGATGCTTTATCGTAAACGTTTGACAGATTTAAAGGAGCTCCAGTAACTTCATTACTGAAATCAAATACCAGTGTTTCCCACTGCTGAGCAACTGTAGTGTTGACTTCAGTTTCTACACTGATTCCTCCATCAGTAGCGTCTTCAACTTTAAGCCTGATTGGAGTACCAGCAGTAGGTGACCACACTCGAACACTCATTGTGGTTTCTGTTTCCGTAAAAGGAATTGGATTTTCAAATCCGACAGTTCCACCAATAGTAGTTCCGGCCCATACTTCTGATCCGGCCCCTTTAGTTGACTGTGCAACTGTGTTTGTTCCATCAGTTGGATCAGCAACGATTTCTGATATATTACCACCGAAATCAGTCAGTGCATAATCCACATTCTCATCTTCGAAGGTTACAGGAAGTGTTACCGCTTGGTCACCACCTCCATTTCCATCACCCAAATCTGGTATTAGAACCGCATCAATGATATGAACGACACCATTTGTACCAACCTGGTCGGCAACAACTACCTCAGCAGTTCCGCCGGCAGCATCAGTAATGGTTACAACATCATTGACAACATCAATGGTAATATCCTGCTCATTCAACATAGTAACTGTTTGAGGTGGTACAATATCTCCGGACTCAACATTTGCAGCTAGAACGTGATATGTCAGTACTTCAACAACCTGCTCAGGTGTAAGTGTTGATACTACATCACTGATTGCTTCGAATGCAGCATTTGTTGGAGCAAACACGGTAAATGGTCCATCACCCTGAAGGGTACCTACCAGATCATTATCAACCAACAGACCTACAAGAGTAGTCAGATCGTAATTTTTCTGAGCAATTGCAGGAACATCAACAAAGGCATTTGGCAGAAGTACTGTATCAACTGCGTGGATAATACCGTTGTTAGAAGCCACATCAGCAGTTACAACAGTAGAATTACCGTTTACAACTACATCACCGTCAACCGTAACGTAGAGAGCTTCACCGGTTGTTGATGCAGGATTTTGTTGTGCCTGGAGGTCTCCTGATGCAATCGTAGCACCCGGAATTGTATGATAGAGAAGAATCTCTTCTAATTGCTCTGGTGTAAGACTTCCAGGATCAACCTCTGCAAACAGAGCTTCGAATGCAGCGTTTGTCGGTGCAAATACTGTGAGTTCAGTTGTAGCTACAGTTTCAGCTAAGTTAGCCTGAACAATCAGGTCAACTAATGTTGTAAAGTTGTAGTTTTTCTGAGCTACCTGCACGGTGTTTAGGAAAGCATTCGGCAGAAGAACATTATCAACAACGTGGATAATACCGTTTGAGGCATCAACATCTGCATCAATTACAGAAGAATTACCATTAACGGTTACACCATTTTCCTCATTAGAAGTAATGTAGAGAAGTTCTTCGGCTGCAGATGCTACTGCTTGCTCTTCTGCTAAATCGCCTGAAGCAATACCTTCACCGCTAATCACATGGTAAGTAAGGATAAAAGTGAGTTGCTCTGTTGTTAACGTACCAGGATCAACCTCTTCGAAAAGAGCTGTAAAAGCATCGTCGGTAGGAGCAAATGCAGTGTAAGGGCCTAAATACTGTAGTGTTGTTGTAAGGCCTGTATCTTCTACAAGACCGATCAGAGTTTCAAACCGACCGTCTTCTTGAGCTACGTCAACCAAGTTTGGTTGACCGAGAGCAATTCTGATTGCGCTTGGAAGCAATACTTCATCAATTCCATGAATATAACCGTTCGTGGCTTCCAAATCTGCTTTAACAACATTTGAAGAACCGTTAACAACCACACCGGCCGCGCTAGACTGTACCAATGTATTTTCTTCATTCAGCATAGGAACATCTTGTGTAGCACCCAATGCAGAGGAAGGAACAGATCCTTCAGTTACGTGGAACTGTATAATGTCCAGCAGTTGCTCATCTGTAAGACTTTCCAAAACTCCGTCAGGTAGAGCGTTGAATGCAGCGTTTGTAGGAGCAAATACTGTAAAGTCGCCGGATGTAAGAGTTTCCTCTAGTCCGAGATCTTCAATCACACTCACAAGTGTGCTAAAATCCTCATCGCTTTGCGCGAGTTCAACTAAGTTTAGTTCTTCAGCCGGTGGTGGTGTCGGGCCATCGCCGTCATCTCCACAAGCTGTAATAAAGGTTATCGTAAGAAGTGGCGCTATAATAAATAGCAACAGCTTCCTTATCGTATTATTTATTTTCATCGTGTTTGCTGTTTAATTTTGGGTTAAAAGATTCTGATCATTTTTAATCAGTTAGTACCTATAACATCAAAATAATTCAAAATCGTTTACAATCCCGAAAAATAATTACCGATAGCTTACTTGTGAAAATTACCTAGGTGAAGCATTACTCTGTGCAAGCTTTAGAGATACGATTAATCAGTGCCGGTATTATTGTATCCTCATGCAGTACAGGCAGTTCTTCAATATATATTTTTTCATATTGTAGATGATCGGCACGGCGGAAAATATCGTACAGATCTTTTGCCAAAATTGAAAAATTTCCCTTGTAGGAGATTAAATTTTTAACGTCCGGCCACTCGTTTTGAGAGTAAACCACATATAATGCATTATTTTCAAGAGACTTAGGTATTTTTTTGATCCACTTTACTTCGGCGTCCGGCTTGTAATGTGTGTACTTGGTTCCGGGACTTTTAACCGGTTTTGAATCATGATTTTTTTTTTCCTGAAAGGGAAGTATTTCCTCTCCTAAGGCTTCGGATAATTCTACATGGGAAATTGCGCCCGGCCTCAAAATTTCCGGTTTTTTTGAAGTAAGATCTAAAATAGTTGATTCCAAACCGATTGTGGTATTACCTCCATCCAGGATGGGAAGGCTGTCATCGTAATCTTGCAGTAAATGTTCCGGTTTTGTTGGACTTGGTTTGCCGCTTTTATTGGCGCTGGGTGCTGTTAAAGGTCCGGTTTGAGTAATTAACTTCAATGCTAAAGGATGATTTGGCATGCGAACAGCAACGGTAGATAAGCCTCCGGTAACAATATCCGGAACCGATGGATCTTTTTCGACAATTAGGGTTAGTGGTCCGGGCCAAAAACTTTCTGCAAGCTTGTAAAAACTGTCCGGTAAATTACGGGTAATGTCTTCGGCCTGAGATATAGAGCTTACGTGAACAATTAAGGGATTATCTGACGGGCGCCCCTTTAGCTCATATGTTCTTTTAATCGCCATGATGTTATTCGCGTCTGCCCCGAGCCCATATACCGTTTCGGTGGGGAAGGCAACCACGTCTCCCTTTTTAATAAGTTTTACAGCCGTTTGAAAGTCAATGATCATACTTCAACTTGTTCCTCATTCATCTCAAATTCGGGTAGCGCAGTTAAAAACTCTATCGCTGCGTCTTCATCTTCAATGTTTTGTATAACCAGCGTAACGGTATCATTTTTCTGAACAACCTTGTACGGATGAGAATCATCTTGCTGGATGCTTCCCAGTAATTTTTGAAAGTAACCGGATCCATAAAACTGTTCGCCAAGTTTACTTTCATTGTTAGGTCCCATGAGCCAAACCCTGCCCGACCGAATTGTAACTTTTTTAATTAACATTTTCGATGCAATCAGCTTAATTTTGGCCGCTTTAATGAGATTGATACCGGGCTTTGTCATTTTTCCAAACCGGTCGACCACTTCTTCATGCCAGTCATCAATTTGTTCAATTGTAGTTGCTTCAGATAGTTTTCGGTAAAGATTTAATCGCTCCACGTTGTCTTTTACGTAAGACTTCTCAAGATATGCGGACAGGTCAAATTTAACTTGAGTTTCTGGGTAATCTATGGAAACCTGTTCGTTACTGAACATCGTTTTGTATTCGGTCTCTTTGAGCTCTTTTACGGCGTCGTCTAAAATTTTTGTGTAAAGTTCGAAACCCACATCAGAAATAAAACCGCTCTGTTCCGCTCCCAGAATGTCACCTGCACCCCGAATATCCAGGTCCCGCATGGCAATGTTAAACCCTGATCCAAGATCGGAGAACTCTTCAAGGGCAGTTAATCTTTTTCGGGCATCAGCCGACAATTTTTGGATGGGCGGTGTAATCAGATAGCAAAAGGCCTTTCGGTTCGATCGCCCCACACGTCCGCGAAGTTGATGAAGCTCACTCAAACCGAATTGGTTTGCGTTATTGATGATGATTGTATTGGCATTTGCAATATCAATTCCGTTTTCAACAATATTCGTTGAAATCAAGACGTCGAATCGATGATTGTAAAAGTCCTGAATGATCTTTTCCAATTTGGAAGGAGACATTTGGCCATGAGCAAATCTGACGCGAATATCCGGTACCAGATCGTGAATCATTCCTGCAATTTCTTCAATATTTTTCACCCGGTTATGAATAAAAAAGACCTGTCCGCCTCTCGATACCTCTTCAAGCAGGGCATCTCTGATCAACTCCTCGTTAAAGCTGTGTATTTCCGTGTAAACCGGCTGACGATTGGGAGGAGGGGTGTTGATTATACTTAGGTCTCTGGCGCCCATCAGAGAAAACTGAAGGGTTCTGGGGATGGGTGTGGCTGTTAAGGTCATCACATCAACCGTAGCCCTGAACTTTTTTAACTTCTCTTTTATAGAAACGCCAAATCGCTGCTCTTCATCAATAACCAAGAGCCCAAGGTTTTTAAACTTTACATCTTTTGAAACGATGCGATGTGTGCCAATTAAAATATCGACTTTACCTGCTTCCAATTTTTTTATGATCTCTTTCTGCTCTTTCGCAGTTCTGAAACGGGAGAGAGCTTCAACCTGTACGGGAAACTCCTTCATTCTTTCCATGAATGTTTTGTAGTGCTGATCGGCCAGAATGGTGGTCGGTACCAGTATGGCTACCTGTTTCTGGTCCATAACCGCTTTAAAAGCAGCTCGAACGGCAACTTCAGTTTTACCAAAGCCTACATCACCGCAGATTAATCGATCCATGGGCTGTTCAGACTCCATGTCTGCTTTTACTGCGTGGATTGCCTCTAACTGATCGGGGGTCTCTTCATATTCAAAGCGCGCTTCGAGCTCAGTTTGCCAGGAATTATCGGGTGCAAAGGAGAATGCTTTCTGTGCTTTCCGCTTGGCATAGAGTTCGATGAGGTCGCGGGCTATGTCTTTTACTTTCTTTTTAGTGGATGCTTTTTTCCTGGCCCATTCGCCTGACCCAAGTTTGGTTATTCTGGGTTGTTTTCCCTCTTTGCCTGAGTATTTCTGTATCTTATGCAGGCTGGAAACATTCACATACAGAGTGGAATCATCTTTATATCGCAGTACGGCTGCTTCCTGTGTTGTATTGCGCACTTCGATCTTCTTGAAGCCGGCAAACTTACCAATTCCGTAATCGACGTGGACTACAAAATCACCGATATTCAGGTCTTTCAGCTCTTTGAATGAGATACCGCCGCGAACGCGCTTGCGTTTAATCTTTGGGCGATGATAACGATCAAAAATCTGGTGATCTGTTAGTACGGCTTTCTTTTCAGCGTTCAGTATAAAACCTTCATGAATGGTTTGAGTCGAAACCCGGTACATAAACTCGTCGCTCGTCTCACCCAGTAACTCTTCAAATCGCTCTTTTTGATTTTCGTGATCGGCCAGGATGTAGGTTTGATAACCTTTCCCGGTGTGATCTGTGATGAACTCCCGAAGCAGTTTGAAATTCCCGTGGAAAGAGGGGTGAGGGGAGCTGTCCAGCTCAATAGTCTTGTCGAACTGCATGGATTTATTGAAACTTCCCAGCAGTATCAAAGCCCGGTTCCCGATATCGTTTTTCCACTCCTCGGGAGTTACATAAATTTGATCCGGGGCAGACAACTCTTTCTGATTTTGAGCTAAATAACTATTCTCTGCCTTTTCGAAATATTCCGCTAACTCGCCTGTAAGTACATCAATATCTTCTGCGATAATTGGTGAATCTTCGGATAAATATGAGAGAAGACTCTCCATCGATTGCGATTGATCGCCGCCAGAGTTTGGAACCAGTCGGGTCTCATTCAGGAAAGAGATAGATCTCTGAGAATTCGGATCGAATTCACGAATAGACTCAATCTCATCACCAAAAAACTCCAGGCGAACAGGATATTCACCGGAAAAGGGATATACATCAAAGATACCCCCGCGAACAGCAAATTCGCCGGGAGCGTCAACAAAGCGTGTTGAGCTGTAGCCCTGATCTGTGAGCTGCTCGGAAAGATCATCCGGTCGAATTTCAACACCTTTTTCAAGTTTGATTGATGACTTATGAAATATATCGGCCGGTACCAGCTTTTCAACAATGGCATCAATAGAAGCTACGATGATCCCATCTGCGCCTGAACTGATCTTCTCCAGCACTTCGGACCGTTGTACCAACACAGACATGTCAACAACTTTCCCTGAGTCGTAAGGTTTTTTTCGGGTTGGCGGAAAGAGGTAGACCCTGGAATCCGATATCTGTTCTAAATCTGCAGCTACGGCCGCTGATCGCTCAAAATCCTTGGTGATGTATAAAAGTGTTCCCGTTTTGGGTTTGACCTCAGAAAGTGCGAATAGGGCAGATGAGCCTTGAAAGCTTTTGAGAAACAGATGCTTTTTTTCGCTCAGAAATGTCTCTATTTCTTTAACGGGTACTGATTTTAAAATGGAAGAGCGAATTTGGTCAATCATAAAAAAGATAGAAAAAGCTTCATGTAGAAGCGATTATTGAAGTTTAATTCTTTGATAGAACTATGGCTGAAATAACGGAGATCGGACTACAAAGCGTTCATTTACAAAAGCTAAAAGAAGGAAAAGTAACCCACCGAACAGATAATTGAAATAGAGATCTTCGTAATCCACATATGTAATTTCCTCAATTTCAGATTGTTCCAGTCTGTCAATCTCCTGATAGATTTCGGTGTACTGCTCTAAATCGGTAGCTCTCCAATATTTCCCTCCGGTCTGCTGGGAAATCTGCTGCAACATCTCTTCATCGATGTTTACCTGAACATTTTGATATCTTCTGCCGAAAATCGGATCATCGACAGGGTAGGGAGCGGTGCCTCTTGAACCGATTCCAACCGTATAGATTCGAATTCCGTACGTATCGGCAATTTCTCCTGCGGTGATGGGATCAACTTCTCCTGAATTATTCATCCCGTCAGTAAGCAAAATGATCACTTTCGATTCTGCCGAGCTGTCCCTTAATCGATTCACGGCAGTTGCAATTCCCATTCCGATGGCGGTACCGTCGCGCACCATGCCCAATTCTACAGTTTCCAGCATACTTTTTACCAGGCTGTAATCTAAAGTGGGTGGTACAACAGTGAAACTCTCTCTGGCAAAAACATTAATTCCGATGCGATCCGATATCCGTTTGTCTATAAAATCCGCAGCTAACTCTTTGGATGCAACCAAGCGGTTGGGTTTAATGTCTTCTGCCAGCATAGATGAAGAGATGTCTAGGCTTATCACAATATCAATACCCTCCGCAGTTCTTTCAACAGTTGTGTTTTGAGACTGAGGCCTGGCAAGGGCAACTACAAATAAGGTAAAAGCAACAGTGTGTAGCAATGGCGTGGCTCTTGATAGCCAAACTCTGTAGCCGCGAGAAATTCCATCGAGCTTGTCTATGGATGAGAAAAGAAGCGCTGACTCCTTGGTTTTTACCCACTTCCATACGTAATAGCCAACATAAATAGGCAGAAGTAACAGCAGCCAAAAAAATTCAGGGTTAGCCCAACTCATTTCTGTCCAGCGTTTGAAATTTCAGACTTCTCGGATTCAGCCAAGTCATGCTTTTCACGCATTTGATCAATGATTTCGGCATCAGATTCAGAGACGATCTCAATGAATGTATTTGCCTTGTCTAAAGTTGATCGAGCCTGCTCCTTTGTCGGTTCAAAGTGAGCAAATTTTACCATGTCTGCACTATTCAAAACTTTTCTGGTGATTGAAATGACCTCTGCTGAAACGAACTCCTTTTTAAGGGATGCGGTAATCTCTGAGGTAGTCATTTCCAAGGCAGGAATTTTGTGTACACGTTTCAGGTATCTGCGAATGGCATCTCCAATTTCAACATAAAACTGTTCAAAATCATCAAATGTTGATAAGCCATCAATAGGCCTTAAATGTTCAATTTCACTCTTTAACTGTAAAAATGGGTTTTCAAAAGGTATCGGTTGATACTTTGGCTTAGCATGATCTTGTTTTCTTTTTTGTTGTTCTATGTACCTATAGATCAAATAGCCGGATATGAGCAGAATCAAAAAGATAATGATGTAAGGATATATCGATCTCGCAAATTCAAAAATCGGCTTCAGCGGTCTGAATTCCTCATCTTCTTCAGCGAGTAAGGTTTTAAAGAAAATTGGAACCCGATTGGTAAACAGGGTAGTATCGCCTGAAGCAGTTGAAAGTTGAACTGATTTCCTGTCTAAAGTAAGGTTGTCTGTCCCGAAAAATTGAAGCTTGTAAACTAAACTGTCTCTGTTGGCGTGGACCTGATATCTAGTTCTGTCTACAACTTCAACTTGTTCCTCAAAATCATCCTCGGTCGGGTAGGATAATAGCTGGTCTCTGCTATCTACAACAATTGTGTATTCAAAAATATCACCAACTCTCAGTGAATCTGTATCTACGAATGTATAGACTTGCTGAGCAAATCCGGAGTGCGCAGATAGGAGTAAAATTAAAAGAATGTAGTAGCGTGCCGTAGCGTACACGGTGATATATTTCTTCATGTATAGGTTAAATTCAATCGATGAAGATAAGAAAAGCGAGAACGAATAGAGAACATCATTATTTGAGTAACTCTTAAATTATGATTAGAGCTCAGATTATTTTAATTTTTATAAGCTTTAGACTAACCAGAGAAAAATTATAAATGTCGCGAACACTGCTAATAGGATTTGTGTGTCTTCTTGTTGCTTTAACCGTAGCTCTTTTGGAGAGACCCGAAAAGGTTGAAGACCTGGATGAAGATATAATCAATGCCCAAAACTTTTATGAAATTCCGCCACTCCCGGGGAAGGACATTTATGGATTTATAACTGAGGGTGAGAATATCCAAATTGAGGAGAGTGCAATTCGAAGGAATGAGAGTCTCTACACTATTCTCAGAAAACACGATATTGATCCTCAAACAATTTACAATATTCAGCAGAAGGCTACCGGTATTATAAATTTGAGAAGAATGATACCCGGCCAGAAGTATCGAATCTATAAAAACGAAGGTGAGGCATTTGCCATGGTTTGGCATCAGTCTAAGGTGAACTATGCCATCATTAACTGGCTGGATGATATTCATGTAGAAACCGGCATGGTTCCAATCAACAAAGAGGAGGCAAAAGTAACCGGCGTGATTACAAGCTCACTGTATGAAACTGTTGTAGATGCCGGTGTGTCACGAAGGCTTGGAGCAGAATTAGCGGATGTATTCGGTTGGGAAATCGACTTTTTTGGACTACGCAGTGGAGATCATTTCAAAGTGATTTATGAAAATCTCTACGCGAACGGTGAGTATTTAGGGATTGGCGATATTATTGCCGCCGAGTTCCAACATAGGGGAAGGGTTTACAAAGCGTATTATTTCGAAAATGAATCAAGAAGAGGTTTTTTCAATGAGAATGGTGACAGCATGCAAAAAGAGCTTCTGAAAGCACCATTCAGATATAGCCAGAGAATAAGCTCAAATTTTTCGAACAGTCGATTTCATCCGATTTTAAATCAGAGAAGACCTCACTACGGCACTGATTATGCAGCACCAACCGGAACACCTATTATTTCAGTTGGAGAAGGAGTTGTGATTGAGGCACAGCGCAGGGGAGGAAACGGAAATATCGTTCAGATTCGGCATAATAACAGCTATAAGACTGCATATCTTCATCTCAATGGCTTTGCGCCAGGTATCCGGCAAGGAGCAAAAGTAGAACAGGGACAGGTAATTGGTTATGTAGGCCAAACGGGCTTGGCAACAGGTCCGCATCTGTGTTATCGGCTTTATGTTGATGACAGGCCAGTAAATTCGATAACGGTTGATCTGCCTGCTGCCGATTCTCTTGAGGAAAAGTACTATGAGGAGTTTCGACATGTAGTCGATACACTTGATAGTCGATTGAACGAATTAAAATTGAAGCCGGAAATAGCGCTCAATTAACGAATTAATCAGTATCGGTTAATTCGTTTTCTGAAAAAGTTGGTTAGCGGGCGAACGTACGATTCATTTGTGTAGATATCCACAAAGTCCATTCTGTTTTTGACGAAATAATTGTCAAGCTCTCTTTTTCTCCTAAAAACCTTCTTCTTGAATTCAATTCTCACTTTTTTATCAGATGTGTCAATGACCGTCTGCTTTCCTGTTTCGGCATCTAAAAGGGGTACAATTCCAAAATCAGGTAATTCTTCTTCGAGTCTGTCCCTGATGACTAAATTGACCAGGTCATGCTTGCGAGAGGTGATCTTGTGCTGTTTTTCAAAATTCTGATCTTCAAAATCGGAAGCCAGAACTATGATCGATTTTCTATTCAGTAATCGGTTAACGTAGGAGAGAGCCTCAGCTATGTCTGTACTGTTTCCGGTAGGTTCGGTTGTGTACATTTCCCGAATAAGCCGCAATACATGTTTCTTGCCTTTTTTTGGAGGGATTACTTTTTCGACTTTATCGGTAAAAAGGAGCAGTCCTACTTTGTCAGAATTTTTGATGGCACTGAAAGCCATTACAGCACATATTTCGATCGCCAGTTCCATCTTGGTTTGAGAATGGCTTCCAAACAGTCCGCTTGGTGAAATATCTACACATAGCATCAATGTCTGTTCGCGCTCCTCTTCAAATACTTTAATATAGGGCTCATTGTTTCTGGCGGTTACGTTCCAGTCTATTTGCCTGATATCGTCGCCGTACGTGTACGTTCTAACCTCCGTAAACTCCATTCCCTGGCCTTTAAAGGCAGACTGATACTCACCACCAAAGATATTGTTAACTAAACCCTTGGTTCGAATTTCGAGCTTTCTGATTTTTTTCAGTACATCCTTTGAGATCATAAACGTTTATATGAACGTGTGAAACTATTTTGGTGAATAACGGGAATCACTGATGAATACTTTTAGATTATGATATTATTCATTCCTCTAGAAAATGCATTTCGCATTATTGATAATGGTCTAAACAAGATCGATGAAAAAAATATCATGATAGCACGACATCACTATTTAGCTGCTGTAATTTTATTATCTGTTAAAAGAGAAGGTTCAAAAAAAATTCCCAGACAGAAAATATAAATTAATGGTGATGCAACCAATGCTGTAGAGGGGGAAGGCGGTGGATAATTGTAGAGTGAAGAACATTACGCAGTTAGGTTCACTCAGATAATGCAATTTGTTTTAACATTTGGATGTCTTTTAAGACGATTTTGCTGCGGGCAGATTCATCTCTTTCAAGCGTATTGTAGGCATTCAATGATTTTTCGAGGTGAAGTCCTGCTAGCTGATAGTTTCCCTTCTTGATATTCAGAATCCCGTATTGGTGATCTGCTATGGCTCTCTCCAGAGTATTTTCTGAATGTATTTCAACAACTTTGTTATATCCATCGTTAATTAAGCTTTCCGCTTCATTTACTTTGTTTGTGTGAAGGTATCCAATCCCAAGATTCATCTTCGACCTGGCGGTAAAAGAGTGATCTTCTCCTAAGTAGTCTGCAAAAATCTGTAATGATTTTTGGAATTGTGTGTTTGCTTCTTCAAAGCGTTCCATCATCAGCAGAAGCTCTCCGTATGAAAAATAACTGATGGCAGATGCTACCGTGTTATTTCCAAAACGCTGCTCTTTTTTAGCGATCACTTTTTCAAAAGACGTAGCCGATAGATCAAACTTACCGCGATCACGCTGCAAGATGGCCAGATTATTCAGGGTTAACAGAGTTTTGGGATGATTCTCACCTAATATCCTGTTTCTCAAATAAAATGCGTCTTCAAAAAGTTTTTCCGCTTCTTTGAATTGGCCCAGGTTCATTAAAAGAGCACCTAAACTGTTCTTGCTTTCTGCAATGTCAGGGTGAGTCTCACCATAAATCTGAATTCGTTTATTTAATACTTCTCTGAAAATATTTTCAGCTTTTTCATAATATCCCATGTTAAATTGAGTAACTCCCACCCCATTTAAGGCAGCTACCACTTTAGGGTTTAATTCACCGTGCTGATCTCTAAGCAGGTTGTAATTTTTTCTAAATACCTCCTCAGCTTCTTCATACTTCCCTTGTCTTCTTAATACATACCCCTGTTCATTAATCGAATCAGTATATTTATTTAAGTAAGTTCCCGAGTGATTTTCCAAAATTCCCAATGCATAGTCGTAGAGTATTTCGGCATCACTATAATTTCCCATTGAACTTTGAACTGAGGCTTGAGAGGCTATAGCCAATGCAGTTTCAGGATGATCTTTGCCGTGCAACCGAGTATATATGTCGACGCTTCTGTCGATTAAGCTCTTAGATTTGGACACATTGCCAATTTTAAGATAAACCTTACCGATTACGCTGAACATTTGAGCCTGAAGTTCGGGTTGATTCACCAGTTTTTCCGCTCTGTTTAACCCTCGCTCCAATAATTCCTGGGCGGTCATTGTTTCACCCAGTGATTGATCCGGTGCGTTTGCTTCAAAAAGATCGAAAAGAAGGGAGGATACTTCTGCCGTTTTCATAGCCTCGTACTGGGCAATATTCTTTTCTTCTGTAATTCTATTTGAATGGAATATTGAAAACGTTACAGATAGCAGAATGATGGCCGCTGCCACAAAAATCTGCTTATAATTTCTTCGGAATAACTTCTTAGACCGGTATGCGTAACTTCCTTGATGCGCCAAAACCGGTTTATTGCTGAGATATCTTTTTAAATCTTCTACAAGATTGTCGATGGTTTGATACCGCTCACACGCCTCTTTCCGTAGGGATTTGATTAAAATAGCATCAAGATCTTCTTTTAAAATCCTGAAGAGTTTTGAAGTAGATACTAATCTTAATTCAGAAATTTCACTTTGTTGGTCAATCGTTAGTTGATTGAATTTAAGAGAAGGTTTCAGGGGCTCTTGATTAATGATCTTTTCTCTGCCACTGTAAGGACTAATATCATTCAGGTTGAATGGAGTAACGCCTGCTAACAACTTATAGAGTAAAACACCCATTGAGTAAGTGTCGGTAGACGTGGTTACACTGTTTCCGGTTATTTGTTCAGGAGCTGCATAGGCGGGAGTAACTGCCTGAGTTGATGTAACTTCACTATTCCCTTCATAGTCTATTCTATCCTCCACCAGCTTGGCTATTCCAAAGTCCAATATTTTAACGTGACCGTTTTTATCAATTAAAATATTGGCCGGTTTTAAGTCGCGGTGAATAACCAGGTTGTTGTGCGCAAACTGTACAGCGTTACATAAGGATATCACAAGATTTATACGTTGAGATATTGTAAGCTTGTTGTTATCGCAATATTCATCAATGGGAATACCATCCACATATTCCATGACAAGATAGGGCAGTCCAAAGTCGGT
Organism: Rhodohalobacter sp.; assembly: GCF_034521535.1. Lineage (GTDB taxonomy): Bacteria > Bacteroidota > Rhodothermia > Balneolales > Balneolaceae > Rhodohalobacter. Next base: position 401,840 of record NZ_JAXHMF010000006.1, on the reverse strand, counting down.
AACTCCACCGTCAATTAATTTGGCAATGTTTGGATGATTTAGACCTGCAAGAATATCTCTCTCTTTTTCGAATCGGCAAATATTTTCAGGTGTTTCCATGCCGTGGCGAACAATTTTTAACGCAACGGTCTGTTCATAAACTCCATCCATTCGCCGTGCGAGAAAAACGGTCCCCATTCCTCCGTGGCAAATCAGATCTACAATCTCATATTTATCAATTACAGATCCGATAAGTTTTGAAGTGAAACCATTTTTATTGGACTCTGACTTGTTTATGACTGATGCTAAAGCTTTATCTGCTTTCGAGAAAAAGGAGGTGGACTGTTGGATGGAATTTAAATAATTCAAGACTCTTTGGTGCAGATGGGAATCATTACCGCACTTCTCCCGGATAAATTGTTCCCTTTTTTCAAGTGGAAGTTCCAGAGCTTGATCTACAATTTTTTCAATAATCGACCAATCTGACATGAAATGCCTGTTTTAGTTTACACCCAAAGTTGATAATTAATAAGCCTAAGTGGTTTTAGAAACTGCAATCTATTATGGCTTTCTGCAAATGAGATTAATTTAATGCCTAGGCTTTACTAGTGTATGGAACGGAATTTCGGAAATCCTTACAGAAATAATTTAAAAAAAATAGAAGTTGATGATTTGGCGGAGATCAAAATAAAATAATGAGTTTAAAACTCCTCTATATAAAGCTAATGTGTGAATACTTCTAAAAAATATTCAAGGAGGTATCAAAATTAAAGCAGGCATTAAAGTTTTTATCAATTAGATCCCTCCATGCGTTCGCTTCACCTGCCTATGTGCTAAAGCTTCGGCAGGTAGGCTCTCTTAGTCGGAATGACAAGGCTGAGGTGAGAAAGCAGCGGGCTTGTCTATCATAACCTAACATAATCTTGGCACAGGCTGGCATGATAGGCTGAATTTGGGAAAAGGTTGTGTAATGCCCGCTGCCGGTTCCTATTTGTAGTTTGGTATTCCGACCGAAAGCTCCGACTGCTTTTTTTGTCGGGGTTGCAGTGGAGGAATCTCCAAAAAAAACATTAATTACTTACTTGGGTAGTACTTTTTAGATAAATTTGTGAACAAACGGTAGTAAAATAAAAAGGGGAAGGGTCAACAAAAATGATAGATAATCCTTTGGACACTTTTCCTCATCTCTTTAAAAACATAAGCAGATAGTTAGAATTATGTGCATAAAAAAAGCCGAAAGAGCGAACCCTTTCGGCTTGAAATAAATCACTTAATTCCAGGTTTTATCCAACGATAAAAAACAAAATTGCTGCAATCACGAAAAAGTTTAGGATGCTTAATGGAAGCAATCTGGACCAACCTAGTTTCATCACCTGGTTATATTTAAATCTTGGTATTGTCCATCTTACCCAGATGAAGACAAATACAAAGAAAGCAGTTTTGGCAGTAAAGACTGAAACATCAAGGATTCCTTTTAGCAAAGGCGATAATTCAGGCAACCAGTAACCGGAGAAGGGGAGATGATAACTGCCAAAGAAGAAAGTTGTCATCAACATGGAGTTAATCACAACGTGCATGTACTCTGCCAGGAAAAACATCCCGAATTTCATTGAACTATATTCAGTGTGGAATCCACCGACAAGTTCCTGTTCAGCTTCAACCAAATCGAAAGGAGTACGGTTACTTTCTGCAAATGCCGCAATGATGAAAATGATTGCCCCCAGCGGATTTAAGAATACGAACCACCAGTTTTCCTGAGCGGCAGCAATATCCACAACACTCAATGAGCCGACAAACAGAATTACGGATGCAACCGCCATACCCAATGGCAGTTCGTAACTAATCATCTGTGCGGCTGCTCTCAAGCCCCCTAAGAGAGAATATTTACTATTTGATGCCCAGCCGGCAAGCGTTACACCATATACACCCAATGAGGCAACAGCAAGTAGATATAAAACACCTGCGTTGATATCTGTTGCATAAAGTCCTTCACCGAACGGTATTACAGCAACGGTAAGCAGAGCCGTAATTACCGGAATCATAGGTGCAATAGTGTGCAGAACTTTATTTCCTTTATCAGGAGTTACGTCCTCTTTTAAAATGAGTTTTAATACATCGGCTATGGGCTGTAGGAGTCCCAAAGGACCAACCCGGTTTGGTCCAACCCTGTTCTGCATGAATGCCGCAACGCGTCGCTCAGCGTATACACTTATCGCTGCAGAATTAAGGAGCATAAATAGACCAACTCCCAAAACGATGTAAGATGTCAATGTGACTTCAGCCATCCCCAATTGTATTTGTTATTTAAATTAAACGGTTTGTTTTTCTTTTTGAATGACGATACCTGATTCCTCATCCATTTTGGCATAGCTAACACCTTCGAAAGGTGAAACGCTGGATGAAATTTCATCCATGATTTCTCTGCCGGACAGGAAAGTAAAATCATCCAAACCCATCTCTTCAGATATCTTATTGATTACAATCCAGAAGGGGAGGCAATCAACTTTATTTTCTTCAGTGACCCAGTTGTCAAAGTTTGTACCATAGCGATCCAAACGACCCTCATTCATTTCAAAATCGAGCCGGCGATTGGTGTACTTGGTTTCCTTGGCCGGATGTGTTCGTTGTACACGTCCGTCAATATTCACATAGCTTGCTGCATGTTCAGCAATGCATGTAATTGGAATTACCAAATCGGCAACCTTGGTAGTTTCTGTATGGTTTGTTGCAAAATTGATAACAAATGAATTACTCAAGTGATCTTTTTTAATCACACCGCGATCAACAACATTATCATTTAAAAGTAAAATTACCTTAGCACTTGATGCAGCTTTTGAAAGTTCATCCGCGGATACTTCTTTGAACCCGAGAAGTCGACATCCATTGGCATTCGGAGCAACATCATCTGTTAACAGGAATCCGTCGCCTTTCCCTTCTTCTACATGCGAGCTGAAAACAGGAGCATTATAGCCTAATATTGAGGCAAACTTGGAGAGCATATAATTCTCTTCAACCGAGGCATGAGAACTGCCAATCAGCAGCACGTCATCTTTCGAAACGCTTTCCAGCTGCTCAGCAACCGTGGCAAATGCGTTATTCCAGGATGATTTAGTTTGTCCTTCATCCAGCTTTTGCAGCGGCTTGGATATTCTGTTTTCATTGAACAGGCGATAAGCTTCACGTCCATCATCCGCCATCCAGTGATCGTTCACGGCTTCATTATACCGAGGTGTGATACGAAGCACTAAATTGTCGCGGGTCCACAGATCAACATTTGTTCCCTTGGCATTGGTGATGTCAATGCTTGGTGTTTGGTTCATTTCCCAAACGCGAGCTTTAAATCTGAAATCGGCTGAGGTTAAAGCTCCAACCGGACAGATGTCGACAGTGTTTAACGAATAAGCATCATCAAATTCCATTCCAGGGGCCGTAGTAGGATAATTTTTATCTCCCCGCGATGTAATTGTAAGCTGATGTGTTTCACTGATTTCATCCGTAAATCTGACACATCTCGTACAGTTAATGCATCGTTCTGCATCAAGAATAACACGTGGGCCTAACTGAACTCTCTTTGGCTTATGAACTTTTTTTACTTCAAACCGGCTTCCTTCAGGCCCATATTTATAGGTCTGAATTTGAAGCGGACACTCACCGGCCTGATCACAAATAGGGCAGTCGAGTGGGTGATTAATCAGAATAAACTCTAAATTATCTTTTTGTGCTCTTTTAACAAGATCATCTGTTTCCTGGGTATGAACTACCATACCGTCGGAAATCATCGTATTGCAAGATGTTTGAAGTTTTGGGAACCAACGTATTACACGTTCTCCGTCATCATCAAGCTCGAATTCGCCAGTTTCTCTGTCTTTTACAGGTGCCCCTACCTTAACCAGACATTGCCGGCAATTTGCAGGTGCTGACATTGAAGGGTGATAACAGAAAAAAGGTACTTCCATACCTTGATCTTGGATGAATTGAAGAAGCCTTTGATCTCCTTCATATTCGAATCGTTTCCCATCTATAAATACTTCAGGCATTATATCTTAGTCTTAATTTTGAGAGAATTTATCTAAATATTTTCAGATAAACCGTTCATCTAATTTCATTAAAAAAATTAATGCAAATATCCTTTAAGCTACAGCGTGTACAGATTTTTTGCATCTTGCTTCAAATTCATCCCTGAAACGTGTAATTGTATGTCTGACCGGCCATGCAGCAGCATCAGCCAATGCACAAATTGTTCTGCCTTCCATCTGTGTGGTGATATCCAAAAGAAGATCCAGGTCTTTAATTTCTCCTTCACCGTTTTTGATTCTGAGCATCACTTTTTCAAGCCAGCCGGTTCCTTCACGGCACGGTGTACATTGTCCGCAAGACTCATGATGATAGAAATGAGTAATTCTCCATAGCATATCTACCATATCGGTGTCTTCGTCCATAACCACCATGCCGGCAGTTCCAAGCATTGTACCCACTTCGCGAAGAGAGTCACTGTCCATCGTAATACCATCCAGTTGATCTGCTCTCAGTATGGGAGTGGATGAGCCGCCTGGAATCACGGCTTTCAATTTCTTTCCGTTTTTCATTCCCTGGGCAACATCATTGATCAATTCAAGGATGGGCATACCGGACGGTAACTCATAAACACCGGGACGATTGACATGTCCGGAGATTCCGTAGAGGAGAGGTCCGGGGTGATTTTCTGCACCTACATTTTTAAACCAATCCGCGCCTTTGTTAATTACATTCGGTACGTGGGCAAGAGTTTCTACATTATTGATGGTAGTAGGTCTTCCCCAAAGCCCTTTTTGAGCCGGAAATGGAGGCTTAACTCTTGGATAGCCTCGTTTTCCTTCCAGAGACTCGAGCATGGATGTTTCTTCTCCGCAGATGTAAGCACCTGCTCCGGAGTGAACATAAAACTCAACGCTGTAGTCGGTTCCGAATATGTTCTTTCCAATCATGCCGGCATCGTAGGCGTCCTGGATCGCTTTCTCCACCATATCGATGTAGGCTTTGTACTCACCTCTGATGTAGACGTAAATAGCCGTCACTTCCATCGCGTAAGCTGCAATAAGTGCGCCTTCAATAAAAATATGAGGGTTGTACTCAAAAATCTTTCGATCCTTAAATGTACCGGGTTCAGATTCGTCACCGTTACAGGCCAGGTAACGGGGGCCACCATCGGTAGGGGGCATGAATGACCATTTTAGGCCGGCGTTAAAACCTGCACCGCCACGGCCTCTGATGTTGGCATCTTTTACTTCATTAACAACTTTCTTAGGATCGGCCCATTTTTCGTTATCCGTTAAAACAGCTTTCCATCCTTCGTAGCCACCATTTTTTCGATAAACATCAATCTTATGAAGATCTTTGATGTTGGGAATCAATACCGGCTCATAATTTTTCCAATCAACTGTACTCATAGTCTCTATTTAACTTTTCTGAGTGGCATTTCAATTTGTTCGTAGTCGGGTGTTTTCCCTGATTTCAGATCATCAATAAGTTTGTCAACTTTTTCGGGAGTCAGGTTATTCACGTATTTATCGTTGGTAACCTGAAGCATTGGAGCGTACCCACATGCTCCCAGACATTCAACTTCATTCAGGGTAAACATACCGTCATCGGTAGTTTCACCCTTTTTAATACCCAATTTTTTCTCTGCGTGTTCGAGGATTTCATACCCGCCGCACAGTTGACAACTAAGACAGGTACAAACATCTAAAACAAACTTACCTTTTTCTTCTTTGTAATACTGTGTGTAGAAGTTTGCAACACCGTGAACATGAGCTTCAGGTAAATCCAGAGTAGAAGCTACAAGCTTTTGAACATCTCCGTCTACATGGCCAAAGCGATTCTGAGCAACCCATAAGGCAGGCAGCGTAGCTGCTTTCACATCCGGGTACTTCGCTTTGATGTTTTCAATTTCGTTAAGATCGTCTTGTGTGAATTCGTATTTCATAATGATTATTTATCAGCTTCACCCATTACAGGATCCATACCTCCAATTATAACTACAGTATCTGCCACCATTTCACCGTCAATGATATTTTCAAGAACCTGAAGGTTTACAAATGATGGGGCTCTAACTTTTAATCTCCATGGATGTCCGGTACCGTCACTTTGAATATAGTATCCGAGTTCTCCTTTCGGAGCTTCTACGGCACAGTAGGTTTCAGCACCTTCGGGCGGACAAATGCCCGTATCGGTCATCATAAAGTCGTGAATCATACCTTCCATGGAGTAGTATACTTCATCTTTGGAAGGATAAGCCTGTTTAGCATTGTCAGTCCGTACAGGCCCTTTAGGTAACTTTTCAATGCACTGATTGATGATGCGAATACTTTCGCTCATCTCTTCCATACGGACAAAATATCTGGCTAAATTATCACCTTCCATCCGTGTAGGAATTTTAAATTCTACTTCATCGTATCTGGCATATGGAGCAAACTTTCTGGTGTCTAGTCCAAATCCGGAGGCTCTCAAAACCGGTCCTGTAGCGCCGAAGCGTAAAGCATCTTCAGTTTTCAGAACTCCAACGGCTTCATTTCTGTCAATGAAGATTCTATTTCTGTCAAGTAATTTGTGGTAGTCTCTGAGCTCCTGAGGAAAAGTTGCAGCAAACTCTTTGATGGCTCCCATGGCTTCATCCGTGATGTCATTTGCAACACCGCCAATTCTAGCATGAGAAACCGTAAAACGGTGACCGGTCAGACGGTCCATGATGTCGTAAATTTTCTCTCTCTCTTTAAACGTCCAGATAAAGAAAGAGACAGCACCGGCATCCATAACCATAGTTCCAAGCCACAGAAGGTGAGAAGAAATCCTCGCTAACTCACAGCCAATCATGCGGATGTAGTGAGCTCGTTCAGGAACTTCTACATTTGCCAGTTTTTCTACTGCCTGGCAGAGTGCCACATTATTGCTGTAAGGAGACAGGTAGTCCATACGATCTGTGTATGGCATAAATTCCTGATACGTCTTATTCTCAGCAATTTTTTCAACTCCGCGATGCAGATAACCGATATCGAGTTTTGCTTTTTCAATAGATTCACCATTAAGCTGAAGCACCAGTCTCAATACACCGTGAGTTGCAGGGTGCTGTGGCCCCATGTTCAGGATCATCTTTGAAGTAAGCGGATCACCGTCGTCATATTCTTCGATCGTGGTGTGCTTATCCTCCAGGCTTTGATAGAGCTTTTTCTGATGCTCCTTAAAAAACGTGGAATGAACTTTTGATTGAATGTCCGTTAGTTTCATAAAATCTTACTATTCAGTATCGGGTGTAGAATTAGGCAGCTCGATGGATCCCGGAATTCCCAGCAATGGAAACTCTTTTCGAAGCGGGAAATAATCAAAGTCTTCAGGCATCAATATTCTTCTGAGATCGGGATGATTGCTGAATCGTATGCCAAACATATCATAAACTTCTCTTTCAGCCCAGTTTGCTGAGCCCCAAACACCGGTTACAGATTCAACTTCCGGTTGTTCTTCTTCACAGCGAACTTTTAAGAAAAGACGAACACCGTCGCGTAATGAAATTATGTTGTAAACAACCTCGAATCGCTCTTCTGACGTGTATCGATCAATTCCGAATACATCTGCCAAGTAGGTGTAGTGATGTTCATTTTTTAAGTATTCCGAGATTTCAACAATTGATTCTCGTTCTACTAAAACAAACGTAGAGCCGGTAGATTGATATACATTTAAAATTTTGTCATCGAATGACTCGGAGAGCCCGTCAATTGCTTTTTGGAGTGGTTCTGATAATTCTAAACTCATAAAATTTAGCTGTCGAGCGCGACTGAGTGCTCAGTTTTAATTTTATCTTGAATCTTCATTAAAGCGTGCAGTACAGCGTCAGGTCGGGGAGGGCAACCGGATATGTAAGCATCAACCGGAATGAAATTATCAACACCTTGAACAACGCCATAGCATCTGTGCATTCCTCCGGTTGAGGCACAAGCTCCCATTGCAATGCACCATTTTGGGTCAGGCATCTGATCCCAGATTCGGCGAATAGCGTGAGACATTTTATAGGTACACCAGCCGGCAACGATCATAACATCGCTCTGTCTGGGTGAAAAACGCATCACCTCAGATCCAAACCTTGCAGCATCGTAACGCGGACCCGCAAAAGCCATCATTTCGATAGCGCAACAAGCCAATCCCATCGGCATAGGCCATGCGGCGTTTGATCTGGCCCAGTTGACCAATGAATCTACTTTAGTGGTTAAATAACCTTCACTTAAAGAACTTTCTAAACCCATAATTTTCGCTTATTTGGATAATGCTTCATATTTAACATTCTTAACGTCCCAGTCCAAGGTACCTTTCTTCAAGGTGTAGAACAGACCAATGAACAGTACTACAATAAAGATAGTCATGGCAATAAACGTTCCGGTACCGAGCTCCATAAATCGAACGGCCCAGGGATAGATAAAAACAACCTCAAGATCAAAGACGATAAACTCCATGGCAACCAGATAAAATGCAATGGAATAGCGCTCTTTAGCCTCACCAACGGGGTCCATACCACTTTCGTAGGGACTTAATTTATTTGTGTTCGGACGATATGGCCCTAAAATCCTTGAGAGCGACATCAATACAAGTGCCAGGACAAAGGCTACTCCTATCAGTACCAGAATGGGATAATATTGTTCAAGCATGAAAAACAGTTAGAATTAATTTTGCCTTAAATTACCGCCACATCGACGGAAAGTCAACGAAATTACGTGTGGAATATAGCAGGTTTTCGACCCAACTTTGAACTCTTTTTTAAAAAAATTACCGAGAAGAACACAAAAGGATTTTTGGTGAATTTCCAATGATTAATGTTCCGGTACTCTTTTTCTACAAAGTAAAGAATAAGATTTAGTAAAGAGCTTTGATGGCTTTAATATCAACTTCGAAACGGTGAGCCGGCTGCAATGAGAGATCAGTAATTAAAGTTGAAATAATGTGTTGTCCCTGGGCTGAACTGAGTGAGGAAACTTTTTCGAAAGCTGAGAATTCATCGCCTTGAAACATGGGGGAGTTGGAATGATCAGAAAACAGATACTCAAATCGCTCACTTCTCAATAATCCTGCTAAAAACTCTTCATAACTGTGTTGATTTTGAAGGCTCTGAGTCGTTTGATAAGCTTCGCACCACTGATTCAGTGATCTGTTCAACGTTACCAATTCATCACTCCCATCAGCCTGCTTGTAAAGTTGGGTAAGCTGAATGAGGATGTTCTCTTTAGTCTCTTGAGTGAGTAAATCAGAGAAAAAGTATGCCGGCTGACCCATCAAATCTTCACGATCCTCAAAAAATTGTTCTGCGCTGGGCAGATGATATAAGGCAGCAAAGAGAATATCGCCGCACTTTTCGTAAACATCAGCAACAACGAGTGCCTTTTCACTGCTATCTGATTCAGGTTTAATCTCATCATCTGATTGATTACAGCCGGTAAACGGACTCATACATAGAAATAAAAACAGAAAGAGTGCGTGTCCGGTGGTTCGACGATTAACATTACCAACCAATTCTTCCCCTCCGGTCATCACGCTCGCTATCGGCAGGATCTTCCGGCATAACGAATCCCGGTGGCTGCTCAAAGGCGTCATAGCTCCAGGGAGCATCAGGGTCTGATGTTACGTAGTTGATGAATTGTCCGACAATAGGGAGGGCCGTGCGGGCACCCTGACCAATACTGTTTGGATCATCTGTTGGAAAGCGTATTCTTCGATCTTCACCTCCAACCCAGGACCCCATTACAATGTGTGGCATCATGGCAACAAACCAGTTATCTGCACTGTTTTGAGTAGTTCCGGTTTTGCCGGCTACGTCTTGCTGTACTCCGTACGTATTTCGCAGGCGAACTCCTGTGCCGTGATACCCGTCACCACCGCGAATTACGCCACGCATCATATCAATCATCATATATGCCGTTTCCGGGCTGATAACTTCTTGACTATATTCAGGGTTGAACTCCTCCAGTACATTACCTTCACGATCTTCTATCCGGGTGATAGCTACAGGTTCAATATGAACTCCTTGATTTACAAATGTAGTGTAAGCACTCACCAGCTCCAGCAAGGATACTTCTGTGGTTCCCAAAGCAATAGAAGGGTAGACTTGAGAGTCTGACATATCAATACCCAGGTTAGAAGCCATTTCCGCAATTTTCCTGGCTGCAGGCATAAGGTCATTAGCCTTGTTTGTTCCGGGAGCTCCGGCAATTTCAGGAAGTAAACGTACCGTAATATTATTTAAACTACGAGCTAAAGCCTCCCTTAGTGCCACCATTTCAGGACCGGCAGGAACAGAGGGGTCTTTTGGACTCCAGAGTCTTCCGCTGGATTCGATAAAACTGGTGGGAAATTTTGAGAATTTATGATAAGGCATATAACCGTTGTCAATTGCCACAGCATAAACGAAAGGCTTAAAAGTAGATCCCGCTTGCCTTCTCGATTGATGGACATGATCATATTGCTGCGACCCAAAATCGGCACCTCCAACCCAGGCCAAGACATTTCCATTATTAGGATCAACAGCTGTAAAGCTTGCCTGTAGTTTTGTTTTAACTCGTTTAACAGAATCAACATAGGCTGAATCGGCCATCAATTCTGCAAAAACAACAGATTCCTGATCAGTATTGTATTTTTGAAATGCATTTTTGTAGCGATCTGTCTCCCGCATGTACTCTCTTAGGAACTGTGGATATTTTTCCCAATACTCATCCATATAGTCTCCACCGGGGGAAGTCCACTCCTCAACAAATTTGGGCTGAAATTCCTCAAGTTTTTCCTGAACAGAGCGCTCGGCATGTTGCTGCAGTCTTGAATCTATAGTAGTGTAGATAACCAACCCATCTGTAAATAGATCGTACCCGTTTTCGGCAGCCCAATCCTGAATTCGCAGACGTACATATTCACCAAAATAACGGCTCTCTCTACCTGACCTTGAAGGAGGCTGATAGTTTAACTGAATATCTTCCTGGCGAAGGTTTTGAAAAATTTCATTGCTTATAAATCCCCTGTTAAACATCTGAAGCAGTACAATATTTCGCCGGGATTTTGCACGCTCCGGAAATTGTCTTGGATTATATGCATAAACTGCTTTTAACTGCCCGATGAGTGTAGCAGCTTCACTTACTGTAATATCTCTTGAGGGTTTCCCATAGTGAGTTCGGGCGGCTTGTTCTATACCAAATGCACTATTACTGAATTCTACGGTATTCAGATACATTTCAATGATTTCGCGCTTTGTATAGTTATTTTCGATCTCAATGGCCGTAATCATCTCCCGAAGCTTTCTGGTTACGGAAACTTCGAACCCGATATCTCTGTAAAGATTACGGGCTAACTGCTGGGTAATCGTAGACCCACCCTGAATTCTACCCTGAATCCAGTAGTATGGAAGGCCTGCAATCCTGCGAAGATCTATTCCCCAGTGGTTAAAGAAACGATGATCCTCTGTAGCTATTAAAGCATTTATGATATTTGGTGAGATCTCTTCAATAGTTACAGAAGTTCTGTTTTCCACATAGTACCGATCGAGTACAGCTCCGTCCCGGCTGCGAACTTCAGTAGCTACGGCTGTTTGTGGATTTTCCAGTTCCTGAATTGATGGGAGTGCCTGTAATAAATAAACAAAATACCCTGCACCAAGAAGAAAGAGAAGCAGGAGCGATAGCCCACCATAGAGAAGAATTTTTTTCTTCAGTGGTCTGTCATTCGAATTGTTATTTTTTTGGGGATCCTTCTCTTTGTTCTTACCCATTACACTTTTTCGATACTCGGGGTCGTCAAAATACCTGTCCATATCGATGTTGTGCTCGTTATCGCTCATCTTTAAATTTCTGTGTGTAAAGAGTTTATATTATCAAGTCGCCTTTCGTCTGCATTCCATCTAACGAGTTCTATTCGTTTGTTGGTATACAATGCAACGGTTTTTTCCTCGAAAAAGGTACCTAGATTTATATATGTACCAAAAGAGAATGTTTCCACTCTTGGTAAATGATCGTGTCCACAAATTACGTAATCATAATCTGATTCTTTTAAAAATTGCTGAGACCATTTGTTTAATCTTTCAGGATCTTGATCGGGGTTATTTCTGCTGTAATTGGAAAAATGCTTCATTAAATCGATCCCGGACTCCGCTCCATAGATTGATTGGTATGTTCGGGTAAAAAAAGGGTGCCGAAGAACGCGATGATAGAAAGGTCTTTTGAGGCCAAGTTTTGAATCGCTTAATCCGTCACCGTGGTGTAAAAAAACTTTCAGGGAATCTATATCGATGGATTTGTAATCTGTAAGAACATCAAACCCTAACTTTTTAAAATATCCCTGTGTCCAATTATCGTGGTTGCCGGTAATATATGTAGCCGGGCTGAATGAGTGATTGTAATCAGAGAGGTGATGAAGCAAGCGCCGCCCAATTTTTGGGACCTCAGTGCCAAATTCCATCCAATAGTCAAACAGATCACCAAGTATGTGCAGCTGAATTTTCTCCTTGATGGAGAATCGTACCAAATCAATCAGTTCACTTTCGAGCCGGTCATTTTGTTGATCTGAAAATGCACCGAGATGAACATCAGACAGAAAAAGGTGTTTCATTACAAACTATTTTTTTCTGTTGATGATAAAGCGAATTAAATCTTCAAAATCCTCTAAACCTTCTTTTACCGGAAGTTTGTTTAATGAAGTAAGAGCTTTGGAAGCGTAATCCTGCATTGTTTCTTCGGCTGCTTTTAGTCCATCGTATTTATGAACAAAGTTTACTATTTCATTTACATTGGCCGATTTTTTCTTACGCTTTTTCATCAGGCGCCTGATTTTCAACTGCTCCAATGCAGGTGCTTTTTCAAGAGCCTTGATTAATGGCAATGTGACCTTTCTCTCCTGAATATCGTTACGGGTCGGTTTACCCACGTCGTCAATTCCATAATCAAACAGGTCGTCTTTAATTTGAAAGGCTATTCCAATATTCATCCCGATCTCTTTCATACTGCTGATGATCTCTTTATCGTCTGTAGCGGCAATTGCCCCGCATTCGCAACAGGCGGAAATGAGACTGGCAGTTTTTTCTGATATAATCTGATAGTAACGCTCTTCCGTCATGTTGAAAAGCTTCGACGTTTTAAGCTGTCTCAGTTCACCTTCACTCATTTTTCGAACAGCGTCGGAAAGAACATGCAGTAATTCGTACTCTTTGTAGTCAAGGGCTACCAATAGTCCTTTTGAGAGCAGAAAATCACCAAGCAGTACACCGGCTTTATTTTTCCAGAGCTTGTTAATGCTTAAGAAATCTCTTCGCAGGTCAGACTCATCCACTACATCATCGTGAATGAGTGTAGCTGTGTGAAGTAACTCTATCATGGTAGCCGCCACAAAACTGCGCTTGTCCACATTGCCAAACATTCTGGCAGTCATAAAAACGAGTGTCGGCCGAATTTCTTTTCCCTTTTGACGTAGGAGGTACTGTATGATTTGATCTAAAACAAATACATCACTTCTCAGCTCATCTTTAAAAAAGGTTCTGAATGTGGTGAGATTCTCCTGAATTGGAGAAGTAATCTCTTTCAGGGAGTGCTGATTGTTCGCTTTATCTTTTAGTTGTTGTGCTGCCACTTGGGCCATCTATTGTATTATCTTTTTTTATTTGGCTGAAAAGTAAGAATAAACTGATTAAATATTTGCGCAAGGATGAAGGGCTGTTTAGTTTTACAACTTATTCAAATTTACAATGAATCTAAATTTTTGAATTTTGAAAAAAATAGGTGTTCTCACAAGTGGGGGAGATTCCCCAGGTATGAATGCGGCATTCAGAGCAATCGTTCGAACTGCGCATTCACTTGATATACAAGTAGTTGCAGTAAGGCATGGATATAAGGGATTAATTTCCGGTGATATTTTTGAAGTAATCTCTAATGATGTGTCCAATATAATTCAGAGAGGTGGAACGGTACTGAAATCCGCAAGATGTGATGAATTTCGCGCTCCGGAAGGCAGAGAAAAGGCAGCAAAGATACTGGCAAAACATAATATTGAAGCTCTTATCACAATAGGTGGTGACGGTACATTTCAGGGAGCCGCCTTGTTGGGAAAAGAGCATGATATCAATGTAATCGGCGTGCCTGCTACCATTGATAACGATTTGGTTGGCTCAGACGAAACGATCGGTTACGACACGGCGCTTAATACGGCCATGGAAGCAATCGACAAAATTCGTGATACTGCAGATGCCCACGATCGTCTCTTTCTTGTTGAAGTTATGGGAAGAGATGCCGGATTTATTGCCCTTGAAACAGGTATAGCCGGTGGTGCAGAACTTATTTTATTACCGGAATCTCTTACTGACTTAGATGACATCAAAACTTCGTTGAATGATGTTTTAAGTGAACATAAGAGAAGTAGCTTAGTAGTAATTGCCGAGGGTGATGAAACGGGCGGAGCACTCAAGTTATCTGAAGAGTTGAAACCCGATTTCGGTAAATACGAAATGAGAGTTTGCATTCTTGGCCACGTACAGAGAGGCGGTAACCCGACTGCAAGGGACAGGGTTTTGGCAAGCCGACTTGGCTCGGCGGCTGTTACTGTTTTAAACGAAGGGCACAGTCAGGTTATGGTTGGTGTTGTAAATAACAAAATAAAACTGACACCGCTCAAAATGACGTTTGGCAAGAAAAAGGATATCAATTTTGATCTTGTTGAATTAGCCAAAATGTTGAGGTAGGAATGATTAACGTTGATTTAGATAAAGCACTGGAATTTGTAGATGAGAGTGAATTTGATGAAGCGATCGATCTTGCAAAAAGTGCATTCCAAAAAGTAGTTAATGGAACAGGCCCAGGAAGCGACTGGCTTGGCTGGCGTCGTATTCTGGCTGAGCCAAATGATGCTGAACTGGACAGAATAGCTCAGCATGCAGCAAAAATCCGCGAAGATGCAGATGTCTTTATTGTATGCGGAATCGGTGGTTCATTTACAGGGGCGAAAGCCATTATTGAAGCGCTTAACCTTCCATTCAATTCAGGTGGACCTGAAATTCTGTTTGCAGGCCACCAAATGAGCGGTCGGTACCTGGAGCAGTTGATGAAGTATTTAAAGAAGCCGAAAAGTGACGGTGAGCCCAAAAGTGTTTATTTGAATGTGATATCGAAGTCAGGTTCAACACTTGAAACAGCACTGGCATTTCGGACTATCAGAAAATGGATGCATGAGTTTTACGACGATGTTAAAAACAGAATAATTGCCACAACCGGGAAAACAGGTGGTGTTCTAAATAAGATTATTGAAGAGGAGGGCTACTCAAAATATATCATTCCGGAAGATATTGGCGGAAGATACTCTGTACTGACTCCGGTAGGTTTACTTCCCGTATCCGTAGCCGGTATTGATATTCAGACACTTTATTATGGAGCCGTCTCCGAGTATGAGCAGCTGGAAAAGGATACTGAAACGGTATTGAATTACTCTGCTTTCCGATACTTAATGCATAAAAAAGGTGTAGCACTGGATGTGATCGGATCCTTTGAGCCTGAGTTGATGGGCTTTGCGTACTGGACGCAGCAACTTCTTGGCGAAAGTGAAGGTAAAGAGGGGATGGGTTTATTTCCCGCAGTTGCCGGATATTCAACGGACCTGCACAGCATTGGGCAAATGATTCAGGAGGGACAGCGAAATATGATGGAAACACTTTTTGTGGTGGAATCCCCAATTTCAAAATTCAGCGTGCCAAAAGTGAATTCAGATACCGATCAGCTTGGATATTTAGATGGCAAGCTTTTCCACGATATAAATAAAAGTGCACAAGAGGGAACTGTTCAGGCTCATAGAGAGGGTGGCGTGCCGGTTGTGAAAATCTTAATTGAAAAGCTGAATGCTCAACAATTGGGTCAACTGATCTATTTTTATGAGTTAATGACTGCTGTTTATGTTTATATGCTGAATGTAAATCCATTTAATCAACCAGGAGTAGAGAATTACAAACAGGCGATGTATCGTTTGTTAGGCAAAAACTAAAGTAAGAATGGATAAAAATAATAGCCAAAATAAGTACGTAGCTATTGCAGGTAATATTGGCGCGGGTAAATCATCCCTCACCAAGCTTCTGGGAAAGAACTTTAACTGGAAGCCGTATTACGAATCTGTAGATGATAATCCATACCTGTCTGATTTTTATGATGATATGAGGCGGTGGAGTTTTAATCTGCAGATTTACTTTCTATCCAGCAGATTTCGTCATCAAAAAGAGATCCAGGAGTCCGAGCTAAATTTGATCCAGGACCGGACTATCTATGAAGATGTTGAAATATTTGCCAAAAATCTGTTTGATATGGGGTTGATGACCGATAGGGACTATAAGAATTATAAAGCCCTGTTTCACGAAATGGTTAACTACCTGAGGCCACCGGATCTGCTGATCTATCTTAGAGCAGAGGTCCCCACTCTTGTACGGCAAATACAACAGAGGGGAAGAAACTACGAGAATACCATACGAATCGAATATCTGGAAAGGTTAAACGGTTTGTACGAAAACTGGATTGAACGTTACGAACACCAAAAGCTAATTATCAATACCGACGATCTCGATTTTGTAAATAATAGCGAGGACCTCGGAAAAGTAATTACCCTGGTGGAACAACGACTCTACGGATTGTTTAATTAAATTGCTTTCCAAAAGATATCTTTTTATTTTTGTAAGCTATCGTGAATACGTCAAAACTAACATTTCGGCTACAGGAAATACCTGATGGTGAAAGCAATAGAAGTATTGCTCTTGGGGATGCTGAACTTGATTTTAATGATGAAGTTTCACTGAAAAAAGCAACTGTTGATATAAATTTTTATAAGACAGATCACTTTATTCAGGTGAAGTTTAATGTGAATGCGGATCTTAATTTGATCTGTGACCGAACATTAAAACCGTTTGTTTACAATACGGAGGGCTCATACCATATTTTGTTTGAACCTAATCCTGTTGAAGAAAGTGAAACCGGAGAAGGTGCAATAAAACAAATACCGACAGATGATCTGGTAGTTAGTGTAGACAAAGAGGTTAGGGATACTATTTTATTGAATCTTCCGATTCGTAAAATTCATCCTGACTTGTTAGATTCAGATGGAAAACCAAAAAAATTTGAAACTCAATCGTTTGGTCCTCAACCAGATGAAGAGGAACTGATTGATCCCAGGTGGGAAGAACTGAAAAAACTAAAGTAAATCAATAAACTGTAAAAATGGCGCATCCTAAAAGAAAGACATCCAAAACCCGCAGAGATAAAAGAAGATCACACCACAAGGTGGCTGATATTCCATTGGCTGAGTGTTCAAACTGCGGAGCTATGCATCGGTATCACCATGTTTGTATGGAGTGCGGTTACTACCGTGGCCGTCAGGTACTGAATGTTTCCAAATAATTAAATAAGTGAAAAATGCTGATAGCTGTTGATGCTGCAGGCGGAGATCATTATCCAAAAAATCCTGTACTTGGTGCTGTTGATGCTCTTAAAGTTGATGATTCAATTCAGATATTACTGTTAGGGCCGGAAGATTTAGTACAAAAAGAACTTCTTGGGCTAGAATACGATAAAAATCGTCTTCATATCCATCACGCTCCTGAAGTAATTGGGATGGACGAATCCCCATCATCAGCTGTTAAAAGCAAGAAAAACTCTTCTATTACACTTGGTATTTCTGCCCACAAACAAGGCGAATGCGATGCTTTTGTGAGCGCAGGAAATACAGGTGCACTGCTCGCAGCCTCAACCTTTATTTTGGGGAAACTTGAAGGTGTGATGAGGCCAACAATCTCCGCAACTTATCCAACTCTGAAGGGCATTAGTTTGCTTATAGATGCAGGTGCAAATCTGGAGCTCAAACCGGAAATGTATCTTCAATTTGCAAAAATGGGATCCATTTTTTCTACAGAAATTCTGAAAAAATCCAATCCCACTATAGGTCTTCTCAATATTGGAGAAGAACCTGAAAAAGGTACAGATTGCCACAAAGAAGTTTATAAGCTTTTAAGTGAACTGGATGGATTTAAAGGCAATATTGAAGGCAAAGATATCTTATACGGTGTCACGGATATCTACCTTACCGATGGATTTACGGGTAATGTTGTTCTGAAATTTGGTGAATCTATCCCCGGTGTATTAAAATTGCTTCTATCTCAGACAATGGAAGAAGAAAAGGTTACTCCCGCTGTTCAAAAACAGCTCTATTCAATACTCACGAAAGGTCTTAATACTTTCAACTATGAACATGTTGGTGGTGTACCCTTTTTGGGCGTTAATGGAACAAGTTTGGTTGGTCATGGCGGAAGTTCACCCATGGCAATCAAAAATATGATTTTAAACGCCGCTCAATGCGTTAGTCATAAGCTAAATGATAAAATCGTAGCTTCTCTAAACTAATCTTACATAAAATTTAATGGCTTTAAAGCGATCAAAAATCACCGGTGTGGGAAAATATCTCCCGGACTATGTGATGACAAACGAAGAACTGGAAAAGCACGTAGATACCAATGATGAATGGATCAGATCCAGGACAGGAATTGCTGAACGCAGAATTTTAAAAGATCCCGATAAAGCAACTTCGTTTATGGCAACGAATGCCGCAGAAGAGGCTTTAAAAGATGCCGGCACTAAAGCAGAAGAGATTGATTTAATAATTGTAGCCACTGTTACACCCGATTATCTGTTCCCGGCAACTGCAGGTTTGGTTCAGAAGAGAATTGGGGCAACGAACGCCTACGGTTTTGACCTTTCAGCTGCTTGTTCAGGCTTTCTGTTTGCACTCTCAACAGCCGGTTCAATGATTGAATCCGGACGCATTAAAAAAGCATTGGTTATCGGAGCTGATAAAATGAGCTCCATCATGGATTTTACTGACAGAACCACATGTATACTTTTTGGTGATGGTGCAGGCGCAGTTGTACTGGAAGAGACAGATCAGGATGAAGGGATTGTAGATTTTATACAGTACACAGACGGAGATGAAAACTGCATGCTATATCAGCCTGCCGGCGGTAGTTTAAATCCTGCAACTGAAGAAACAGTTAAGAATAAATTGCATTATATAAGACAGGATGGCCGTTCCGTATTCAAAAAAGCGACGGAAGGAATGGCGGATGTCTCGCTGGAAATAATGAAGAAAAATAATCTGTCGGCAGACGACGTCGCCTGGCTAGTGCCTCATCAGGCAAATTTGCGTATAATAAATGCTACGGCCAGAAGAATGGGGCTCAGCGAAGACAAGGTGATGGTTAATATTAATAAGTATGGAAATACTACCGCAGCAACCATACCTCTTTGTCTATACGACTGGAAAGATAAATTAAATAAAGGCGACAACATTATACTATCGGCTTTTGGCGGTGGATTGACGTGGGGCGCTATCTATTTAAAATGGAGCAAATAATGAAAGCAATACTTTTTCCGGGACAAGGTTCACAAAAAGTTGGGATGGCGAAGGATCATTACGATTCAGGCGCCGAGTTTAAAAAGAGAATAGATCAGGCTAACGAAATTGTTGGATATGATCTTTCAAAGATTATGTTTGAAGGGCCTCAGGATAAGCTGACCCAAACCAAGTTTACCCAACCGGCTATATTTACACATTCAATAGCTCTGTTTGAAAAATTAAATATTAAACCCGATATGGTAGCAGGTCACAGCCTGGGTGAGTTCACTGCTTTGGTAGCGGCAGATGTTCTATCATTCGAGACCGCTTTGAACCTTGTAAGTCTGCGTGGAAAATT
Source organism: Rhodohalobacter sp. (assembly GCF_034521535.1). Lineage (GTDB taxonomy): Bacteria > Bacteroidota > Rhodothermia > Balneolales > Balneolaceae > Rhodohalobacter. Next base: position 382,108 of record NZ_JAXHMF010000006.1, on the reverse strand, counting down.
GATGCAGGAAGCAGGGCATCAACAACCCGGTACAATGGCAGCAATCATTGGGATGGATGATGATGTTGTAGATCAAATTTGTGATGATGCTTCGAGCAAAGTAGGTAAGCCTGTAGTTGCAGCTAATTATAATTCTCCCGGTCAGTTGGTAATTTCCGGTGATGTAGAAGCCGTTAAGGAAGCTGTTGAAATGGCCAAAAAGCAAGGATGCAGACTGGCAAAACTACTACCGGTCAGCGGAGCATTTCATTCGCCTCTGATGGAACCGGCTTACAAATCTTTTAAAAGAAGGGTAGTTGAAATTGATTTTTCTGCAGCAAAGATTCCCGTTTACAGCAATGTAACCGGAGTAGGTACTACAGAACCGGATATTATTAAAGAGAATGTGATATTTCAGTTAACACACCCGGTTAAATGGACGGATACGCTCAAAAATATGGAAGCTGACGGTGCTACTGAATTTACAGAGATTGGACCCGGCAAGGTATTGCAAGGGCTTGTGAAGCGAACGTTGGAAAATGTAAACATTGAAGGCTACGAATAATGGACTTAAAAGGTAAAAACTGTATTGTAACCGGCGGCAGCCGTGGAATTGGTAAAGCAATTGCCCTTACTCTATCAAAATTGGGAGCGAACGTTGCTATAACCTATTCCAGATCTGCAGACGCAGCCAATGAAGTTGTAGATGAAATTGAGAAATCCGGTTCAAAAGGGTTGGCCCTTCAAGCAGATGCGGCAAGTTTTGAAAAAGCTGAAGAAGTCATTACAAAAGTTGTTGAAGAGTGGGGCTCCCTGGATGTATTGGTAAATAACGCAGGTATCACAAAAGATAACCTTATTTTGCGTATGAATGAGGAACAGTGGGATGCCGTTATTGACACCAACTTAAAGAGTGTATTTAATTACAGTAAAGCCGCTGCTAAACCTATGATGAGAGCACGGGGTGGATCTATCATCAATATTGGATCCGTTGTTGGAATATCCGGAAATGCCGGCCAAAGTAATTATTCCGCATCAAAAGCCGGTTTAATTGGATTCACAAAGTCTTATGCGAAGGAGTTAGCCAGCCGAAACATCAGAGCCAATGTCGTTGCTCCGGGATATATTATGACCGAAATGACGGAAAAGCTTGATGAAAAAGTTTTAGAATCTATAAAACAAGAAACACCGCTGGGACGCGCAGGTAACCCCGATGAAGTTTCAAACGTTGTTGCATTTTTAGCCTCAGACCTAAGTTCATACATCACAGGAGAAGTTCTGCGGGTGGATGGCGGTATGGCAATGTAATTTTTTATAAATTAGCAGAGTCTTTTATGACTCATGTTTTTTTACACTGATATGTTGTATTTTCTGCATGTCAAAAAAACTTAACACACACTTATAAACCAATAATTCAAATCGATAGGACTCATATGTCACAAGATGTTGAAGCAAAAGTAAAATCCATTATAGTTGATAAACTTGGTGTAGATGAATCAGAAGTTGTAGCGGAAGCTAACTTCACCAACGACCTTGGTGCTGATTCACTGGATACCGTTGAACTGATCATGGAATTCGAAAAAGAATTTGATCTTAGTATACCTGATGAAGATGCTGAAAACATCGCCACTGTTGGGGATGCTGTTAAGTATATTCAAGAAAAGTCTTAGTTTTACTAAACTTACAAACTAACTAACCGCCAATGACTGAACGCAGAGTCGTTATCTCGGGCATAGGCGCGTTTACACCACTGGGTAAGACCGCTCCGGATTTCTGGAACGGTCTTGTATCCGGTAAAAGCGGTGTACGCCCAATAACCCACTTCGACACAACCAATTATTCCACAAAGTTTGCCGGTCAAATTGAAGACTACGATTCTATCAACCACTTCGATAGAAAAGAAGCCAGAAGGTTAGACCCGGTCACACAATATGGGATGATTGCTGCTGATGAAACCATCAACGACAGTAAAATAGATCTTGAAAAAATTGATAAAGATCGTGTTGCTGTTTTGATCGGTACCGGTATTGGTGGAATGAAAACCTTTTACGATCAGTCTTTATCTCACGATAAACACGGTCCAAGAGGTGTATCACCTTTCTTTATTCCGATGTTGATCCCGGATATGCCAGCCGGACAAATTTCCATTAAATATGGATTCAGAGGTGCAAACTTCTGTGCTGTTTCGGCTTGTGCAACCGGATCTCATAACATTGGCCTGGCTTACGATCAGATCAAGTATGGTCATGCAGACATGGCCCTCTGCGGTGGTACTGAAGCCCCGGTATGGGAAATTGGAGTTGCCGGTTTTTCATCCATGAAGGCGCTCTCTACCCGTAATGATGAACCTGAGAAAGCATCAAGGCCCTTTGATAAAAACAGAGACGGTTTTGTGTTATCGGAAGGTGCATCGATGATGTTTCTCGAATCTTTGGATTCAGCACTTGAAAGAGGTGCCAGAATTTATGGAGAAATTGTCGGATACGGTTTTTCTGCAGATGCTTACCATATAACCGCTCCTGATCCTGAAGGAAATGGAGTTTATCTGGCATTAACCAATGCGTTGAAGATGGCAGGAATTAATACGGATGATATTGATCACATCAATATGCACGGAACTTCCACTCAACTTGGTGATATTGCCGAAACCAACTCAATCAAGCGAGTATTTGGGGATCACGCATATAAAATAAATTTAAACTCCACTAAATCCATGACCGGGCACATGCTGGGAGCTGCAGGAGCTGCAGAATCGTTGGCTACACTATTGGCTATCTATCATGGAACGGTTCCTCCAACGATTAATTTGGAAACACCTGATCCGGAGTGTGATTTAAATTACACTGCCAACGAAGCTGAAGTCAGGGATATAAATTATGCAATGAACAATGCATTTGGTTTTGGCGGCCACAATACAACGCTGGTTTTCAAGAAATTTGAAGAGTAAACTCTATGATAGATCGGCTTAAGGAATGGTTTAGAAGGGGTTCTGCTTCGAATCAACCTGAGCCTTTAGCTCGACTAAAAACTCTTGAAAATTCCCTTGGTTTTCCTATTCCGCCCAAAGATCGACCTGTTTTCACGCAAGCCTTTCGTCATCGGTCTATTGTTGACAGTGAACTTTATGAATCGCACGAAACGTACGAGCGCCTTGAGTTTTTAGGTGATGCTGTTCTTGACCTCATAGTTACGGAAATTCTTTTCGAAAAATATCCAACAGAAAACGAAGGGTTCCTCACTAAACTTCGTTCAAAAATTGTAAAAGGGGACACCCTGGCGGCAATTGCCGAAAATTTAGAGTTTCATAAAGTTCTGGAAGTGGGAGAACGATCATCCGGACAGGGAATTGAGTTTTCAAAAAGTATCCTTGCTGATGTTTATGAATCGGTAGTTGCAGCTATTTACATCTCCAAAGGCTATTCTTTTACATTTAGTTTTGTACTCAGTAATGTAAATCGTTTCCTCGATTTTGAGATATTGGAAAATAAGATAGACAACTATAAAAGTGTTTTAATGGAGCATTTTCAGTCTGAAAGTGCGTCACTTCCCGTCTATAAAGTGATATCTGAAGAAGGGCCGGGGCATGATAAAACATTTCTGGTGGCGGTCTATTTTGAAGGAGAACAACTTGGTTCTGGTTCAGGGAAAAGTAAAAAGAAAGCAGAACAGGCCGCTGCTAAAAAAGCCATTGAGAAATTGGACGTCAAAAAATAAATATTTTAACAGTTAGCTTCTGCTTATTGATTGAATTATCTTTGAAAACCTTTCAATCAGAAGTCACTGATATTTTTTAGTTAAAGAAATGATTGCACAACTGCTAAAACCCGAATTTGATGAGCTGATCCGTAAAAAAGAGTGGATCACAATTAAGGAATCTCTGGAAGATGTTCCGGCTGTGGACGTGGCGGAACTTCTGGAGGATCTTGAACCGGAGGTTGCAGTTGTCATATTTCGTCTGCTGAAAAAAAGTAAAGCCGCTGATGTCTTTACTTACCTGAGTTCCGGTAAGGGTGTAGAGCTGTTAGAGGTGTTCAGTCGTCAGCAACTTAGCGATGTAATGAACAATCTTGAGCCAGATGAAAGAGTTGCTCTGATGGAGGAGCTTCCGGGTGGCTTAACCCAAAGAGTTCTGAATTCGATGGATTCTGAGAATATTGCTCAGGTACGTCGGCTTTTAGGATATCCCCAAGAGAGTGTTGGCCGTTTGATGACCACTAATTATGTGAAAATTAAAGGGGACTGGTCGATTGACCGCAGCCTGAGTCACATTCGGAAATATGGCCGAAATGCTGAGACGGTCAACGTAATATATGTTGTAAATGAACAGGAAAAGCTGATAGATGATCTTCGATTGAATCAGCTGATTATAGCTGATCCCGATTTGAAAATCGAAGATATTATGGATCACTCTTTCGAAGCTCTCAGCGCATTTGATGATCAGGAAGAGGCGGTTAAAATGCTGAGTAAGTATGACCGTGTTGCTCTTCCGGTGGTTGATTCTGATGGGATTTTAGTTGGAATTGTTACCGTCGATGATGTTCTTGATGTTGCAGAAGAAGAGACTACCGAGGATATGCAGCTGATGGCCGGTATGAGCGCTTTGGATAATAACTATTCTCAGACACTGATTTCCGAGATGGTCCGAAAGCGTGTTGGCTGGCTTATTTTACTTTTTTTAGGACAAATGTTTACTGTAACTGCCATGGCCGGTTTTGAAGACACACTGGCTAAAGCAGCAGTTCTGGCCCTGTTTATACCTATGATTATTTCCAGTGGCGGGAACTCAGGTTCACAGGCGGCTACCCTGATTATCCGGGCTATTTCTACTGATGATTTAAAATTGACCGATTGGATGTTGGTTCTTAAAAGAGAACTAATGTCCGGTTTACTTTTAGGAACCGTTCTTGGAATAATGGGTACGGTAGTTATTTCTACCTGGATGGTTTTAAGAGGTGATCCGTTTAGTCTCGCTGTCTTTCTGCAATCATTAACCGTTGGAATGAGTTTGATCGGCGTTGTTCTATTTGGAAATTTAAGCGGATCCATGTTGCCATTTATTATGTCGAAGGTCGGTTTAGACCCCGCTGTAACTTCAGCACCGTTTGTAGCTACCTTGGTTGATGTAACCGGAATATTCATCTACTTCAGCATTGCTGTTGCACTGTTAACAGGAGTTGTACTTTAATCAGATAAAAATTTATGCAAGTCTATTTAGATCTCGTAAGCCGTGTATTAGAGCACGGTGTTCGAAAAGAAAACAGAACCGGAACAGACACTCTTGCTAATTTTGCTGAGTTCTATAAGGTTGATCTGGCAAAGGGATTTCCCCTCCTAACAACTAAAAAAGTATATTTTAAGTCGGTTATTCATGAGCTGTTGTGGTATCTGAGAGGGGATGATCATATCAAATGGCTGAGGGATGAAAAGGATGTGCATATCTGGGATGCATGGGCTGATGACGATGGATATGTTGGACCAATTTATCCGGTTTTATGGAGACGATTTCCTTCTCTTAAGTCAAAAGATGGAAGTTCTTATCCAAGGCAAGGTGAGAGCAGAGACAAGGATTGGTCGTATGATGAGTTTGACCAGGTACAGCGCGCTATCGATATGTTGAAATCAAATCCTAATAGCAGGCGAATAGTGGTTTCGACCTGGCATCCCGGTTTACTGGATGAGATGAGTCTGCCGCCATGCCATATCATGTATATATTTAATGTGAGTGATGGGAAATTGAACTGTCATTTAACCCAACGTTCCGGCGACATTGCTCTTGGTATTCCGTTTAACCTAGCTTGTTACTCTGCATTAACGCTTGCAATAGCGCAGGAAGTTGGGTTGAAACCCGGGATATTTGCACATACAATTGTTGATGCGCATATCTACGAAAATCACATCGAGGGATTGGAAGAGCAGCTTAAAAGAGAACCCAAAAAACTTCCGACACTCAAAATTGCTGACAAACCTATTGACCAGTTAGAGTTTGAAGATTTTAAACTCGAGGGATATGACCCGGATCCACCTATCAAATTCCCGGTAGCTGTATGAAGGTGATATTGATCGCTGCTCACGATCCCAATTTAGTAATTGGCAATGATGGTGAACTTCCGTGGCATTACAGTGAGGATTTAAAATTTTTCAAGAGACAAACCTTAGGTCACCCCATAGTAATGGGCAGAATTGTCTTTGAAGAATTAAATGAAAAGCCGTTGCCCGGACGTGAAAATATCGTTTTAAGCAAGTCAAAGTCTTATGACCATGTAAAGAGTTTCAAATCCATTGACAACGCCCTGGAGTATCTTGTTGACAGAGAGAAAGTGTTTATAATAGGAGGGGGAGAGATCTACCGGCAGACTATAGACAGAGCCGATGAACTCATCATAACGGAAATAAAAGATGAGTTTAAGGGAGATACATTTTTTCCGGAGTACAGAGATCAGATTGGCTCAACTTGGAAGGAGTATTGGAGAGAGGAACATAATGAGTTCGATTTTGTAAAGCTTAAAAAAGTTTAACCGAAAAAAGCCCTTCTTGAGGTAGTTTGTCGATAGTTAAAAAAAACTAACTGCACTAAGAGACAGATATGCATTAGTTTCTATTACTATATAATGGAAGCAATTACCAATACATATCAGTTCTATCTATTAAATGAGATTTGGCTCTACAGCTTGACCAATCAGATCTATTTAATAACCCTATTAATGGTGTTCTCACTAGTGGCATACCTGTTTATTAAAAACAGGAAAATGGATTCGTTTACTTTAACCACTAATGAACAGCATCATTTCCTGCAGGCTGTTACTAAATATTCAGACACGGCTGATTTCATTTTAGATCAGAATAATGTTCTGAAATTTGCCAATGATCACTTCCTGGAGCTGTTCAATCTTGATGAAGAATCTGTTGACAACCAAACATTTTCTGATATCAATATTCCGGATAATTTGAAATCGTTTGTTTTAAATTCAAATTCAATAACCCAAAAGAAGGATGCAGAGCTTACCTTTAACAATCACAGAGTAACCTGTCGTAGAGCTCCTGTAACTACTCATGACGGTCAACTATTGGGTAGCCTTTTTAAGATTTCAGATCATGTACTTACCGGAAAAGGAAAGAAAGAGAAGAGAGACTGGTTGCACGAGATAAATACTCCGCTCAATGCAATTGTCGGGTACTCTGAGATTTTGAAAAATCAGGAAGATATCAGCGAAGAGAATAGGGAATATTTAGAAACTATAAATACCCAATCGTTCGAGCTAAGAACCAAGATACAGAATCTACTTTCAGATCAGGATTCCGGCAATGTAAATAGCAGTCAGCAAAAGAAAGAGATCAAGCATGTGATGATTGTTGATGATGTGCCGATCAATCGCACGGTATTAAAAATTATGCTTAAGAGAATGGGTTACGAGGTGAGCGAAGCCGTGAATGGACAGGAAGCTTTGAATAAATTTGAGAATCAGACCGTGGATCTCATCTTGATGGATATTAGTATGCCGGTTATGGATGGACTGGAAGCTGCTAAAAAATTACGAAAAAATGGCTATTCTCTGGAAAATCTTCCAATTGTGGCAGTTACAGCCAGTTCATTTTACAATAATAAAGAGACACTCCATAGCAAAGGTTTTAACGCACTTCTTAGAAAACCATTCAAAGAGAAGGATCTAACGGATATCCTATATACAGTTAGTGCAAAACTAAACTAATCTCTTTAGGATGTACCACATACGGTTTAACAACCGGCTGAGTTAAAGCAATGATATGTTTCGTGTCAGCCGCTTTTGAAAACTCAATGGCTTTTTGATCATCATCTAAAATCCAAATACTCTCATTCTCATATTTGTAGGCCTCTGAATAGCTCTTATCAAAGTCATAATAAAATCCTGCGGAAAAGTTATCATGGGGGAGGCCCGTCTTTTTTAAATATTTCTTGGTCTCGGTTAAAATATTTTCTTTGAGATTTTTTACTCCTTTTTTGTGAATAAAAGTAGTTCTGAACAGTGAACGATTGAGGAATCTGGACGTGAGATCTGCTAGTATAGGGTCTGAACTATTGACCCAGGTTTTGAGACAAATCATAACATCGTGGTCATCCAGAGAGAGGTAATGCTCCATCACCTCGTTGGTAATTACTTTTTTTGCCGATGGTTTTTTCTCCAGAAAATATTGAAGTGAGGCAGAGGGGATATCCAGTTGTTCTCCTTCATCAATCAGAAAACTCACCCTTCGAAAAATCTTTTTAAGCAAAGAGTCTGCACTCAGCACAGTTTTATGAAGATAAACTTGCATATACATTAAACGACGGGAAAGAATGTAATTTTCGATAGCATAAATGCCTTTCTTTTCGATAACAACATTTCCGTTCAACACCCGCATAGTTTTCAGTATCCGGTTAATACCTACCGACCCCTCCGATACTCCTGTGAAAAAGCTGTCCCGTTTCAGATAATCCAGACGATCAATATCGAGTTGGGATGAGATGAGCTGATGCAGAAATTTCTTAGGATACTGATCTGTAAAAATATCAATAGCCGTTGTTAACGCGCCATCAAACTCTTCATTGAGTTTTTCCATGATTTTAAGACTCATCATTTCATGATTAAAGTCTCGGATAAGGGAGTGTTCCAAAGTATGGGAGAGAGGGCCATGTCCAATATCGTGCAAGAGAATTGCAATAAGTGTTCCATTGATTTCAGGATCACTGATGGTGGTGTCTTTCTCCTGTAAATTCTTTAAAACACGCTGCCCAAGCTCAAGTGCACCGATAGCATGAGAAAACCGGGAATGTTCAGCTGCCGGAAATACTAAGTACCCAAGTCCAAGCTGCCGAATTCTTCGAAGACGTTGCACGTAGGGATGATCAATCAGATTTAGAATAATGCCCTTTGGTACAGAAATGAACCCATGAATAGGGTCACTGAATATTTTGTACTGTTTGCTTTTGTCCATCAGTTTGACCCTTTAAATAGGTAATTATCCCGGTTCGTTAATTCAGGCAGACGGGCAGGTCTGTTTTTCTTCAGATCAAACCATACACCGGTGGTTTTGGCTACGGCTTTCAATTCGTGACTCTTTTTGGAGTAGATCGCCTGAAAACCATGAATACTGCTGTTCCCGAACTCTTCTACAGCTGAGCCAATCAGAATGGTATCCTTGAATAGAATCGGTTTGATATAGTCTAGCTCAAGATGAACCAGCACAAAACTGAAACCTGACTGGAAGGATTTTTTAAATTCAGGTATCTCTTCGATGAACTGTACTCTCGCCTCTTCAAAATAGGTATTGAATACCGCGTTATTAACATGATTCAATGCGTCGAGGTCTCTGAATCGAACTTGTAATTCGGTCCAGTGAAAAAAACTTTCCGGATTATATTCTGGTTTAATCATGGAGTATAGATGAAATATTAAAAGCTTAAGCCCGAATTATTCACAAAAAAGTAAATTAGAAGGGGTAATAATATTGCTATTCGTTTTATAAAATTTACTGTGTTTCTCAAATTTAGGTTTGGATTGTTGCGGCGAAATTTAACTGTGTACGGCGTTGAATTGAAAATAGCTTACTCAGGGTACTTCAGTACCCTTCCGTCACCATTTCCACTTCGCCTTGTTCACATTCAAATTTCTTGGTGAATAATCCAGGTTAAGTTAAACAGAAATTCATTGAAACATGAATTGAAATCTTGCACTGAATAAAAGGCGACATCGTTTAAACCGTTGCTTATATTCAAACAAAAATAAATCGTAAATAATTAATGATGATGTTAGATAAAGAGTCACAAGCGTTTTTAGAAGAATTACTTATCACTCCGAGTCCTACCGGATATGAATCAAAGGGTCAAAAAGTATGGCGAGAATATGTAAAGAATTATTCAGATAAAGTAGAGAGCGATGCATATGGATCTGTAGTGGCCAAAATTGAGACAAATATGGATGTGGCCACCATTATGCTGGAAGCCCACGCGGATGAAATCGGAATGGTCGTTCAGCATATCTCTGATGATGGTTTTATCACGCTTAATAAACTGGGGGGAAGTGACTCCACAATTGCACGTGCAAAACGTGTATTTATACACAACAAGAAAGGTCGTGTATTAGGCGTAACCGGCAATAAGGCGATTCATTTACAGGATTCAAAAAACGGAGGCGGTAAACAGCCGGCCTGGAAGGATATTTATGTTGATATCGGAGCCGGCAGTAAAGAAGAGGCTCTGGAGCTGGTACAGGTTGGAGATCCGGTTACCTACACCGATGAAATAGAATATTTGAATGATGAGATTATAGCTGCCCGTGCACTGGATAACCGAATCGGTGGTTTTGTGATTGCACAGGTGATGAGACGTTTAAGAAAGAGAAAAAAGGAGTTAAAAGTAAATGTGATGGCACTCAACTCCGTACAGGAAGAGGTAGGCGGATTCGGAGCGCGTATGATGAGCTATCGTCATATGCCAGACGCCGCATTGGTGACCGATGTTACTCACGCTACGGATACACCGGGAATTAATAACAAGGAGCACGGCACTATTAAATTGGGAAAGGGGCCATCGGTTCAGCACGGAGGTGCAAACCATCCATCTGTTGTTTCACTTGTCGAGAAGGCCGCAAAAAAGGCGGAAATATCCATTCAGCATGAGGCAACGAGTGTACGCACGGGAACTGATACGGACAGTATTTTTTATCAGCGTACGGGAATTCCAAGTGCACTGATATCACTGCCTATCCGATACATGCACTCGCCGGTAGAAACGGCTTCGCTGAAAGATGTGGAGGCTTTGATTTCTCTTATGACAGAATCCATATTGGCTATGGAGCCTGATCAGACATTCTCAGTTTTTGAATAGCTGAGTTTTCAGGAATCGTACCCGTTCGGATTTTTTTGCTGCCAGTTCCAGGCATCGCGGCACATCATTTCGAGATTGCGCTCGGCTTTCCAGCCGAGTTCTTTCTCAGCTTTTGATGGATCAGCATAGCAGATAGCGGCATCACCGGCTCGTCGGGGAGCGATTTCATAGGGAATCTCGATAGAGTTGGCTTTTTCAAAAGCCTTTACAACATCCAAAACACTGGAGCCTTCACCGGTTCCAAGATTGTAGGTGACAACACCGGGATCGGTCTCTAATTTTTCCAAAGCTTTCAGATGACCGACAGCGAGATCAACAACGTGAATGTAATCTCTTACACCGGTTCCATCGTGAGTAGGGTAGTCATCACCAAAAACGCGAAGCTTGTCCAGTTTACCGACGGCAACCTGGGTTACAAATGGCATCAGGTTATTGGGTATTCCATTCGGATCCTCGCCAATTAGCCCGCTCTCGTGAGCCCCAACAGGGTTGAAGTATCGGAGAAGTGCAATATTCCACTCGTTATCAGACTGATAGAGATCCTTTAAAATATATTCTATGGTTAATTTTGTTCGGCCGTAGGGGTTTACCGATGTGACAGGACTGTCTTCCGGAATCGGAGATTTCTCAGGATCACCGTAAACGGTAGCGGATGAACTGAAAACAATATTTTCCACATCAAATTCCTGCATCACCTCACAAAGAGTAACCGTTCCGGAAATGTTATTTTTAAAATAGAGAAGAGGATTTTCTACCGATTCGCCAACAGCTTTCAAACCTGCAAAATGTATGACCGAATCGAAATCGTAATTGCTAAACAGCTTACGGAGTCCCTCTTTGTCGAGCAGATCCAATTCATGGAAATCTGCCTTTTTACCTGTCAGTTTCTCAACCCGATTCAATGACTCTGTTTTACTATTGGAGAGATTATCCATGACTACTACGTCATAATTGGCCTTTAGGAGTTCCAAAACGGTATGACTTCCAATAAATCCGGTACCTCCGGTAACAAGAACAGTCTTCATAAATAGCCTATATTTTCACTATAATTAAATGAGTTCGTTAAATTCAGCAATCACTCTTTCGCAATATGCATCCATCTTTTGGGTGAGATCGGCGAGCTCTTCTGTTGATTTGTTTTCTTCAAGGTATGTTTTAGATGTTTCATACATTTCAAGCAGCTGATCGAGATTAAGCATCATGGCTACCGGTTTGATCTTATGTCCGGCTCGACGAAGTTCGTCCATTTCCCTGGCCAGCAAAGACTCTTTAAAATGCTTCTTGAATTCGCCAAATGATTGAATGGATGCATTAGAGAACTCTTTTACATATCCATCGTCATCATAGAGCATGTCCCGAATTACTTGTACATCAACCAGATTTTTATTTTCAGCCATAAGTCAGTTTACGGGCTTTTTAAGGTTGTGAGGTGTGGGTCGTCCTTTTTCATCAAGATGGACAAACACTATTTTTTCTATTCGAATAATAGTTGCTTTGGTAAATTTATGCCGTACTTCACATTTAACAGTAATGGAAGACTTGCCAAAATTTACGGTTTCCATGCCAATTTCAATAATATCACCCAGCTTGGCAGAACTAACAAAATCTATTTCCGACATAAATTTTGTGGCAATATTGCTTTTGCCGAGCTGACATATAACATAAATGGCTGCTTCCTCGTCAATCCAGGCTAAAACACTTCCCCCAAAAAGAGTACCGTGCGCATTTAAATCTTGTGGTTTAATCAACTTTCGGCTGAAAAAACGCATTCCTTCGTGAATATCGGGCATTTGTAAAACTTTGATGATTTTAATTTATAAAACCAGCGAGAAGAACTATAGAGTGCATCAATTCTGCAAACCAGATTTTATGGGATAAATCGTGAGTTAATTTTTTCAATTTGTTCTCAACTAAGGTAAGAATAAAAATACTTTATAACGGATTGCATTAACGGACTCTCATTAATAACAAATCTGAAATATTGGATGTTATTGACTAAAAAATGAATGATTTAGATTAAAATACTGCTCATTCAAATTTAATATTTAGATAACAGTTAGATAATCTGAAATGTGGATATTTGTACAGTAACTCCAATACGTACTATCGACAATCAAATAACGGCAAAGAGGGTGCTCTGAACGGGTGCCCTTTTTCTTTTTTATTTATATTAAATAATATAAATTGTAACAAAATTTCGTTTTCTTACTCTTTCTATTAGAGAAAAATGCCAATGTTTCGATAAGACGTGCTATGAGAAAAATTGCTTTCACAAATCAGAAGGGAGGAGTGGGGAAAACCACAACTACCATTAATACAGGTGCCGGTCTCAGTAACCTGGGATATAAGGTATTATTAGTGGACATGGACCCCCAGGCTAACCTTACCTTTTCATTAAAGCTTCATTCCAACCGGATTGACAAAAATATCTATCATGTATTGAAAGATGGTGTTCCTGTTTCTGATGCGATTATAAAACATAACTCTTTTGATATACTTCCATCATCGATTGAGCTTTCAGGTGCCGAAATGGAGCTAGTAAATGTACCGGCCAGAGAAATGCTGCTCAAGGATGCACTGGATGAGGTTGATGACAAGTATGACTTTGTTCTGCTGGATTGCCCTCCAAACCTGGGTATTCTGACTTTAAATGCATTTACTGCTTCTGATGAACTGGTTATTGTGCTTCAGTCGGAATATTTGGCACTGCATGGATTATCAAAACTGATGGATGTGATTCAAATCGTTCAAAAACGATTAAATAAAAACTTAAAAGTTGAGGGGATTCTCTGTACTCTCTATGACAATCGTAAAAACCTTAATCGTGAGGTGGTTGGCCATATTAGGGATTATTTTGGATCAAAAGTATTTAATACCGTTATTAGAGATAACGTGGCATTAGCGGAAGCACCGAGTCATCATAAAACAATTTTTGAATATGACAGTGAAAGCAACGGTGCTAAGGACTATCAAATGCTTGCGAAAGAAATAAGAAACGGTCATTAGCAGTTATGGACATCACCAAAAAAAGTTTAGGCCATTTCCCCTTTGGCTCCAGAGAAATAGACGAATCTGAATACTCATTTATTCCTGATATGAATGGAGGTGAAAAGCGAAAACCTCTAAGAAGTGTAAAAAGTGATTTTACAGGTGAGTTCAATCTCAACAAAGAGCTTCAGAACTTGGGTGATAATCGCAGAAACGAGGAAGAGATATCACAACACCTTGTAGAAAGGGATGTTCCGGATCCTGTTGAAGAAGATCCGCCAAAGAAAAAAGTAGCCAGCTATTATCTTGAAGTTGATCTTATTGATCGACTGAAAATGTATGCCGAAAAAATAAATCGATCATACTCTGCTGTAGTAACAGACGCCATAGAAGAGTATATCGAAGGATATTAAACCCTGCCTGTCTTACTTAACTCACACATTATTTACTCTCTTTTTTTGACGGGTGACAGAACTTGTCACTGCTGATTCTTACATTGACGATGGTCATCAATCAGTCAACTCAGAGAGTTCATGATTTCATACTACAGCGGCAATCAGCTTACCGTACTTGCGGATCATTTATCCGACTGTTTGAAGAGTCAAACACCGGATGATCCATTCCAATCTCAAACCATTTTAGTTCCCAACCGGGATTCTGCAAAATGGCTGCAGCTACATCTCTCCGAAAAGATGGGAATTGCAGCGAATTACCGGTTTATGATGCCGGCAGAGTGGCACTGGAAACGAATACGGGAGATCTATCCAGATTTGCCAAAAGTTCTGCCATCCGATCCTGAACCGATGAAATGGACCCTGTTTAGTTTACTGACAGATCCCGGCGTACTGAAGAGATTTAGTCGTTTGTATAACTACATCTCTGAACAGAGCGATGAGATGAGAGAACCGGCAACACTGAAATTAAGCCGTCAGCTCGCTTCCGTGTATGATCAATATTTGATTTACCGGCCAGAGATGATTTTAAAATGGGATGCAGGAAATACCGGCTCAGGAGATGAAAAGTGGCAGGCTGAACTCTGGCAGCTATTGACAAAACGATGGGAAAACTCATTTGAAACACCGATCTGCTATCATAAAGCTAAACTTTTTGATATTGCTGAAAAAGAGTTTAAGCGCAAGGATTCAGTTTCTAAAACTCCTCTGTTTGTTTTCAACCCCGGTTTGATACCGGCGTCAATTGCCCGGTTTCTGAAGGTCTACTCCGAAAATCACCCGATACACCTATTTCAAAACAGGGTAACTGAGAGTATCAGCAGTGAGTACGACTGCTCTATTCTAAACTCACTGGCGGAAGAGACGGTGAGTATCGATTCAATCTACCAATCCATTGTGGATGATGAAGTTCAAGAATTCTGTGAGTTTGATTCTATCACACTTCTAAGCGAGGTTAAAAACCGGATTTCTAAAAACAGGTCAGATAAGAAGTATGAATTTGATGTGGATGACAAATCAATCCAGATACGGTCGTGTCACAGTCCGCTGAGGGAAATTGAGACTCTTCATCAATTTTTGCTTGAGCAGTTTGAGAGAGACCCGTCTCTGAAACCGGATGATGTTCTGGTCGTTACGCCGGACCTTGCTCCATACGAAAAGGTGATAGATGCCGTGTTTGGTGTGAAGGAGGAGGGACTACCTGCAATTCCATACAGAACTCCATCATCCGGCTTTCAACAATCTTTGCAGATAGTCAATACTTTTCTTGATTTCCTGCACCTGATCACGTCTCGTTTCGAGTTTAATGATGTATTCGACCTGTTTGAGACAAAACCGATCCTGGAGCGTTTTGAAATAGCTGAATCCGATGCATCCAGGATTAAAGAGTGGCTGGAGGATAACTACATCATCTGGGGTATTGATGAGGAGCACCGTAAAGAGTGGGGGCAGCCGGAGCAGAAGACACACACCTGGAAACGTGCCATGCAGAGAATCTGGGACGGAGATATCATAGGAAGTAACAGAGCCGAAGAGCTTGGTTTTGAACGCTATGAAGGCGTAAAGACAATTACCGACAGAGATCGCTGGGCAGCATTTAACAGGTATTTTAATTTTCTGAACGATTGCCGGCAGATTGCTAAACATCCCAAAATGGCAGGGCAGTGGTGTGATCTGTTAACGCGCTGGGCTTCAGAACTCTTCTCTGATGGCGTTATAAGCGATGGAGCGGGCAACACGCTGAAATCAGGTATTGAGTCGCTTAGAAGTCAATTTGAGGCTTCTTCTGTGGATGGAAAGATATCGTTTAAACTTATACGCTCAGAAATTGAAGCGGTACTGGAAAATAGAACAGGAAGGTCAGCCCGGTTCACCGATGGAGTTACATTCAGCAGCATGGTACCTGTTCGGGGGTTGCCCTTTAAGCTGATTGCGATGATTGGCCTGAATGAGGAAACTTTTCCCCGCAAGCAAAATGCACCTGATTTTGACCTTATGAATCAAAATCCGAGAGTGACGGAAAGAGACCGCAAAAAAGAGGACAAAGCGCTGTTTCTGGAATCAGTACTGGCTGCCGGTGAAATCCACTACTGCAGCTACATCGGCCAGAGCAAGGTGGATAACGAACATCTGCCACCTTCACCGATTGTGAGCGAATGGATCGATTACTTGAGCCGAATAACCGGAAAAAAACGGGAGAGCTGGGTGCAGTATGAGGCGATCTCCGGATTTTCACCCAATGCGTTCACCAACGGTAAAACCTACTCTGAAGCATATCACAGAGCAATGCAGGCAACCATATCCGATACTTCAGATCGCAAGGGTGGTATTCAGTTTCGAAAGCCTGTTGAAATAGAGGAAGCTCAGACCGATGTTGAGCTGAGTGATCTGATCCGGTTTTACACCAAACACCCCGATTGGTTTTTGCGAAACAGATTTGATGCCCGGCCGCGAGATCCGGAGGAAGATAGAGATGAATTTTCTCTGAGTGCCCTGGAAAAACATCAGCTTTTCAGGCAGATCTTTTCGTGGCGACTTTCGGGGATTGAACAGGAGCAAATTCAACCCGTAGTCCTGGAGTCGGGAGTAGTGCCGGCAGGCTGGGGCGGCAGAAAAGAACTGAATGAGTTGAGCAAGTCGGTTGATACAGCATTTGAGGTTCTGGATGAATTGAATATCAATCCTGAACTGACTTATATAGATCTCGATATTAAATTGAAAGACAACAGATTGACCGGATTAGTTGAGAACTATTCAAGTAAAGGGTTGGTGCAGATTAATCCATCATCCAAGCGGGGCGGGAATCTGTTCAAGGCGTGGCTGAATCACCTGGCTGTTCAGGCTTCAGGGTTGTTTGAGAACCCGGAGAGCCGTTTCATTATTGACCTGAAGAAAGGTGAGCCGGTGGTGATTACATTCAACCCGGTGGAGGATCCAAAACAGTTGCTTGGGGAACTGATGGATGAGTACAGGAAATTTTCTGTTAAACCGATGAAGTTCTTTCCGAATGTGATCTACGAATATTTGGATAAGAGTCCTGATAAAGACCCGGAAAAAGCTTTGTCGGCTGCCAGGACGAAATTTGAAGGCAGCCAGTTTTCACCGTTTGCTGAACGCGACAACCTTTCGGTTAAACTGCTATACGGCCCAAATGTGGAGTTCTCAGAAGAGTTGCTGGACGAAACCTACCTGAAATGGATGGAAACCATGAATGAGCATATGACGGAGGAGGGATAATGTCTAAGAAGCTTGAATCGATTTATGATCTGCAGTGGGACGCCCGCGCAATTATTGAGGCGAATGCGGGAACCGGGAAGACGTACACGATTGTGGGACTGTTTCTTCGTCTTCTGTTGGAAAAAGATCTGAAAGTGGATGAAATCCTGGTGGTGACCTTTACGAATAAAGCGGCATCAGAGCTTCGGGAGCGTATTCTGGAATCACTTCGAGAAGCCAAAATGCTGCTTAATGGCGAGACAGAGACTGAGGACGCATTTCTGAGTGAACTTCTCGAAAAGACGGATGACAGAGCAGAGGCGGTGAGAGTCATCAATCAAGCCATTTTAAACTTTGATGACAGTTTGATCTCAACCATTCACGGGTTCTGTCAGAAGGTGTTGAAAGAGGAGGCGCTGCTGGCAGGCTCATCATTTGATGCGGAGATCTCGCGGGAGGACACCCAGCTTGAAGAGGCTACCGAGGACTTCTGGAGGGAGTTTGTTGCAGAAAACAGTGACTCAGAAATCGGGCAGTACAAGCTGGAGATACTATACAGTTTCAAAAGGAAAACAGGGTATACTCCTGTTCATCCGGAGTCGCTGAAAGGATTTCTAAATGATCTTTTCAAGAAGCCTTATGCAGAAATCGAGGGCGAAGTGTTGGAGGATCTTGATGGCTATTTGGAAGATGTGATCAGCCTGAAGAAGAAGTTACTGGAGAGCTGGAATGAAAATAAAGACTTTATAAGAAAAGAATTTCTTGATAACGATCTCAGTCGGTTTAGTCAGTATGCTGAAGGAAGAATTCAAAAAATGGATGATTTTCTCAATGCATCGCTTTTTGAAAATGAAACAATTAAAGAGCTTAAATACTTCAAGTGGAGCTATGTTGACGATGATTCGAACTTGAAAAAGAAGGGAACGAAGAAACCTCAATATTGTGACTTTTTTGGATTGATCGATGAATATTCCGACTTGATTTCAGACATCGATAAAGTAAAAACCACGATTCTTCTTGAGTCTTACCAACGAATTAATGAGCGTCGAATAGAGCTTAAATCAGACATGGAGACATACAGTTACGATGATCTGTTAACAAAACTTCGAGATGCTTTGACGGTCAGCTCAAACGCAGATAGCCTGGCCCGCAAAGTTGAGGAAGCGTTACTCGGTTGCGCTGGTGGATGAGTTCCAGGATACCGACCCGATTCAGTACGAAATCTTCAGTAAAATCTATCCGGCCACTTCCGTCGATACCTCACTTTTGATGATCGGTGATCCCAAGCAGGCGATCTACACGTTTCGCGGGGCGGATGTCTATGCCTACCTGAAAGCGAAGGATGACCTGCAGGGTGAAGTCTACACGCTTCAGGATAACTACCGCAGCTCGGAAGGATTGATTGAGGGAGTAAATGCTCTCTTTGGATTCAGTGACGATCCGTTTCTGGACGAACAGATTGGCTACAATCGATCCGGGGTGGGACTGGATCACCTTAAGAGACAGTATTTAGTTAATGGTGATCCGGCGCCCGGAATTCATTTTACGGTTTACGAGCCACTTCAAACCAATAAAGACGATCTGCGAACCTACTCTGTCAATCAGTCGATACGAGAGATCTGTGAGATGCTGGAGGATAAATCACTGCAGATTTATGATGAAGATTCTAAAGAGATGAGGCGGGTCGAACCGGGGGATATTGCCATTCTGGTATCGAAGAACAGGGACGCCGAAAAGGTTAAGCGTGAGCTGAAAAAAGTAGGCCTGAGTGCGGTAACGTACTCTAGGGAAAAGGTATTGGAGTCATTCGAGGCGACAAGAATTAAACTGTTGATGGAGAGTATTTTAGATCCTATGAACAGCTCCAAGGCCGGGAATCTGTTGGTGTCCGGATTTTTCGGGTTTGATGGGGATCACTTGTACGGTTCCAAGGATGATGATGGGTTTATAACTCAGCTATTTGAGCTTCTGAATGAACTGAATGAGATCTGGTTCAAACAGGGTTTTTATGCCATGATGAGGCATCTTCTTTTTGAACAGGAATCTCTTCACCACTTTTCAACGCAGCCCGACTCAGAACGGGTTTTGACAAACCTGTTTCATCTTTCGGATATCTGCGCTAAAGCTGAGCAAGAGGACGCTTTAGCGATGAATGAGCTCTACCATTGGTTTGTGGATGAGATGAAACGAGCCGAGGATGATGATGAGAAGACGCAGCTGCTGGAGAGTGATCAAAAACTGATTAAGATCCTGACGGTTCACACCAGTAAGGGCCTTGAGTTTCCAATTGTGTTTTGTCCGTTTCTGTGGGAGGGTTCAAGAAAAGAGAAGGGCGACGAGTTCAATGAGTATCACGATGACAATAACCGACTGAAAATCAATGTTGATTTCAGAAAAGAGGCCAATGCTGATGTAGTTAAAAAGAGTATTCTGGAGTCGGTATCTGAGGAGGTTCGAAAAGCGTATGTAGCGATAACCCGTGCCAAATATCAGTGCCGCATTGTTTGGGGGAGTCATACGGAATCTCATATATCGGGTATGGGAGGAGTCATGCTTGGCAAGAAGTTTCTTGAAGAAGAACTTGACAATAAATTGGGAGATAATGATAAACAGGTCGAACCTACAATATTTATAGATAAGATTACTGCTCTTCAGGCAAAATATTCTGACTATGTTTCATTGAATAAAATATCGGAGTATCAGAAAAGAACGGAGAGTGTGAAACTGTCGGATGCAGTCGAAAACGTTCCCGCTTTTCAGCCCTACAGCGGACCGGAAGAGATTCATCCGGGAAGGCGTCTGGATAGTTTCTCGTCACTCAACTCACACGGAGGAGATGCCTCCCAGCCTGATTATGATCAGACCCTCGACAACTACGTCTCATTTCTTGAGAGCAGTTCCGAGCAGAAGAGAGTGCAGAATATATTTACATTTCCGAAAGGAGCGACGGCCGGTACAGCTATTCACAAACTGTTTGAACATGAGGATTTTGAATTTGCCACGGCCCATCAAACCAACCTGGTTCCGATTGCTGAGGAGGTATTGGAACAGTACAATTTTGGTAAGGAGTGGGCCGGTGTGCTGCAGAAGATGATGCGGGACGTAACCGGGGCAAAGATTGGGGATCTGGATTTGAGCAGCGTGGAAAGGAGCGATGAGATCCGGGAAATGGAATTTCATTTTCCATCTTCAGATCCGGATTTGAGTGAGATTATCAGCATCATCCGAAAAAATGCATCAACTGATATCAGTAAGAACAATATTCAAAATTATTTGACCGGTTTCATTGACCTTACGGTTCGTCAAAATGGTAAATACTACATATTGGACTATAAATCGAACTATTTGGGAGATCAGATTGAAGACTATCAACCTGACAAACTGAAAGAAGAAATTGAATCGGCAAATTATGACATGCAGTATCACATCTACACAGTGGCCCTGAAAAAGTATTTAACGGCGAGGATTCCGGATTTTGACTACGACCGCGATTTTGGCGGCGTGGCCTACCTGTTTGTACGGGGAATGCGAGCGGGAGTAGAAAACGGAGTTTGGAGCGTGAAGCCGAAAAAGGAGGTCATCGACCGGCTTGAAAAATATCTGACTTCCTCTGCGAAAAGCCTGGAGGTGAAGTAATGAATCTATCAAAAACACTATTTGACTGGTATAGCAGCGGAAAAACGGAAGGCTGGATTGAGCTTTATGAACAGGAGCTGATACGATATTTAGAATCAAAATACGGTAAGCTCACCGATGCGGAGAGGCTGATTGCGGTTTTTACCTCACTGTTTTTGAAAGCGGGGCATGTGAGTCTGCCGATCGATCAATCGCCGAAAGAGTGGGCCGGACACTTGGATCTGGACAATCCGTCTGCATCACAGCTTCAGGAACTTCCATTGGTTCGAACTGAGTTGGAATCAAACCGGCTCATAGGCAAAGGAGATGAGGAGAAGCCGTTTATTTTGCACGGAGATCGAATCAGCATTCGCAGATTTTTTATGTACGAGAAGCAGATTGCTGATTGGATTACCGGCAGGAGTGAAGCAACTTCGGATCTGCATACGGATTTACCGCTCAACTATTTCCAGTCCCTTTTTGAAGGAGAGACCGAATCACCCAACTGGCAGAAGGTAGCCGTGGCGATGTCGCTGATTAAACCCTTTTTGATTATATCGGGCGGTCCTGGAACCGGAAAGACGACAACGGTAGCCAAAATTCTGGCGATGCAGATGATGAGCAGTGAAGAACCGCTTCGGATCGCACTTGCAGCGCCAACCGGAAAGGCGGCCGGAAGAATGGCGGAGTCGCTTTACAGGGAAATCGAGCGCCTCAATGTTCCGGAGGAGAAGATATCACAACTGCCCAAAGATGCGGCTACTCTTCACCGGCTGCTCTATGGATTGGATAGAGGCGGACTGCTGCCCGATCCTGAAAAGAAAAAGTTGCGATATGATCTGATCATAGTGGATGAAGCCTCTATGATCGATCTGAATTTGATGTACAGGTTGATTTCGCATGTTGGAAAAAATACCCGGTTGATTCTGCTGGGAGATAAAGATCAGCTGGCATCGGTTGAGGCGGGTTCGGTGTTTGCTGATCTCTGCCAGAAGCCTGAAAACGGGTTTATGATTGAGACAGCAGGAAAAATCAGACGAATTCTACCTGAAGCTGATCTGCCGGTGAAGGAGCAATCTGTTTTAAGCGATTCGGTTCTCTATCTGACGAAAAGCTACCGGTTTGATGCGGACAGCGGAATTGGAAAACTGGCAGCTACAGTGAAAAAGGGAACGGCAACAGCTGATGAAATAGCGGCAGTGATGGATCAGAGTTCCGATCTTGCCCATGAAGCGTTTGATTTCAGCCGGGACAGATTGAAAGGTCTGGCCGAAGCAGTTGCCGGACAGGTTAGAAAGGTGAGTCAGATGAGCGATGAAAAAGAGCTGCTGGAGTTCTGGAAACGGTCGGCATGGCTGACGGTGCTTCGGCGCGGACCGGAAGGGAGCCGGGAGCTGAATCGCTTGGTGGAGAAAATGTTGGTTTTGGAGCGTACGGTTCAGCCCGAGAACGGCTGGTATCATGGTCGCCCAATAATAATCACACGAAATAGCTACTCGCTGGGTGTATTTAACGGCGATCTGGGAGTCTGTGTCAGGGAATCGGATGGAAAGATGAGTGTGTATGTGGAATCAGGCTCTGAGATCAAAAAACTGCAGCCAAATCGCTTGACTGATTTCGCACCGGCTTATTTTCTAACGGTTCACAAAAGCCAGGGATCTGAATTCGATCATGTGAATCTGTTATTGCCAAAACGGGACACCCCCATTTTAACCCGCGAGCTGCTCTACACGGCTATCACGAGAGCTCGAAACAGTTTCCATCTGCACGGTGATTTAGAGCTGTTTGCGACAGGTATTCAAAGAGAAACGATAAGATATACCGGTTTGAAGGAGTTGGTTGGGTAAGATATAGTCCCCCTTTGAAGGGGGAAATCCCGTTTACGGGATAAGGGGGATGATAGAAAGGTTCTGTAGAATAGATCTTGAGATTGTTCGACTGCGTTCGTTGCGGAGTATTTCGGGAATTTGTTGAACTCACCCCCTCGGCCCCCTCTCTGTTCTCTCCGTTCACAAAGAGGGGGAGTGTATGAAATCAATTGTTTAATGTAACCAGACCTGTAGGATCTGAATGTTATTAGCTCTCCCGATAAAATCCATCGGGACCGCTGTCTGATAAATCACTGTCTAAAAATGGTACATGTTCCATAGGAACATAATATGGGTAGATCTCAAATTGTATCGCAAATGAGCCGCCGAATAGAGAGATTGGTTTGAAGCTCCGGATTAATTAGAGGCGGTCGGTCTCATGAGTTTTTCTGTGTGTAATCCCGAGGGACTTCATAAGGGTGATCACTGAATCTTCATCAGGCATGGAGTTTCGGACCTTAAGTACCCGCCTAAAGTCCTTGTTTAACCGTTCAATCCAGTTGGTGGTGTAGATCATGTTTCTGATCCGGTAATCATAGCTCAAATAACTAAAACATGCCCTGTACAGCGGGTCTTTCTTTAACCTGGAGAATCGCCGATACTTGCCCTGCCACTTCTGGCACATCGCCTGCCAACGCTGCCAGCCTTGCTGCGGAGAATCCTCTTTGTCATCTGTGGCGAATACCTCGCGCAGATCCTCAGCCAACACAGGCTTATCTTCGCTTCTCACCCGGGCCAACAAACGGCGTTTTACATGCGTCACACAGCGTTGAAAGTCAGCCTGGCCGTACACCCTGGCTACAGCGTCCTCCAGCCCGGATAGCCCATCGGCAACGATTAATCCAATCGAAGACAAGCCCCTGTCGCGCAATTCTTCCAGTAACATGTTCCAGCCGGTAGCACTCTCTGTGGGTTGGTGGGAGATCGCCAGTACTTCTCGCGTGCCGTCTTCTTTAACGGCCAGAACCACGTAGAAGGCCTCCTTTTGCACACTGTCACGGCGAACGTTCACCCACAAGGCATCGATAAAGACGACCGGATAGCGAGCCTCCAATGGGCGATTGTTCCAGGCGGCTACATCGTTGCGCATCCACTGGATCATCCGCCCGACCTGCGAGGAGCTGTAGTGGCGACCATACAGTCGCTCAAATACCTCCCCTACCTGCGCCTGAGAGAGTCCCTGCCCGTACAGAGCGCTAACCAGCTTGTCGGTCTCGGCCTGCTGGCTGCGCAACAGGGCTAACACTTTCGGGTAGAACTCCCCGTTGCGATCACGGGGAATACGAAGCTCAAGGAGCTTACCGTGACCGTAGACGCGCCCCGGCCGGTACCCGTTGGCTTTGTTGCCATCGGCATCCTCCAGATGCAGACTACGCTCATTGGCCATCATGGCATTGAGCGTGATCTCGAGCACATCATTGAGCCCGTTTTCCTGCTTGAGGTGGTTGGCAATTAAATCTTTGAGTTGTACTTTAGAAATAATCATGGTCTTCTTGTGATTTGGGTTTATGTTGGTTTAGACGCTGCTAAACCTACACAAGAAGACTTTTTTATTCTACTCTACAGACACACTACCACAATGAAATTGTGAAAATCAAACCAGATATCTTCGTATGACGATTCGCGCAGTTTCTCTCTAAGCTCAGAATGGCAGGGACAGTTTTTAAATTCCGGCGTATCATGATTGTAAAGATGCGGAATTAGAATTTACGCCGGTTTATGAGGTTTACTTTGAGCCTCAGTTTGATTCTTATTTATCACAAGGATTTAGGAATTTGCATTGAAGAAGGAAACTCTTTGGGTTAAGGTGTCCAGCGGGCGATTACTCTCCTGTGTTTACTGTGGCTGGTACAGGCGTATAAATTTCCTGAGGGATCCCACTCCATGCTGTAGATCGATGCGCCTAAAAATTTTGCATCAGAGGTTTCATCAGAATATAGGTTTATTAAATAACCACTTGTAGGTGCTGAAAAACCCATCAATCCACGTTCACTGATCCGATAGGCGAGTCTTTTCCCATCCGGTGATAGAGAGTAATCCATTTCCCACTGGTTGTCATTCAGGTTCCAGATACTGATGGTGTTCCCCAAAAGTCCCTTTGGACGATGAGTTGCTAGCCGGCGTCCATCATTGGCATAGATTATAATCTGCTTTTCAGACGGTCTTTCAACTCTTATATCCGGCTTTACAGGTTCAGACCGATCTGCACAGGTTATCTCATTACTCTCTCGTAATACAAAAGGCTTTCTTGTCAAATCCACACTGTAGTGGTAGCGTGTCCCTTGCCTTGATGGTGTAGAGATCCGTGCCTGTGGTGATCCGCTATCTTCAACCTGACCGTCACTCTGTTGATTTTCGGATACGCTTTTCCAGTCGACCGTTGTAAAATTGAGTGTTTTGTTATCCGAACTGAAGCAGCCCAATCCGTCAGGCCCAAAGCCCTCTGCAAGTTTTCTCTGAACATCCGTGTCAGGCTCCATGAAATACTTTTGATCGTTTTCGAGATCGATTAAATAAGTTTCCCTTTGGTGAGATGCTTTATTAGCCTCCGGATCAGAATGTTTGGAAGTATCACCCATAAACTGAAGCCAGCGTCCGTCAGATGATATTGAAAATTCGCACCAGGGGCCATTGGGAATAGCTATGATTTCTCCACCGGAATTTTCCGGATTAGAAGTTAATGTGCAGCCTGAGGAGAAAATCAGCATCAGTATTAATGAAATGAAAAATCCGTTTCGGCATTGAATCGGATATTCATTTAATAATTTTACCGGCATTATTACAGAGTCTGAAAATGAATGATGTAATGGTCGGGCTCACCGGTTTCAATAATATTTTATGAAAGATGATCCTTAGCATACAAGATCGGCTCACTTGTGAAAAACGGCTACATCTCAGTGTAACCAATAGACCGAATCATTTATTACGCCTTTTTTACAAAATAGTAAACAATAGCAGTCAGAATATTAAAGAAGAGGGCAGCTACTGTCCATAAGACTTTTTCTCCGGTTCCCATGCCAGGCTGTTTAGACCAAACTTCAACAATGACATAGATTGCACAGATTAGACCGACTATATAAGCTAAAATTTCCATTTTTTACTCAGTTAGTTTGTGTTTGGATATGCTAATCTAGCAATAAGTTAGAGCTTTGCAAATTATTCAGTTAGCCAACTACTGAAGGTATTTTCAGAAGAAATAGGTTTACTTATTAAATGTGAACCATGAGAATCATTTAAGCACTCGGGTTTGCAGTATAAAAACAGGGAAAAAATCTACAAAACCTTTTATTGTAACAGATCAAGGTTGATTTTACAACTACAGGATTTTGATATTTAAAGAAAGATAGCAGCTATAGATTACTTTGTTTGGCTTGAATTAACAGCCAGCGCGGAACCAATAATTCCTGCATGGTTGACGGCTTTCAGCCGGTACTACCGTCGATTCTACATTAATATAAGACTCGAATTCGTTGAATTTCTTGCTTACGCCACCGCCAATAATGATAAGATCGGGCCAAAGGAGTGATTCGATGAGCTGAAGATATTCATTCACCCGTCTACCCCATGTCTTCCAACACAGCCCTTCATTCTCCCGGATGGAATTTGCGGCATAATCCTCAGCCACCATGCCATTCAATGGGATGTGCCCCAACTCTGTATTCGGCACCAATTGCTGATTGTGAAAAACAGCCGTCCCGATTCCGGTTCCGAAGGCTGCCATAAATATCGTTCCGTAACGGTCTTTTCCGGCACCGAATTCTGCCTCTGCAATGCCTGCGGCATCCACATCATTTACAAGATGAGTAGGGCAGCCTGTTTTCTTTTCTATTCTGGCTGAGGCATTTATTCCGATCCATGAATGGTCGATGTTTGAAGCTGTTTTAACGATCTCATTTTTTACCGCGGCCGGAAAACCGCAGCCTACAGGCCCATGCCAGTCAAAATTATTAATGATAGCCTCAATGGTTTCGATAACCGCATCAGGTGTAGCCGGCTTTGGTGTAGGAATACGATATCGTTCTGTGATGAGCTCACCTTTCACGGTATCTACAATTGCGCCTTTAATACCTGATCCGCCAACATCGATTCCTAATATTTCCATAGCTGATAATAGTAAAGAAGATTATAAATGAGAAGTCCTGTCAAATTATGCAAATCGCAGGTGCCAATTTAATAATGTAAAGCAGAGCGTCAAGAGTGCTAACGTTTTAATGCATCACCTTTTTAAAGCCAAGTATGAGAGTATGGCAGTTCATAAACTTTGAAATTAAATTTCGATTATTCATTTTGTTATAAATATTTCAAATAAATGTAATTGTAAATTTACAATGCACTGAATCGTTTGATATTTCTTTCGCAACTTATTGAGTAGAATATGGATCTGTATGATTTACAAATAAAGAATCCAAAACTCTTTCCGCAGTTTTCTGTAAAGGACACGCTGGTTTTACACTACAATTGTCCCCAGCGGGATGAAATCGTGCAGCTCTACTCCAAGTATACCCAGGTACTTTTTACTTTAAGTGGGAAAAGGGTTCAAAAACATGGTGATCAAATATGGGTACACAGTCCCGGAAAAGGAGGACTGTTAAAAAAATGTGCTTTTTTACAGGAACTGCCACCTGATTATAGTGGGTGGAACACCTTGGCATTTTACGCGAAAGATGATTACCTCCGTTCTGTATTTGACGAGTTCAGATCGCATCTGTCCCTGACTGATTTACCTGAACCGAACAAGGAGATGGTCGAGATGTTTGAGATTGACGAGCAAATCAGGAGTTGTTATGAAAGCTTTCTCCCCTATTTTGGTACTGATAAATCAGCTGCCGGAGAGCCTCCTTGAAAATAAGTTCAAAGAGTTACTTTTTAATATTTTCTCCCATCCCGAAAACAAACACATCCTGTGCATATATCCTGAAAATCGTAGATCGCCATCAGACCCCGATATGGGAAGTGATGGAAGAGAACTACATGTACGATTTAAAGATCGAAGATTTTGCCAATCTTGCGAATCGAAGCTTGTCTACCTTTAAGCGAGACTTTAAAAAACACTATCAAACTATCTCCCGGAAAATGGCTTACTGAGAGAAGGCTGAAAAGAGCTAAAGCATTTTTAGAAACTACGGATAAATCGATTAGCCAGGTCGCCTTCGATTGCGGCTTTAGTAATTTATCGCACTTCAGCAGATCGTATAAGGCCGAATACGGCATGTCTCCATCTGCATATCGGAGAGATTGGGCTGATAAGTAAAGTTTCTGAACGTTTAAGAAAAGTTCAGAGCCTGTCTAATGAGTACATTCGGTTACATTGATGATGATACCTTGGTATGGTCATGAATTTTAACACCTTTCACGTATTTAATTAAAAACCGGAGCCACATGCTGGAGAAAAAAACAATCACAGAGTTCAATAATACCCTCCTTGGAGATATAATAACACCTGAAGACAAAAACTACGATCAAGAACGGCAGGTTTGGAATGGACTCATTGACAAATATCCGGAACTGATCGTCAAGTGCAGGGGAACATCCGATGTGATTCACGCCGTGAACTTTGCACGGGAAAATAATCTGCAAGTATCCATTCGCGGCGGCGGCCATAATGTGGCAGGACTGGCTATGGTTGACGATGGACTTGTCATTGACCTTTCGGATATGCGGGGAGTATACGTAGATACGGACTCAAAAACGGCTATTGTAGAGGGAGGAGCAACCTGGGCCGATGTTGACCGGGAAACTCAGCTTTATGGGCTGGCAGCTCCCGGCGGAGTTGTTTCTACCACGGGTGTTGCGGGCCTCACGCTTGGCGGCGGGCTGGGAAGGCTTCGGAAAAAACACGGACTCAGTTGTGATAACCTTCGCTCTGTTCGGATTGTGACCGCAGAAGGAAACGTTTTGACAGCGAACAAACATGAAAATGAAGATCTCTTCTGGGCAGTACGGGGCGGTGGCGGAAACTTTGGGGTTGTCACAAGCTTCGAATTTAATCTCCATGAAGTGGGGCCTCAAGTCATGTTTTGTTTGCCCATGTATCCGATTGAAATGGCCGAAAAAGTCCTATCGGTTTGGCGGGATTTTATGGTTTCTTCACCTGACGAAGTAAGCTCAGAGGCCTTGCTTTGGTCTATACCTGATGTTGAGGATTTCCCGGAAGAAGCACGGGGCAAGAGTATTGTAGGCATCCCGGCAATGTACTCCGGTGATCCGGATGAAGGGCAACGGGTGCTCCAGCCCCTCAGGGAGATCGGTGAACCGGTTGTTGATATGAGCGGACAATATCCTTTTGCAGTGGTACAAACGATGTTCGATTGGGTATTTCCAAAAAACGAGCGCAATTACTATTTCAAGTCAACGGATCTCAGCTCACTTGATGATGACGTGATAAAAGCGATCATTTCAAAGGGAAAAGAGCGTCCCGTGCCTTCCATGCTCATGGCGATCTGGCATTACGGGGGAGAAATGAACAGGATTCCTGCGGAAGATACAGCTTTCGGCAGCCGTGATACGTCATTTCTGCTGAGTGTTGATTCCATTTGGGACGACCCCGCCGACTCGGAAAAAGTGATCGCATGGTCGCGCAATGTTCTGGATGAGATGAAACCCTATTCCGGGAACTGGTATGTATCCCAATTTCCCGGTTTCGGGGAGGAAGGAAACGAGTTGGTGCAATCCGCTTACGGTAAAAATTACGAACGCCTTGCAAAAATAAAGGCCAAATACGATCCGGATAATTTTTTCAGTGTGAATTTGAATATTAAGCCGGCCGATTAATTCAAAAATTTATAATTATGAAGGGATTTATCTTTTTAGCTGTTTTCCTGATGCTTGGTTGTAGTCAACAATCCAAAGAATTATCTATCGATGAAATTGAACAAATAAAAAACGAGATCATTACACGGTCCGAAAAGCATGCTTCTGATTTGGAAAACATGGACTATGAATCCGTAATGACGTTCTATTCGAAGGATCTCATCATGTTTGGAGATGGGTATTATTGGGGAGATTACTTAACAGCTGATGGAGTCTGGAAAGATATTTTAGGAGAAGATGGCTGGGAGGAAATGTTGAAATGGGATCTGCAGAACCACAAAATTCATGTGCATTCAAGAGACGCAGCATCCTATTTGGTTGAGTTCGACCATGAGCATTTAGTGGAAAACGGGGATACCATTCGAAGTTCAGGTTCCTTCACGTACGGAATGCAGAAATTTGATGGGGAATGGAAAGCTGTAACCGCTCATGTAACACATATTCCTGTCAGAACAGATGATGAAAAATGGTGGTCTAAGTACTCGCCTTCAAACAGGTCCAAATAGAAAATGAAGACATACAACTACAACTAAAATCTACTGCCACTCAGTATCCAAAAACTCACCTTTTCGTAGCTACTTATATCTTAGAATCAGAGAGTAAACCATTTAAAACAAGAGCACTTCTTTAAAACCTGTTTTAAAATACCTCTCAACATCATCATTGAGGTTACTTTAGCGTATAAACTTTGAAATGATTCTCGAATTCTCCATTTTATTTTAACTCTTCCGAATAGAGGAGTTCGCAGGAAGATGTTTTGATAATCAGTTGGTGCTATGCCAACCTTCACGCGCCCATATCATGGATCTTTATGAAGCACAAATATCGAATCCGGAACTGTTTCAGCAATTTTCGCTGAAAGACACCCTGTTTCTGCATTACACCTGTCCGCAGCAGGAAAGGCTGATGCAGCTCTATTCCAAATATATCCAGTTCGATTTTACGTTAAGCGGGAATCGGATTATTAACCAGGGAAGTAACAGACATGTGGCCAACCCGGATCAGGGCTTAATTGTTAAAAAATGTGCTTTTGTACAGGAATTACCATCCGTCTCTGAGGGATGGGATGTGCTCATATTCTATCTGAAAGACGACTATCTTCGATCTTTGTTTGAGGAATTCAGGCCGCATTTATCGCTGGAAGATTTGCCGAAACCGAATAAAGTCATGATTGAACCCTTTTCGATAAATGAGCATATCAAAAATAGCTACAAAAGTTTTATACCCTACATCATTGAAAAAAAAACATTACCCGATAACGTCCTGGAAAATAAATTCAAGGAATTGCTATTTAATGTCTTTTCCCACCCTGAAAACAAACACCTGCTGGCGTATATCCTGAGAACGGCAGAAAACTTTCAGACTCCCATCTGGGAAGTGATGGAAGCGAATTACTTTTACGATTTAAATATTCAGGATTTTGCAAAAATTGCCAATCGGAGCTTATCTACCTTTAAGAGAGACTTTAAAAAACACTATCAAACATCGCCCGGAAAATGGCTTACGAGAGGCGCTTAAAAAGAGCTGAAAGTATGCTCGCAAACCGGGAACAAAACAATTAGCCAGATCGCATTCGATTGCGGCTTTAACAACTTATCGCACTTCAGTAGAACGTATAAGGCCGAATATGGCATGTCCCCATCTGAATACCGGAGAGATTGGGCTGATATGTAAAGTTTCTGGGCTTTTAAGAAAAGTTCAAAGCCTGTCTAATGACTACATTCGGTTAGCTGACATAACTTAATCGTATTCATCTGTCTTATTAGTAATGGAAATTAATCCATACTAATGGATTCTGTTATTCATAAAATAGGCGGCTTGATACGACATATTATATCTGTTGATCAATAACTTTAATTAGAAAATTAATCCCAAAAACCATGAAAAATATAATCATTTTACTAACCTGTATTTGTATGGCCCTCTTGATTTCCTGCAATGAGATGATGGACTTGAATCTCACACGCAAAATAAAGATTCAAATTTGGGTAAGCTTAAAAATTATTCCAACCAGGTGATTTTGGACTGGAACAATATCGCAGTCGAAGCTATGGGAGGGCCTACCTATCCTAATGCACTGATGAGTTCCCGCATTCATGCTATGATGCACATTGCCATGCATCGATGCGCTAAATGCTATATCACCGCAATATGAATCCTATGTATATGAAGGAATGAAGCCCGCTGCCGATCCGATTGCAGCCGTAGCAGCGGCTGCTCATGCAGTACTGCTCGATCAGCTACCTGATCAAGAAGTGCTGCTGAACGATCGACTGGCAGAAACACTGGAACCAGTTAAAGGCAATATGAGAAAAACATTTGGATTAGAACTGGGGAAAACTGCAGCGGAGGCCATTCTTGCTTTAAGGGAGGGTGATGGTGCTTATCAAGATCCTATTGGATCTGTAGATTTCTCCACTGAACCGGGTGTATACCAGGCAGTGCCTCCCCTTGAATTTGTATTTGCTGAATTTTGGAAAGACCTACCGCCTTTTGCATTAAACAATCCGGATCAGTTTAGAATACCACCTTTTCCTGCACTTGCCAGCCAGCATTATGCTGATGATTTTGAAGAGGTGAAAATGATTGGAGAGCTGAATAGTACCGATCGGACAGTTGATCAATCATTCTCTGCAAAATTTTGGTATGAATTTTCTGAATTGGGTTGGAATAAAATAGCCAGGGTTGTAGCTGAGGATAAAAATCTTGATCTGGTGACTACAGCCCGGCTTTTTGCACTGCTTAATATAGCTACAGCAGATTCTTATATTGCCGGATTTGATTCCAATATTATTACAACTTCTGGAGACCCTACACCGCTATTCGTGCAGAGAATCAAGGAAATTCTACGACAGTGGGCGACTCCGATTGGGAACCAGCTGAAGTTACTCCTCCCGTACCGGATTATCCATCCACTCATGCTGCATTGGGTAATGCCGCAGCGACTGTACTTGCACATGTGCTTGGAGACGATACTGAATTTACATTCTTTTCTTCCACTGCCGTTCCGATGGATCAGTCGCGAAGTTTTAACAGCTTCAGCCAGGCTGCGAATGAAAATGCACAACTCGAGGATTTGGGGAGAGTCTTCATTTTCGTTTTGCCTGTGATTTAGGCCGGGTTTGGGAGATGAAGTGGCCTTATGGGTACTTTCTCTCAACTTCAACCTAAAAAATAAAGCCTTCAATTAATGTTTATACATATAAAAAGTAAAAGAAAAACCGGCTGGTCCGGTTTTTCTTTTAAAACTTATTATTAACTCTCATAACCAACAAACATGGGATCATATTGCTTAAGCTGCGATTGCAGTGATACGGCCAAAGTATGCTACAGACCGGGATCAAAACAATTAGTCAGGTCGCCTTTGATTGCGGCTTTAGCAATTTATTGCACATCAGCGGAACGTTTAAGGCCGAATACGACGTGTCCCATTGAATATCGGAAGAAGATTGGGCTGATGAAGTAAAGTTTCTGGGCTTCTGAGAAAAGACTGAATCACGGGAATCTACTATGTTGCATTCAGACAGATAACAAGTCAATAGGATTCCTGCCGGAGGTCAATGAGGTTGATTTCCATATATGTTCCCCATCTGAAGTTATCAGATAGATTGATTATTAGTGTAGAGAAGAAGTATCTCAAACCAGGTTTAATAGGAATGTCAATATCAACTCTTAAATATATAATCATGATTAAAACTCTCCAAGTACCAGTGAAACTACCAAGATAATTCAGGTGGTTTGAAAATCGTATCCATAAGGATGGAATTTACTAGGAAGCAATGGGGTGACTATAATTTTATTGCCAAGTTATTTATTTCCCATTCCCATAAGAAACAGGTGAGAGTAAGTAATGAAAAGCGTTTAAATTAAAAAGAAAGAAGATTCGAAAAAATGAACCAAAATATTTAGGGTATACTATGTCAAGATCATTGTTAAATCTACCGATCAACATCCCGCGGAGACATATTGCTGCCAGCCCGGATATGGTGGATGAAAAGTTTTGCAATAAACTTTTTCAGTTCACCTATCGATCATCAATGGCTATCTCAGTTTATATGGCAAAACCGAATCATGCAATTAAATATAAATATTTTATCCTGGCATTTATTTTACTCAATCTTGCAGGATTGAACTTGCATGTCTCGGATTATAGATCCTTTCAGGCAACACCTTCATTCAAATCCGCTCCAAAAAGGGTACCACCTATAACTCTGGTGACTGGGCGTTTCCGACCAAAACGGTGGTGCCACCTATTCCGTCCTGATCGATATTCCTCCAGGTCGCAATGGGATGGCTCCATCACTGATCTTACGATATTCATCCAATTTACCACTACGAGGGGGTATTGCCGCTGGCTGGAATTTTGAACAACCCTCTATCGAGGTAGACAGTACCCTTGGAGCAGCAGAAGGCCTGCAGTACAAAATTAGCCTGGGTAGTGTTTCCGGCCGTCTTACTGAAGTGCCGGATGCCTTCCATATCCACAGAGTACCGCCTACCGAGTTCAGTTTGATAATTCTAACACACGCATCTTTTTGGTAGATAACGGGCAGTCTGACCGCACTTCTTCGAAATGGATTGCGCTAAGTCCGGATGGCGTACGTCACCATTTTGAACATGTTGTTGGTGCACCTGTTAGAGGTGTTTGGAATATTACTCGTCAGGTTGATCCTTTCGGTAATGCCGTTACTTATTCTTGGGCACCGATTTTTAGAGGTGATCGCTATTTGGGGGAGAGTCTTCTTGCAATTGAGTATTCCGAGAATGAAGGAGCCAGCCTTCTACCTTATGCGAAAGTCGAATTTGATTATGCTCTTCTTGAGTACTGTGAAGAGTCTGATATTCCAATTGGCGCCGCCTATAGAAGAGGCAACAAACAGGTAACCGGAGCGCAAAAATTGAATGCCATCAGAGTCCTTGTTCGCGACACACAGACTAGCGACTGGAGTCTCCGTAAAGCAGGTCGATCTGAGCTACAAAACAGAAAACTCTGTACTTTATGATAAGTCCAAGTTGTGGATCCAACACCTGAAGATGGAAATCAGGAAAATGAAGCCCCCGAAGATGTTGGATTTTTTCAAGTTGCAGGTGTCCTTGGGTAACGATGATCTGATAATTGAAGCACCTAAAAATGAAGGCGCTGAAATATCCAACGAGTCCCTTTGGGAAACAGTCCGTTGTATCCAGAACCCCATCCGCTATTTGACTCAGATTGACATCAAGGCGTACGACATTAATGGTAGTGTGACTATCTTACCTCCTATTAAGTTTGAATACAATGACAGGCTCGATCTATCGCTGCCTCTGTCTAATATTCCTCATGAAAATCCTATAAAGAATTCACTGAAAGAAGTGCCAGGATTTGGGCAAGAGGGAATTAATGCACCTTATTTAGGAGGTCTTAAGGCTACTCTTCTAGATATAAACAGTGATGGTATAAAAGATCGCGTTTCGGTAATCAAAGAAGACCGTGTCTGTACTCTGGTTTGGAACAAGGGATTGAACAGTGGATCATTCGAAGAAAAGGACCGTAAATCGGCGCTACCAACTGCCGCTTGGTATGATGAATGGCGTGGAAACGCTGAAAATGTATTTGATGGTAAAGAAGGATGCACTCTGAGCGGCCAAGTTGCCTATCGATCTGTAACAGTATTTCCGGGGGATGGTACTTCCGAACATGTATTGGCTCCAGGTCATGTTAACTATAATTTCATGGACTACACAGGTGACGGTAAGTTGGATGCTGCAGTACCAATGTATGGGCGACGTCGCGATGTTTTTGGAAGCTATGAACCCTGGACAACAAATACTCCTGAAAATCCTGAATGTTCTCTTCAGAGCTAGATAAGGATGCTAATTTCAGGGATTACACCCTCATTAGAATCAGAAAAAAGGTAGTGGTGAACGATTCCTATGGCGTGTCTACCCAGGTACAGGTGATCCGAATCAACCTTTTAGGAATCAAAGGGCCATCAAAGTCCTTCAGCCCTGTCAATCTTCCACCTCCAGCCGCAAGCGAGGCCGCTCTGGATCTGTCGACAAAAATCCATTTACAGCGTTCCCACTCTCTTCAGATATCGGATGGAGATGGGTTCCTGGATGCCATCGACACCAAACCCACGACGCTTGGGCCTTGCCCGGATAACGTTACTACTTGCAGAACGGCTGTGATTTGGAAGGTTTACTTTGGTGACGGCACCGGAACCTTTCCTGAAACGGATGATGCCCATATTTGGAATGCTCCTAAGGCGACTCTGGACTCAGATTACTGGGAAAAAAGAGTTGCGATGAGGATTTCTTCCTGCGACGCTCCACCGTGATTGGCTTGCGCGACATTGATGGCGACGGTTTAGCCGATCTTGTTGTACGCCTGTCCGATGATCGGTTTCCAGATCGTCATCGTCACCTATTCAGCTATCGCAACACCGGCAGTGGCTTCGACAGTCTGGAGAACCCTTTAAACGGCAATACCGCGCTGGAACAGGTACAAACCGAATGCGAAGGATTTGTCCTTGGCGGTACTTTGAGGAACGGGAATCAAGGGTATCAACGCCGTCTAATAGATCTCGATACCGACGGCCTCTTGGATATGATCTGGTTTGAGGGTGGACCTTCCATCACCGAGACAAGTAGCGTTAAAGCGAAATTTAACCTGGGTGGTCGTTTTGGTGAAACCGTTACTTTGTTGTATCCCGAAAAATGGGGCCTAAGTAAACGACTTTTTACCGCGGAATGGGAGCCTGAAGACTTCGTCGGCAACTGGCATATCGTCAATGACTTCACGGATGCCAATGGCGATGGGCTTGCTGATCTGGCCCAATGGCATGCCCCTGGGGGGGGTAGTACGAGTCCGACGATGACCTATGTGAATAGCCCTGGTCTGCCTGCGGCTCCCGACCTGCTAAGTCGAGTGACAAATGGTCGCGGGAAGGTGCTCAACTTTTTCTATAAGTCTTCCAGTAATCCTGAAGTAGTACAATGGGGTGGGTCAGGCAATACAATGCCGACTCCAAGGTGGGTCGTAAGCAAGAGCGTTGTCGAAGGTGGATTTGAAACACCCGCAACAACAACCCATTCTTCTACGCAGCAGCCCAACTACAACTCAATGGCGGTCCATTCCGATTACAAAGAAAGAAGCCAATTCGCCGGTTTCTCCCAAAACATCCAAACATCCAACTACTCGAACGGTACGTCGAAGCAAATCCGTAAGCTGTACGATTATGAAGGACTGCACGCCGACCTTATCGAGCAGCAAGACCTTTCTTGACGGTCAATTGCATCGCGTTGTCAGGAAGGATTGGCTCCACGAGAGTCTCTTTGGAGACCGCATCAATCAGTCTCTTCCCGTCCTTACTGAGACTTGCACTGCGAGTGATT
This sequence comes from Rhodohalobacter sp., assembly GCF_034521535.1. Lineage (GTDB taxonomy): Bacteria > Bacteroidota > Rhodothermia > Balneolales > Balneolaceae > Rhodohalobacter. Next base: position 344,963 of record NZ_JAXHMF010000006.1, on the reverse strand, counting down.
CGGGGATGAGCGGAACAGAGTGCTTGCAACAGCTGACCACGTCCGCTACGTGGAACAGTCCTGGCAATTCAACCAAAGCGCTCGTCAATTCCTCAATCTTCAGCAGCTTGAAATGTTGGGTGAAACGGCTCAGACAGGCGATCGCCGCACCGACTACGAGTATGACATTCGTTATAATTCCCCGGCTGATCCTGAAGATTATCGAATTCGAATTCGTGAAAAAAGAGATAACGTCAGAAACATTGGTAATAATTTTGTCGAAACGGGATATGAGATCATGCATTTCAGATAACAGTACAGGGCTACCGGATCAATTTAAATATCATCTAGAACGATTCCGATGTTGCCGCAACAAACTATGCCTATGATACCGAAACAGGCAATCTACTTTCCATTCAAAAACCGGAGCAAGTAAAAGAGCTTGGCCCTTCGACAACATTTAGCTACGATAGCCACGAGCTGTTTGTCTCAGAAACACTCAATGAATTGGGATACCGGACGAAGACTACTTATGATGTCCCAACAGGCGTTCTTATTCAACGCGAGGGGCCAAACTTTGTGATGGCAGATTCTCAGCCTGTCTTTGATACAGAACGGTGGGAAATAGATGGATTGGGTCGCGTTCGATCACATACGTGTATCTATCGATATGGAGGTTAATGGTTCGCCTGGTTACGACGAGCGAATCGTGGAGCGATTTACCTACAATGATTTAAGCTTTCACGAAAGTGGTGCTCCAGTCAGTCTGCGTGTGGAGCAATTACGTGATTTTGATGACACGCAATGGATTCAGACTGAGAAAGATTTCGGATGGCAGAGGCCGCTTGCTCAGCACACGCGAACAGTTCGATGATGAACATGATCACCCAGTTTGAACTATAGCTCTTCGGACCATGGGGGTCCCTCGTGCTGTAGATATGGTTGATCCGAGTGATAACAACAATCGAATCAGTTTCACCTACGAATATGATGGTTTGGGCCGTGTCACTCAATTCACCACGCCCCGACAGCACAGGTACGACAATCTCCTACTCGGGTTTTGATCAAACTATTACTGACGTCACCTCGGATGGAACAGGCGGGTCGACAATCAAACGGTATGGTGTGTTAGGTCATCTGGTAGAACTACATGAGCATCATTCCGGAGACTCCACCGCAATTACCCGCTATCTATACGACGCTAATGATAACCTCAAGCAAATTACCGATGCAGAAGAAAATATTACACGCTTGACTCACGATTGGTTGGGTAACCGGCTTTCGGTTTCCCGAGGATGAGCGAGAATGGCAATACCGTTACGACCTCAACGGCAATCTTATTCAGTAAGCAATCACCACATCCCTCAAACGCGGATGCAAATCAATACATGACCAGATTTACATATGACGACCTGGACCGAGTGCTAACCAAGCGTTTTATCAACATGCGCTTCAGTAGCCCACCGCCATCTTCATCGTTCACCAGTTCGTTCGATGAAAATGAAATTGATCAGGCCATGAGCGAGATTCAGTATTTATATGATAGTGGGCATAATAGCATAGGGCGACTGAGTAGAGTCAATTTACCTATCGGAGAAGTAGAGTATAATTATGATTCCCGAGGGTTCCTTCGTCGTGAACAAAGGAATCTAACATTGACGCAACCGTTCTCCTTGAGCGATTCCCTGGAGGTGCGGCGAACCTACAACGCGCTGGGTCAGCTGACGAGAAGTCAGTGGCAAGATGGACAACAATGGCATATTTGCTACGACAAACGTGCATTGGTGAACACGGTTGAGTGGTTTGACCCTCAGAACCAGCAGTGGCAAGCTGTCGCCGATTATGAACGAAACATTGCAGGACTGCCGATAACACGTGAGAACGCATATGGACAAACCCGTCAATATACGTATGATGTTCTGTCTCGTCCCCTTACCGACGCGTTGACACTGAATGATCAGGCTGAAACCTTAATGAGAGCGCACGCTACCAATACTCGGATACTGGAAATCGTGGTAGATGTAGAGGGACGAACCAATGGTGTTAGCGCTGATGCTCACTATGAGTATGATGTGCACGATCGCCTGATCTCAGCCACTGGCCCCAACGATTATCAAGGACAATTCACCTATTCAGAGACCGGCAATATTCTATCTGCTAACGTCAGCTGGGAAGGTGCAACCCACACACGAAATGTGAAGTACAGCTACGGCCAACTAGATCCACAAGCTGTGGATGTATTAACAGATGCCGTCACTGATGAGACATATGCTGCTTATGCATATGATGATGCAGGGAACATGACGTGGCGAGACTCACCGGATGGAGAATCTATTCTGCATTGGGATGGTAAGGATCGTATTCGCCAAGTTGAGACGGCTAATGGTTTCAGAGACCTATTACTATGACCACAACGGACAACGCATGTTGGCTGTAACTGAAGATCAAGGTGCCCGTTTCTGGTTTGGTGAACGGGAAACCCAGTCGATCTCGACGGCAATGAAATCCGCAATTACCTTCATTTGTCGGCTGGGGGGCCAACATTGGCTCGTATTGAAAGACGGCGCGAGCGTGGAGTTGCAATATGCTGATGCACTACAGAACCTGATGGCTTCCCTGGATACAGCTGGCACCGTTCAAGCCAGCTTCCTGTATGGGCCATTTGGTGAGGTTGTTTTTGAGACAGGAGGTGAAAGCCATCGCCGGCAGTTCAACGGCAAAGAAAACGATGCCGCGACTGGCCTGCGCTACTACGGCTACCGTTACTATGATCCCGTTACTCTGCGTTGGAACAGTAGAGACCCGCTCTACGGCTTACTTCCTGATTTAGTTCAAAGTGAACCGCAGCAGCTTAATTTATACGCGTTCAGCATGAATAACCCATTACGCTATTACGATCCTGATGGGCTTGCACCCAAAGATGATGAAGACAAGGATCCCCAAAAACCCGATGATTGTGAATCTTGTGATAATGAGGGCTCCGAATCAGAAGATAAAAAGCCATCAACTGAAACCATACGGGAAAAAGCCATAATTGCTGTGGAAAAAATTAACGCCTGTACAACAAATAATTGTGTTGAACAGGCTATAAATAACTTTGAAGCAGCGTGTAACACTTCAGGCGATTGCAAAATTCTTGCTGGTGCCCTCCGCAGATAGGGGAAGAGAAGTTTATGATACAAGAGGTAGATATTATTAAAGGTCTTAGTCCAGGAGAAAAGAAGATTGGCATCCCACCACCAAAAATCTCAACGTCTATCTAAGCCCGTTGAACAGATACAGTTGGAACAACTAGGAATATATCAGAGGGCTCGTCTTTGGGGCTGCTATATATAAGCTTAAGAATCCAACCAATGACGCAATTAAGCATAAAAAAGTAAAAGCTGAAGCAAACATCTTTAATATTCTATTTGCTGGGCCAAAAGCTAGAGCTAAAGCCGCAAGTAAAACGCGTTATCCCTTCAAATCCTAAATTTGCCCCATACTCCGATGTAAGTCAAAACAATTAGAAAATGATGAAAATATGTCTATGGCAATCGATTTTCCTTCACATTCGATACAAATGTAGAGAAAAATGTTAGTTAAGTATCGGAAAAAGAAAATTACCGAGGTAAAAAACAATCCCACAACCATATATGACATCGGAATCAATATTAATTGAAAAAAAGGCTTCAACCTATTAAGATTAAAGCCTCTTAGAACGAAAATTTACTTTTTCCGATATTTTACTATACTGCTGCTCCGCTATAAGCCGATCTTACTCCATCACCTGTTGCCTCAAAGCTAAGGGTGTTTTTGAATCAATACCTATTTTTGCAGCCTCTGCAAAAGTATCTTGATTCGCCCCCAAGAAAATAAATTCCCATGAATAATTCTCTCTCTGATGGCGTATCATTTTTTTGATTTTTGACAAATCATATTGCTCACTTGCCTTTTCTTCTCCGTACTGCCAAAATAGAAATTATGACTTTTCAAGCTGTCCATCGAATCATGTAAAGGTAGGACAGACCACCGGTTGAAACAGTCTTTCAAACGATTACGATACTCATATCTTAACGTTCACTTTATCACTTGGGAAATCTTTGTTCAGGAGAGTAGAGAGAGAAAAACGGATGTAATAAAGCTTAAAAAATCTCGGTTTTCACCGGGAATGGTAATGAATTCACACATGAGCATTTATCTCCCCTGATTTTCGTTTATCGACCTAAAAACGGTAGAAAACTTTCAGACTCCCATTTGGGAAGTGATGGAAGCAAATTACTTTTACGATTTAAATATTCAGGATTTTGCAAAAATTGCCAATCGGAGCTTATCTACCTTTAAGAGAGACTTTAAAAACACTATCGAACATCGCCCGGGACATGGCTCACTGAGAGGCGGCTGAAAAGAGCTAAAAGTATGCTACAGACTGGGAACAAAACAATTAGCCAGATTGCATTCGATTGCGGCTTTAGCAATTTATCGCACTTCAGCAGAACGTATAAAGCCGAATACGGCATGTCCCCATCTGTATATCGGAAAGATTGGGCTGATAAGTAAAGTTTCTGGGCTTCTGAGAAAAGCCTGAATCACGGGAATCTACTATGTTGCATTCAGACAGATAACAAGTCAATAGGGATTCCTTCTGGAGATCAATTACGTATGATTTCCAATTGTGTATTCCCATCTGATGTTATCTCAAACAATCAGCCTTTAATCTTATACATGGGAATGACTATGAACAATTTGTATAAAATTATCTTTATAAGTGCCCTTATTATGGGCTGCGAAACAACCACTTCTACCACTCAAGAAGCTCAACCTGTAGATATTTTTACGAATAAATACCCGGAAGAACAAGCCGAAATATTAGAAACCTGGGATGAAATTATTGAAAGTGTGAAAGAGGGTGATATTGACAAATTGATTTCCTTTCATGCATACGGACCCAAGTTTACTGAATTTAAACAGGGTGCTCCCGAAACGGCGGAGAGGAAAATGAAGCCTTTGAACGCGGAGTTTTTGGAAGCGTTACAGAAGTTGTAAAAATGGACGGAAATGATATGAAAGTGGCTGTTTATTATGGCAATGTAGCAATTGTAACCTTCCATTCTGATTTTCATTTGAAGTTTGGAGAAGACCTTGCTGTTATCAATGAGCAGGAAAGCTTAGTGTTTGTCAAAACGGAAAATGGTGATTGGAAAATTGTACATGAGCATCACTCGCCTTTGAATGCCAGCTAAGCAGGTTATTCAATAATCCGACAGATTTTGAATTTTCTGTCAGATATACAAGGAACCTGAGTTCGATTCTAAATCATGCTCAATTGGTTGGTATGGACTGAATCGTAGGTGATGGCTGGCTTTTTTGGAAAGAAGGAGTAGGCGGCCAGTCCTGCCAGAAGATTCGACAGGAAGTTGGCCACCGATCGATGGCGGGAGTGTTCAATTTGACACATGTTCTTTAGCTCATCATTGATAGTCTCAATGATCGATCGCTTCCGCAGCAATATCTTGTCTTTGAGCTCCATCAGGCAGTTTTTCATGTTGTTTCGAATCTGCGTAACCAAATGAATACCATCACAAAACAACGCATTGGTAAGCTCTGCGGAGATGTAGCCTTTATCGGCGTATAGTTTGCCGGTAAAGGCTTTGATAAAGGCCGGATCCTTCAGGGGCTGGCGGTCATCCACATTTCCGCCAGTCAGCATAAAATTGAGCAGTTCTCCTTTGTCATTGACCACCAAGTGTAGCTTAAAGCCAAAGAAAAAACCAATGGTGGATTTGCCCAACGCGGCCACTCCATCAAAGACTTTGTTTCGTGAAATGCGCTTGTTTTTGCACACACGAAGCGGGGTGGAATCCATGAAGGAAATACCCGTGGATGAGCCCATACAGCAGGTTTTTACAAACATAGCTAAGGGTAGGTTGGCCGATGCCATCAGTTCTACATACCGATTATAAGAAACGGTCTTGGGGAAAAGGTGCCGCATGTGTACCTTCACATAATTCTTGTAGAATCCTTTCATGGTGCGATACCCACTGTGATGGAACAAGATCATGAGGGTAATGACTTCGCTGAGGGAAAGTTTTGGCTTCTTTTTCGGTGGATTCCCTAAGATTTGAGGAGCAAGAGCATTCTGGAAGTGGAAACAAAAGGTATCGACCTGGCAGAAGATTTCGGTAATTTTATCGTCGGATAATGTCATGGGGAAAGATGTTATATTGTTGTTATTGCTTAACTTAATATAACACTTTACCGTGGCTTATCCGACATTTATATTCAGTATTTACATCTATTTATCTCCAATATTCTTTCCAAATTAAGAATCGAACTCAGGTAAGCAGTAAAAAAACAGGGAGAAAAATGAAAACACTACTAACAACATACCTTTTGTTGGCCACCCTTTGGCTGATTGGATGTAACCAGTCTGCTGAAACAGAAACCAATGTAGATGAGGCTACAGCTACCGTAGAAAGCGAGGAGCAAATCGACATGTCTGATTATGATCCGGCCATGGATCTTGCCTTAACAGGAGGGAATTCCATCGAGATACTCGGAGATACATTGGGCATTAAAATGTATATCGGTTCGATGGCGCCGGGCGATTCGGTTGCCTGGCATTATCATCCCGACCATACCATTTACGTCTTGGAAGGAGGAACACTGGCTGTTTATTTCAAAGGAGCAGAAAAGCAAATTATGGAATTGCCTGAGGGGTATGGACTCATCAGTCCTCCGTTATCTGACGCGGCAGTAAACATTGGCAATACCACCATTACGTTACTCACGCATGACATATACAGGCCAAGGTGATGGGTCACTTTAATTATCATAGCGTGTTTACCAATTGGACTAAATAATATCGGAAAAGCCCCCTTCAAAAGGGGACACTCTCCATAATTATCTCAACCGATAACCGCATTTATTGTAGGAATTTCTAAATAAAATCAAACCTATAGAGCAATGACTCCAAAACAGTTGATCCGTTTACTATCGATAGTATTCATCCTGTTTTTCTATAGCTTGGACGTTCAATCACAGGCTGTGATAACGGGAACAGTCGTCGAAGAAAGCGGCTCACCATTGCCCGGGGCCAATGTACTTTTACTGCAGCCATCTGATTCTGCATTAGTGAAAGGGACCGTAACTGACAATGCCGGGATACTATGAGCTGAATAACATTCGATCCTGGCCGGTATTTGTTGTCGGTCTCCATGATTGGATTTCAGCGTTATTTTTCTGCTCCATTTGAAACAGACCAGGATCCTATCCGGTTTGAAACGATCACACTGCAGGTTTCCCTTGAAGAGATGGATGAAGTGGATGTAACCGCCCGCCGGCCACTGTTTGAGCAGGAGATTGACCGGCTGGTGGTAAATGTGCAGCGAAGTATAACGTCCTCCGGTAGTTCTGTACTGCAGGTACTGGAAAAATCTCCGGGAGTACAGGTGAACCGCCAGAGCAATACCCTTTCCATGAGTGGAAAAACGGGGGTACGGGTGATGATCAACGATAAATTTGTTCAGCTCCCCATTGATGCCGTGGTTCAGATGCTGGACGGTATGAGTGCCGCCAATATCGAACAGATTGAGCTCATTACAACACCACCGGCAAGGTATGATGCGGAGGGGGATGCCGGTATTATCCATATCAAGATGAAGGAATTTACAGCATTGGGCACCACCGGTACAGTGGGTGGAAACCTCGGGTATAATCAGGCGGAAACGCTCGGTGGAAGTCTTAACATCAGTCGCCGGGGAAATAAACTGGCTCTCTACCTCGATTATTCCATCCACTACGACCGAACGGAGGAGAACTGGATCAATGAGCGTTTTTCACTTACAGATGGATTTATGGGGGAGGTAAGCAGTGATAATATTCGAAAACCGGCAACCGGTGTTCAAAATGCACGAGCCGGTATGGAGGTTCAAATCAGCAATAAAACGACGGTTGGGTTGCTGCTGACAGGCTATCAAAGACTGTGGGATACAAGCGATCTGTCTGATAATTACGCCAGATTCAGCCCCACATCAAGCCTGAGTACCGAAATGTCGGTTCGTGAAACCAACCGGTGGAGACAGGGAATTGTAAACCTGAGCCTTGATCACGAGTTCGATGAAAACAAAACCCTCAATGTAGATGTGGACTACCTTTACTACAAGAACGATAATCCATCCTTTTATGAAAACAGGTTCATTGAAGGTGATCACTCACTTTTGAATAGAGAAGAAATCGATGTTACAAAGGAGACACCGATCAATATCCGGGTTTCAAAGCTGGATTACCGTTATGTGCTTTCCGATGCGTTTACGCTGGAAACTGGAGTTAAAGGGTCACTATCTGAATTTTCAAATAAGGTCATTGTTTCGGACCTGATAGATAACGTATGGGTGGAAAATGATACGTTCACTCAAGACGCCAATCTTTCAGAAAAAACTGCGGCGGGTTATCTATCCGGCAACTGGACACCTGCTGAAAACCTGAGGATAAACGCAGGATTACGGTTTGAGTATACCGATCGCTTTTTGAGCACACCTGAAACTCCCGGGCTTGTGGATGTACAGGATGGTTATCTTTTCCCAAGCCTGTTTATTCAGAAAAACATGAAAAATGAGAAAAGCGTCGGATTTTCTTACGCGAGGAGAATCACGCGGCCTACCTTTAATGACCTGGCACCTTTCGTGTTTTTTGTGGATCCGAACACATTTCTCTCGGGTAATTCAGATCTCAACCCGGCCATCAGTGATGCACTGAAGCTGGATTATACTCAAAAGCAGTGGCTCGTTTCTCTTCAATACAGCTATACCAAAAATGCCATTGCTCCATTTCAGCCTGTTTTGAATGAATCTACAAATGAGCAAACCTACAGCACACAAAACCTGAGTTATTTTCGATCCTATGCAATCAATGCGAGTTTTCCACTGTTTTTTACTTCATGGTGGGAAATGCGAACGAATTTTACAGGGACGTATCAGGAATTTAAAACAGTCTCACTATGATGAAAATCCTGTGTTGGATTCATTTAGATACAGTGCGCATGTCACAAATACGATTGATCTGCCCCGCGAGTTTTCATTCGAAATTTCCGGAGACTATCAATCCAAATCAGTTTGGGGAATTATGGAAATGAGGCCGATGGGCTCACTTAACGTCGGTGTTCAGAAAAGAATAGCATCAGGCCGGGGTATGCTGCGACTTTCTGCTGATGACATTCTTCAAACAAATCTTTTGAAGGGAAATACCAATCTGCCGAGTGAGAACCTGGATTCTCAATTTATATATGATAATAAAGAGAGAAATATAAGACTGACATTTACCTGGAATTTCGGCAACAGTCAGATTAAATCAGTAGATGTAACAACAGGATCGGAAGAAGAGCAGAGCAGGGTGACCAATTAAAAAGATAAATTTTAAACGCCCAACATCTTACTTTCCAATCGACAACACTTTCACCGGATCTGTTTTCGCGGCAATCCGTGCCGGCACCCAGGAGGCTAGGGCACAGAGCAGAATGGTGATTCCACTCACAATCAGAAAATCGAGCAGGTGCGGTTCAACCGGAGCGGTACTCATGTAGTAGTTCTCTTCGGAGAGTGGAATAATCTGGTAATTAATCTGAAGCCAATAGAAGAGCAGGGATATACCCATCCCTATAATCAGACCCGATATCGCTACGAAAAGTCCCTCCAAAAGAAAAATTCTCCGAATGGCCTTACTTTTGGCACCGATGGTTTTTAAAATTCCGATATCACGTACTCGTTCGAGCACCATCATCAAAACGGTACCTATGAGGTTAAAGGCTGCAACAATGACCATCACGCCAATCACCAGGGGAATGGTCTGTTCCTGCAGATCTACCCAGGCAAAAATGTTTCGATAGCGCTGGTAAACGTTTTCGGTGATGTATGGGAAACGGGTTTCATCCCGAATAATCCGGTAGATGGGCGTGATATCCTCCAGATTTCCCACATTGATATCATACGAACTGGCCTGACGTGGACTAAACTCAAAAATCTGGCGGGCTGAATCGATGTTGACCAAGGCAAAATTGTCATCAAACCTGGCAATACCGGTCTGGTAAATACCCGTTAGTGTAAACTGTTTGATCTCCGGGGTGTTGAGAGGCGAGGGCATGCCGTCGAGGGCATATACCGTTACCCTGTCGCCAATTCCGGCACCAATATTCCTGGAAAGTTCTGAGCCTAATATGATTCCGGGGAGCCCCGATTCGGTTGGGCCCAACTGATATTCACCTTCCGAAATGTACTCCCTCAGCTGTGTTACGTCTCCTTCTACGGGAACTCCTTTAATTCCACTGCCACTTACGTCCCGGGATGATTGAATCATTACCTGCCCAAGTATTACGGGCTGAGCTTTCTCAATTCCCGGGATCTCATTCAGAAAAACCTGTAGCGTATCGGCCCTGTTCATGGGATCGTTCATAAACGTGTTGACCGTAATGTGCGGGGCAAATCCCACAATTTTTTCGTTAATGGTAGACTTAAACCCGTGTACGATCGATAGGGCAATCAGGAGTCCGGCAGAACCTACAGCAACCCCGGCAATGGCCATGATTTTAATAAAGGAGAGGAACCGTGATTCACGTTTGTTGCCCTTAAAGTAGCGTCCGGCAATATACCAGGTAAATTTCATGAAATTTCTTATTGTGAAGAACTAGGGTCCCTGAATGTAACAGATGAACTTTTATATTTGTTGCTCAAGTATACAAAAATGTTTTCAAGAGATGTTATTTATAAGTGACTTGGAGTAGAATAGAAATCCATGTTTATTCACCAAGCCAAAGCTCTGAAGGAGCGTCAGATCATAGCCTCAGGTGAAGCGCAGCGTAATCCGTGGTATGAGAGGGTAATAAAGATCATCCGCCGATCAGAGAGATTAAAAAAAACAGAAATCGAGATAGAGGCGGTTCTACATCAGAATCCATTTAATAGAAAACATGGTGTTTCTATGAAGAGCAGGGATACAGTTAGTATTCAGGTGCATGCTTTGATCGGAATAATGATTTAAGAGATCAATAGAAAAACCATGATTATTCAACAAGCCAAAGCTCTGAAGGAGCGTCAAATCATAGCCTCGGGTGAAGCGCAGCGTAACCCGGTGTATGAGAGGGTAATAAAGATCATCCGCCGATCAGAGAGATTAAAAAAAACAGAAATCGAGATAGAGGCGGTTCTACCTCAGAATCCATTTAATAGAAAACATGGTATTTCTAAGAGGTGCAGGATTACAGTTAGTATTCCTGTGCATGCTTTGATCAAATTAATGATTTAAGAGAGCACAGAAAAAACATGATTATTCAACAAACCAAAGCTCTGAAGGAGCGTCAGATCATAGCCTCGGGTGAAGCGCAGCGTAACCCGGGGTGTGGGAGGGTAATAAAGATCATCCGCCGATCAGAGGGATTAAAAAAAGATAAAAATCGAGATAGAGGCGGTTCTGCCTCAGAATTTATTCAATAGAAAACACGGTATTTCTATGAGGTGCAGGATCACAGTTAGTAATCATTTATAAAGTAATCGGATGAATAATGTACGAGAGGTATAGAAATACCATGTCTACTGGTTACCAATTTATTCGACTGCCGTCAGTTCGATTAATTCACCGAGATCCCGATTAAGGGCTTCAAACGCCTCAGCATGAATATCAACCCACTGGGAGATTTCATCATCTTCAAATCCCTCCTCAATGGCATATTGAAATGCGGGAAGCATCCAGGAAGCGTATCCGCTGTATGGGTCAGGTGATGCATAGAGTGATTTGAGCCATGAACTGTAGGGCATACCTTCCTCCACAATAAAGTTTCTCTCCAGTTGAATAAGCTTGCGATTGATCTCATCCCGATTCACACCGGAATAGCCGGAAGCGGATAATTTATTCATATTATCAGCGAGTTGGGAAACAAGACTCTCCATTCTATTCAGTTGTTCAACCATAGGCTTCGCCGGAATGGTGAGATCATGGTTTTCGGCTTTGTTTTGAATGTCATCCAGATGTGAAACGAGATCTTCGTGATATCGCTCAAAATCGTATGGGAGAAGGTCTGCATTGGCAAATCGCAGGGCAACGGTTCCGTAAACTCCTCCTAACGCGGGACCGTACGAAAAGGAACCGTCCAGATGAGATTTGTAGTACTCAAAAGTGTCGTAATTGGAGTGGTAAACCGGAGACCACTGCGACATACTTATCCCAGCCGCAGGAACTCCGATGTGCATATACAATCCTACATGATCTGAACCGCCACCCAGATTACCCATTGAGGGTGAGTCTGAATCTCCCGACCATGATTGGTAAAGTGACAGGGTTGTATCGGGATGCTGCACCATTTTTGAGGCTTCGATAATTGGTTTTTTAAGCGAAGGGGATGATGAGGCCCTAAAAGATGGACCGGTTACGGCTGCATCGGCATTCAAATAGAGAATGGAATTAGCATCAAGCTCTTCTGTCAAATGTTCAACCCATTCGGAGGACCCGATCAGCAGGAACTCTTCGGCGTCCCAGTGTGCAATCATAATACTTCGCTTGGGTTGATATCCATTCTGCACCATTTTTCCCAGTACATCCGCAACGGAGAGCAGCATTGCCGTGCCGCTGTTTGGATCGATGGCTCCAAATCCCCAGGCATCGAAGTGGCTTCCCAGAATAATCCATTCATCAGGATATTCAGAACCTTCAACCACACCAATCACATTGGTAATGCGCTTCAGTTCTGCAGGCTGATCTACTTTTATATTCACCTCGATTGGAGTATCACTGGTCAGGCGATAGGTGAAGGGCAAACCTCCTTGCCAATCTTGATTCGGAACCGGTGTTCCGTCCATCTGCTCCAGAATTTTCTGAGCGGAAGCATACGGGAGAGGGGCAATGGGGATTGTGTGGAAACCGACATTGTCCGGAGCGAGGCGTTCGATTTCAATATCACCATCGATAGGCAGGGCAGGCTCAAAAGGAGTGAGTGGATCGCCGTAGTACTCAGTCGTCAAAGCAGATCCGCGCTGAATCGTACTTTCGCTTATAAACTTACCTTCTGGGTAAGCGGGACCGTTTACATATCCGCCATTGGCCGGATCGGAATAGATAATGAGTCCAACGGCTCCGTACTTTTCAGCATATTTGGCTTTGTAACCGCGAAAGTTACCTCCATATCGGGCCACCACAATTTTACCTTCCACGGATACCCCGAGTTCATCAAGTAATTCGAAGTCCTGTTTGGTTCCGTAATTTGCATAGACAACTTCTGCCGTAACATCACCCGAACCGCTGTATGCATTCCAGCCGTGGTTCAGCCGTTCATCTTCCGTGTAGAGATCCTCTTTGAGAATGTACTCCTTATTGTTGAGAGGTTCTCTTTTTGGACGTACAATTTCGATGCTAACTTCTCCCGGTTCCGGCAGCCACACGTCGTAATCGTAGTGGTCTACCCGTAGCCCGGCTTTATTCATCGATTCAGTCATATAATCAATGACCCGGCGATTTTCTTCAGTTCCGGCAATATTGGGTTCTCGCGTAAGACGATAAAGATGTTCTCTGTACATCTCCGGCTTGAGAGCTTGTATTAAAGCCTGTTCCAATTCAATCTGATTTTCGACCCGGTCTAGGGAGAATCCATCCAAAGATTGAGGAGTCTGGGGTTGAGCCGCTAAAGGATTAGAAATTAGGAAAAGAGAGGTGAGCAACAGCAGTGTTAAGAGAGATCGCATCATGAAGTTGAATGTGGGTTTGTAAATTCAGTAGAAGAAAGTGCCGACTTCCCGGGAGTAATGCAAGGAGAAGGAGATCAGATTTAATGAGTAGAGAGAAAATAAAAAAGACCTGTCAGATTTTGGAAATCTGACAGGTCTGGAATTAAATTTATCATCAATATCCGTCTGACCAAGTGGAGCGGTCATAGTGGACGTGCTAAATTACTCCGGTCTCATCTGTGGGAAGAAGAGAACGTCGCGGATGGAGTCGGAGTTGGTCATGATCATTGCCAGCCGATCAATGCCGATCCCAATTCCGGCTGTAGGAGGCATTCCATACTCGATGGCACGTAGAAAATCCTCATCTACGGTCATCGCTTCCTCATCACCGCCTGCACGGAGTCGGGCCTGTTCTTCAAAACGCTCACGCTGATCTACCGGATCGTTCAACTCAGTGAAGGCGTTTGCAATCTCTTTTCCATTGCAGATCGCTTCAAAGCGCTCTACCAAACCTTCTTTGGTTCGATGTTTCTTTGCCAGCGGACTCATCTCAATCGGGTAGTCGGTAATAAATGTCGGCTGAATCAATTTTGGTTCTACGTATTCACCAAAAATTTCATCGATCAGTTTTCCTTTACCCATGCCATCTTCCAGCTCAATGTGAAGCTCTTTGGCAATCTTAAGAATTTCATCATCACTCTTGTCACTTAAGTCGTGACCTGTCTCATTTTCAATCGCCTCATACATTGGAATTCTTGGCCATGGAGCTTTAAAGTCGATTTCATGCTCGCCAACTTTTACTCTTGTAGAACCGTGAAGGGTTTGAGCAACATGCTCTACCATCTTCTCCATAAAATCCATCATCCAGTTGTAATCTTTCCAGGCCACATAAAGCTCAACCTGTGTGAACTCCGGATTGTGAAAACGGGAGAGACCTTCATTCCTGAAATCTTTGGAAAATTCGTAAACACCGTCAAAACCACCCACAATTAAACGTTTCAGGTAGAGCTCATTGGCTATGCGGAGATACAGATCTATGTCGAGTGCGTTGTGGTGAGTGACGAAAGGCCTTGCAGAAGCACCTCCGTAAATTGGCTGCAGAATGGGAGTTTCCACTTCCAGGTAGCCACGCTCATTCATGAAGTTGCGCATCGTTTGAACCATCTGAGTACGTTTTACAAAAACATCACGTACTTCGGGATTCACAATCAAATCAACATATCGTTGGCGGTAGCGTTGTTCTTTATCGGTGAACGCGTCGTAGGTTACCGTTTCGCCGGCTTCATTCTCTACCTCCTTGGGTGTTGGAATGGGGCGAACCGTTTTTCCAAGAAAATCGAAGGTTTCGGCATGGATTGTTGTTTCGCCGGTACCCGTTTTAAAAACAAATCCTTTTATTCCGACATAGTCCCCGATGTCGGTCAATTTTTTAAATATCTTATTGTAATTATCCGTACCAAGCTCTTCAGTTGTAACATCATCCCGGCGAATATAAACCTGAATGGTTCCTTTTGAATCCTGAAGAGTAAAAAAAGCGGCTTTCCCCATAATCCGACGTGTCATTACGCGTCCGGCAACAGAAACACGCTCAGCGTCTTCCGGTTCATCGGGTGTATCGGTCAGATAGTGATCTTCGTTATCTAAAATATCCTGAGAATAGTGAGTTACATCGTACTCATAAGGAAAAGGATTGACATTATACTCTCTGAGTTTGTCAAGTTTTTCCAGTCTGATTTCTTGCTGTTCACTTAGTGAAGGTTCAGCGTTGCTCATTGTTTAATTATCTATGTTTTATGTCGAATTATTCATCAGATTAAGCTTTCAAAGATACAAAAACTGAAGTGTAATTGGCAGGGACATTTTTCATATATTAGAAGAATACATCTATTCTTTAAAACATTCTCATTGGGAGTGATCCACTGAATCAATTAGATTCTCCCATAATGATCGTAAAAGAGAAAATATTGCCGGAATTGATAGTACACCCATCTATACCTGAGGAAGTCATTGTGGCTTACGAACCGCTTACTATCGAGACTATAGGAGGAGACCGGGAGACATCAGAGAGTATCACCGGAACAATTCTATTGAAGCGAATGGCAGACCGATATTTCAATGGTAAATCGATCGATGTATTTACAAAAAAGTATGAAAAGCCTCAGGCTTATATTGATGGAGTGGAGGTATCGGTAAGTTTTTCGCACACTCAAGACGCCATTGTTGCAGCTATTTCTACCTCCATGAATGTAGGGGTGGATATGGAAACAACAACCAGAGAGGTTCATGAGAGATTAGCTACCAGAATGAAATCAAATGAAGAGAAAAGTACGCTATATGAAGACAACGCGCTAATACGCGTTTGGACGTTTAAAGAAGCCGCGTTAAAGATGATCGGTACCGGGCTGAGAAAACCGATGAATCACGTAACCGTTTCCACAGAAAATGAGCACCATTTTAATGCAGAATTTGATGATGGAAACAGAGCGAAAATTTGTAGCTTTATCCATCAAGACCATTGGATATCCATTTGCTATAAATTACTACCATAACATTCCTCAAAAGAATAAATAATTCTATGGACATCACTTCCCTAAACCGTGAACAAATCACCCAAGGTTTGGACAGAGCCAAATCTGAGCAGACTGAAAAGTCGGAAACCGTTCGAATTCTCTTTTCACCACGTATTATTGATCGGAGCAATATCGACGAGGTTTTTAATATATATTCGCACATAGATAAGGACGACTTCGACACAGTTGTAATTGTCGAATCTCATCCCGGCAGTGCCGAGAAGAAACTACCCATGCCATCCTTTAAATCCGTTCAGACATCGCTCGGTGAAGTATTGGCAAACGATAAACTCAGAAATGACTTCTGCGATGAAGATGATGATTTCTTTATCGATGATGAAGCGTTTGATGAGGAGCTGAGCCTGTACGATCAACTGATGATGCTGCAGTGTTCGCTCGAAGATTTTACCGTATTGAGTATTCAGATTACAGATGAAAACTCATTCATTATCAAAGAGCTGGCATATGCCTTGGAAGAGATCTTGGCTTCAAAAAATGCCCTCATTGTTTTCTGCTGCGATATGGAGAGTGAAAATCGTGATGAACTCAAGAAGGTTCTCTCTTTTCATAATGAAGGAAATTTGACCGGACTGATGAACTATGTGAATACCGGAGATTCAAAAATTGAAGGAATAGGTGCATTTGTTGCCGGATTGATTGTGGCAAAAAAATGGGGCTTGAAAATTAACTTCAATTCCATTGATGATTCAACATCAGATCACGCCAATCTTCTTGCCGGGTATGCAGAAATGCAGAGGCAAGCGGTCTTAAAATAATGGTAACAAACCCCGCCATTACCGTAATCGGAAGCGGAGCTCTGGGTTCCGCATGGATTGATTATTTTCGTAAGGCGGGTTTTCCGATTGTTTCTGTCTGGAACAGTACATCGGGTACGGTTTACGATCCAGAATCCGGCCGTAAATCGGAGCGTGATTATTCACTTCCAGCTGATGAGGTGGAAATTGGTGACATAATCTTTATTACAACTCCGGACTCCGTAATCCGGTCCGTCGCTGAAGAACTTGCCACAACAGATATTGACTGGAGCGATAAGCAAGTAATTCACTGCTCCGGAAGTCATTCTGCTTCTGTTTTAAACTCGCTTGCCGAAAGTGGAGCCGCAACAGCCTCGATGCATCCGATTCAAACATTTCAAAAAGGGGACGGTTCCGATCGGCTCAAAAATATCTACATTAGTTTGCAGGGAGATAAGACACTTGTTCATGATTTGGAAATCCTTGTAAAGAATTTAGACTCAACTCCGCTCATCCTGGATGAAGGTCAGAAAAAAGCCGTTCATATTTCGGCTGTCTTTGCTTCGAATTACCTCGTGGCTCTTTTGAACACTTCCGATACCATTTTGAAAGAGAACGGTGTAGAAGAAGGTGTAAACATACTGGAGCCGCTGATTCGCCAGACATTGAAGAATATTCTGGAAAGAGGTCCGTCGAATTCGTTGACAGGGCCAATTTCCCGCGGGGATTCCTCAACCGTTCAAGATCATATAGAGAATCTCTCCGCAGATAAAGAGAAAGAGGATTTATACAGAGCACTCGGTCGTGTTTGTCTGAGTATTGTAAAAAGTCAGGGAACATTGACTGATGAGCAGATTTCAGATCTTGAAAAGCTTTTAGAATAAAGTCAGTCGTAGTTTACCAGGAGCATTTCTAAAAGTTTGGATTTTCATATCTCTACAATCAATTACATTAACAGATGCCTAAAAACGATTTCTATCAAAAAGTCTACAGAGTTGTAGAGCAAATCCCGGTGGGACGGGTGACCAGCTATGGTGCCATTGCCGGATTTATTGGCGTGAAATCGGGAGCGCGAATGGTTGGATATGCGCTCAATCAGCTGGCGGATCAGCCGTTGGAAGGTGCCGTTCCTGCTCACCGGGTAGTCAACCGCTTGGGGCAGCTTACCGGAAGAGCCTATTTTGGCGGTGATGCAATGAGGGAGAGACTGGAACAGGAGGGAGTTACGTTCAAAGAGGAGTATACAGTGGACATGGATAAGCATTTCTGGGATCCATCTGAGGAGTTGAATTCAGGTATTCTAAGCTGATTGCCGGAATACTCTGAATTGGCTGAAAAAATGCTTAATTTTCCAAGCTTAGTCATAATTACAATTGCTTGAACTTGGTAAACAATGCCAACCTGGACTTTAAATACTGAATTTAAATTTGATGCCGCTCACTTTATAGACGGTTACGACGGTAAATGTGGGCGAATGCACGGACATACGTACAAAGTACATATTTCTGCAAAATCTCATGAACTGAATCCTTCCAAATACCTCAGTACACCTGACATGGTATGCGATTTTAAGGAGCTCAAATGGGCAGCTTCCGATTCGAAAAAAGGCGGATTGGATCACTCTGTTTTAAATGAGGAGATTCCCGTTGCAACTACTGCAGAGAGAATTGCAGAATATATTCACAAAGAAACCACGAAAAGAATACCCGGAAATATTGAGTTGAAAGTCACCGTTTGGGAGACTGAAAATAGCTGGGTTGAATACACCGATAAGGATGTTTAAGAAAGAAGAAGCAGCAAAAATCAGTATTGAAGAAATCAATGCCCTGGATAAGGTTGAATACCCTCTGATGGAGGATTTTTACACCATTCAGGGAGAAGGTGCACACACCGGCCGTCCGGCCTATTTTATTCGAACAGCCGGATGCGATGTAAACTGCTGGTGGTGTGATGTAAAAGAGAGCTGGGATGAAGAGAAACATCCTCGGGTAAAAACGGATGAGATCGTAAAGAGAGCGGTGGATAGCGGAGCTAAATTTGCCGTAATTACCGGCGGAGAGCCGTTGCTTCACAATCTTGAACCGTTAACAGTTCGCCTGAAACAGGCCGGACTGGAAACTCACATCGAAACCAGCGGATCCTCTCCGCTATCGGGACAGCTTGACTGGATCACACTTTCTCCAAAGCGCTTTAAGAAACCACTGGACGAAGTTTTCCCATATGTGGATGAGCTGAAAGTAGTGGTTTTGACAAACAAAGATTTAGCCTGGGCAGAAGAGAATGCTAAAAAATGTCCCTCCAATACACAGTTACTCTTACAACCTGAGTGGGAAACTCCAAAGTCTATTCCTCTGATTGTAGATTATGTGAAAAATAATCCTGAATGGGGAATTAGTTTGCAGACACATAAGTTCATAAACGTACCTTAACAGAACTGCAAACACTTACTTACCTTATATTTATTTTAAAATGACTTACGAAGAATCATCTGTACTCATTACCGGTGCGAGTCAGGGAATAGGGAGAAGTATATCCATTGCTTTTGCCGCAGCGATCGACCGTCCGTTAATATTGCTGGCACGAAATGAGACGAATCTTTTAGAAACCAAAAAACTCTGCCTTGAAGCCGGCGCCAGAGATGTCGCCATTCTTACTTGCGATGCCACCGATGAAAATCAAACCGGCGCTTTACAGATTCCTGACGGATTCCCCAAACCGGGAACTCTTATAAACAATGCCGGCAGTTTCCTTTACAAGAAGGTTACGGAGACATCAAACAGTGAATTTCAGAAACAGATCGACATCAACCTGTTTACTGCGGTTAATGTAACCAAACGATTTTTACCGGAAATGAAAGAGCTTGATCGCTCACTGATCATAAATATCTGTTCGGTGGGATCCATTCGCGGATTGGCTGACAGCGGCGCTTATTCCTCAGCTAAGCATGCGTTGCTCGGTTATACACGTTCATTACGTGATGAACTTAAAAATACAGATGTAGGCGTTTCCGCAATCAATTTGGGACAAACGCATTCACCTTCCTGGGATGATTCAACAATGAGTCCGGAAAAATTAGTAAACCCGACTGATGTAGCAAAAATACTGGTGACTTTAGCGACACTATCACCCCGCTCACTGGTTGAAGAAATAACGATTCAGCCACAACACGGTAGGGTAGAACCGATGTAAAAAATATTTTTAGAAACTTCGGAACATTATGTTTCGAAGCGGGTATGAGATTATTGTAATATCTACCCTGGTAT
The DNA here is from genome assembly GCF_034521535.1 of Rhodohalobacter sp. GTDB lineage: Bacteria > Bacteroidota > Rhodothermia > Balneolales > Balneolaceae > Rhodohalobacter. Next base: position 324,714 of record NZ_JAXHMF010000006.1, on the reverse strand, counting down.
TACATGAGTACCCCGAATAATAAGCCAACGTAGAAAAGAGCTCTGGTTGATAGCCCGGGCTCTTCTTTTTTGTAGGACTTTTGAATAACGGCTCGCCTTACCTGTTGAAAATTTAAAGTTATAAAGTACTCTAAAAGAAATTGCTAGTTTTTAAATGCCACTCATATCTAGCCTCTCACATCTCGCATCTAGCCTATAACTATAAAACATGGATTTCATGCAGACCGCCATCTCTGATCTGGACGGTTCGGTGAGGAAATTTACGAACCATGTCGTAGTCGTGGGTAACCATCAGAACGGCCATTCCGCGATTGTTAATCTGCTGAAGTAACTCCATGATGGAGCTGCTTGCTCCCGGATCAAGATTACCTGTTGGCTCATCGGCCAGAAGGAGGCGAGGTTCGTTGGCCAATGCACGGGCAATGACCACACGCTGCTGTTCACCGCCTGAAAGATCCTTGGGCATCGACTTTCGTTTGTGGCTCAATCCTACAAGACCGAGAACTTCTAGCACCCGATGTTTGATAAATCGTTTTTTATGATTGGTTACCCTCAGAGCAAAAGCTACGTTTTCAAATACGTTGCGATCGGGCAGCAGCTGAAAATCCTGGAATACAATTCCAATTCGACGGCGTAAATGAGGGATCTCTTTATCGTTCAGACTGCTAACGCTGTAGTCAGCTACCCGGATCATTCCATGATTTGGTTTGATATCACTGTAAAGTAATTTGAGAAAAGAACTCTTACCTGCACCGGTTTTACCGATAACGTAGCAAAATTCGCCAACACCGAGTGTGAAATTTACGCTATCTAAAACCGGCTCGCTGTCGTAAGCTACCGTTACATCATGCATCTCAATTACATCACTTTCACTCATTGCAATACCATCGTTATTCTTAAACTTTTTTCGTGGGCGGGTTCAAGCGCAAATCCGTCAAACGCATTTAAAATAGAAAATTCTGTCTTCTTAACGATATTTTCTATTTCCGGCAGCGTATATATTTTCTGAAGGTGTTTTTCATGAAAAGTTTCTGCCACGTTGCCGCTTTCTTTACCCAGCTTTTCAATTTTAAAACGATTTGTGTGTTCCCGTTTTTTGGCGTTGTAGCTGCTTTTTCGGTGATAGCGATACAAATTATTTACACGCTTGGATTCATTATTTAAATGTTTGATTGCTATCCTCGAATTTCGGGGAGTTGTAAAATCATAAATAAAGATACCACCCGGATTCAATACTTTTTTAACCTCGTCATGCAGTTTGAGAATATCTTCCTCACTATGTAGATAATTGAGGCTGTCGAAGACCATAAATACAACATCAAACATTTGATCCATTTTCAGATCAAGGAAATTCCGGGTCAGAAATTTTACATCAGAGCGTGCGCTCTCCGCTTTCTGATTTGCTACCCGAATCATCTCTTCTGAACCGTCTGTAGCCGTAATATCGTAAGCAGCGAGCTCTTCAAGTGAAAGCGCCATGGTTCCGGTACCGCAGGCAAGCTCAAGTACGGAAACAGCATCAGGGTGATACTGATAAATAATTTCGTCTATATAGTCCGTCCAGGTTTCGTAATCCACGCCAATCATTACATCGTCGTAAATGTCAGCCAATACCGAATATGTGGGTTTAATCTGTTTGTTATCAGTCAAGATCTGTTATTTCTGTTTTCTTTTGATCAACGCCATTTTCACGGCAAGATCATAAGCGGAAGTGAATGAATCAGGATTTGCTTTGTTTTGACCGGCAATATCGTATGCTGTTCCATGATCGGGTGATGTGCGAATAATGGGTAAGCCGGCCGTGAAATTAACTCCTTTACCAAAGCTCAATGCTTTAAACGGTATCAAACCCTGATCGTGATACATAGCCAGGATCGCATCGTATTGAGTATGTTTTCTGCTGCCAAAAAAACCATCTGCAGGAAAGGGGCCTTCAGCATCGATTCCTTTTTTTTGTACTTCATTTATAGCCGGCGCAATATATTTGGTTTCTTCTGTGCCTAAAACTCCTCCATCTCCGGCATGAGGATTTAATCCCATGACAGCTATTTTTGGATGATCGATACCGAAATTTTCTTTCAGGCTTTTGTCCAGGCTTTCAATTTTGTAGATGATGTCATTTGTATTAATCGAACCGGCCACTTCTTTTATTGGAATGTGCCCGGTGAGCAGGCCAACCCTTAGCTGATCTGTAGCTAAAATCATTGTAACCAATTCGGTGCCGGTCTTTTCAGCAAGAAATTCTGTGTGTCCAGGATAATTATAACCGGCTTTATGAATAGCCTCTTTCGATATAGGGGCAGTAATCAATGCATCCGTTTGTCCTGCAAGACAACTGTTTATCCCATACTCCACGGCTTTCATGGACGCGAGGCCGCCCTTTTTTGTAATTTTTGATGGCTGTATTTCTGCTTTGTCAATATCAGAAATGGAAATGATGTTGACTGAACCTTCTTTTATTTCGGATGTTTCTGATATCCGATTTCTTGCTACGCTAACATTTAAACTCTTTTCATAGAATTGAAATACAGTTTCTGAGCCTATAATTACGGGAGTAGAAGAGGAGAGATCTACATTGGAGAGATGTTTTAGAACCACTTCAGGCCCGATTCCATTAAAATCTCCCATGCTGATAGCAATCGTTGGTTTCATAAAAAAATGGTAAATCTTTTAAATTCCCGGTACACTTATTCCTCCGGGAAACTTATAACTTTATCGATTTGAAGTCACTCGTTTTTTTACTGCAAATAACGATGCCAGTAACCTTTTTTAAAGGTGATCTATTTATGATTCAGAAATTAATTTAAAATCACCCAAACCTGATGTGGCTTCAAAGATTAGTTCGCGATTAGGATATACCCAAATCTCACGAGTTGGCTGGTTTGGCAGCAAACGGCGATCAATATTGTTGGGCGGACCATAGAGGATGTAGGCTCTTCCCCGATCAGATTCATATCCTGGAACTTGAAGACTGGAGAAATTTTGATACGAATAATCAATTCTTTGATAATATTCAGCCATCAATTCATTGTATTCTGTTTCCGGAGTAGGATCCCTTTCTGCCCAGAACTCTCTGAATTTACGTTCTTGCTCAGCTTTAGATCCCGAATTGAGATTACGCAGTTCGCTGTCGCTGACAATGAATTTCAACATATCAATAGCGATATCAAGATTATATAACGATACCGGCATGTCAATCCATCGGGATTGAATGGTTTTTTCACCGACAACCTGATCCTGCATCAAATCTTTCAGTTCAATTTTGTACTCTGCATTCTCAAATTCAGTATTTGGAATATTTACATAGGCATACCGGAATCCACTGTCTCCGGTTTGAAATTGCAGATAAATGTTTTCATCCTGTTTGCTGATAGAAGATTCAGACGCTAAAAACAGATTCTCAGAACCAATTACGGTTTTGAAGTGTGGCTCAGCGGATGAGACAGCCTCACCGTTTTGGGATCTTTTTACTGACAGCTCGTATCGTTCTTCCAAGTCATCGGAATCCGTATTCGGTAATCGAATCAAAACAGTGTAATCCTGCCCATAAAGAACATTTTGTCCATAGTTCAACATTGTGGCGCTTATTTCACTGTCACTCATTTCCAAACTATGCGTGAGCATAAAATCTGCCTTTTCAAGATCGGAAGGATTCGGAACTGAAATTGGGCGAATCTGTGAAGGCAGTTCACGTTCAGAACCGCCTCTTGCAAGCTGTAGTTGATAGTGATATTCCCCGGGAGATAAACTTCCCGAAAGTACGCCCTGTGTATGATCGAACCGGGAACGAGTATCCTCAAACGTAGAAACCCAAACCGTATCACTCCACATATCTCTGAATATCGAGACACCAGACGGTGTTGACTGTCGGCGAGACTGGCGCGGTTCTCCTTCAAAAACTTCGAGCCCTATCCGAACCGGAGCAAAGTATTCCAAATCTTCGGCAGGCGCATCCATATTGGAGCGTTTTTTTAAAAAAGGTAAAAAATCGTGCTCCATGCGAAATAGAACCGCAGCGACGGTAGTAGAATCATTTTGAGGTAATAATACGTGATCGGAAAAAGCAGATGGCTGATCGATCTGTCTGAGCAGTGATTCATAGGAGTTTTGTCTCTGAGCATTGATATCTGCTGCTGAGAAAAGAAGGATTGCGATGAGGAAACCGGTTATTCTATACATTATATTGTTTTCTCGTAATAATTTGTGAATTGAACGTACGAAATCATTGACATATTTGGAACGAGAACGATACAATCAGTATTATCAATCCGAAAAATTAATTTAAATCTACCAAAGACATGAAAGAAGACTGGCTCGACGGATTATTAGACTCATTGAGAAAGGAAGAAGAAAAAATTAAGCAAGGCGGCGGTAAAAAAAGAATTGAAAAAGAGCATAAAAAAGGAAAATTGACGGCCCGGGAACGCATTGATATGCTTCTTGATGAAGGTGAAGAGTTGACGGAGCTTGGATTATGGGCCGCATACGATATGTATGAGGATGAAGGCGGTTGCCCCTCAGCCGGAGTTGTGATGGGAACCGGAAAAGTGAGCGGCAAAACCTGTATGATTGTAGCCAACGATGCTACTGTGAAAGCCGGCGCCTGGTTTCCGATGACGGCGAAGAAAAATTTACGCGCTCAGGAAATTGCAATGGAGAATCATTTGCCAATTATCTACCTGGTCGATTCAGCCGGAGTATATCTGCCGATGCAGGACGAGATTTTTCCCGATAAAGAACATTTTGGCCGGATATTCAGAAATAATGCAGTGATGAGTGCTAAAGGAATTCCTCAAATCGCTGCGATTATGGGGAGCTGTGTAGCCGGTGGAGCTTATCTTCCAATTATGAGTGATGAAGCTCTGATCGTTGACGGAACAGGGAGCGTATTTTTAGCCGGAAGCTATTTGGTTAAGGCCGCGATAGGGGAGGATGTAGATAATGAAACGCTCGGCGGGGCAACTACCCACACAGAAATCAGCGGCGTTACGGATTATAAAATGGAGAATGATTCGGAGTGTTTACTGACCATCAGGGATTTGGTTGATAAGCTTGGGCCCAAAAAGAAAGCCGGGTTTAACCGAAAAGATGCAGTGAAACCTGAAATTACGCCTGAGAAAATGCTTGAGGAATTTCCGGCCGACCGAACCAAACCGTATGACATGCACACAGTGATTAAAAGTGTGGTTGATTCCGGCTCGTTTACAGAGTATAAAAAAGGATATGGCAATACACTTATAACAGGCTATGCCCGAATTGACGGATGGAGTGTTGGAATTGTAGCTAACCAGAGAAAAATTGTAAAAAATAAGCAAGGCGAAATGCAAATTGGCGGAGTAATTTATTCCGACAGTGCGGATAAGGGCGCTCGCTTTATCATGAACTGTAATCAAAAGAATGTGCCCATCATTTTCCTGCAGGATGTGACCGGCTTTATGATTGGAAAAAGAAGTGAGCATGGAGGAATTATCAAAGACGGAGCAAAAATGGTAAACGCAGTCGCAAATTCAACTGTGCCAAAAATCACCATTATTGTGGGCAACAGCTATGGTGCCGGTAATTATGCTATGTGTGGTAAGGCTTATGATCCGCGGTTCATCTATGCATGGCCAACAGCCCAAATAGCCGTTATGGGCGGAACTCAGGCTGCAAAGGTGCTCACACAGATTCAGGTCTCATCACTGGAGAAAAGAGGAGAAGAGCTATCTGATGAAGATAAAGCTGAAATTCTGCAAAGAATTAAAAGCCGATATGATAAACAGACCGATGTTCGGTATGCAGCTGCAAGATTATGGGTTGATGAAATCATCCACCCGGCATCAACCCGTGCCAGGATTTCAGAAGCTTTGGATTGTGCGGATCACAATCCAGTAATCCCGGACTTTAAAACCGGTGTGCTGCAGGTTTAATTTTAAAGACTGAATGACTGACGGGTTAATATAAATTACAATTCGAACGTATCGTGATTTTAAAAAACTGTTCCGTTTTCTTTTTTAAAAAGTGAGTTGGCTGTTGCTGTTACATCTGAATCAGCAGCAGCTAATTAGAAGGAATCCGGTTTCAGAACTTCGTTTAAAATCACGATATTTGATTCTCGATGTTATAAATAAAAAAAGGAGCTATTTGTGAAAGAGTTTATAAGAATTGCATCAGGTCAAGGATTCTGGGGGGACTTACCAGACGCACCTGTTGAGCAGGTGAAACGTGGCGATATTGACTACCTGGTAATGGACTACCTGGCTGAGGTGACGATGTCGATTATGCAGAAACAGCGCATGAGAAATGAAAATCACGGTTATGCGCGGGATTTTGTTAAGGTTATAGAACAGACGCTGGACGAAATCAAGCATAAAGGCGTGAAAGTTGTTTCAAATGCCGGAGGCGTAAATCCAAAAGCCTGTAAAGATGCAATCCTGAAACTTGCTAATGAGAAAGGGTATACCGGGCTGAAAGTAGCTGTGGTTGATGGCGATGACATTCTTCCGGGTCTTGATAAGATCATTGCTGATGGGCATGAGCTTAAAAATATGGAAACCGGTGAGCCGATTACTACAGTGAAGGATGAGCTATTGAGTGCCAATGTATATTTTGGCTGCCGTCCAATTGTGGAAGCACTTGAGAAAGGCGCCGATATTGTTATCACTGGCCGGGTTACAGATACAGGCTTGACACTCGCACCAATGGCCTACGAATTTGGCTGGGATTTGGATGATTACGACTTAATGTCGACAGGAACGATTGCAGGTCACATCATTGAGTGCGGTGGTCAGGTTTCAGGCGGTAACTTTACAGACTGGGAAAAAGTAGAAGATTTTGTTGATATCGGATTTCCCATCATTGAAGCACATCCCGACGGCACATTTTATGTGACCAAGCATGAAAATACAGGCGGGTTGGTATCAGAAATGACGGTTAAAGAGCAGTTGCTCTATGAGATTGGCGATCCCGCTGGATACATTACGCCGGATTGTATTGCAGACTTTTCAACGATTCAAATAAAACAAGACGGTGAAAACCGCGTGAAGGTCTGGGGTATAAAAGGCAAGCCGGACACACCGACCTATAAGATCTCAGCAAGCTATATTGACGGCTACAAACTCTCATCAACACTGGTTTACAGCTGGCCCGACGCCGTGAAAAAAGCCAAGGCAGCCGGGGATATATTGCTGAAAAGAGCTGAAAAACTTGGAATTAAATTCAGAGATACCAATATAGAATTTGTTGGCTTAAATGCTTGCAATGAGGATGTGGATGAATTGAACCGGGATTTGAGCGAACTCAATGAGGTTCAGCTGCGAGTTTCGGTACACGGTGATTCTCGCGAAGATCTGAATCGGTTTGGGATGGAAATCGCCCCTTTAATTTTGACCGGTCCGAGCGGAGTAACAGGATTTGCAGGCGGACGTCCTAAAGCAAGTGAAGTTGTAGCTTATTGGCCGGCACTGATGGATAAAGAAGCCGCTACACCACGTGTAACCGTTTACGATATTTAAGGGAAATCATTTGAAATTAGGCAAGAAGTAGTTTGAATAGTTCTTTAACTTAATTGCTTCAAGATTTTCTATAGACGATGATTAAATAAATGTTAACTGGCATTAAGGAATTGATATGGTAATTGGGATTATCGGAGCAGGAATTGCAGGATTAACAGCAGGCCGATTGCTGTCGAAAGCGGGCCATGATGTAACCATTTTTGAAAAGAGCCGAGGTTATGGCGGTCGTATGGCTACACGGTATGCCGGAAAAGATCTACAGTTAAAATTGGATCATGGCGTATCGCATTTCACGGCCAATTCACCTGAATTTCAGGAGTTTACTGCTGAGCTGCTCGAAAAGGAAATTATCAAGCTATGGGGAGATGATTTCAAATATTGGGATGGCGAAAAATTGATGGGTCGAAATCCCAATCAACAAGACCGAGCAACATTTACCGCCACCGATGGAATGAACTCTATTGGGAAATATTTGAGCCGCTGGGTTGACGTAAAAAATGATGAAAGAGTTGGCGGTCTTACCCATATTGGCCAGAACAGAAGTAAAAAGCGTTCCTGGATGATCAATTTGTTATCCAGAGAAACATTTGGTGCAGATGCGGTTATTATCGCGACTCCCGCTCCTCAGGCTTACGGTATTCTGAATACAACGACAGATGAGACTTCCACACTAAAAATGATCCGGGAAATCGATGAAATTTCATACAAGCCATCGTATTCATTAATGCTTGGATACGGTGAACAGGACATCCCGGATTGGGATGGAATTCACTGTAAAAACAGTTCCATTCGTTTTATCTCTAATGAGGCATCCAAACATGAAAAAGGTAACGAGTGTACTTTAGTCGTTCACTCTACAGATTCCTTTGCCAACAAACACAGGCATTCAGACGAAGATACCGTTAAAAAAGCTATCCTATCCGAGCTATCTGAAATTATTGGAGGCTGGAGCGTGACCCCGGAATGGAGTCAACTGCACTTCTGGAAATTCAGTCAGCCTGCCAAGACGTTGAAACGTCCATTCTTTGAACTGGAAGTGGAAGAGACACCTCTTGCTCTTGTTGGAGACTATTTTGAAAGTGGTGATCTTGATGCTGCATACAGCTCAGGATATAAGCTTGCCAATCACTGGATTGAAAAGTATAAAGGTTGGGAATGATTAAATTCTCCATCAGGTTTTCAAAGAGTGTTACATAATCAATAAAACCTGAGAGTGGATTCACTTAAGAAGCTAAATCGATACTTACGGGAGTACAAAGGAACCATACTATTAGGTGGACTATTTTTAACAGCATCTAATTTCTTCCTCATCTGGATTCCGGTCTTCATCCGGAGAACAATGGACGAGGTAGAACTCCTTACTGATGACTATTCAGGAGAATTCACCTCTGTCTTTCAGGTTCTGTTCAGCAGTGAAGCCGGTGTAGTACTTGCCTACAATTCACTTTTATTGATCGGTACCGTATTGATGTACGGTATTTTGCTCTTCGCCACCAGGCAAACGCTCATCGTCAGTTCGCGCAAGATAGAATTTGATATCCGAAACCGGATCATTGATAAGCTTTTCAAATTGCCCCAAAGATATTTTGCATCCAACAAGTCGGGTGATGTATATGTGAGAGCTACAGAAGATGTTGCCAGGGTTCGTGAATATTTTGGTCCTGTTTTGATGTATACCATCAACACTTTTACAAGGGCCGGGTTTATCATAACTATGATGGTTATTGTAAACCCGGAATTAACTTTTTGGGCGCTTATTCCACTTCCTTTCCTATCCGCATTTGCTTATTGGGTTAGCGGATTCATAAACAAATACCAGCTAATCATTCAGAATCAATACTCTGAAGTAGCGGGGCGGGCTCAGGAATCGTTCAACAGTATTCGGTTGATCAAAGCGTTTAACAGAGAGGATTACGAACAAGATCGTTTTGAAGAGATTAGTGATTCATATCGCAAAAAAAAGTTGAAATTAGATTTGGTAGAATCCCTCTTCCATCCAACTTTGAATCTGCTTATCGGAGCTTCTGTGGTAATTGTTATCTGGCAGGGTGGTTTGATGGTAATTGAAGGTGTGATTACAGTGGGTAACATCGCGGAATTTATAATATATGTAGCTTACTTAACCTGGCCTGTGGCATCTCTGGGTTACACGGTAAACACGCTTCAGAAATCGTTGGCCTCTTGGGAAAGAATTGACAAAATGTTGATGGAACCCGTTGAGATTAAGGATGATAGAGAGAAAATGGCTGAAGAGAATATTGAAGGTGAGATAGAATTTAAAAATGTAAGCTTTTCATATCCCGGAGCTGAAGAAACCGCACTTAAAAATATTAGCTTAAAAATAGAGCCGGGAAGTAAAGTAGCTATTGTGGGGCGCACAGGATCGGGCAAGTCAACACTCGTTAATTTAATTCCAAGAATGTTTGACCCAACCGAAGGCGAAATTTTGATTGATGGGGTTAACATCAAAAAATGGAATTTATCCCAGCTTAGAGATTTGGTAGGGTATGTGCCACAAGAAACATTTCTGTTCTCTACAACCATTAAAGAGAATATTGCATTCGGAGTAAAAGATGCCTCAATGGAAATGATTGAAGAGGCTGCAAGGCACGCACAGGTACTGGATAATATTTTGGATTTTGAGAAAAAATTTGAGACCATGGTAGGTGAACGGGGTATAACCCTATCGGGTGGACAAAAACAGAGAACTGCGATAGCGAGAGCACTTATCAAGGATCCAAAAATAATAGTACTTGATGATTCTTTAAGCGCTGTAGATACCAATACGGAAGAAGCCATACTCAACCATTTAAACGAAAAGTTGTCAGGAAGAACAACGATCATGATTTCGCACCGAATATCTACAGTTAAAAACGCCGATATAATTTTTTATATTCAGGACGGTTCTATAATAGAACACGGTTCTCATGATGACTTGCTTGCTACAAAAGGATACTATGCAAGGATGTATCAAAAACAACTACTCGAACAAGAATTAGCTCAAATATAAATGCTTAACAGGGGACTTTTGTTTGAAAGGCAAAAACCCTATAAAACATAGCGGGAGAAACTATGATCATTGTACCATTAGGTGTTGCATCAGCAACCCCAACAGCAACCAGACATTTATCATCAGTGGCACTTTGGCGCGAAGGAGATATTCATCTTTTTGATTGCGGCGAAAATGCACAGATGAGAATGCTACAGGCTGGTTTAAAGCGCTCAAAAATTGAAAACATTTTCATTTCTCACTTTGATGTTGATCACTACTCCGGTCTAATCGGATTAATATCAACGCTTCAGCTTCAGCGCAGAGAAAATGATTTAACGATTGTTGGTCCGGAGGGCATAAAGGAGTTCGTTGAGTGGAATGTGAAATTTTCCAAACTTGAACTGAGCTACAACATTAACTACGTAGAAGTAGCCGAGGATATTGAATCTGAGCGCGTAGTGGATGCTGACGAATATTATGTGGAAGCAAGACCGCTAAATCACACCAAGTTCTGCATGGGTTTCCGTTTCCAGGAGAAAGATAAACCCGGAAAGGTTGATGCTGACAAAGCCGAAAAGCTTGGCATTACAAAAGATGAGCAGTACAAAACCCTGAAAGCGGGTGATGATGTTGAGCTCGAGGATGGAACGGTAATAAAATCTTATGAGATTGTAGGACATCCGCGACCCGGAGACAGTTTTGCATATATCACAGATACCAAGTACTGTCCAAATTCTGTGAAGCTGGCAATGAATACGAACATCCTTTATCACGAAGCGACATTCAGCGAAAATTTAGCTGATAAAGCTGGGGAAACAGGTCATTCCACGTCAGCAGATGCAGCTCGGGTAGCGAATGAAGCACAAACCAAGCTGCTGGTTATCAGCCATTTTTCAGCCAGATATACAAATCCATTTATTCTGTTGCGGGAAGCGCGTGAGAAGTTTTTCCCCGCCTGGCTTGCCACAGAGTTGCGACCAATTTTTACAAATCCATCGCAGGAAAAAGGAATTGTACAGCAGAAAGTTTACATCAAAGAAATTGATGATAAAAAGAGCAGTGGCTCCGGCGGAAAAAGCAGTAGAGGCAGCAGCGATCGCAGCAAGAAGAATTTTAGAAAACGAAAATCTTCATCCGGAAGGAGTAGAAGCTCATCAGATCGAGGCAGCAGTAATCGAAGAAGCCGAAGCGACCAGGGCAGAAAGAGAAGAGACAGCTCCTCAAGGGATTACAGCGACAGAAGAGATAAACGCGACCAAAATGACAATAATGAGGGAACGTCAAGGCCGCCAAAACACATTACTCCCAGAACACCGTTCGACGATTTCGACAGATTTTAAAATCGAGTAGATTTGAGTAATAAACAGGATTCAAAAGCCGTCGATTCTGTATTGATTCGACGGCTTTACTACTTTTTTGAACCGTATAAATGGTGGGCTCTCTTAGCCATAGGATTAACCCTGTCTGCCGCTTTTCTGGGTACAGTCCGTCCGAAGCTTACACAAGTAGCAGTAGATAAATACATTGCCGTTGATGACTATAGTGGTCTTATGTGGATCATTATGCTTCTTGGCCTGGCGCTTGTAGGAGAGTTTATCATTTTGGTTGCCAATACCTATCTAACCCGATGGTTTGGGCAGGGAGCTCTCTATCGTCTTCGCAATGCGGTTTTTGAAAAGATTCAGTCTCTTCACGTACAATTTTTTGATAAGAATCCAATTGGCCGTCTGTTAACCCGCACTACAAATGATATTGAAGCGCTGAGCGAATTATTGTCAGACGGAATTGTGAATATGATTGGAGATCTATTCAGGATCTTCTTCATACTCTATTTCATGCTGGCAATGAGTTGGGAGCTGACCATCATTGCGATTTTGGTTCTTCCTGTTCTTTTCTACTCTACCTTCTGGTTTAAGGGTAAGGTACGTTCTGCGTTCCTGGAGGTAAGGGATCAAATAGCTCGCCTCAACTCTTTTGTTCAGGAGCATATTAGCGGAATGGCAGTTGTTCAGCTTTTTAACAGGGAGAAAAAGCAGAAAGATCGGTTTGAGTCGATCAATGCGGATCATCGGGAAGCTCATATTCAAACCATATTCTATTTCTCAATTTTCTGGCCGGTGGTTGAAGTTTTGGCAAGTCTGGCTATGGCACTTGTGGTTTGGTATGGCGGAGCAAGAGCCTTGATGGATCAGGTTACCTTTGGTGTATTGCTGGCTTTTATCCAGTATGTGCGTCAGTTTTTTAATCCAATTCGAGGTCTGTCGGAGAAATACAATACCCTGCAGTCTGCACTTGCCTCTTCAGAGCGAATTTTTGATGTGCTGGATACCGAAAAAGAGGTGATTGAATCAGACAACCCGATTCAAATCGATAATGTTCGTGGAAAAGTAGAGTTTAAAAACGTATGGTTCTCATACAACAAAGATGACGAAGTGATACTGAAAGATGTATCCTTTAAAGCAGAACCGGGAGAGCTTCTGGCCATTGTTGGAGCCACGGGGGCGGGTAAGTCGACCATCATCAATTTGTTGATGAGGTATTACGATATAGAAGAGGGTGAGATTTTACTGGATGGCCATAACATCAAGGAATTCTCTCTTAGCGGATTGAGGGAGAATTTCGGGTTGGTACTACAGGATAACGCTCTTTTTTCAGGTACGGTTTTAGAAAATATTACCCTGGGAAATGAAAATATTTCAAGGGAAGAAGTTATTAAAGCATCTAAAGAGGTGGACTCCCATAAGTTTATTTCGAAACTACCGGGCGGATATGATTATGTGCTCAATGAACGGGGAGCGTCACTTAGCATGGGCCAGCGGCAACTCATCTGTTTTGTAAGAGCTATGGTGTATGATCCTAAAATATTGATCCTGGACGAAGCGACCTCAAGTGTGGATTCAGAAACTGAAGAACTTGTTTCAAAAGCCTGCGATAAAATGATGAAGGGACGAACTTCCATTGTTATAGCTCACAGGCTCTCAACCATTCGCGGTGCCGATAAAATTCTGGTAATGCACAAAGGGAAAATCAGGGAAGAAGGATCTCACAATTCATTATTGGAAAAAGAAGACGGAATATATCGGAAACTTTATGAACTGCAGTACAGGGATCAGGATGTGATTGCATCAAGTTCCGAGTAAGAATATTCTGAAATTCAGGATATAAATAGGTTAAGCGATCCGTTTCGTATTTTGATAAACTTTTTAAATTTCCGCTTTGTTATTTGTAAGAAACAGTCGCACTTAATGTTGCATAGAACCTGATAAAAGTTGATTTTTAAATATTGATAATAATCATTCATGGAGGACAAAATGGAAAATGTAAAGAAGCTTGAGAAAGAACTAAAAGACGTCATTGAAAAAGAGAAGGAAGCACTAAACGATGCTTATGATGATATGGTGATTAAACTTCAAAAAGAACGGGATCGCCTTCAGAAAGAGCTCAGAAAAGAGTATAAGCAGGCAAAGAAATATGTGAAAAAGAATCCTGAAATAAGTGTTGGGGCAGCAGTCGCCGGCGGACTTATTGCAGGTATTGTTGTTGCTAAACTTTTAAACCGATAATTGATTCATGGAGAACATCCAATTTGATAAAGTAAAACCTCTATTCGAGCGTCTAGATACGCTCAGGGGGTATCTTTGACTACGATAAAAGAAAAGTTAGGGTAATAGAACTGCAGGAGAAGACTCAGGATCCCGAATTTTGGAATGATCCGGAGAAAGCTCAGCAGACCATGCAGGAACTGGACCGGGAAAAAAACCTTGTAGAAAAATGGGATGAATTGGATGAACTCCGTGAGAGTATTCGCGTATTTTTTCAATTTCTCGACGAAGGTGAGGATGTGGAAGATGATCTTCGCAGTGAAATCGAGCAGTTCCGTAAAAAACTGAAAGATCTCGAACTACAGAATATGCTCAGTGGTGAGGATGATCATCGCGATGCTATTATGACGTTTAATCCGGGTGCAGGAGGAACGGAGAGTCAGGATTGGGCAGAGATGCTTTTTAGAATGTACACCCGATGGGCAGAAAACAAAGATTACAAAGTATCTGTAGTTGAATATCAGGACGGTGATGTAGCGGGTTTGAAAAGTGCTACAATTGAAATCAGCGGCCCCAATGCTTACGGATTTCTCAAATCGGAAAGCGGAACGCACCGTTTGGTACGAATTTCACCCTTCGATAGTAATTCGCGCCGACATACATCCTTTAGTTCTGTGTTTGTTTCTCCTATTATTGACGATACTATCGAGGTTAATCTGAATGATTCTGATATTGAACTGCAGCGGTTTCACGCCAGTGGAGCAGGCGGGCAGAATGTCAATAAAGTGGAAACCGGAGTTCGTTTGATTTGGACCGGCAAACTGAGTGACGGATCAGAAGAGCGTGTTGTTTCGGAGTGCCAGCAGGAGCGTTCACAGCTTAAAAACCGTGAAAAAGCTATGAAAATGCTCAAGTCAAAAGTATACGAGCTGGAAAAACAGATCAAAGAGAGAGAAAAGCAAAAGCTTGAAGACTCAAAGAGCAGTAATGAATGGGGATCTCAAATTCGATCGTACGTTTTTCATCCTTACAACATGGTAAAAGATCATCGAACTAATCATGAGACCGGTAATGTACAAGGGGTAATGGACGGAGATCTCGATGAATTTATGAAAGCCTATCTATTGACTACAAATGTAGGGGAAGCCGCATGATAGTTGCCGGTGTAACCGGAGGTATTGGGTCAGGTAAGAGCACGCTTTGCAGGGTTTGGGAATCTTTGGGAGCAAAGGTTGTGTACGCGGATGACCTTGCAAAAAAGCTGATGGTAGAGGATCGGCAGGTTAAAGAGTCGTTGAAGGAGTTATTCGGAGAGGAAACCTACTTTGAGGACGGTTCATTAAATAAATCACATCTTATAAAAGAGGCATTTCAAAAAGGGAGAGTAGAAGAGTTAAACGGCGTTGTGCATCCGGCGGTGCGTCAAAAATTTCAGGAAATTATAGAAAAATCTAAAAAAGATGGGGTTGAAGTACTTGTAAAAGAGGCCGCACTTCTGTTGAATAAAGGCCGTCCTGAAGAGCTGGATGCCGTTATTATCGTAACATCTCCAAAATCAGATCAAATTAAGCGAGTTCAGGAAAGGGACAGGGTTGAAAAAAAAGATGTTTTGGAGAGGATGAATAAACAACCTGACTTTGAAAGTTTAAAAAGTTATGCCGATTATATCATCAATAATGATGGTACTATTGATGAGTTTAAATTAAAATCAAAAGAGCTTTATTTAAAAGTATTGGAAGACCTTCGGGATAAAGTATAAATAACTTTACTTCTGAATCACTTTTAGGGAAAGTGTATAAAAATTGATTGGAGCTATGGAAGCAACGTCTACCGCAAAGTCCAGAAAACTGGTCACCCTGGATGAGTATATCATTCAGGCACAGAATAAATTCCCGGGAGCAACCGGTGAACTTTCGCAATTATTAAGAGATATTGGTTTAGCTGCTAAAATCATATCACGCGAAGTAAATAAGGCAGGAATAACGAACCTTCTTGGTGTAGATGGTTCAAAAAATGTTCACGGGGAGTCAGTGAAACGGCTCGATCTTTTTGCAGATCAGCAGCTAATCTCTGCACTGGACCGCTCTATGATTACCTGTATGGTAATTTCTGAAGAGAACGACGGAATCGTGCGATTAAATAGTGAGGGTGGAAAATATATTGTTTATATGGATCCGCTCGATGGGTCATCCAATATCGATGTTAACGTGTCTATAGGGAGTATTTTCTCGATCTATATGCGTCAGCCCAGATTTGATAGAAAACTTGTGGAAGATGATGCCCTTCAGCCGGGAATAAGACAAGTAGCGGCCGGATATGTATTATATGGCTCCAGTACGATTATGGTTTATACAACCGGTTTGGGAGTCAGTTCTTTTACATTGGATCCAAGTATCGGTGAATTCATCCTTTCAGAAGACAATTTCAAGATTCCAAAAGAGGGCAATATCTACAGTATTAATGAAGGCAGCTATAATTCCTGGGCTGAGGGTTTGAAAAAATATATCAAATATTGTCAGGTAGAAGATGAAGCTACAAACAGACCCTACACAGCCAGATACATTGGATCTATGGTAGCAGATCTACACAGGACACTCATTAAAGGTGGCATTTTCATCTATCCGGCCAGTACAAGATATCCAAATGGGAAACTTAGATTGATGTACGAGTGTAATCCGCACAGTTTTATTATTGAACAAGCCGGGGGTATGGCAATTGACGGGAAAGAGAGAATAATGGAGAAAAAGCCAACCTCAATTCACGAGAGAAGCCCGATTTACATTGGATCTCCTGAAAACGTAAAAAAAGTGAAAGAGTTGCTGGATCAATATGAGAACAAAGAATCAGTAAAAGAAGCTTAGATCCATGTTATTCACGAAGAAGTAAATTAGAGTGGTAACAATATTGTTACTCGTTTATTTAGATAGTTTACTGTTTTCCTCAAATTTGGGCTTGGATTATCACAGCGAATTTTTACTGTGTATGGCGTTGAAGTGAAAACAGCTTGGTACCCTTCCGTTACCATTCCCACTTCGCCCTGTTCACCCCTAAAGGCTTTTTGGGGTTTGTGAATAATCCGGGTTAGAGTTTACTGAGTGGTAAAATCGATTTTCATTCCCTCGCGAATGTCATGATTCAGGGTAAAACCTGCATTCACTTCTACAACATATTTTGCCGGGGATTCAGATACGATGTTTTCATGAGAATAGGGTGGGGTGTTACGATGAATTCGAACGATTTCCATTTCTGAATTTACAAACAGTATATCCAATGAAATGGGTGTGTTCGCCATCCAAAAGCTTCTTGGGGCTTCATCATCAAAAATAAAGAGCATACCGGCATCTTCAGGCAGATTATAAACATTCATCAAGCCTGCGCTTCTGCTATCGTCATCATCTGCTACCGCTGCTCGAACCGAAATGATTTCCTCATCCGGCTGTTCAATAAATGATACAGTTGCCGTGTAGGATAGTTCTCTGGTTTCTTGAGCTTCAGATTGTGTATCGGCCTCACCGTTACAAGAAAGAAGTAAAAGTGATGTAGCAAGAAGAAAATATTTTGTCATATTTGAATTGCTTTTTGAAGAACTAATGGATCAATAGTACATCTAAAGAGGTGAATTCACAAGTTTTATTAGTTGGTTTTTTCAACAAATAAAGTTAATTTTCGAATCTGAAAAGTGAGCACCGGGAGGTCCTCACTTTTTTTTGTACTTAGTGATACGATTCTTATGAGCAGTACTATTATAAATACAGTAAAAGAAATTGCGCAACCGGTTGTAGAGCAAGAAGATATGTTTCTTGTGGACGTGGAAGTTAAAAATGCGAAAATCCAGG
Source organism: Rhodohalobacter sp. (assembly GCF_034521535.1). GTDB lineage: Bacteria > Bacteroidota > Rhodothermia > Balneolales > Balneolaceae > Rhodohalobacter. The sequence continues at coordinate 306,851 of NZ_JAXHMF010000006.1, read as the reverse complement.
AAATATGGGTTTTGGTAGATACTGAAAACGAAGGTGTTGACTTGGATGCTTGCGCACGAGTGAGCAAGCAAGTGAGCTATATTCTGGATGAAAAAGATCTTTTGAATAAAGCGTATCGATTAAATGTCTCATCCCCCGGGTTAAGCAGACCACTAAGCGATCGGAGGCAGTACCCGAAGAATCAGGGTCGGACTGCAAAAGTAAAGTACCACATAAATGGTGAATATATTACTGTAGAAGGAGAATTGAAGACAGTTACGGATTCTCAAATTGAGATAAAACCGGAAGACGATAATTTGGTTGTTATTCCGTTTGAGAATGTAGTAGAAACTAAAATAGTACCGAAAATTTAGCCGGCAACGAATTTAAATCCTATTTCCAGATGCAAAACGAAATTTCAAAGCAAATTATACAGTCGTTTGCAGAGATTGCAAAAGATAAAGGCATAGATAAAGATCTTCTTCTATCTATTTTAGAAGATGTGTTTCGTACGATGATTCGCAAAAAGTACGATTCAGATGAATCTTTTGAGGTCATTTTAAATGCTGATCGCGGAGAGATTCAGATTCTTCATATTCGTGAAGTAGTTCCGGCTGATGAATTAACGGATCCGGTGACTGAGATTACACTCGAAGAGGCCCAAAAGCACGATCCGGACTTAGAGCTCTATGATGAATATGCCCAGGAGATTTCAATTACAGACTTTGGCCGAAGAGCTGTTTCTATGGCGCGGCAACAATTGGCTCAGCGTATTCGCGAAATTGAAAAAGATAACGTTTTCGAGGAGTACTCTGACCGTGTAGGTGAAATTGTACTGGGTGATGTTTACCAGGTTCGTCACAATAAAGACATTCTGGTAAACCACAACGGTGTTGAATTGCTGTTGCCAAAAAATGAACAGATATATAAAGACAGGTACAGAAAAGGCGATACGATACGCGCTGTGGTTTCTGAAGTGAAACGTATTGGCGGAAACCCAACGGTTATTATTTCAAGGACATCACCGCTATTCCTTGAAAGACTGTTTGAAAACGAGATTCCAGAAGTATTTGATGGAATTATAGAATTAAAGCGAATTGCACGTGAACCCGGTGATCGTTCAAAAGTTGCGGTAGTATCTTATGACGAGCGTGTTGATCCGGTAGGAGCCTGTGTTGGTATGAAGGGAATTCGAATACATGCCATTGTGCGCGAACTCCAAAATGAAAATATCGACGTTATCAACTATAGCGAAGATAAGATTGAATTTATTAAGCGCGCTCTTCAGCCCGCCAGAGTTGTGAAGGTAGAGATTAACGATGACGGCAAACAGGCGAATGTACTTGTTCCTGCGGATGAAGTATCAAAAGCCATCGGTAAAGGCGGTGTTAATATTCGCCTGGCCTCAAAGCTTGTAGGCTGCGAAATTGACGTTTACCGGGAAGTAGAAGAGGAAGATGATATCGACCTGACCGAATTTGAAGTAGACTTCGGTAAGGAGACGGTTGATATGCTTTTCGAAATCGGATGCGATAGCGCACGCGCTGTTCTGGAGCTTGACGAAGACGAAATTGTTCGCAGAACCGAAGGAAAAATTACCAAAGAGGAAGCTGAAAAAATCATTGATATCATCGCTTACGAATTTGAGGACGAGGAAGATTGATCGTACCTTTCAGCACTCAACAGTACTATTTTTACAATTTGACAAACCGACGCAAATAAACATATATGACGGACCAAAAACCGAAGAAGCTCTTTAAGGTAGCATCAGAATTTAATGTTGCCACTCAATCTATCGTGGATACATTGAGTGACAATGGTTTTGATGTTGCAAACCGGCCAAACTCAAAAATTACGCCCGAGATGTACGAGGTGTTGGATGGAGTTTACGGTGATGACAAAGCGAGGAGCCGCGAACATGAAAAAGCAAAAGAAGAGTACGAAAGTCGGCGGAATCAAATTCTATCCAGCAGAAACGAAAGTGTATCAATTGATAACTTTTTAGAGCCGATTGACGAAGAAGAGGAAGCTGAAAAAGAGAAGAAGGAAGAAGCGGCTTCAAAAGAGCCAACTCTTGAACCTCAGGAAGAGCCTGCAGAAGAAAAAGTTGAGAAGGCTGAGGAAGCTGAAAAATCTGAAAAAACAGACTCGGATGAAGCAGCAGAAGATGACTCCGATACTGAAGAAGTAGAAAAAGAGAAAGAGAAAAAACAAGCTGAAGCGGAAAAAGCCGCAACTGAAGAAGAAACTGTTGCTAAGTCTAAAGATTCAAAAGAGGAAGAAGAGACCCCTGCTGAAAAAACAGAAGAAGAGGTCGACGATGAGGATGATGATGAAGAAATCGACTCTGACGAAGAAGATGAAGAGGACGATGATGATTTAGAAGAATCTGATGATGACGACGAAGAAGAGGATGATTCAGATGATGATGATGAAGATGAAGATGAGGACGATGACGAGGACGAAGATCAGGAAGAAGAGGATGATTCTGATGAAGACGATGAAGAAGAAATTATTCGTGGTCGCTCCAATAAAAAACTGTCCGGTACAAAAGTAGTCGGTAAGGTTGAGTTTTCTAAGGAACCGCGCAAAAAACGCAAGACCAGAAAACGCAAAAAGGATCGTAAAGACGACGATCAAACGGATAATAAAAAGCAGTCCAAACCGCCAAAAGAAGAAAAATCTTCCAAGAAATCCAAGAAGAGTAAAAAGAAAGGCCGCCGCTCTAAAGTTGATGAGGAAGATGTAGAGAAGAAGATGCGCGAAACAATGCAGAAAATGCAGAGTAGCGGAACTGTTGGCAGTAAGCGGCAGAAACGAAGAAAACAGCGCAAAGAGGAGAGAGAAGAAGAGCTTGCCATGCAGGAGGAAATGGAAGAGCTCGAAGCACAAATTATTGAAGTAGCTGAATTTATCACAGTAAGTGATTTGGCTGATGAACTTGAAGTGAAACCCACCGATGTGATTACAACTTGTATGAACCTCGGGATGATGGTATCCATCAATCAGCGACTGGATGCTTCTACTATAGAACTTGTAGCTGCAGAATACGACTTCGAAGTTGAATTCGTAGATGCTGAAGAGATGATTGAAGAGGAGATTGAAGTAGAGGAGGATGATCCGGAAGATCTGGAATCACGTGCACCGATTATTACTGTAATGGGTCACGTTGATCACGGTAAAACATCACTTCTTGACTACATCCGTAAAGCAAAAGTGGCAGCCGGTGAAGCCGGTGGTATTACACAGCACGTTGGTGCCTATGAAGTAAAAACGGATGATGATAAGCGAATAACGTTCCTGGATACTCCGGGTCACGAGGCGTTTACAGCGATGCGTAGTCGTGGTGCTCAGGCGACAGATATTGTAATTTTGGTTATTGCAGCCGATGATGCTGTGATGCCTCAGACTATTGAGGCGATTAATCACGCCAAGGCCGCAGGAGTTTCCATTGTTGTTGCTATCAACAAAATGGATAAGGAGGGAGCAAACCCCGATAAAATCAAGCAGCAGCTTTCTGAACATGGAGTCATTGTTGAGGAGTATGGCGGAACAAATCAGGTTGCTCTGGTATCTGCCGAAACTGGTGATGGAATTGATGATCTTCTTGAGAAGGTATTGATTGAAGCTGAACTTCTTGAATTGAAAGCCAACCCCGACAGACTTGCTCAGGGTATTGTTCTGGAATCCCGAATTGACAAAGGGAAAGGAACAGTCGCAAATATTTTAGTTCAAAACGGGACACTGAAAGTTGGAGATCCATTTGTTGCCGGACCGGTCTTCGGTCGTGTTCGTGCAATGGAAAACGAACATGGAACCCGACTGCAAGAAGCCGGGCCTTCAAGTCCAGTTCAGTTAATCGGATTTGACGGAACACCTCAAGCCGGTGATCGACTGATTGTTCCAAAAGATGAGAAAACCGCGAAGGAAGTTGCCAATCAACGTCAGCAAATTCGAAGAGAGCAATCTCTGCGACGCGTGAAACACATGACACTGGATGATCTCTCCAGAAGAATGGCCCTCGGTGAGGTTTCAGAACTGAACATCATTATCAAAGCTGATGTGGATGGTTCGATTGAAGCACTTTCCGGAGCACTTCAGAAATTGAGTACAGAAGAGGTTTCCGTAAATATTATTCATACAGGTTCGGGAGCAATTACAGAATCGGATGTTCTTCTTGCCTCGGCATCCGACGGTATTATTATCGGTTTCCAGGTTCGGCCTTCAGCAGGAGCCAGAAAGCTCGCCGAAACGGAAAGTATCGATATCCGACTCTTTAGCGTAATCTATGATGCCGTTGATGAGGTACATGACGCGCTTGAAGGTATGTTGAGTCCTGAAATTTCAGAAGAAATGAAAGCGATGGTTACCGTTCGTGAAGTATTTAAAGTATCGAAGGTGGGTACTATTGCCGGTTGTTATGTTACGGAAGGTAAACTCAACCGAAATAATCCGGTCCGAATTATTCGAGACGGTGTTGTAATCTACGACGGTGAAATTGATTCTCTGAAGAGATTCAAGGATGATGTAAAAGAGGTTCAGTCCGGTTATGAGTGCGGAATCAGTATCAAAGGATTCAACGATATTAAAGTTGGAGATGAATTTGAAAGCTACGAGATAGTTGAGGAGAAACGTACTCTTGATGACGCACGTTAATTTGTCATCCTATACAGCAACCAATTAGAATATCTGATATGAGTGTAGCTCCCAACTTCACTCATTCAGATTAAATCAGTCAGTCAACGATTATGAGTATCCGAACAGAGAGACTTAGTTCTGTTATTAAAAAAGACCTGGGTCAGATTCTTCAAAGAAACTATCAGCCTTCGGGAGTATTTATCACCGTAACACAGGTTCGGATGACGGATGATCTGTCGATTGCTAAAGTCTATCTCAGTGTATTTTCTCCGAACAGAGAGGTTAAATCAATTTATAAATACATTGATGATCATCAGGATGAGATACGGTACGAGCTGGCCTCAAAGATTAAAAATCAAGTAAGGCGAATTCCGGAACTTCTGTTTTACGAAGATGATACTGCAGAATATGTAAACCGGATCGAGAATTTATTTGAAAAAGTCCGTAAAGAACGAAAAGAGAATAATAAAGACGAAGAGTAAATATGGCTGTAGCCATTCCTCTCTCCGAACTTCCGGTTGTTGATCGGAATACAGATCCAAACACTTTTCCTAAAGAGAACTTTACTTCGGGTACGGTAGTGGTAATGGATAAACCCCTGGAGTGGAGCAGTTTTCACCTGGTTAAGTTTGTTCGATTTCGGGTACCAGCCAAAAAAGTAGGGCACGCCGGAACCCTGGATCCCTTGGCCACGGGAGTACTTGTTATCTGTACCGGTAAAGCCACCAAATCGATAGAGCAGGTACAGCAGCTCCCCAAAGAGTATGTAGCAAAAATTACTTTTGGCGCTTCAACGCCCTCTTATGATGCTGCTCTGGAACCTGATGAAACAGCTCCGTGGGATCATATCACGGAAGAGAAAATTGAAGAGGTGCTGAAGAGTGATTTTACCGGCGAGATTATGCAAAAGCCGCCAATCTACTCAGCTATCAAGATTAAAGGGGAGAGATTGTACAAGAAAGCCCGACGAGGTGAAAAGGTTGAAATTGTTCCAAGGCCGGTTCAAATTTACCGCACAGAACTTTTAAATGTTGATCTGCCGGAAATTACACTGCGCATAAAATGCGGAAAAGGAACTTATATTCGATCTATTGCACATGATCTGGGATTGGCACTTGGAAGCCGGGCGTTTATGTCCGGGCTCGAACGAACCGCGATCGGATCTTTCAAAGTTGAAAATGCGATGACAGCTGAGGAGTTTAATCAGTTTATGAAAACCTATCTGGTTTGAAAGTTGTTATTGAACCAACTATATATTCTGCCACTAAAAAGAATCTACAAAGATGTCTGATATAGTTTTTCTGAATGAAGCTGAGCGAAACTTAAACACAGTATTAACTGTGGGTACATTTGACGGCGTACATGCCGGTCATCGCGTATTGATAAAAAAAGTTGTTGAATCGGCAAGAGAACGAAACGCCCGCAGTGTAATTGTTACTTTTGATCCACATCCCAGGGATATTATCAATCCCGGCAGCGATGGCATTCGATTGCTCAGTACACTGGAGGAGCGAGCAGAACTGCTGGCCGATCTGGATGTGGATGAAATGGTTGTGATACCATTTGACCGAGATTTTTCACTTCTAACATCTGAAGAGTTTGTAAGAAATGTAGTTTGGGAAAAAATTGGTGTTTCTGAATTTGTGATCGGCTACGATCATCACTTTGGAAGAAACCGTGAGGGCACTATTGAGACGGTTCAAAATTTGGGTAAAGAACTGGGTTTTGATTCACGAATCGTATCAAAGCAGGAGGTGGGTAATCGAACGGTAAGCAGTACGGCCATTAGAAAAGCGATTCAAAATGACGGTGATATGCAGCTTGCGGCATCTTTTTTAGAACGCAATTATATTTTACACGGAACTGTGGTGCATGGCGACAAGCGAGGGAAACAGATCGGTTATCCAACAGCTAATATCATGCCCCAGAACTCCAAGAAAATTGTTCCAAAAAGAGGTGTTTACGCAGTTTGGATAAGAGTAGACAGTAATTACCACCCAGGAATGATGAATATCGGAGTCCGTCCTACGTTTGAGGGCGAACAGGAAACACTTGAAGTGAACATCTTTGATTTTGATGAAAACATCTATGGAAAAGAAGTTCAGATTCAGTTTGTAGACAGAATAAGGGATGAGCGCAATTTTAACGGAGTTGAGCAACTTATTGAACAGTTGAAGAGTGATGAAAAGAGTTCAAGAAGTATACTTGAGAACCATTCACCACATATTGCAAAACAATTTAAATAAGCTTATTTTATAACGCTATAAGAGTTTAATAGAACCTTCATAAATAACAAATGAGTATAACAAAAGAACAAAAAGCAGAAATTATTGAAAAGCATGGCGGCGACGCCGAAAACAGCGGTTCAGTTGAAGCACAAGTAGCTATTTTTACCGCTCGAATTAATGATCTAACGAATCATTTGAGTGAGAACAAACTGGATCACTCTTCACGTCGTGGTCTTTTGAAGATGGTTGGTAAAAGAAGAAGACTTCTCAACTATCTCAAGAAAACCGATATTGTAAAATACCGAGAACTTATCCAAGAGCTGGGTATTCGTAAATAAGCATTTCTCTTAAGGCGCGTAAATCATTACGTGCCTTTTTTTATATCCTCAAATATGATCGAAAATTAGTTCTGTCATATTTGTTTGAACTGCTTTACTAAAAGGATAGTCGACGAAAGAAAAAATAGATATAGATAGATATTATGAAAGAAGATTTTAGAAGTGTAGAATTTGCACCAGGCAAAACGTTATCGGTAGAAACCGGTCGGTTAGCCAAATTAGCGGACGGTGCAGTTATGGTAAGAATGGGTGACACAATGGTACTCTGTACTGTTGTAAGTGCAAAAGAAGCAAAACCGGGACAGGATTTCTTCCCAATGGTTGTCGACCTTAGAGAGAGTTTTACAGCTGCCGGTAAATTTCCGGGTGGTTTTATGAAAAGAGAAGGTCGTCCGTCTGATGGTGAAACATTGGCCAGCCGTTTGATCGACAGAAGCTTGCGTCCATTATTCCCTAAAGGATATGTAAACGAAACTCAGTACATCTGTCAAATATATTCTTCGGATGGACAAAATGAAGCTGATGTTTTAGGTGCCTTTGGTGCGTCTGCAGCAACTCACATCTCGAGTATTCCTTTTGATGGACCGATGTCTCAAGTTAAAGTTGGACGTATTAATGGTGAATTTATCATCAATCCAACCATTGATGAGCTTGAAAAAAGCGACATGGATCTGATCGTTGCCGGTACTGCCGAAAGCGTGATTATGATTGAAGGCGAAATGAAAGAGATCAGTGAAAAAGAGATGCTTGAAGCCGTTAAAGAAGGGCATAAAGCAATTGTGAAACTCTGTAAATTTCAGGAAGAACTGAGAGAAGAATTTGGCGTTGAAAAACGTGAATTTACTCCTGCTGAAGGAAATAAAGATCTTGAAAGTAAAGTAGCCGATCATGTTGGTGATCAACTGAAAGAAATTGTTGGCATGGGGCTTAGTAAAGAAGATTTCCAAGCTAAACTGAAGGAAGTAAAAACAGCCGTAAAAGAAGATATTACTGCTGAAGAAGGTTTTGAAGAAGCAGGCGGAGAAATTTCTGAGATTTTCGGAAATATGGTGAAAGATACTGTCCGCAACATGATTCTTGAAAACAAGAAACGTATAGACGGTCGCGGACCCGAAGATATTCGAGATATCTGGACACAAATCAGTTATCTGCCAAGAGCACACGGTTCAGCAATTTTCAGCCGTGGAGAAACTCAGGCACTTGTATCAGTCGCATTGGGTACTAAGCGCGATGCACAAAGCGTGGATACGCTATACTATGAGGAAGACAAGAAGTTCATGCTTCACTATAACTTCCCTCCATACTGTGTAGGTGAGGCCGGATTTATGCGCGGCCCAGGTCGTCGTGAAATTGGTCATGGACATTTAGCTGAAAGAGCTATCAAAATGGTTCTGCCTCCATTTGAGGATTTCAGCTATGTAATTCGTGTAAGATCCGACATTACTGAATCTAACGGTTCATCTTCCATGGCTTCCGTTTGCGGTGGCTCAATGGCATTGATGGATGCCGGTGTACCGATGCCTAAACCGGTTGCAGGTATTGCAATGGGTATGATTGTTGGAGAAAATAACACCGTTGTACTTTCTGACATCCAGGGTGAAGAGGATTTCATGGGCGACATGGACTTCAAAACAGCCGGTACCGCAGATGGTATTACTGCCACTCAAATGGATATGAAAGTTCAGGGTATCAGTTTTGAAATCTTGGAAGAGGCTCTTGAACAAGCGAATAAAGGAAGAATGCACATTTTGGAAAAAATGGCAGAAACCATTTCCAAGCCAAAAGAGAACATATCTGAATACGCTCCACAGTTTGTCAATATGACAATTTCCGGCGACAGCATTGGTGCTGTGATTGGACCAGGTGGTAAAGTGATTCAGACTCTTCAGAAAGAGACAGATACAGAAATCTGGATCGAAGAAGATGAAGAAGGTAAAGGGCAGATTACAATTAGTGCAGACAGTCTCGAGAAGGCTGAAGCCGCTAAAAAACGTATTCAAGCCGTTGCCGGTGAGCTCGATGAAGGTGCTACCTACAAAGGAACTGTGAAAGCCATTAAAGAGTACGGAGCATTCGTAGAGATTGTACCCGGAAAAGAAGGATTGCTTCACATTTCTGAACTGGAACACGGACATGTTAAGAAAGTGGAAGATGTGATTTCTGTAGGTGACGAAATCGATGTGAAACTTCTAAAAGTTGAGCACGGTGGAAAACTAAGACTTTCCAGAAAAGCTCTGCTTCCAAAACCGGAAGAAAACTAAATCAACCGGTTTCAAGAAACTAGCGCCATCGGAATCCGGTGGCGCTTTTTTTGTTTAAATAGGAGTGGCCTTGCTACTCGCTTTATGATTTAAAAATTGTCAGATAACATTTTATGCAAACTGAAGAGATGATTACAGAAGTAAATAAAACTGTACTTCCAAATGGAATGAAGGTTGTAACTGAAAATATACCGGGTGTAAAGAGTATAACAGCCGGTTTTTGGGTTAAGACCGGTAGCCGGCATGAATCGAATGAACTCGCCGGTGTTACCCATTTTCTTGAACACATGCTATTTAAGGGAACTGAAAAACGCTCATCATACGATATTGCTCAGAGCATGGAATCCGTTGGCGGTTATCTCAATGCGTTTACATCAACAGAGTACACCTGCTACTATTCCCGATGTTTGGACACTCAGCTTGAACGAGCGATTGATGTGTTGAGCGATATGGTACAAAATTCCCAGTTTCCGGATGAGGAGCTTCAGAAAGAGAAGAAAGTTGTTCTGGAAGAGATGAAGATGTACAAAGACAGTCCGGATGATTATATCTTTGAGATGTTCAGCGATCATGTTTTTAAAAATCATCCCATCGGAAGACCCATTATTGGTTTTGAAAATACAGTTTCGAACTACACTCGCCAGGACCTGTTCAACTACATGGCAGACCGATACCGGCCGGATAATTTATTGGTTGCTGTAGCCGGACATGTAGATCACGATGAAGTTATTCAGTTGATCAATGAGAAGCTGGAACTGAATAGTGCTGAACCGACGATCGATGCAGATCAGCCGCTCACAAATTATGAGAAATTTCAGATAGAAGAGTCCAAAGCGATTGAACAGACACACATGGTGATGGGGCGAAGGGCTCTGAATTATGATCATCCTGACAAATATCTGCTCCTTCTGGCGAATACGGTATTGGGCGGCGGTATGAGCTCGCGCTTACATCAAAATATCCGTGAGAAGTACGGATACTGCTACGCCATCGGAACGTTTAATCAGTCCTATACCGATAGCGGTATGTTTGGTGTTTACATAGGCACGGATAAAGATTACGTGACCCATGTTCGGGATTTGATTAGCAAGGAGTTTGATATCATCCGAAATGAAAAGGTTGGTGATAAAGAGTTAAGCGAGGCTAAATCACAGCTGAAGGGTAAACTTCTGCTTTCTCAGGAGAGCACCAGTAACCGGATGAACAGACTGGCTAAAAGCGAGCTCTATTTCAATCGGTTTGTATCGTTGGATGAACTGGTAGAAAACATCGATTCGGTAACAGCAGAATCACTGCTTTCTTTCTCACAAGAGTTTTTTGATCCTGAAGTTTTTTCAGAAGCTCTTTTGGTACCTGAAAATCGATAATATCCTTAAACCATCTGACTGCTCAAAGCGGTCAGATGAATATTTCGGTTCTTTACCAATTCAAAATTTTATAGAAATGGGATAGGTTTTTCGTTCACCGTACGACGGATTGTTGAGATCTTTTCCTTTTCAATCTTTATTGAAATAATTCCGATATTTCGCCCGATTGATAAAATATTTTGGGTTGAAAAATTTCCACAGAACGTTTAAAAAATTACAAATCAGACATGACCTACATCAAACAGTTAGCTGATCATCAAGATGAAATTGTGACGTTGAAAGGCTGGGTTTATAACAGCCGTAGCAGTAAAGCTCTCCATTTTATTGAGTTAAGGGATGGTACCGGACTTTGCCAGTGTATTGTTTCTCTGGATGAAGTGGGTGAAGAAATTTTTGAGGCCGCCGGGACGCTAAAGCAGGAGAGTTCAGTTGAGATCAGCGGTAAAGTGGTGAAGGATGATCGAAGTATAGGCGGTTACGAGCTGCATGTAACGGATTTAAATGTTTTGCAGGTCGCGGAGAACTATCCGATAACTCCCAAAGATCACGGCGTTGAGTTTTTGATGGAGAACCGCCATTTGTGGCTCAGAAGTCAGAGACAGTGGGCCGCAATGCAAATCAGGAACACCATTCAATTTGCAATACATCAGTTTTTTCAAAAAGAGGGATTTATCCGAATGGATGCCCCAATCTTTACAGGTAATGCCGCTGAAGGAACGACAACTCTTTTTGAAACAGAGTACTTCGAGGAGAAGGCCTATTTAACACAGTCCGGTCAGCTTTACGGTGAAGCAATGGCAATGGCTCACGGAAAAATTTACACATTTGGCCCGACTTTCAGAGCTGAAAAAAGTAAAACCCGTCGCCATCTAACAGAATTCTGGATGGTGGAACCTGAAATGGCTTTCTACGATCTGGATATGAATATGGAGCTTGCAGAAAACTTTTTACGGTTCATTGTTAAAAGCGTTCTGGATAAGCACGAAAAAGAACTGGAAATTCTGGAGCGGGATACTACACTTCTTAAAAAAGCTGTTGACGAGCCATTTAAACAGATATCATATACTGAAGCGGTTGAGCAGCTTAAAAGCGAGAAGACAAAAGAGATGCTCAACAATATGGAGAACGACCGTAAAGAAGAATTGAGCGCAATCAAGAAAGAGCTTGAAGAGATTAAAAAAGAGCATGGTTCCGCGAAAAAATGGCGAAAAGCTCAGATCGATCAGCGAATCAAGGAGATCCACACTCGGATTGATCAGATTGAGGAAGATCTTCGAAATATTCCGGTCTGGAAAAAATCGGCGGCCAACTTTGAGTGGGGAAATGATTTTGGTGGAAGTGATGAAACCATTCTGACTATGCAATATGACACGCCGGTATTGGTGCATCGTTACCCGGCAGAAGTGAAGGCATTTTACATGAAGCGCGATCCTGAGGATGAAAAACTGGCACTCGCACTCGACGTATTGGCTCCTGAAGGATATGGTGAAATTGTAGGCGGCAGTCAGCGAGAGGAAGACATTGATGTGTTGAAAGCAAGAATCGCCGAACATGATCTCCCTGAAGAACTGTTCAGCTGGTATCTGGATCTGCGAAAATACGGCTCTGTTCCTCATTCCGGATTTGGTTTGGGAATTGAACGAACGGTAGCCTGGATCTGCGGACTTTCTCACGTTAGAGAAACGATACCGTTTCCACGTATGCTTGGCCGTCTAAGACCATAAAAATATTCCTGAACAGAGTTTGGAGCACATAAGTACGCTTCAAACTCTGTGATGGATACACTTCCATTCTCATTCTTTAGCATAATTCATCAGCATTGTGTAACCTTAAGGGTACTTATAATTAAGCCCTTTTTTTACTGATGAAAATACAACACTTCTCTCTGCTCACCATTCTAATCTCTTTTTTATTCCTAAATCTTACACATGCTCAATCTGACCAAAGGCCTGTTGAAATTGATGATTATTTCAATTTGAAAAGTGTCAGCAGTCCGGTAATAAGTCCGGATGGAAATTGGATTGCGTATACAATTTCTCAAACAGATTTTGATGAAGGCTCGTCCGAAACGAGAATCTGGATGGTTTCGAAAGACGGATCGGTAAGGCTGCCCATGACCGCAGAAGGGTACTCTGCCGGAAACCCTCAGTGGACGCCGGATGGGGACTACCTGACGTTCAGCGCTTCCAAAGATGACGGTAAAACTCAGGTCTGGAAATTGGATATGCGTGGCGGTGAAGCACAGCAAGTAACCGATATCGAGCAGGGAATTAACGGTTTTGAATGGTCTCCGGATGGAGACCGTCTGCTGCTGATGATTCGTGATAAAGAAGAAGATGAAGGAGATGATCCCAAACCGCATGTGATTGACAGACTTCAGTTTAAACGGGACTATGCCGGTTATTTGGATCGAAGAAGAGTGCACATCTACACATATACACCGGGAGACAGTATTGCAACGCAGCTTACTGTTGGGGATTATGATCACTCTTCGGCTTCCTGGAGTCCGGATGGATCAAAGATTGTATTCGCGAGCAATAGAACTGAAGAACCGGATGGGAATCAAAATGATAATATCTGGATTGTAGATGCCGAGCTTGGTGAAGAGGAGGGAGGACTGGTACAGGTCACCCAAAATCCGGGCAGTGACAGCTCACCGGCCTGGAGTCCTGATGGACGAGAAATTGCCTACAGAACAAGTGTTGAGCCGGAAAAAATTTGGTACGCTACAACACACCTGGCTATCACAAAAGCTGATGGCAGCGGGCCGGAGCGCCTCATTACCAAAGAACTTGATCGCAATGTAGGGACCCCAAAATTTTCTGAAAATGGCAATCAGATCTGGTTTACTTTTGAAGATGCCGGGGAGAGCCACCTTGTTACCGTAAACAGAAATGGTACTGGATTTGAAAGAGTGGTAACCGGCCAGGTAAGTGTACGTGATTTTGACCTGCACGATTCGCAAGGCGTTGTGCTGATGGGCAAATTCAACGAACCTCATGAGGTCTACTCTTTTGATGCCGGTACCGTGACGCAGCTTACTCACGAAAACAGAGACTATCTTGCAGAATTAATCGCACCGGAGGTAGAAGAGATTCACTTTAACAGTGCGGATGGTACAGAAATTCATGGATTTTTGGTTAAACCGATCGGTTATGAAGAGGGCAGAAGTTATCCAACACTGCTTTGGATTCACGGCGGGCCGGTAGCTCAGTTTGAACACAGTTATCGGTTCGAGCCTCAGCTTTTTGCTGCTCATGGCTACGCTGTTGTTATGGTTAATCCAAGAGGTTCATCGGGCTATGGACAGGAATTTTCTGAAGTACTTTTTGCGGATTGGGGTAATAAAGATTTTGAAGATGTGATGGCCGGAGTGGATCACGCAATAGAAATGGGTGTTGCAGATGCTGATCAGCTTGGAGTTGGCGGTTGGTCATACGGAGGGATCTTAACAAACTACGTGATCACTCAAACAGATCGTTTCAATGGAGCCATATCGGGAGCCAGCGAAACTCTCTATCGATCACTTTACGGGCACGATCACTATCAGCTTTACTGGGAACTGGAGCTTGGCTTACCGTGGGAAACGCCTGAAAAATGGGAAAGAATTTCTCCATTCAACGATGTTGCCAAAGTAACAACACCCACGCTGTGGATGGGAGGCTCGGATGATTGGAATGTACCTATTTTAAGTTCTGAACAGATGTACCAGGCGATGAAGAGATTAGGAATAGAAACACAGCTTGTTGTCTATCCCGGAGAACATCACGGAATTCGAACTCCTGTATTCCAAAAAGATCGATTTGAGCGCTATCTCGACTGGTTTGACCAATATGTAAAAGGAGAGTAGGCTTTGTTAAATATTTTGAGTAAAGCCTTAAAAAGACCAGCTTGTATATGCAGCTCCATTATTTTGGAGCTGCTTCTTTTTTAGAACTATTGATACCCTGAAAAGAATTAAATATCTGGTACAAAAGGGTCGTAAATATTTTTTATCTTAAATGATTAGATAAACAAATTTTCACAACCTAAGTTTATAATCATATGGGTTCAATAGGCGGTTTCGAATGGGTATTAATTATCCTTGCCATATTACTTCTTTTTGGTGCAAAACGTATTCCTGAACTGGCACGAGGTATTGGTCAGGGAATTCAGGAATTCCGGAAAGCTTCTGACGATATCAAAAAAGAGATCGATAAAGGCAAAGATGAAATAAATAGCTCAGTCAAGGATAATAACGAGACAGTAAAGGAAGAATCTAAAAAATAACGGCATTTCTCAATGGAAAATCTGCTCTCGACTCAAGAGCAAATGAAATCCGGTAAGTTAAAATTACCGGATCTTGCAAAGACTTATCTCGACGTCATTAAATCAAAAAATCCGGAAATCAATGCGTTTATAGCGTACGATGAAGAGTCGGTGCTGAAACAGGCTGCCGAAATTCAGAAGAAAATTGATGCCGGTAAAGCCGGTCAACTGGCCGGAGCTGTTGTCGGCGTGAAGGATGTAATCAGTGAAAAAGGGAAGAAGCTGACTTGTTCCAGCAACATCCTTGAAAACTTTGAAGCGGTTTACAATGCCACAGTTGTCAATAAGCTTCACGGTGAAGATGCTCTGTTGATTGGACGCCTGAACATGGATGAATTTGCGATGGGATCATCCACGGAAAATTCAATTTACGGCCCCACTAAAAATCCACACGATACTTCTAAAGTACCCGGTGGATCAAGTGGCGGCAGTGCCGCAGCTGTAGCTGCAGGTATGTGCAATGTTTCGTTGGGTTCAGATACAGGAGGATCTATTCGTCAGCCGGCATCCTACTGCGGTGTGGTGGGTTTAAAGCCTACATACAGCCGGGTTTCCCGTTACGGACTCGTAGCATTTGCCTCCTCTTTTGACTGTATCGGACCTTTTTCGAATAGTGTGGAAGATGCCGCACTGATGCTTCAGCATATATCCGGACATGATCCGATGGATAACTCATCGGCAGATGTTCCCGTTGAAAACTATTCCAAGGCCATTCAGAATGATAGTGGAAAACTGAAGATCGGTGTTCCTGAAGAGTATTTTGGTGAAGGATTGGATGATGAAATCCGCACCCTGATCAACGAACAGTTAAAAGGTCTTGAGAAGGATGGAGCAGAATTGGTTCCTATCAATTTGCCTCATAGTAAATATGGAATTGCAACCTACTACATTCTTGCTACTGCAGAAGCATCCAGTAATCTGGCCAGATATGACGGAGTGAGATATGGTCACCGGGCCGATTTTAAAGAGATTGAAAAAGAACTGGGCAAGGAGCGAGAATCAATCGAAAAAGAGATCAAAGTAGCGGTCGCTGCAGGTAAAGAGGAGGCATTGGAAAGACTTGCCAAAGTAGACTCTCCGCTTGTTCGACTTTACAAAAAATCCCGTACGGAAGGATTTGGCAAAGAGGTTAAACGACGTATTCTTCTCGGTACTTACGTTTTAAGTGCCGGATATTATGACGCTTACTATGCGAAAGCTCAAAAAGTACGGCGACTGATCAAACAAGATTTCGAGAATGCATTTGATAAAGTGGATGTGATCGTTTCACCGACGGCACCTACTACGGCTTTTGATTTGGGATCCAACCAGGATGATCCTGTTCAGATGTATCTCAATGATATCTATACCACCACTGCTAATCTTGCAGGAATTTGCGGGATAAGCGTACCTGCAGGGACTCACTCTAACGGCTTGCCGGTTGGAATTCAGTTTCTCGGAAACAGTTTTAGGGAATCGGATATTCTGCGCGCGGGTCGACGTATTGAACAGTTGAACGGATAACAAAACGATTATGGCTTTTCAACGACTGAAGGATCAATGGGTTCTGATAACAGGGGCAACATCCGGAATCGGAAAAGCCTGTGCATTTCATTTTGCAGAAGCCGGATCTAATCTGATACTTACGGGCAGAAGAAAAAATCGCCTGAAAGAGATTTCAAAAGAGATTGGTGAACATTATTCTGTTCAAATTGAAACGTTTACATTTGATATCCGCGACAGGGAAGCGTGTAAAAAATGCGTTGATGCCATTTCTGATCCAATTGATATCCTAGTCAACAACGCGGGTCTGGCGTCCGGTAAAGATCCTGTAGATCAGGCTGATTTTGAGGACTGGGATAAAATGATTGATACCAACATCAAAGGGTTGCTTTCCATGACGCGTTTTGTTTCCGAAAAGATGCGTAAACGTAACAGCGGTCATATTATCAATATCGGCTCCATTGCCGGCCACGAGGCGTATGCCGGCGGATCAGTCTACTGTGCAACCAAGCACGCTGTGAAGGCGATTACACAGGCTACCAAGATGGATCTGCATGGCACCAATATTCGGGTAAGTGCAGTGTCTCCGGGATTAGTGGATACGGAATTCAGCGAAGTTCGTTTCCATGGAGATCGCGATGCAGCTGAAACCGTGTACAAGAATATGGATCCGTTGACCGCCGACGATATTGCCGAAATTATTCTTTTTACAGCCTCAAGGCCTCCCCATGTAAATATCATGGATACCATTGTGCTGCCTACAGCTCAGTCTTCATCGACAATGGTTCACAGATCTTCCTAAAATGAAGCGGATACTTTCTATTTGGTTCATTTTTCTTTTGTTGATCTCCTGTTCTGATGATCAAAATGGTTTGCAATTCAAAGATCAGGGTAGAGAAGTTCCTTCATTCAGTTCCGAAAATGCTTTTGAGTATATAGAGGATCAATTGTCATTTGGTCCGAGAGTGCCCGGGTCTGATGCACATCGTGAAGCTGTAGAATACTTCAGAAATCATTTTTCTGAAACAGCCGGTCGGCGCTCTGTTTATGTTCAACAGTTTGAAGAAGAAGTTTATGGTGAAAACCTGCCATTCTATAATATCCTGGCATCATTCGGTGGAGAATATTCGGATCGAATAGTACTGGCTGCTCACTGGGATAGCCGACCGCGCGGTGAGTACGATTCCGATAACCCTGAACAGCCTATTCCCGGGGCAGATGATGGAGGAAGCGGAGTGGGTGTTCTGATGGAACTTGCCAACATATTCAGTGAGAATCCGCCACCGATAGGTGTAGATATCATTCTATTTGACGGTGAAGATTACGGTGAGGAGGGAGATTTGGCTAATTACTTTATCGGATCCAGGTACTGGGCACAAAATCCACCGGTTCCGGGTTATAATCCGCGTTTTGGAATACTTCTTGATATGGTAGGCGGACAAGGTGCTGTTTTTCCAAAAGAGGGTCACTCTGTTAATTTTGCTCCACAGCTGGTTGACGAAATCTGGTCAATCGCTGCAGAGAAAGGACATAGTGATTTGTTTTTAAATGAGAGAGGTGGCAGGGTTGCCGACGATCATATCATCGTTGAGCAGTATACAGGAATTCCGATGATCAACATTATCCATCACCGGTTGAACGTATCAGGTGGAATAGATTTTCCACCATACTGGCATACCCAACGGGATGACATCGATATTATCGATCGGGATGTACTACAGGCGGTTGGAGACGTAATGCTGGAACTGATTTATAACAGAATCCCGACCGAGTAAAACTTCTTGATGGGTTATTTTATTTTTTAAGCGGACGTTTGTTTTCAAATGTATGACCATGTACGCCAATCTGTTTGAGTTTCCAGAAAAATTTACCCAATCCGCTTTTCGGTGCCTTAAACTCAATTACAGCCTTCGATTTTCTTTCAAGCAGATTGTTGACATTAGCCTCATCCAAAAGATCTAGAATAAATCCTGACTTACTCTCTTCAATCTTGGTGAGCAAATACTTCTCTTGCGGCGTTGCATATCTCCGGAAAGAGTAGGTGTTACCCGTGTACTCTCCACTCAGAACATCACCATTATTCAGATAAACGATTTCTCCGCCACTCAACGAATTAAAGAGCTCCTCAATATTCTCATAGGTCTCTTCTTCTACGGTAGAAATGACATTTCGAAGATCAATTTCCTTAAGTTCGGTGTCACTTTTCCGTAGCTTACTGACGAGATCCTTTTTATCGCCTCTGTTTTTTCCGGCCAGCACAATTAAGCTGCCTGCCGGCTCTGATTTAAATGCATTGAGAATTTCATCTACTTTATCAGAGGTGTGAGAAAATCTTTTACTTTCGTTTGAACTGTTCATTTTTAAATAAATTGATTTTTTTGATTCCTAAAATTGTGAATCGATTGCAATATATAGAATTATAAGGACTTGAATCGATCGTAAGCCGCTCTATTTAGCATTTCCCGATGATCGGGGTGCGAGATTTTTATAAGCTCCGAAGCTCTTTCTTTTAAACCCTTACCATACAAGCTGGCAATACCATATTCTGTAACCACGTAGTGAACGTGAGCTCTGGTTGTAACAACACCGGCTCCCTGTTTTAGAAATGGCACAATCCGGTTGACTCCATGTTTTGTTGATGAAGGAAGCGCGATGATTGGTTTCCCTCCCTCAGAGAGTGAAGCTCCCCTGATAAAGTCCATTTGCCCGCCTACACCGGAGTAGAGATAAGTACCAATTGAATCTGCACAAATTTGTCCGGTTAAATCTACTTCAATAGCGCTGTTAACGGCGGTTACTTTTGGATTTCTTCGAATCACCGCGGTGTCGTTTACATAGGCACAATCCAGCATCGCCAGGTTGGGATTGTCATCCATAAAATCGTACAGTTTACGGGTTCCAACTGCAAATGATGAAACTAATCGGTTCGGATGGATCTTCTTATTACTGTTATTAATCACACCGGATTCTACAAGAGAAATAAGTCCGTCAGAAAACATTTCGGTATGAACACCCAAATTTTTATGATTTTTGAGAGAAGCTAAAACTGCGTCGGGAATACTTCCAATTCCCATCTGCAGGGCTGCGCCGTCATCAACCAGTTCAGCACAATATCGTCCAATATCCAGCTCAACTTCTGAAAGCTCCGCCGGTGCATGTTCGGGCAGCGGGTCATTTACCTCAGTGGCAAAATCAATTTCACTTTGGTGGATTATTCCATCACCGTGAGTTCTGGGCATGTTGGGATTGATCTGGGCAATAACCATCTTGGCATTATTTACAGCGGCCCGAGATGCATCTACAGATACTCCCAAAGAACAGAAACCGTGTTTATCGGGAGGACTCACCTGAATTACGGCTACGTCCAGTTTGATAATCCCACGGTTAAAAAGATGGGGAATTTCACTTAGAAAAATCGGTATATAATCTGCATACCCTTCCTTAATTGCATTCCGTACGTTGCTGCCCACAAAAAACGCACGCGTATTAAACGAGTCTCTATATTCTGGCTTTACATATGGTGCCGCACCTTCTGTATGTAAATGGTATACATAGACATCTCGCAATTCTTCATGCCGCGAAGTCATTGCTTTAATCAACTGTTGCGGAGCAGCTGCCGCGGTGTGAATGTAGACTTTGTCTTCCGATTTTATCCCCTTTACTGCCTCTTCTGATGATGTGATTTTCATAAGATTTTTATCTCAGCGTTAGTTCATAGTTTATTCTATACATAAGATAAGAACTAAAGTGAGGAATTTTAAAAGAGAGTTAAACATCTGAAATAATTTTTCAAAAAAATGAAAGTTCAATGGGAGTTTTTTCGCATAGTAGGGTAGAGATCAAGCTAATTTTTTAAATGTTAAAACATCGTTTTTCAATGCCTCAAATAAATTTATTCAGACAGTTACTTTTCTCTCTTTTTTTAGGGTTCATCTTACTTTTGACCGCATGTTCTGATGATACTGTATCAGATAATGATGTTGAAGAGCCCGAACTGCCAGAAACAAGCCCGGTTGAAGTAGATGTAAGTTATTATGAAGACGCAAACACTGAGCCGTCTGAAGAGTATCAAACCTTCAACATGGCAGAAGCATACGCTCAGTCATCAAGCGGGGCTTTATCTTCCTACGCAGGACTTGGCCAATTTTATATGGGTTTTGGATCAGGTGAAGAGGGAGAGTACGATAATGGAGTCTGGACCTGGGAATACACAGTTGATGGTTTAACCGTGCGAATGACTGCAGAAGATATAGGTCCCGGCATTGAATGGAATTTATATTTTGATGGAACTGATCCCGAAACCGGGCAGACATGGGACAATCAGCGGTTTATGTATGGTTTTATAGATCATGATAATGAAAATGGAGAGTGGTCTTTTTATTCAGATGGTTCGGATACTCAACCGGTTCTATTTTATGAATGGGAGATTATCTCAGATAATGATTATATGATTGAGTTTACGTTGCAGGAAGGAGAATCAAATCAAACAAGTCAGTTAACCTATCTGAAAGAGGGAGCTGACAATACTATTGAATCATCCGGTTTCTTTGGCAACAGCAATACAGTTTTGTATTGGAATACGGATACAGGAACGGGTTATCTGGACGAAAATGGAGATCGCATGTGCTGGGATGCTCAGTATGTGAATTCTTCATGCACGGAATTGGGGTACTAACCCGGATTATTCACAAAGAAGTATTTAATAAAGTGTTATAATAATGATTTTTATTGATTTACATGATTTGTCATGTTTCCCAAATTTGGGAGTAGATTGTTGCGGCGAAATTTTACTGTACACGGCGTTGAATTGAAAAATAGCTTACTCAGGGTACCTCTGTACCCTTGCGTCACTATTTTTACTTCGCCTTGTTTACACATAAATTTCTTGATGAATAATCCGGGTTATGTCACAGGGCTTAATTGAGTGAACACCTAAAGTGGAGGCCGTATCTGTTGATAGCAGATACGGCTTTTTTTGTTGAAAAATTACGGTTTTGGTAATCATTGTCTTCTCGCTATTGACTCTTACCTTTGATAACTTTGGCATCCACTGAAAAAGAATTGTGAATTAAATTTATCCTTAGAAAGTATCATGGCCGACAACGATTTTTTAAAACCCGAAGGTGATATCAAGCTGACAGACAAACAGCTGATGGAAGCCCCTGAAATTGAAGAGATTGCAAAAGACGTAATTGAAACACACAAAATTGAGCTTGGTCCGGCTCAGATCGGATACCTGCTGGTATACCCAAACATCTCTAAGCAGAGAGCTGCAAAGTGTATGAAGGCCACCAGAGAGGTGAAGCACTACTCCGGTAACGACTACCTGATTGAAGTTTCCGGCGATTTATGGGATATGCTTGATACAGACACCAAAAAAATGCTTCTATATCATCAGCTCTTACATATCGATCCGGTATTCAAAGCGAAGAATCAAGAGTGGAAGATGAAATTGAGACGACCCGATTTTTCCGATTTTTATGAGATCAATGACAAGTTTGGCAATGAGTGGTACAAAACCATTCAGGCCACTGTATCTTCTCTGTACGACTTGGATCCCAAGCAAGAGAGTAAAGTGACGGTGTAAACAGATTTTATCCAGGATGTGGGGTATTGTTTAAAAACACTGTTCCTGATCTGTATTTATATCATAAAATTTATTTCGATGAACTATATCAAACTCGTATTCAGTCTTAAGGACCGCTATCAGGAATCGTTTATTGCGGAACTGATGGAGATTGATTTTTATGGCTTTGAACAGTTTGATGACCGTTTGATCGCCTATGTTGAAAAACCCCGATACAACGACTCAAACCGGGAACTGATCGAACAGTTGATTGGCGTTTATCCGGATGCCAAATTCATAGAGACGGAAGACATAGAAGAGCAAAACTGGAACGAGGAGTGGGAAAAAACGATACAGCCTCAGTTTATCGGCCAATTTCTGGTTCGTCCAACCTGGTCTGACTTAAAACCACCCAAGGGACAAATCCTGCTCGAGATCGATCCAAAAATGGCGTTTGGCACCGGTTATCATGCAACGACCAAGCTGATTCTAAACAGATTGTCTTCCATAGATTTTAAAGGGAAAAAGGTTATGGACGCCGGGACCGGAACAGGAATACTGGCTATTGCAGCTATCAAACTGGGCGCTAAAAAAGCAATCGGTTTTGACGTGGACAAGTGGAGCGAAGTAAATGCCACGGAAAACGCTCTGATTAACGGGGTGAGTGAGCAGGTAGAGATCAGGTTTGGCAGCACTGAGCAGATCCAAGATGATGAGGTGTTTGATGTTACCCTGGCCAATATCAATCGAAATGTGATCCTTGAAATCATTCCGTTTTTAGTTCAGCATACCAGATCCGGTGGGGATATCTGTTTAACGGGACTGCTCGATTCAGATGAAGAGATCATTAGGGAGAATCTAAATGAGCATCCGGTGGAAATTATCGGAAAAACCCGGGAAGAAGAGTGGATTTTACTTCACTTGAAAAAGCAGTGAAAAGAAAAATAATGAATACAGCAGAGCTGAAAGCGTCAATCGATATTGGTACAAATTCAGTGCTATTGTTGGTAGCCAAAATTCAAGACGGCGATATTGAGGTTCTGGAAGAAAAACATGCTGTTCCAAGACTAGGCAAAGGTGTTGATGTTGATAAAAATTTGCACCCGGATAGCTGTGACCGGGTGGTTAACGTCTTAAAAAGTTACAAGGCTCATCTGGTAGAAAATTATCCTTCGGTTGTAAAAGATGTCGTGGTGACTGCGACAAGCGCCGTTCGGGATTCATCAAACAGGGGAGAGTTTCTAAATCAAATTTATCAAGAGACAGGATGGAGTGTTCAGCTGTTGAGCGGTGAAGAGGAAGCTCAAACCACCTATAGCGGTGCTATTTCCGTTTTAAAAGATCAGAGCGGAAACTTTGTTGTTTTAGATATTGGGGGAGGCAGCACTGAGATCGCGATGGGTAATCGTCTCGAGTTGAGCAGCGGCGTATCCATAGATATGGGCAGCGTTCGATTTTCGGAAAGATACTTGAAAAATGATCCACCGACAGCCGATGAACTTGAAACATTGCGGGATGAAGTCAAAAGACTGTTAAAGGCCAAAAATTTCAATCTAAAGAATTATCGGTTGGTGGGTGTAGCCGGCACAGTTACATCCATTGCGGCAATTGAACTTGGATTGGAAGAGTACGACGCCTCACTGATTAATGGGTACCATTTAAAGAAAGAATCAGTTGAAAACTTTATAGATGAGTTTTCAAGAATAAATTCTGATAAAATTGAACATAAATACTCGCCTTTTTTAACCGGCAGAGGAGATGTGATAACGGGTGGACTCATTATACTTCATGAGTTTATGAATCATTTCAAGTTTGATGAATTGATTGTTTCCACCGGTGGCATTCGTCACGGAATTTTAACAAAATAAAAAAGGCGTTTACCTTTCGGCAAACGCCTGACTCTGTCTTGATAGTCTGAAATTTTTGTTTAATTAATTGGAAATCTTAAACCAACAGATATGACTAACTGGTCATAATCGCTTAAGGCGTATTTAATTTCAGGTGCCAGTTTCGCGAAGTCCAGATCATACTCCAGGCCTGCACCAATATTTAAGCCTATCTCCGAATTTGAGGGGTTATTCATGCCATCAATATCGAAGCTCTGACGTGCGTAGTTTAACCCTCCCAGGGCATAAACGATTAAATCCTCTTCCTCAACGAACAGATAGTTACCGTTCAGGTTTAATTCCCAAAACGTAATTCCATCACCTGTAAAATAGTAGATGATATCCGCACCGGCTCTGAACTCTTCATTAATGACGTAGATTCCGTCAACCTTCAGTCCAAGTTCTTCAATGTTTTCGCCGTAAGCGAGTCCGCCCCCTACGCTAACCTGCGCAGTAGCTGTAGAATGAATTCCAAATGCCAGAAATAGTATAAACGCAGATGTAAGTAGTTTTTTCATAGTGGTATTGTTATGTTTATTTTCTATCGATTATAGGTTTTTTGGATAGTAAGTCCTTCTTATTTTAATAAGCGAAAATATTAAGCTGCATCTGTCATTGGCCGGCTAAAATTTAATCATCTTGATGTCACACCAAGACAAAAGTACTGAATCACAGACTACGCCCCGTGAAAATGCCTCAGCAAGCAGCCTTGAGGATGACAAGCTGGTAGCACGTGCTGTTGCCGGAGATCAGGGTGCGTACAAATCTCTGATGGAGAAATATGAGACTCCTCTCTTTTTCCATTTACTCAAAATGGTGAAAGACAAGGAACAGGTACGGGATTTGGTTCAGGAGGCTTTCATGAAGGCATTTGATAACCTACAGTCCTACAATACCAATTACGCTTTTTCTACCTGGCTCTATAGGATTACAACGAATCACGCAATTGATTATCTGCGCAAGAAGAAGCTTCAAACTACCTCCATTGATGAACCGGTTAAGACCAAAGAGGGGGAGATGAATATCCAGCTGGAGGATGAACACTCAGGTACAGACCGGAAAATCATTCGCAAACAGAGAAGTGATATTATCCACGAAGCCATTGAGGACTTGCCGGATAAATACAGAGTGGTGATTAAATTGCGTCATTTCGAGGAGCTGAGCTATGATGAAATTTCAGAACAGCTGGATTTACCTTTAGGGACTGTAAAGGCGCACATCTTCAGAGCCCGGGAGATGCTATACAAAGAGTTGAAAGATCGCAGAGGTGAATTTTAGTAGTTTATAGCTTTCTTTTAAATTATCATAGTCGGTTGTATCTAAAATTATGAGGGCGTGAATTACCAGATTCAAGCTGTTTATATTATCAAAAAATACAGAATAGACTGGATGCTCGATATGCCACCAAAGCCGCTGAACCATCATCATTATTAAGAGTTTCAGCATTAAACAGCTCCAAAGGAGCGCCGGTCAATAACATCGTGCATCGCGCGATGATAGCCAATCAACCATCCGGCAGCCCCAACGCGGGCGCCGGTCCTGCTGCATCTACTTCACAGTGTCTGCTTGCCAGATTAATCCCACACATACCGTTCATCGAAGTCCACTCCGTAATTCTTTAAAAACTTTCTGTACTCATCTTTAAAGCTCATATTTTGATGATGTTCATGCTGATTTATGATGTATTCAATAACTGAGTTTACTCCTTTTGGGGAAACTGAGAAGATTCCGTATCCATCCTGCCAGTAAAAATTGGCATAACGTTCATCCATCGTTTTTATCCATTTAGAGGAGCCCTGTTTCATTTCCTGAAGCAGTTTCATTTGGGTTATTTTTCTTGATAGAAGGCATAAAATATGAACATGGTTTTTATGACCGCCAACTTGTATAGGATTACATCCCATGTCTTTACATATCCCGCCGATATAATTGTAAAGATCGTTTTCAATCGTATCATCGATCAGATTTTTTCTGTGTTTTGTGCTGAATATGATATGCGTGTATACTTTGGAAAGAGACTGTGGCATAGAAATGGTTTGTCTGGATTGCGCCCCTACAGGGCTTTCTTTTATGGCAGCTGTACATGGCATAGCGCGCTGCACTATGTTATTGACGTTGCCCACTTTGGGGCAAGCACATTCATTGATGTAAAAATCAAATATGTTACTAATATTATCTATAACACACGGAGATCAACCAAGGCACAACATTGTGGTACTATTTTCATCACCCACACGAATCTACATAATGCTTATTAGTTAAAGTCATTAATACTATAAATTCTCTCTTAAGACCTAAATATTCACTCTCAATCCGAAGACGTGCATTGATGAGATTCCGGATGGTTCCGCAACAAAAGCGTAATCTATGGATGGAGTAAGTTGATCAAAAGGAAGATGAACTGAAAAGCCTGCAGAGGGTTGAAGTGTTTGCTCCGGATTCTTTTCATTCCAAATCATTCCTCCACGCAGAGAAATTCTTTCATGTGGAGAGTAATCAACTCCTGATCTGAAAAATTGAGCAGTTGAACGAATTTCATTCCTTCCACTATTTTCCAGCACAGATTCTCCATATTGATTACGAAGTTCATAATCCGCATGAAGTATAAGATCCTCAAATAAGATATAGGTTACTCCGGTTAAGAATCTGAGGGGTTCTTTCTCTCTATTTGAAGCCGATTCTGTTCCATATAGATCAGACGTATTAACAGATCTGGAAGAGAGCAAATTTTGGATGGATGCTCCAACATTCAGCCGGTCTGAAATTTTTCCGATAATGCCAAGGTCGATGCCAATTCCCTGAACGGCAGGAACTTCTTCATGAAAATCAGAATGGTTAAAATTGATCCCTAGACCGGCCAGGACTTTTTCTGAAAATCGAATTCCGAATGTTCCGGATAACCGATATTCAGACGTTGACAAATATCCTGTATGATATCCGCTAAGGTTACGGCCGTCAATATCTCCGGTTCTGGCGTTTATCAGGCTGAAAGTTAATCCGGCCGAGGGTGGAAGCTGAAAATTTACAGACACCATGTGAAGCTGCCTGTCGAACTGCATCAAACCAGATGAAAATAAAAGAGGAATAGAACTGCTTTGAAGAGCTGCCTGAGCGGGATTATAGTAGCTGTGTCCGCTGTACCGTGTGGATGCAGTCATGGCATTTCCCATAGACAGTCCGATTGGTGAGAATCCCATTCTGGAAAATTCTCCGTTATAACCGCCTTGCGAATAACATTGGATTGGGCTGAGAAATACCGCTACTAATGCGGCGCTCAAAAATAAACTTATAGGGACGTTTGTAAATTTCATTAACGATCTGTCTTCTCAATTCATGACATAAGCTATTGAATTTTTATAGATCAACGTAAATAAATTTATGG
The DNA here is from genome assembly GCF_034521535.1 of Rhodohalobacter sp. GTDB lineage: Bacteria > Bacteroidota > Rhodothermia > Balneolales > Balneolaceae > Rhodohalobacter. The sequence goes on along the minus strand of NZ_JAXHMF010000006.1, from coordinate 279,416 downwards.
TACATTCAGAAAGACAGTTGTAATTTTTGCTATTTGTTCCACAAATTTTACTATCATTAGTTCAGATTACACAGTTGTTTAGGACTCATCAATTAATTTAAGCTTAAAAGTTAAATGGCCGGTAAGGATAGAGAAGTATTGGTATCCGGAAAAACATCTTTTAAAGTAGAAGTACCTTATTCACTGATTGAAACCGGAGAAAAGGGTGAAAAACCATTGATCATCTATTTACACGGTTTTGGTGAGAATATTGATCTATTTAAGAAGCGATGTGATTCTCTGTTAAATCTTAAAGCCTATCATCTGTTTATTCAGGGACCGTATCCTATTTACGACCGAAGCAGAAAAAAGAATGTTTCTGACTGGGGACGAGCATGGTATCTGTATGATGGAAATCAAGGACAATTTATCAAATCCCTGGAATTGGCATCGGAATTTATTCAGGGAATTATAGATAAACTCTTGCCGGTTATTCAGGTGAACCGAATTGGGGTTATGGGTTATTCCATGGGAGGATATTTGGCCGGTTATTTTGCACTCACGCGCTGGAAACACGTGAATGACCTCGCCGTGACTGGAGCGAGAATTAAAACGGAGATCCTAAATGAGAATTTTGAAAATATACAGCACATGAATATTGCTGCGTTTCATGGCAAAAACGATGATAAGGTTCAGTCCGGACCTCAAGCCAACGAAATAGAAATGCTAAAGGAAAATGGTGTAAAAGCAGAGTTGAATTTATTAAATGAAAACCATTCATTTAGTGAAGTCTATTTAAATCAAATTTTTAAATGGTTTAAACGCAGTGGTTATGAAGAGGTGTAAAAAAATACTTTTTTGAATTAAATAATTTTGTAACCTTCAGAAGATTCATCTTTACAACTTTGAAATGAATTAATTATGTCTACAGCATCTACGGAAACCAAAAAAAAGATGAAAATATTAGTCGTTGAAGACGATCCGACCGTTCGAACACTTGTAAAAGCAGTTCTGGAACACCGGGGAAATGATGTTGCTGTTGCTGAAACAGCAGGCGACGGAGAAGAAAAGGCTCTCAATAACAAGTTTGATATGATCATTCTTGACTTGCGTCTGCCCGATGGTAACGGTTATGATGTATGTGCAAAAATCCGAGAGGAGGGAGTTACAACTCCGGTGCTTGTACTTTCTGCCGAACACGAGACAGATGTAAAAGTTAAGGTATTGAATGTAGGTGCAGACGATTATCTGACGAAACCATTTAACAGTGATGAGTTGATGGCTCGCCTTGATGCCATTGCAAGACGAAGTAACAACAAAGGCGCAGAGAAAGAGCTTACATGCGGCAGCCTTACCGTAGATCTGATAACCAGAAAAATGATTATCGATGAAAATGAGGTAGACTTAACCAATAACGAGTTTAATCTATTGGTTTACTTTGTTCGAAATAAAGGGAGAATTATTTCGCAGGAAGAGCTTGCCAGTAAAGTTTGGGATATACACTTTGATACTCAAACAAACTACATCAATGTGTATATCAGCTACCTTAGAAAGAAAATGCGAGAGCACTCGGAATTTGATTTTATTGAAACGATCCGGAAAAAAGGATTTATGTTTCAATGTGATGAGGAGTAAAGCTGCTGCATCGTTTTTGAATCAGACAGATCAAAGATTTATTTAATCTCTCCGACGCTCTTTGCGAATCAGTTCTCTTGCGGTTTGTGATAATCCTGATGGCTTTCACCTAAATCGCTCTCTTCTTTTACCTCTTGAGGAGCGGAATTTTTCTTGGGATCTGTTAGCTGCCACGCTAAAAGTATAGATCCCAAAGATAGAACCAATGTTGTAATCGGATAGAATAGAGACTCAATGCCTGTTAAAAGGTAGATCTGACCGTAGCGAAGGAGAATAATGAAAAAAAGAAGATTCAAAAGTGCTACCAATCTATGTGAACGCCCATAGGTTAGCGTAAACATCGCACCGAAAAAGACCGAGAAGCCACCAATGAGGGTAAGCAGCATTGGCCATATGATCCCGGGGAATTCAGAGTATGAGATCATTGGATAATTTAATCCCATATAGATAGAGATAATAACACGGGCGAATGAATCCAGTGCAACGACAATTGCTACACCAATCAAACTTCCTACTAATGCTTTTTTCATTTTAAGTGGACTAAATGATTTACGTTTGTCAGTAATTAAACTACTAAGAAATCCTCTTATTTGATAAGTTAACTTTTCTGAAGTTACGATTCAGTTTATGCATCAAATGTATCTATAAAATTTGATCAAATAGATGTTTCTATTGTTTGGAACCCTGCTTATATTTGAAATCTTCAAACAATTAGCCTGGGTGGCGGAATTGGTAGACGCGCCGGATTCAAAATCCGGTGGTGGCGACATCGTAAGGGTTCGAGTCCCTTCCCAGGTACTACTATTCATCTCGATTTATAACTCAGCACCATTACCATTATATTACTTTGAACAGTAATGTGTCTGAAAAGGGACGAGAAGCCTGTCCCGCCGCAGAGGAATTAGCCAGTTGGCTAATCGGGAAGTCCCTTCCCAGTACTGTTTCATATCTTTTTTTCAATCATGCTCTTTTTTCACTCTGTATCACATCAGATAAGTAACGAGAAGAGGACTTTCATTAAAGTTTCATAGTCCAAGCCTATCGGGAAATTCTTTTCAAAGTATCAGAACCTGGATTTATATAGGGTATGCCTGAATAGTATTAAGACATTTCCTGGATGATTTAAACTAATGACGGCTACCTGCTAAACAGTCTTGGATTTTTTTCGATAAATTTTTTGATCCACTCTCTCACAAAGTAATTTTTGGCGGATTTCAGATACATCCAGCCAGACATGCTAATGATGAATGCTCCGCCGGCATTTACAATCATATCCCACATGGTATCCGTTAAACCGGATGGATCATCCATCATCTGTTTCTGCATGTTCAACTCAAAGGTATGATCTATAGTAAATTCTAAAATCTCCCAGATTGTCCCAATAGACACGGCGAAAGTAAATGCAAATAAAGCAATAAAACCGGATGTTAAATGTATATCAATACGTTTACTTTCATTGAGAATATAGATCAGCAGAAAACCAAATATCCCCATAATCAGGCCGGCTGATGCGTGAAGGCCAATATCCCACCACCAAACGCGCTGGTAAAAATGCTGAACTTCACCCAGATAGAGAGCCGCAAATGTGAATATGACCGCTGTGAGATGAAATTCCGCGGGAATATCCACCTGTAGTCTTTTTCTAAAAATGATGGGAATAAACAGAACAATCAAAAGCAGACTCACCACAAAAAGAGAGAGCCATTGCGATTCTGTCAATAGATAGATCCATTCCAGCCCAACTACAATGAGTAAGATTCGTCCAACCCAAAGATGAACCCTTGTAATTCGGTCGGGCTTTTTATGATCTGTATTACCGGTCATTTCTGCATAAAATTAATCCTCTGAGTCAAATCTCCTGCTATCCTGCACATATTGCCACTGACGGTAGTGTTCACGTGAATAGTCAAATACATGATTTTGATTGATCCACACGCTGTCGATATAGGTCGTAAGCAGTGGCCTAACTAAATATTGATCACCCTGCTCATCTATTACAAATAAGATTTCGCTAGGTTCAAATTCACCGACTACTGTTGTGGTATCTGATGGCTCATCGTAAACGTCAGATTTTTGGATGGTAAAAACTTGTTTGATGTACTCATCCTGATTCAGATTGAGTTTAACAGGGTATAGCGATCGATATATTAAACCGACAATTACGAGCACCACAAAAAACAGCACTGACCATTTGACTACAAAATTAAACCCTCGGTTCGAATTATTCGATGATGTCTCTTTTTCCATGTTGATGTTAGATATATAGGTTGAAAAATTTCAACCGAAAGGTAAGACATATTTTTAAAGAGAGTAAGAATGTATACTACTGTTCATTCAGAATAGAGGATGACTTTAATTCTTGATACATTATTATAAAGCGTAATTAAATAAACAGGGTTATGAGCAAAGGAAAATTAGTAGTCGTCGGAGGAGACGCGGCCGGAATGAGCGCTGCATCAAAAGTTAGAAGGGAACAACCCGACCGGGAAATTGTGGTTTTTGAAAGGGGAAATCACACTTCTTACGCAGCGTGTGGGATGCCTTATTTTATCGCGGGGCAGGTGAGTGATTCCGACCAGCTGATTGCCCGGAAACCTGCAGTTTTCAGGGAAAAACAGAATATCGACGTAAGAACACGTCATGAGGTTATAAATATTGACGTGGATAGTAAAAAGGTTGAAGTCAGAAATATTAAGGAGGATTCAACATTTTGGGAGTCTTACGACGAACTATTGATTGCAACCGGTGCTTCTCCGATCCGTCCGGATTTTGAGGGGATAGATTCAGACGGGATTTTCGGTTTGAGTACACTTCAAACTGGAATTGACGTTTTTAAGTACATAGAAAAGCATTCGCCCAAAAAGGCGGTCATCGTTGGAGGCGGATACATTGGAATAGAGATGGCTGAAGCGCTGCTGGATCTAGATATGGAGGTAACCCTTTTTGATATGGCTCCGCAGGTGATGACCACCATGGATAAAGATATGGCCGATCTGATTGCTGAGTATATGAGAGAATCGGGTGTTAATCTCTTTCTGAATGAAAAACTGGATAGTTTTGAAGCAAAGAATGGAACGGTCACTTCAGTTCTGACTGATCAAAGAGAAGTGGAAGCAGAATTGGTCATTCTTGGAATGGGTGTAAAACCAAACGCTGCCCTTACAGATGGAACACCCATAGAAACCGGTGTGAAGGGTGCAATTAAGGTTGATAAAAAGTTACAGACATCAGTGCCTGGTATTTGGGCTGCCGGAGATTGTGCCGAGTCTTATCACCTGATCAAAAAAGAGAAGACCTGGATTGCTCTCGGAACCGTAGCTAACAAACATGGATTGGTAGCCGGGATAAATCTGAGCGGCGGAGATCTTGAATTTCCGGGTGTATGTGGTACAGCTATCACGAAATTTAAAGATCTTGAAATCTCCAGAACCGGATTGTCAGAAAAGGAGCTGGAGGAATCTGGCATTAAATATAAAACTGCCATGATCGAGAGCCGAACCCGATCCGGTTACTATCCGGGGAGCGACAAGATTAATGTGAAATTAATTGCGGAGGAAAACAATGGAAAGATTTTGGGCGGACAGATCGTTGGGTTTGCAGGCTCTGCTAAGCGAATTGACACGATCGTTACCGCAATTACAGCCGGGATGACCGCGCAGAATATCGTAGATCTTGATCTTTCGTATGCTCCGCCATTCTCACCGGTTTGGGATCCCGTTCAAACGGCAGCGAGGAGGTTGGTTTGATCTACCGAAAGAAGTTTTCAACTATAAAGAGATCAGATACAATTCTCGCAGAGAAACGCTGATTAACTCGCAGACGTACGCAGAAATTCTGCGAGGCTCTGCGGAGTAATCTGCGCAAATTAGCGAGAGATTGAATTGATCTGTTTTTGGATCTCCAAAAAATCTACCATAGTTGTATAGTGATGAATATAGAATCATAACGTGATATATAATCCTGAAACCGCTACCAGTAAATAATTGGTTTTTTTAAGGAAACTTCTCAGTTAGAACTCAATTTCTGTGTATTTTGATATAAATCAATCATCGTTCTGACTTATTTATTGTTCTATGGATAAAGCTAAACTGACCGGACTTGTTTTAGGGATTATTGGGTTTTGTATTCCACTGTTCATCACTTTTCCCGGATTGTCGCTGCCGGGACACTTGGCACTAAGTATCTTCCTCTTGGCTGCTGTTTTTTGGATGTTTGAAACCATTCCCATCTACTCGACATCTATTTTGGTGATTCTCCTCGAAGTACTTCTGCTCAGTGCGGAAGGTCTGATCTCATTCGGGTCCATATCAAGCTACGATCCTGTTCCGTTCAGTCAGTTTGTGGGAACGCTGGCCAACCCGATTATAATCCTCTTTTTGGGTGGATTTGTTCTGGCTGATGCCGCCGTCAAATACAATTTTGATAAGAACATGACACGGATTCTGCTAAAACCGTTTGGCACCAGTCCGAAAATGATCATGTTTGGCTTGATGGTTGTGACGGCTTCTCTTTCCGCATTTATGAGTAATACGGCAACCACGGCGATGATGGTGACGGTCATCATTCCCATACTTGCTAAAATGGACATGACCGATCCGGCCAGAATCAGCATTGCGCTCTCTATTCCATTTGCAGCTAATATCGGAGGGGTTGCAACGCCAATCGGTACTCCTCCAAACGCTGTTGTGATTGCGGCTTTAAACCAACAGGGATTGAATATAGAATTTGGAAGCTGGATGCTCTACGCGCTCCCATTGGCGATCGTTATGCTTGCCTTTGCATGGTTTTTGCTTTTAAAACTCCATCCGCCCGCTCTGAAATCAATACCGCTTGAAATGAAAGGAGAGTGGAAAACGTCAAGAAACGCCTGGATTCTGTATGTGGTATTTGGCGTAACTGTCCTGATGTGGGTCACAGAAAGCCTTCACGGTATAAAGAGCAGTATTGTTGCGCTAATTCCCGTAGCGGTGCTTACACTCACTCAGGCGTTCGAGAAGGATGATATCCGAAATCTGCCGTGGGAGGTTCTGTGGCTTATTGCCGGTGGTATATCATTGGGGATTGCCATGAAGGAAACTGGATTGGCCGACTGGATTGTGGGAAGCATCAGCTGGGATCAGATGTCGTACCTGGTTCTGCTCGGTGTGTTTGCCGTTGTATCTATCATGATGTCAAACTTTTTATCCAACACGGTAACGGCTTCATTGCTGATTCCCTTGGGAATTACCCTGGCCACATCCGGAGTAGTCGGAGGACCTGCCGGAACCATGATGATCGGTTTGATCATTGCCCTCAGCACGAGTTTCGCGATGGTTCTGCCCATTTCAACGCCGCCAAATGCTATTGCCGTCAGCACAGGAGTTGTGGAAACCAAAGACATGATCGTTGCCGGTTCCATCATTGGCATTGTTGCCATAATTTTAGTCATATTGATGACAAGTTTTTACTGGCCCTACATTCTCTAAATTCAAAGCTATGAAATCAGAAATTTACATATTGGTTATTGAAGATGAACCGGAAGTTCTTGACTCCATAGTCCGGGACATCACCGAATTTGAAGAGTACTTTAACGTGGAGATGGCGGATACCGCTGAAGAAGCGGAAGCACTCATCGAGGAAATTCTGGCAGAAGACGGGAAAATCGGGCTGGTATTATGCGATCACGTTCTGCCGGGTAAAAACGGAGTAGAGCTGCTCGTTGAAATGCAAGAAGAGGAGAAGACCAAATCGACCCGAAAAGTACTGATTACCGGTCAGGCCGGACTTGATGAAACCGTAAAAGCAGTAAACGAAGCGGATTTGAAACACTACATCGCCAAACCCTGGCAAAAAGAGGAGCTGGTTGATATCACCCGAAATCTATTGACTGATTATGTGATCGAACATGTGAAAGACCTGCTTCCATATATGAAGATTTTAGATTCAGAAAGAATTGCTGAGAGTTTGAGAACCGGACGAAAAATGACGGATCAATGAAATTTAAACTCGGCTCACAATGGCTGGAAGATCGAGATCAGGTAACCGGATTGTTGCACCGGGTACTGGATGAGAACGGCCAGGCCGAGAAGTACCTTTTTGAGTTGGGGGCGGGTATTATCATTTTTAAGGAGGGTGAGCCGCTCAATAACATCTATATTCTTCTGGATGGCGATGTACAGCTATATAAACAGAAGCCGTATAACGATGTCCAGTTTCCGCTTCAGCATCTGGGTTCAGGTTCCCTGATCGGCATTATTTCATTCATCACAGGACTCCCGTCACTTACCACCGCTAAAACGCAGGAAAACTGCCGCTTTCTCCGTATCCCCAAAAAAGATGTGAATCGGTTGATTGATATTCATCCTGAATTGGACGGCTATCTGGATGAGTTGATCATGGTGAACTTGCTGGAGCGATATCGTCAAACGATCATACTTCAGATGAAGCTCGATTCGGTAAACACCAAACTTCAGAAAGAGCGGAATGAGCTGAGGCAGGCGTATCGCGATCTTCAGGATGCCCAAAAGGCATTGGTTCACCAGGAAAAAATGGCAACACTGGGACAGCTGGTGGCCGGCTTTGCGCACGAAGTGAATAACCCGACTGCGGCTCTGTTGCGGTCAACGGATACCCTTGAGAAACATCTTCATCAACTGATGCAGAAGATGTACGGTGAGAGTGACTCTGAGCTTCATCAAACCGGACAACAGTTTTTTGGGCTGGGAAGAAATGCCGGGTTTCCCGATACCAAAACCATTCGCGAGCGTTCAAAACAGTTAAAAGAGGTTTTTCCTGATTTGGGAATTCGCAGGTCCGGATCATCGCTCAGATGCCGGAAGGGATATGCAGATATGCTTCATAAAGTGACGGACGGCAATCCGGAACAGATACAATATCTGCTTGATCAGTTTGAATTTGGAAAGATGTTTCAAAACATAGAGACGGCAGGAGAGAGAATTGCGGGTCTGGTGAAATCCCTGAAAAGCTACAGCCGCTCGGATACGGAAGACCGCTACGAATGGATTGATATCCGTGAGGGAATTCACGACACGCTTCAGCTGACCAGTAACCGGGTGAAGTTCTACGATCTCTATCTGGACCTGCCGGAAGTGCCCGAAATCAGGGCTGATGCCGCCGGGCTCAATCAGGTCCTGGACTAATATTATCTTGAATGCATCTGATGCGATGGGAAAGCAAGGCAGTCTGGATATCCGCTGCGGAACCGGTGAGAAAGAAAATGATAATGGGAAGACTAAAGAGGTGATTTGGGTGTCAATAAAAGATTCAGGGCCGGGAATACCGGAAGAGAATCTGGAGAAGATCTTTGAACCAAAATTTTCCACCAAAAAGACCGGTGCAAAGTTTGGCCTTGGCTTGGGATTATCAATCTCTGAGGATATTGTAGAGCATCACGGTGGAGAGATCAAAGCGGAAAACGCCGAAGACGGCGGGGCCCGGTTTATTGTAACGCTTCCGGTAAAGACCGAGCAGAAGAGTTTATAGGAGTGAAGGTACGTCAGTTCGAGTGATTAATTTTGCACAACCAGGTCAAAATTATTTCAGAGGTGACATAATAATTCTCCCCTTGAGGGGAGTGAGCTGTTTGATACGCAATCAGAAGTTTTTCATAATCTATCACTGGTAGCGGAGGCCAGTTTTTTGGACGAAGAAGAGACATCTTCGTGTTATACCTGCTAATTTACAATCCAGGAGATATCTCGACTCCGGTCGTCTCTTCGTTCCTACCTGCGCTCGATAAGACAAGGAGCTGGGGTTCAGAGCGCGGCGTATGACACTTGGAGGCTGAAATTGGTTCTGGTTTACGCCGCATAAGAGAATTGTAGATAGCCAATAGTGTTGATTGCGGCGGTGTGATGAGTACTGGTTTATTTGAAAACCAAATCCGCCGTTATTGTAATGTTGGTATCCTGTCATCTCGAGCGCAGACACCAAAGCGATAGCGGAGGTGACGAAGTCGAGAGATCTCTCATATATACAGTGTTCCAATGAATTCCTCCGGTTCTTGTTCCTCCCTGCTCTTTAGACTTCCTCAAGAAAGTTTTGTTGGTTTTAAACAAAACCTACCAATCCCCGACAGACAGTTTATGATGTGCTCAGGGTAAAACCCAAAGTTCGAATCAAACCTGTCGGGGCAGGTAGACCGGATAACCCAAATAGTATGCAACCTTTACGATTGTAAAAGAGTCGGGATGCGGCCTACCATTGGCAGGTTTCTCATTATAATATTCGAAAAATACAGGATTCACGATGGAACTTACAATTACATGGCGATTTGTAGTAGGAATTGATATTTCAAAACAATGCCTGGACTGTTATTTATTGGATCGAAAGACTACTCAGGGGTGGGATCTACAGGTAGACAACAACCCCGAAGGATTTGCCCGGCTTGGCCGTTGGCTGGATGACCGGCAGGTGGAATGCTCCCAGACGATTCTGATCAGTGAACACACCGGTCGTTATGGGGAGCATCTGCTTCGATGGACCACGTGCGAAGAATGGGCCCATGCCGTGGTAAAAACTACGGCTTTGAATAAAATCACACCCGAGCATCACCGCAAGGATGATCGCTACGATGCACGAGCATTAGCGGACTACGGAGTTCGCTTCAGTGACCGGTTATCTCTGAGCAAAGCCCCTAGCCCGGCCATGGGACAACTCAAGCGGCTTCAGGGCGAACGGCGAAAGATGGTTGACCGACGAGCGGCCCTGAAAAGTAAACTCACCGAAGCCGATATCCACGATGCAGACATGGACCAATTAACTGGCATGTGGACGCAGCAAATTAACCTGCTCAGCCAACACATTAAACGCCTTGAGGAAACGATGGACGAGTTGATTAGTCAGGATGAAGCTTTAACGGCTCGTCATCAGATCATGAGAACGGCTCCCGGAATCGGTCCGGTAATCGGACGGTTTTGGCTGAGTTTGTTTACCGGAGAAGACCAATTAAATGCCCGGAAAATCTCCTCTCGTTTTGGATTTGCACCTCACGGGCGCAGTTCCGGGAGTTCGGTAAAAAGCCCGGATCGATCCACCGGTTACGGAAATTCAGAAATGCGTAAATTAATGCACCAGGCTGCCCGCAGTGTGGCCAATCACAAGCCTCACTACCGGGAGTATTACGAGCGTAAAATCGAGGAAGGGAAACACGAGCTGCTCGTCATCAATAACATCATTAACAAGTTGATTCGATTGTACTGCGCTATGTGGAATAATCAATCAGAATATGATCCGAACTATATTCAGAACATGAAACAAAAATGGAAAAAATCAGCCTAATTCACTTGATTTAGTCATAGTATTCGATATGACAGGTCGGTTGGGGTTAGGACGCGGCGTATGATGTTTGTAAGCTGAAATTTAATCTGTTCACGCGCGCATACGTGATAGTTTTATAACTCAGATCCCAACTAAAATGAACGACGAATCACCGAACGTCCGACTTCTTTATTTCAAATTTAAAATTGATGATAGAGAAAAGAGATCCAGGCTCGAACCCAATCCCGCAGGGATTAAACATAATTAGCCTGGGGTGTAGCAGAGCGGAACCCCAGGAAAAAAGATCTAACCAGGTCACCGCCGAACAGAGAGATTAATTTAAATCTCCCGATTATGTTGAGGCGGAAAACCACTATTTAGTTTGATAGACAACTCGCTGAATATTGCGGTATTTTCAGGTTAGGATCCGGATTATTATGAATAATTATTGTCGAATTAATGCATGAAAATTAACGACAAAAGCATTTGTAACAATTGGGTCTCCATTCTCTCCTTCCGGTTAGGAAATGACTAAGCATAGATCATCTTTTTTATTCTACATCAGAATGTTAAGGGATAAAGTTCAGAAAATTCAGGTTTAATACTGATGAACTTTCTCATAGAAAAGATGACTTGTGTAAAGTAAAATAACCTCAACTTGATTATCTGGATACTTAAAACAATAAACAGACTAAGAGAATGATAAATTTTAAACACCTTTCTTTATATATAGTAATACTATCTGCCGTTGCGATAACATTAACTTCATGCGAAACAACTTCAACTCCGGATTATGAGCCAAGTTCAGTCACAGGATTGGTAACAGATGCCAATCAAAATCCTTTGGAGGATGCTATAGTTCGTATCATTAACCCTGCGCCTGAAATAGTTACAACAACCAATGAAGCGGGCAATTACTTGTTTGAATTGCAAGTGGACTCAACGATTACTTACACTATTGAAGTTCGAAAAGAGGGTTATGCAGCAGATACGCAAGAGTTTCTGGCAATCCCCGAACGTGATGTTGAACTTCCTGCATTCCGTTTGGCTTCGTCAGAGGGTGGCGACGATGGGGACGAAGATACACCTCCTCCACCGGGCGATGAATCTGAAGGTTCAGCATTTATCACCTTCGAATCGTTGTCTTATGAAACCATTCAGGTGCGTGAAGCTGGCGGAATTGAAACAACTGAATTTGAATTTTTGATTACTGATTCTTTGGGCACTCCGGTTTCTCAGTCAAACGCCGTGGATGTTCATTTTGAGATCGCATCGGGTCCCGAAGGCGGTGAAAGTATCTATCCGGAAACTGTGACCACACGAAACGGTATTGCCAAAGCAGCGCTAACAAGTGGTACCGCAGCCGGTGTGGTTCAGATACGAGCCAGCTTTACGCGCGATGAAAATACAGAACAGTCAAAACCTGTCAGTGTTACCATCAGCGGCGGACTGCCCAACGACAATCACTTTGAAGTTAGCTCCGGACAAAAGAATATACCGGCAGCAACTTCTGACCCGACCGAGATCAGAGCCTTGATTGGGGATCGTTATGGAAATACGGCTCTTGAAGGCACTGCGGTATATTTCTCGACCAACAAGGGAACCATTAACGGATCAGCTTCAACAGATGCAGACGGCTACGCCACATCCCAGCTGCAAACCAACCAGACCTCGCCAGGAACGGCAACCGTGCGCGTGGAGACGGTTGATGAGAACAGCGCCCGTATTTCTCGAGAACTCGATATCCTCTTCAGTGGCAAGCCACAGCTTACCGTCACTCCTGATGATATTGATTTGGAGGACTTCACCTCACAGACATTTGCTGTAACTCTGGAGGATGAAAACGGTAACCCGCTGGCTGAGGGAACACAATTGAGTGTTGACGTCAATAACGATCAGCTCACCCTCTCCGGTGACATCGATGTTACCATTGGTGACGAAACCGAATCCGGTGAAGGAGTCACGGAGTTTGAGTTTGAGCTACGACAGACAGATGATGAACCCATCACTCAAAATGTAACCGTAACTGTTCGTGCCGATGGGCCAAATGGCATCGTTACACGGAACTTAACGTTTACAGCACCGGATGCTATTTTCGGAGAGCCTGATGCTATTCAGTTCACTGAAATTTCGGAAACCAACATTCATGTGAAAGAGTCAGGTCGTATAGAGTCTTCCTCACTTACATTCCAGGTACTTGATGAGTTTGGCAATCCTCTTGGAAAAGAAAACCGTGCAGAAGTTGAATTTACATTTGGATCGCACCCTGACGGCGGGGAACGATTTTCTCCGCAGACAGCCACGACAAATGACCAGGGAATGGCCGTGACTACACTTCACAGTGGAACCGAGTCTGGCATCGTTCAGGTAGTTGCACAAATCTCGGGTACCGGTATTCAATCGGCTCCGGCTCAGATTACCATCAGTGGCGGTTATCCGGATGAAGACGATCATTTTGAAAGTCAGTTCCGGTCGTGCTGAGCATCGCCGCACTCAGCTCAGAGCCATTAACGATTACCGCTCTGCTGGGTGATAAATATGGAAATACTGTACCGGAAGGCACTGCGGTATATTTCTCGACCAATAAAGGAACGATCAACGGATCAGCTTCAACAGATGCAAACGGCTACGCCACATCCCAGTTGCAAACCAATCAAACCTCGCCGGGTATTGCAACCGTGCGCGTGGAGACGGTTGATGAGAACAGCACCCGTATTTCTCGAGAACTCGACATTCTGTTCAGTGGCAAGCCACAGCTGGCGGTGACTCCGGAAACCGTGGACCTGGCAGACTTCACCTCGCAAACGTTTGCGGTAAGCTTAGAAGATGAGAACGGGAATCCACTTGCAGAAGGAACTTCACTTGAAGTGAGCATGGATCATCCTGAGCTGATATTGGATGGAGATAGCCAGGTGGCACTTGGCGATGAAACAACGGCAGGACCGGGCGTAACAGTAATTTGAGTTCCGAACGCGTAATCCGGGTGGAGAGGAATTATCACTGAAGATGCAGTCATTAACGTTGATGTAAATAGTCCGAATGGAAATATATCTAATAAACTACAATTTGACGCGCCTGAGCCGCCATTGGCAGAAGCGGCATCTGTCTATCTGGAATCTGTAACCGCGACTGATATCGGAGTTCAATCAACCGGACAGAAAGAAACAACCCAACTGACTTTCGTAGTGGAGGATCAAAACGGTAATCCGTTAACGAAAGAGAACAGTGTGGATGTCGATTTCCGATTTGGTGCGAGACCGGGCGGAAGTGAGTATATCACGGATGAGACGGTTACCACAAACTCGAACGGGGAAGCCACTGCAACGGTAATTAGCGGTAACTTGGCCGGTGTGGTTCAGGTGATTGCTGAATTTACTATGGCTGACGGTACTACCGTCCGATCTTCTAAACCCGTTCAGGTTGTGATTCATGCCGGGCTGCCAAGCCAGGCTCACTTAACAATTATTCCTGAACGAAGGAATTTTGCAATTGAAGAAAACGGACAGTATCCGGTTAAAGTGAAGGCCGGGGATATTCACGGAAACAGGGTGCCCGATGGTACGGCGATCTATTTTACCACAGACGGCGGATTTATCCAGGGATCGGCATTTACTGTTGACGGTGAAGCTACAGCGAATTTAACGGTTGCCAACCCAATTCCGGCCAACGGACAAGTAACCATTACCGCAACTACTGCCAACGATACCGAACAGAATATATCGATATCCACAAATGTACTCTTTACCGATTCACCCATTATTACAGTGACTCCGGAGACGTTTGACATCCTTAATGCGGAAGATCAGCAGTTTGATTACACCGTGATGGATGCTAACGGGAACCCAATGGCAGAAGGAACCACTGTTACGGTAACGGTAGATGGGAATGAAATCGATCTGTTGGGAGATCTCGACATAACCATTGGTGCTCCGAACAGCTCATTCAATAATCTGGATGTAACCAATTACAGCTTCATTATAGATGATGCGAATCCGGATGTGACAAATGAGACACCTGTTATGATTACAATTGAGGTTGCGGGACCAAACGGAACTGCCAGAAAAACCATAAGCGGAACGAAAGCGAAGGTACGGCCTTAAAAAATTACGAACCCTCCAAGGATTCCAAATCCTTGGAAGGTTATATTTATCAGATTTTAAATTATTCTGTAACAAATCAAATCCGCGATTGTCCTTAAAGTTGAACAATCTTCTAACGAAGTTGGCTTTAGCGTTAATCCGGGCTTAACAAATGGAGGTACTCACTTTGGTATTGACCTTAACAAAAATAGTCTTATACTCTAATAGACGGTGAAAACAGGGATGGAACACCGATTTGATGCAATTAGAAGAGTTTAAAACTACCTCTTCAAATTTAGAAAAGCTTAACTGCATCATAGTCTGAAAGTTGTCATCTTGGTTTCAGAGCGACAGACGTAACGGATTGATCAAAATAAATTTGTAACAATCCAAACAGTCGTTACTCTTTATCAGTGTGATTCATTCAAACGAACAACGAACTTTAAACAATAACCAACAACCGAAACCTATTTCCACAACGGAAATTCACTTTCGAAACTCAATTTAACTTAACACAAACAAACAGGTAAACAACCATGGGTCAACAACAATTATTACTCGTAATTCTCGTAACAATCATCGTGGGTATCGCGACGGTTGTGGCTATTAACACATTTGGATCTGCTGCGGATTCAGCTAACGTAGATGCCGTTCGTCAAGATATGGCTTCAATTGCAGCTGCTGCACAGGGATATTACATGAAACCACAAATGCTTGGTGGAGGTGGAAGAAAGTTTGATGGAATTGACTTTCAGATGATATTACATTTGCTGGAACGGTTAATGCATGCAGGTGACCTAGGCAGCAAATGAAAATGGAACATACATGCTTGGTACAGTTAGCAACTGGCACGAATGGTCACTTGTACTATCAACTGCAGCTAATGATTCAGAGTGGAACGATAACTGAAGCACGAGTATGTGAACTATGGTATTGGAATGGAAGATCCAGATGTAGCTGCATCCTGCCAGATCAATGTCTATACAGACTCATAACGTATTTTACATAAATTTAAACCTCTCAGTTTTAAAATCTGAGAGGTTTTTTTTTGTCTATGAAAAAGATTGTATCATAATATTGTGCAACATTTTTAGTTATTTGGAGCTTATTTACAAATTCTTGGCTATACAGTCTCTATGATAGTAAAAGAATTCTTCAGCTTGGATGTATTAACACTTGCAGGGATTTTATTTACATTGGTCTAATTAATAGTTGGAAAATTAAAGACTACGATATACACCCATTTCAACAGGTGATAGAATGTATTAGGTTTGAAATTTGTGCTAGTAGCTCTTCTGTTCAGTACACTATATTCGATATTTTTAAGTAACTATCCTGAAAAAGCAGTTGTTGATGTGCTTTTTCACATAATCTTGTTAATCCTCTCCTATTTAATTTCATCAACTTTTTTAAAAGAACACTATTGGCTTGGTAAGGTGATTTATGCTACAGCGTTAATCTTTACCGGGTTTATATATAGTCATTTTGATAGGTAATTATATCAGTCATCTATGTTTAGATCCATTTATTTCTGATTTGGCCACATAAGATCATCTACTATGTAAATATTGGTGATGTATCATGTGAAAGGAAAAGAAATCCTTTATTTTGTCAATAGAAGGTTTTTTAATCACACACAAACGTGGACTTTTCCTTTACTCATTGGACTTACTGTATTCTTAAAGAGATCCAAAGGGTATAAAAATTTCTCACCTCTGATTTTTATTCTGATATCTATTTGGTGGATGCTGCTGTATCAATCCGGAGGGCGGGGCACTACATTAAGCGTATTTGTTGCAGGCGCATTTTTGTGGATTGTGTCCAAAAAAGATTTTACTCCACTTGTTAAACCTCTTGTCCTTTCATCTTTAGCCGGATGGGGATTAAAATATCTTCTGTTTGATCTTCCATACTCCGGTTCAGGCCAGGCAGTGCTGAGAACCAACAATAATCGAACATTTCGATGGGAGGGAGCACTGGAAGTTTGGTGGGAAAATCCATGGTTTGGGATTGGCCCCGGTCACTATGGTGAAATCGGCCCTACTCAGTTTGTGGGACACCCTCATAACTACTACCTGCAAATTCTCAGTGAATGGGGAATAATCGCTTTTATCTCTATAGCCATACTGTTTTTTATCGCAGCTTCGTTTGCGTGGAAAAAATACGGAGAGACAAAGCCCGGTTCTGCAAATCGATTAAACTTCATAGTGATGAGTTGGTCATTTATTGCGGCTTGTTGTCACGCTTTTTTTAGCGGTGTTATGCATACACCACTTAAGCCAGATGTGGTTGGTTCTCATTCTATCCTGGTTTATCGGTTACTATAAAAGAAGTCAAGCTGGAGTAAAGTCAGATAAAATCCCGGTACTAGCCTATGTTAGTCTCTTTAGTGATTGTTCTTATTATAGTCTATCCGGAAATTCTATCACTGCCTGAAATGTATAAAGCTTACTCAGAACAATATCCGGGCAGAAACCTGTATCCACGTTTTTGGGGTCAGGGTTTCTTTCCTTTGGATTGAATATTGAATTAATCCTGCATAATCAAGTATAAACCCTTCTAATCAATCAGTCTTATTCTCAATAATTAAGTAGATTATTCAGATTAATTGAATAAGAAATAAAAAGGGTACTTAAGAATGGGGCAACAACAATTATTATTAGTCATACTGGTGACTATCATTGTAGGTTTGGCAACGGTAGTTGCCATTAACACTTTTCAATCCGCAGCTGAGGATGCAAACATGGATGCCATTCGTCAGGATATCCTGCAGGCCCAATCCAATGCAAATGCTTATGCTCTTAAACCTGATGTTTTAGGTGGAGGAAATGGGGGATATCAGGGAATCACTCTTCGAGAGATTTCACTTCCGGAAGAGAATGATAATGCTCTATATGAATTGGGGGAAATCAATGATGATTCGTTTGAAATTATTGCTACTTCAGAAAGAGGGTTTGTATTAACGGCTACAATTTCACGAGAGATTCAATTGACTGGGACCGGGATGATCCCTGATCTATTGAATTCATCTCTATTTTTTGTAACATTTTACCTAATAAACAGTCTTGTTGATAAGGGAATTATTCCATATCTATATCTCCCAATAAATCAATGATCTCTCAGACATGGCCCAATTTCGTTTAAAAGCTATTTCCGCCGCAGGCAAACCGATTAAAACCGAGTTTGAAGCCCAGAATAAAAAAGAGGCTCAGGCCAAGGTTAAAAAGCTGGAGGCCAAAAACGGCGTGCAGGTAAAAGCCCTGGATAAGAAAGAGACCTATATGTATAAGGTCCAGCGGCCGGGCAAGGCGAAGCAGTCGGGCGAGCAGGAGGCGTACAGCAAAGAGGAAGTGGAGCGGGCACTGACCAAGCTGGGCTATAAGGTTATCAGCGTTAATAAAAAACTGTTTGATTTTAAAGGCGGGGTTCCGACACAGGATGTTGTGACGTTTGTAAGTCTCTCATCCGACCTGTTAAACCAGCAGCTTCCCTATGACGAGATTCTGGGCCTTCTCTATGAGGATACGCAGAACAAGCGTATGAAAGAGGTGATCAAGGAGATTCAGAAAGATCTCAAAGACGGTAAAGAGGGAGAGGAGGTGTATGGCAAGCACGAGGATGTGTTTGGAAAGTTTGCCGCCTACATGCTCAGCGTGGCATCCACGTCGGGTAACATGGCCCAGGTATTTCAGAGTACTGCGAAATTTTTGGAACGGGATGCGGAATTTAAAAAGAACCTGAGGCGATCCCTGTTGATGCCGACGATTACGGTTCTTGCCGTTGTTGGAACCATTCTTTTCTATGTGGGATATATTTTCCCGGCTACGGCGGAGCTTTTCCTGGAGTTTGATATCAAACTGCCACCCATGACGGCTGCGACACTGGAATTAAGCTATTGGCTGGCGGATAACTGGATTGTGCTCACGCTTGCCCACGTTATACCGATTTCACTGTTTATTTGGTACGTGAGGACTCCGAAAGGAAAACTGTTTCTGGATAAGTATATCATAAAAATACCGGTCATCGGGGATCTGCTCCACAAAACCAGTATTGAGATTTTTGCCCGTGTATTCTTTACGCTTTACAGCGGTTCCGGGCAAAATATTGAGGTGATTAAAGTGGCCTCAGAGGCTTGCCGTAACTCCTACATGGAGAAGCAGATTAAAGAGGTAGCCATCAAGAGTATGTTGAAGGACGGTGCCGGTTTGGTTGAGTCTATCGAGAACACCGGTGTATTTACCACAACGGCGATTAGTCGTTTCAGGCTGGGAGCTGAATCCGGTGCTCTGAAGGAGAACGCCAAGCAGCTGGCTGATTATTATGAAGTGCAGACAACCTATAAGATGGAGTCGGTAATTGATACGATCAACCTCTTCATCAACCTTTTCATTATGGTTGCGCTGATCGCGATTACGGTGGTCTCTTCCGAGTCTGCGCTGATCGATATGAATCCGCAGTAGGGAATTTGGACTTGACTCGTGCCGACTGATGCCACAGTGCTTATCCGGAATGCATGTCCAGCCGTCGCTAAAGCTATGTTTGGTAAACTCGTATGTGAAACCTATGAATGGGTTTGCAGTTTCCCCTTTTGAAGGGACAGGTCTGCTCTACGAAGCATATGCGAAGTAGTGGGGATGATAGGATCTTTCCACTCGATATATGTGACAGAGAGTTATCATTTAGGTTACGTATACATTTAAAAATCTTCGAAGCGTTCCATATTTTGCTTCCTTAGATTTCTCCACTCGCTACACTCGGTCGAAATGACAAGAGATATTTTATAAATAACGGCGTATCAGAATTGGAATATATCAAGGGGTTTGTAGATACGCCGTCTACTGAAAATTCGCTCAATTCAGGATCGTATCATTGCCTTAATTTTTAAATGAATTGTGAAACGTCCCGATGGGACTGTTTATTTTTTGAATGCCTATCCACCCGCCAATGAATTGGCGGGCTATGATGTGTTACCATGGCTACGCCATTGGGAGATTTAAACTGCCCTGGCGGGGCAGAATGTGAGTAGCCCTGTACAAGCGTTAGCGCAGTGCAGGGTACAAGGTAAAATAAACATTACCCGCCGAACAGAGGGCTTGGATAAGAGCTTCAAATAGAATAGAGGCGGTCACTTACCAAATGGTTTTTTAAAAAATAGTCTTCGAAGCTTTCCATGTTTTGCTTCATTAGATTTCTCCACTCGCTATACTCGGTCGAAATGACAAGAGATATTTTATAAATAACGGCGTATCAGAATTGGAATATATTGAGGTGTTTGTAGTTACGCCGTCTACTGAAAATTCGCTCAATTCAGGATCGTATCATTGCCTTAATTTTCAAATGAATTGTGAAACGTCCCTATGAGGCTGTTTATTTTTTTGAATGCCATCTTCCCACGAATGAATTGGTAGGCTATGATGTGTTATCATGGCTACGCCATTGGGATTAAAACTGCCCTGGCAGGGCAGAATGTGAATAGCCCTGTACAAGCGATAGCGCAGTGCAGGGTATACGGTGCAACAATCATCATCCGCCGAACAGGGTGTATAGTTTGGAGCTACAAATAGTAATGAGGCGGTCATTTAGCGAAATTATTTAGAACTACAAAACTGTGTAGATTTTAACCACCCCTCAATCCCCTCCTTAAAAAGGAGGGGAATTTCATCAATATAATTCAATGTGGAATAAATCAATACAGGGTAACAGACAACCAACTCTCACTCATATCCTCGAACAAATCTTTGAATAATTTAATCACAGTAATTTCAATCTGTTATTGAAATATTGGTTAATAATAGCGATTCTACGTTCTAACACTTTATATTGATCATCGAAATTCCATTTGCATTCACATTAAATAGTGCTTGTCTTAAACCCTTGATATCACTAATCTCTCTAACATGGGTAAAGTAAATACCAGAACACATATTGGAGACCTTCTCTGCAGCAGGGGAGTGATCACGGATGAGCAGCTCTCTATGGCTCTGAAAATCCTATCTGAAGAGCCTGAACACTCAAACCGGCGTATCGGACAGATTCTCTATCAGGACCTGAATCTGGACCGTCATGAGGTGATGCGACAGATAGCCGATATTTACGCCTTTGATGAGGTGTTTGCAGGCAGAACTGATTTACCCCCTGATAAAATTCAGGATATTAAAAGCTATATGGATGATCTTCCGCAGGAGACTGTGGATGAACTGGCTCATCAGAAAGCAGTTCCTATTCATAAAACAACGACCAGTTTGACGATAGCTGCAGCTGATCCATCAGACCCAAAGCTCTCCGGTACGCTCTCCCGGCTTAATTTCAAAGAGTTTGATATAGAGTACTGCCGGTATGAGATGATCGAGTATATTCTCTCGAATGTGTACGAGCAGAAAAATGAATTTCTGGACCTGCTCGAGGAAATTGACTACGAAGAGCCTCAGATGGGAGAGGACACCCAGGAGGTTGACGAGGAGGAGATTGAAGCCGAAATCAACCAAAGTATGCTCAACTCCCTCATTGAGGGAATGCTGGTGGAGGGTGTTCGGCAGGGCGTCAGTGATATGCACATTGTACCGAGCGGCCCAACTACCACCGATATTCGATTCCGAACAGACGGTAAGCTGCAGCTGTGGTATCAGCAGAAAAATGTGAAACCCGAAGCGATCACCGCTGTTGTAAAAGATAAAACACGGAATGTTGACCGTTTTGAGCGCGACAGCTCTCAGGATGGTTTTATTCAGCGAAGTGTGGATAATCACAACATCCGGTATCGTGTCTCCATCATGCCGATGGTAGGGGCTCAGTTTGATCGAAAATTTGAATCGGTTGTAATCCGGGTTTTGGATGACCGTAAAGTAATTACTGATCTTAATGTTCTCGGCCTTCAGAAAAAGGCGAAGGAAGATTTTGTGAAGGCGATCGAGAAGCCGTCAGGTATCTGTATTATCACGGGACCGACCGGTAGCGGTAAGTCGACTACGCTTGTTGCAGCTCTCTACTATGTGATTGATCCGACTAAAAATGTTCTTACGGTTGAGGAGCCGGTTGAGTATCTGATTAAAGGAGCCCGTCAGCTGAAGATCAGTAACAATATGACCTTTGATATGGCGATTCGCGGGATTCTTCGTCATGACCCTGACATTGTACTTGTAGGTGAGATGCGTGACCTTAAAACCGCTGAAATTGCTATTAAGATGGCGAACACAGGTCACCTTACTTTTTCTACGCTTCACACTAATGATGCTCCGAGTGCCGTATCCCGACTTTTTAAAATGGGTGTTGAACCATTTCTGATTGCCAACGCTGTTAACCTGGTAATGGCTCAGCGATTAATTCGTCGTCTTTGCAAGTGTAAGGAGCAGTATGAACCCCATCCGGAAACATTGCGAGGAATTGGTTTTACGGAAGAAGAGATTGAGAACGGAACATTTTATAAAGCAGTAGGCTGTGAAAAGTGCAATGGAACCGGGTTCAAAGGGCGTGCTGCGATTCACGAAGCTCTCTTTTTCAGTAAAGATATAAAACGTATTATTTTGGAAGCAGGTGGCGACATTGACGAGGAGGTAATAAAAAATCAGGCGGTCAAGAACGGAATGCTTACATTGCGTGCATCAGGCCGTGAGCGAATTAAGGAAGGGATAACCACAGTAGATGAGATTATTGCAATTACCCTGGATGATTAAATGAAGCGTAGGTGACTAATATGACCAGATCGGACAGTAATAAATTAAATATGATGCCATTGTATATGCGGAACCTGCTGAAGGATCCGCCGCATCTGTTGAAGAATTTTCACTATGAAGATGTCCTGTCTTTTCTTGAATTGGGTAATGAAGAGCGTTTCCTCCGGGGTGAAACGATCGTGAATGAACATGACCGAGTACAAACAGCTTATCTGGTTGGGGAAGGAAAAGTTGGTGTTTGGAAAGATGAAATTCAGCTTGCCGTTTTAGATGAAGGCAGTTTTATAGGCGAAACATTCCTGTTCAGCAAACAAAACCGTATGGCCAAAGTTGTGTGTGAGGAGAACGCCATTTTACTGGCATTTCAGAGATATGATGTACTCAACTACTTTAGGCGGCGGCCTGAGAAGCTGTTCAACATTTTTACTAAGAATATCATAGAGATTCAGCAGAAGAAAATTGAAAATATGAACATTCAGCTGCTGAATCTAAAAAAAAGGCTTTTGGGGAATGAAAGCTGGAAGTAACAGCTGATGCTTTTAGGTTCAGGTATTTTGTAACAATCGCAGTTTAGGGTACTCTTTACCTATAGTTCGGAAGGTATAAATAGTTTTGTTGAGTTCCGCTCAGAATCAAAAAATTGTGTTTTAGGCGTGGAAATACTTTCGTTGGATTAACATTCAGTTTAAACTCACTGAATATTAAAAGTTTAAAAATCATCTACATTAATTATATTCGGTAAATTACCTAACTAAAAACGCTGCATGAGTACATCGATATCATTTAAACCTATTCGGGAAATTTGCGGAAAGATTGCCTCTCAGATACCGGAGTCTAAAAAAGGACTTGAGTATCACGCCGCTATAGGGAATATGGTGAATGATCTACCTGAAGATCAGAGAAAAATTTTAAGAAAATCTCTGAACGCCTTTCTTATCTACATGGAAAAGATTGAGGCTTCCGATATTGATGTGGGCGGACACGGCTGTAACGGTAAAATTTGGTACAGGGTATTCGGTAAAAAATCTCCGCTTAATATGGAAGTTGAACTTCCCATCGGTGAAACGGATGTTTTACTTCACAATGTGCTTACGCAGACCCAGCGCGATCAGTTGATGGACAAAGAAAAGTCTGGATTTCTCCTATACAATTCAGACTGAAGGGAACAGAAACCGGCGTTATCGTGCCAACATGTATATGGATCTCGAGGCTCTGGCTCTTAATATGCGTAAGATTGATACGGAAATTCGTCCGTTCAAAACACTTGGGGTTCATCCTGAAATTGCGAAGGCACTCAGTCTGAAATATTATAAATACGGTTTAACCCTCGTAACGGGAATTACCGGTTCAGGTAAGTCGAGTACGCTTGATACGATAATAGACGCCAACAACCGAACAGTGGACGCTCATATTGTAGTCATTGCGTCACCGGTTGAATTGATTCACAATCCAATCCGAAGTGTAGTTCGTCACAGGGAAGTTGGCCGTGATGTAACATCATTTAAGGACGGAGCCGTACAGGCTCTGCGTCAGGATCCCGATGTAATTGTGATTGGTGAGCTTCGCGATCCTGAAACAATTACAACAACTCTTGAGATTACTGACTCAGGTCACAAAACATTCGGTACACTTCACACCTCATCAGCGATGGAGAGTATAGAGCGTATTTTGGGTGAGGTGTCAACTGATGAACAAGATCGTGTGAGAAATCGACTGGCTGATGTTTTAACCTGTGTTATTAGCCAGAAACTTGTCTCCAGTCTCGACGGAAAACGTGTATTGGCAAAAGAAGTACTTTTAGTTACGCCTTCTATTCGAGCCGCCATTCGCAATAACAATGTGAATGAGATCTATCAGATGTTGAATGAGGGTAGTGAACTGGGAATGAATACGATGGAGCAGGATCTAAAGCGCTTGTATGATGAAGGCAGGATTTCTAAAGAAGAAGCGTTCAACAACGCGAACAATAAGAAACGAATTCAACAACTTTTCAACGAGTTGGATTAGACTAACATAACGTATACCGGATGTTTAAATCTCGTGAATATATTGGCATTAGTCTTGAAGGCGATCATCTGAAGATTGCCCGGATTAAACCTCAAAAAAAGGGTTTTGAACTTTTGAGGCTGGATAAATTAAAATTAATCGATCCTATTAAATCCGGACGAAAAGAGTCTGCCCTGGAAGAGGATGTCTCAAGTGAAGATGTGTTCTCTGAGGAGGATTCTGATGACATTTTTGGATTAGATCTTGAAGACGAAGATGAGGATGATGATTCGGGACTGGATGAGCTTACTGAAATAGACCTGGACGACCTGGATGATTCGTCAATAGAAGATTTTGATGATACGGATCTTGTTGAAGAGTCTTCTGTAGTGAAGACCAACGAAGAATTGTTGGTTCAGTATCTGGATGACTTCAAAAAAAGTAAGGTTACGCTCGCTCTGAATATTGAATCCGGTAATACAATTTTTCAGATCGTCAAAAATGAGAACTTTAAAGAACAAAAGAAAAAAGAAGTTCAACAGGCAGTTGTAGAAAAACTTCAGGCTATTTATGGCTCAGAGCCAAATAAAGATCTGTACGAATATTTTCTGAGAGAAAACGGAAATCTGGTAATTGCTTCAATTGATGAAGAGTCTCCAACGCTACAGTTGGTATCCAGTGCCGGCGATCGTTTCGGTGAAAACTACTATATAAACGACGTTGTACCCGATGAAGTAGCGATGGTTGGCTTGTTTAGAAATCACTACGAGAAGGATGAGAAAAAAATTACCGGTTTGGTTCAGTTTAGCCCCGATAAATGCAGGATGGTTTTCGTACGCGGCCATGAGATTCTTCAAGTATCACCCGTGATAAATGAGGGAACGAAGGATAAAAATTTCTTAAATACCATCTTTTCTAAAGTACTTTTTCAGCTCGATACAGGGGAAATACCCGGTCTGGATCGATTTGTGATTTTTAATAACACGGTTGGTGAAGATGCCACGGATTTCTTCAGAAAGAATTTTCCTGATCTGAAAGTTGAAGACTTCAGGTTTGATAAAGAATTGGTTACCTACGGTGATACGATGAAAGATATCGTGCCGGGTTTTACTACGGCTATCGGTATCGCGAGTGTGGCTGCAAATGTGGGTAAAAGTGAATATCCGGAAGTCTCATTCCTTCCCGAATATGTATCTGATCGACAAAAGATTTTCAAACTTCAATGGCACGGATTTATTCTTTTGATCCTAATCGGTGCAAGCCCGGTTATCTTAAATCACTTCTATCAGGCAAATGTAGCAGAAATTGATCAGCTTCAGCAGCAGAACAATCGACTGCAAAGTGATATTCAATCCCTTCAGCCGTTGGTAGAGGAGTCTGAAGATTTGACTATGAAGTTAGGTCAGATGCAGAATCAGCTGGAGCTATTAGGTGCTTTAAGTGCTGAGAATATCAAATGGTCTGTTACAATTGATCATTTTAATCAGGCTGCAGAAGAGGTAGGCGGACTTTGGATCAATTCATTCAGGCAGAATAATGATGTTCTGATGGTTGATGGATATTCGCTCAATCGTGAAAGAATCCCCATGCTCGCAAATCAGTTCGATTCCGTTACCTTACTGTCAGTTCAAAGGGAAGAGGTGCGTGAACGGGAAGTATTTTACTTCAATATGATGATTCGATCCGTGATTGATGATACAAGCAGATATACCCCTGAAAATGTTCGAAGTCTAAATGATCTAATTAACTAATTGAGAAAAAGTCTATGTCGTACGGTCTTCGAAATACTCTGATTTTACTCTTGGCTCTGATAATTATTAATGGAGCCGGTTATGCTTACATGCACTTTGTTCAAAAAGCCGAAATTGAACAGCTTGAAGAGCGCCAGGTCAGTCTGGAAAATGATTACCGGCAGGATGTTCAAACAGCAGAGCTGGTTCCAATGCTGCGTGAGCAGTATGCGGAGGCTACAACTGTAATTGAAGGATTTGATAAGACAATATTTTCTAATAATAATGCAGATGAAATTTTTCGGTTTCTCTCTTTAATCAATGAAGGGGCCGGGGTGAATTTTAATTTCACATTTAGAGATTCAACCAGTTCGGAAGAATACGGAGTTATCAATTCTGAAATAAACGGATCCGGTCCTTACAGAAGCGTGGTACGTTTTATCAATGCCATAGAGTACAGTGAGCCGGTACAAAAAATTAATGGTGTCACGCTTTCTCCATCCGGTGAGGAAGTGGGTTATCGAAATGTTAACTTCACATTTCAATTGCAGAGTCATTACGATCGTGTAGGAGTATTTGATAACAACAACCAGACACCTGATATCGCATTCAGAACAAACGAATCCAATCATAATCCATTCTTTCCGCTTATCCGAAATGTGCCGCCAAACGAAGATGGTCTGCCAAATGTGGATCAGAGTCGAATAGTCGGCCTGACCGGATCGTCAGTGTATCTGATGGATCAGAACGGACAAATGGTTACGCTGAGAGTAAACGACAGGGTTTATCTGGGAACACTTCAACAAATTAACATGCAACAAGGATCTGCCATATTCAGGCTTAACAGAGGCGGAATTATAGACGTGGTTACACTGGAGGTACAACGATGAAATCAATCATAAATACTATGAACAGTAGAAATATAGCAGCCTTTTTGATTTGTATTTTTATCGCGATTACAGCGATAGAATCAACGACGGCGCAGGATCGTTACCCCAGGGAATTCACAAATCCTGATGAAATGATATCATTGGATCGGCGAACAACTTTCACCGAAGCCATTGATGTTTTAAATACATTTGCTCAGGAGTACGAAAATCGTTTTATCATTGATCGCACAGGGTACACGGGCCCGATTGGCGTTACACTGCCTGCTATGCACTGGCGGGAAGCGTTGGATTACATTCTGCGGGTTCAGGATTTCGTCGCTTTTGAAGAGCCTGATGTATATGAAATTGTAACACGTGCAGAGGCTGATGCCCAACAGCTCGTTCAGCGAAGAGGTGAACAAGCACAAGGGCCGGGGGCCGCACCGGGAACTGCTGCCGACTCAGAAATTCAGGTAAACACTCAAACACGAGAAGTTAGAATTAACGCTACTTTTTTTGAAGGCAGTAAAAGAGCCTTGCAGGAGATTGGTGTGGATTGGTCAACACTGACTAGCGGAGTTCCTGAAAATTTAGCTGATCTTGTAAACCAAGACGGAGGCGGTGGAGGAGGTGGAACCGACGGCCAGATTCCTACATCTGAATTTGAAAACAGTTTTGTAAATGTTAATGCCAGGGGAGCTCAAAACGTATCGCAAAATGTATTTAACTCTATTGTAAACTTTGGTGAGGTCGGAAGCAGCGGAATTGAAGTTCAGGCTCTTTTCAGTGCTTTTGAGGCTGATAACCTGGGACAGATCCTGGCTACACCTTCTGTTAAAGTTATGAATGGTGAACTGGGTAGAGTTCAGGTAGGTGAGGATTTCTCAATTAAACAGAGAGACTTTGCAGGTAATGTTACTGACCAGTTCTTCAGTACCGGTACAATTTTGGAGGTTACACCTCAAATTGTTCAGTATGCTGATACAACGTTGATCTATCTTGAAATTGAAGCTGAACGGTCTTCCGCGCAGCCCGATCCGGTTAGTACCGTTATCAGCAAACAGACGGCACAAACACATGCTCTTCTTCTGGATGGTGAGAGTACAGTAATTGCAGGTCTTTACCGAACAGAGACAGCTGAGGTTCGAAGGGGAATTCCTATTTTAAAAGATCTTCCAGGCTGGTTCTTTGGACTTAGATATCTGTTCGGATATAACTCCTCCGATATTCAGGAGAATGAATTAATTATATTATTGCAGGCTGAACTTGAAGATCCTATTGCAGAAAGGTTTGACAAACAATTCCAGTCTCAACAAGAGCTTATTGATGAGTCGCAGGAACGACACAGAAATCGTTTTGAATACGTAAGCCCTAAATCTCCGGAGCCGGCACTTGGATCAGGTGTTACTGTTGATCCAGATAATGTTGAATCGAATGAAGATATGGAAACTAACGAAGTTAATGTTGTGGAAGAGCAGGTGGAATTGACACGCACACCACAAACGATTGATGAAGATGAGATAAACAGAATAAAAGCAGATCTTGAAGCCCGTAAGCTTCAGGAAGGTAATGTAGAGGGAAGGGATCTGTCACAATACTCCGGCGAATGGCGTGAAATGGAAATGGAAAACATGAACGGAGATTATAGTGATCTTAACTTCTATGTCATTGGCGGCTCATTCCTCGTAAAAAATAATGCAGACCGGCTCTATGACCGATTTATAGATCGGGGTTATGAAGCTCACATGTTGTTTAATCCAGCTACGGATTACTACTTTGTGGCTTACAAAGGGTTTGAAGATCCTGATGAGGCCATTTCCTACACTCGTGAAATTCAGAATACCGTTCAGGAAGAAGCATGGCTGTCTCGCATCATTCGCGAAACCAGGCTAGATGTAAACAGATAGTATAGTAAGAACTTAAAACACGAAAACCTGATAGGAGTAATATCTTGTCAGGTTTTTTTATGTCCACACTATAAGTTTAAGCAGATTCCTTGGCATGTGTTTAATCGGACGACGGTTCAAATATTCTCTCTCGTCACGGTGCTCTGCTCCGGGACGGAAAGCAAGCAGCTCCGCTGCAAAAAACTTCTATTCGTACACTGTCTATATTCAATTTGTAGCCTGTCATCCCCGCCGGAAAGCCTGACTACTTTTTTCTGTCGGGGTTGCAGTAGAGGAATCTCCGAAAAGCCATTTATCATTTATTATTGCAATGATCTATAAATAGATTTATGTGCAAACGATAGATTTTTCAAAGGGGGACATCCATTTAATAAAATCAATCTGACGTAGTTCTTTTCTAAGTCCACGCTAATTTAAACAGATTCCTTTGCAGGTGCTTTATCGGACTGACGGTTCAAATACTTTAGAGTAATGCGATTGAATTCATCCGGTTTGTCGACGTTTACTACGTGTCCGCTTCCTTCAACAACTACCAGCTCACTGTGATTGAAGTCCTTGATCATCTTTTGAACGGGGGGTAAAAACATGTGATCTTCTTCGCCCATAACATAGAGGGTGGGAGCTTCCATCTCTTTCTCTTTGAAATACTTGAGCAGAGGGTTGACTTCATACGTTAGCCTGAACCATTTTAAAAACTCTTTTCGAGCCAGATTTTTGGCGTCCTTCACGAACAGAGATCTTGACTCCTCGTGATTTTTTTTTGGCATGATTACCCAGGCAAAAAGCTTGTATAGCCAGATGAAAGGCACTACTTTTTTAAACGTGTGACCGAGCCAAACTAAAACTCTGCTGCGAACATCCAGTCTGGTAATAGCTCCGCACATAATGGCGGACTTTACAATTTCCGGTTTTATTTCGGCTATTGAGCGGATGATGATAGTGCCGAGGGAAACTCCCACGAAATGTGCTTTTTCAATATTCTCCTCTTTTAACACTTCAAGTACATCGTGACTTACGGTTCGGAAGGTATATTTCTCTTTATAGTACTTTTTCATCGTACTCATCTCTTTAGACTTTCCATGTCCGCGGAGATCGACGAGGAGCACATTAAACTCATCCTTGTAGGCTTTCAATTGCTGAAACCAAATAGAAGAGGAGCCGCCTGCACCATGGACAAAAACAACCCAGTCTTTTTCCTCACTGTTATAAAATGATTTACTGTAAAGCATGAACCGTTAATGCAGAAATAGGTATTTTATTATTTGCTTTAATAACGTCACAAAATACAAATAAGATCCTCCTTTTGAAGAAATTGTTTTTCAATGCAGCGTTTACCGGCCACTTAATTCTTTTCTTTAGTCTATAAAGAGTTATTTTTGCTCTATGAAATTTATCAGGTCTCTCTTAAAAACACTGTTCACAATTGTAGCCACACTTTTTTTCTACGGATGCTATGCTATTGGTTTTTTAGTTTTGAAATTGTTCAGACAAGAAACAGGAGTCTTAAGAAACTATTGCCTGAATTTATGGGGTAAATCTGTGTGCAAGATTTTATCCATTAAGGTAGAAGTTGAGGGAACCATTCCTGAGCCGCCTTTTTTTCTTGTTAGCAATCATTTGAGCTACGTGGACATTATGATCTTCTTCAGCACTTTAAAAACCACTTTTGTTTCTAAAGCTGAAGTCAAAAATTGGCCTGTAATCGGTTTAATGGCTAGAACATTGGAAATTATTTTTATAGACAGAAGGCGTAAGTCTGATGTGGCACGAGTCAACCAGTCAGTAGCCGATCAAATATCAGAATACAAAGGAGTTGTTCTGTTTCCGGAGGGAACAACATCAAGTGGAGAATCGCTGCTTCCATTCAAACCATCCATTTTGGAACATCCGGCAAAAAGTCGGATGCCGGTTCACTATGCATATATTACGTATGAGACAGGGCCTACAGATGAAGATGCTATAAACAGTGTTTGCTGGTGGAACGATGAAACTTTCGGAAGCCACTTTTTTAAATTTGCGAGAAATCGATCCACAAAAGCTCACATATGGTTTGGTGAAGAAACGTTACACAAGGATGACAGAAAAGAGCTTGCAGCAGAACTATATAAAAAGGTGAAAACGTTACATCAAAAGAGTAGACACAATTCAGAATTGAAAGTATCTAAAGAAAAGTCCGTAAATATTTAAAGAAGGTTGAAGAAAAAAAACAGAAATATTCTACTCTTCATCCTGGGATTTTACTTAATGTTACTCGGGTTATCGTGGTTTATCCAGATTGCTTTCCCGCCTGTAGATCATCCCGGAAAGTTTGAAAAAAGTATTGAGTTGTAGATTTCAGATCAGCAGATTGAAATTACTTATCATGAACTGGGATCTGATGAGGATTTTGAGAAACCAAAACTGATCATTCTGCCGGATATCTATTACCGATCAAAAGCTGTTCTACCCATTGCAGAATCCCTGCAGGACTCATTTCACATTATTCTTCCTGAAGTTGCCGAATTTCAGGTTGGCCCAACAAGTGACAGATTTACCTTAGAACACAAATTAAATGTGTTGCATGAATTTATTAAAGAGAAAAATTTCAGAGACTTTCATCTGATCGGTCATGGATATAGCGGATTTTTATCAATACAAGCTGCAGCAGAACTGGACAGCATAAAAAGCTTAACCCTGATAGGATCCATTGGTGCACAAGAGTTAAGATTTTTGGGAAATCATCACATTAACCGGTCACTGTATAGTTTGGCAAGACCGGTTGTTTCATTCTATAAATATGCTTTTCCTCATTTCGGCTGGTATCACTCTCAAAAATTTTCGCTGGAATATATTGATGCAATAAGATATCTGGACCAGCGTGATTTTCGAGAGACTGTTGAAGATATAGATCCGCCTGTTTTGATACTACACGATGCCGATGATCAAAATGTGCCAAAATACACGGCAATAGAGACGCATCGGGTTATTCCACAAAGTAAATTGGTTTTACTGGAGGATATTCAAAACAGAGAGATATTGGCTGATGATAAGTGGAGTTCAGAAATTTCACAGTTTTTAGGTAAAGTTGAATCAGGGGAGGGAGTCAGCAGGTCTGAAGCTACCGAGCAGAGAATTGAACAGTCTTTGAAACCGTTCGATTCTGAAGATGTTGAGGCGTTGAGCGGTAAGGCATTCTTCACAATATTTATCCTCATTATGGTTTTGACAATTTTCAGTGAAGACCTATCTGTGATCGCCGCAGGACTTTTAACGGCAGCCGGTATTTTTCCTTTTATCTATGCGGTTTTAAGCTGTTTTTTGGGAATTCTTATTATAGATACAAATATCTATTGGCTTGGGAAAAAGGTGGGTAGTCCTATTTTGAAGAAAGTGCCTTTTAAATGGATGATCAAAGAAGAAGATTTGGACAGGGCACAAAATCTTTACGATATGTATGGAATGGAACTGCTATTTATAGCTCGCTTTATACCGGGTGCCCGGTTTCCTACCTATTTTTCGGCTGGTCTGCTTCGTTCAAAATTCAAAATATTCTTCACCTATTTTGCACTGTCCGTTGCGATATGGACACCTCTCTTGGTTGGTTTAACCGTATTGATTGGCCAGCCAATGCTTCGGTACCTCACTGTATACCAGGACTACGCAATCTGGATTTTGGTAGTGACGATTTTATTGATCTATCTAATTTTTAAGGTCGGAATTCCATTAACTACCATACGGGGCAGAAGAAGACTGCTGGTGAAGTGGTCGAGATTTTTGCAGCGTTTTCAAAGGAATTAATCCGGGTTAACGCTTAGTATCAAAAAACCTCTTCAAAATAAATTCACAATCCATTTCCATCACACCGTGTATAATTTCTGTTTGATGATTTAATTTTTTATTGGCTGCTATATTGAATATCGAACCACAGCCGCCTGACTTTTCATCAAGTGCACCAAACACAACTCGTTTTAACTTTGACCATACAATTGCACCACTGCACATTGCGCAGGGTTCCAGTGTAACATATAAAGTACAATCTGAAAGATATTTTGTGGAGAGTGTATCACAAGCGGCTGAAATGGCAATCATTTCTGCGTGTGCGGTAGGGTCATTCAAGCGCTCAACCTGATTATAACCTTTTCCAACAATTCTATTTTCATACACAACAACAGCCCCAATGGGCACTTCATCTTCATCAAAAGCTTTCTCAGCAAGATGGAATGCTTTCATCATAAATAAATCATGATTTAATTTGGGATTCGAGCCTTTTCCATTAAACATTTGCAGCAAAAAATATTATGTTTAGTGCTTCACGATTATTCGTAACTAACTTATAGCGAATTTGTTAAGGAATGTCATTTGATGATACACACATTGACCTGAAAAAGATACTGAAAGAAAATATCCGTTCAGTAAAAGATTTCCCTAAAGAAGGAATTATATACAAAGATATTACACCGCTTTTAAATGATAAGTATCTTTTAGAACTTACATCCAGATTACTTGCTGAACCGTTTCGGGGTTTTCGCATAGACTATGTAGCAGGTTTGGAATCGCGCGGTTTTCTTTTTGGAACTAATTTGGCACAGGATTTACATGCGGGATTCATTCCAATCCGCAAACCAAATAAACTACCGGCAGAAACGGTTTCGGTAGAATATGAACTTGAATACGGAACAGATACTTTAGAAATACATAAAGATTCCATAAACCCGGGCGATAACGTTCTTATACACGATGATTTGGTTGCAACAGGCGGATCTGCAATGGCGGCAACCCGTTTGATAGAGAAGTTAGGAGGCAATATTATCGGATATTCATTTGTGATGGAGATTGAGTTTCTGAAAGGCCGTGAAAGTTTGAACCAAACCGTTCCATTTCATTCAATTTTAAGCGTTTAAGAAACAAAAAAGCATTTTTCGAATATATAACCAATAATCACTAAAACATCATAAACTAACTACTATGGCAAAACCAACAATTACCACACTCGCAATGTGTGTTGCTATCTTGTTTGGCGCTGCAGCTTGTGGACCTTCGTTAGTTATCCAGAATGTGGATTACTCACAGCCGATCGAAAGCGTGCTGAGTCCGGATTCAAACAACGAAGTACACGACCAGCGATATGCGATTAAATTCAACGTATCCAATCTTCTTGAAGAAGAAGGTACATCATCTGTAGATCAGATCAGGTTGATTCGCAACAATGCAGGATACTACTTTGTAACTGCTGCGGGTTTCAATAATGTCTATGTCTTTGAAACAGATGAAGGCGAACTTAAGCTGAAGAATAAAATCGAGATTACAGGGCAAGGATTAGGGCAACCGGCTTTTAATCAGCGAGACAATTACATCGAACTTGTAGATCGAGCTTCAGGAAATACCTATAATCTGAACCATGAAGGACGAAACTAAGAGACTAATACAATGAAGAAAACAATCAACCAATCACTTTCTATATTAGCTGCTCTTTTATTCGTTGTTAGTTCAACTGTTGTTGCTCAGCAGTCTGACTATCAGATTCAGCAGGACTTTAGAGCAGAATATTCAGAACTCGTAAATCGAGTGGATAATGCAGTTAGTTCAGAAGATCTTGAAGGCTTAAACGCTGATATTGATGGACTTGAAGCAGAATATTCCGAATACTCAGATATCATTGATGCAGCACTTTACCCTGAAACATTTTCAGAGAATATTAGCGACTTAAGAAGTCGATATGCCGCATCAGAGCAAAATATCTCAGTAATTGAGCAACTGAATGAACGCATTCGCGGGATGATGGAAGAACTCGATCAGTTCAGAAATCAAATGGCTAACCTGGATGAAGAGCAGGCAGATCTGAAACAACAGCTGGATCGTTCCTCTGCGAACGAGAGAAGGCAAGCCGCCTTGATTCGCCAGTACAGACAAAATCTCGAACAGAGAGATGCATTCGTTACAGAATTTCTTGAAAATCTGATGACGAAATATCAATCCATGGATGCATCCACTCAGTCTGAAATTTCTGACGCAGCTGAAAGACTGGAAGACAATCCTGTTGAAGTTCTTAAAACCATAATTTCAGAGTACACAAGTACAGCGGATCAAAGTTCTGATCTCTCTTCTGCAGACTATCTGGCTATGAGAGCTCAGCACGGCTACTTTGTTGATGTCTGGAACAGAATTGGAGACCGGTTAACCAATACGTTTACTCCGGATTCACCGGTTCAGGAACGTCAGGAAGTTTCTGATTTGCTTGCTGCATACCAAGCCAGCGTTGATAACAAACTGTGGAATGCGCTATCAACATCTTTCAATCAGAATGGTATCGAATTGGGATCGTTTACAAGTTCTGATACATTCTTTGATGCCATCGGAATTTATGTTGGTAATGCCGCTGAAGCTGCGCTTGAATCGAATAGTGAAGAAGATTACGAGGCATATCGCAACTTTGCCAACTACTGGAACTCCACAGTTAAAGGTGAGTGGGGCGAACTCTTAATTGAGGGTAACGTACTTACAACAGCGCAAATGGCTGAAGTTGATGTACAACTGGGAACATGGGGAGAAAACGCTCCTCCAACATCAAACCTGATGTTTATCCTGTTTCTTATCAGTCTTGCCGTAATTCTTGGTCTTGTAGTACTACTCGTGACCAAGAAAAGCTAATAACTGATTCTAAAGATCATTTTGACTAAGCCGGCTTCAATTTATTGAGGTCGGCTTTTTTTTGTGATAGAATCTTCGGTAATAACAGAATCAGTAAGACAGTCCGTCAAGGTCCAAATGACGATATCGATATCCCGAATATTTCTGTTGCATTTCATCTGATCAAGCAATAGTTTCTATCCGTATGAATAAGCAAAACGTACATATGAATTGGTGGTGGCCGGCTCGAAATATTTCGGCAGTGGAATCACTATGATGTAAATACGTTTTAGAAAGATTTGATAAACCCGCTGCCGTATTACGGAAGCGGGTTTTTTTATTTAAACTTTATGGACTTTAAACATTTTTCTGAGTTAGCAAAAAACTATACGGCTATTCCGATTTATCGGCGAATGATGGCCGATATATTGACCCCGGTATCTCTTTTTCTTTCGATTCGTGAAGGATCCACACATCCATTTCTGTTTGAATCGGTTGAAGGCGGAGAGCATTTGGCCAGATACTCATTTTTAGGTTGTAACCCGTATCAGGTTCTCTCTTTTGATGGATCTAAGGTTCTACTGAAGCAGTCGGACGGTCAGGCCGATAGGTTAGAAATGGACTATTTTACAGCGTTGGAACAGTTAACTACGCAGCACAGTGAACCAAATCTGCCGGACCTTCCCAGGTTGACAGGCGGAGCGGTCGGATTTTCATCCTATGATACGGTAAGACAGGTTGAAACTCTTCCAAATGCCCCCGAAGATGATCTTGATCTGCCTGAAGCGATATGGGCTTTTTATGATGAGGTATATGCTTTTGATCACGTGAAGCAGCAGATCATTTTAATGAAAACACTTTTTGTGGATGAAGATTCTGATCTGAAAGAGTTATATCAAAAGGGTCAGTCAGCTTTGGATCGGATGGAAAAGAAAGCGAACCGTCATCCCTCAGTTCCCGGAGAGTTTGAGCTCAACACATCAGAGCTGAAAAGTAACATTGGTGAGTCGCATTTTCATAAAATTGTAAAAAGAGCGAAGGAGTATATTTTTGAAGGGGATATTTTCCAGGTTGTCCTTTCTCAGCGATTTGAAGTGCCATTTCAGGGAGATAAGTTTACTCTCTACAGGGCACTGCGAATGGTAAATCCATCACCGTACCTCTTTTTCCTTGAGTTTGATGGATTTTCACTGGTTGGTTCCTCACCGGAGGTATTGGTCAGAACTACAGACAGAAATGCCCGATTGCTGCCGATTGCAGGAACCCGACCGAGAGGGAAATCCCATGAAGAGGATCTTGAACTTGAGGAAGATTTAAAAAACGATCCCAAAGAGATAGCCGAGCATATCATGCTGGTCGATTTAGGACGAAATGATCTTTCCAGGGTTTGCAAAGCGGGCACGGTAAAGCTGGAAAGAAATATGGCCATTGAGCGCTTCTCTCATGTAATGCACATTGTATCGGATGTGGTTGGAGAACTCGCGGATGATAAAAGTTCTGTAGATGCATTAATGCAGTGTTTTCCCGCCGGTACGGTAAGCGGGGCGCCCAAGATCAGGGCGATGGAAATTATTGATGAACTTGAAACAACAAAGCGCGGCCCATATGCCGGAGCCGTAGGATATTTTGATTTTTCAGGCAACATGGATACTTGTATTGCCATCCGGACCATGGTTGTGACAGATCAGTCTGTTTTTATTCAGGCCGGTGCCGGTATTGTTGCAGACAGTGATCCGGAAAAAGAGTTTGAAGAAACTAAAAATAAGGCCGGAGCACTTGTCGAAGCTCTGAGTGTTGCTTTGGAAATTACGTAACGGAAATTGGATATAACTGACAACTAAAAGATGACGAAAGAAAAAACGATTTTATCAGGAATTCAGCCATCAGGAAAACTTCACATCGGAAATTATTTTGGCGCAATGCGTCAGCATATTCAGATGCAGGAGGAGGGAGACGCATTCTACTTTTTGGCAAACTACCACTCCTTAACCTCTCTGACCGATGGTGATTTATTGAAAGAATATACGACGGATGTGGTTCTTGACTATCTGGCTCTTGGGCTCGACCCGAAGAAGTGTACGTTTTTTGCTCAATCTGATGTACCGCAAACCACAGAGCTGGCATGGATCCTGGGAACATTGACACCCGTTTCAATGATGGAAAAAGGAGTTTCCTACAAAGACAAAATCGCAAACGGATTGAGCCCGAATATCGGACTGTTCACCTACCCGATTCTACAGGCCGCCGATATTTTGATCTATCACTCTGACCTGGTTCCTGTAGGAGAGGATCAGAAACAGAATATTGAAATTTCCCGGGATCTGGCCGGAAAACTTAACCGTGCATATGACAAGGAACTCTTGAAAATTCCCGAAGAGTATATCGTAAAAAGCGTAGCTACAGTACCGGGTATTGACGGGCGAAAAATGAGTAAATCGTACGGTAATACCATTGATATATTTGCGGAGGGTAAAGCCCTGAAAAATCGGGTTATGGCTATTCAAACAGACTCTACGGAACTTGAGGACCCCAAAGATCCGGATACCTGTAATGTCTATTCGCTGATCAAACTTTTTGCTGAAGAGGATAAACAGAAAGAGATTGCTGAAAAGTACAGAGCGGGCGGCTACGGATACGGCCATGCAAAAAAAGAGTTACTTGGTATGATAGAAAACTACTTTGCGGAAGCCAGAGAAAGAAGAAACGAACTCGCCAATGATATGGACTACGTACACGATGTGCTTCGCGATGGAGGAAAGAAAGCCAGGGAGCGTGCTGAACAGGTGATGGAACCGATTCGGAGTGCTACAGGTTTATTCAGAAGCTTTGATTATTAATGGCTATTAAACTGCTCATACAAAGAGACGATACATACCACTCAAAAGAAATATGATTTTAATAATCGACAATTACGATTCGTTTACCTATAACCTGGTGCATATTGTCGCTTCGGTTACGGATGATTACAAAGTGATTCGAAATGATGTAATGACGGTGGAAGAAATACGTGAACTGAATCCGGACAAAATTTTGATTTCACCGGGCCCCGGGCGTCCCGAAAATGCAGGAATTACAGAAGAAATTATTCGTGAATTTGGGTCAGAAATTCCAATCCTTGGAGTATGTCTGGGCCATCAGGCGATTGGCAATGTGTTTGGTGCCAAAGTAGTTCATGCTCCAAGTTTGATGCATGGTAAAACATCAAATATCAATCACGATGGTAAGTCGGTTTTTAATAACGTCGACGAACATTTTATAGCCACGAGGTATCACTCTCTGGCATTAGATTCAACAACCATACCTGATGAGCTGGAAGTAACGGCCGAAACAGATGATCATGTCATCATGGGAGTACGTCACAAAGTACATCCGATTGAAGGTATCCAGTTTCATCCCGAAAGTATCTTAACAACAGAAGGACCGAAAATTGTTAAAAATTGGATACTGAGTTGAAGTATCAGATAACAGTTAAAAATCAATTAATCTATTTTGAGCAAAGAATTTACAAGCTATTTAGAGAAAATTTCTATCCTTGAGAATCTGCATCCTGAAGAAGCTAAATCTGCGATGACTGATATTCTCAACGGTGATGTAACAGATTCTGAAGTTGCAGCTTTTCTGATGGGGATGAGGGTTAAAGGAGAAACGGTTGAAGAGCTGACCGCATTTGTAGAGGTGATGCGAAACGCATCTGTTACCGTTGAAGTGGATACCAAAGGTGCAGTAGATTTATGCGGTACCGGAGGTGATAAATCCGGGACGTTTAATATCTCCACAGCCGCTATGTTTGTAGTAGCCGGAGCGGGAGTTCCAGTTTTAAAACACGGCAACCGTAGCGTATCGAGTAAAAGCGGGAGTTATGACGTGCTTGAAGAGTTAAATGCTGTGCCAAACCTTGATAAAAAGAAGTCTGAAATGCTCTACAATGAAACCGGTATGGTGTTTATGTTTGCTCCAAATTTTCATCCGGCCATGAAATATGTGATGCCCGCCCGAAGAGCAATGAAACTCAGAACATTTTTCAATATGCTGGGACCACTGTTGAATCCCGCGGATGTAGAGAATCAGGTTGTAGGTGCTTTCAGTAAAGATGCTGCAGCTAAGATGGCACAGATTCTTTCAAATTTGGATACCAAGAGCGCATACACGCTTAATGCACATGATGGCCTTGATGAAGTTACTTTGACCGGTCAAAGCGAAATATTTGAATTAAAATCACATCTGTCCAACAGTTCTATTACGTTCGATCCAAAATCATTGGGTTATGAACGCGTTGAAGCTGAAGAACTCCTTGGAGGGGATGCCAAAGTTAATGCCGGAATCATCAAAGATGTGATGCAGGGTGAGTCGACCGAAGCACAGCGCAATATTGTAACATTGAATGCCGCTTTTGCTATTCACGCAGCGGGTGCCGCAGAATCACTGAAAGACGCAAATGAGATGGCGATCAAAAGTGTTGAATCCGGTGAAGCCAATCGCAAGCTGCAGCAGTTTATCAAAGAATCTCAAAAAGTGGCGCAGGCCTGATATGGCATCTATTCTTGATAAGATCACCGAAAAAACGATTGAAGATCTGAACAAAAGGAAACGGAAAGTTTCGCTCAGGGATTTTGAATCCTTTCCGGAGTTTGAAAAACCTCGAAAATCGCTATCCGACGCTTTAGGTAAAGATAAAACCCTTTCAATTATCGCTGAAATTAAGAAAGCATCGCCATCCAAAGGAGTTATTCGTAATGATTTTGATCCGGTAAAAATTGCGGATCAATATATCGAATCAGGTGCAGCGGCAATTTCCGTTTTAACAGATGAGCCATTTTTTCAGGGATCACTTCAGTACCTGGAAAGTATTTCCGGCTTAAGCCCGATTCCGCTTCTCAGAAAGGATTTTATTGTCGATCCGTATCAGGTAAAGGAAGCGCGGGCTTTTGGTGCTGATGCTATTTTACTTATTGCTACAATCTGCGAGGGAAATCAACTTTCTGAGCTGTTAGCCGCAGCAAAAGAATTTGAAATGCAGGCTCTGGTAGAGTGTTATCATTCTGAAGAGGTAGAGGCGCTCAATTGGAAAGAAATTGAGATTCTAGGAGTCAATAATCGTAATTTAGCAACGTTCGAAGTCGACCTTCATCGAGGAATTGATCTTTTAAAACAGGCTCCCGAACATGTAGTTACAGTATCTGAAAGCGGGATCCATAAAAAAGAAGATCTTCAGAAGTTACAAGAAAATGGTATCCATGCGGCACTTATTGGGGAGCACTTTATGAAGCAAAAAATACCCGGTAATGCATTAAAAGAACTGCTTGACTACTGAGAGCTGAAATGAATATTCATTTAATACATATCAAACAAAATGTTTGCTGAACCAGAAAAAAGAACCAAAGTAAAAATTTGCGGTTTAACTACACTCGAAGATGCCCGGTTTGTCTCCGGTGCGTTGGCCGACTACCTTGGATTCATCTTTTATCCCGACAGCCCCAGATATATTGAACCGGCAAAAGCGGGAGCGATTATTAACTGGCTCGAAGGACCGGGGAAAGTAGGAGTTTTTGTGAACCAGCCCCTGGATGATGTGAACAGCATTTCCAAGCAAACCGGGATTGATTACGTGCAGCTTCATGGAAATGAGTCTCCTGATTACTGTGCTTTGGTTGAAAAACCTATCATTAAGGCTTTTCATATCAAAAAAGACACGGATCCTGCGAAATTGGAAAGTGTTATTGAACCGTATCTGGATCAAGTGGACTACCTGCTTTTTGATACAAAAAGTGATACGGAATGGGGAGGAACCGGACAGACGTTCAATTGGAAGATTTTAGAAGAAATTTCAAACGACAAGCCGTTCTTTTTGTCAGGCGGTCTGAATGCAAAAAATGTCCAGGATGCGATTCAAGCCGTCGAGCCTTATGCCGTTGATCTATCCAGCGGACTTGAGGAATCACCAGGGTTAAAAGATTTCGATAAAATTGAACTCTTTTTTGATAAAATGCGTGATATCTGGGAAGAACAGGAACTCTAAATTTCCTGCTTTCAAAAGGTGATATCAGCAAAGACACAACAGATTACCATTGTTTTAAATTATTTACGGATTCAATCATGAAGTACACAGCACCAACAAAAGCAGGTTATTTTGGACGATTTGGCGGTAAGTTTGTCCCTGAAATCCTTATACCTGCACTTGAAGAGCTTGAGCAAGCTTACCTGGAAACCCTGGATGATCCGGTTTTCCAAAAAGAGTATCATGATTTGCTAAATGAGTATGTGGGAAGGCCAACAAAACTCACTTTTGCGGATCGGCTTACCGAGCATTACGGCAAGGCAAAGATCTACTTTAAACGTGAAGATCTGTGCCATACCGGAGCTCATAAGATCAACAATGCTATCGGCCAGCTTTTGCTCGCAAGAAAAATGGGTAAAACCCGAATAATTGCGGAAACCGGTGCGGGTCAACACGGGGTGGCAACGGCTACCGCCTGTGCCAAGTTTGGGTTCGACTGCGTAATCTATATGGGCGAAGAGGATATGCATCGCCAGAAATTGAACGTAGAGCGTATGCGACTTTTGGGAGCTGAAGTCAGGTCGGTTGTAAGCGGATCAAAAACGTTAAAGGATGCTACAAATGAAGCGATCCGCGATTGGGTAACGAATGTAGAAAATACATTCTACATCATCGGCTCTGTTGTGGGTCCACATCCCTACCCAATGATGACCCGGAATTTTCATCGTGTGATTGGTGAAGAGACTAAAAATCAGCTTATCAAAGCAGAAGGCTCGTCACCTGACTATCTTATTGCCTGCGTTGGAGGTGGGAGTAATGCAATAGGATTTTTCTATCCTTTTATTGAAGACGATTTTGTGAAAATGATCGGCATTGAAGCAGCCGGCTTAGGTGCGGACACAGACAAAACTGCTGCCACCATTACCAAGGGAACTCCCGGAGTTTTGCACGGCTCTCTAAGTTATCTGCTTCAAAGCGATGAAGGGCAGATCCAGTTGGCTCACTCGGTAAGTGCCGGATTGGATTATCCGGGAATTGGGCCGGAACATGCTCACCTTCACGACACTAAACGAGTTCACTACTACGGGGTTACCGATCAGCAGGCGATGGATGCCGTCAAATTGGTTTCGGAGAAAGAAGGTATAATTCCGGCTATTGAAACCGCACACGCGCTGGCATATCTGGACACGTTAATGCCTACGACTCAAAAAGATGAAATTGTGGTCGTAAACTTCTCAGGCAGAGGTGATAAAGACATGAAAACTATTTCGGACTGGTTCGCATAAACGATTTAATTAACAAGTCATTGATTTTAAAATTCAGCTAACATCCTGCAGATGAAAAAAACGATTTCACGAATTGAAGCTACATTTCAGAAAAGAGAGAATGACGATAAAATTATGTCGTTGTTTATTACGGCCGGTTTTCCGGACCTTGATTCTACTGTTGATTTAATCCTCGGATTTGAAAAAAACGGGGCTGATATCATTGAATTGGGTATGCCGTTCAGTGATCCTCTGGCTGATGGGCCAACCATCCAAAAGGCCAGTACTCAAGCTATTGAAAATGGGATTACGATGAACAAAATATTTGATATTGTTCAAGAGGTTCGGAAAAGCTCTCAAATCCCAATTATTTTGATGGGATACATCAATCCTGTACTTAGATATGGTGTAGCAGAATTTTGTAAAAAAGCCTCTGAAAGCGGTGTGGATGGATTGATTATACCGGACGCGCCTTTGGAAGAATCGTCCATTATTTCGGAAGAAGCTGAGAAAAACAGCCTTGATCTTATCTATTTGATTGCTCCAAATTCTACAGATGAACGAATGAGGAGAGTGGATGAAGTAAGTTCAGGATTTGTTTACTGTGTATCCGTTACCGGAGTTACGGGAGCGCGACAAGGAGATGAAGTTGCCAAATCAGTGAGCAGATTTATTGACCGGGTGAATACAAACGTAACGAAAACACCCAAGCTAGTAGGATTTGGTATAAAAAATTACAGTGATGCTCAGGTTATTTCAAAAGAATTGGACGGATTTATCGTTGGAAGTGCACTGATTAATACAATCGAGCAGAATTACCCTAATGAAGATTGGCAAAAATCCGTTTTTCAGTTTGTTAAAGAATTGAAATTTGGAAATATTTGACCCATCAAATTTAAACTTACAGATGACTATGAATTCTAAACTATTTCTGATTCCCATAATTCTTACCCTATTCATTGTTTCTGCTTGTGAATCAGACTACAGGCCAATGTCTTTCGGACAGGTGGATGAGGTGATTGTTGTAATGGACTCGACAAAATGGAACAGTGAAACCGCGCTGGCTATTGAGGAGACTTTCGGAAAGGCGATTGAAACACTGCCAAGTTACGAACCGACATACAGACTTAATTTCAAAGATTTTCGAAATAACGAAGAATTGGATCAGTTGCGAGAGAGTAAAAATCTTATTTTTGCCGCTCCGATTGATTCCGAATCCAATGTGGCCGCGTTCATCCGTGCTGTATTGAGTGATGAAATCGAAGAGAGGGTAAGAAGCGGAGAAAGTTTTGCATTTCCACTTGAGGATAGATGGGTTCGCGACCAATGGACTTTGATATTGACTTCGAATGATGATGAGGAGCTTTCAGAGAAGATCAGAAATTCCGAAGAATCGCTGGTTGACCATTTGATGGATCGTGAGTTTGAAAGAAGAACTGAGGAAATCTACAGAAGAGGTGAGCAGGTAGCCATCAGTGACTCACTTTGGGAAAACCACGGTTGGAAAGTACGAATGCAGCATGATTATATCGAAACGGTTGATACAACCAATGTAAAAGTGTGGAGGCGATCACTGCCGGATAATGATCGCTGGTTACTGGCGTGGTGG
The DNA here is from genome assembly GCF_034521535.1 of Rhodohalobacter sp. GTDB lineage: Bacteria > Bacteroidota > Rhodothermia > Balneolales > Balneolaceae > Rhodohalobacter. The sequence continues at coordinate 234,828 of NZ_JAXHMF010000006.1, read as the reverse complement.
AAGGATGATGTCCCCTCTGCTGATATTATCGATGAGGATTGGATAAACGCCACTCGTGATTCACTTTTGCAAAAGTATGTACAGGGGACTAGAGAAGGATCTTATGTAACAACCGAGTATAGCGATCAGCGTGCAGTGATAACTGAAGAGATGGAATTAGACAGTCGCCTTACCGGCTTTGAAACACTCGGAACCTGGAAAATGACGAACGATTTTATGGGTGGGCCATTTGTCAACTTCTTTTATCACGATCCAGAAACAGAACGATTGTTTATGCTTGAGTATGGTCAGTTTGCACCAAGTGTGAGTAAACGACGATTTGTAAGACAGTTCCGGGCTATGGGTCGGACTTTTGAAGCAGATTCAACCTGGAATTCAACAAATTAGACGTCACAGACTCCTATAATGGATTTCCCAAAGCAGCAGATCGTCAATCGATTTTCTGAATCAGCTCAAGATTACGATCAATTTGCTAGAATACAGGAAGAGACTGCAGAGCGACTTGCCAAAGCTCTAAGCCCATGGCAGTTCTCTATTCCGGAAGGACCGGTTATTGAAGTAGGTGCGGGGACAGGTCTGCTTACACAGCACATCGCAAAAATGTATTCCAACAGGGAAGTTCTTGTTACAGATGCTTCTGATGAGATGTTGCAGCTTAATAAAAAGAAGCTGTCTGATCACACCCATCTTCAATATCAGAATATGGATGTTGAATCTGCCGAATGGGAAGAAGAAAAATACTCCCTCATAACGTCCAACTTTCTGCTTCACTGGCTAAAACATCCTGCTGAGACCGTTGCCAAAATGCTTCCCTCGCTTAAACCCGGCGGGTTATTGCTAATGTCCTTTCCCGGTGATGATACCTTCCCACAGTGGCGCAAAAACTGTCTTGATCTGGGATTGCCATATACCGGTAATCCTCTGCCCGATTTAGAAGAAATTGTTATAAAGCTATCGATGGGGCCTGTAAAAGTTGATTACTATGAAGATCAGACAAATCTTGAATATTCGTCGGTTTATGAATTCTACCGGGAATTAAAGAATTCCGGCTCAGGCACTAGCCTGACCGGAAAAAAGCTTAGCACTAAACAGCTGCGGCTGCTGGATAACTATTGGAGAGAGAAAAACAACGGAAAGGTGAATGTTCACTACCACACGGCATTTATTGCGGTAAAACGGGATCTTTGAAAAATCAGACGTACTGCTTAAAAGCTTGATCCAGATCTGAGCTGATATTTCTGATTATTTTCGGCTCAAAAGTAGTGCCGGATAACGTTTCAAACAGTTCGGAATAGCGTTGATAGATACTCCATCGAAATTGATCGGGCAGATCGGGTAGTGATTGGCCATCCTTTCCCTGAAAATCGTGCTCCATCAGCCACTCCCGCAAGAACTCTTTTGAAAGTTGTCGCTGTGGTTCCCTGTTCTTTTGTCGTTCCTCGTAACCATCCAGGTAGAAATAGCGAGAGGAGTCTGAGGTGTGGACTTCATCAATAAGGGTTAATTCACCTTCATAAATACCAAATTCATACTTCGTATCTACAAGTATCAATCCCTGTTCCTCAGCTACTTTAGTACCGCGTTCAAACAGTTGAAAAGCAACGGATCGTATTTGTTTCCAAAGGCTTTTATCGACGATATTTCGATTCAAAATATCTTCTTCAGAAATATCTTCATCGTGACCTTCGGTCGCTTTTGTGGCAGGAGTGAGAATTGGGCTCGGGAAATTTCTGATGTTCAATCATTCCGTCCGGCATTCGTACGCCACATATCTCCCGGGCTCCAGAGCGGTATACTCTCCATGCGTGTCCTGTCAGATATCCCCGAATCACAACTTCAATGGGAATCGGTTCACATTTTTTAGCGATTGTAACATTGGGGTGAGGTACATCAATAATATGGCTGGGCACGATGTCTTCAACTTTACTGAATGAAAATTCAGACAGCTGATTTAGAATTTGCCCCTTGAATGGAATAGCCTGCCTCATAATGTGATCAAATGCAGAAATTCTGTCTGTAACTACGATTCCCAGGGTTTTTTCATTCAACGAATAAACATCTCTGACTTTTCCTCTGTAAGGTTCATCAATTTCCGGTAGTGTGGTATTTGATGTAGTTATACAGTGAGTGAGCGCCTCCTGCTGATCCATTCTACTGATCTATTTATTTGGATTATTTGTTGAGTTCCGGGCTACCAAAACAGGGTCTATAGCAATTTGAAGTTTATTCTCTCTATCCCCGGCAATGATTTCGGCCAATCTATTTGTGGCCTGAACACCGATGGAATACATTTTTTGATCCATGGTTGTTAAATCCAGGTACTTCGTAAACTTAATGTTGTCGTATCCCATCAAACCGATGTCTTGAGGAACCCGTATGCCAAGCTTATTAAGTGCGTGATAAGCTCCGATTGCCTGAGTATCGTTGGCACAGAAAATGGCATCAGGAAATTCGCCTAGTTTATCGTATTCGTAGATTGCCTCAAATCCTGCCTCTTCAGTAAAACCGGCATGTTTTGTACTAATCCCTGTGAGAAAAAGATCCCTATTGATTGGCATTTTAAACTCTTTCAAAGCATCAATAAAACCTTGCTCGCGTAACATGCCTGCTTTTGTTTCCAGGGCAGGGCGGATCAAACCAATATTCTTGTATCCTTGTTTTACAAGGTGCTCACCGGCAATAAAGCCGCCTTTTCGATGATTCAAATCGATATAGTCATATTCCGGATGTGAACTGCCGATAAGCACGATTGGCATTCCCGAAGCCTGAATTTGACGATGAATACTTTCATCAATATCTATACTGATGCTGATTACAGTATCAGCTGTTCCCCGGTTAAAAAAGTTTTCAATTCCCTCTTTAGGATTTTTTGAACCTGTATTGTAGATGACGATATCAAGATCCATGGCGTCAATTTCATCCTTTACACCCTTTAGTACTTCATTATAATAGGGTGTTGTAAAAGAGGGGACCGCAATAGCTAACATTTGCGGTTTTCTGCTGGCAAGTTTTCTTGCACTAACCTGAGGACGAAAATTTAATTCATCAATTGCCGTCTGAACTTTCTCTTTTGTTTTATCAGACACATTGGGCGAGTTATTTAATACACGCGATACCGTCGAAATAGCAACACCTGCGCGGCTGGCTACCTGGTAAATGGTAATTTTTTTGTTTTGAGGTTTCATTCGAATATTGGTTTGTTATGATCCTTAAAAGAATACAAAAAATTAAAATACCCTTAATTAAGTTGAAGTTAAAATAGTAGAAAAAAAGAAGTTTTTGATAAATTTTTCGTTGTCGAGGAACTATTTGCACTGTGAGTAGCATTTCATATTATGAATGATATAAATCTATCCACGATGACAGGTATTTTAAAATATCCATATTCCTTACTCAGGCCCATCTATGAAAAGACAAATTTTCATCAGTCTGTTATTACTGAGCTCGATAACGAAAGACTAAAAAAAGCTTATTCGCACTGCAGGGAAATAACCCGTAAGCACGCGAAGACGTTCTATATGGCTACAAGATTTCTTCCAAATCATAAGCAGAGAAGTATTTTTGCTATATACGGTTTGTGTCGATATCTGGATGATTTAGTAGATGAGGCTGAAGATTTAATTCTGAAAAAGAAAATCAGCGAGCTTGATGTTTTAGAAAAACTTGAAGCTTTTAAGAATAAACTGGTTGATACATATAGGGGCGCTGAACAGGATGACCCGATTCTGATCGCATTTTCCGATACACTCGAACTCTATAAAATACCTTTGGATCTACCCCTTCAGCTCATGGATGGAGTTAAAACTGATCTAGTAAAGAGTCGCTATCAAAACTTCGATGAGCTTTATGATTATTCATACAAGGTAGCTTCAGTTGTTGGTTTGATGACGAGTGAAGTATTCGGTTATAGCAATCCAAAAGCCGTTGAACACGCCGTGGATTTGGGAATAGCAATGCAGTTGACCAATATTTTGCGAGATATTGGCGAAGATTTGGAGAGAAACCGCATCTACCTACCTCAGGATGAACTGGATGAGTTCGGACTTTCTGAAAGTGATCTATTCAATCACACATTGGATGAAAGGTTTATCTCATTTATGGAGTTTCAAATCAAGCGTGCTAACGATTATTACGAGAGTTCCGATAAAGGAATATCTATGCTCAGCAGAGATAGCAGATTACCGGTTTGCCTGGCGCGTGAAAATTACTCTCGAATTCTTTCCAAAATTGAAGAGAATAACTTCAATGTCTATCAACACAGAGCCTACCTTAACTCCACTGAAAAGCTTTCAATGGTTCCAAAAGTGATGTACACGTTGAGAACTGCATAAGTTTGAAATCTTCTTCTCTATCATAGAAAAGCGCTTACAAGAGATTAAAAAATTCCTATCTTTCTACATCTGCTCTTGTGATGTTGTAATCCAATAAAATCTGCTTTTTATTACAGATTCACATTTTGTGAGTAATATGTTTATACAGCAAGAGCTTTTAAAAATAAGTTGGTGCGTTTTGGGATGGCAGTTGGTATAATTAAGTAGTTGTATTCTGCCTGTATTCAATAACTGATAAATTAAAGTGATCTATGCAAAGAGAATATAGAAAGTGGAAAAGCCCAACATTAGGCCGAGAAATGGAGATGCTGGTGTTTGGGAAGGAGGGTACACCTGTGTTGATTTTTCCTACAGAACACGGAAATTATCTTGAATGGGAAGATCAGGGGATTATGGATGTTGTCGAAGAACAGATTGATCTGGGTTATAATCAATTTTTTTGCGTAGACAATATTGATGACGAAAGTTTTCTCAACAAAGATGTAGACCCATATACTCGCGTAATTCGTGAGAATCAGTATCAGATGTATATCAAGGATGAAGTGATGCCTTTTATTGAGGAGTACAACACAAATCCGTATTTAATTACAACCGGTGCCGGATTAGGTGCTTACCATTCTCTCGTTTTTGCACTTAAATTTCCAAAGCTGGTGGATAAAGTACTGGCTCTTTCAGGCTATTATGATATCAATGTGCATTTGGACGGTTTCAAGGACGATAACAGCTATTACAACAACCCGATTGAATTCATACCCAATCTGCACGACGAAGAGATTTTAAGAGATATTTCTACAGTCGATATTCGACTTTTAAGTTATCTTAATGATCCAAATCGTGACGCTACAGAAAAAATGAGTGAAATATTATGGTTGAAATTTATAGACCATGAACACTATGTTTGGGAAGAAGAAACGAAGAATCCATGGTCACTAATTCCTTCCATGTTCAAAGAAAACCTGTTTTAAAATCTATTCATGCCTCAAATAAAAAAGGTTCTTATCGCAAATCGCGGGGAGATTGCCCTGCGTGTTATTCGAAGCTGCAAAGAAAAAAATGTTAAAACTGTAGCCGTCTTTTCCAGACCCGATGCCACTGCACCTCATGTAGTAGCTGCTGATGAGTCTGTCTTTATAGGCGAAGCCGCATCTTCGGAGAGCTACCTGTCTATGGAAAAAATTATATCGGCGGCGAAAGATACGGGTGCAGACGCAATTCATCCCGGATATGGTTTTCTAAGCGAAAATGCCGTGTTTGCAGAAAAATGCAAGGAAGCCGGTATCATATTTATCGGGCCAAAACCCGACGCAATCGACTTAATGGGAGATAAAACCAAAGCTCGTGAGCTGATGGCAAAAGCTAACGTCCCATATCCACCCGGAACGGAGTCTGCAATGAAGGACATCGATAAAGCCCGGGAGATAGCTGATGAAATCGGATATCCGGTGTTAGTAAAAGCAGCAGCCGGTGGCGGTGGTAAGGGAATGCGGATTGTACACGATTCTGCAGATTTTGATAAAAGTGTGAAAGCGGCCAAATCAGAAGCAAAAAATGCGTTTGGTGACGACCGGGTTTACATTGAAAAATATCTCGAAGGACCCCGGCATATAGAATTTCAGATTATAGCTGACGAGCAAGGAAACACTGTTCATCTGTTTGAGCGGGAATGTTCTATTCAGAGGCGACATCAAAAAGTAGTTGAAGAAGCGCCCTCATCTGTTTTAACTCCAGAGCTTAGAAAAGAAATGGGACTGGCGGCTGTAAATGCTGCGAAAGCGTGTAAATATGTTGGGGCAGGAACGGTAGAGTTTTTAATTGATAAACATCTCAATTTTTATTTCCTGGAGATGAATACAAGGCTTCAGGTAGAGCATCCTGTAACAGAACTGATTACAGGACTCGATCTGGTTGCTTTACAGATAGATATTGCAGAGGGTAAAGATTTACCCTTCACGCAGGATGATATCAAAGCAAATGGGCATGCTATTGAGTGCAGAATTTATGCAGAGGACTCGTCTGATAACTTTTTACCCAGCACAGGTGTTCTTCACAGGCACAGAATTCCTGCCGGACCGGGTGTAAGAGTGGATGCAGGTGTGGAAGAGGGTCAGGAAGTGACCATCAATTATGACCCGATGATCTCCAAACTGTGTGCTCATGGAGTAGATCGAAAATCTGCCATAAGAAGAATGTTGCGCGCATTGGATGAATATGAAATATCTGGTGTACGTACAACTATACCGTTTTGTGAGTTTACGCTTCAGCATGAATCATTCGTAAACGGGAGTTACGATACACATTTTGTTCAAAATTATTTTACACCGGTTGTAGATACGCTTCATAAAAACGACAATCAGGAAGTCATTTCTATCGTATCTTCACTTCTCAAAGGCAGGTCAAATGAGGCCGAAGGTAATCAAAAATCAGTTATTGCAGAACCTTCTGCAGATAATTGGTGGAAAAACAGAACAAAGTAATTTGTGAAGGAAGATCAAACCTTATTTAAGCAGCTGGAAAAACTTTTAACTGAGCAACGGAATCCTGCCAGCAGGGAGATCGATTTAGCAGATTCCCGTAAGATAGTCTCTATCATAAATTCTGAGGATAAAAAAGTTGCTGAAAGCGTTGAACTTCGGTTAGATGAAATTGCCTCGGCTATTGATACGATTGTATCCGGGTTAAAAGTAGGAGGGAGATTGCTCTATTTTGGAGCAGGAACCAGCGGTAGATTAGGAGTTTTGGACGCATCCGAATGTCCGCCCACCTTTGGAACCGATCCCCAAACCGTCCAAGGGTTTATAGCCGGTGGTAAAGAAGCGATGTTTGTTGCCCAGGAGGGAGCGGAGGATAGCGAAGAAGAGGGAGAAAGCGAGTTAGATCGGTTAAATGTAAACTCTAATGATATTATAGTGGGCTTAGCTGCAAGCGGTCGTACTCCATACGTTCACGGTGTTATCAAAAAAGCTAAAAAAATAGGATCGCCAACGATTTTTGTAACCACTGTCTCTTCTGACCAGGTTGATCTTGAGGTAGATCATATGATTGATATTCCGGTTGGACCGGAAGTGATTATGGGAAGTACCCGAATGAAAAGTGCTACTGCTCAAAAAATGGTTCTCAATATGCTTACTACCGGGGCGATGATTCGTTTGGGTAAAGTGTATCAGAACGTTATGGTAGATTTACAGTTGACGAATAAAAAACTGGAAGAGAGAGCCAAACGAATTGTAATGATGCTTGCCGGCCTTGAGTACAAAGAAGCAACGGTATATTTAGATAAAGCTGATTATCACGTCAAAACGGCACTTTTGATGGCTTTGGGTAACATGGATAAACCTCAGGCTGAGAAAGAGCTTTTGAAACATGACGGCTTCATCCGAAGAGCCTTAATCGATTTGAAATAATTTTCTCTTCAGTCAAATCAAATCAGGCTATAATTCGTTAGTTTAGTCACTCGTTAAGCTTCAATCATATTTTTCAGAATTTGACTCAAGAATCTACAGAACGCAGAATCCCAGAGCCGGTTTATCGCAACCGGTATCTGCTTGCCATAGTTATAGTAGAAGTCTTGCTGATCATTATGATAAGATTTTGGCCTGCAGATGAGTACAATCCACAATTAAATTTTGAGATACCGCCGCAGGAGCAAGTTTTTCTGGATGAAATTGAGATTACCAGGCAGGAAACATCACCGCCACCGCCACCCAGACCTATTTTACCCAATCCGGTTCCAAGTGAGGAAACTGTAGAAATTGAGCTGGATGTGGAACTCGATTTAGATCTTCCGGATTTACCCGAATTGGAAGAGGGATTCGGCACCGGTGAATTTGGTGATGAGGAGCGTATTGTAGGTAATCCACAAATACCGCCAACAGTGGTTCGGATAGTTGAAGCTACAGCACCGGATGCCGTTCCTGAAGAGTACAAAGGCAGGCTGGAGATGATTGTAAACTTTTTGGTTGATCGGGAAGGAAATGTTGAGGAGGCCAGTGTGATGGAAATTCGTCTCTATAATGAAGCCGGAGACAGTTACGAAGAGTTACCATTTGTTCAATACGGGCTGATGGATGCCGTATTACGCGCGGCCATGCAGTGGCGATTTCGTCCGGCCCGACAGGACGGGGAGCCCGTAAAAGCATTTACAAGACAGCGTTTTAATTATTAAGTGAGCTGAATGTAGCGGTATACGGTTTACGGTTTCGGGTTTACGGTGTATGAAGTTTGTTGATTTTCCACGGTGGTTTTCATGTTTTCAATAGAAATATAGCTGTATAATTGAGCTTGAAATTTTTGAATATTGTGATAATTGATTACTGTTATCGTTATCGATACATAAACGGAATATTTACTTATTTTTTACCGGTGAAATGAAATGATTACAAAAAATAAAATTTCACGTCAGGCTAAAGCTGTACTTGATTTATATAACACACTGCCTAAAGAGACTCGTGTGGAAATAAAAAAGATGATTCTGGAAGATGAACTGTCTTTTGAAGAGGTTGAAAAATCATCCGATTTAACTGAATTATCTGAAAAATCGCTCGAAGAGTTGTGGGACACTCCCGAAAACGAACATTGGGATGAGTTTTTCAAACAAAAGGGATATGTATAAACAGGGAGATATTATTATAGTACCCTATCCTTTTTCAGATAATCTGAAGAAGTATAAATACCGTCCGGCAGTTATTGTTTCAAATCAAAAGTCCAATGATCTGGATGAAGATGTTTTAATTTGCCCGGTAACAAGTACAATTCGTGATAATGACTTTTCTTATCAACTTGAGGAGAAAGATACAGATGAAGCCTTGCCTGTTCAATCCGAAGTGCGATGTAATAAAATCGTGACGATCAGAAAATCATTAATAAAAAGAAAATTTAATTTCTTAAAACAACAGGCGCTTCGAGAAATTATTCAGACAGTCAAAAGCTCGTTTTGAGTATCATTTATGATAGACTGGAAATGTTTTGAAGAAGTTTAACTTCCGGAAGTGACGGTCGCAAAAGATTTATTGAGATCGTATATGAAAGAGCCGATTAAGATATGAAAGGTGAAACAGTATTTATTATATTCAGTTTGCGCGGTGTGGGCATTCGTCTGACGGACTCAAGCCGTCTGACGAAGAATGTAGGGAGAGAAAGGGATTCCCCGATCTGCGCCTGTCGGCTTGATTTCCCTTCGGCGGGGCAGGCTTCTCTTCCCTCTTGTGCAAAAAGAAGTATTTAAGAGGGGTTGAAATATAGTAGAAGTATATTAAATATAAGTGCGGAGAGAAAGGGATTCGAACCCTTGGTACCCTTGCGGGCACACTCGCTTTCCAGGCGAGCCCATTCGACCACTCTGGCATCTCTCCAAAAAATCCAAGACTGAAAATATAGGAGTTTCAGTCAGCAGATTCAACGAAAGTTATGATAAAATATCCTCTGACTGAGTTACCTTAACGCCTTTCTTTTTCATCTCATCCCAGGCTTCATCCAATGAGCCATCCAAATCAATGCCTTTTACGGCATCTTCTACAATATGCATATTAAATCCTTCATCTATACCGTCCAGAATAGACCATTTCACACAAAAATCAGTAGCCAGTCCAACCGTGTAGAGGTCCGTAATTCCACGCTGTTTCAGATAACCGGTTAAACCGGTGGCTGTTTTTTGATCATTCTCAAAAAATGTGGAGTACGAATCAATCGCTCTACGAAATCCTTTGCGAATGATTACCTGAGATTTGAGGGTGTTCAGATCCTCATGAAACTCGGCACCTTTCGATCCCTGAACGCAGTGGTCCGGCCAGAGTACCTGAGTTCCGTAATCCATCTCAACCGTATCAAAAGGCTCTTTGTCTTGGTGGGATGACGCAAAAGAGGAGTGGCCTTCCGGATGCCAATCCTGGGTTTGTACAATCACATCAAAGTGATCAATAAGCTTATTAACGGTAGGAATGATTGTGTCTCCATCGGGAACAGCTAAGGCTCCGCCTTGACAAAAATCGTATTGAATATCAACGATTAACAGTGCTTTCATGCTTTCAGGGTTTAAAAAGTTTTAAAAGTACATCTCGTTTTTCCATCAGTTTGGTACTTATACCCACCTTATAGATGTGTGGATTTTCGAGTCGTTTATATTCCGGGTGAAGCAGTGACAGACGGGTTTTAGCGTAATCGGCAATTTCCTGAATATCAGACAATTCACTCACTATTTTTCCCTGTTTGATAACGGGTTTCAAAAGCTCTTCATAAGTTCTGCTGGTTAGATCACTTTTCTTGGCCGGAAATGTAGGGTGATGCATTCGTTCAATAACTTTCTCGTCATCAAACAGAACGGCATCCCCGTAAAAAGTGCCATCATCATTGCAGTATCGGTAAATCTTTTTGTTACCGGGGAGTGTGATCTTCTCAATATTTTCAGAAATTTTCAGCTTTGGTTCACCGCTCACCGAATTTAGTTTATATACGCCATCCAGAGCGGGTGATGTGTGTCCGGTTACCAGTCGAGTTCCCACGCCGAATATATCAATAGGTGCGTTTTGTGTCTTTAAACTATGAATAACCCGTTCATCCAGCTGATTTGAGGCGGCAATTTTAACGTACTCTAAGCCGGCATCATCCAGCATTCTACGGGATTGTTTGGAGAAATAGGCAAGGTCACCGCTGTCAAGACGGATTGCTTTCATTTTATGACCGCGCTTTTCCAGCTCTTTGGCCACTTTGATGGCATTTGGAACTCCGCATCCCAATGTATCGTATGTGTCAACGAGCAGGGTGGTATCATCCGGGTAGTATTTGGCATACGTACGAAAGGAGTCGAGTTCTGAATCAAATGATTGAACCCAGGAGTGAGCCATTGTTCCGCCAGCAGGCACGTTAAAACGTTGTGCCGAGTACACATTTGAAGTTCCGTCAAACCCTCCGATCATTGCCGCGCGTGTTGCGTGGATACCGCCAAGCCCCTGAGATCTTCGTAACCCAAAGTCCAGGACTACTGACTTTTCGCCTGCGGCCAACTTGATCCGAGCCGCTTTTGTGGCGATTAAAGATTGGAAATTCAGGATGTTGAGCAAAAGGGTCTCTATGAGCTGAGTTTCAAGAAGATTACCTTCAACTCTTAAAATCGGCTCCGTTGGAAATACAATTTCGCCTTCTTTCACGCTGTATATACTGCCCTTAAACTCAAAGGTTTTCAGGTATTCTAAAAACTCTTCCTGAAAACCTTCTTTTCTCAAATACTCAATTTCTTCATCACTGAAGTCGAGATTTTTAATTGTATTGATCAGTTCGTTTAAACCGGCAAAAATTACATAGCCGCCTTTAAAAGGGATTTTTCTGAAGAAGTAATCAAACCCGGCTGCTTTTTTATACTCACCGGAGAGGAAATATCCTTGCGCCATTGTGAGTTCATAATAATCAGTATAAGACGCAGGCTTATTGATGTACATAATTAATTCTTAGATGCATTATTAAAAGATTGAAAATAGGGAAGTGTGCGACAATCCTAAAGCTGTAATTTAACTCATAACCATAAATAAAGTATAACAAACCATGCGATGGGAATTCCTTCAACCCAGAAAGATGCCAAGTATTCCGATTGATAAACGGCAAGTTTAGCGGTTATTATAAAAAGCAAAATTGTAACGGCTGTCAAAATGATACCTGATGACATCGCTTTGTATGGAAACATCAGCTCTGAAATAATAATCAGGGAGCACAGTGCACCACTGAGAATTTTGGTCTGTTTGATACCGATTAGTTGAGGTACGGTTTTAATTTCTCCGATGTCAGCTCGAAGATCCCTCAAATCAAAAGGTAATGTTAGGATGATAACCAGCAGAAATCGTTGAAATGCTTCTACCCATAAACGTAGTTCATTCGCAAGATTTTCACTTAACCCGGGAAGTATAACCGTTAAACCGGTCCAAACGGCTGCGATAATTACTATTTTAATACCCGTTATACTTCTCAGACTTCTAAATCTGTTGAGCAGCGTGTGGGAATAGAGGTAGGAGATAAGGCTCAAGGCTGCCAGAAAAAGTAATTCAATCCATCCAAATATTTGAATGAAATAGGCCGTACCTGCCAAAGCCAGGACCGAAACAATCAGAATGACTTTTAAATTTGTGGAAAGTGAGTTTTTACCTTGTACAAACAATTCCAGGTATTTGATTGAATTGTAGGCAACGACGGAACTGAAGAAGCAGAAAAACAGAAGTTCAGTATTGACCGGACTCCCGAGATGAAGATACGTTAGTGCCGTAAAACTGCTTACAGCCAGTCCCACATGGATACTGCTTTTAAGGTAGAGGTCAAAGATCTTTATCACTGGGGTCATAAATTGTGGTGAATCGACTGTCAAATTGATTTTACTGATAAATAAATGAACCGGAACAATAAGAATCGAAGCTCAAATTCCATATATTTGCAGCACTAACATTGCAGTCCATAAATTACATGAACAGAGAACAACAATCAGATCAAAAATCAGGCCTGAAAAGGGCTTTCTATTTTGGATTCACACTTCTCGTATCATTGATCATTGCCGTTAACTGTGCCACGCCGGTAGCTCCGTCAGGGGGTCCGCCCGACAGACAAGGGCCTGAAGTTATTGAAACGACTCCTGAGGTCGGCACAACCAACTTTTCGGGTGATGAGGTGCGTTTCACGTTCGATCAATTTGTAGACAGAAACTCGGTTCGGCAAAATGTAAGCATAGAACCGGATCTGGCTATCCCGTTTGAGGTCAATTTCAGTAGGAAAACAGCGATCATCTCTTTTGAGGAAGACCTCCCTGAAAATACAACCTTGGTTGTGAAGCTTGGACTGGATGTCACAGACACTCAACGAAATAAGATGTCGAGCTCATTTGATCTCGCACTTTCAACCGGAGACGTATTGGATGAAGGTTCAGTAACGGCAAAAGTACTGGATGCTGAAACCGGAGCCGGGGAGAGTGGCAGAAGAGTCTTTTTATATCGTGAACCCGTAGATTTCTCATCACGGGCCAATTATGTGGCTGAAAGTGATACGTCAGGAGTTGTGAACTTTGGTTATTTGAGTGAAGGTGAATACAGGGCAATCTGGGTGAATGATGTGAATCGGAATCGTATCTGGGAGCAGCAGCGGGAAGATGCACAACCGTTTTCATTCGAACGATTTGAGTTGCAGCAAAACGGTGAATTTGATTTGGGGACTCTATTTGTCTCAATGCCTGATACCGTAGCACCGGTTTTGGAAGGTGTTGGGCTGCTGTCTGAGAGAAGATTGAGAATCAGAAACAGTGAAGAGGTAGAGTGGTCATCGAATGCATTCATAACTATTGAGGACACTCTTGGCAGCAGTGTTACAACCGCATATCCGCTATACAAGCAAGAATCTGATGCGACCGTTTTCTTTGCCGAGTCGGAGCAGCCTATGGAAGAAGGTCAGTTTTTCACAGTACTGCCTAACGAATTTTCAGATCTGGCAGGCAACTCTTTAGAGGTGAACATCGATCCTTTTGTAGGTTCATCGGAGCCTGATACCAGCGCATTAAGGCCCATATCACATAATTCAGAAAATGGATTATTTCCGGATGAACCGCTTGAAATAACCTATTCCAAATTTATAGATGATGATACTATTTCCGATTCATTATTGGTTTTTGAAGGGGATCAAATGTTTGAGGACTGGCCCAATTTTGAAATTGAGCGTCATATATTGCGAGTTTCTCCAAAAGACAGTGTGTGGGAGAGTGGTCTTAGATATGAAATAAGAGTCTGGGATCCATGGGAATCAGAGTATTTGAGAATCAACCCTGAAATCTGGCAGAGAAATCAATTGGGTAGTATCGAGTTTACGATTGAAAACGCCCGGGATGAACTGCCACTGCGTCTGAGGGTTCAAGATGTGGACAGGAGTATTGTTGTTGATACTACATTTACCGGATCAATGATTGAAATTGAAAATCTTCCTCCTTTGGAATACAGGGCTGTTATCTATCAGGATGAAAACGAAAACAACAAATGGGATTTCGGATCTGTAGAACCATATCAAAAACCTGAACCCTACGTTGTTCAAAGATCCATACCTGTAAGAGAAGGATTTACATCAGAAACAGAAATTACATTTCCCAACCGGGATGCAGGTTCAATCGAGCTGCCTCAAATCCCGGAAATAGAGACTGAAAATTCCATCGAAGATACTACTCAAAATGATACTTAATATACTATCAGATTTCCTTATTCAATATCAAATGCCAATAACTGTAGTTATAATAATAATTGTAACTATAGTTTTAGCAAGAGTTTCTAAAAGTCTATTTAAAAAGTTTATAGCTAAAAAGGTAACTCAAGATGAAGATCTGACGAACTATAAATTTATTGAGCACTCTTTATCCACAATTATCTATATAGTCGGTTTTAGTTTTGCAATATGGAGAATTCCGGCTCTCGAACACATTGCGCAATCACTGGTGGCAGGTGCCGGAATTTTGGCGATTGCTGTTGGTTTTGCATCTCAACAGGCATTGGCAAATATCATTAGCGGACTCTTTATCGTGATTTATAAACCGTATGTGATTAATGATAGAATCACACTTAGAACCGATCTGAGAGGCATAGTGGAGGATATTAGCCTGAGGCATACGGTGATTCGTAATTTTGAAAATCAGCGAATTATCATTCCAAATTCAGTTATCAGTGAAGAAGTATTGATCAACTCCAACTTTAGTGATTCAAGGATATGCCGCTTCATTGACGTGGGGATCAGTTATGGATCGGATATCGACCTGGCAAAAAAGATTATAGCCGAAGAGATCGAAAACCACCCACTGAATATTGATATACGAAAGCCGGAAGATCTTGAAAACAACGTTCCAAGAGTTCTTGTTAAAGTGCTGAGCCTCTTGGATTCTTCGGTAACGGTTCGTGGCTGGGCTTGGGCCGACAATGCACAGGATGCGTTTATATTACAGTGTGATGTCACGGAAAGTATTAAAAAACGATTTGATAAAGAAGGTGTGGTCATCCCATTCCCCCAAAGAACAATTAGTTATTTGAAATCTGAAGAGGAGATCTAAAGCTCTGAAAAAAGATAAGAGTAGGAGAGAGTTATTTTTAAAATTGTTAAATGGCCGGTCAAAGTTACCTGAACGCTATACGATTTCTGCCATCAAATTTATTTCCAAAAAGAGTTCTGAACTTTTTCTTTTTTAGTTCGTCTAAAGTAAAAAATAACAATATTATAGCCTGTCTGTCAGTAGCTTTCTAAGCATTTTGGTTTAAATTTATTTGCGTTGTAAAGTGATTTCGTATAATTTGAAATATATCAAATGAAACAAACACTGTGAGGCACAGATGAATAAACAGGATTTGATTCAACAGCTCATCAATGCATATTCAGAAGCATATGCCAAGCAGGGTCATAGTTCTTTAATGGGCAAGATCGTAGCATTGTTGATCGCATCCCCGGAACCGCTTTCATTGGATCAGATCTCCGAAAGGCTTCAGATGAGTAAAGGCCCCATTTCTCAAATATCTCGAAAACTGAAAGATCACAACCTGATTGAAAAGGTTTGGATACCGGGAGAGAGAAAAGATTTTTACAGAGCCTCACCAGATATCTTCGGGCAGGCTTTTGCCAATTACGCAGCTTCTATGAAAAAGAATATGCAGATGGCAGCGCAATTCAGCGAATTGGTTGAACATCTGGACATGAAGGATAATCAGACAGATCATATCAAGAGTCGCATGGAGGAGATGAAACAGTTTTACGAGCTGATGAATGAGTACAACAGAAATTTCCTGGATGCCTGGCAGGAAACGATTAAACCGCAACTGAAGAAGACCCCGCAAATTTAGGTTTTAGGGTATCAAAGACAGGCTTGTTTTTTTCATAAATAACATTTGAAATTTTTCAAACATATAAAACAAAATGGAATTTAAAGATCAAGTTATACTAATCACGGGCGGAGCGGCAGGAATCGGGAAAGCGACCGCCAAAGCTTTCGCTGAACTCGGTGGTACAGTTGTAATCTGGGACCTGAATGATATTGCCGGTAAAGAACTCATAGATGAATTGAAAGCGGATCATGTCTCGTGCATGTTCCAGAAGGTAGATGTGACCCAATTTGAACAGGTTGGCAATGCGGTTCAGGAGATTATTGACACCTATGGCAGGATAGACGTGCTAATCAACAACGCCGGGATCACATTGGATAAAACATTGAAGAAAATGGATCCGGAAACCTGGCAGAATGTAATTGATGTGAATTTGACAGGTGTATTTAACTGTACGCGTCAAATTGTTAATCATATGCTGGAAGCCGGCCAAGGCGTCATTTTAAATGCCAGTTCTGTGGTAGGCTTGTATGGTAATTTTGGTCAGACAAACTATGTAGCCACAAAGGCGGGCGTGATTGGTATGACTAAAACATGGGCCAGGGAGCTGGGTTCGAAGGGTATACGGGTGAATGCAGTAGCTCCGGGTTTTATCGCAACTGAGATGGTACAGAAAATGCCTGAAAATGTGATTGAGCACATGGTTGGGAAAACACCGCTGGGAAGAATGGGCAAACCGCAAGATATCGCCAATGCCTACACGTTTCTGGCGTCCGCCAAAGCTTCATTTATTACAGGAACCGTGATCAGTGTGGATGGAGGTATCATCTCATGAGAAATGCCAGGATCATAGGTACCGGAATGGCCGTGCCCGACAGGGTAGTACCAAATCAGTGGTTCAACGATCGTCTTGGCGAGGATGTGGATACCTGGCTTCAGGAAAATTTGACGATCAAAGAGCGCCGCTGGATGAGTGAAGGCGAAAAATTAAGTGATTTCTGTGTGCTAGCAACTGAGCGTGCTTTAGAGATGGCGGGAATAGGCGCTGAAGAGGTTGACCTGTTGATCATCTCAACCGATACCCCCGAATTTATCTCCCCGTCAACCGCATCAGTAGTTAGTTATGAAGCCGGCCTGAAAAATGCAGCCAGTTTTGACCTGAATACTGCTTGTGCAGGTTTCGTGGCTGCCACGGATACGGCCGTAAATTTTATCAAAGCGGATCAGAACTATGAACATGTAGTGGTAATCGGAGCTTACGGGATGAGCCGATACCTGAATCTGGATGATAAAAAAACGGTGACGCTCTTTGCGGACGGTGCTTCAGCTGCTGTGTTGAAAGCTACGACCTCCGAGACCTCACACCATCTTGCATCCGACATGAGAACACGCGGTGAATACAATGATTATATGGGAATCTATCACGGAGGATCAGCTCATCCCGTTGATGAAGAGAGTCTTAAAACCAACATGCACAAGCTGGTCTTTGCTAAAAAATTCCCCAAGGAACTCAATCCAATCATGTGGACTGACATGATCAAAACGGTAGCTCAGCGTGGTAGATTCGATGTGAGCGAAATTAAACGGGCATATATGACTCAGATCAACATCAATCAGATTTGGGAAACGATGGACAATCTGGGGCTGCCGAGAGATACCGCAACAACCATCATGAGTAAATATGGGTATACCGGATCTGCGGCAATCGGTATGGCCATGGATATCTCCGTACGCGATGAAGAGCTAAACAAAGGCGATATCATTGTGATGATGGGATCCGGCGGAGGTCTGACCTTTGCCTGTAATGCATTCCGGTGGTAACAAATAAGATAACCAAGATGAACTAAGATAATGGAACTGGCATCTGAACAAATGGTAACGGCAGGGTGGATTCTGTTAGGAATTTACGCACTGACGATTCTCTTTTTTGTGATTCGTGGCGCAAAAAATGTCAAGGATATTGACGATTACGCGCTGGGAAGCATTATGTTCTCGCCCTATGCAGTGGGATTATCGCTTGCCGCATCCATCACCAGTGCCGCTACGTTTATCATCAATCCGGGATTTGTAGCTCTTTACGGAATAAGCGGTATTCTGTCGATGGCCATTGCACTTCCTATAGCAGCATTGCTCTCCCTAATTGTCCTGACCAAAGGATTCCGTAAACACGGAAAGCTGGTAAAGGCGCTAACAATGGCGCAATGGATGGAAACGCGATACCAAAGCAAGAAATTCGGCATTTTTTTCGGCTTCCTCTCGCTTCTGCTCATTACCTTTGTTGTATTGATCAGTGTTGGTCTGACCAAGGTACTGGCAAACACGCTTAATATTCCAGAATTTTATGCGCTGATTGGCATTGTGACATTTGTTTTTGGCTATATGATGTTTGGCGGTGCCAACTCTATGGTATATACCAATGCGATTCAGGCCGTATTAATGCTGATCGTTGCATTCATTCTTTTAGGATCAGGTTACGAACATTTCAGTAACGGTGTTCATGCCTTTCTGGATAAACTTGCGGCAATTGACCCAAAACTTATTTCAACCACAAACGACGACAGTTTTCTCTTCCGCGATTATTTTGAAATATTTATCGCACAGTTTATTGTAGGCATAGCCATCATTTGTCAGCCGCATATTATCACGAAATCACTTCTGTTGAAAAGCGATGACGATGTAAATAAATATCTGACCACGGGTATAATCACCCAATTAATTTTCTTCTCGGTTGTATCAGTCGGACTCTACATTCGCCTGAGCTTTCCAGATCTTACTTTTGGCGGAGAACCTCTTGCAATGGATGATCTTGTTTCGGCGTATGTGGTTCGGGAGTTTCCGGTATTTATTGGATTGATTGTAGTGATGGGACTTATCTCTGCCGGACTTTCAACCCTGGAAAGCCTTATCCAGACTCTCTCCACAACCGTTACGAAAGATATTTTACAACCGCTTGCCGGCGATAGACTTGGCATGAACAGTGAGAGAAACCGGTCGGTGATGATCAATAAAGGGGTCATTGTGCTGATGGCAATTGCAACGATTATAATTTCCTGGGATCAGATCGTAAATCCAAAACTGAGTGTTGGGATTTTTGCTCAGAATGGAGTTTATGCATACTTCTCTGCGGCATTTGTACCAATAATGTTCGGGATGTTCTTCAAGAATGTAAGTCTGAAAGCCGTTTTTTCTGCATCTGTTGTAGCTGTGATGACCCATTTTACAATGTATTATGCGATGCTCCCGGTTCCTTTCACGCAATCAACCGGAGAAAATCCCGGTGTAGCGGCCGCAGTGGCTATAATCTTCTCGGTACTCACTGTTCTGGTAATCTCATTTTTTGAAGGAAAATCAATCAAACCCGTGGATGAAAGTCCAACACCGAAAGATCAGGTGGAGGAGAAATGAATCCGATCGAATCAACATATTACAAAACCGACCGATTAAAAATCCACGCTCTTCAGCGCGACGGAGATGTGAGTGGCGATGTAATTCTTTTAGTTCACGGAAATGCATCTTCATCAGTTTTTTGGAGAGAAGTCATGGAGAAGCTTCCGGCCCAATTTAACTTGATTGCCCCTGATCTTCGGGGTTACGGAAAAACAGAAGACAAGTTGATCGATGCCACTCGGGGCTTTATGGAGCAAACCGAAGATATAATCGGTTTGATGGATCACCTTGGAACAGACCGATTTCATGTAGCAGGACACAGCATGGGTGGCGGAGTTGTTTACGGATTACTTGCTGAATTCAGTTCAAGAATACGTTCTGTTACGCTGATTAATCCAGTTTCTCCTTATGGGTTTGGTGGTACTAAAGGTGAGGAAGGTGAACCGACAGTGGCAGATTATGCAGGTACCGGTGCCGGAGTTGCAAATCCGGGTTTTGCCAGAAAAATCCTGGAGAAGGATCGTACAGAAAACGATCCAAACGAAAGTCCCAGATCTGTGATGAACAGTTATTATTGGAAGCCACCGTTTCGGCCGGAGCGTGAAGAAGAACTATTGGATGGTGTATTGGAAATGAAAATTGGTGATCAAAGATACCCGGGTGATTCCAGCTCATCAAAGAACTGGCCATTTATGGCACCTGGAAGTTTCGGACCTGTCAATGCTTGCTCTCCATTATACTTAAAAGGTTTGGCAGGAAAAATTATAAATGCAAAAGTGAAACCGCCCATCTTGTGGATCAGGGGATCTGATGATAAAATTGTATCGGATCACTCCCTGTTTGACATGGGAACCCTGGGAAGTTCAGGTCTCATACCGGGCTATCCGGGAAAAGACCTGTTTCCGCCGCAACCGATGGTGAGCCAGACGCGCGCAGTTCTAAAAAATTATGAAGAGAAAGGTGGAGTTTATAATGAAGTGGTGATGGAAGATACCGGACACACTCCCTTTATTGAGAAACCTGAAGAATTTTTAAAGCATTTCATTAATCATTTGAATAAGGAGTCAGAATGAGTAGAACAGAGAATCATATAGAGATTGACTGGATCAAACGATGGGCACTTTATGCGCCTGCTAAAACCGCCATTAAAAGTGTTGAAGACGGTTCTGAACTGAGCTACAGCGGTCTGAACGCTTGTGTGAATCGTGCTGCCGGTATTCTGCGAAGTGATTATGGCATTCAGAAAGGGGACAGGGTCGCCATTCTCTCAATTAACAGTATAGAGTATGTCATACTTTTCTTTGCCATACAGAAGCTGGGAGCGATTATGTTGCCACTCAACTATAGGCTGGCTGCACCTGAGATCTCATATCAGCTTGATGATACCGATGCCAAATTGCTGATCTATGGGGAAGAGTTCTCAGAAACAATTCAAAAAATTGATCACAGGCCTGAACACATCGTGTCTTTTGATGGTGATGACGGTCTGAGCGTTCTGTTTAATGAGGGGGGAGAAACTCAGGAGATTGAACATGCCGGTGAGTTTGAAGATGCTTGTATGATTCTCTATACCTCCGGTACAACAGGAAAGCCGAAAGGAGCTGTAATTACCAACAAGATGCTTTTCTGGAATTCGATCAATACCGGCCTGAGGCTGAACCTGACCCAGAATGATGTAACGGTCACGTTTGCCCCGTTTTTCCACACGGGCGGTTGGAACGTTCTCACCACACCGATGCTGCATCGCGGAGCCACACTGCTTCTGATGAAGAAGTTTGATGCTGACAAAATCCTTCAGCTGTGTGATGAAGAAAAGGTAACGATTCTATTTGGTGTACCGACCATGATGGATATGATGTATCAGGCGGATTCATTTAAAAGCAGTTCTCTTGAATCGGTACGGTATGCGATTGTGGGCGGGGAACCGATGCCTGTAAACCTGATAGAGATATGGCAGGACAAAGGAGTACCCGTGAGGCAGGGATACGGTTTAACTGAGTTCGGGCCAAATGTTTTTTCCCTTAATGAAGATGACTCTGTACGGAAGATCGGGTCCATAGGATTTCCAAATTTCTATATTGATACAAGGGTAGTGGATGATAATGGAGAGGACGTTACACAGGGAGAGCCAGGCGAGTTGATTCTTCGGGGACCGGTCCGAATGAAGGAGTACTGGAACAATCCGGAGGAAACTAAAAAAGCGATCAAGGATGATTGGGTGTATACCGGAGACATTGTGCGGGTTGATGAAGAGGGCTACTTCTACGTGATTGACCGCAAAAAAGAGATGTTTATCAGCGGAGCGGAAAATGTTTATCCGGCAGAAGTAGAACATACCTTCAGAAAACATCCGGCCGTATGGGATATCGCAGTGATAGGGGTGCCGGACAAAAAATGGGGAGAAAGCGGAAAAGCTTTTATCGTGCTGGAAAAAGGTGAGAGCGCTACACCGGAAGAACTGATTGAGTGGGGCTATAGTCAATTGGCCAAATACAAAGTGCCCAAACACTACGAGTTTCTGAATGAGCTGCCAAAAAGCGACAGTGGTAAAATATTGAAACGTAAACTCAGGGATACGGAGAAGTCATGAAACTAAAAACAATTGACGACCTGAAAATTGGCCAGCAGGCAGAGTATTCAAAAATGATATCCAGGGAAGATGTCATTCAGTTTGCCGAACTCACCGGAGACATGAATCCGCTTCATCTAGATGAAGAGTATGCAGCCGGAACAATGTTTGGCAAGCCGCTTGTACACGGTGCTATGTTATCGGGTTTAATATCTGCAGTTCTTGGGATGAAGCTGCCGGGTCCCGGTGCTCTTTACGCTTCACAAGAATTGAAGTACTTGAAACCGGTTTTTATCGGTGATACCGTAACGGCTTTTGTAGAAGTGAAAGAAATTTTAAAAGATAATAACCGCGTGATTTTTCGAACCGGCTGCACCAATCAAAGCAGAGAACTGGTAGCCGAAGGAATATCCCTCTTATTACCATCAAAACAACAATAAACACAACTAGAACTAAGGTGATTAACATGAAACGATTAACAATAATTCTTATGGTAGCAGGTCTGGCTTTTATGGGCTACGCTTGCGGAACCAGCACTTCGAACGACGATATTGATCCTGTAGATCCAATTGTAGGAGATTGGATTTCAGAAGGTGATAATGTAGCTCAGGGCTTGCAAGATCTTGCTAGTACCGAAAGCATTACAGCAGTATTTAATGAGGATAACTCATACGTAGTGGTTTCAGTAGACGAAAGCGGATCGGAAGTGACCTTTACAGGAACTTATGAAACAGGTGAGGAGACCTCATCAGGAATCAGATCCATTCGGCTTGAGCAAGCACAGCCTGTATCCGTTGTTTCAGAAGGTGTATTTGAGATTGACGGCAACACCATGACTTATGAGGTGATTCAGACTGACCCGGATATCGGGGCAACTGCACCTACAGTGGAAGGCGGCTTTGGCAGTACGGTAATCGGTGGCCAACAAACCGGTACTTATTGGGTACAAACCTTTGTAAAGCAATAGCATGTAAATTGCACGGATGTTTCAGTAACATCCGTGTTTTTTTATATAAACGGGACCGATTCTGATAGCCGGATCAAATCAAACTGATGTTCAACAACAACATTCCGTAACCCTATTGACATGAAAAAAATAATTTTAACTATTCTGCTGCTATCCTTGGCGACAGCTCATGCTCAGATGCGGGAACGTGCCGCTGATGATCAGAATATTTCAAAAACTGAAAAGGAACTGGCAGAAAAAGAGCGCCTGAGTGATCCGTTACCGCGTCAGCTTCAATTTATCGGTTACTCATTCCTAAGAACAACTTTATCTAACGTAACCCCGACAAATGATGTGCTTCAGGGGCAGGTTATTGGCCGGATGTTTGGCCGAAACTCTACCGAAACCGTGGATCGTACTGCTTTTTATACGGAACAGCGTTTTGTTCCATTGTTCATCTACAGACCAAACATACTGGATGGATATGCCACGTTTCGCGGTCTTTTTAAGATTGATTATACCTGGGGCGATCAGTCATACGGTGTTGGAAACAACCGAGGTGGGGGCCTTAGTGGTGGACAGGTGAATTTACAGACGTTGATGGCTAACGTGGATTTAAGGCCAAAAGACAGCTGGTGGAACCTGGTTATCGGCATGCAGCGCATTTTTGACAGCCCGTATGACCCCAATGTTGAAGGACTGGACTTGTTTCAGAATACAGGCTATAAGCTCTCTTTCTGGGGCACCCAGGCGACCGGTGTCAGCTGGTTTGCAAGGCCTCATCAGGCGATAAACGCACGGCTTGGGATCTTTCAATTATGGGAGAATCAGGTAAGTCGCGACCAGGATGTTTTTATTACGATGGCGGATATTATGACTCGCCCTCACCATAAACTTGAACTTGGATTCAGCGCCTGGTACCTGCGAGATACAGCAAAAGGGGCAGGAGGGATCTCCATTCTGGGTCAGGGATTAACCAGTGCACTTGCCGAATATAACGGAGCGCCGCGCATTCAGTTTCCGGGATCAAACCAGAGATACAAAGCAGACATCGCCTGGCTGGGTTCCAATATGAACTGGAACCGTAATTTTATTCACGGTTCACTGCAGTTTGATGCATATGTCATAGCCAACCTGGGAGTTGTCAGTCCGGAAAACCCGGACGTGGACAACATTGACATGTTTGGTTTATCGTCGAATGCTTCTGTGTCCTATCGATACGGTATGACGAATAATGACAAAATCTGGGCAGAGGCAATCTTTACCACAGGAGACGGGGATGGAGTATCAAATGGTACGATAAACAGTGTTTATACCGGAAACGTATGGGGTTCACCTGTAGGCATATACAGTGCTCATCGCTCTCTTCTCCTATTTCCCGATCCACAGGTCGTAAGCCGCTACTACTCGATGGTTCATGATATTTCAAATATGGGGCTGGGAGTTGCAGGAGGAACGGTGAATGTGATGAAAGATCTGATCCCACATAAATTCAGAGCCAAACTCGGCGGAGCAATTGCATTCAGCAACTATACGCTGGCCGGAGGAGGAAATCACATCGGAACTGAGATTAATGCGGAACTGAAATATGACCTGAAGGTATTTCTGACGCTGGGGTTAAATGCCGGCTATGCATTTACAGGTGATTTTTATGATGCACCCGCATCAACCTTTCAGGGTACAGACCCGCAAGATCCCTGGGTGGTGTTCATGTCACTGAGTTGGTTAATGTTCAATTAAAGGAGACCAAGATGAATAGATTATATTTCTTATGCTCAATTTTCCTCGCTGCACTCTTCATTGCCGGGTGTTCTGGTATTCGTTATGCCGACAGCGATCCGCTGCCATTTGAGGATATTGATTATGGCTATGATGTGCAGTTTACCGAATCAGAGCCGTCCATAGCCTACATTGATGAGGGTTCAGGAGATAAGACCCTACTTCTGGTCCATGGATTGGCCAGTAATGCCGGTTTCTGGCGATACAACATAGATGCCCTTGCACAGGATTACAGGGTGGTGGCGATTGATCTGCCGGGCTACGGAAAGTCTGATAAAGGAGATTATCCATATGGAATGGACTATTATGCTAAAGAGCTTGTGAATTTGATGGATGAACTCTCTCTTGAGAATGTAATTTATATAGGACATTCTATGGGAGGACAAATCGGTATCACTCTGGCATTAAACTATCCTGATGCGATTGATCAGCTGATCCTGGCGGCACCTGCCGGTATTGAAACGTTTGCACCGGGTGAAGGGGCATGGCTGGCCAATGCATTTTCAATCGACGGAATTGTTAATGCAACCGAACCGCAGGTAAGAGCTAATCTTTCCATAAATTTCTACAAATGGAGTCCTGAATGGGAGTGGATGGTTGAAGAGAGGGTGAGAATGGCAAAAGACGAGCCGGAGATGCGTGAATTTGCATACACTGTTGTAAACTCAGTCAGCGCCATGATTGATGAACCGACATCAGGCTTCTTATCTGACCTGAATGTGCCAACAGTCATCATTTACGGCAAATACGACGGACTCATTCCGAACCGATATCTCAATCCGGGTTTCCCTTCCGAAGTTTTTGAAAAAGGTGATCAGTTGATTCCCAATAGTTCCCTTGTTGAGATTGACGACGCCGGCCATATGGTTATGATCGAAAAGCCGGAAGAGTTTAACCGCACGATCTTGCAGTCTATCCGGTAGTTCTAGTTAAATTTAAAACCCTCCAAGAGTTGTTTACTCCAGGAGGGTTTTTTCGGAATTATAAAATCACTTCTCTCTTCACTCCTTAGAGGCTTTCTGCCTGCAAACTCACATCCGGTGCTCAATATTTTCCCATAAATTGCCTATCTTTGAAATCGCTTCCATTACTCAGAATTTATAATAACCAGACTACGTTTTATGTCAGAAGGAACTATTACAAAGAAAGGCTCTTCATCCAAAAAGTCCGCGGCAAACGGAGCTCAGTCATCTGAAAAATACACTCCAACGCATAAAATACGGTTTGTAACAGCAGCGAGTCTGTTTGATGGTCACGATGCCAGTATAAACATCATGCGGCGTATTCTACAGGGTACTGGAGCTGAGGTGATTCATCTGGGTCATAACCGTTCGGTCCACGAAATTGTAAACTGTGCCATCCAGGAGGATGCCCAGGGGATTGCAATCAGTTCCTATCAGGGCGGGCACATGGAGTATTTCAAATATATGATTGATCTTCTGGAGGAGAATGATGCTTCGCATATCAAAGTTTTTGGCGGCGGTGGTGGTGTGATTGTAGACCGCGAAATTAAAGAGCTTCACGAATACGGCATTACCCGTATTTTTTCTGTTGATGATGGAAGCACGATGGGGCTTCAGGGAATGATTAACTACATGATGGAGCAGTGCGATTTTGATACCGCTGAGGTATCTCCGGTTGATCCTGCCGGAATTACTCAACAAGAGACAAACGCCATTGCCCGAACGATATCGGCTTTGGAGAATCAAAAAAGCAATATCGCTTCATTTGATGAGACGGGTTTAAAACTATCTGGAAAAAATGTAGGTCAATCAGATAAATCAATTCCTGTACTTGGAATAACGGGAACCGGTGGGGCAGGAAAAAGTTCACTTACGGATGAAATTATTCGCCGGTTTATTACCGAGTTTAAGGAACTGAACATCGGTGTGATTTCAATTGACCCTTCTAAATTGCGAACCGGCGGAGCTCTTTTAGGGGATCGCATTCGAATGAACAGCATCGATACTCCGCAGGTTTATATGAGGAGCATGGCTACCCGAGCTTCGAATAAGGCGATCAGTGATTCAGTTAAGGGAGCGATCGAAATTTACAAAGCTGCCGGTTTTGACCTGATTATCGTTGAAACAAGCGGTATTGGTCAGAGTGGAACTGAGATTGTGGATATCTGTGATATTCCAATTTATGTTATGACCCACGAATATGGCGCGGCTACCCAGCTTGAAAAGATCAATATGCTTGATCTGGCTGAAATTGTAGTGTTGAACAAATTTGAGAAGAAGGGATCTCTGGATGCGCTGCGCGATATCAGAAAACAGATTCAGCGAAACAGGGGTGAGTTTCACACCGATCCGAAAGAGATGCCGGTCTATCCGACCATCGCGGCTCAATTCAATGATGAAGGTGTACACAGGCTCTTTGCTGCGATTGTAGACAGAGTAAACCATCATTTTGAACTTGGATGGACTCCTGAGTTATATACAAATAGTGAGCCCGCCGAGGATCTCCATACGCAGGCCGTCATTCCCGGAAAGCGACAGCGCTACCTTTCTGAAATTACTGAAACGATTGAGAATTATCATCAATGGACGGATGAGCAGGTAGATATCGCTTCAAAGCTTGATCAGGTTCGCGGTACGATCGAACAGGTTAAGAACTGGAATCCGGATGAGAAAGAGTTGATGATTTCAAAAATGGAGGAGATGGAAGAGCATTGGTCGGTGAAGCTCGATCCGCTTCCAAAGAGAATACTTGATGGCTGGGATGATCTTTATGATCGCTATCGTAAAGATTCATTTGATGTAAAAATTCGAAACAAAGTCATTAAAAATGAACTGTTTAGGGAATCCCTTAGTGGGACCAAGATACCGCGTATTTCCATGCCCAAAACAAAAAATCTTGGAGATCGGTTGAAGTTCGCCTTAAAGGAAAACCTGCCGGGATATTTCCCTTTCACTGCCGGTGTATTTCCATTTAAGCGGGAGGGAGAGGATCCAACCCGAATGTTTGCCGGTGAAGGAACTCCCGAGCGTACCAACAAGCGTTTTCACTACGTGAGTGAGGGAATGCCGGCTGCACGTCTTTCAACAGCATTTGATTCCGTTACGCTCTACGGTGAAGATCCGGCTTACCGGCCCGATATTTACGGAAAGATTGGAAATTCCGGTGTGAGTATCTGTACGCTGGATGACATGAAAAAGCTCTATTCAGGGTTTGAACTGACAGAACCCACTACTTCTGTGTCGATGACCATAAACGGCCCGGCTCCGATGATCCTGGCAATGTTTATGAATACCGCGATTGATCAGGAGGTTGAGCGGTATTTGAAGGAAAAGGGCAAATGGGACGAAGCTAAAAAGAAAATTGATTCGATATTCAAGCAGAAAAAGCTTCCTGCACCGGGGTATGCCGAAGATCTCCCTTCAAACAGTGATGGCTTCGGGCTGGGCACACTGGGAATATCAGGTGATCAGCTTATTGACAATGAAACGTATCAAAAAATTAAGGAGCAGGCTCTCAGAGTTGTTCGGGGTACGGTTCAGGCTGATATCCTAAAAGAGGATCAGGCGCAGAATACTTGTATTTTCTCTACAGAATTTGCCTTGAAAATGATGGGGGATATGCAGAAATACTTCACCGATCACAGTGTCAGAAATTATTACTCGGTATCTATTTCCGGGTATCACATTGCGGAAGCAGGTGCTAACCCGATCACACAGGCAGCATTTACGCTGTCCAACGGATTTACTTATGTAGAATATTATCTTTCCCGTGGACTCGATGTTGATGATTTTGCGCATAACCTGTCGTTCTTCTTCAGCAACGGACTTGATCCGGAATATGCGGTTATTGGCCGAGTTGCCAGAAGAATTTGGGCAATTGCCATGAAGAATAAATATGAGGCGAATGAGCGTTCTCAGAAGCTGAAATACCATATCCAAACCAGCGGACGCTCACTTCACGCCCAGGAAATTCAGTTTAATGATATTCGTACAACGCTTCAGGCGTTAATGGCCATCTACGATAACTGCAACTCATTGCATACCAATGCCTATGATGAGGCCATTACAACTCCAACTGAAGCATCTGTACGGAGGGCGCTTGCCATTCAGCTCATCATCAACAAGGAGATGGGCATGACAAAGAACGAAAATCCACTTCAGGGATCCTATATCATTGAAGAGCTCACCGACCTGGTTGAGGAAGCAATTTTAAGAGAGTTCGACCGAATTACGGATCGCGGTGGAGTATTGGGCGCCATGGAGAGTATGTATCAGCGTGGAAAGATTCAGGAGGAGAGCCTCTATTACGAATCACAAAAACACAGCGGTGAGCTACCGATTATCGGCGTGAATACATTCAAGAGCGAAGGCACTTCTGAAGAAGACGAACGGGAAGTTGATTTGATACGCTCCACTGAAGAGGAGAAAAAGCAGCAGATCAATAATCTGGAAGCATTTCAGGAGCGAAATAAAAATGAAGCCGATGAAGCACTGGAACGACTGAAAAAAGTGGCCCGGCAAAACGGTAATCTCTTCGAAGAACTGATGGAAACAGTGAAAGTAGCTTCACTGGGCCAGATATCACAAGCGCTTTACGAAGTGGGCGGGCAGTATCGTCGGAACATGTAATGTTATTGGAGATTGACTGTAAGATTTGTGTCGTATAAGTATATGTTATAATTACTAATAATCAATTTATGAGAGTATTCATCTTTAATTCCTTCTCATTGGTTCTGTTGATAAAGATTGGGTGCAATGAACACGGCAAACAAACTTCTGATTATCACAACAGAACTGTAGAGGTCAAAGAACTCTTCAGTATTACTTCCGATCAAAATGACATACCTGAGCAAAAATTAACATTTAGCGAGCTTGGTCGGACTGTTGTATCAGATGATGGTATTATCTACTCAGTTGATCCATGGCAATCCATCATCTATAAATTTGATAATCAAGGCAATCTATTAAACACGCTTGGGGGTGAAGGAAGAGGTCCAGGCGAATTTCAATCCATTTATGGAATGGCAATTTTAGACGACGGGAAGCTATTCGCGTATGATTATATGTTGGCCCGAGCCATTACGTTTCAAAGCAATGGCGAGATTGGTGAAACTATTACAATGGATTTTAGCAGTTCGACAAAATGGTTTCGAATGCTGAGTTCGAACTCAATATTAATGCCGATGTTAAAAAATGACTATATCATTCATGAGTTTGATATTGATCAGCAAGAAATTACTGAAAGTTTGATTCATGAAGCAGATGTTTTTGAAACTGATCAGAAGTTTAGCTCACTATTGTCGAGCATGATGGAAGGATCAGCAATCGCGTTAAATGATAATTTAGTGGCCTATACGCCAGAGGTTTATGAAGGGGAAATATTTATATATGAGCGTATGGATAATGAGTGGCAAATGAGAGAGAAATTGAGTGGGTATCAGAATATTGAAAAATCGTATTCAATCCATGAAACAACATCTGAAACTCATAATAAAGCAAGTTATTCCAGCATCCATCCTGAAGGACAGGGGTTGATAGGCATTGAAATTCATTCAAGATCTCGTGGGCTCTATTTGCTCAACAATGGCAGGTTTGCTCATACATATTGGCGAGATGCAGATGATGAAAAGACGTCTTTAAATTTTGTGGTAGAAATTTTTGACTTCCAAAAGGGACGGCTTGAAAAATTTGGAGTCATTGAAGAACTAAATACGGGTTTCCCCCCGGATAATGATATAGTATGGGTAGATAAAGAAGGGTATTTATACGTTACTGAATCGAATAATCAACCAGCGCTTAAGAAACTTCTGGTTGTTTTGGGAATGAGTATCGAAGAAGTAATCATAACAATACAATGGCTTCGTGCTGACCAGCTCTGGCAACGGAGTCGAATATAAAATTAACGAACTTGCAGCACAATCCAAGAGCCGTTATAAAACGGGAAGACTATAATCGTCAAAAAGAATAAATGAGTATGGATAATAATCAGATTGGTTCAAAAGCTGATTAACAATTCATACTGATTTAAGCAACAAGACTAAGACAATCGTCTATGATTCCATGCTTAATCTTTTGATCTAATAAAAAAATTAAAGAATTGAGACATATCTTGCCATCAATACTCTTATCGTCTCTACTACTGTAGAATTCGATTTCAATCTGTATCTTGGATAAACTTAAAGAGATAAAATAATTCAAAATTATTATATGGAAATTTTTCTTAGCCCCGAAAGCTGGATTGCCCTCCTAACCCTCACTTTTCTTGAAATTGTTCTCGGTGTCGATAACATCATCTTCATCTCCATTGTATCGAACAAACTGCCGGTCAATCAGCAGCAGAAAGCAAGAACCACCGGACTTATTTTAGCACTTGTGTTTCGAATTGCGATGCTTCTGAGTATTAGCTGGATCATCGGGTTTACCGAGCCGCTATTTTCTCTATTTGACAATGATTTTAGTGTCAGAGACATAATTCTTTTTGCCGGTGGCATCTTTCTCATATTCAAAAGTACGGTTGAAATTCACCATAAAATGGAGGGGCAGCATGATGAAAAAGGGAAAAAACAACTTTTAACTTTCGGGCGGGTTCTTTTCCAGATCGTCGCGTTAGATATTATCTTTTCTTTCGACAGTATTCTCACTGCAATCGGCCTCACTGAAGAGGTATTACTGATGATTATTGCCATCACAATTTCTATTGGAGTGATGATCGTGTTTGCCAAGACCATAAGCGAATTCATTAAAAAGCACCCAACCCTGGAAATACTATCGCTCTCTTTCCTCATCTTAATCGGCTTTATGCTGATGATTGAAGCATTTGACGTCCACGTACCTAAAGGGTATATCTACTTTGCTGTATTCTTCTCACTGTTAGTGGAGATCATCAATATGAGAATTCGAAAGAAAAAGGATGCCAGCGAGCCGGTTAAATTAAGAAAACGGTTTGAGGATGGGCCGGATAAATCGGACGATGAGCGATAGCCTGTAGAGAGTATAATCAGTCTGATACTGGTCAGAATTCCGCTTTATCAAGCGCATTAAGGGTCAGGGCGTTGTTGTTGACTATGAAACCGAGACTATGAAGTCAGCACCGCGAAAGACCTCAGAGCTGCTCTACTACCCAGTTATGGAGTTTACGGACCAACCTGGTCTAAGCAGCACTTTACAAACAAAATTGGCGCAGGAGGAGAACTTTACGAAGTGGGTGAAAGCATATCTGTTTGCTACGATCCACTTGATCGACGTCTACCAATCGTAGCTTCCTTCGGCTTTAAGCCACGGCAACGCTATACGCTCTTGCCTGGCTGTCTTTTCTGCTGCTTGGAGGAGTTTATTTCTTCATCGCGGTTTCAGCACGATCAAGATAGTTGGAATAAACATTCAGGGCTTATTGCCCAATAATCAGGCATATCTTTTAAATAGTTTGTAACCTTTAGAAGTTCTTTCAGTATTAAAATAGAACTGCAGTAATAAACTTAATTTCTGATTATGAAAAATCACACATTCATATTCGTTTTTTGGGAGTTATTGTTTTTGATTAGTATTCCTGCAATTACAAAAGCTCAATTCGGTCATGTTGAACAAACCGCTAATAATAAACCAACGTTGGTTATTCTTGGAACCTATCACATGGCTACAACAAGCAGTAATGTCATCAATATTGATGTGGATGATGTAACTTCGCCCGAAAGGCAAAGACAGATGCTTGAACTAATCGATAAGCTTAAAACATTTAAACCAACAAAAATCGCTTTGGAGTGTGATTATAAAAATCAATCCAAAATTGTCGAGCAATATAATGATTACCTGTCGGGAAACTTTGAACTCACAAGAAGTGAAGTTCATCAAATAGGTTATCGCCTGGCAAAGGAATCAGGGCATAAAAAAGTCTTTTGTATTGATTGGGGGATATTTCCGGAAGATCCTTTATACAACTACGAAAGCTATTCCAGGCAACATCCCCGGTTAAATGAGTATCTAAATAATTTATATGAGGACAATGAGGATATTGCAAAAAATTCAGCTGAAAAAATAACATCCCGAACGATAACTGAAAACTTAATGGCAAGGAATGAACCTGTTGCTAACAAAAAAAGTCATCAGGGTTATTTTAAATTTCTCCGCATTGGCAAGGAAGATGAATATGTAGGTGCCAATTATTTGTCTTGGTGGTACGAGCGTAATTTAAAAATCTTAACGAATATTATTCGTTTTACAGAATCACCGGACGATCGAATTCTTGTCGTTTATGGGGCTGGACATAACTATTTATTAAATCAATTCGCCAAAGAATCCGGTTTTTATGAAGTTGAAAGCCCATTAAAGTACCTGATGAAATAAACGTATTTAGATTAGTCATGTCTTTGACTTTAGAGTCATACTTCATTTAAAGAAAAAAGAGCAATAGGTTGACAATGCAATCTAACATCCTATCAGTTAAACGTAATACAAATGTGAACTTAACCAGCTTGCAATTGTAGTTTCATGTGTTCTTCAAACTGAATCTATAGCTCACCACACGGTTAACATGCCGCGTCGTTTCACTATTCGATAAATTCATTTCTACATATCATGAAAAAGACAACTCTGTTTTTAATCATTTATGCCATCACGCTGACCTTTTTTGTCATCACTGTTTTACTGTCAGGATTTACTATACATGGCAGCAACCAAAATCTTAAAGAAATTACCGTTGAACGTATCAATATTGTGGAACCTGACGGTAGCCTG
Organism: Rhodohalobacter sp.; assembly: GCF_034521535.1. GTDB lineage: Bacteria > Bacteroidota > Rhodothermia > Balneolales > Balneolaceae > Rhodohalobacter. Next base: position 201,322 of record NZ_JAXHMF010000006.1, on the reverse strand, counting down.
AAAATGGTAATCAGTAACAGCAGCGAGCAGCACCCTGGTATGATGAACGGTGAGCGTTTAGATGAAAGAGTCAGAGATCCGGGAATTATCTTTTTTAACGAGGAACAAGACGAAGTTGGTGGACTCCTTTATTCGGGAAATGAAGAAGAGGGAGCCACATTTGTATTATCAGTTGATCAATACAAAAACGATCAGGTGATGCAGTACATGCATTATACCAAAGAGGATGGAAGTAATCGCTATGGCCTGCAGCTATGGGACAGAGATAAGGAGTTTACACTGCCTGTTTTGGATAGCGTTATGGATTCCCTGGACAGTGAAGGATATACCTACCAGCAAAAACTGGACTATTTACAGGAAAGAAATAACGGAAAACCCATAACTGCGCCCAGAATGTTTATTGGAAGAAATTACAACACAGAAACCGGCGTATTCATCCAGGATAAATTTGGGACAGACCGGCTGCGACTTTATGTAGACTCTGTGAATACTCCTAAACTTGAACTGCTCGACGAAACAGGAAAGGTAATCAAAACTGTTTTGTCAGAATATTAAATAGAATTACGATAAAACAGGATATTTGTCACGGCAAACCAACGATTTGTGGATTACGTTATCCGGTTGACACCATGCCGGATTTATTGGCTTCGGATATGAGAATTGATGAAATATTGGCTGGTTATCCGGATTTGGAGAGAAGCTTTATTAGCCTGTCTTGAATATGCCGCCCGGTTATCGCGAACTGAGAAATAAAAAAAGAGTGATCCTTTTAGTTAGAATCACTCTTTTGAAAATTCATTTAAGAAATAGGTATTAGCCTCTTACTGCTAACGAACCTTTCAGGCGTTGTGCTTTACTTGCAGTCTGGCTGTTAGGATAGTCCTGTAAGATTTGATCTAAAACTCTGTTAGCCTCTTGGTTTGAACCGGCTTCTTGATAAGCAAGAGCTGCTTCATAAAGATTTAATGGAGTAGTGGCACTATTCTCATCCCAGTTTGCGGCTTCTTCAAACATGGACGCTGCTTCTTCGTATTTATTTAATTCTAAAAGAACGGTGGCGTGAAAAGTAGCAGGGGATACGCCGATAATTCCTTCGGGCTTCTTGAAGTTTTCAATGTAATTCAAAGCTGATTCCAGGTTGCCAAGCTCAAATTCGGAAATAGCGGCATAATAGTTGGCAAGGTTACCGGCATCTGTTCTGGGGTAGTTATCAGCAATCTGAACAAAACCGAGAGTAAACTCTTCTTCGTTACCATTTAGAGCAGTTTCATAATTTCCCTCAAGAAGAGCCTGTTCTGCAATACCCAGCAGATTTTGTGCCTGGGTTTCTTGTTGAGCAGAATACACGAAATATCCAATGGTTAACCCTATCACCAGTACAATACCAATTCCACCACCTAATACGGCTGCTTTATTTTGATTGTAGAAGTGTACAAATCTGGAAGTGTATTCAATCAGTAGATCCTGTTCCAGTTCTTCGTTTTTCAGTCGTTTACTCATTCTGCTAATGTAATATTACTGTTTCTGTAGTAGATTTTTAGGATGATATTTAGACTTTCAAAAATATCATTGTTTGTGCATTTAACCAAGTTTTAAGTAAGGTCAGTTTTCTTTTTCAAGCACACCGGACTGAAGAGAGTAGAGGGTATCGCAGCGGTGAGCGATCTCCTTTTCATGAGTGATTAGAACCAGGGTTACCTGTTCTGTTTCTCTAAGCTCAAAAAGCAGGTCCAGAATAATTTCGGTATTCTTTTCATCCAGATTCCCGGTCGGTTCATCTGCCAAAATTATGGAGGGATTGTTCATTAAAGCTCTCGCCATAGATACCCGCTGTTGTTCTCCGCCGGAAAGCTGGGATGGCCGGTGATAAATTCGATCTTGCAATCCAAACCGATCAAGTAAACCTGCTGCTCTTTCATCAGCCACTTTCTGATTCTCTCCCTTGATCAAAGCAGGCATCATTACGTTCTCGATGGCCGTAAACTCCGGAAGCAAGTGATGAAATTGAAAGACAAAGCCTACACTTTTATTTCTTAAATCTGCCAGGTTATCCTTTTTGTAATCATAAATGGATTCACCATTCCAGTAAACGGAGCCATCGTTTGGGTGATCCAGCCCTCCAAGAATATGGAGTAATGTACTTTTTCCGCAACCGCTCGAGCCCACAATAGAGATCATTTCAGCAGACTTGACACTTAAATCAACGCCTTTGAGAATGTGCAGATCCTCTGTTCCGGATTCAGATTTAAATTTCTTGTGGATATTCTCACACTGAAGAACGATTGAATCAGATGAGCTCATGATGTAGATGTGTTATTAAATTCAGGGAAAATCACAGGTTCAATGTGTGTACATTTTGCTGTACCCGGATCTATTTCGAGGTAGACGCCACACATGCGATTGTCTTTATCAGCTACTTGATATCTTTGCGGAGTACCCAATCGAAAGCGATTGATCGAGGTTTTTTTATTCATTCCAATTACAGAATCAAAGGGGCCGGTCATTCCGGCGTCTGTCAGATATCCGGTGCCTTTAGGCAGAATTCTCGCATCATTGGTGGGAATGTGAGTATGAGTTCCAATCACGGCCGAGACTTTACCGTCAAAATCCCATGCAAAAGCCAGCTTTTCTGCAGTAGCTTCAGCATGAAAGTCAACAAAAACAATATCTGTTTCCTGTTTGATTCTCTCTAATGCCCAGTCCCCGGTAGAAAAAGGATCGTCGATTTGCGGCATGAATGTTCTGCCCTGAAGATTTAAAACTCCGATTTTCAGGTCTGAATCTTTAACAGAATAAATTCCATAACCATATCCGGCATTTCCTTTAGGGTAGTTCATTGGACGCAGCAGTTTTTCATCTGTTTTCATATATGAAAATATCTTCCATTTGTCGAATGAATGATTTCCGCCTGTAATCACATCAACATCCAAATCGTATAGCCGCTGTACAATAGAACGGTTTACTCCGCGTCCCTCATGAGAGTTTTCAGCGTTTGCAATAATAAAATCAGGTGAGTATTTGTCGCGGATGGGTGGGAACATGGTTTCGAGTAAATTTAAACCGGATTCGCCAACAATATCAGAAATAAAAAAAATCTTAAGCTTTTTGGACATCTAAAAAATTTAAATCATTAAAAAATCAGCGGAAAGGTAACGAAAGTAGAGGGCAGAACCATAACAAATGGTTGGCGAGGCAATAATCAAACAAACATTGCTACAGTAATAAAATGACTCACACTTCCTGCGAGAACAAATAGATGCCAGATTCCGTGAGCAAGCTTGTGTTTGCTGTCGAGCACATAAAAGATCACACCCATGGTATAAAACATTCCTCCGGCGATCAGAAACTCGAAACCCAAAGAAGGTAAATTTTGAGTCAGCGGCTCAATAACCAACATAACAAGCCATCCCATCAGTAGGTAAATAATAAGCGGTAATATTCTATGCCCTTTTTGAGGAAGCAGGTCGATAACAATTCCAATCATGGCCAGTCCCCAGATGACTGCGAAAAAAGTCCAGCCCACGCTATCCGGAAGGGTTACCAGTGTAAAAGGGGTATAGGAACCCGCGATCAGCAGATAGATGGCAATGTGATCAAATTTTTGAAAGATTTTTTTCCAGCGCCCTCTAAAGCTGTGATAAAGAGTAGAAAATAGATAGAGCATAATTAACGTAACTCCATAGATAGTAAAGGAAGCGATTTTCCATGGATCACCCTGACTCACGGCTATATACATTAAAACAAAGAAACCGACAACTGCAGCAATCGTGCCTATCAGGTGGGAAATGGAGTTGAAGCGTTCGCCTTTATACATCAGATATAATGAAAAATAGTAGTTGCTTTAAGCCAAGAACGAGAAATACCGGTAAAAGATTCTATTAAATAAAAATTATGATAAATCGTTGATAAAATCTTCAAGTTTTTGATTTACGTGATCCATCAATTCACTCTCTTTATCATCCTGATGCTGCAGTTTGGATCGCAATTCGAATACCTCTTCAGCAATATTCAAACAAGCTAAAATCATTACGGTAGAGTCGGGCTGATTGGACAATTGATTTCTATAAAGCCTGAACTTTTCATCCACATATTGAGCAATGTTCCGGGTATTTTCAACTTCACTTTCCTCTACTCTAAGAGGAATCTGCTTACCCATGATGTTTACTTTTATGGACTCCATACTAGCTGTTTAAGTGTTTATCCAATTTCTCGATTAGTCCGTCAACTTTGTGCCTCATGGCTATGCGCTCCGATTCACTGATAGAAGAGAAGATGTCTGTCTGTTCCTTCTGGATCTCTTCAAGTTTCGACTTCAGCTTCAGGTTATCGCGACTCAGATCTTTATTTTTCTTTCGCAGAGTTTGAACCTCTGTACGAATCTGTTCAAGAAGATTGAAAAAGGTCTCCTTTTGAATATCACTGACAGCCATAGTGTTAGCTTTTTTAAGATCTCAGTTTTGCTCCAAAGTCGTTCTCCAAAGATTGAACAATTTTTTGAACTTTCGGTTCTACATCTTTGATTGTCAACGTTTTATTAGGATCTAAAAAAGTGAGACGAAATGCAATACTTTTTTTCTCTTCTCCGATATTTTTACCCTCATAAACATCAAAAACCGAAACGGATTTCAGGGTTTCATCCGCAGATTTATGAATTGCCGATGAGAGTTCACCCGCGCGGATGGATTTATCGACGGTAAATGCCGCGTCAAATTCGAAAGACGGGAATTTTGCTACCGGAGAATATGTGGTCTCGGTTCGGCCGGCACCCAGCTCAAAAAGTGTTGTGAGATCAACTTCAGCAACAAACACATCCTGCTCAACATCAAAACTCTTGAGCTTCTCTTCATCAACTTGAAGGAGGGTGGCTACTTTTTTCCCATCCAAAGTATAATGAAGAGTGTAGTTATCCACAGCTTCCCGAGCAATTTGCTTGTCGATACTCAAGTATCGTATCAAAGATTCAAGATCCGACTTGATGTCAAAAACAGAGTATGGCTCTTTGGAACCAAGCCAGTCTGCAGTTTTCTTCTGACCACAAACACCCATTAAGAGACGTGTGTGTTCTTGAACACCCTTAATCCATGTGCTGTTATCCTTGTCGGAATTTCTGAAAACATGGCCGATTTCAAAGAATCGAATATTTTCGGCGTTCCGGTTTAAATTATATCGCACTGATTTTAAAAACCCGCCGTAAAGATGTGTCCTCAGTGTTGTATTCTCCTGAGAAACGGGATTAAGCGTTGCAATCTGAAGTTCTTTGTCAGCCAGCACATCCGCTTCATTTTGAGACAGGAGGGAGTTTGTTGTAATCTCCTTGTAGCTTAAACTACGGGCAAATTCACGTATTTTTTGATGGTAAACTTCAGTTTCTGAAAGTGTCTCAGGAGTAAAAAACGGAGATGTTGTCGGTGTAGGAATGTTATTGTAGTCAAATATACGGCCTACTTCCTCAATCAGATCAATTTCACGGGATACATCCGGTCGGAATGAAGGAACCTTGCAGTTCAGTTCTTCTTTCCCTGAAAGTGTAGTTTCAAACTCCAGATCATTTAGAATCTTTTCAGCGTCTTTCAGGCTTAGGCTTGTGCCCAACACGTGGTTGATTCGTGAAAGACGAAGCGTAACTTCTCTCTGCTCGAATTTAACCGGATGAGCGTCTGTGAAGCCTTCAACAATTTCCCCGCCGGCTAACTCCACAATCAACTCAGCTGCCCGCTGAGCCGCTTTCAGTTGAATTTCAGGATCAATGCCTCGTTCAAAGCGATAGGAGCTGTCAGTTTGGAGCGCCAGGCTTTTTGAAGTCTTTCTGATGGAAGAGGGTTCAAAATAGGCACTCTCTATCAGAATGTTTGTAGTTGAATCGGACACTTCACTGTTTTCACCGCCCATTACTCCGGCGATTGCCACAGGACCGTTTCCGTCGCAGATAAACAGAGAGCCTTTTGGTACATTGCGCTCAACGTCATCCAGGGTGGTGAATTTAATATTCTTGTCAAAGGTTTTAACTTCAATCTTTTTGTTAGCAATTTTATCGTAATCGAAAGCGTGAAGTGGCTGTCCGATTTCGTGCAGTACGTAGTTGGTGATGTCCACCACATTATTTCGGGGACGCAGACCAATAGCACTTAATCGCTGCTTGAGCCAGGCAGGTGACTCTTTAATTTCCACACCCTTAACCATCATTCCTACATAGCGATGGCACTTATCTTCATCCTTGATAGAGATGTTGATATGTTCATCAATGGATCCATCTTTGGCTGTCAGGTCGGTATATGGATTTTTGAGGGGCTTACCTGTCAGTGCTGATAAGTCTCGGGCCACGCCAACATGGCAAGCTGCATCAGGGCGATTGGGGGTAAGACCGATTTCAATAATGGTGTCTTTTTCTACATTTAACGCTTCCTTCAGCGGAGTCCCAATTTTCAAATCTGAATTGAGTACCATAATCCCGGAGTGGTCATCACTCAGTCCAAGTTCAGATTCAGAGCAGATCATTCCGTTTGATTTTTCACCGCGGAGTTTAGCTTTCTTAATTTTCAGATAGCTTCCATCTTCCATTGGAACCGGCATGACAGATCCGACGGTAGCTACGGGTACTTTTTGTCCGGCCGCAACATTAGGAGCACCGCAGATGATTTGAACTTCTTTATCACCCAGGTTAACATCACAAATTTGGAGTTTGTCCGCATTAGGATGGGATTTCACTTCAAGAACTTCGCCGACCACAAATCCCTCAAAATCGGATCCGATCTGTTCCAGGCCTTCCACTTCAAGTCCGGAAAGAGTCAGCTTGTCAGCGGTTTCTTCCGGTGTTAAATCAATATCAATGTACTGTTTTAACCAGTTGTAAGAGATGTCCATACAGTAAAACTATAGATTTTTGGTAATCAGAAATTGTTTTGAATGGTAGATATACTTATTACGACTTAAATTGCTCCAGAAATCGGAGGTCGTTTTCATAAAGCAGTCGAATGTCATCAATTCCGTAGCGAAGCATCGCAATTCGATCTACACCCATTCCAAAGGCAAAACCGGTATATATTTCGGGATCCACGTCAACCGATTCAAAAACGTTAGGGTCAACCATTCCCGCACCCAGGATTTCGAGCCACTGACCGCCTTTTTCATTCTCCCACCATACATCCATTTCAATACTCGGTTCGGTAAACGGGAAAAAGGAGGGACGCACGCGATATTTAACATCACTGCCATACATCAGTTTTGCAAACATGACAAGCGTTTCAATCAGCTCGCCCATATTTACATTCTTATCAACATATAACCCTTCAACCTGGTTAAACTGAAAATAGGATTTTGCGGTAACGGCCTCATTTCTATAAACGCGTCCCGGCATGATAGATCGCAATGGCGGCTTCTGGTCTTTCATCAAACGGATTTGAACAGGGGAGGTATGAGTTCTTAAAACCAAATCCTGTTCGCTTTGATCATCTGTTTTTCTAACGAAAAAAGTATCCTGCATATCACGTGCCGGGTGATCAGGCGGGAAGTTCAAAGCCGTAAAATTGTGAAAATCATCCTCTAATTCCGGTCCGTCAGCAATGTTGAAACCAAGTCTCAAAAATATCTGCTTCATCTCGTTAAGTGCTTGAGTAAGCGGATGGTAAGACCCACTGTAGGTAGGTTCTACAGGCAGTGTGATGTCATCGGCGGCACCGAATTCCTTTTGGGAAGATTTTTTGAGATTCAGCTGAGCATCATCAAATTTCTGTTGAGCGAGAACTTTAACGCCGTTCATCGCTTTTCCAACCTCGGCCTTTTTCTCATTGGGTACTTTACCCATCATACCGAACATGTTTTGGACTTTTCCATTTCTGGAAAGAAACTCCAAACGGAAAGCTTCCAGCTCTTCTTCGTTGGTTATTTTAAAATCCTGAATCTCTTTTTTGATCTTATCAATGGTGTCGATCATGCCGATATTCGCTTTAAAGTCTTTGTGAAGGGGGTTATAGATTGTAGCTTCAAAATTAGATAAAAAAAAACCGGCAAACCTTATAAGATCTGCCGGCTATAAACATGAAATAACAATTAGTTTACTGCTTCTTTGACAATAGCAGCGAATGTCTCCGGATCGCGAACAGCGATGTCGGCCAACATTTTTCGATTAATCTCTATGTTATTTTGCTTCATGCCGTGAATAAACTTGGCATAAGTGGTTCCGTTTAATCGAGCAGCTGCATTTATACGCGTAATCCAAAGCCGACGAAACATTCTTTTACGAACCTTTCTGTCGCGGTATTGGTACTGAAGACCTTTTTCTACCGCATTTTTGGCAACGGTGTAAACGTTTTTGCGTCTGCCCCAATAGCCTTTCGCCTTACTTAATATTTTTCGGCGACGGCGACGGGAAGCCACCAGATTTCTAGATCGTGGCATTTTTACTTAACGTTTAAATGTTATTGATTTAATTAAATTACTTTACTTACCACCGTAAGGGAGCATATCCTTGATTGAAGACTCATCAGCTTTGTCAACCAATGCATCTTTTCCGAGGTTATTTTTCCGCTTCGATGTTTTCTTAGTCAAAATATGACGCTTATAAGCTTTCTTGCGCTTAATTTTACCGGAACCGGTAATTTTAAAACGCTTTTTGGCGCCACTGTTCGATTTCATTTTAGGCATAATTAGCGTAATTGTCTGAAATTATAAAGAACAGAAAGATAAAAATGTTTGAGTTCTGATAAAAGTCAAACTTTAATCTTTTGATGGTGAAAGTATCATGATCATTCTACGGCCTTCCAGGGTAGGCTTCGATTCAATTTTACTTACGTCACTAAGTTCTTCAGCGAGATTATTGAGAAGCTCTTCACCTTGTTCTGTATAGAGCATGTCCCGGCCTCTGAACTGAACGGTAGCTTTAACTTTGTCGCCATCTTCCAAAAACTCCCTTGCATGGCGTGTTTTAAACTCCAGATCGTGATCATCAGTGGTAGGGCGAAACCGCAACTCTTTCACCTGAATGGTATGTTGTTTTTTCTTGGCTTCTTTCTCCTTTTTCTTCTTTTCGTACATGAACTTACCGAAGTCGATCACCTTACAAACGGGTGGATTTGCATTCGGCGCAACTTCTACTAAGTCCATCTTGAATGACTCTGCAATTTCAAGGGCTTTTTCAACTGAAACGATTTCGTGCTCTTCATCAGGTCTAATTAACCTCACTTCTGAAGCCCGAATTTCATTGTTCACCCTCGGTTTGTCGTCATTCCGTGGTCTTCTTGTTGGTCGTGGTCTTGCGATAAGTAATCCTCTGTATTTTTAGTTATGATTAGAAGTTAGTGACTTTGAGTTTATCTCTTCCATCACATTGTTGAAAAATTCATCTAGCGAAAACGTTCCAATATCGCCTTTTTTGTGTCTTCTAACCGATACGGTGTCGTTTTCCTGCTCTTTGGCTCCAACTATTAACATATAGGGAATTTTTGCATTTTCTGCATCCCTAATTTTTCCGCCAATCATTTCAGATCGTGTATCGGTTTCTACCCGAACACCTTCTTTTTCAAATTTGGCAGCGCACTTCTCTGCATATTCGTTGAAATCCTCCGAAATAGGCAGCACTTTCATCTGAAGAGGTGAGAGCCAAAGCGGAAAATCTCCTGCAAAATGTTCAATCAAAATACTTACAAATCTTTCCATAGACCCAAAAGGTGCCCTGTGGATAATCACCGGTCTGTGCTTATTGTTGTCTGATCCCACATAGGTCAGATCAAACCGCTCCGGCATCACATAATCTACCTGTACGGTTCCAAGCTGCCATTTACGTCCGATAGCATCCCGGATAATAAAGTCAATTTTTGGACCATAGAAACTGGCTTCACCAATTGCGATCTTATAATCAAGCTCCATCTCATCGGCTACTTCTCTGATCTCTTTCTGAGCACGTTCCCAATATTCGTTATTGCCGCCATATTTTTTGTCGTTATCATCCCTGAAGGAGAGACGAATATCAACCGGCATGCCGAACGTACTAAACACAAACTGAGTCAGCTCAATGGTGTTCTTAATCTCATCTTTTAGCTGATCGTGAGTACAGTAAATATGTGCGTCATCCTGGGTAAAACCCCGCACTCTGGAAAGACCGTTTAATTCACCACTCTGCTCGTATCTGTAAACTGAACCGAACTCGGCCAAACGAAGGGGAAGATCCCGGTAACTGCGCAGTTCGTTGGAATAAATTCTGTGATGATGCGGACAGTTCATCGGTTTGAGCATGTACTTCTCATCGTCAACTTCCATCGGATCAAACTGCGAATCCTTGTAATAGGGATAGTGTCCGGATGTTTCGTAAAGTTCAATATTTGCAATGTGAGGTGTAATGACCTCTTTGTACCCTCGTTTTTTCTGCTCATCACGCAGAAAAGCTTCCAGGGTTCTTCTTAATACGGTTCCATTTGGAAGCCACATCGGAAGGCCGGAGCCAACCATACGGTCCATCATGTAAATGCCAAGTTCTTTGCCAAGCTTCTTGTGATCCCGTTTTTTGGCCTCTTCAAGCTGCTCAAGATGTTCCTTTAGCATCTTCTGCTTGGGAAAAGTAATCCCGTAAATTCTAGTAAGCTGTTCACTGTCTACATCACCGCGCCAATAAGCCCCGGAAATACTGGTCAGCTTAGCTGCTTTGATCAGTGAAGTATTGGGAATATGCGGACCTTTGCAGAGATCCGTAAATTCTCCCTGCTCGTAAAAAGTGATTGTTCCGTCTTCCAGATCTTCAATCAGATCTACTTTATACTCATTTCCTTTCTCTTTGTAGAAGGAGAGGGCTTCTTCTTTAGATACTTCACGCCGCTTGAACTCCGATTTATTTCGGGCAAGTTCAATCATCTTCTCCTCAATTTCCGGAAGGTCATCTAAACCAACAGTCTTATCTCCAAAGTCTATATCGTAATAAAATCCATTTTCGATTGGAGGGCCTATTCCAAACTTGGCTTCCGGATAAAGATCCTGTACGGCCTCTGCGAGCAAGTGAGCCGAGGAGTGCCAGAATGTATACTGTCCGTCTTCAGAATCCCACGTATTAATTTCAATGGTTCCATTTTCTGTGATAGGTGCGTCAAGATCTTTAATAGAACCGTTGACGGTTACACTTAATGCGTTGCGAGCTAATCCCTTGGAAATGCTTTCTGCAACTTCATATCCTGATATCCCTTTTTCGTACTCTTTTTTCGCACCGTCAGGAAAGGTGAGCGTAATAAAATTATCTGGCATTAAATTTTGTCTGTGAGGTAAAACTTTAATTCATTAACATGTGAACGCCTTAAAATACAAAATCCTGACAATCCTTTAAACTGTTATCTCTGAATGAAATTGGTTTCAGAATTCTATTCAGAAAAGTATTGTAAAGAATATCATCGTGATGGATAAACCTGCTCAAAATTTTGCACCCGATGGCAGTTTTTTTGCCGATGAGTGCATGCTAATCTATGATTATTATACTCTTGATATACTTGAGGTTAATAGTGCGTGCATAGAAAAATATCAGTATAGCGAAGAAGAGTTTAGAAGTAAAAAAATTACTGACCTTGGTGATAAGTACCGGGAAAGTGTAGCCGATCAATTATCGAATGATGAGCAGTTTAAGCTGCCTGCTATCTGGAAGCACTACAGGAAAGATGGTTCTTCATTTTATGTTCAGTTTACATTCCATCAAATGAAGAAGGATGGAAAAAATATTCAGCTCTGTGTTTTGCATGATATTTCAGAAGAAATTCCCGAGTTGAATAAAAACCTCCATCATCTTCCAAGAATAGATTCTTACAAAGAACAGCTTCCGCTTGCTACCGTAGAGTGGGATAGGAAGGCAAAAATAAGGGATTGGTCGCCTAAGGCAGAGGAGATTTTTGGGTGGAACTTTGAAAACATTTTAGGGAATTCACTATTCACATCCGGTATAGTTGAGAATGGGATGAAACCATTTATTGAAGGTAAAATTCAAGAGATGGCCGCTCATCATACTACCTATTTCACCTTCAGTTCTGTAGTTAAAAATGACAAAGGAGAAGAAATTCACACCAACTGGCACAACTCAGCCAATTACGATCAGAGTGGAAAGCTGATCAGTATTCTTTCACTGATTGAAGACGATACCGAGAGTAAACTTGCGGAAGAGAGGCTTAAAGATTCGGAACAGCGATTCAGAGTGTTGAGTGAAGCATCCACCGTAGGCGTTTATTTAATTCAAAAGGGAAAACTGCTTTATGTAAATCCGATGTTTTCTAAAATTTCCGGATACAGCAAATGGGAATTAATGAACAATTTTGATCCATTTGAACTGATTCACAAGGAGGATGTGAATAAACTGGTAATGATACGCGAGAGGTTCAATAATTCAGAAATTGATTCATTTGAAGTGGAAGTCAGAGCTAATTCGAAGAATGGTTCTGAGATTTTTGTAAAGATCTATGGATCAAAAATAGTGCTGAAGGGAGAGCTGGCTATCATGGGTGTAGTTATTGATCAAACCAAGCAGATGGAGGTTCAAGGTAAACTCAATCAGTCCATACAAAGCTATAGAGATCTATTTAACTCAATTGGTGATGCCATTTACATCCATGATGAAAACGGAAAGTTTGCGGAAGTAAATAAAACGGCAGAAGAGATATTCGGATACAACCGGGAAGAACTGATTGGAAATGATCCTATGATGTTTGCCGCTCCGGGTAAGGTAGATGAAAAACAAACCTTCGAATACATTGAAAGTGCTTTAAATGGAGAAAGACAGCGTTTCGAGTGGTGGGCCGTGCGAAAAAACGGAGAAGTATTTCCAATTGAGGTGACTTTAACTCCGGGTAAATACTTCGGTAAAAATGCAGTTATTGCAGTTGCGAGGGATATAAGTACTCAGCACGATCAACAGAAGGAGTTGCGACATAATGAGGAGCTATTCAGGCAGCTTTTCCAGAATGCTCCGGTTGGAATTGCTATGCTGGACAGCCAGAATGAAGTTCAAATGGTGAATAGAAGCTTTGAAGAGATATTTGAGTACAATATTGATGAAATCAGGGGTGTAAATATTGATGACCTGATAGCGCCTGCTCAAGATCTGGATGTTGCAAGAAAACTTTCAAACAGTACAGAGACATTTGAAATAACAGGAGTTCGCAGAAAAAAGGATGGCAGCTTTGTAGATGTACTCATTTACGGTGTGCCGGTTAAGGTTGATGGCAAAACGATAGCAATCTTCGGAATCTATGTAGACATCACCGATCAAAAAGAGGCTGAATCGAACCTGAAGAGTTCCTTGAAGGAAAAAGAGGTATTGCTGGCAGAAATTCACCACAGGGTGAAAAACAATCTGGCGGTAATTACCGGCCTGCTGGAGCTTCAATCACACAGTACAGAAAATAGTGATGTGCGGGATGCTCTGAAGGATAGCCAGATGCGAATTAACACAATGGCACTGATACATGAGAAACTCTATCAGAATGAGACGTTATCAAGTATCGATTTTTCCCGTTACATCCGCGAATTGGTTGATGTGATTGATAAATCACACCGAAACAAGTCGAGACCGATGGAGCTGGATTTAGAACTCGAGGAGATTGAATTTACGATTACACAAGCGATTCCGTGTGGACTGATGCTGAATGAAATTCTTACAAACTGCTATAAACACGCTTTTGGAGATAATTCTACAAAAGAAGCTTCGATACGGATTTCATTAAATCTGGGTGATAATGATCAGGTAAATCTTCAGGTAAAAGATAATGGGGTAGGACTACCGGATGATTTTGATAAGCTTGGGAAATCCTCACTGGGCTTAACATTGATTAAGACGTTGAGTCGTCAGATCGATGCTGAGATGACCGTGAACGGAGAAAGCGGAACATCATATCAGTTTTCGTTTGATCTCGAAAAATAAAAAGCCCCACCTGAATCAGGCGAGGCTTGTGTTAAAATACTAAAAAGTGAAAGGGTTTAGTTAAGGCCACGTCTTTCCAGGAGATGCTGAACATCCGGTTCATCACCTCTATATTCTCTGTATAGATCCATCGCCTCATCACTTCCACCTTGTGACAAAATATAATTTCTGAATCGATCCCCGTTCTCACGAGTTAATCCGCCCTGATTTTTCATAAATGAAAATGCATCTGCGGCGAGGATTTCACTCCAGATGTAAGCATAATAATTTGCTGAATATCCGCCGGAGAAGATGTGTGAGAAATAAGGTGATTTATATCTCGGTGGTATTGCAGGATTCGCCAGATTATACTTAGCAAGTGAAGCTTGCTCAAACGCCACTACATCTGAAGGAATTTCAGAAGGTTCAAGAAGATGCCATTCCATATCTAAAAGTGTTGCTGCTAGATATTCATAGGTATCAAATCCCTGATTAAAATTCCGTGCTTCAATCAGTTTATCCAGAAGATCCTGAGGTAGCCGCTCTCCGGTTTCGTGGTGAACAGCGTAATTTTCAAGTACCTCAGGAAGGGTAGCCCAGTCTTCCTGAAATGTGGAAGGAAATTCCACAAAATCGCGTGGAACGGACGTTCCTGCCAGGGAAGGGTAGGTTACATCAGAAAATAATCCGTGTACGGCATGTCCCATTTCGTGAAAGAGTGTAGTGACGTTGCTAAAACTAACAAGAGCCGGTTCTCCTTCGGCAGGTGGAGTAATATTTAGAACATTAACAACCACCGGTTTTTTCTCCTTGAGATGAGACTGTACAACAAAGGAGTTCATCCAGGCACCACCGCGTTTGGAGTCACGACTGAAGAAATCGCCGTAAAAAAGTCCTATTTGTGAACCGTCCTCATCCATTACATTCCAAACCCGAACATCTTCATGATAAACGGGCAGGTCAAATCTCTCTTCAAATGTGATTCCGAAGAGTCTTTCCATTGTGTAGAAAACTCCGTCGTTAAGGACTTTATCAAGCTCAAAGTACTTCCTAACTTCACTTTCGTTGATATCATATCGATCCTGTCTCACTTTTTCTGCATAGTACTCCCAGTCCCACGGTTGAAGATCATCTTCGATTCCGTCCTGGATCATAAATTCTTTGATCAGTTCAGCTTCAACGTCACTGTTTCTTATAACAGGAGGGATGAGGTCTTTTAGAAGATCTAGAACTCTTTCGGGTGATTCACCGGTTTGAGGTTCCAGTGCATAGTCTGCATAGGTATCGTATCCCAGTAGATTTGCGCGTTCAGCTCTTAGCTCTGCAAGCTCAAGTACGATGGGACGGGTATCAATTCCGCCATTTTCGCCAAGTCCACGATAAGCAGATGCTTCCCATATTTGTTTTCTCATTTCCCGATTATCTAAGGAGGAGAGAAGAGGATGGCGGGTTGTATTGGATATATTGATTAAATAGCTGTCTTCAAGGCCTCGCTCTTCGGCCGCTTGTTTTGCAGAGGCGATTCGATCATCGCTTAAACCTTCAAGCATATCCACATCTTCAACAACTACTGCTCGTTCCCGGGTCATTTCCAGAAGTTTTTCTTGAAATTCGGTTGTCAGTGAAGATATGCGCTCATTGATCTGTCTCATTCGTGATTGCTGCTCTTCCGTTAATTGCGCACCTGCACGGACAAAGTCACGATAGGTGTCAGAAAGAAGTTTTTCCGACTCTTCATCGAGGTTCAATTGATCAATATTTTGATAAAGTGTTTCAACTCTGTTAAACAGATCCCTGTTCAGGTAGATGTTATCTGAATGAGCAGCCAGTTTTGGGGCAAGTTCAGATTGAATATTCTGAATCTCTTCATTCGTATGTGCGGAAGTGAGATTATAAAATACTCTTTGTACTCTGGTAAGTAGATCACCGCTCAGCTCCATCGCCACAATCGTATTCTCGAATGTAGGTTCAGAATCCTGAGTTGCAATGCTGTCAATCTCACTTAATTGTTCCTCCATTCCGCGTTCAAACGCAGGCATGAAATGCCGGTTTTCAATGACATCAAAGTCCGGTGCTTCAAACGGAAGCGTGCTTTCTGTATAAAATGGATTTTCACTCATAGTAGTATCATTACTGCTACACCCTGCAATCCACAGGGCTGGGATGAATAGAATTAATATTGCTGTTTTTTTCATAATAGAAATTAATTTTGATGGATATATTAAATAAACTAAAGCCTACTCTATTAGAATACAAGGCAATTTTGGTAAGAAAAATTGTTTCGGCAATCTGTCTATTAATTCTGCTCATTGTCGGATTCTATAGCTTATAAAGCACCTCAGAAGTAGTAAAAAATACCTACGTGAAAATTTTCTAATAAAGGCTTTATTGACTCGTTATTATAAGTAAGAGTTCAATAAAATTATTACATTCATGTACGATTTAGCAATCAGACACTGCAGAAGTAGAGATCCTGCAGAACAGCACACAGGAGTTGGCAACGTCCTGATTTTAAAGGGTATTCTAATCAGAGGATTAAAATGAAGTTGATTAATACATTTTCCAATACAGTGGGTATATTCCTTATTGTTGCGGCTATTATTAATTTTGGATGTAATTCACACTTCCAGAATTCTCTTTCTGATTCGGATCGTTTTCAACAAAAAGTGATGATTCAATATACTCCAACCTCACCTGATTATTTAATAGAAAACCAATTGTCGGATTCGCTCTCTTTAAATCAATCATTTGCTGATTCATCGGACCTATTTTTAGCTGATGAATTAATAGAAAATGTTGATTGGGAACATCGTCAATCCTCACCTGATGTGCACAGAGTTACATTTGAAATAACCCATAATGCAGACTCAGTTTCTACAGAGATTTTTGCATGCGATCAGACCTGGGAAAATGTTATTCATTGTTCTGACACGGCACACTTTGTGATTACAGCCATGAAAGGAGAGAGAACGGTCACATATCGCGACTCTATCAACCTGAAGCTTTTGAACGAGCTATTTGTTCAGGAACGCTCCGAAAATTAATTTCCCAAAAATATGTAGTCGAAAATAAAATTTTTGACACTTCCGGGAAGGTATCTTCGCTTATCTATATAAATACGGAGCTTTGGTAAACTATCGGCTTATCTGGCAATTGTTATTTGATCTTTTGACTCAGATAACGCCTAAAACAGAAAAGAAACTCTTTAATGAAACATTTGGGCTAATCTCAAAATAAGAGATTTAGTAGAAGGGGAAGATTTAAATGTGGGTTCAGGCAGATTCGAACTGCCGACCTCTACAATGTCAATGTAGCGCTCTAACCAACTGAGCTATGAACCCAAGAATTCAAATATACGATACAGAACGTTTGAATAGCAAAAGAAATCATTGACTTTTCTTTCGGCTGAACAGAAAGCTTTGTATTTTTAAAGTCTTTGAAAATTTATACAAAAGTATGTCAAACAGAAGAGCAGCCCGGGAATCAGCATTGAAAGCTATATATGCTGTAGAAATTGGAAAAAGCCGTACACAGGATGTTACTAAAAATATTATCAAAGCTGATTTAACAGACGACACAAATGCTGTGAAGTTTGCCGAAAAACTTTTACTTATCACAGTAGATAACGCTCACGAATACGACGAGATCATACAAAAACATATTAAAAACTGGAAGGTTGAGCGCCTTGCCACTCTAGATAAGTTAATTCTGAGAATGGCAATTTCTGAATTTCTCCACTTTAAAGAAGTACCGACAAAAGTAACAATAAATGAATCTATTGAGTTAGCTAAAGAGTACTCTACCAGGAAAAGCGGAAATTTTGTAAACGGTATTTTAGATGCGGTTTTGAATCAGCTCTCAGAAGATGGAAAAATCACAAAAAAAGGCAGAGGCCTTATTGAATCCTCTTAATTAATGTCTAACCAACTTATTGCAATAGGAGATATACATGGGTGTTCTCAATCGTTAATAGCGCTATGGAATAAGCTCGATGCGTACTCCGATTCAACCTTTATATTTATTGGCGATTATATTGACCGCGGCCCTGACTCGAAAGGGGTTGTCGATTTTCTTTTAGAAGCTCAAAAGGAGAGGGAATGTATATTTCTGAGAGGAAATCACGAACAGATGCTTATAGATTCTCTCGAATCGAAAAGAGATTATAATTGGCTGCTCAATGGCGGTGATACAACACTTCAGTCATATGATGCGGAAGGTGTTGAACAGCTGCCGGAAGATCACATAGAGTTCTACAAGAATACAGAGCTTTATTACGAAACTGACGACTACTTTTTTGTTCATGCAGGAGTGCCTCCTTTTCAACCCATAAGTAAAAGTACAGAATCTGATGAGTTTCATGATTTTTTCCTTTGGGGAAGAGATCACATAGATTCGTTTGAGACTCCCTGGGAAAAAACGGTTGTTTTTGGCCACACTCCAAGACCTCATCCTATCCAAAAGAAAAAAATGATTGGCATAGATACCGGTTGTGTTTATGAAAAACTAGGTTATGGAAAATTGACCGCCGTAATTCTACCCGATCAAAAATTTATACAACAAACTTCACTCGATATTTAAGCTCAATATTTATGAATTTAAAATGTGGTATTGTTGGATTGCCAAACGTCGGTAAATCCACACTTTTTAACGCCCTGAGCAATGCAGGAGCAGAATCAGCGAACTTTCCATTTTGCACAATCGATCCAAATGTAGGTCTGGTTACCGTTCCTGATGAGCGGCTAAACACACTTACAAATCTCATAGACCCAAAAGAAACCGTGCCGGCTACCATTGAGTTTGTAGACATCGCCGGATTGGTTAAAGGTGCATCAGAGGGAAAAGGAAAAGGGAATGCTTTCCTTTCACACATACGTGAAGTGGATTTGCTGGTACACGTTGTTCGATGTTTTGATGATGATGATATCATTCATGTTGAAGGTTCTGTTGACCCCGAGCGCGATATTCACATCATTGAGGATGAGTTGATTCTTAAAGATCTGGAATCGGTTGAGAAACGCCTGGAAAAACTAAAAAAAGAATCCAAAAGCGGTGATAAAAAAATACTAGCCGATCTCGAGGTTATACAAAAACTGGCAGATCATTTAGGTGATGGCAACAGTGCCCGCACATTTGAAGCTGATGCAGAGGAGAGAAAAGCGTATCGTGATCTGTCACTTTTATCCGACAAACCTGTTTTATACGCTTGTAATGTAGCAGAAGATGAATTGAACAGCGGAAACGAGTATGTAGAAACGGTTCGCAAAATTGCCGACAAGTTTGATGACGAGATCGTAACGTTTTGTGCAAAAATTGAAGCGGAAATTGCAGAGCTGGACGAGGAAGAAAAGGAGATGTTTTTGGAGGAACTCGGAGTAGAGTCTGCCGGGCTGGACCGTTTGATTCAGGCCGCTTACAAAAACCTGGGTCTCATAACCTACTTTACTGCAGGGCCAAAAGAAGTTCGTGCCTGGACTATCACAGAGGGTACAAAAGCGCCCCAAGCTGCCGGGGTAATTCATACCGATTTTGAGAAAGGATTTATCCGGGCTGAAACCATCTCATTTGATGACTATGCAGAGTTAAAGTCCGAAAAAGCTGCAAAAGAAGCCGGTAAAATGAGACAGGAAGGCAAGGAGTATACTGTAAAAGACGGTGATGTGATGCTATTCAGATTTAATGTCTAGGCTTGAATAGCACAAATTATTACTCCTGCACAAAATACTTACCGGATATCATTTTCTTGTGCGTTTTGCTCTGATTCAGGATCGACTTCGTTGATAATTTCTCTAAAGCGAAATGTAGTGGTATCTGCCGGTACATTTTGAGGTTCTATTCGATCGTGCACGACCCATGCTTCCGGATATTGCTGCTTAATGAGTCGTGAAAACTCTATCGCTTTCTCCCGATTTTGAAAATCACCGGCTTGTACACGGTAATAAGGCTGACGAAAATGAATGTATGCGTTTGGCTTGTACGCTTCCATAGTTGTATCTGACCAAGCCACGAAATTATCCCGGGTCGTATCAGCATGTATCACATCGCGCGTTGATAGTATTTGAACCCTGTAGCCGGCAAATTGATCGGTTTCTCTTTCTTCAACTGCCACTTCCCTCGTGAAAAGTTCAGGCATATCATGCTGAATAGTAGCAAAGCGATCTGTTAACCGGGTTCTGTTCAGATAAAGTGTACGTTCAAATTCATCCAGCTCCTCAAGGGCAAACTCTTCCAGGGCTTCATCAGAAATTTCAAGGTAAGGAGAGCGTTCTGTGCCGTTACGATCATCGTCTTCTGTTACAGACTCTGTAGTAGAGCAGCTTAACAGAAGTGGAAAAAATAATAAGCTTAGGATCAGTTTTTTCATATTGACTATACGCCGGCCGGATGCCATGTGGTTTTACTTTCCTGAAATTCAAGTATCAGGTATGGATTTTCGTGTTTTTCATCATTCCAGTCTTCAACAGGGTAGTGATGTACGCGTTTCACACTTATAGATGCATTCAGGTCAATAAGTTTCCTTGTTTCCTGATCATCAATAGAATTGAAAACGGCGTTCACGTCCATATGTTTTGTAAGATGGTCAAGCATTTCATCTCTGAAGCCAGTCAGTATGTTTACCACTCCACCGGGAACATCAGATGAGTTTAGTACCTCACCAAAGCTGACAACTACAAGTGGATTAACTTCGGACGCCAACACCACACATGTATTTCCACCTGCTATGACCGGTGCTACCTGTGATACAATAGACAGGAGAGGAGATTCATCCGTACTGATGATCGCAACGACCCCGGTTGGTTCGGGTGATGTGAAGTTAAAGTGCTGGCTTGCCACAGGATTGATTGTTCCGAACACCTGAGGATATTTATCTGTCCAACCGGCATAGTAAACCAATCTGTCAATAGACAAATCCACTTCTTCTTCGGCTGCTTTGGGTTTCATGCCACCCAGTTCAAGTTCGTTAATGAATTGCTCTTTTCTGCCTTCCAGCATTTCAGCAATCCGATAGAGGATTTGTCCGCGGTTGTAACCGGATCGGTTGCTCCAGTCACCAAAAGCAGATCGGGCCGGCAGCATGGCATCACGAACGTCTTTACGGGTACATCGGCAGGCATTGGCAATTACACTGCCGGATGCATCTTTGATGGGATACGTTTTTCCCGATTCACTTCTTGGAAATTTACCGCCCACATATGTTTTGTAGGTTTTTAATACTTCAATTCTATCTGACATGGTGATGAATTAATTAAACTTGAATTTCTTTTCCGTTATTTCAGATTTACATAGGGATAGAGTCCATGCAAGCCACCTTCCCGGCCCATTCCACTCTCTTTATATCCGCCAAATGGAGAAGTAGGATCAAATTTATTGTAGGTATTGGCCCAAACCACTCCGGATCGCATTTTTTGGCTCATCTTAAAAATCTTTGATCCTTTGTCCGTCCAGATTCCACCGGCAAGCCCAAACGGTGTGTTGTTTGCTTTATCGATGGCTTCTTCCGGCGTTCTGAAGGTTTGAATGGTCAATACAGGTCCAAATATCTCTTCCTGGACAATTCGGTTACTCTGGCCCACATCTGTAAACAGGGTCGGTTTGCAGAAGTAACCATTCTCCGGAAGTTCAACGCTACTTTGATGAATGGTAGCACCTTCGTTTACTCCAATTTCAAGATATTCGTTGATCTTATCGTACTGCATTTTAGAGTTGATGGCGCCAATGTCGGTGTTTTTATCAAGCGGATCACCAACAATCAATGTCTCCATTCGCTCTTTTAGTTTTTTGAGAAGTTTGTCTGCAATACCTTCCTGAACCAAAAGCCGTGATCCTGCACAGCATACATGGCCTTGATTGAAGAATATTGAATTTATGATTCCTTCAACGGCCTGATCTATTGGAGCATCTTCAAATACGATATTTGGCCCTTTTCCACCCAGTTCTAAGAGTGAATTTCTTATCTGTACCGGCCAGGGATTTTTGAATAATCTTCCCAACTTCGGTAGAGCCGGTAAAAGCTATTTTATCCACATCAGGATGATCTACAATGGCTGCGCCCGTTTGGCCGGCTCCGGTAACAATATTAACCACACCGTCCGGTAAACCCGCATCCTGACATATTTCCGCAAATTTGAGGGCTGTTAGGGGAGTGGTTTCTGCAGGTTTGAGAACAACGGTATTTCCTGCAGCAAGGGCAGGAGCGATTTTCCAGGATAGCATCAACAGCGGAAAATTCCATGGTATGATTTGTCCGCACACACCGACAGGTTCAGCTTTACGGCCGGGAAACGCGTAATCCAATTTGTCAGCCCAGCCGGCATAGTAGAAAAAGTAAGCTGCTGCTAACGGAACATCCACATCGCGGGATTCACGAATTGGTTTTCCGCCATCCATGGATTCAATAATTGCCAGATCTTTCGCATGCTCCTGCATCATTCTGGCGAGGCGATAGATATATTTTCCTCTCTCTTTACCTGACAGTTTGCTCCATGTTCTGTCATAAGCCTTTCGGGCTGATTTCACCGCAAGGTCAACATCTTCAGAAGTTGCTTCAGTAAATTCTGCCAGGGGCTTTTCGGTAGCCGGGTTGATGGTACTCATCATCCGGCCTTTTTTCCCGGCAACAAACTCTCCATTAATAAACAGATCATACTTTTCTTTCAATTTAATATGATCGCTGCTTTCGGGTGCATCGCTGTAGGACCAAAAAGAATCGAAGTCCAGTTTCAGATCTGAGTTTGGAGAGGTTGGTTTAACTTCTCCGTTTTGCGACTTCTCTTTTGTTGATTGAGCCATAGTGTGAAATTATACTTATATAAAAAATAGATATTCTTAGTAAAGTGTTGTACAGCAGTAGTTAGTCATTAGAAAAGTAGTGCGAACTTTGATACACACCGGTTTCCTGTTTCACAATCTGCATCAAAAGATCGTTCGTTAAGGAGCTGGCACCAAATCTAAACCACTCGGGAGTAAGCCAGGCGGCACCAAGTGTTTCTTTAACCAAAACCAGATATTGTAAAGCCTGTTTCGCCTTCCGGATTCCGCCGGCAGGTTTCATTCCTATCATTTTTCCGGTAGCCTGATAGTAGTCCCGAATAGCTTCCAGCATAACAAGAGTTACGGGCTGTGTTGCAGCGGGTGAAATCTTACCGGTTGAAGTTTTGATGAAATCAGCACCGGCATACATGGCGATGTCGCTGGCTTTTCGGACATTTTCATACGTCTCCAGCTCACCGGTTTCAAGAATTACTTTAAGATGTGCATCACCGCACGCTTCTTTTATGGAAGCAATTTCATCAAAAACGAAATTGTAGTTTCCTTTTAAAAATTCTCCGCGAGAAATTACCATATCAATTTCATCCGCACCGGCATCAACTGCAAATTTTGTGTCCTCCAGCTTTACTTGACGTGATGCCATTCCGCTGGGAAATGCAGTGGCAACGCTGGCAACATTTATTCTCGTTCCTTTCAAAGCATTTTTTGCGGTTTTAACCATGCTTGGATATACACAAACAGCGGCTACAGAGGGTAGATCGGGCATCGGCGCATAAGGTGTTCGGGCCTTGCTGCAAAGTTGGATTACTTTCCCTTCCGAATCTTTTCCTTCAAGAGTGGTAAGATCGATCATGCTCAATGCAAGCTTCAAAGCCTGCATTTTCGACTCTTTTTTGATACTTCTCGTATTTAATCGGCTAACGCGTTCTTCAACACCTACTTTGTCAATCGAGACAGTACTGTTAAAATCCGGCAGTTGTTCTGTTTTCATTCAATTAAATCTCTTATTCAATTTATTTGATGTAAATGTAAGGATATTCAACACTGTCTAAAAGTATTCAATAGAGATATCCTGACGTGTAAGAAAAACATGAAGAAATAAAAAACCCCGGCCTACTTAATGTAAAACCGGGGTTTTGAGTAAATGATTCTGAAAATTTAGATATTCGGTCCGGCGGCAAGGAGGTCCTCACTGGCCTGGTCGCTAAATTTTCTGAAATTCTCTTTAAACATTCCGGCTAACTCAGAAGCTTTCTTGTCATAAGCGTCTTTGTCAGACCATGTCTGTTTTGGTTGAAGTACTTTGTCCGGAACGCCTTCTATGGATGTTGGTACTTGAAGTCCAAAAATCGGTTCAGTGAAAAATTCCTGATCATCCAGATTCCCTTCCAATGCTTCATTCAGCATTTTTCGTGTATGAGAAAGCTTCATTCTGTTACCTACACCGTACATTCCACCGGTCCAGCCGGTATTTACCAGCCATACGTTTGAATTGTGCTTTCTGATCTTTTCAGCAAGCAGTTCAGCATAAACTGTTGGATGCAGAGGCATAAAAGGAGCTCCAAAACATGCCGAAAATGTGGCTTGAGGTTCTGTAACTCCACGCTCAGTTCCTGCAACTTTGGCCGTGTATCCGCTTATAAAGTGATACATAGCCTGTTCCGGGGTAAGTTTTGAAATGGGAGGGAGTACACCGAATGCATCAGCTGTAAGGAAGATTACATTTTTGGGATGACCGCCACGCCCTGTATCACTTGCATTTGGGATGTAGTGAATCGGGTAGGCACACCGCGTATTTTGTGTCAGGCTGTCATCAGTAAAATCGGGGACTCTATTTTTATCCAGAACAACATTTTCTAAAATTGTGCCGGGCATTTGAGTTGTCTGAAAAATCTCGGGTTCATTTTCAGGGGAGAGATTGATGGTCTTAGCGTAGCATCCGCCTTCGATATTAAAGATTCCATCATCACTCCAACCATGTTCGTCGTCACCGATCAATGTTTTACTGGAATCGGCAGACAGTGTGGTTTTACCGGTTCCCGATAATCCAAAAAAGACAGCGGTTTTACCGTCTTTGTCCACATTTGCAGAACAGTGCATTGCCATGACGTTCTTTTTGGGCAAAAGATAATTCATAACGGCAAAAATACCTTTCTTCACTTCACCTGAGTAAAGCGTACCGCCAATAAGAATGATTTTTTTCTCAAAATTGCAGAAAATAAATGTACCGGAACGTGTGCCATCAACTTCAGGGTCTGCCTCAAAATTCGGTGCGGCAAGAACAGTAAACTCGGGTTCATGAGTTTTGAGCTCTTCGTCTGACGGATTGATAAACATGTTGTGAGAAAACAGACCATGGTAGGCAGCCTCACTGACTATGCGCACATTTAGCCTATATTTAGGATCAGCGCCTGCATAAAGATCTTTCACGTACAGTTTTTTACCGTCCAGATAGTCAACCACTTTTTTGTGCAGATTATCAAATACATCTTCAGAAATAGGCTGGTTGATGGGTCCCCAATCGATATCATCATTAACTGATGGCTGTTCAATGAGAAATTTATCTTTTGGTGAGCGGCCTGTATATTTTCCGGTCTGAACCAAAAGAACCATTTTGTCAGTAAGTTTCGCCTCTCCGTTATTCAGTGCTTGCTCATAAAGCTGAGAAGGGTTCAGATTCCACAGTGCTTTATCAGTATTTTTTAGTCCAAGATAATCGAGCCCAATATTGCTTTTCGGCTGATTTTTGTAGTCGATTTTCATTAGTATGCTTTTCTTTAAAGATTTAGTTCTTAGAGAAATCAGTTAGCAGATTGTACCGGCTTTCATCTTTATTAAACCACCCAAAATACCCCGGTGGTGATGAATTGGCAGATTACATGTTATGGTTGACATAAGGTATAGCTTTCCCCTCGTATTTTGAAAAGAAAAGCGCTTTCAAAAGCTATTTACTACAAATGCCGGATTGAACTTAAATGGGTATTACAATCAATTTTCTTACATTCATTTTTAAACAGATCTACAGGTAATTTTTAAATCATTTCTGAGCATCGTGAAATTTTCTGCTATACAAAACAGCTGCAGTACAAACATCGACGAGAATATTGAGAAGGCCGAATTATTGATTAGAAAATCAGCTGAGAATGGGGCTGAGGTTGTTGCCCTTCAGGAGTTGTTTCACACTACCTATTTCTGCCGGGAAATCGATCAGAAATATTTCGACTGGGCTGAGCCGATTCCGGGGCCTGTAACCAAACGATTTAGCAGTCTGGCTGCTGAACTTAAAATCGTTCTTTTACTTCCAATGTTCGAAAAGAAAGCACCCGGTGTATATTTCAATACGATGGTCGTTTTTGAAAAGGATGGAAGCATTTTGGGAACATATCGGAAAATGCACATACCCGACGATCCAGGATTTTTTGAAAAGTTCTACTTCACGCCCGGAGATAAAGGATATAAGGTTTTTGACACCTCAGCGGGTAAAATTGGCACTCTGATCTGCTGGGATCAGTGGTTTCCCGAAGCAGCCCGCCTTGCTGCACTTGACGGAGCCGAGATACTGGTCTATCCAACGGCTATCGGCACGTTGCCTGAAGAGAGCGATGTGGAAAAGAAGGAATTTATGGATGCCTGGCTAACCATTCAGCGAAGTCATGCCATTGCCAACGGATGCTTCGTTGCCGGAATCAATAGGGTAGGAGTGGAATCGGGTACCAGGTTTTGGGGCAACTCATTTGTAGCAGGACCATTCGGACAGATTCTTGCACAGGCGGGAGAAGAGGAAGAAATTCTAAATATAAATCTTGATCTGAAATCCATAGAAAAACAGCGACAAACCTGGCCTTTCTTCAGAGATCGCAGAATTGATTCCTATCAGGATATTCTGAAGCGATTTAAATAATATCACATTCCAATCGTGGCTGAGATAGAGATGACCCTGACCTATTATTTCTTTATCTTTACTAGCTACTGATAAATCGATTTCACTGATCAAATTAACGTAATCATAAAGAATTAATGAGTTCGTACGATCCTTCAAAAGTTGAGACCCGCTGGCAAAAATACTGGCTGGAAAATAAAACGTTTAAAACACCCGAAGATCAAGACAAGCCTAAGTACTATATCCTGGATATGTTTCCGTATCCAAGCGGGTCCGGTTTGCATGTTGGTCACCCTGAAGGATACACGGCTACAGATATTTTAGCTCGATACAAAAGGATGAAGGGGTTCAACGTGTTACACCCGATTGGATGGGATGCTTTTGGACTTCCGGCTGAGCAGTATGCTGTAAAAACGGGCACACATCCGCGAGATACGACCGAGAAGAATATCAACCGGTTCAGAGAGCAGCTTCAAATGCTCGGCTTTTCTTATGACTGGGACCGGGAAGTTAATACCACGGATCCCGATTACTACAAATGGACTCAGTGGATCTTTTTGCAGCTCTACAATAAAGGATTAGCGTACGAAGATGAAGTGCCTGTTAACTGGTGTCCCGAACTCGGAACTGTTCTTGCGAATGAAGAGGTGATTGACGGCAAGAGTGAAGTTGGCGGATATCCGGTGGTTAGAAAACCGATGCGCCAGTGGGTTTTAAAAATAACTGAATATGCAGAGAGGCTGTTGAAAGATCTGGATGATCTTGAATGGCCGGATTCAACCAAAGAGATGCAGCGGAACTGGATAGGGAAATCCATTGGAGCAGAGCTGGATTTTCAGATTAAGGATTACGATGATAAGCTGAGAGTATTCACTACGCGCCCGGATACACTTTTTGGGGCAACTTATATGGTGCTTGCGCCTGAGCATCATCTTGTAAAAGAGATTACAACAAAAGAACAGCGACCCGAAGTTGAGGTATACGTTGAGAAAGCAGGGCATAAGTCCGATCTGGAACGGCAGGAAGTGAAGAATAAAACCGGAGTATTTACCGGAGCCTACGCCATCAATCCTGTGAATGGAAAAGAGATCCCGATTTGGGTAGCTGACTATGTACTGGCACATTATGGAACAGGTGCAATCATGGCGGTACCGGGACAGGATGAAAGAGACTGGGAGTTCGCCGAAAAATTTGATCTGCCAATTGTTCGCACCGTTCAACCGCCTGAGGATTTTGATGGAAAAGCTTACACGGAAGATGGTCCGGCTATCAACAGTGATTTTCTGAATGGCCTTCACATAGCTGAGGCAAAAGAGAAAATCACGGACTGGCTTGAAGAGAATGGAGTTGGAAAGAAAAGTGTGAACTTCAAACTTCGCGACTGGTTATTCTCCCGTCAGCGCTACTGGGGTGAACCGTTTCCCATTATTCATGTGGACGGAGAACCCAAACCGCTTCCTGAATCAGAACTTCCGGTGAACGTTACCCGAAGTTGATGATTTTCAGCCTACTAAATCAGGTGAACCGCCGCTGGCAAGGGCGGAAGAGTGGGTAAAGACTACCGATCCCGAAACAGGTAAAGAAGCTATTCGTGAAACCAACACCATGCCTCAATGGGCGGGTTCATGCTGGTACTACCTTAGATATATCAGTCCTGAATTTGACGGCGGACCGGTGGAAGCAGACGAAGAGAAATACTGGATGCCGGTTGATCTCTATGTCGGCGGAGCGGAACACTCCGTATTACACCTTCTTTATGCACGTTTTTGGCATAAAGTTTTGTTCGACTGCGGTGTGGTAAGTACAGAAGAGCCATTTCAAAAGCTGGTTCACCAGGGGATGATTCTTGGCGAAATGGAGTACACAGCATTTGAAAAAGATGGAAAAATGATCTCTGCTGATGAAGCCGACGGTCTGGAAGATGTTCAGAGAGTTCCTCTTTCAGAAAAAGATGTTGACAAGAAAGGGGATCGTTTTGTAATGAAAGGCACTGAGATTACTGTCGAAGCCAGAGCTCATAAAATGTCCAAATCGCGGGGAAATGTTATCAATCCCGATGATGTGGTTGATCAATATGGAGCTGACTCTCTACGCCTTTATGAGATGTTTATGGGACCGCTTGAGCAGGTTAAACCGTGGAGCACCAAAGGAGTGGAGGGTGTCAATCGCTTTTTGAATCGTTCCTGGAGACTCTTTTTGGGTGACGGTGAGGAAGAAGTGTTGAATGTTACTGAAGGTGAACCCAACAGGGATCAGCTTAAAGTTCTGCATGAGGCAATAAAGAAAGTCACTGAAGATATTGAAAACATGCGGTTTAATACGGCTATATCTGCACTGATGATTTTTGTTAATGAAGCCAATCAGTGGGATTCTGTTCCAAAGGAGATTGCTGAAGACTACATCTTGCTTTTAGCTCCATTTGCTCCGCACGTGGCAGAAGAGCTTTGGAGTAAACTGGGACATCAAGAGACCCTGGCTTATGAAGACTGGCCTAAGCTTAACGAAGAGTATCTGAAGAGTGATACGATAGAGTATCCGGTTCAGATCAACGGTAAAGTTAGAGAGCAGATTAAGGTGCCCGCCGATAAAGCCAAAGACAAAGAGTTTGTAATTGGGCTGGCTAAGCAGCAGGAAAAAGTTCAAAAGTATCTTGATGGACAAACAGTCGTTAAAGAGATTTTTGTGCCGGGCAGGATTATTAATCTTGTTGTAAAACCTTCTTAGATTAGTCAGTCTGGAGTTCTTAAAGCTTCAGGCTGATTTACTCCAATACGATCCATCGGGTGCAAACATATTTTTTACATGTGAATACATTTTGTAGTTTTGAGGCATGAAAAAGTTTGTCCTCTCCAAAGATGATATATCTCCCGCTGACTATACAATTGAGTATGAGAACTTATTAAATAAGGCTCAGTTGGATGCCGTTATGCACGATAATGGCCCGGTTCTTCTTGTAGCCGGAGCAGGTACCGGTAAGACAAGAACGCTTGTTTACCGTGTGGCCAGACTTGTTGAAAGCGGAACGGATCCATCAGAAATACTTCTCTTAACATTTACAAGAAGATCTGCTCATGAAATGCTTCGTCGTGCCAGTCAGATCCTGGATGAGAGGTGCCAAAGGGTAGAGGGCGGAACGTTTCATCACTACTGCAGCAAACTTTTGCATCAGAATGCCGAAAGCTTAGGGTATCCTGAAAATTTTACGATTATTGATGCGGCCGATGCAATGGATGTCATTAACCTGGTCCGAAGCAGGATGGACATTCCCAAGGAGAGAAAAAGATTCCCGAAAAAATCGACTCTTTATTCAATAATCAGCAGTTCTATTAATAAGCAGCGATCTATTAGAGAAACGATTGAAGATGAGTATCCTCAGTTTATTTCACACTTAGAAAAAATTGAAGAGTTAAACTCTAAATATCAGGACTACAAAGAGATAAACTTTGTCATGGACTTTGATGACCTGCTTGTTAAAACCCGGGATCTGCTTCTTAATAATGAGAAGGTGAGAACTCAGATCGCCTCTAAAAACCGGCATGTGATGGTGGATGAATATCAGGACACCAATGCACTGCAGGCTGAATTAACTCAGCTGTTCAGCAGCTATCATAAGAATGTAATGGCTGTTGGTGATGATGCACAGAGTATCTATTCATTTCGGGGTGCCGATCATAAAAATATGATGCGGTTTCCTGATCTTTTTGAAAACACCAGGATTATCAAACTGGAAGAGAACTATCGTTCAACCCAGCGAATACTGGATGTAGC
Source organism: Rhodohalobacter sp. (assembly GCF_034521535.1). GTDB lineage: Bacteria > Bacteroidota > Rhodothermia > Balneolales > Balneolaceae > Rhodohalobacter. Next base: position 171,053 of record NZ_JAXHMF010000006.1, on the reverse strand, counting down.
GAACCGTGTGTTAGAAGAAGCCCGCGAAAAGTTTGACAAAAAGCTCTACACAAACAACGAAAAAGGAGATCTGCCGGGTTTGGTCAAAGCGGCTAACATGAATGATCAAAGCCGTTTTTTAACACAGATGATTTTAAACCTTCGGGAGCAGGGATCAGAACTCAATGATATAGCGGTTCTGTTCAGAAACGGCCGGGATTCATTTGATCTGGAGGTAATGCTGAATAAAAAGAATATTCCCTACATCAAATACGGCGGACAAAAGTTCACAGAAGCGGCTCATGTAAAGGATGTGCTTGCGCATTTGCGGGTTTTGCTCAATCCAAAAGATTCAATTTCCTGGAATCGGATCTTAATGCTTATTGACGGTATTGGTCCTAAAACGGCCGAAGATTTATTTTTATGGGCTCATCAAAATGGAGATCCTTTTCGACCGCAAAATGCTCCAAACATTAGTGAACGTTATTTAACACAGCTGAAAGCCTTAGGTGAACTGTTTTCAAAATTAAAACAACTTTCAGGTTCCGTACCGGAACAACTTCAGGCCGTAGTGGACTACTATTCGGTGTTTTGCAAAAAACGGTTTGACGATCACCCGAAACGGATGAAGGATCTGGAAACCTTTGTTGACATATCAGGAACGTATCGGTCTTTGGAAGTCATGATCGAGGAGATTGCTCTGGATCCAATTGAAGCTACAGCAATTGAGACCGAAACTGCACAGAAAGATGAAAGCCCGTTGATTTTGAGCACGATTCATTCAGCAAAGGGACTGGAGTGGCGAACAGTTTTTCTGATTCAATGTCTTGATGGAATCCTGCCATCGGGGTATGCATTGGATGACGAGGATCAGCTTGATGAAGAAGTAAGGCTTCTTTATGTGGCCGTAACGCGCGCTAAGGAAAATCTTTTTATAACCTATCCGGCACTTTTTCAAAGTCGATATGGCGACTATTTTTCCAATCCATCACGTTTCATTGAAAATCTTTCAGATGAACTTATAGAGCCATGGTTGCTTGTTGAGGATAATGAACCTCAGCAAAAACAAATTGAAGGGCAGGGAGGACAATTACAAAATTAAAGTTTCTTCAACTGCTTTCTCTGCTTAATCATGTCCGCAATAAGCCATAGAACGGGATATATCGGTACAAATATAGCCAGTGAAAAGAATATAAATTGTTTGTGTTTTGGCCTTTCTAAAGAGCAGATTCCGGCTACACCGGCCATCCAGAATACAAAGAATAAAAAAGCCAGGAATGAAACGCCCAGCGATCCGACAAAACCAAAATAGTTGTATAAAGTTTCAAGCATTAGCTTACAATAAAAATCATTAACTTTCGCTCTTCTAAAATAAACAATTAATAAAGAATATGAATCCAACAGTATCAATCGTTGGCAGACCCAATGTAGGAAAATCTACGCTATTTAACCGATTAATCGGGAGAAGAAAAGCCATTGTCCATGATGACTATGGAGTTACAAGAGACAGACACTACGGAGAAAGCTACTGGAATGGCAGAAACTTTACTGTTGTAGACACAGGCGGTTATCTTCCAAATGAAGAAGACGTCATCACAGCGGGTATCAGAGAACAGGTTCACATGGCAATGGACGAATCGGACGTGATTCTGTTTGTTGTGGATACTGAAAGCGGGATTAGTTCACTTGACCAATCTGTGGCAAATATGCTTCGTAAACAGGAGAAACCGGTATTTCTCGTCGTCAACAAAGCGGATAACGAGCAAAAAACGATGGAAGCCGTTGAATTTTACAGCCTGGGTTTCGATGAAATTTATCCGGTTTCAGCAATCAGCGGTACAGGTACCGGTGATCTTTTGGATAAAGTGGTGGAAAAATTACCGCCTGAACAAGCTGAGATAGAAGAACCTAAATTTCCAAAAATAGCTTTTGTAGGACGCCCAAACGTTGGGAAAAGCAGTTTGATGAATGCTCTTTTGAAAAGTGACAGGTGCCTTGTAACGGATATTCCCGGAACAACACGCGATTCTATCAACAGTCAGTTAGAGTATCAAGGTAAAAACTACATTATAGTAGATACTGCCGGGCTTCGAAAAAGAGCAAAAGTTAAAGAAAATGTTGAATTCTACAGTACAGTTCGAACGAACAGGGCAATTAAAGAAGCGGATGTAGTTATTTTAATGCTCGATGCAAACCAGGGATTTGATGATCAGGATAAACGCATTTTGCGAGAGGCTGAAAATTTCAATAAGGGAATTGTCATCGCGCTCAATAAATGGGATACCGTACCGGATAAAAACACAAATCTTTTAAAAGAGTTTCACACATATATCTACGGCAAAGTGCCGACGTTGAAGTATGTGCCAATCATTTCTATATCCGCTCTTACCGGCCAGCGAATAGAAAAAGTAATCTCTACGGCTGAAAAAGTCATTCAGGAAAGGAGGAAAGAGATATCAACTCCGGAACTGAACGACTTTATAGGCAATATGTTGAAGGAGAGGGCACTACCGGTGAAGCGCGGACGAAAACTTAAAATACAGTATGCGGTTCAGGTTAAAAGCAATCCGCCCGTATTTAAATTTTTTATGAACAACCCTCAGGAATTACCGCCCAATTATCGGCGTTTTATTGAGAGTAAATTACGTGAAGAGTATGGGTTTGAAGGAGTACCGATTACAATGGTATTTCGTCAAAAATAACTCTTATATTTATGGAATTATCTTTGAACCCGATAGTTTAAAGGCTTATTTTCATTTCAAAATCAGTATCAGAAATCTTTTCAAACGCGCATCAGAATGCAAAAAAATCTTGATAAACCGGCTGCGAACCCAATAAGCGAAGATTTTCAGCGGGAACGTAAACTGTCGTTTCTGGAAAAACTCTACATTCCTGAAATTTTAAAAGGGATGAAGTATTCCTTTAAGCAAATGTTTGCACCCACATTTACGATGAATTATCCGGAAGAGAAATGGGATCCGCCTGCATCCTTTCGCGGACGTCCGGTTTTGGTTGAAGACAACGGCAAAGAACGTTGTGTTGCCTGCGGGCTTTGCGCACGGGCTTGCCCGCCACTTGCTATCAGTATGCAGGCAAATGAAGATTCTGATGATCCAAAGGAGCGATATCCCAACTTTTTTGAGATCAATATGCTTCGATGCATCTATTGCGGATATTGCGAAGAAGTTTGTCCTGAGGAAGCGATTGTGATGAGTAAAGACTACGATATCGTTTTTGAGTCGCGTGAAGATGCGATTTACGACAAGGAAAGACTGTTGGTAGCAAAAGAAGACCTTTCTGATCGCCTGGAGTTTTTAAGAGAATATAAAAACAGACAGTTTGGCCAATTCTGGGATTTTCAGGAAGAAAATAACATTCACTCTGTAAGAGATCGGGACACCGATTGGAATACAGGCCTTTCTCTGGTTGATATGCTAGAACAGCAAAAGAAAAATGATGCTACGGAAGCATCTAAACACTGGTCTGTTTAGATCGGTAGCTTATTATGATGACTGATCAGGAAGTTACTCAGGAACAGTACGAACAGTTGATGGATGATGTGAGTTATCTCGGAGATGAAGCCGAGGCTCTGCAGTATGTCATAGACAGAGTGCCACATTCCGAAGACCCACCTGAAGGGATGTCGATCTATTCCACTCTAAAGTTAATCGACCACGCCCAGATAAATTATTATCGACCCATTATAGAGCAAATCTTTGCAGAGAACCACCTTCTTGATCTATCTGAGTTTAAAGAGTACAAGGAAACCTTCGAAATTGAAGAGAGTGAAAAAGATATACAAAAAGCTCTAAGGAAAATTTCGAAGCATCGTGCTGCGCTCCTCAATGTGCTAAAAAATATACCTCTAATCGACTGGGAGAGAGGGGTTAAAAATCAATCAGGCCGAATAATCACACTTTATGATTTTGTGCAAGGTATGGTCCGGCAAGAGAGAAAACATCTTAAAGAGATAACTGATCTGATTCTGATATATCAGAACGAAAAGATGGCACAAAAAGAGATCAACGCAAAAGCTAGAAATCGTCAAAATAACTGATATGAATGATTTGGAGTGAAATACTAATCATTTTAATATCCGCTCTTGGCGCTACATATATTTTTATTGCCCTGGAGAGCAAACATCAGGATGTTAAATACATCAGCCTTTTCGCATTAATCTCGATTATCTTTTACCAGGTTAATAAATTTTTAGACTACAGTAATTCATGGTTGGTGTCGGAAGTTCTTTCACTTTCAATTTTCTCTATAGTATTGATCATTCTGCTGATAACAAATAGAAAATTGAAGCCTGAATTTGCCCGATATCCTTATATAATCACGTTTTTTCCCATCTTAATCCCAATTTTGTACCCATTGATTTCAGGTAATGAGTCCATAATTGAGTTGGTTCTTCAATTAATTCAAATAGCGGCTGTCCTTTCTATGGTATTTCTTTTAATGAGTCATTTTGAAGAAAAACGAAACTTACTTCTCACATCATTGGCAGTAACTTTGTTAACTGCGTCCGGAATACTTTTTTGGATAGAGGAACTGAATTATATAGGGTTTTGGTTATGGCAAACATTAGCCGCCATAGGTGTAGGTTTGCTAAGCTTTTCGCTAACTAAATTTTATAATTCAAACTCGAGTATTAAAAGATATGGCCATTTCTAAAGGGGACATAGTACAGAACTTTTCACTCCAAAACACAAATGGGGAACAAGAGAGTCTGAGAGATCTAACAAAAAATGGTAAAGCAGTGCTATTATTTTTTCCTCTGGCTTTTTCCAGTACATGTACTGAAGAGTTGTGTGTGACCAGGGATAATATGAAGCTCTATAACTCGCTAAAGGCAAATGTTGTCGGTATAAGTGTGGACAGTTTCTTTGTACTCAAAGAGTTTAAAAAAGCAAACAATCTGAACTTTACGCTATTGAGTGATTTCAATAGAGAGGTCTCCGAGCAGTTTGATATTATATATGATGACTTTTACGGTTTGAAAGGCGTTCCAAAGAGAGCTGCATTTGTGATTGATGAAAATCTAAAAGTAGAATATGCTGAAGTTTTGGAAGATGCGAGCAATCTGCCGGACTTTAGAGCTATTCAAAAAGTCTTATCTAAATCTGATGAAGTTGCTGAAACCAAATAGCATATAAGTCAGAGCAAACGAGGGGAGTGATATTGTTAAATGATTATTGAGTGCATATTAATAAAATATCTTAGCTTTACATAATATATATTATACGAATTATTATATATCATTATATTGATCCTGTTTATTTTCTTAACTTATTCACAATAAAAATATCCTATTTCACCTACAGCACGTTATGAAAATCTTTATTGTCGAGGACGATCGTGTCTTACAGCTAATGCTTAAAAAAATGTTAGATCGTTTGGGTCATATCATTAGCGGTACTGCAGTTGAAGGTTCTGAAGCGATCAAAAAAATAAGGGACGCCTCTCCTGATCTGGTTCTGATGGATATTCAACTGAAAGACGAAATTAATGGTATCCAGGTTATAGAAACCCTAAAGAAGGAAAATGATATTAAAGTCATTTACATAACCGGTAACTCTGACAATAAATTTAGAGAAAAAGCCAGCAGGTATGGCTATGTCGATTACCTCATTAAGCCAATCTCAGTAGATATTCTTAAGGAATCTATTTCTAAGGCTGAATAAGCTCTAATGATTATGAAGTTCCTTTCTTAGTTCTGATCAATTTGAATATCGAATTCCCCCTCTTTATTACTGTCTAAGCGAATTTTATCAAGAATTGCAACTACCGGAATAGCATCTTCTACTACATAGTGACCTTCATCTTCTTTTTTAGGCCTTTTCTCCATCCTCGTAATATCAATGATCAATAAAAATAAATTCTTCCTTCCCTGATACTTACTATTCAAGTAGCCGTTTACTTTTTCTGCCGTTATAAGGGTAATTTTATTGCTCTCTATAAGTTCTTCCGGCTTAAATAGTCCGCCTCTTGTTAAATCGGACCATTTCCTTGCTGATACTACGTAAAATAATAAATCTGACTTCATGATTAAGCTCTGTTTGCTATATGTAAGATTGCATCTCCTTTGTGAACAACAGGATTATAGTTTAATCCTATCACTTTACCGTTATAGTTACTGACTACTTTAACTGTTTCATTCCCATAGGGATCTGTGATTCGTCCCAGTAACTGTCTTTTATGTATGTTATCCCCTAAAATAACTTTTGGATGAAATAAGCCGGCTATTTTAGCCCTTACCCAGCTTGACTTCTCAAATATTTCAGTTTTCTGAGGTTCCGGTGCATTTTTAATCATACCCAAATGTTTCATTAACCGCTGCGTGCCTTTAATGGCCTCCTCAATACCCATATTGTCTATCCGCAAAGATTCGCCCGTTTCAAACACGAGAATTTGTTTCCCTTTTTTATAGGCCGCTTTTCTGAATGATTTTTCAATCAGTTTAGAGTGCAAAATTACGGGCGGTGAAAAAACTTTAGCAAGTTCAATATTTTCAGGTACATCAAACGTACATCGAATTTGTGGAAAATTGGATCTGCTTGCACCACCTGTATGAAAATCGATACCGTAATCTATCTTTGGTATTATTTCATTCATGATGTTATATGCAACCAGATTGGCCAATGATCCGCTTTTAGACCCCGGAAAACTGCGGTTGATATCTTTGCCATCCGGAACACCGCGTACATTCTGTATGAATCCGTAGACGTTCATCAATGGAATGGCGATTACTGATCCGCTTTCTGGTCTGAGAATATTCTTAACCAGCATTCGCCTTACAATCTCAATCCCGTTGATTTCGTCTCCATGCAGTCCGCCCGAAATTAAGAGCACCGGGCCCGGTTTTTCACCCCTTATTACACGAACCGGCAGATCAATACTGGTATAAGTGGGCAGTCTTGCAATAGAGAGGTTTATCAGTTTGTCCTCTCCCCTTGCAACTTTTTCCCCATTAATTTCTATGAAATCAGGCATTGGACTTGAACTTCTTATTCTTCTTGAGTTTTGAACTCTCAATGAGGTCCACTACATAATTGATCAGTTCAGAAGCCACATCCTTATTTGTCGTTTTCTCTATTCCTTCAAGACCGGGTGAAGAGTTTACCTCAAGCACGAGAGGACCTCGTTCTGATTGCAGCATATCAACGCCTGCCACGGATAATCCCATAGCTTTTGCTGCTGTTAAAGCAACCTTTCGTTCTTCTTTAGAAAGCTTAATCAATTTTCCTGTACCGCCCTGATGTAAATTTGATCTGAATTCACCCTCTTTGCCTTGCCGCTTCATGGCGCCAACTACCTTATTATTGATTATAAATGCACGGATATCTGCACCTTTAGCTTCTTCAATAAATTCCTGGACAATTACCCTGGCTTTCATGCTGTGAAACGCATCGATAATGGATTCAGCAGCTTTTTTGGTCGGTGCTAATACAACACCATACCCCTGTGTACCTTCAAGAAGTTTTACAATTAATGGTGCACCGCCAACACTATCAATAATTTTCTTAACCTCTTTACTGTAGTTTGTGAATACTGTTTTAGGCATTCCCACATTAGACCTTGCCATTATTTGAAGACTTCTGAGTTTGTCACGTGAGCGAACCAGTGCTTGAGATTCAACGGCTGTCGGTATGTTCATCATTTCAAATTGGCGCACTACTGCAGCTCCGTAAAAAGTTACGGAAGCACCAATTCGAGGAATAACAGCATCTATATTTTTTAAGCGTTCTCCTTGATAGTAGATAGACGGTCTGTCCTGTTCTATCACTATATCACACTTCAAATGGTCCAAAACTATAGCTTCATGGCCTTTATTTTCTATCGTCTCAATTAATCTTTTAGTGGAGTAAAGTGATCGGTTTCTGGAAAGTATTGCAATTCTGTATGATTGTTGCGTCATGGATTATGATATGTCTTGATGGGTTAAATATTTTTTTGATACATCTACTAAGAACCTATCTGTCAGAAATTTACGTCCAATTAAAACCGGAAACTTCATTTCTGATCTGTTGGTTAGTGTAAGCTCTATTGTTCGAAGTTTTCCAAAAAACCTGACTTTTCTTTTTATGGTGAACCGTTCCTGTATTTGTCCGTTTGAGCTTTTAACTTTCCGGATTTTATGAACAGGACACGAAAATGGATTTTCCTCGTACTCCGGATGATTGGGATCCAGCAAAATGAATTGAACCCAATGTTCACCGTTAGATTTTATCGGCTCTATATGATGGCAGTGTAAACTTGACGTGTAAGCACCGGTATCAATTTTTGCATCTAAATTTGAGATAGAGAATTCAGGAAAGTCTATTTTCTCTAATCTGCCAATGACAGGTTTCGTATTCTTTTTTTGCAAGTTTTTCCTTTTTTTGATGGTTCAATAATAAGACCTTTTAGCGTGTAATTCATTCTAAATTTTAGTTAATGACCTTTAGATTGAATTCATTTCAAAGATTGTTAGCTCATACAAATGAGTTCAATATTTCATACTTAATAAATAATCGGTACTAATAAACAAAGATGGTGCACTCTCCTTTTCTTTATATAGATAAAACCCGTTGCAAGAATAATATTAAACGAATAGTCTCAAAAGCTGAAAAACACGGTCTAAAATTCCGTCCACATTTTAAAACACATCAATCGATAGAAATCGGGCGCTGGTTTCGTGATTTTGGAGTAACCGGAATTACAGTTTCTTCAGTAGAAATGGCTAAATATTTTGTTCAGGATGATTGGGATGATATAACCATCGCTTTTCCATTTTATGGAGGTATGATTGATGGATTGAAAGATCTGCAGGAAAAAGCAAAACTTCGGCTATTCCTGAACCGGGAAGATGATGTTTCATTATTAAACAGTGAACTGAGCAAAACGTTTAAGGTTTACATCGAAATTGATGCCGGGTATGGTAGAAGCGGCATATCGATTAATGAAAAAGAAAAGATTGAAAATCTGATCAAAACCATTAAAAACGGTAAGTACTCTGAATTCCACGGTTTTTATATCCATGATGGTGGAACCTACAAAGCTCATGGAAAATCAGAAATAAAGGAAAAGGTAAATAATTCACTATCTGCATTGAGAGAATTAAAAAGGCTCTATCCGTACGCAAAGACCTCATTGGGTGACACCCCTTCCGCATCTGTTTTAGAGGATTTTGACGGCATTGATGAAATCACACCGGGCAATCTGGTTTTCTATGATTGGATGCAGGTCCAGATAGGAAGTTGTAGTCCTAATGATGTTGCAGTTTTTGTTAAAGTTCCGCTCAGCCAGAAAATCAGCAATGATAAAGCAATCGTACACGGCGGAGCCGTTCACTTTTCAAAAGATTATATAGAGCAAAATGGTTCTAAAAACTACGGGCAGGCATTTAAAATGGATGGAAAAGATATAGTCCCTTCTGATGGAGTAAGGCTTTCAGGCCTGTCTCAGGAACACGGTACTCTAACTGGATTTGATCCGGATCTTGTAGATGAAGACAACTGTATTAGTATCCTCCCTATTCACTCCTGTTTAACCGTAAATCTGTTTAAATGCTATTACACAGCAGACGGTGAAATCATCCAAAAAAGAGTTTTATCATGAGTCAGACTTTGAAAATAGAAGAGAAGTATTCTCGTTTTTGGCCAACGATTGCTACAGTGAGTGGAATCGCTGCACTCATATTATTCACCTATTACCTGATGGTTGACGAAGTTTTGCTCGGGGGCTATTTGCGCCTTATCTCATTCTCATTCTTTGCGCTTATGGTTCTAAGCCTGTTTAAGGTAAAGGACGGAAAAGTGGTAATCTCGTTTACATCTGAAGATGGTACACTCTATCTGAAGTACCACGTCCGAGATAGATTGGTTTATGAAGAAAATTTTCGTCTTCAGAAAATAAAAGACTTAAAAACAGACCGGATGCCGAATAAATCGCTTTATAACGATTTTGCTAAAAAAGATCGTTGTGTTCGGTTCAAGAAAGGAAAATCTGATGACTGGATCTATATGGCACAGCTATTTGGCAGGGTAATCCCGCTTACTTCTGAAAATGCTGAGAAAATTGAAGAGTTTGTAAATCAGGAAATCGAAAAAATAAACTAACCTATTCCTATCAAAAGTTTGCCCCATTATCCAGCGGGTCAGGATCGTCTGTAAAGGCCTGTTTCCAGAAAATATAGAGTCCCATTAGCAAACCTTTTAGAATAAAAAAGGAAAACACAATTATCAGCCCTATATCTTGTAAAATTAAAATGATAACAAGGTAAGCAGCCAGAAGTATGAGTCGTGCTTTATACTTCTTAACAGACTCCCGATCAAACCGAGGAATCTTATCGAATGGAATAGTGCTGACCATCAAAAAAGAAAGAAGAATAACAACGGGAATCAATACACTTATAACTCCCTGTTCAAATCCGTCAAACAGGAAAAGTTTATTATTGAAAGTAAGATAGAATCCGGAAAACATTACAGCTTGTGCGGGTATCGGCAGTCCTCTGAAATAGTTTAATTCGTCATACTTAGACTCTATGTTATAGCGCGCTAGACGAATGGCCCCACAAAGAGGTGGTAAGGCGCTCAATAAAATTCCGATGATGGCGAGCTCGTTTAGAGCAAAAATATAAATTAAGAAACCGGGCGCAACTCCAAAGGAAACGACATCACTTATCGAATCAAGCTCCATTCCAAATTCGCTGGTGGCATTAGCAAGCCTTGCCATAAAACCATCCAAAACATCAAACAAACCGGCTAAAACAATAAGCCAGGCTCCTGCAACCAGATTTCCCTCGGCGACCAATAGTATGGATAAAAAACCACAAAAAAGGTTCATCAGCGTAAAAAAACTCGGTACAACAATTTTGGGGATAGGCTTCAGTCTTTTTCTTTTGCGCTTCTCCCCTTTTTTGAACCTGAGTTTTTGAATGGGATATTTCATGAATTATTGAATTTTTCCGATGATTGATTCACCTGCTACTGTCTTATCTCCAATCTTTACATCAATCTCTACATTTTTTGGGAGCAGCAGGTCCATTCTGGAACCGAATTTCATGATCCCAAACCTTTCTCCGGCTTTTAGATGATCTCCTTCTTCCAAATTATAAACGATGCGCCTGGCCATGAAGCCGGTGATCTGTTTAAACATCATTTTCATTCCTGACGAATGCAACACACCAAAATGGGCTCTCTCATTCATTTCGGATGCATGGTCTTCCCAAGCCATTAAATATTTACCGGGATAATACTTTACATACTCCAGTTTACCCGAAATCGGATTTCTATTTACGTGTACGTTAAGTGGGGAGAGAAATATACTTACCTGAGTAACCTCTTCACCGACATACTCATCTTCCTTCACATCTTGTATAAGTACTACCTTACCGTCTGCCGGCGAAATGATGAGTGAGTCATCATCGGGGGTGGTTCTATCCGGATCCCTGAAAAAATAGAGAACCAATCCACAGAGTACGGCTAAAATTGGATATACAATATAACCAACCCAGGCAGGAGCAAAAGAGGTGAAAAAAATAACAAGTAAACTAAACCCAAATACAACAAGTATAGTTGAAAAACCTTCCTTAGCAAGCATCAGTAATTAGCCTCCGAATGTGCGTAAAATATCATTAAAAGTAACGAGAATGAATAGTCCGATGAGCAGTATAAAACCAAGTTGTTGAAGGCCCATTCTTACTTTTGGTGACGGTTCGCGACGGGTGATGCCTTCATAAAGCAAAAACATAAAGTGACCGCCGTCCAATGCCGGAATAGGAAGCATATTCATAATTGCGAGTGTAACACTCAGAAACGCGGTAATATTCCAAAAACCCAGCCATCCTCCACGTTCTGTTGCTTCACGGGTGACGTTGGCAATGGCTACCGGGCCGCCAAGATTTTCCCTGACAGAAATATCACCGGAAAACATTTTGCCAATACCCTGCACAATTCCAAACAGTGCATCATTAGAACGTTCAACACCTACTCCAAGAGCTTCACCAAAATTGTAGTTTAGCTGTTCAATACTAAACGAACCTTCCGGATTGGGTGAAGCGATACCTATTTGTCCGGTTTCCGGGTCAGGTGCTAGAGATACTTGAAAACGTTCACCGTTTCTTTCAACATCAAGTGTAAGAGTATTTTCAGCAGACTGAATTTTTTCCACCAACTGTACCCAATAGTTAACCGGTTCCCCGTCTACGGCAACAATTTTATCCCCACCTTGCAAGCCGGCCTGTTCTGCGGGACTGCCCTCTTGTACAGCAGAAAATGAGCTTGGTAGATAGTTTTCCTGAGAGATGAATCCATCTTTACTTACCAGATCCAGGAAATTGGGTGGTGTTGAAAGGGTGACTCTTTCGCCATTTCGTTCAACTAAAAATGTGAGTTCTCTTCCGGTAAGCTCAGCCGGATTTAACAGCTGTCTGAAATGTTCAACTTCTCTATTGTTGACCCCAATAAGCCTGTCTCCGGTCTGCATACCTATTTGGTGTGCAACAGAGTTCTCGCTCACATAAGCTCCCTCCATCGACTCAATAGGAACTACCGTCTCACCGTAGTGCAAAGCGATACCGGCGTAAATTGCAACAGCCAATATAACATTAAAGATAACACCGGCGGTGATTACGATCATACGCTGCCATACAGGTTTCGCCCTGAATTCGTCCGGTTTGACTTCTTCATCTACAAACTCAGTATCCATAGACTCATCAATCATCCCGGCAATACTCACGTATCCACCCAGCGGAGTTGCACCAATAACGTACTCGGTATCTCCTTTTTTAAAGCCAAATATTTTAGGTGGAAAGCCAATAGAAAATTTATCGACTCTCATCCCAAATATTTTTGCTGCAATGAAATGACCTAACTCGTGGATAGTTACCAGAATAAATATGGCAGCTATAAATATGAGTATGGTACTTGAAAAATTTACTAACCAATCCATAAAATCTACCGTAATAATGCGTTCGCGTAATGACGAGTTTCTTTATCAACTTCAAATAACGTTTCAGGAGTAATATCCTTGTTGTTTTGAATGTTGGTTAAAGAATTTTCAATAATTTTTGGGATGTCAATATAACGAATTTCATTGTTCAAAAATCGCTCCACGGCAATTTCATTTGCTGCATTCAAGATAGCGGGCGCCAACCCCTCTTCTTTTGCCGCTTCAATAGCTAAATGGATACAAGGAAATAAGTTATAATTAACGGGTTCAAACTCCATCAAGAGCGATTCTGTATAGTTCAACGTCTTATTTGGAAAATCAATTCGATCAGGATACGTGAGTGCGTAGAGGATCGGAACCTTCATATCCGGTGGCCCCAATTGTGCTTTAGATGAACCGTCTATAAACTCGACGATGGAGTGAATAATACTTTGTGGGTGTACAACAGGTTCGATCTGATCAATAGGAAGATCAAAAAACCATTTAGCCTCAATAATTTCCAGTCCTTTGTTCATCATTGTCGCAGAATCAATGGTAATCTTTGATCCCATATCCCAATTGGGGTGATTCAAGGCGTCTTTTACAGTGACTCTATTTAATTGATCCGGTGTATAATTCTTAAAGGGACCGCCACTGGCCGTAATAATAATTTTTTGAATGGAGCTTTTCTGCTCTCCAATTAGGGCTTGCAACATTGCAGAGTGTTCTGAGTCAACAGGAATAAGATTCCCATTGGTAAAACCGTCAAGCTTACTCAAGAGTTCTCCGCCAACCACCAGAGACTCTTTATTGGCAAGCGCGACCCTTTTACCGGCTTTCAGCGCTTTGTATGTAGAGTTGAATCCGGAAAATCCTACCAAACTGTTTAGAAGGATATCGTAGTCCTCTTCCAATGCAACCTGCTCTAATGCATCCTTTCCGAATAGAATATTTTGCGGTTTGAATGTCAACAGGTTAAGAAAATCTCTCTTATGGCTTTCGTTACAAAGAACAGCAGTATTTGGCTTCAGTGTATTTACCTGATCAGCCAGCTTTTGATAACTGCTGTTGGCTGTAAGGGTTGTGGCTTTAAAATGCTCAGGCCTCGATGATATTATCTCTACTGCTTGAGTTCCTATTGAGCCCGTAGATCCTAAAATCGCAATTTTTTTCTGTTGCAAATATTCTTGTCTTGTTAATATATAACTGTAAAAATAGAGAATCTTTAACGAAAGTACGGTGCAGAAATTTCTTTCGCTGCTTTGTACATAATTGCATGTGCTTCAACAGTTTTTTGGATTGTTGGAGCATAACCGCCTGAAAGTAATAACGCCAGCGGTATCTCTTTTTGTGTTACTGTTTCGATAACCATTCGCTCTCTCTCCTCCATACCTTTTAAGCTTAGCGAAAGTCTGCCGAAGTGATCTTCCTCCAGTGGGTCAATTCCCGCAAGGTAAAAGACTAAATCGGGTGTGAACTCATCAAATACTTTATCAAGAGAGTCTGAGAGTGTTTTCAAATACTGTTTATCCTCGGTTTTGTCGGGTAATCCCACGTCGAGGTTTGACGGTGGTTTTACAAATGGATAGTTTTTCTCACCATGTATAGAGAAAGTATAAACATCGGGTTCATCTTGAAATATAGCTGCATTTCCATTTCCCTGGTGTACATCTACGTCAATGATCAACACCCTATTGACCCATTTTGATTGCCTGAGAACCTTGATTGCAACAGCTACGTCGTTGTATACACAAAACCCTTCACCGTGATCGGGCATGGCATGATGTGTTCCTCCGGCTAAATTACCTGCAATCCCATCTTGTAAAGCCATCAGTCCGGTATTGATTGTACCCTGAACAGCCAGTCTGGATCGTATTGCTAAACTTTTAGACCAAGGCAATCCCATTCTTCGGACTTCCTTTTTGGTCAGGTTACCTGTCCAGACACCATGGCCGTATCGCTGCGTATGAGCTGTATATAGGTTAGCAAAGTCTACCATGGATGGCTCAATCACATCAGAACTTTTAAACAGACCGTTATTGATTAGATAATCATGCAAACCCGAGAATTTCTTCATCGGAAAAACGTGGTCTTTTGGCAATTGAGCTACATAACCGGGCGAATAACTGATGCGCAAAATAGGTCGGATTAATTTTGTTCGTTCAATTTAATAAGCCCTAACATTCTGCCCGCTCTGTCTCGTTCTCTTCGATAAGAGTAATATTTAGAGTCTTGAACCGTACAATCCTCAGATAATTCGATGTTCTCTTTATTAACGCCGGAATTTAACAACTGCCGGTGAATGAACCCCTTTAGATCAACATGGGGCTTTTTATATGATTCACGGTCCACAAACTGATCGGGAAATTGAGACGCTACTTCCTCTCCCACTTCGAAGTTTTTAAATGAAATGCATGGGCTTAGGTATACACGAATATGATCCGGATCTGCTCCTAATTGAGTCATTTTTCTAATTCCCTTGGGTACAATATTATCAGCCGCGCCTTTCCATCCGGCATGAAAAGCTCCAATAATTCCGTTCACTGAGTCACCCGCCAAAATAGCCACACAGTCGGCCACTCTAATACCCAGTGATAACCCCGTTTTATCTGTTATAAAACCGTCAGTATCATCGTAAACACCGGGCTCAGTCACTTGTATGATGTTTGAACCGTGTATCTGATTTGCAATGGCTAAATGAGTCCGGTTCCATCCGATTTTATTGAATAGTAACTTAAAATTTTTGTCAACTTCGGCCGGTTCTGCTTCAGTATTGTATCCTAAATTGAGTCCGGGTACATAGCCGCCCGTATTTATGATCTCTTTATTTGATTCCGAAAATAGAGCTGTAATTTGGGAATCTTTATCAAATATGCTTGGATAGAATAATTTCATTGATCTACTTTAACCTATTGATCAGCAACTTTTTAATATCATTAATTGGAAATGTTTTCCCGGTCCATATTTCAAACGATCTGTTTCCCTGCATAATTAGCATATCCAATCCATTGATTGTTGTGGCGCCAAACTTATCTGCTTGCTGTAAAAACTTAGATTGAATGGGATTGTATATAAGGTCATAGCAAATTTTACTCTCAAGCAGTTCGCTGTCCAAATCCGAAATTGGAGATCGGTCTATATTTGGAGACATCCCTAAGGGAGTTGTGTTGACAAACATACATGCCTCATCAGCATAAGATTGCCATTGATCATAGGAAACTGTTTCTACCCAGACGTGATCGGAATTCACGATTGATTTTTCCGGGGAGCGGGAAACAAAGACTATCTCTTCAACTCCCAAATCCTCAAGCCCAATCTTTACAGCTTTTGCAGCTCCACCTGTGCCAAAAACGATCACCCTCCCCCCTTCAATTCGATCAGCGTACTGTGTAAGTGGCGCTGTAAATCCATGAATATCGGTGTTGTGCCCTATCAGTTTATGTTCTGATTTTGCAATAGTGTTAATTACGCCTGCTTCCCTGGCATAATCATCGATGTGGTCAACAACTTCAATGAATTGATTTTTGTAGGGAATCGTAATATTACAGCCTAAAAATTCATCGCGATTAAGCCAACTAATAAAATCTGAGATTTCAGCCTGTGCCAGGTTAATTGCATGGTATTCTGCATTTATGCCGTGAAAATCCAAAGCGGCTTGATGCATCACGGGTGAGAGTGAATGTTCAATTGGATTTCCAACTACAAAAAAATGGGGACTTTTTGCTTTTTTTGAATTTTTAAATTCTCTGAATGAGAAGGTCATGGTTGTTCTTTTGAATAATGGCAAAAAAAAAGCGCCTCAACAGAAGTTAAGGCGCAATTTTGTGTAAAGATAGTAAAGAATAGTAACGAATTAGGCAGTTACTTCCTTAGTCTCCTCTTCAGTTTCGTCGTTAAACGTACCTGATTCGGCTAAATCTTTAAATTTATCGAGATCTTTTTTCAGTTGTGCAGGAAGTCCTTCAATAAAATTGGCAAGATCTTCTTCAGCTTCGCCGAAAAATGTTCTGTAATCCAAAGAAACGTCAACTCTTGTTCTTTCACCATTATCGAGCGGTGTAAAACGAATTGTACCGGTTTGGTTCAAATTTCCATTAATCGTAATCCAAGCAAATCGGGTATTCCTCAGATTGTCAATAATATTTGTAGTCCATTGAAACTCCTCGTTCCCAATCTTGGTTGTATATTCAAACGTTTGGGAGTTTATTTTTTCTATGCTGTCAATGCGTTCCAGAAAATTTGTAAAATGAACGGGATTGGATAACAGTTCGTAAACTTTGGCTAAGGGTAAGTCTACATCGATTCTTTCGTGCGCCATAGGTATGATTAAGCTTCAGAAATGAAAAGTTATAATTCAGAATTGATAATAATTGTGGTGTATATAGAAGACATCCACAATGCATTAAATTTACGCATATTTTGATTAAGCTTCAATTGATTTCAAAAATAAATTGTATAAATAAGATTTGTTTCAACTATATTTTCCAGCTTGTTCTATTTTTCTTCTTTATCCCCCTCTTAACTGTCAGCAGCAGTACTCTCCAAGCACAAACAAATGTGAATGGACTACTCCAAAACTACAATGCTGTTCAAACTACAGGCGACCATGAATTTGTAGCAGGCAGAAACAGGTTAAGGTTGCAACTGAATACCTCGATTTCGGCCGGTAATATTTTTGTGGAAACGGATTTTTTGCATCAATACGCTAAAAGGGATGTTGAAACGGAAATTATTTTAAGAGAGGCCTATTTTGACAGATATTATGATAATAGTGATTTGAGAATAGGTCGCCAGATTATTAGCTGGGGGCGTGCTACCGGTGGATTTGTAACTGATATTCTGTCTCCCGTTGATTTGAGAGAATTTCTAACTCAGGATCCTGCAGATCTAAGACTGGGATTAACAGCCATTAATTTTCAGCGTTATTTTGGTTCTAACTCACTTCAACTGATACTTAATCCGGTTTTTGAGCCGGACAGATTACCATCGCCGGGATCCAGGTGGTTTCCCGTTCAGGAGATAGCTTCTCCTATTCCGTTTAACTATGAAAGAAAAGAGGAAGGTTTTAAGCTATCAGATATGCAGTTTGCATCCCGATTTGGTTTACGTTCAACAACATCTTTGGATTTGGATATTATGTTGTTGTATTGGTCTCATCCAATGCCGGCCTATGCCTTGAATATCAACCCATTCAATTTTCCAAATCCACCTTCAGTAGACCTGTTTGAGTCATATCACGCATCTCCAATGGGCGGAATTTCCTTGGAATGGATGATAAGTGAAAACTGGAAAGTTCAGACTGAGCAACTATTTGTTTATGAACGGCTCTTTACTTTTTTACCCGTACCGATCAACCGGCTGGAGCAAGCCCTTGAAGATCTTCCAACGGCATTACAAGTACTTCAGGAATTTGAGGTCAGAGATGATGGATACTTGCTCAAGAAACCGTGGCTGCATTCAATGGCAGGAATTGAAACAGAACAATGGAGTACACTTATAAGTCTGCAATTTTACATGGAAACAATATTTAATTACGAAGACAGAATATTACCTCAACGACTGTTTCCTTATGTCACACTGCTTACAAATCGGGCATTTTTGAGAAATAGGTTACAGGTTTCTACCTTAAGCCGGTACAATTTCTACGCTGAAGATTTTTGGATACAGGCACAGGGTACATATGAAATAGATGACGGTTTTGAAGTTACTGTTGGCACAAATCTATTTGGAGGCAAACCGATTACTCCATTTTATGGTCATTTTACCTTTAATCAATTCAGGCAGAACAGCTTCCTCTTCTCAAAAATATCTGTCTATTTCTAAAAATTCCGGAATTTAAGGCGACTGAATTCGGTTCAACAAACAGCCAACAAAACATATTCACTCAAGTAAATTTTTAGACCTTTTGAAGCAATTCGGAGAATTTATACTCGCACATCCTAAGTCTGTTCTGTTTGGTCTTACGGTTTTACTTTTTGTATCCATATTTCCGGCTTCGAACATCCGAACTGACTTCAATCTGGAAGGTTTTTATCCTGATGAAGACCCCGTTATTGCAGATTATGAGAAACTTGAGGATGAATTTGGAAGGGACGACAACAGCATCATTATTGGATTTAAAACGGATTCACTGTTTACTAAAGAAGTATTGTTGGATTTGCAATCTATAACAGCCCAGCTAGAAGAGATTGATTATCTGACTGAAGTGTTATCCATCCTGGATGCTCAAGAGATTAAAAGTGAAAATGGTGAGCTCACATTTGATCCCTACTTTGATCTGGAAAATTCATCAAAAGAACGGCTTTCAAATATAAAAGAGAACATCACGCATGATCCTTTTTTAAATGGTGCTTTAATCAATAGCTCCGGAAATGCAACGGCTATCGTCCTTAGGATAAATGAGGAAGAGAATACTTTTTTCAACAGAAATCATATCATCGATTCAATTAACGATGTGCTGCGTGAGTACAGATCCGACTATGAATTTCACACTTCAGGGATACCCTACTTTAGAAATCAATACGTAAATCTGTTAAACGGGGAAATTGTGATGTATATCGCAATCTCCTCTATTCTCATTATTCTTCTTCTCTGGTACATCTATCGAACTATTTGGGGAGTTTTATTTCCTATGGTTATTGTTTGGTCTACCCTCCTTTTAACGGTTGCCATCATTCAGCTTACGGGAGGATATCTTGAAATCATGAGCAGCACCATTGCCCCTATCTTGCTTTGTGTAGGTGTTGCAGATGCCATTCATATGATATCAAAATATGATGATGCCAGGGAGTCCGGCTTTTCAAAGCACAACTCTATCATTGAAATGTTGAAAACGCTTGGGAGCGCAACTTTTCTAACCAGCCTGACTACAGCTATTGGCTTTGCTACTCTGTTTACCAGTACGGTAATGCCGATGCGCAGGTTTGGGATCTACACAGCCGTAGGTGTTCTGCTGGCTTACGTTGTAACAATATTCTTCTTGCCGGTTATACTATCGCGTTTAAAGAGTAAACGAATTTTTGATGAAAAGTCTGGCTCTTTCTATCCACTGCTTCAAAAATGGCTTAACAAAGTTGCGGGACTGAACAGGCTCAACTACAGAAAGATCATAATTTTTGGTCTTTTAGTAACCATCATGTTTTCAGTGGGTATCACCAAAATTGACGTGAATGGTAAGGTATTTGACGATGTGGGGGATGATACAGAACTAATGCAGGACAGTCAGTTTTTTTCTGATCAGATAGCTCCGCAGTTCCCGATGGAATTCCTTATAGATACAGGAGAACCGGACGGTGCGCTCTCAGCTGATTTACTGGAAAGAGTTTCCCGGTTTGAGCAGAAACTTCTTGAATATCCAGAAATTCATCGGGTGGTTGGCTTTCACACACTTATGGGGGAAGTTCACCGGGTGTTAACAGATGGAGAAAGAAATGAAAATTTAGATTTCCCGCTGCCCGAAAGTGATCAGGCTATTGCTCAATATACTCTTTTGATGGAGATTAATGAGGCGGATGAACTCTACAATCTGGTTGATTTTGATTACACAAAACTTCGTATTACCGCTCAGACAGAAGATGCCGGATCAAAGCGAATAAATGAAATTCGGGATGAATTCAGAAGTGAAATGCAGAGGCTCTTTCCGGATGAGGAAGTTATTGTAACAGGCACAACAATCCTCAGTGCAGATCTTACAGATAAAATTGTTTACTCATTGGCATGGAGTATCATGCTCGCCATATTTGCTATAACATTGATCATGGCAATGCTATTCAAAAGTTTTAAGATGGCTTTGATCGCCCTGGTACCAAATATTATTCCATTGGTAATTGTGGGGGGCGTAATGGGATTTGCGGGCGTGGATATTAAACCTTCAACAGCTGTAATATTCACAATTGCTTTGGGTATTGCTGTAGATGACTCCATACACTACCTGGCCAGATTCCGTATTGAATACCTGAAAAGTAAGGCGATGTTTCCTTCTTTAACGGCAACTACGGTTCGGACAGGAAGAGCCATTATTGTTACCAGCTTAATCTTGATTGCAGGTTTTGGTACGCTTATCACCAGCGCGTTTACATCAACAGCCATGATGGGAATTCTGGTTTGTACAACGATCTTGGGAGCTCTGCTGGCAGATCTATTTGTACTTCCTTCTCTCTTCTATTGGTTAAAGCCCAAGCTTAAAATTTAGTTGAGAACTTTATTCAGTCGTTGAATGATTTTCTGATGAATCTCTTCAGGAGATTTAGTTGCGTCAATAACTTCGAATCTTTCTAAACGGGAAAGCATATCATATCCGCTGTAAACTTCCCTGAAGAAATCCTCACCTGCTTTTTCCATTCTGTCTTTAATTCCCCTTTGTGTGCGTTTTGCAGCCTCTTTGGGATCAATACGTAAATAGAAGGTGATCTCGGGTTCAGTGTTGTGAGTAGCCAGCTTGTTTAAAGTTTCGATATGGGAAAGCTTAGCTGATTTACGACCGTACCCTTGATAAGCTGTGGTTGAGTCGTAAAAACGATCCAGGATTACGATCTCCCCTTTTTTTAATCTTGGTATAATCTCTTCTGCTACTAACTGTGATCTTGCGGCTGAAAACAGGAGCAGTTCTGTAGTGGGATCCATGTCATCAGTTTCATGTAAAAGCAGATTTCTGATTTTTTCTGAAATTTCCGTTCCACCCGGCTCCCTGAAGACAGAAAATTTCACCCCTTTATCCCTGAAATAAGCTTTTAGGAGTTTGATTTGAGTTGACTTTCCACATCCGTCAATTCCTTCAAATGATATGAGCACGATTGAGTTATCAGTTTTTAATTAAAATCATCCATCAAGCTGATGGGTTCTTTAGGCATAACAATAGCCATCGCAATATACGCAAGAATTGCAGTACCCGAACTCATAAATAATGCAACAAGAAACAGAATTCGAACAATCGTGGAGTTCATTCCAAGATATTTTGCCAATCCACCGCATACACCTGAAATTTTTGAATCCGTTCGAGATTTCATCAGTTTATTTGAACTGCTGTAAGCGAATATTTCACTTTGAGAGGATTTGCTTCTGCTTTTTTTGCTTGTTCTTTCCTTTTCATTGTATAAAAACTGATCCAGCTTGTCGTATGTCTCTTTAACCTGCTCCTCTTCTATAGCTTCATCCTTTTTCTTTTTATCGCCGGATTTCTTAAACATCGCCAAAAGCGTAACTGCCAGTAGCGCACCGCCAATATAAGGCATGAATTGTATGAGCCCTCCTATGAAAGGCAGAGAACTTAACCCTAATACTTCTGTAGCAACGCTGTGGCCAATGTATGCAAATGCAGTAAAAACCAAAGCCAAACCGGTAATGGTTCTGATATTCCAGATGCTGGGTGTCGGTTTCTTTTCATTCTCTTCCAGAAACTCCTGAAGCGTGCTTTGCAGTTCCCGGTCTGATACGGCAAGTGAAGAATCGATGGGTGAAGTTTTTGTGCTCATAAGGCGTTAATTTGAATATCAATTTTATCGATGATACGATCAGGCAACCTTCTTGTTTCACTTTAATTGATCTACCGGTCAATTGCGAAACTACTTCAAAATTCTTTTTTCGGTGATCAAAATATCCAGCGGTACATCGTAAGTGTCAATTGGAATAGATTCATCTGAGAGCTGTTTTTCAAACAGAAGTCCTGCTTTAACGGATTTAGTTGATGCCAAAAACCGATCATAGTATCCTTTCCCGTATCCCAACCGATTTTTTTGAAGATCTCCGGCTACCATTGGCACAAATATAATATCGGGATTTATCTCATCAAGCGGATTTTGATTAACCGGTTCAGGAACTCCCCAACTGTTTTTTTTCAGTGAACTTGTTGAATCGATTTCGCAATGTTTCAATTTACCGGCTTGCTTCATTACCGGAACAATCACCCTTTTCTTAGTTTTTAATGTATAATCCATGATATGGAATGTATCCACCTCATTTCGATCATCCATTGAAGCGTAAATGTGAATGATATCCGCTTCTTGAAATTCCTGAAGCGTTTTTACCTTTTCAAAGATTGCCTCGTTATATAAGTCAATTTGGTCACCGGGAATTTGCATTCTCCGTTGCAAATAGAACTTTCTCAGACTCCTTTTTTGCTCTCTTTTTTCATCAGAACTCATAGCTTAATAAGCTTATGAGTATCCGGTTTCTGATTTTCAAGTGATGTCAATATTTCGTCGAAAAGTTCTGTGCCGTACTTATTCAGATAGTAGATAAAAGCAATTTCCCGTTCCTGGAGATTGCCGTTGGGAAATAGATTCGACTTTATTTTTAGTATTCTCTCCAATTGAGTTTTTTCCTGCTGCTTTAAAGACTTATAGAGTTTTCCCTTTAGCTTATCGAGTTCTGAAAAATAAGTTGCACTCGCCTTCCCGGCTGTATTTTTTAGGGTCGGATCGATTTCTCCAATTACACTCTTCTTTTCATCTGTAATACTATCAATGCGTTGTTTCCAGTCTCCGAAAATTTTCTCCAGATCCGGCTGATCGGTCTGTTCAATGTACTCCGACTCCAAATCTTCAATCCGTTTGCTGTAGTCTTTTATGCCGAAAGGAAGCTTATCCATAATTCGATCAACACTGCTTTCTATCAGAGTAGCGCTGAATCTCGGAACGATTTGAGGCATAGATTGATCAAAATACTCATAAATCCCTCTCATTTGGGCGTAATAAGCAATTTCTCCCGGTCCGGCCACATAACTTAAAGTCGGTAAAATTCTATCCTGAAGAATGGGTCTTAAAAATACGTTTGGAGAGAATTGATTTGGATTCTCATTGATGTCTTGGATCAGTTCATTTGAGCTCCAGCGTTTATCATTGTTATCAATAAACCAAACATCACCATCATACTGTATTTTTACTCTTTGCCCATTATCTGAAATATAAAAGAGGTTACTGTTGTTAAGATGAACTTGTCCCTCGTAACCCAGTTTTTTTAGATTCTTGGTATTCTCTTTCAATCGATCTGCAATGTCATCTGCTTTGGAAATACTTTGAGTAAGGGTGCTTTTGGATAGTGATTTAATTGTATCGTCATTACTGCCGGCAATTATTAAGCCATGGCTTCCAAACAGTTTTTGCATGAAGAGACCAAAAGCTTTTACAACAGTGTGTTTTTCGTTGTAGCTGCTGTCAAGAATCTCCCATAATTTGTTGCTGAAGTCAGTATCAATCAGGCCGCTTTTTATACAAGTTCTTAATTGATGATGGACTTCTTTTATGGAGTACTGCCCCACTCTTTTCCCAGGCTCTTCAAACGAATCGCTGCATTTAGTCATTTCGTCTCGGTTCATCAGACCAAGTTGAGATATCTCTTCGATATCATGATCTTCGTCGGCCAGCCAAAAAACAGGAACCACAGGTCGATTTAACTCTTGCTCATATTTTTTTGCGAGCTGAATTGCAGTCAGAGTTTTCAGAACAGTATAGACGGGCCCGCCATATAATACCATCTGCTGGCCTGTCACTACAGCCAGTGTTTTTGGATCACGCAACTTTTCAATATTTAGATGCGTGGCTTCTGATGGTTCAAATTGGGAATTAAATTCCTTTAGAGCGTCAGAAACTTTATTCCGATCTGAAGGAAATGAGATATCTTCAGATTTCTTTACCAGATCATTTGTTGAAAAAGGCGGGATTTCAAAAAAATCAGTTATCTCTTTTTTCTGTTCTACGTAATCTTTGAAAAGCTTAGAAAATGGTAAATCAGAAAAAGAATGGGATTTAATATTCACTTCACCCCTTCAGTTTTTGAATTTTATCTCTGATTTTGGCAGCCTTTTCATAATTTTCAGTCTCTATAGCTGTTTGGAGTTCATTTTCCAGTTCCTCCATTTTCGTCATCTCTGTTCTGCCTGCCTCCTGCTCTCCTTTTTTACTTTTCCCCTTCCCCTTAGAAGTTGATTCGACCGAGGTTGTATCTGTTTCAATACCGGCTTCATCCAAAACAGCTGTATTCACATATATAGAAGCACCAAAACGGATTGCTAAAGCTATTGCATCACTTGGGCGTGCATCTATATGGAATTCATTACTTTCATCACCTGTGCAGTGGATTTGAGCAAAAAATGTACCTTCATTAAGGTCATTAATCACTACTTTTTCTACTTTAGAGCTAAAGTTTTCAACTATACTCTTAAGCAAATCGTGGGTCATAGGCCTGGGAGGTTTAATACTCTCCAGTTCCAAAGCAATGGCTTGAGCTTCAAATGTACCAATAATGATCGGGAGCCTTCTGTTGCCTTCAGTTTCTGATAAAATCAAAGCATAGGCACCACCACTGCTTGGACTGGTGGAAAGACCCAAAATATCCATTTTGACTGTCTGCAAATCTATCTCCTTAAAATTTATAATTCCTTACCTTCCTTAAAGGTAACTAATTATTTTTTTCACTTAAACAGTTCTTTACTGTTCTTTAACCATAAACACGTTTTGGATTTAAACATTCCGATTAAAAGACAAATCTGGAAAATTGCGGCAATCGGCTTAGGGATTATTTCATCGATCTTAATAATGCATATCATGCAATTTATAAATATTGCTTTATATCCGGTTGAAGATACAGTCATGGAGTTTGATCCATCCGTTTATGCTGATTTTGTAAGAGATAATCCTGTTTTTCTGATTGGAATATTGTTCAGCAACCTTACTGGCAGTTTTTTTGGAGGTGCTGTTGCCAGGCTCACACACCCTACTGTAACCATTCTATCAGCCGGCTGGGTAGGAGTTGTACTCATGGGACTTGATCTGTACAATCTTTTATCGGTTGATTACCCGCTATGGTTTTGGTTACTTTCCTTAATCATTTACATTCCTGCTGCTTGGCTGGGAGCGTTTGCAATTTCATATTTTCAGAATAGACAAATTGAGGTAACAAGTGAAAGTTGATATAAAAGAAAAAAGAAATCCTAAAACCGGTAATCCCATTACGGTAATCTCCGGGGTAAATCATAACCCGCAGCATATTGAGAAGCTGGCTAAAAAGTTAAAGAGCAACTGTGGTGCCGGTGGTCACGTAGATGGTAAAACGATTGTAATACAGGGATCTCACACAGAAAAAGTAAAATCAATCTTATCCTCAGAAGGTTTTACATTTTAAGTGTTTAGAAGAGAAATTTCAGATATATTTACCCCTTAAATAAGAGTAAGATTTTATTAAATTGCTCCTGATAATTAGAACTAAATTTACTTATAGCTTTGGAAAAGGATAACAAAAAAATTCTTCTGGTAGAAGATGATGGCGTACAGCAGGTTATAATGGAGCGCTTCATCAATAAACTTGGGCATACGGTATTGGCAACGGTGTCTGAAGGTGCTGCTGCTGTCGACTCTGCTCTGAAGCTAAAGGGAGTTGACCTGATCATCATGGATATTAAGCTTGGAGATGAGCTGGATGGGATTGATGCCATGAAAGAGATACGTAAAAAATCGGACGTAAAGGTCATCTATATAACAGGTAATACTGACGATATTACTAAGAATCGAGCTTCTGAAACAAACCATGAGGCTTTTATTTCTAAACCAATCACTCCGGAAAATCTTGAACGAGCTATTTCGCATGCTTTCAAAACATAATAGATATTTTTTCGTAGTACCTGAATGAAAGCAAGAGATCATTATCAGGTTTAATAATTATGCAGCAAAAATCAATTTATCTACTCGCCTTACTGTTTTATCTTTTTCTCCCTTTTCAGGCCCAATCAGAGAATAAGAGTTCATCTATCCAAACGCTTCAATCCGACTCTCTGAAAGTTGGTGTAGTTTTAAGTGGCGGTGGAGCAAGAGGAGTTGCCCACATTGGAATTTTAAAGGCATTGGAAGAAGCAGGGGTGCAAATTGATTACATCACCGGAACCAGTATGGGTAGTTTGATTGGCGGACTCTACGCGATCGGATATTCTGCTGATCAGCTCATAGAATTAAGCAAAACAAGTAATTTTATGGAGCTCTTTACAGAGAAACCCAATCGTAGATATACATCCAATTATGAAAAGGGATTCGATGGACGAACCATCTTAACCGTTCCAATAAGCGAAAGTGGATTATCCTTACCTCAAGGGATTATTACAGGCCAAAATATTTACACGTACATCTCCCGATTGGTTTGGTCGGCCCACGGAACTGATGATTTTGATAATTTCCCAATTCCCTTTGCCACAATTGCTACGGATATTGAAACCGGTGAAGCCGTTGTTTTTAGGTCCGGATATTTACCTGATGCAATTCGAGCAAGCATATCCATTCCATCGGCTATTGCACCGCACGAAATCAATGGGAAGTATTATGTAGATGGCGGACTTGCTCGAAATTTGCCGGTTCAGGATGCGATTAAAATGGGGGCAAATTATATTATTGCTGTTGATGTATCCACCCCACTGGCTCCCAGTGATAGTTTAAACACGTTGACTGAGATTATGAATCAGTCCGTTCAGTACAGGATAAATGAACGTGTACAGCAAGAGAAGAAAAAAGCCGATTTAGTAATCACGATGCCTGAGATGGATAAATATTCTATCGCTTCTTTCGATTTGATGCAAACTTTCCTGGAAATTGGTTTAGAAGCGGGTGAAAAATATTCTGAAGAATTTAAAAAAATTGCCGAAAGACAGAAGCATGAATACAAGCCCAGAAAACCAATAGATGCCCCGTCTCCCCTCCCAATTCAAGATGTAATCATAGAAGGGAATAATCTGTTTGATGATGATTTCATAAAAAGAAAATTGCAGTTTGAAACAGGTGCAAAATTGGGGCCTGAAATGATTGATGAAAAAATCAGCAGGCTCTACAGCTCTCAATATATTGAACAAGTTACCTATCGAATTAAACCGGATACACTTTATTATTATAATCTGCATGTAAACATAAAGGAGAATCAGAGTAATGATTTTAAAGTTGGCTTGAGGTACGAATCTCAAACTCAGGCTTCCATCCTGTTTGAAGCCTCGTTTCAAAATCTGTTTCACGATGGATCAATTAACAAACTGGAGTCGCGGTTAGGCGACCAATTAATGTTTGGTGCCGACTACATCTACTATGGTGCTCTGGGTTCCAGATTTGCTGCACTCACTTCACTAGAATTTAATAGAGAGAGTGTGGATTGGTTTGTGAATAAAGAAAGAGTATCCAGATTTGAAAATCATATTATTCGCGGCGAAGTATCTTTTGGTAACTATTTTAGTACTCAGCATCTTTTTGCACTGGGTATTAGAAAGGATTTTACTTATCGCGGAAATGAAATTAATCCTGAACAAGTAGAACCCGTAAATGATGGATATCATGCACTATTTGCGAAATACAGGTATGATTTTCTGAATAGAAAGTCTTATCCAACAAGTGGTCAAAAAGTGTTGGCAGAGTTTTTCTACAGCGACGCAATGGTCTTTAGTCCAATTCAATTTTCTTCAGTCAAGTTTTACTGGAAAGGATTTTATGAGCTGTCAAGCAAATTGTCACTTACAAATAGTCTCCTGGCAGGTTATTCTTACGGTAATGAATTACCATGGGGTTATTGGTACACCCCCAACTCTTATTATCAAGATATTGGTTACCTCCGGTTTGGAGGCATAGACAGATATGAAGTATCTACCCCACACGTTCAAATGGCTTCCTTAGGCATTCAGGCAGAGCCGTTTTACCATAGATTTATCAATATTGACTTTTACGCGGGACGATTTCTGGAAGATTGGAATCTAAATCCAAAACAAAATGATATTGATTACGGAGCTTCACTATCTTTGGGGGCTTTAACCGTTGTTGGGCCCATTAAAGTAACTCTTTCTACAGGTACCGTAAATTCTTTCCAAGCAGAACTTCAAATAGGATATCAATTTTGAAAAACGAAGCTGAAATCAGAAAACAGATTTCAATTATTGAACAGCAATTAAAGAAAAAACCAAAAAGTGCTAACTTGCTTCATGATCTGGGAATTGGCCACTATCTCTTAGGGGAATTCTCAGATTCAATAAAATATCTGCAAAAAGCGGTTGATCTTGCTCCAAAAAAAGTAGCTTTTCTATTCAATTTGGGCAACGCCTTCAACGAAAATGATCAACCTGATCTGGCTATTGATATTTACCTCAGAGCATTGGATCAGAATCCTAATCATATCCCTTCCCTAAATAACCTGGCAGACTGCTATGAGGCTGTCAGCCAGTTTGATAAAGCCCATGAGCTGTTTCATTATTTAACACGTATTAATGGGGAAAATGCACTATCGCATTTTAATCTGGGTAATTTCTTTCTAAGACAGAATCAGCATATTGAAGCTGCAAAGTGTTATGAGGAAGCTATAAAAAGAGATGAGACGTTTGCTGATGCGTATCATAATATAGCGTGGATACTACATCAGGCTAAGGCGGATGAGGAAGCGATGGAATACGTACGGAAAGGATTGAATGCGGACCCTAATCATGATGAGATTTTGGGGCTCAGGAAAAAGATATCAGATCCAAAAACTAGATAGCAGAAATACTTCTATTCCCTACTCTCTTGGCATTGTTTTCTGTAGTTTCTCTTTCAAGTTCCATGGCAAATCGAGCAGCCATTTTTTGGTCGAACCGCTTACTAACTTTTCGTTTTGGCAACGTAGCCATAGCTCTTCGAATGTTCTTACCGTTTACAGCTGCTTTGCAAACCACTTTCGAGCTGTTCATCAACTCTTTAAAAGCAGATAATTCTGAACCCGTCAGTCTGTTCTCACTGTAATCCAGTATAAAATCGGTAAGTAGTGTGCTTTTTTCAGGCTTGGTAAGCATAAGGAGTATGAATTTCTATTTGGCGTTCAGAAATTCATACTCCTGTTTAATTAAATTGTTTCCGAATTCACATAACTGCCGATAATTTCCTGCAGTTGTTGACGTCCACGATTGATTCTGGATTTTACTGTACCCATTGCTGTGTCAGTAATTTCCGCAATTTCTTCGTAAGTCAATTGCTGTATATCTCTTAGGATTACAGCTTCCCGGAAGTCCTCATTCAGCTCCTGAAGTGCTCTTTCGAGCTCCTGAACACTTAATTTAAGGTGAAGCTCTTCGTCCTGGAGAATAACAGTATCTGTAATCTGCATCTCACGATCATCGGGATCTGATTCATCAGCATGGATGGATATCAAACTCATACGTTGCTTCTTCTTGTACATGCTTTTAGCAAGGTTCAAAGCAATAGTATACATCCAGGTAGAGAGTTTAGCGATTCTTTCGTAGGATTGACGGCTGCGGTAAACTCGCAAAAAGGTTTCCTGCACTAAATCTTCGCAGTCTTCATGATTGTGTGTGTAGCGATACAAAAAGTTATGAAGCCTGTCTTTGTATCTTTGAACGATGATGTCGAACGCCTCAACTACGCCTGACTGCAGTTGTTCCATTACATCTTCGTCTGACATTTGTCTTAAATCGGATACTTTAGAAGCTTTCATGGTATTACCCCTTTTTAGTTGCTTGTTTACCGCAACACCGGGCTAATACGTTTACCCGATGATGCGCTTAAGCAGAAGGAGAAATATCGATGAGGTATCCAGTGTGCCGAAGCCTTTTGCTGCCCGATCTGCATCGAGCAAGGCTTCAAATATCCGCGGCATTTCTGCCAGTCTGAAGTTTGAGGCTTCCCTCCATTGGGCATTAAAAATGTAATTGTTTTTAATGCCCAGTTCGGTCTGAATCTGATCTTTGGAAAGACCTTTTTCAGTTAGCCTGCATATTCGCCAGATATTGCAAAACACAATGTAAAAGAACCCCAACGTTTTGATTACTTCTCCAACGCTGTGATTATTGTGTTGCAATATCTGTTCCGATATGCCAAGTGCTTGATGTAGATTCCGGTTTACCACCGCATTTTTCAGCTCTACGACGTTGTAATCGCGATATGAGCCGGAAATTTTTTTAATATGGTTAATTTCAACACGCTCTCCGGTGTCCACAAAAGTACACACTTTTTCCAATTCAGTGGACAGTAGCTTCAAATCCGGACCGGCCATTTGTGCCAACAGCTGAGCAGCTGCAGGATTAATTTCCCTCTTGTGAATGTTTTTGGTCCAATCGGAAATCCAGTCGGGCAACTGATAATCCGGAACTTCTTCGAACTTATACTCTGATACTTTATCGTTGTTATTAAGTTCCTTGCCGAGGCCGGTTCGTTTATCCGGAAATTTTGAGTCTATCAGGCATAAGACACAAGTTGGATTTGGCTGTTTAATGTATGAGATGAAATCGTTCAGTGATCCATCTTCAGATTTTTCGCCAAGTTTAATAAAGTCTCTTACAATAACTACCCTGCGATCGGCCATCATCGGATAGCTTCGGGCAATACTGAGCACCTTTGATGGATTGGATTCCGATCCGTAAATCAAGTCAAAGTTAAAGTCCTTTTGCTCATCCGGGACAAATTTGGCTATCTCCTCTTGAAGCATGTCTTTGAAGAAATCTTCTTCCCCGTGCAGGTAGTAAATGGGCTTTATATCTTTTTGCCCTTTTATTTCGCGAAAGGCTTCTTTAAATAGATCTATACTGCTTTTTTTCGCCAAAAGTTAACTCTGTTTTTGTGTTGAAAAGTCGCTTGAATGAATTCTTAAGGTATGAAAATCAGATCTAAATTATAGATTCGAATCTCATTACCCCAGTTCTTTCTGCAGCCATGTAATTGTATCTATACCATCAGGCTTCCACCATATATCAGGTGTTTGCGCTTTAGAAAGAAGATCTGTTTCCGTCTCCAATTCCTTCTTGAAATCTGCCATTTGAGATTCTGAGGTTGTGTAGACCGTTTGCAGTCCGTCTTTAAACTTATCAACAATATCTTTCAGTGTATCTTCATCTCCCTGAATCCACTGCAGCACAAACTTATCTGTTGGTTTTGAAAGTCTCTCTTCAATCAGAAAATCGTTTAACCAAGCCTGGTCTATCCCCAATGCTTTGTTGGTCGCAAACCTATAAAAAAGGGATTGATCCGGTTTCTCGTGTTGAGGATTTTTCAGCCAAAATATTTCAAAATAATCTGTGAGATGACATTTTTGGCTTTTCAATTTGAAAGGCGCTATGACAATAGCTACCGATCTACATCCTGTACCGCCATACCTGAAGACTGCTTCAGCAAGGTCTTCCATTGTTTCTTTGTTGTGATCATTTATAAACGCAATAGAAAAATGGGCAGTCCTCATCAATCTTGGAGTTTCAAAGTCTACAATATTTAAATCTTTGAGATTTGAAATTACAGAATTCACGGAGTCTTCAGAGCCGGCGAACAGAACTGCATCTGCTTCTTTATTTGAAAAATCATTCAAATCTGCTGAATAGTGCCTATCACCACTAATTTTATGATCATCCAGTTTTTCAATCAATGTTGGAAGCAGGTATGGATCTTTTCTGGATAGTTTACCCACATAATTTGCACCCGTTAGAACAGTTGCCAACAAATCCTGAAGACCAACTAAAGGTAAATTACCGGCGTGCAGGCACAGTATATTTTTGCCTTTAAGCCCGGATATTTTCAGATTCGTTATTTCTGCCCACTTCAACAGATTATCTTCTGTTAGCGAATATTTCAGATGACGTATTTGATGCTTTATGTCCTCCAACCCAAAGAGGTTTTCTTCTACTGTTTGGTCAATAGCTTTTTTCAGAGAGAGATTATCCGGTTGCAGCCAGGCATCGATGGCACCGGAAATATTTTTTATATGTTCGCGAGTCTCAGTCACCATTTATTCACTATCGATTAGAAAATTACACCCTCTCATTTCAGCTTTTTTCCATCGGCCCAAAACTTTAAATCGACCTGATTCATCCATTACGGCCATATCGTCCGTTAGAATAAATGAACTAGAATAAAGGTTTGCCAAATCTATGATTCCGAGTTTACCCGGCTCAAGAGGATCACAAATTTTTGTTGGATCTTCTGCATCACGTACAGAAATTTTTACCCAGTCCGGAGCCTCAAACCATTCTCCCCCTATGGCGTAACTTTGGCTTAACAGTTCACACATTCCGTACTCTGAGTGAATATGATGTTGAGGAACTTCAAATCCCTCAGAAATCATGTTTCGCAATTCTGTTTTTGAGATTTCTCGGCGATGAGTCTTCATCCCTCCTGTTTCCACAATGTGCGTTGACTCCGGAAGAGAATCCGATCCCACTTCAATTAGATCCAAAAGACCAAATGCAGCTCCAAAAATAACGATGCTTTGACCTGAATCTATAAGATTTCGTATTAATTCCTTTTTTAAAGGTTTTTGCAGCGGAAGAAATCGACTCAGCCCGGAGGGATCCTCTTCTACAAGATGGTTTAACATCCAGATAAGTGATGAGTGAGGATTTTCTGCATATCCGGGTGTATAGCAAAGTAGAGACGTGCTCTCTTTTGGAAAGTGACGATAAAACTCTTTCTCTATAGCTTTTATATATAAGGACCGGTCTTTCACAAAATGCCGGCTTTGAGTCATGCTTCCGGTTCCACTGCTTTTAAAAAGCAGATCCGCAGTTCCCTCATAACTTTTTATTTCGCCCTCCTTGAATACCCGTATCGGAATTAAAGGGATTTTATGGATTGGAAAATCATTGGAAATATCCCCGCTGATACCTAAAACTTCAGTAAATATTGAGTAGACTGAATTGGAGGATCTTTGAAAATTAAAGACGCTAGCAGCTCTTTCAGCAAATGGAACGGAAGAGTCAAAAATGAGATGTTGTAGAGATTGACTCATCAGAATGATTGAGTGAATTTACTGGATTTTATAAAAGGTATATCAAAAAGGAGTATTACCTAAGAAGGCAGAAGCGGCGTCAATACACTTTTGGTTTATATCATCAAGACTGAATAACGACTGTTGTGAAATGGATCAAGAAGTTCGTTTCAAGCCTTTATGGCCGATATCCTCGCGATAATAGCAACCTTCGAAATCAATCTTATTAACATTTTTATAGGCATGATCGATTGCTTTCTTAAGTGTATTTCCTTTCCCTACAACACTTAATACGCGTCCGCCGGAGGTAACGAGATCATCCCCATCATTTTTTGTACCGGCTTGGAAAACAAGAGAATCATCATCCACTGAGTTTATGCCCGTAATAACCTTTCCTTTCGGATATGATCCGGGATATCCATCACTAGCCAGAACTACACAGCACCGGTAGTCATTATCCAACTGTATCGAAATTTCATCAAGCCGCTGTTCCGTAGTAGCGATCATCAGCGTCAGCAGATCGTTTTCAAGAGGTGGTAAAATGGCCTGACACTCCGGATCTCCAAAACGACAGTTATACTCTACAACTTTGGGACCGTCTTTTGTAATCATCAGTCCTACATAGAGTATTCCATGATAGGCGGCTTCCTCTAACTGCATACCGGTGATGGTACGCTCAATAATTTCGTGTTTTACAAGATCAAGCATTTCGTCAGTTAAAACGGGAGCAGGAGAATATGCTCCCATACCTCCTGTATTTAATCCTGTGTCTCCCTCACCGATTCGTTTGTGATCTTGCGCATTATGAAGAATATGAGATGTGTGGCCATCAGCAATCACAAATACGGAAGCTTCTTCGCCTTCCATAAATTCTTCTACAACGAGTTTGTTGGCGGCTTCCTGCAGCTTTTCATCATTTTTAAGTGTATCCAGTCGCTTTTTAACCTCTTCTTCAGAATCACAGATAAATACACCCTTCCCGGCCGCAAGTCCATCTGCTTTTAAAACAATCGGGTAACTCTCTTTAGACTGTACAAACTTTAAAGCATCATCAAATTCATCTGAAGAGAAAACAGCATAATCCGCAGTTGGAACTTTATATTTGACCATAAATTCCTTGGCAAACTGTTTACTTCCCTCAAGCATTGCGGCAGATTTTTTGGGCCCGAATACTGCAATTCCCTCTTTTTCAAGGTAGTCGACAATTCCATTTACTAATGGTGCTTCTGGACCCACTACAACTAAATCGATCGAGTGATCTTTACAAAAATCGGCAACGGAAGAAAAATGGTCGGTATTCAATTTGATATTGAGTCCTAACTCAGCTGTTCCCGGATTACCCGGAGCATTATAAAGCGTGCCAAGATCGGGTGATTTACTCAGTTTCCACGCAATCGCATGTTCTCTTCCGCCACTACCGATAAGTAGAACGTTATAGTTGGTATCCATTATTTCGATGTTTGCTCGGCAATCGTCATGATTTCACTAAAACTGTCTGCTTTCAAACTTGCACCTCCAATCAAACCACCGTCTACATCTTTTTGAGAGAGCAGTTCTTCGGCATTTGCGGGTTTCATGCTTCCACCGTAAAGAATTCGAACTTTATCAGCGGCTTCAGGACTCCAGTTATCAGCAATTAAAGATCGTATAAATGCGTGCATCTCCTGCGCCTGTTCCGGCGATGCGGTTTCCCCTGTTCCAATGGCCCACACCGGTTCGTAAGCCACAACAAAGTCTTCCGCATGTTTTTCATCTACCTGACTTAAAACAGCTTTGAGTTGTTTTTCTACAACTGTTTTCTGCTCATTAGCTTTACGCTCTTCAAGCTTTTCACCTACGCATAGAATAGGCCGAATAGAATCGCTTAGCGATTTAACAACCTTACTTGCGATAAACTCATCCGACTCCTGAAAATATTCACGCCGTTCTGAATGGCCTAAGATCACATAGTCGCAGGTGAGTTCTTTCAGCATAGATGTGCTTATTTCACCTGTAAAAGCACCATTATCTTCTGTATATACGTTTTGTGCACCGGTTTTAAAAAATGAATCTCTAAAACTCTTGACTACAAAAGGCAGTGATACATACGGAGGGCAGATCAAAGCTTCGTGATTGAACTCCTTATTTTTCCATACTTCAGCCATTTCATCGGCTAAAACTTTAGCCTCGGTTGGTCCCGCATTCATTTTCCAGTTGCCTGCTATAAGTAATTTTCTCATAATCTTAAATTAGTTGCTTGATGTTATGTTCTGAAGTCCTCGTACTACTTCCTGATATTCTTCGCCAATATAACGGCGGATAATTTGACCGTCTGAATTTACCAAAAATCGGGTAGGAACCCTTGTAATGTTAAATCGCTCTATCAATTCTTCGGCATCAAATGAGTCTGGCCGAACCACTTTCCAAAACATGTCCCGTTCTTCAAAAAACGCTTCAAACATGACCGGATTTGTGGCAACCGGAACCGTAATAATGTCTAAACCAAAGTTGCTATAAATTTGATAGATAGCAACTGTACGATCATATTGTCGCTGATACAATGGATTATCAAATCTTGTAATCTCGATGATATAAGGAACACCCTCCAAACTATTGGTAGTAACCGAATCACCCGTAATGGTTACAAATGAAAAGTCGGGAAATGGAGAGCCCGGTGCTAAGAATTCTATATCATAACTGATATTTTCTGCCCACTCCATAGCCAATGGCACGTCTTTAAACTGCTCCTGGAACTGATCCAGTTGAGCAGCAGCTTCAGAAGTTCTGGAGCTGTCGTAGAGTATTTCAATCTTATCCATTTGAGTTGTCATAATGGCGTTCCTTTCTGTTGACAGATTTTCAACTCTGTTCAGAAATGAAATTGCCCTGTCCAGGCCTTCAGTTTCGGCATAGTAATCAACAAGTACAGAGCGTCCGTTAGATCGCAAACTGCTTTGGGCACCAATCAATGATTCTGCCCTCTCAACCATCAGTGAGTCATTCCATCCACTCAATAAGGTAATCGACATGTTACCGGCTAATTCTGCTGCGAATGTGTTTTTATGTTCATTATAGAGATCCCAGTAAAGATTACTCCAGTTTCGCAGTTCAACTAGTACACTATCTTCAGAAAGTGCTCCCGCATTGATGTATTGTGCTACTCGATTAAAATTTCTTTCAACCCTTTCATAGATCTTAAACACATCATTCTCTTTGGAAGAAATTTCAGCCGTTTGATCTACATTCGGCAGTTCTGCTTGAATAGAGATGGAATCACCGTCAGCAAAAACCACGTTTAGGATTCCAAAGGTATTTTGATTTCTGGAAACGATTATTGGGTAGAGATCCCGATTTTCAAACTGAGCAGTTCCGGAAAAATTACCATCAACATCCGTTACAGCATGGAATAGAGTGTCGCGTGCTTCATCTTCGCTTGTTTGAAATGAGACCATTAGTTGAATTCCGCTGTAGTCTCCGGTGCTGTCCAGATTTTCGTCGACTGTTACCTTACCACTAATGTAAGCTTCGTTTAATTCTGAATCTTTTTTTGAGCACCCAAACATCACAATAGCGGCAATAAATAAAATAAAAGCAGCTTTGTAGTTCATTAAAGTAATTTTGATAATGAAAATTTTCTGTAGATCGATTTAGTAAGCCGAACCTATTCTTCGAGTTTTTCAGATATGCGCTCCCGAACTTGTTGCGGATTTGCTTTACCCTTTGACTGTTTCATAACCTGACCGATAAAGAAGCCAATTAAAGCTTTTTTCCCATCTCTGTAACGAGCTACCTCGTCGGGATTATTTGATATGACTTCATCAATGATCGGATCAATAAAGTTTGAATCTGAAACTTGAATCAAATTCAACTCTTTAGCAAGATTTTCTGCGGATTTGTTTGAATTAAGCATTGCATTAAAAATATCCTGCATTGCCGATGAATTTACCTTGTCGTCCAACTTTAATTGTACAAGATCCGCCAGCCTCGATTCCGATATTGAAAAGTCACGAATCGTAAAACTCTTCTCATTGAGCACCCTTAAAACCTCAGTGAGAATAATATTTGCAACGGCTTTTGGTTCATTCAGCTCAACCAACGTGTTTTCATAATAATCAGCAAGCTGACGGGTTTCTGTGAGCGTATAAGCCACATCTTCCGACAGGTCAAAATCATCAATAAACCGACGATATCGAACACTGGGCAGTTCCGGTAAGTCTTTTCGTATATCATCCAGGAGTTCTTCAGTGACTACTACAGGCGGTAAATCCGGCTCCGGAAAGTAGCGATAGTCATGAGCTTCCTCTTTGCTCCTCATTTTACGGGTTTCGAGCTTGTTGGAATCCCATAACAGGGTCTGCTGGATAACTTCACCGCCTGACTCTATCAATTCGATTTGGCGTTCAATTTCGTAAGTAATTGCACGCTCAACATTCCGGAATGAGTTCATGTTCTTAAGCTCTGTTCGCGTGCCAAACTCTTTTTGTCCTCTGGGACGTACAGAAACGTTGGCATCACACCTTAAACTACCCTCTTCCATATTTCCGTCACAAATTTCCAGATACTGAACAATCTGTTTGATTTTTGTGAGGTAAGCATACGCTTCCTGAGGAGTGCGAAGGTCCGGTTCGGAAACAATTTCGATAAGTGGTGTTCCGGCCCGGTTTAAGTCAACAAGTGTATGATAGGGATCCTGATCGTGGATGGATTTTCCCGCATCTTCTTCCATATGAATACGGGTGATACCAATTTTTTTGTCGTATTCTTCCAGTTCGATATCAATATGGCCGTCAAAACAGATTGGAGTGTCATATTGGGAGATCTGATAGCCTTTCGGAAGATCAGGATAAAAATAGTTTTTCCTGGCAAAAATAGACTTTTCGGCTACATTACAATTAGTAGCCAAACCCATTTTAATGATGTATCGAACAAGATTTTCATTTAGGACAGGTAAAGTTCCCGGATGGCCTAAGCAGAGCGGGGTAACCTGGGTATTGGGTGCCGAGCCATATTCGGCGGACACAGGCGCAAATGCTTTACTGTTGGTTAAAAGCTGGGCATGTACTTCAAGCCCGATAACAGCCTCGTACTTCTCGTTTGAAATCGTTGACATTTGTAAGATTATAGTTACAAAAACACTTTAGCCTGAAGATATGAAAGTATAAAGACAATGTAACAAGGAAATATAAACCGTCTTAATTGATCTGAATAGATTTAAATA
This sequence comes from Rhodohalobacter sp., assembly GCF_034521535.1. Lineage (GTDB taxonomy): Bacteria > Bacteroidota > Rhodothermia > Balneolales > Balneolaceae > Rhodohalobacter. The sequence goes on along the minus strand of NZ_JAXHMF010000006.1, from coordinate 132,280 downwards.
CCTTTAACTTGATCGTAAAAGATTCCTGTAGTATGACTTGATTTAGAGTGTCAGTTATTTTAATTATTTAGCTTTATTTTCAATATCGGTACGATAATTTTGATTTAAAGTGATCAAACACTTCGAATTGTTGATAGAATTTTGTTAATTAAATTAACTTTTAATTCTGAATGGAGGATACCATGGCCACTCCGATTCGAATATCTCTTCTTACTATTTTGGTCTGTTTGATTCTTGCTCTTTCGACAAACGCTCAGGAACGGCAGGGTAAATATATGCACATCGATTACCTGAAAATCGAAAACAGTTCGGAGGATGATTTTTTACGTCATATCTCTTCCACTTTTTTATCTATTCAGGAGTTACGAAAGGAAAACGGCAGCATAGAAGACTGGTATGTTTATCAAGTTACCTATCCCGGAACTCAAAACTCGTTCTATAATTATGTAGTTATTACGATAAGTGATGATATATCCGGCTTTGAAGACGTATTTGATCAGTATTCAAATCAGCTTTCGCAAGATGAAAGAGAAAATTTAACCGATGACTACTTGAGATTTTTATCACCTAATCATTCCGAACTTTGGAGGGTAAGAAACAGTGTTATCGCTGACAGTTCATTCTCCCCCAGCAGGTATATTGTAATGAACTATATGAATGTGGGTCTGGGATATGAGTATGAATATCAGATGTTTGAAGATGAAATTGCACTACCCATGCATGAAGAGAGAATGGACCGAGATCAGATGGAAGGATGGGAACTGCATGAACTTCTCATGCCCGGCGGACTCAACTATGGATATAATTTTTCAACACTTGACTACTACGACAACCTCGAAGATATCGAGTTTACTTTTACTGAGGAATTAATAAGACATACTCATCCCGATACTGATATAAATGAGTTTTTCGATCATATTTACAGAACCCGGGATCTTATTAAATACGAACTTTGGGAGTTGATAGAAGCTCTATAATTAAAAAAAGAATTTCAGGCTATCCTTTGAAATCAACCGCGTAGAGTTGTTGTGTAATACAGTGAATACTACCCTGCCCCCAAACTAAATCTGCGCAGTCAATGCCTACAATATCCCTGTCCGGGAAGTACTCAGCCAATAGATTTAAAGCATCCTCATCGTAGCGTTCATCATACAGAGGAAGAAGTACTACTCCATTTGCAATGTAGAAATTTGCGTAACTGGCAGGTACGTACTCTGAACCGTCTACTGTTGTGCCTTCAATTTTGGTTTGAGGCAAAATCAGTGTGATTATGTTAAATGGATTTCCATTTTGATCCGTTGCTCTTTTTAAAATTTCATAGTTCTCTTTCAATACGGCATAGTTTACATCAGACGGATCCTGGCTTATCATTGTTAAAATCGTGTTTTGATTTACAAAACGGGACAGGTCATCGATGTGTCCGTCTGTATCGTCACCGGCTAAACCATTTTTTAACCAAATTACCTTATCCATTCCAAGGTAATACTTTACGGATTCTTCAATTTCCTCTTTGGAAAGATCCGGGTTCCGGTTTTTGTTCAAAAGAACAGATTCTGTTGTCAATAAAACTCCATTGCCGTTTGTTTCAATTGATCCCCCTTCAAGGACCATTTCCGTTTCGAATTTTTTCAGGTTGAATTTCTGTGCAAACCATTCCGGTAGCCGATTGTCATCCTGAAACGGCGGATATTTTTCTCCCCAGGCGTTGTACTCCCAGTCTGTGATTGCATATCGGTCAGAAAAGTCCCGGTGTTGAACAAATATCGGACCGCAGTCTCTGGCCCATACGTCATTTATGGGTAAGGAGTAGATATGCAGGTTTGCCATATCAACAGAATACTCTTCCAACTTATTCTTCACTTCATTCACCGATTGTTGTTCATCAACCAACAGTATTATCGGTTCGTACTGATGAAGCACCTTAATTATATTCAAATAGACGGCTTCCACCCTTTCGAGTCTTTCACCTGGCCAAGTATCCGTATTGGAAGGCCAATGAAGCTGTGTAGCTGCGTGATGATGCCACTCGGCCGGCATTCTGTAGCGATATTCTGTTTTACTGTTCATGACTGTATTGAAGATTTCGTTAGACTAAGAATTCATTCTCTTAACCGGACCTTGCTGTAGATTTGGTTTACAGAGAGAACTGACCGATATTTTCAGCAGTCAATAATATCAATTTTAAGATTACGTAAAAGTTGTTGTTTTGAAAAAATTCTTAAAGCAGATTATAGCCATTCTATTTTTGTCGATTTTTGCATTGAGACCGGGTATGTCTCAAGATACGGCAGGCGGACTGGATTTTTTAAATATCGGACCGTCAGCGCAAATTTTGGCAATGGGTGAAGGAACAGTTGCTATTCCAACCGGTTCTTCATCAATGTATACCAACCCTTCACTACTATCATTCGAAAATAGATCCGGACTGCAGGTCAATTACTCTTTATGGATAGCCAATGTAAATAATCAATTTGCGGCTTTTCACGTGAAAAGAGATGGGCTCACATATGGTTTTGGAGTTTACAGTACGCAGGCTGACGATTTTGAGGCAAGAAATCAGCCCGGGCTATCTACAGGAACCTTTTCAATCAGCTATTTCTCATTAAGCGGTGCAGCCGCATACCGGATCGGATCTTTTTCAGTAGGGATAACAGGACAGTATTTACGTGAAGAAATTTTTCAATTGAGAGCAAATGGCTATTCTTTCAATTTTGGTACCTCAGCAAGGCTATTTGATGATAGAATAGCCGCAGGGTTTTCGGTGAATAATATTGGTAAAATGGAGAATCTGAATGAGACAGCATCAACGCTACCCAGTTTATTTAAGGCAGGTGTTGCAATCCAGCTTATTGAGTTTTCCACTCCCGGACAAAACGACCTGCCCGTCTTGTTAAGTACATTTTCGGAATGGGCTCGACCGTTTGAAAATAATTACACGGGAGATTTTACAGCGGAAGATGCAGACGACGATTATCTGACAGTTGGTGTAGACGCTGAAATTGCTGATCTCTTTCAGCTTTACTCAGCGTATCGTTTTGGTCCTACAGAACGCCCCTACAGTATTGGAATGGGATTTCTAATTGACCCGATAAGAGTAAACTATGCTTTTATTCCATTCTCCACAGGTTATGGTACTGCTCACTCGTTTGGATTAGAGTATTATTTTAATTGAATTGAACGGAGATTCTTTAAAACAGGTTGGTTTAATTGTTCAATACAGCCTTCCCAACTGTTTTTCTTAAAAACAGCAACATCGTGAGGCTGTTCTTTAGGGTTAGGCTCCATTTCTTTTAAGATTTGGAGCCTTTTTTACGAAGAGCTTATGAATTCTACAGATAGTAAAGATCATAACTACGATTATATAATCGCAGGTGCCGGTGCCTCGGGATTGAGTCTGCTGTGGAATATTCTTCAGTCAGATAAATTAAACTCGAAAAGAATTTTACTGGTTGATCTCAATTTCACTCCTGTTAATGATAAGACGTGGTGTTTTTGGGATGATTCAAACATTTCGTTTGAAGATTTGATATACCACACTTGGTATAATCTGGAAGTCTCTGCCCTCTCCAACAGTATGAGTGAAGACCTCAATAAGTATAAATACTACTGTATCAGAAGCGTTGACTATTCAGAAAAGATTTTGAGCTTGGCAGAAAATTCAAGCAGTGTTACGCTGATGGAGAGTAAGATCTTTGATTTTAAAGCTGAAGGGAACCAGGGAGTCATTTTTACAGAACAGGGAAATTTCAAGGCTAAGCACATTTTTCAGAGCGCACTTAAGCCACCGGGTCTTAAAATGGAAAAATTAGATGTTTCCCTTAAGCAACATTTTTTAGGCTGGGAAATAGAGACTAAGAAGAATTTTTTCGATCCGGATAAGGCCATATTTATGGATTTTGATATTCCTCAGACAAACGGAATCTCTTTCTTCTACACACTACCCTTTTCTGAAACCAGAGCTCTTATTGAATACACAATATTTTCATCTGAGGTACTGACTGATGAGCAGTATGAGCTGGAGTTAATCAACTATTTAAAAAATAAATTTAACCTGGAAAGTGACGATTTCTCTATCATTCGAAGAGAAAAAGGAGTCATTCCGATGGAAGATCGAAGGTATCCACCCATGTATTGCGATCATGTTTACAACATGGGTACAGCCGGAGGATTCACTAAACCTACTACAGGATATACCTTCACGAGAATTCAAAAACACAGCAAGGATATTGTAAATGCCCTTGAATCTGAATTACCCATACCTAGCCAGAGAGCATCTACCTACCGATTTAGGATATACGATATGATGCTGCTCTCTATTTTAGATCGTGATATAGACAAGTCTATTCAAATATTTCACGATCTGTTTAAGAAGAACAGTTTTGACAGAATATTGCAATTTTTGGAGGAGGAAACTCATCTAGGACAGGAACTAAAAATTTTCTCAACGCTTCCCTATACACCCTTTTTTAAGTCCATTTGGAAAATGAAGCATCGAATACTAGCGGGAGCTTAAAATGAGGCATTCTTCTGTTCAACTGAATCGTCTGGCAGTAGGTACTTCTCTCGTATTAATCGGGATAGCGTTGATTCTACCGGATTTTCTAAATCAATTGACGCTACCCATTCTTTTGGCCTCTGTTTTTATAATCGGGATTCCACACGGCGCGATAGATCACATCATGGCAACGGAGCTCTACGGACTAAAGAGCTCCCTCAAAGATCACCTTCTGTTCTACGCCAGCTATCTGTTTATTATGCTGATTATTGCCGTTCTCTGGATATTTGCTCCGATAGCCGGCATGATTCTATTTCTGTTAATCTCCATTTATCATTTTGGTCAGGCCGACATGGAAGATTTCCTGGACACGTCAGCACCAAATTATCTCTGGTATATACTCAGAGGAGTGCTCATTATCGGTTTAATTGTCTTTTCTGATCCTTCAACAACGTACCCTATCATTTCAGAAGCAATGAGAATGGATCTTATAGCATTTGAAGAGTTTATGCCGGATGCTTCACTGTCTGTTTTAGTTCTACTGTCTCTCTATGCGGCGTTTACCCTGTGGGGGATTCTACAAAATCACTTTAAACAAAACATTCGCTTTGTAGCAGACAGCGCATTACTTACCGGACTGATACTGGTTACAGGTCCACTGATCGGGTTCGCGATTTATTTTGCCCTGTGGCACTCCATTGGTCATGTAAATGAGATGAAGGAGTTTTTCGAGTCTAAGCGGAAAAGCCTTTCGTTTATGGAGTTTTACAAAAAAGCCACTCCATTTACTCTCGTATCCTTATTAGGGTTACTCATGCTGTACGGTATAAATCAATTCCTACAGCTGGAAGGTGAATTTATCACGCTCATGTTCATACTCATTAGCGTGCTCACCCTGCCCCATCTTTTTATTGCCGATAAAATGTACCGGGAGGTTTAAATAAAAAAACAGGAACCCCATTTTCAGAGATTCCTGTTCCAATTTTTTAGACCGGTTAATTACGCCGGTACTGAAAAGATCTCTTCAAGTCGTGAACGCTGCTGTTCGATGGTTTTACGGATAGATTCCAGGTTTTCACCGGAATACGCATCTGTAGCAGAAATTTCCAGGCAGAAGTCCATTCCCTGCTCCAGGTTCTTTTTCATCTTATTCAGCTTTTTCCACTCCTGATCTTCATCACCCGCAATTATCGCAAGCTCCGAAATATAGTCCACATACATGTTGATTTCTTTTGCAAACATATGGGGACGTTCTTCCGGCACGAGTGATTCAACACGGCCATAAATGTGATCCACCATCTCATCCAGAGAGTATTCCCGATCAAACCAGGCGATATTTGGCCCGGGACAGATCGCCTGCCTGCCGTACGATGGTTTCATAATTTCCAGCCGGATTAAAGAACCTGTTCCGAGATTTGTACAGAGGCATGTTTTAGCCAGTACTTTCTCTTTTGCACGTTCTTTTTTCTCTTGTTGGAGTTCACTCTCCTCAATTTGATTGATTTTCAAGAGTTGATATTCAGAAGAAGCCGTACAGATTGGATTTTCGGTAAACTCTGTATTGGATACCAAGAATCCCTTGGGACATTTAGAGCCCGGTTTTCCTTTTTCAATCAGTTCCCTGGTATGAATTTCTGAACCTGATCCCCGAACGTTATTAAACGGAACCCCTAAAGGTGATACTCCGCTTAAATAGAGATCCTCTTCCCCGGCTCCTGCCAGCACATTCGATGTAAATTCATCCACGCATGTAGCTTCGGGTACCAATAGAAAAGGACTGCCCCATCCGGTGGCATCCACTTCAAAATCTTCCATTAAGCGCTGTAGTTCACCGTGAGTGCCGATACCGCCCTGTACGGTAATACGCGGCTTGGCAACTTCTGTATCATCGGTTGGGTAATCCCATCCCTGTGCTTCATAAAAACTTTTGATCAGCGGCTGGAAGCTTTTCTGCAGCTGATCTTTCTTGTCTCGAAATTCCTGCAGTAAAACCGGCAGCAGTTGACCATCGGAGGCAAATGCGTGACCTCCACAGTTCAGACCCGATTCAATTCGGAATTCTGCAACTTCAAGTCCTTTCTTGGCCATGTACTTTCCCTGAATCAATGCAGATCGGAAATCACTTACTTTTAGAATGATTTTCTTCTTGATCTTCCCGGATTGATCCCGGTAGAAATCCTGAAATTCTGCCAGATAATTGTATAGTCTCGGATTAAACCCGGCTGAAAGTACCACGCTCGAATCCAGCTTGCTGTTTGCAAATCCCCTGAGTGCTGCACTGGCATCGCTATATTCCGAACTCATCGGCTCGCCATCGGTGCCCTTTCTGAGTGCGTCTACTTTTGCCATAATATTGACATCAATAGCTCCCGGAGTCATTTTCTCGGTCAAATCTTTTATATGCTGATCCCGAGTCTCCTTATCCCCAAGCGATGAAATAAACAGGTAACTCTTTTTAAGCGGATTGTCATCCGGCAGTAAATGAAAGTATCGATCCTTTTCAGAATCTGAGAAAAGAGGTGATTCTTTGAGATCGTCAAACTTCTGAGTTACGATGTCTGATACAGTATTCAGGTAAGCTGTTATACGTTCTGCCCTGCCATCTTGAGATGAACGAGCTATGCTTTTGTATGGGAGATTGAACTCACTGCTGTAGTGCTTTCGGATTTTTTCACATAGCAGATCATCTACGATTGAGATTACTGAGTGAATTCCTAAATGAGCAACCCTGATCGGACTGTCAATAGAATGGCCGGTTCCCATAACCGGAATGTGAAAGTAGTGTTGATTTTGAATCATATAAATTTACTGTGTTAAAAAATGCTTAGAGACAAGATACGATAATAAAGACAAAATACTCTTTATAACTTTATACCCGAATTACCCGGTTTGATTTGTAACTAATGTTACATTAAATATCTGATAATTAGTTTAGATACCTACTGTATATAATTGTCATTCATCATATTATAAGTTTTTCACAAACCATTCATATATATTCAATAGATTTATTGAATGAGGACATTACCCTCCTTATCATTTATGTGAACAAAAGAAAATGAGCATGAACATTCGAGAATTTAAAACATCACTCTACAAAGAGATGTCAGGAATGACCAAGGCGTTGGGAAATCCACATCGACTGGAAATACTGGATCTTCTGGCACAAGGCCCGGTTCCGGTGGAATACATTGCTGTAAATACCAATTTAACGGTTGCCAATGCTTCTCAACATCTTCAGGTATTGAAGAATGCAATGCTGGTTGTGAGTGAAAAGCGTGGAAAATATAACTACTACAAATTGGCAAACGAGCAGGTTTTTAAATCGTGGTGTGCTTTAAGGCGTCTTGGTTTCTCCCAAAATGAAGAGATCAACAATCTATTCAATGATTTTCGTAAAGAGCGCAGCGAATTAAAAACGATATCCAGGGATGAGCTGATCCAAAAAATTAAAACCGACAGCGTGGTAATCGTCGACGTTCGGCCTGAAGAGGAGTTCATAAATGGCCACATTGAAAATGCCCTCTCCTATCCACTCAATGAGCTAAGGAAAAAGATGAGTGAACTGCCCAAAAATAAAGAAATCGTTGCCTATTGCCGTGGTCCACTCTGTATGATGGCGGATGTAGCCGTAATGTTTCTAAGTACAAATGGATATAAAGCCAGCCGTCTGGAACATGGGTTTCCGGATTGGGAAGCTGAAGGCATGCCTGTTGAAAAACTCTAAGATTATTTTATCCAACTACAAAAAAGTATAAGTCGAAAATATTATGAATAAAACAATACTGGTATTAGGTGGCGGAATTGGCGGTATTAATACAGCCAAAGAGCTCAGCAGAAAAATTGGAAACGAGGATGGGATAAATCTAGCCAGAATCCTGGTATTTGAAAAAGAGAAGCATAATGTTTTCGGCCCCTCACTAACCTGGCTGATGGTTGGTAAAAGAGATCGGGACGATGTTCAACAAGATACTAAGAAGATTGAAGCACGCGGAATTGAAGTTGTACTCGGAGAAATTGAGTCAGTTGATCCAAATGAACTTTCTGTAACGGTAAAGGGTGAAAAGTACCAAGGCGATTACATGATTGTTTCTCTGGGGGTTGAACAGTCTTCAGAGTATAATTTGGACAATGTGGGGCATAACTTCTATACCCTGGACGGAGCAAGTTCATTTTATGAGAAGCTGAAAGACTTTAAGGGGGGCAACATTGCCATTCTGGTACCATCGCTGCCATACAAATCACCGGTTGCTCCATACGAAGCGGCAATGCTTATTGAAAATTATATCAGAGAGAAGGGTTTGAGTGAAAAAACAGAGATATCCGTTTACACCCCGGAATCTGAACCGATGCCCTTTGCCGGTAAAAAGATTTCAGAGAATGTGAAACAGCTTATGGAGTCGAAAGGAATCCGCTACCGGCCTAATCATCAGATAGTATCAGCATCTGAAAACAAGTTAACGTTTACAACCGGTGCTGACGAAACCATTATCGAGGATATTGATCTTTTAGCCTACACTCCTAAGCATGAATGCCCGTCTGTAATTCGTGAAACAGGATTGGTTGGAAAATCCGGTTGGATTGAAGTTAATCCAAAAACACTGGAAACAGATTTCAAGAATGTGTATGCCATCGGTGATATCACAACAATTCCTCTTGATTCCGGCGAAACACTGGCCAAGGCCGGAGTATTTGCTCAACACCAGGGTTTAACCGTAGCTCATAATATTGCCCGGGACATATCCGGTAAAGAGTCCAATAAAACATTTGAGGGAGAAGGTAAATATATACTCGACCTTGGCGACAGAGCTCAAAAAGTGAGCGGTGATTTTTATGACTCGGACGTAGACACGAAAAGCCCGAGCATCATCCAGCATTGGGAAAAGGTGCTATTTGAAAAATCATGGTTTATCAAAAATTTCTAAATCAACTATTCATTAAATAAGTAGAATACATTATGAATCCCGTAAAACGAACAATGCGGCTATTTGCCGGCTCTATGGTGACTATCAGTCTGACACTTGGTTATTTCATCTCCCCTTTCTGGTATCTGCTCACCCTATTTGTTGGCTTAAATATGATGCAGTCGGCATTCTCAAGGTGGTGTTTTGCTGAGAATATGATCAAGAAATATAATCTGGGATTTAGAAAGGAGTAAGCTTTCCGCAGGAGACTGAATAGAAATCGATAAATAATTAAATAACAATAACTAAGATGAATTTTAAAATTTCATATGTACTAAAAGTATACATCATTTTGATGTTGTTTATGACGCCGGTTCAACTATCGGCTCAATCAGCTACGAATGATGATTCAATGCTTTCACTATCGCTCCAGGAGGCCATGGAAATTGCACTTGAGCAAAATTTCTCAATAGATCAGGCTGAATTTGATGTCGATAAAACCAGGGCTCAGTACCGGCAGACAAATGCAGTATTCCTTCCGCAGCTTGCGTTTGAATACAATGCTGTTTCGACAAATGACCCGCTAAACGTATTTGGATTTAAGCTGAAACAGGAAGTTGTAAGTCAACAGGATTTTAACCCTGCACTGTTGAATGATCCGGATACGTACGAAAACTACAGTGCAAAATTTGAAGTCCGGCAGCCACTGTTTAATCCGGATATGATGATGCAGCGCGGTGCCGTAAAGAGTCAGTTAAATTCAGCAAATGAACAACTGCAGGGAACCAAAAACCATGTGCGCTACCAGGTACGCAATCAGTACTACAGCCTGATTCTTCATACCCGCCAGATTGAAGTATTGGAAAACGCGCTTGAAACTGCATCCGAACACAGACGACAGGCGCAGAACTTTTATGAAGAGGGCCTTCTGAGCAAAGAAGATTACCTGGCAGCCAGAGTGTACGAACTGGAAATGGAAAGCCGGAAAATAAACAGTGAAAATCAACTGAACAACGTACAGGAAGAGATGGCTCTTTTACTTGGCATGGACGGCTCAGAAAAGATAATTCCAACCGAAGATCTGGATCGCACCATCGGAAATTTTATTCCATCAGATCTGTCCAATATTGAAGTAAACAATGCGCAGACGCGGGCCATTGAACAGAGAGTGAAAGCTGCAGAACGGATGAGCAAATCAGCCAAGTTCAGTTTTCTGCCTAAAATAAATCTTTTTGGGAGCTATGAGTATAACGATCCGGATTTTGGAGGATTCGATGCCAACTCCTACATGATCGGGGCTAATCTGAGATGGAATATCTTCTCCGGATTTAGTCAGGCCGGCAAGGTTATGGAAGCTCGTGCTGATTACAGAAAAGCTCAAAGCATGCAGCAGAGCCATCTGTTTGAGATGGAAAACAGGGTTCGTGAAGCTTATCGCTCTCTGGAACATGCAGAAAAAGAACTCGAGCTGACGGAAGAGTCTATTGAGCAATCAGAAGAGGATGTAAAAATCCGAACCAATAGGTACCGGGAAGGAATGGAGCGTACCACGGATCTGCTGGAAGCCGAAACCAAATTAGCTGAAGCCAGACTTAAAAACGTGATGGCTCTTTACAAATACAATATGAGTATCGCCGCGCTGGAGATGCTTCTTGAACAGGATTTTAACAATTAAAAATAACTACAAAGAAAATGAATAAGATCATGAAACCTATTTCAGGAATGTTAACACTGCTGCTTGCCGTATCACTTTTGAGCGGATGCAGTGATGATAAGACCGCCGATATTGAGCAGGATTCTGTTGAAGTGGAACTTCGAACGGCTGAGGCTTCAGCAAATTTGTCAGGAATGCTTTTCCCGGCTAAAGTTGAAAGCAATAATCAGGCGCACCTCAGTACCATCGTGATGGGAACCGTAACCTCTGCTCCGGTTACTGTTGGCGATCGTGTTCAAAAAGGAGATCTGCTGGTACGCATTAAAGATGACCAGATCCGGGCACAAAAATCACAGATTGAAGCCAACATGGTTCAGGCAAAAGCCAATCTTGAAAACACCGAGAAAAATTATAATCGAATCAAGAATCTTTATGCCGAAGATAGTGCTACGTCGAAAGAACTGGATGATATTTCAACCATGTATGAGATAGCCAAGGCAAATATGGAAGCTCTGGAAGCGAGACTCAACGAAGTAAATGAGATGCTTTCCTACACAGTGATTCGTGCTCCGTTTTCAGGAATTGTAAGCAGCAAGTTTGTCTCTGAAGGTGATATGGCTGCTCCGGGACATCCGCTTGTTTCTGTGGCAGATCCGGGATCTGTTAAAATTACGGCCACTGTAGCTGAAAGTCAGATAACAACTCTTGAAGAGGGATCAATTGTTACGGTCTCTGTTTCAGCTGCCGGCGTGTCTAATATTCCCGCCCGCTTGACCGCGGTAAGCCAGGCCGGAGATCCGATAAGCCGTCAGTTTTCAATTGAAGCGGTAATAGACGATTCCGAAATCTCAAATAATCTTAAAGTCGGGATGTTTGCCCAGATCGGGGTGAAAACCGGTCAGGCGGAGAGTTTAACCATACCTGCTGATGCCATTGTCAGACGCGGCCAGCTTACCGGAATTTATACGATATCAGAAAACAACCGTGCTGTATTGAGATGGGTCCGCCTGGGTGAAAATTTGGGTGATTCTGTAGAAATATTAACCGGACTAAAGCCGGGTGAACAGTATGTGTACGCACCCGGACAATCTTTACGTCAGGGTCAACTTCTCAGCGTACGATAAGAATTTCAAAAAGACATTCTTTTAATCAAAAATTTGAATTGAAATAGAGAAAAATGAAAACCGGATTAGCAGGTAAAATTGCACAGGCGTTTATCGATTCGAAGCTGACACTGCTTCTGATGATCGCCTTTTTAGCGATCGGTGTGTATGGCGTTTGGCTTACACCGAGCGAAGAAGAACCACAAATTGACGTACCGATGGCCGATATATATGTCGGCTATCCGGGCGCATCACCCCAGGAAGTTGAAAATCGAATAGCGATTCCATTGGAGAAAATTCTCTCCAATATTTCCGGAGTTGAGTATGTCTACTCCACTTCCATGCCTGAACAGGCGATGGTTTCAGCCCGATTTTATGTAGGCCAGGATGTAGAGCGGAGTTTGGTGCGTCTCTATAACGAGATTATGAAATTCATGGATACCAAGCCGGAACCGGTAACCATGCCGCTTATCAAAACCCGGTCCATTAACGACGTTCCAATTGTAACCCTTACTCTTTGGAGTGATACGCACGATGACTATCATCTCCGCAGGGTAGCTCAGGAGCTGGATAATGAAATTAAATCGATAACCGATGTAGCAGAAACCAAGATTCACGGAGGTCGATCCCGAACGGTCGAAATAGTGCTCGATAAAAACAAGATGGCTTCTATGATGATTGACCCGCTTCGTGTGGCCCAAACCATTCAGGCCGCCAACAGTGAATTTAAATCGGGTACATTCACCCAAAATGATGAGGAGTTTCGGGTTCAAACCGGAAATTTCCTGGAAACGGCCGATGACGTAGGTTCACTGGTTGTGGATGTTCGGCAAGGCGATCCCATCCTTCTCAGAGATGTAGCAGAAGTGAAAGATGGACCGGGCGAGCCTGCAAATTATGTCTCCTATGTTCCCGGACCCGTTTCCGCTGTGGAGAAAAATATGGAAGCCGGTCTCTCCTACCCTGCTGTTTCTATATCCGTAGCCAAGCGTCAGGGAGCGGATGCCATGACCATTGCAACTCAGATTGATGAAATGGTTGAGAAACTGAGCGGTTCGGTAATTACATCTGATATTCAGGTTGAAACCACCCGGAACTACGGTGAAACCGCAACAGAGAAAGTCAGCACGCTACTGATTCATTTAGTTGTAGCCGTACTGGCTGTTTCCTTTGTCGTATTTCTGGCGATGGGTTGGCGCGGTGCGCTCGTGGTCTTCATCTCGGTGCCGATTACGTTTGCCCTGACTCTATTCTTCTACTACATGTACGACTACACCCTCAACCGGATTACACTGTTTGCCCTGGTATTTGTGACCGGTATTGTGGTGGATAACTCCATTATTGTGGCCGAAAACATGCACCGCCACTTTAAGATGAGAAATCTGCCGTTCAAGCAGGCAGCCATCTACGCGATTAATGAGGTCGGTAATCCGACGATCCTAGCCACATTTACGGTCATTGCGGCCGTGATTCCGATGGCATTCGTCTCCGGACTGATGGGACCCTATATGAGTCCGATCGCAATTGGCGCAACCGTTGCCATGATCCTCTCACTCATTATATCCCTGATTGCAACTCCTTGGCTCGGCTACAGACTGCTGAGGGCAGCCCGTGTTCAGTCAGGCAGTAAATCATCCGGAAAAGGATATAAACTGGAAGAGACTATTATCTACAAAGTGTACGACAAGACGATGAGACCGCTGATGGAGAGCACCTGGAAACGCTGGGCATTCCTCATGGGAACAACAGCCGTGCTTTTAGCCACACTTCTACTGTTTTATGTTCGATGGGTAGAGGTGAAAATGCTTCCGTTTGATAACAAAAATGAGATTCAGCTCATCATCGATATGCCTGAGGGAACCACGCTCGAGCGATCGGAGGCTGTGGCTCAGGAAGTAGGGCTGGTTCTTCTGGACATCCCCGAAGTGTATGACTACCAAATCTATTCCGGCACAAACGCACCGATTAACTTTAACGGATTGGTACGAAGCTATGACCTTCGTCAGTCCTCAAACGTGGCAGATATTCAGGTGAACCTGGTGGACAAAAGCATGAGATCGGATCAAAGCCACGATATTGCAAAGCGCATGAGGCCGCTGGTTCAGGCTGTGGGTGAAAAGTATAATGCCAACGTCAAAGTGGTGGAAGTTCCACCGGGACCTCCGGTTATGTCAACCCTTGTCGCTGAGATCTATGGACCAAACCTGGAGATGCAGCGAGGTATTGGAGAAGATATCAAAGGGAATCTTTACTCAAACTCCCGGTATCGTGGATACTGACTGGATGGTTGAAGCTGAGCAGACTGAATATAGGTTTGTAGTACAGAGAGAGAAAGCTGCAGTCACCGGCGTGATGCCGAACCAGATTTCTGAATCCCTCGGGATGATTCTGGGGCAACATCCTGTAAGTTCGCTATATGATGAAAACGAGGCGACTCTTGTACCCATTAAAATGAAGCTGGATGAAGCAGACCGGTCCGGAGCAGATCAACTCAGTGGATTACATGTTCAATCCAGAACCGGGGCGATGATTCCAATCGCCGACCTGGTACAACAGGAAGAGCACACTCTGGAGAAGAGCATTCACAGGAAAAATCAGCGAAGAGTCGTTTATGTAACCGCTGAAGTGGCCGGTGAGATTGAAAGTCCGGTCTATGCCATCCTGGATGCAAGGGATGAAATTGATAATATCGCGCTACCGGCCGGATACAGCCTGGAACAGGCATTTGCGGGTCAGCCGTTTACAAGTGAAGATCTTACGGTTAAATGGGATGGAGAATGGCAGATTACACTTGAGGTATTCCGTGATCTGGGTATTGCCTTCGCCGTGGTGCTGGTCATTATCTACATCCTTATTGTCGGCTGGTTCCAGGACTTTGGCGTGCCGATTATCATGATGATTGCCATTCCACTCTCGCTGATCGGAATTTTGATTGGTCATTGGGTTACGGGCGCATTCTTTACCGCAACTTCGATGATCGGATTGATTGCACTGGCAGGGATTATGGTGAGAAACTCGGTGCTGCTGATCGACTTTATTCAGATCAGCTTAAGGCAAGGCAATTCGTTGTCAGATGCCGTTGTGGAAGCCGGTGCGGTGCGAACCATGCCGATTCTGCTTACAGCCGGTACGGTAGTGATTGGAGCGATTGTGATCCTGTTTGATCCGATCTTCCAGGGACTGGCCATTTCACTGATGGGCGGAGCGATTGCATCCACTGCCCTGACGCTGATTACGGTTCCGCTGATCTACTTTATGGTGAACAAGAATCGAAAACCGGAAGAGATTGTGAGGAATTAATCAAATATTCTCCCCTTGAGGGGAGTACGGCGTGAGCCGGGAGGGGTGTTTTTGACTTTAAACCAAAATTAGAAAGACACTCCTCATTACCTATTGGGTTTAATCATTAACTGAATAGAAAATTATATATCAAGTTTTCGATTGCAAGAAAACAGCACCGGAGGTGCTAAATATGAATAGCCCTGTACAAGTGATAGCGCAGTGCAGGGTTAAAGAATTCAGAATAAATGAGGCCCCGAGCCTGTGAGTCGGTTGATTGCGATGAGTTGAGTCGAGGGGCTGTATTCAAAATTTAAATTAATTGAAGCAAGACCTGGCAGGTTTCAAAAATCTGTCAGGTCTGAAAACAACAACACCAAACCACCAAACCCATGAAACTACTAATCATATTGAGCATCGC
Organism: Rhodohalobacter sp.; assembly: GCF_034521535.1. Taxonomy (GTDB): domain Bacteria; phylum Bacteroidota; class Rhodothermia; order Balneolales; family Balneolaceae; genus Rhodohalobacter. The sequence continues at coordinate 116,424 of NZ_JAXHMF010000006.1, read as the reverse complement.
CGAATTCTCAGACGAGGTCCGCGCAATGATGACCCGAAACAACGTTCCCGTGTACAGTGAAACGGAGATGTACGGCTTCCGGACCGAAAAACATAAGCCGGATATCCGAACCTGGTTTTCACAGGGCGATCAGGGAATATACTCTACTCTCTTCTTTTCTTTTCAGGATGAGACTACAGTGAAAAATATTCTGAAAGAGGTTGGGAAATACAACGAAGAGTATGAAGGAGATCGAGACAATCCGTTGCACGCCTATCAGGTAGCCGTGGAGGATTTCGCTTAAACACACCCCTGATTCCTGCGCTGAACGCGCATCAATCTATCCCCTCTCGAGAGGGGAAAAGCGTACAATAAAGAGGCGCAGCCTGCTTTATTTAGCGAGGGGTGTGTTGGGTTATCAAATTGAACATTGTTGGTTAATAATCACTTAAAATCAGTACTCATTTAAAAATCATACTCAGTTATTCACCTTTTATATCAAAAAACACAACTAACATGAAGACACTTATAACATTTCTTATCACACTTTTAGGCTTCGCCGGTCTGGCTGAAGCCCAATCCGAAAACGACCCGCTATTTGTGGTATTGACCAGCGACGATGCCGAAACCCAGATGATGGCGATGGTTCTGGCCACGCAGTCACTCAACAAGGATGTACCGGTACGCGTGCTGCTCTGCAGTGATGCGGGCGATCTGGCTCTCAAGGATTCAGAATCTCCGTCTTTTGCTCCGGTTGACCGTTCTCCCAAGCAGCTCCTGATGGGGCTAATGAATAAAGGTGTACAGGTTGATGTCTGCGGTATTTATCTGCCAAACCGCGACTATACCGAAACTGACTTGATGGACGGGATCGGAACCGCTGCACCGCCGGAAGTAGCTGAATTTATGAAGCAAGAAGGCGTGCGTTATTTTACGTTTTAAGCTCATTTTTAAAAATCGAGGAAGATAGAATCCCCCTCCTTCGCAGAAACAGTAGAGGAATACTTGATCAAAAATATAAGCCAACAAATTTTACCGTAAGGACATGAGGCCTTATAGATATGATACTGCTATTTAAATTTTGAACGATCCGTTCAGCCTCAAACATAAATGCTTTTTGTCGGTTGTTGAGCAGCAAACTTGTCTGGACTATAACATTCCAAACTAGAATGCACCCTCTTTGTGTTGTAAAACATTTCAATATTCTCAAATACCGAGATCTCGGCCAGGCTGTGATCCCAGTAGATGTACTTATTATTCCATTCTCATTTAAGGGTTTTAAAGTAACTCACGATTATTATTTCTTTGTAAATGTGTAATTGTGGTTTTGACGCCAAAATACCTTATCTCACCGTCCAATATATGTCTCAAGCCCATTCAGATAACAGGTGACGTAGTATTGTAGTAGTCCAAAAAAGCGCTTTTTTGAACTGTAGTAATCTTATTGAGTTCAAAATATTTGGTTACAGTTTTTTTTGGATTCATATTAAAAAAGACAAGAAAATGCATCAGTATGAATGGTGAAGGCGATCAATATTTTTTAAGTCATAAAATTTAATTAGCATGGTTTTTTTCAGCCAAAATATAACTTCTAAATATCTCAGCCTGGCTGTTATACTTTTTTTGTTATGTGGATTAAACTATCAGGCGCATGCTAAAGATATCGCAATCCAGGAGACATCCTCCCTGCCCACCAACTCAGTAATAACTCCATCTGACTCTTTATTGTATGGAGTGCCATCAGATTTTGTGGAAGATCTTAAGGAGAGAACCTTCACCTATTTTTGGGAAGTTGTGGACACCGAAACCTGGCAAACGGATGACAGATATCCAAGCAGGTCGTTTACAAGTATTGCTGCCACCGGATTTGCCTTACCCGCTTATATTATTGGCATTCATAATGAATACATTTCCAGAGAAGATGGAGCAGATCGGGTGTATAACGTGCTGGAATGGGTTTGGAATGCCCCGCAAGGCACTGATTCAGAAGGTAAGACAGGCCATCGCGGCTTCTTTTACCATTTCCTGAACTACGAAACAGGCACAAGATATCAGCAGGTTGAGCTCTCTACCATAGATACCGCACTGCTAATGGCCGGTATTCTTACAGCTCAAAGTTATTTTGATGGTAACAATTCTGTTGAGTCGGGAATACGGGCACTCGCCGATTCTCTCTACCGCCGTGTTGAATGGAACTGGGCTATGAACGGAAATTCAACCATGTCTATGGGATGGCATCCCGAAAGAGGATTTATAGACTCTCAATGGGAGGGTTATGATGAGTCGATAATATTGATGGTACTGGGGTTAGGTTCGCCAACACACCCTATTCCCGATGAGTCGTGGGATGTTTGGACATCAACCAATACATGGACCGATTTCTACGGTTACGAGCATATAAATTTCGGGCCTCTGTTTGGTCATCAATACTCACATATGTTTATTGATTTTAGAGAGATACAGGATGAATACATGCGTGATATGGGAATCGATTACTTTGAAAACTCCAGGCGTGCTACCCTATCAAACCGGGCTTACTGCAAAGATAATCCGGGCGAATTCAAAGGGTATAGTGAACACATTTGGGGATTAACGGCCAGCGACGGACCTGCAAACGTTACGAAAAATATAGATGGGCAGGCTATTAACTTTCACACGTACACAGCACGTGGTACAGCATCCGGATATTTAGTAGATGACGGTACCATCGCCCCCACTGCCGCCGGCGGTTCCATCCCATTTGCCCCCGAAGAAACGCTTAACGCTCTCTACACCATGAAAGAAACCTTCGGCGAAAAGTTATATGCAGAATATGGGTTTTTAGACTCCTTTAACCTTACCTACGACGAAAATGGCTGGTATAATCCTGATTACATCGGAATTGATCAGGGACCGATCATTATTCAGCTCGAAAATTATCAAACAGAACTGATCTGGAATATTCTTAAAGAGAATAAGTACATCAAAAAGGGTTTAAAAAAAGCCGGTTTTAAAGGCGGTTGGCTTAATGATAAAAATGAATACTAAACGGGTAGAAAATGAACAAATCCATTACAGATTGTGATTTTAGGAAAATGATGAGAGTTATAGCTGTAAAAACGTTTTTTATGTCTTTTGCTCTCCTTAGTACTGTTTTGTTTCAAACAGAATTTGCAATTGCACAGCAAACAGTTACCGGTACGGTGGTTGATGCGCAATCAGGTGAAACTTTACCGGGAGTCAATATTCGCGTAAAAGGCAGCGATACTCGCGGGACAGTTACCGATTTTGAAGGAAATTTTACCCTAACACTTCAACCCGATGAACAGATTCTGGTTTTCTCATATGTGGGTTACATAGCTCAGGAAATTACCATTGATGGACGTGAGGAATTTTTTATAGAATTAGAGCCCAGTATTGGTGAGTTGGATGAACTGGTTGTAATTGGCTACGGATCAGTAAGAAAACGTGATGTAACGGGAGCAATAGGTCAGGTTTCGGCTGAAGAAATTGGTAAAATCACCAGTTTAAATGCAGAGCAATCACTACAGGGAAAAGTAAGTGGTGTACAAATAACTACAACATCCGGTGCGCCCGGAGCCGGTGCTGCCGTTCGTATTCGTGGTGTAGGCACGTTTAATAACTCATCACCGATCTACGTAGTTGACGGGGTAATTATTGATGATATCTCATTTCTGAACCCTGCAGACATTCAATCGATGGAAGTTTTGAAAGATGCATCTGCAACGGCCATTTACGGGTCAAGGGGTGCGAATGGTGTCATTCTTGTTCAAACCAAAACCGGGGCCGGCCTTGATGGCGAAACGTTAGTTTCAGTCTCAATAGAATCCGGTATACAGCAGCTCGAAAATAAAATTGACCTCTTAGACGGGCGCGAGTTTGCTATAATTGCCAACGAAATCAGAGCCGGATCATACAATAATGTAGATCTTGTTCCAAACACCGACTGGCAGGATTTAATTTTTGATGTGGCCCCCATTCAGAATCACCAGATATCGGTTAGCGGTGCATCCGAAAATTCCGATTATTATGTGAGTCTGGGATACTTTCAACAAGGTGGTATCATTGAAAAATCTAACTTTGAACGGCTCAATCTAAAAATAAACAACAACTACAACATTAGTGAGTCGGTTAAGCTTGGCAATAATCTAACCATATCGCCCTACAAACAGCGGGTTGCACCCAATGTAACATTTGCCGCTTACCGTGCCCAGCCCCTTCTTGAACCGTTCTACGATGATGGCAGTTATGGAGTTGTATTCAATGTGGGAAATCCTCTGGCTGACCTCGAAAACTCTAATAATTTTAATAGCGGTGTACGAGTAGTTGGAAATGTGTTTGGAGAGTTTACGATCGCAAATGATTTGATGCTTCGTAGCAGTTTTGGAACCGATGCTGCCCTTAACCGAGGCAAAAGTTTTACACCGGCATTCACAGTTTTCAACCCGGATGGTTCCGAGTCTCAACAGAACAACGAATTTAGTGATCTCTTTAAAAGTGAGGGTATTAACTACAATCTGCTGTGGGAAAATACGGCCAATTACATCAAAGAGATTAATGAAAAACATCAAGTGAATGCGGTTGCAGGTATTACCATACAGCAAACCAAATCAGAAATCCTTCAGCTTTCCGGACAAAATGTGATTCGCGACGGTGAAGAGTTTTGGTATATGCAACCGTCCTACATTATTGATGAGGCAAATAATATCAACATGCTCTCCTCCATTTTTAATGGAGTTGATCCAAACCAGTTTTACAACATGATATCGTATCTGGGACGGGTTGTGTATTCCTACAATGATAAGTACACAACTACATTAACCCTGCGACGAGACGGATCATCTAAATTTTCCGAAGAAAATCGCTGGGGTACATTCCCATCGGTTGCTTTCGGGTGGAATATCGACAGAGAAGCATTTATGCAGGATGTCACTTTAATCAACAATCTTAAACTGCGTGCCAGCTGGGGAAAAATCGGTAATGAAAAAATAAGTTACTACGACCGATTTGCCCGGGTTAATTCCAATTTGGTGGCTGTTTTTGGAAACCCTGATGCCACTTACATCGCTTCTACTTACGGCCAATCGGGTAATCCGGATTTAAAATGGGAAACCACAACACAAACGGATGTTGGATTGGAAATTGGCCTGCTTGATAATCGGCTTTCCGGTGAGTTTGATTTTTATAACCGGGTAACCGACGATATCCTGGTCGAACTATCAACTCCCGGACATCTTGGAAACGGCCAGGGCCAGCGTGTACGCTTTAATGCCGCCTCCATCCTCAACAGAGGAGTTGAATTCAGGATAAACTGGAGGGACTACATCGGCGATTTCTCTTATGGATTAACTGTTTTAGGTAATACCGTTCATAATGAGGTGCAGACTATAGGTGGCATCAGCGGCGTAGATGATGAGTTAATCGGCGGATTTTTGGCAAACGGCCAAAGCGTTACAAGGTCTGTTATAGGCCGTCCAATAGGTTCATTTTTTGGATATAAAACGGACGGAATCTTTCAAAATCAAGCTGAACTCGATAGCTATCCAAGTTCGTCACAAGCCGGCGTAGGCGACTTACGTTTTGTTGATATAAACGGAGATGGACAGATTAATGGTGACGACAGAACCTACCTTGGCTCTCCTATTCCAAAATTTGTATATGGTTTTTCAGTTGATCTGGACTATAAAAACTGGGATTTCTCGGTTGGCTTCCAGGGACAGTACGGTAATAAAATATTTAATGGTAAAAATGTTGTCCGCCCCGATCCCTACAACTTTGAACAACATGTTTGGAACAGATGGACCGGCGAAGGAACCAGCGATACTGAACCGCGTCCCTCCTATGGAGGCTACAACTTTCTGCCATCAGACCGATTCATCAGTGATGGTTCTTACTTGAGATTAAGAAGCTTGAACATTGGATACAGCATACCCTCTACTATTGCAAATGCAATTCAGATGGCAAGGGCTAGAATTTACGTCAAAGCTACAAACCTATTCACCTGGACTGAGTACTCTGGCTATACACCGGAAATCGGCAGCGGTAATGTACTGTCAAACGGAATTGATACAGGTGTTTACCCGATTCCGAGAGTCATTTCCATTGGAATAAACACAACATTTTGAGGCCATAACTATGAAAATCTTTCAACTTTTACTTATCACTGCTGTACTTGTTGCCTTTACAGGTTGCGAGGATTTCCTAAGTGTTAGCCCCCAAAGCCAGTTAACTCAGGAAGTGTTTCCAACAACAGAAGAAGATGCTCTTCAGGCAACCAACGCTGTATATTCTACTCTGCGAGAGTGGCACTACCACAGTGGCGGCTTTCCCATTCTGGATATCATGTCGGACGATGCCCACAAGGGCAGCAATCCCAATGATGGGGCAAATACTGTAGGTCCTTATGATAATTTTTCCCACACCCCTACTCAAGATGGGCTCGACAGATGGTGGAACTCCCTATATCAGGGAATTCGAAGGGCAAACATTGTGCTCGAACGGGTAGAACCTATTGAGATGGATCAGCAACTTAAGAGCAGATACCTTGGCGAAGCCAGTTTTTTACGCGCATTGTACTATTTCGATTTGACACGTGCGTTTGGGGGTGTTCCTTTAGTCACAGAAGTTGAAACAGCAATTGAACTTTCTAAATCACCTCAAAGTGATATTTATACACTTATTGAACAGGATCTGCTGTTCGCCATTGACAATCTTCCAGCTAAAAGTGAATACGGACCCAATAATCTAGGCCGTGCAACTGCAGGTGCAGCCAATGCTCTGCTTGCTAGAGTGTATCTGTTTCAACAGGACTTTTTAAACGCCGAGGAGTATGCACTTGAAGTTATCCAATCAGGCGATTATGACCTGGAACCTAATTTTATTGATGCCAATGGTCCCGAAGGAGAACATGGTGTTGAGTCGGTATTTGAAATAGGTGCCGTATCTACTGCCGGTCAAGGAGGCAATCAATATGCCAACACTCAGGGCGTTCGAGGCACACCAAACCGAGGATGGGGATTTAACCGGCCAAGTGTTGATTTACGCGATGCTTTCGGTAACAACGATCCGCGCAGGGAAGCGACCATCATCGAACTAGGTGATGTAATTGACGGTATCGAAATTGCCGGCGATGGTACCACCCCGGATGAATACGTTGACGAGAACGATATTCTGCAAATTGAAAGCTACAACCGTAAAGTGTGGATTCCCGGCACCTCAACAGATACTCAATATGGCCACAATCGCCGCCTGATTCGCTACTCAGATGTGCTTTTAATGGCTGCAGAAGCTCTTAATGAAAATGATCAACCAGATGAAGCCTTAATCTACCTTAACCAAGTTCGTGAAAGAGCACGACAAGGAGATGAATCTATACTCCCGGATATCACAGAAACGAATAAAGAGATTCTCAGAGATCTGATTATTGAAGAGCGCAGAGTAGAACTTGCGCTGGAAGGACACCGTTTCTGGGATCTTGTACGAACCGGGAAAGCAGAAGATGTTCTGGGCCAATATGGTTTCATTAGCGGTAAACACGAACTGTTACCAATTCCCCAAAGTGAAATCGACCTGTCGCAGGGCGTACTCACCCAAAACGATAATTGGTAAAAGATTACAAACTATCAACCCAAATAAAATCATACTATTATGAAGATTAAAAATACCTACCTACTGATAATTTCAGCTATTGTTATGATAGCTGTAATGTTTCAGGCATGTGGAACTGACAGTAATGACCCTGTCAATTTGAATATTGAATCCATAACTGCTGGCGGCGTTGACCTGAACACCGCACAGTCGCCGGATGATGTGCCTGTTGATGCAACCATAGAAATTACATTTAATTCCAATGTGAAAGCTTCTACGGCAACTTCAGCTAACATATCGTTAATTCAGGATTATGACGATACAAATATTCCGTTACAGATCTCAGCAAGCGGACAAACCATTACCATACAACTTCAGGAAGAGCTGAGTTCGGGTGCACTCTATGAGCTCATTCTTGGTGCCGGATTGTTGAACGAAGAAGATCAGCCGTTGGCAACCACTTCCCGTTCCTTTACCACAGCGGGTACATTTAGCCCTTCCGGAATGGTTGCTCATTGGACATTCGAAGATAGCCCGGATGATATAACCGGTAATTATCCTTCGTCTGCTGATGTTGATATGACCTACACTGAAAGCCGAAACAGTGAAGCAGGCCTGGCAGCTACCTTTAATGGTAATACCAGCATTATTGAAATACCCAATGCTGATGAACTCATAAATACTTCTGATTTTACCCTTAGTTTTTGGGTTAAAACAAATTCAGAAGGACATGTAAATGAAAATGGTGATCCTACAGGCCATTTTGTAATTGGATTAGGCGCTTTTTGGGGCATCCAGTTTGAAGTAACTGCAAATTATGAATCTGCCAAGTTTGCCATTCAGTTCGAAACAGCAGATGGTACGCCTGTTGGAGAAGATATGTGGTTTCCTGCAGAAGCAACCGATGCTAACAGTGGCGGCTGGCAGGGATGGGATTTCGCCAAAAGCTTGACCATAGAGCAGATGGTTAATCTTTTAAAAGATAACTGGCTCCATGTTACTTTGAGTTATGATGGAAACGACCGCAAAGCACGGCTCTATTATGACGGTGAACTGATGAAGAGTTTTGACTTCGATCTGTGGCCTGAAGATTCCATACAACGAACGGTTACAGGCATTCAATATGCCGGCCAGGAACCCGATGTTGTGAATGATCTTGCATTTGGTTTTATACAATCACGAGCAGGAACCATGTGGGATAACGAACCTTGGGGAGGATACGATTTCCCTACAGCACAGCATTTTAAAGGCCAACTTGATGATATAAAAGTATATCACAAAGTACTTACAGATACTGAAATCCAGTTGATGTATCAGTCTGAAAATTAAAAAACAATATGTGGCCCATGCGGAAGTATGGGTCACTTTTTTTCTCAAATTTATATCTCTTCTCTTGATTATCGGGGGTTTTTAGTAACTATTAATATTTTTTGGTGAATGTATGAATTACAAACAGACCCTGCCCGCCTTCCCGATTGTGAAACAACTTCGCAGTATATTTTTTGTTCAATTCTTGGTCCTCATTCTTTTTGCGCAAGGTTGTAATAATAAAAGCACTGAACAGAATACAGATGTACTTCAACTCATAAAAGTTACTGCTAATAATAAAACTCTTTCACCAAGCCAGACAACAACTGATATTTCGACACAAACTGAATTTCTGATTGAATTTTCTTCCCCGATTAATGCCCAAACAATTGCCGAAGCTGTAACTATTCAAGATGCAGAGCAACAAACCGATATTTTGGTGAATACCGCTTTAACTGACGGAGAACGTGTAATTTCAGTTAATTCTCAGGAGAATTTAGAATACAACACTGTTTACCGGCTTATTATTTCTGATGACATTCAGGCTTCACATGGAGCTGATTTCCCCGGAGCCGAATTTACATTTGAAACCATAAATGGATCAGGAGAGGTTATCTCAGCCACCGTTAACAATCAGGAGCTGGAAGAGCAAAATATATTAAGAGATGTAACTTACAATTCAATATCCTTAGAGTTGACGTTTTCTGATGTGATCAGCGATCAAAACATTGAAAATATCATCAGAATCACTCCCGTAATCGATGCTGAGTACTCCTTCTCAAATGATTCACTGACAGTTACTATCACATCACAGGAAGAGCTGGATTACTATCGCCACTACTATATCAACATCAGTGATAATCTTACCTTTAAAAATGGATTCGATTTTGAATCCTTTAACAGAAGGTTTCAAACCGGATTAAACCCGGAATACAAATTTCCGGAAATAACGGATATGCAGCTGCTCGATAAAATACAGGAAGCAACATTCAAATATTTCTGGGATTTTGCGCATCCCGTAAGTGGGTTGGCACGAGAACGAAACACTTCAGGTGATACGGTAACCATCGGTGGTAGCGGATTTGGTTTAAAAGCTATTTTGGTGGGCATACATCGGGGGTTTATTACAAAAAGCCAGGGAGTCGAACGTCTGAATAAAATTGTGGACTTCCTCACCTCCGCAGATCGTTTTCACGGCGTTTGGCCACACTGGATGCATGGAGCCACTGGAAATACCATACCTTTCAGCGAATATGATGACGGCGGGGATCTTGTGGAAACAGCATTTATGGCTCAGGGACTGATCACCGTAAGGGAATTCCTGGACGAAAGCATTCAGGAAGAAAATGAACTAATTAGTAAAATTAACGGCCTGCTCGACACTATTGAATGGGACTGGTATACCCGCGATGGACAGAATGTTTTATACTGGCATTGGTCAGAAAATCATGGGTGGCAAATGAATATGCAGGTTCGCGGTTACAATGAAGCTCTAATTGTATATTTGCTGGCGGCTTCTTCAACAAACCACGGAATAGAACCCGACGTGTACCATCAGGGATGGGCGCGATCAGGAAACATCACCAATGGGCAATTATTTTACAACATCGAACTTCCAGTGGGATATGATTATGGTGGCCCTCTTTTCTTTGCACATTACTCATTCCTTGGGCTCGATCCGAGAAATCTTACAGACACCTATGCTGATTACTGGCGGCAAAACAGAAACCATACGCTTATCAATCGCGAACATTCTATTGTTAATCCCAATAATTTTGTTGGCTACAGCTCCGATAGCTGGGGATTAACTGCCAGTGACAATTTTGAAGGCTATCTTGCCCATGAGCCAACCAGAGATAATGGTACAATTACTCCCACTGCCGCCATTTCTTCTATCCCCTACACACCCGAAGAATCGATGGATGCCATTCATCATTTCTATTACGTACTGGGTGATAAACTTTGGGGGGAATATGGGTTCCATGATGCATTTAACCCAACGGAAGGATGGTGGGCAGATTCCTATCTCGCTATTGATCAGGGGCCGATCATCATCATGATTGAAAACCACCGGACAGGTCTGCTTTGGGATCTGTTCATGCAGGCACCGGAAGTTCAGGATGCCTTGGACTCTCTTAGTTTTGAAACCGTAAATGAATAATTAAATAGGGTTTACTATGAAAAAATTACATCTGCTCATTGTACTTTCAGTACTTCTGGCTTTTGCAGGATGTGGCAGTACCGATATTAAAAACAGTTCAAAAAGCAGTATCGATCAAAAAGTAGATTCACTGCTCTCAATCATGACGCTTGATGAAAAAATTGGCCAGCTCACACTCTATACAAGTGACATGGATCAGACAGGCGCATTTTTACGTCCGGAATACCTCGAGGACATAAAAAATGGAGATGTGGGTGCTATTTTTAATGCCTACGGAGCCGAGTACACAAGAAAGTTACAGGAAATTGCTGTGAATGAAACTCGACTTGGAATTCCTTTGATGTTCGGGTATGATGTTGTTCATGGGCATCGCACTATTTTCCCCGTTCCCCTTGCCGAAGCCTCAAGCTGGGACTTAGACATGATGAAACAAACCGCTGAGATTGCTGCTCGCGAAGGAGCTGCCGAGGGTCTGCACTGGACTTTTGCTCCGATGGTCGACATTTCAAAAGATCCGCGATGGGGACGCGTTATTGAGGGAGCCGGAGAAGACCACTACCTTGGATCGAGAATTGCCGAAGTGAAAGTACAAGGGTTTCAGGGAGACGATCTAAAAGATTTGAATACTCTTGCAGCAACTGTAAAACACTTTGCCGGTTATGGAGCTGCCCAGGCAGGTCGCGATTATCACAGTGTGGATATGTCTGACAGAGAACTCCGGGAAGTTTACCTCCCTCCTTTTAAGGCTGCTATTGATGCCGGTGCCGTTTCTGTGATGACGGCATTTAACGATCTGAACGGAATACCGGCAACAGCAAACTCCTATCTTTTTCAGGATATTTTGCGTGATGAGTGGGGATTCGACGGATTTGTTGTTACTGATTACACAGCCATTATGGAGCTCCTGTTTCACGGTGTGGCAGAAAATGAACATCAGGCAAGTAAACTCGCTCTCGATGCAGGTGTAGACATGAGTATGCAGGATGGTTATTACCACCAAACACTGGCAGATCTTGTTGAAGATGGAAGAATCGAAGAGAGCCAGATAGATCGTTCCGCGGGTTATGTGCTTCGGGTAAAATTCCAACTTGGTTTGTTTGATGACCCTTTCCGATACAGTTCAACCGAGAGGCAAGAGCAGGAAATTATGACACCAGAAAATATAGAAGCTGCACGAGATATGGCAAAGCGCTCAATTGTTCTGCTGAAGAATGAGAATCAGTTGCTTCCTATCAGTGAGGATATCCAGACCATAGCTGTAATCGGGCCAATGGGTGATAATCAGCGAGATATGATCGGGAGCTGGTCTGCTGCGGGCGACTGGACAAAATCCGTTTCGCTGTTGCAGGGTTTGAAAAATCAAAAACCGGATATTGAATTTATTTTTGTTGAAGGAACTGGAATCAATGATGATAGCCGTACAGGATTTGCAGATGCGGTTGAAGCCTCTCAGCGTGCCGATTTAGTGATTCTTGCGCTCGGTGAGAGCTACGAAATGTCGGGCGAAGCTGCCAGTCGCACAGATATCAGTCTACCGGGTGCACAGGAGGACCTCGCCAGGGAAATTCACGCTACCGGTAAACCCATTGTGGCGGTATTAATGAACGGCCGTCCCCTAACCATCAACTGGCTTGATGAAAATATTCCATCAATTCTGGAAACCTGGTTTTTGGGAACCACTGCAGGTGATGCCATTGCTGATGTTCTTTTTGGCAACTATAACCCATCAGGAAAACTGCCAATGACATTCCCAAGAAACGTGGGTCAAATTCCAATTCACTATAATATGCGGAATACCGGCCGACCGTTCGATCCCAACAGCAAATACACAACCAAATATCTGGACGTTGAAAACGAACCACTCTACGTATTTGGATACGGACTCAGCTACACCACGTTTGATTACAGCCCCGTTTCGCTCTCCTCAAAATCTATGGACGTAAGCGGAAGCATAGACGCCACTGTTACCGTAACCAATACAGGTAACCGGGCAGGTGAAGAAGTAGTTCAGTTTTATCTGCATGATAAAGTGGCTTCTGTGGCACCACGCGTAAAACAACTTAAAGGATTTGAAAAAATATATCTTGAACCGGGTGAGTCGAAAGACGTAGTATTTAACATAACCAATAACGATCTGAAATTTTACAGACTGGACATGAGTTATGGTTCTGAACCGGGTGAATTTATGATCTTCATTGGTGGAAACTCGCGCGACACGCAAAATGCAGAATTTGAACTACAGGATTGATCTGGGAACTGCTTTAGAACGTCATAATCAGTTCGGTAAGATTTGTTTCCGTAGAAATTTCCAGGCGTTTTCTCAGCCTGTATCTGCGTTCTTCCACTCCCCGAACTGAAATATTTAGCAGAGGTGCGATCTCTTTTGAGGAAAGATTCATCCGTAAATAAGCACACAGCCTTAGGTCACTTGGCGTTAACTGCGGATAGGTTTCCTTCAGGCGTCTGAAAAAGTTTCCGTGAGCTTCATTGTACAGTTGTTCGAATATCTCCCATTCGTGTTCATCTTCAACACCATCTTCAATCAGTTTCATCAATTTGGTATAGCTTTTATCAGGAAATGATTCTCCAAGATTATCCTTTTGAAGCTGAAGTTCATCTTTAATCGTACTGAGGAGATTGTTTTTTCTCATAATCGCCATAGTGTTCGAGGCTAATTGAGATGATTTATGATCAACTTCGGACTGTAGCTTTTCGTTTTTGAGTTTGATGATCTCTTTATTGGCTTTTTCGCGATCCCGAGCCATTTCAGTGTGTCTTTCACTCACAAATCTCCCATGCTCTTTCCATCTTTTTCTCGAATAATACAAACGAAGTGTTATGCCTAATGAAGCAAACATCAAAAAATATAAAAAGTATGCAAACGGTGATTGGTACCAGGGCTTTTGAATTGTAACTGTGACAGAAGTCGTTTCTGTTAAAGAACCGTTGAGATCTATTGCACGTACAGAGAAAGTGTACACTCCCGAAGGCAACCTCAGATATTCTGCTTGTTGATCTTCACTCCAGCTACTCCAGCCTGCATCTAAATTATCAAGTTTGTATTGAAAAAACGCTGGAATACCTGCAAGCTGTGACGTTGACCAGTTAAATGTTACTGTGTTATTTTGGTTTGATAGTTCAATCTCATTTTCTTCTTCAGTATTAAAAACAGTTTGATTCTCTTGATAATCAACAGCGCTTACAGATTGTATACGAACGCGTGGGATGGGAAACTTGGAATGACGGGTTTGTTCCATATCTAAAATTGCAAACCCGTCATCCAGACAGAAAAGATGCAGATTTTCGGTTAGCTGAACCACATTTTCATATCCTTCCACTAGGTTAAAATTATACATATCGGGAAGTACCCTATACAGTAGCTTTATAGAATTAAAATGGACTTCCAATAACAGGATTTCAGAATCTTTAATAACCCAAAAGCGCTGCATTCCGGCCGGAATAATATTTTTAACGACTCCGCTCTCCGTAAAGAATTGATCTAACCCATTAAAGTGTACAAACTGCTCATGAATAGCATCCCATTCATAAAGGGTGTCGGCAACCGAAGTCATTATTCTGTTGCCAAGCTTAAACACCCTGTTGTTATTTAGAGGCAGACCATCAGCGAGACTTACATTTTTCACATTAGAAATATTGTCGAACTGTATATTTGGCTGTAGTTGAAAAATACCGCGTACCGCATGCCCAAGCCAAATATTTCCAAGATGATCGAATTCAAGAAATCTTGCGGGGGCCTGAAAACCGGTCATTATGTTTGACTGTTCCCAAACCGAGTCATTTTTCTGATAGACCACCAGATTGTTGTACGTGCTTTGCAGTAAAATATTCCGCGATTCTCCGGGATACCGTTTTAAATTATATCCGCCGTTTTCATAACCAACTTTTCTAAGGGTTTTGTTCTCTATTACAAAGGTCCCGTCATTTAAACCGGCATAGAGTACCCCTTCAATTTCTTTAATGAACCAAACCTGCCCCTGGGAATCAGGTATCAAGGATATATCATAGAAACTTCCATTTTCATTACTCTTTAACCAGTAAATACCCTGATTGGTACCTATATAAAGTTCATCATTAAAAAGTTCTGCGGAATATACACTGCCGATATCGTCCATTTCGTAGCTATAGACGTTAACAGGTGTATTGAAATCGATATAATCGAGCCCTCTGTCCATTCCTACCCATAGATTATCCACCGAATCCACTTCAAGTGATAAAATGGTGTTATTCTGAAGATGGCTTTGTGTATTGATGTTTTTGATTAGATTGAAGTTTAAGTCGAAGATATAAAGGCCATTCAGAATGGTTCCCACTACTATTTTATCTTCAGTACGGACCATTTTATTAATCTGATTCTGAATAACCTCTTCTGTTCTTTCTGCATCCCAATCTTCAAATGTTTGCCCGTCGTACGTATACATCCCGTTTGAAGTACCGATCAAAATTTTATTTCCCTTGAGATCAATAATCGATTTAACCTCTTCATCTTCCAGAAAATCACTGCCCGGAACAAGCTCAAATTCGTCATCTACCAGACGGTATAATCCACCCTGTATTAACTGAGAATAAACCCGGCCTCCCGCTAGATGTGGCAACATAAAAGAACCCGGAGTATTTAAGCGATAAACATCCTCTCCATTATAGGCATAAACAGAACCAAAACTGTGGAAATAAATAACCCCTTCGTACTCAACAATCTTCCATACTTCATCATTATTCATCTCCGGGTTTTCCAATCGGGATGCCAGCGAATGGTATAGAAGCTCTCCTGATTCAGATTCTTCCCAAAATCCAAAATCCTCGAACGAACCTGTGTAAATTCGAGCGTTTATGTACTCAACTGAACGAAACATCGTTTCTTCAGGCAGATTATGCAGGCGTGTTGCTTCCCCATCTATTACGAGAAGACCATAATTATTGGCAACAAGTATCCGTTGAGAGCCATCAGTCGCAATATCCCAGTTTTGATTACCTACCTTCTGTTGAGATGTCAAAAAGTTATTTACTTGAAAATTGGTCTGGGTCAAACCATCAGTCAAATTGAAACAAAAGAAGAATAATAAAATCAGGTAAATACGGCGCATATTAATATTCTCTCTTTAAAAAAAATTAGCGGAGGAAATCTAATAATTCATGCTTTTCACTTTTCAGTTAACTCAAATTTTAAGAAAGTATTTACCACTTGTAAACTACAAACCTTCTATCCACTTAAATTATTATAAGCTTCACACGCTCATTAACTTAAGTATTATATCGAACTTTAGTGAATAAGGCATTTACTTGAATTGAAATCAAGTTTTTATATACTAAATCAACCCAAAATGTCTCTCTCAAAAAAAAATGCTGTCGCGTAATTAAACACAACAGCATCAAAATTTAACTATGATCTATATTCAATCTACTTATTCACATATGAAGCATACATCCAGACCAGTTTCTCCTGCTCGCTGATGTAGTCGCTCATCAAAGCGTTGGTTCCTTCATCGCCTGCATCATCGGAAAGCTCAAGAATTTCACGCTGAATTTTCAGGGTTGCCTTAAAGGCTTCCAGAATATGATTAACGGCTTCTTTACCATCTGTTACTTTACCGCTTTCCGAGATTTCAGAAGTCTCAACATATTTGGAATATTGGTGACCGGGAGTATAGCCCAGCGTCAGAATTCGTTCAGCTACTTCATCAATTTTGATTTTCAGATCGTCATAGAGCTCTTCAAACTTTTCGTGCAGAACGAAAAATGAATCTCCCTTGATGTTCCAGTGAAAACCTCTCGTATTCTGATAAAAGACGGAGTAGTTCGCCAAAAGAAGATTCAGCTTTTCAGCCAACTCTTTTACCTTATCACTATCCAGTCCTATTCTATTTTCTGTACTCATATCTCTTTTTATTTAACTGTTTTTATTTTCGTTCAATGATATATAAAATACAAAATCTAGCTTTCAAAAGCCCTATTTCTTATCGATATGGGGTATCAATAAAATCGAATCGTAAAAGTATATGGCACTTTAAAATATAAGTTCTTTAAGGATACTCCCGATCTGTTGATTTGAACATCTCAAACATTGGCGACCACATCATCTGGGCAAATCACTCTCTTCTTATGTGGATTATTGCTGTATTCTTGTATATTCGCTTAGAGATAAGACCATTAACTTAATACCAAATCAATATGAGAGAATTAATAGCATTTCTGATTGTCACGTTAACTTCCCTGGCTTTTGTATCCACAGCCGACGGACAAATTTTTAACAGGCTTAAAGACCGTGCCAAGAAAGCGGCTGAAGACAAGGTAGAGGAGAAACTCAGCAATGAGGTTGAAAAAGCTGCAGAAAGAGCCGTGGAAAAATCCTGGCAATCTATTTTTGGAGAAGAGTTTGGTTCTGAAGGAGACGGTATAAACGTATCGTTTACAATGAACAGCAACGCTGTAACCGAAGAAGCTTATCGTTTTGATGTGATTACTACGATGGAAGTTGAAACCGTTCAGAAGAATGGTAACTCTGATGGTCCTATGATCATGAAAATGCATTTTAATGAAACAGAATCATATTCCGGCACTAAGTTTTCGGGCGAACAGATGGATGAGTCTGAAGGTGAGATGTTTATGATTTACGATCTAAAAAACGAGTCGATGGTGATGCTGATGGAAAATGAAGATGGAAAGTTTTCGTTTGCCTACGATTGGAAACAGGCCCGCTCTCTGGCAGAAGATTTTAAAGAGATGGCTCCAGATTCAACCACGGATTCAGATCAGGAAGAGATGGAAGAGTGGGAAAACTTTGAAGAGATTGGTACCAAAACCATCAGTGGCTTGGAATGCCGGGGTTACAGATCGGAAAATGAAGACACAATGATGGAATATTGGGTAACTGAAGATGAAGATTTAGGAATTCAGAAGATGCTTCGAATCAACGAGCAGACTAAAGAGTTGAAAGGAAATGTTCCGGAAAACTACCCTGCCGGGATGCTGATGGAGATGATTCAGGAAGACTTAAATAGCGGTGAAAAGATTACGATGCGTGTGACCGATATCAACCGGAATGCGTCGGTTACGTATACAATGAGTGATTATCCGGCGATGTCGTTTGGTGGTGGCGGTCAGGATCGGAATTAATATATAAGCCCAGACTGGTATTGATTTTTTGTAAATCCTATTGATTGGTGCCGTTATAATTAAACATCCTGAAATTTGATTGATTATAGCCACGGAAGCACGGAAAAAATTATCATCTTGCATCAGTTATGAAGGTCAATCCGATTATCATTGATACCTGAAATTTTTTTAAACGATTTCTAAATAATTCTACAAAAACTATGATTAAACGATTGGCGCATATTTGTATTCACACTAAGGATCTTGCAGAAACCGAACGTTTCTACTGTGAGGTCCTGGGCCTGGAAAAAGGTTTTATCTTCATGAAGGATGATGCGCTGTTTGGGTTTTATATCAAACTTGGCAACGACTCCTTTATTGAAGTGTTCAAAGGTGATCCCGGAGCTGTGGGTAATATCAATCACATGGCCATTGAGACGGACGATATCGATAAGGTGATCTCAAAGTTGCGTACCTCCGGTTTTGACGCAACGGATAAAAAGCTGGGTGGAGATCACACCTGGCAGTCATGGACGGAAGATCCGAACGGGGTTAGAATTGAGTTCCACCAGTACACGGAAAAAAGTCTTCAGTTCAGAGGCGGAATTTGTGAAGTTGATTGGTGAATAAGTCTGACTGAGTAGCGTCATATCAAGCCCCTAATCTTGCCCAAAAACCTGCTCTTCGAAGTTATCTTGATCTTCGAAGCTTTAGCGCAGAAGATAGCGTAGTAGTGCAGGGCAACACTATTTTGAAGGTGACAGACTGTATAATCCCTCCCCGAAAAATCGGGACCAAGTGTGGCTTGAGAGGGCTCATCTTTTGCACGCGACAGCGAAAAAGCGTAAACGAAACGGCGAAGCCGGGTGAGTTTAGCGAGGGGTGTGTTGCATGCATTGATCTGGTAGAAGAAACAGGCTTTCAGTTTCACGGCGCTGTATTGCGAACATACCCTCCGAGTGGGATTCGGAGCGCTTCATAACAGTCGCCGTGTGCATCCTAAAAGCAACGCTTAGCTGCTAGTTTTGTGATTCAGATCCCCTCTCGAGAGGGGTTATTTCGAAGCTCTATTAAAATGTTTTTAATACCTCACCAATAACCCACCACTCAGATAGAGCAGCAGTGTCTCGGTTTGTTTCAGCTGAAAACCGGTTTCCGACACTCTTAGCCGCGCATTTTCCAGCGATAGCTGAGCTGCACGCAGTTCCACTCCGGTAATCTCACCACGGCTGAACATCTCTTCCGCGCGTTCGTAATTTCGCTCGTAAACCGCGCGGTTTGATCTCTCTGTTTCAAGCTGATCTTCCAGGTGCAGATACTGCTGCCAGCTGTTTTCAAAACGGGTTTGAAGCTGCATTGCCGACTCCTCTTTTCGAAGCTCTTCCTGGCGACTCCTCTCTTTTGCATTTTGAGACTCAATACGATTTCTGCCGCCGCTGAAAATCGGGATCTTCAGTGATAATCCACCGGTAAAACCGAGCTGCTCCTGCGTCTCAAATTGACCCTCGGTTGCGTTCATGTAGCTGTAACCATACCCGGCCGATGCGGTTAGTGAGGGTAAAAATCCGGCTTTTGTCATCCGTTCATTCAGCTCAGCCTGCTCCAGCCGTTTTTCCCTGATGTTCAGCAGAGAGTTGTTCTCCATCATCATCGATAAAAAATCCTCGTAACCCGGCAGTTCTGTCCCAGCAAATTCATCTGTCACAGGATCCATCTCGCGCTGATCCCACCCGATATCGGTATGAAGATCGCGGTACGCATTTTCATACTGAAGCTTCAGATTTCTAAAGGCCGTACTGTCGCTTTTTAAATCCGCCAGGGCCTGCAAGAGCTGCTGCTCATTTACCTGGCCGTATTCCCGCCTCGTTTCAATGGTGCGATAGCGGTCGTTGCTTTGCTCAAGCGAAACTTCCTTGACCTCTATCGCTTTCTGCAGCGAAGCTACATTTATAAACGTTTGGGTGATATTTAAAATGGTGTTTTCCAATTCAGTACGGTACTGCAAATCGGCCAGATCGCTTCCCGTTTCCAGCAATTTGTAACGCAATCGTCCCTTCATTCCGTCGTAAATCACCATTTGTGTCCCGATCTGTGAATTGAACTGCGTGGTGGTTACTCCATCATACGAGATAGACGGCGGTGACCCTTGCTGATTCGATCCCTGTGGATTGAGCAGATTCTGGAAAAATGATCCCGGTGTGACATCAAGATCGCTATAGGCAGCACTTGCTCCTCCGGTTATCGCAAGGTTTGGCAGCTGACCGGCGTTTCCGCGCGATACGCTGTTCTCTGCAATGTCCGCACTAATATCGCTGATCTGCACGCTGTGGTTGTGCTCCAGCGCTGCTTTGATCGCTTCATCAAGGGTGAACTTTTCCTGAGCAGATACGCTGCCAGCCAAAATCGCCAGTATAAAAGATAAAATTACCAATCTCATAGTGTGTTCTTTTTATGATGTTCATGAAGAATGACTGCCGGTTCAATACTCTCCTGTGTCTCCGGTTCTTTGCCCAGTATCTTCAGAATTGTGAATTTCGCGTTGTTGAAAATGACCAGAAAAGCCGGTGCAAGCGTAAGGGAGATCAGCAATCCAAACGTGAGCCCGTAAGCGATGGCAATGGCCGGCGGTTTTAAAAATGCAGACGCCAGTCCGCCAACAAAAATCATGGGAATCAATCCGGCCACCGTACTGAGCGTTGTGAGTAAAATGGGCCGAAAACGTGACCGTACGGCATCTCTCAGCGCCTCTTCGAACGTCATTTCAGCCTTCAGATTATCATTAAAAGCCGTGATAAGAACCAGCAGGTTATTGATCAGGATACCGATGAGTGCAATCATCCCGATCAGGGAAAATATGTTCATGGTTGCGTCATGCACCCAGTGGCCGATCACCACGCCCGTAAAGGCAAACGGCAGCGTAAGAAGAACCAGGAACGTCTGACTGAATGATTGAAAGTTAACGACCATCAGCGCCAGGATGACGAGCAGTATAATCGGGGCTACCGCCTGCATTGCCTCGGTCACTTTTGCCGATTCACGGTTCTGGCCCTCAATCACAAACTGCACGCCGGGAAACTCCTTCTCCAGGGGCGACAGCGTGCTTTCCCTGATATCGGCCAGGATTGCAGGAGCGGAAAGGGATGGATCAGCCAGGTCGGCATCTACCCGAATGGTTCGCCGGCCGTTAATATGATTGACGTTGAGAGATGCATCCGTCGGCGAAATATGCGCCACCTGCGACAATGGATAAGCACCCTTCGGCGTTCTGATTTTAACATCCATCAGATCACGATAACTCTCCCGGTTCTCCTCAGGAAATCTCAGCCACACCCTCACATCATTTCCTGTGCGCTGAAGCGTTTGAAGCTCCATCCCGAAGAAAGCCGTTCGGACCTGCATCATGATATCCTGAAGCGTAAGCCCAAGCTGTTCACCTGCTTTTGACAGTTCAATATGCAGTTCGGGATTGCCGCGCTGATCGGTATCGGCTACATCCACCAGGTCGTCTCGTTTTTCAAGTGATCTCTTCAGTTTTTCGGCAGCTTCCTGAATATTCTCTATACTCTTTCCCGAAACCGAAATATCCACCGGGAGTCCGCCAAACCGGTGCTCGGCAAGTGCAGAAATAAACCGGATGTAATTTGTGCCGGGTACATCTCCCACTTCATCCCTGAACATATTGTTGATTTCGTAGGCCGGAATTCCCCGCTCATCGCCGCCCATCATAACAATTCGCAGTTCTCCCTGGTGGCTTTCGGGACCCAGAATTCTCTCCACATTCTGTATTACGTTCTCGTTATCTGTTCTGTCTTCCGTGAGCCGATCCCCGACTCTGTATACGGCTTCTTCAATTTTCATCAGCTTCGCCCGGGTAGTATCCACCGGAACTCCCGGCTCCATCTCTATCCGCACCAGCTGAACGTCATCATCCAGATAGGGAAAAAAGGTAACCGGTAAAACGCCGGTTCTGATCAGGGCAACCGAACCTAACAGCAGAAGAATAAAGGCAAACACATTGAGCCATCGCCATTTGTGAGAAATGAAATCAGTAAATGGCATAAAATAGTTGTCCCTGAATGATGTAAGCCCGCTCGCCATCGCTTTCTCAAAACGGGTTTGCTTATTCTGATCGGACAACACTTTTGAAACGGTGAGTTTCTGAGGCAGAAAAAGAAATGTTACAATGAGCGCGGCCAGCAGCGCACTCACCACCACAAACGAGACTTCCGTAAAAAAGGCACCGGGTTTTCCGGGAAGAAAAAAGAAGAGGCTGAACGCCGTAGCTGTGGTCATAAGCGAGATGATCATAGGTGAGGCAACTTCCGCGGCGCCATTTCGGGCTGCCTCAACAGGTGATTCTCCAAATTCATCATAATGGCGGTAAATGTTTTCAGCAACCACCACACCGGTATCCACCAGCATACCCAAAACCAGGATAATGCCAAATATCGATACCACGTTGATTGTGAAATCATACCCCAGCAGTGCAGTAGCAAAGGTACCCAAAATTGCCAGCGGAATCGTGAGAGAGACCCACATCGCAATCCGTTTATCAAGGAATAGCGTGAGGATGAGCAACACCAGGATCAAACCGAAAATAGCGTTACTCCTGAGGGAATCAACACGCTCATACACGAATTCGGAAAAATCTTCCACCACAGTCAGCTCAACGCCACTGTGCAGCGTATTAAAATGTCCGGCGTACTCTTTCACCTCTTCGGCAATGGCCACAAGATTCTCTTCGTTGGTGGTCACGACCTGAATCACCACCGACTCTTCGCCATCGAGATAGCGTTCAATGGGCCGGTCGTCGAATTGATCTGTTACAGAGGCGATGTCCTTCAGCAGCACGCGTTCACCGTTCAGTCCCGAACGCACAGGAATCTGAGCAATTTCGAGCGCTGTCACCTCTTTGTTTTCAGCCCTGATCTGCCAGTTGGCATCCTCCATCTTCAATTCGCCACCGGTGATGTCAATATTATTTTTCCTGACAGCTTCCGCTACTTCCTGCGCGGAAATACCAAACCGGTCCATCTGCTCGTCGTTAAGTTCAATGGAGATCTCTTCAGGAGGAAAGCCGTGCAGGATTACGTTTGAGATTCCCTTCTCAACAAGAAATTCGTCCCTGATTTGATCGGCGTAATCTCTTTTCTGCTGAAGCGAGATGTCGCCGGTCAGCGCAAGCGAAATCGTGGGATTGAGCATCTCCTGCTTATAAACAATCGGGCGGTCCATCTCTTCGGGCAGGTCTGTTACCCTGTTCACCGCGTTCTCCACGTCAACCAACACTTCATTAATATCGGCCCACTCAAAAATCTCCACGGTGATGCGGCCGCTGTTTTCCCGGGCCACGGAGGTATGACGGTCCATTCCGTTTATACCGTTCAGGTTCTCTTCAATTCTGGATATCGCCCGCTCTTCAATTTCAAGCGGTGATGCGCCGCGATACGTGATATTCACATAAATTTCAGTCGGATCTTCGGGCGGATTCAGCGTGTAGCGTGTCTGGCTAAAGCTGAGGATACCCATCAGAACGATGATCATCAGCCCCAGGGTAACCATGACGGGGTTACGGACAAAAAAGTTAATTAATCTCTTCATGGAATTTCCTACTTGATGATTCGGCCGCTGACCGGTTCAGTGACATCTTCTACGATCTCTTCCCCATTTTCCAACCCGCTTACCCAGAGGTGGCTCCGCTCCAATTCCTCAATTTGAACGGGCACTTCAAGCAGCTGACCGTCTCTATTGGCAATTACATCCCCCGTTCTCGTCAAAGCCGTTTTTGGAATCCTGGCCAGCTCCTTTGTTCTCTCTGATTCGATCTCACCCTCCAGGTACATTCCCTCCCGTAAGTTATTGCCCGAAACCTCCAGGTACACAAACACCTGTTGCGAGGCCGGATCCACCGACGGATTCACTCTTGTCACGGTTGCAGCATACGTTCTGTTTTGACCCTGATTTCTTACCTCCAGCGTTTGTCCGGGCAGAATCCATTCTGCATCATCGGGTTCAATCGAAGCGTTTAAAATAAACCGCGATGGATCTACCAGCGTACCCAAATGAAACTGTGGCCCAACTGCCTGACCCGGCTCAGCTTTGGCGGCCGATAAAACTCCTGAAAACGGTGCGCGAATCGTAAATTTTTCCAGCTGTTCCTCTGCACTCTTGATGCTGTAGTAGAGTTCATACACGCTTTTCGACTCCAGGAAACGGCGTACACCCTCTTCAAACTCGGGAATGGGTGAAACAGACTTCTCAGCACTCAGCGTATTAAACCACTCCTCATACTGCGGCAGCGTTTCCGGATAGTCCAGCTTGATATCGGCCATTAGCCCGGAGACAACGGTTTTGAACTTGCTTCTTGATGACTGAAGCTTCAGCCCGGCTTCGCTGTCGTCCAGCTTTACTAAAATTTCTCCTTTTTGATAGGAAATCCCCTCCTGAAACGGCTTGCCTCCCTCCATCACCCTGCCTTGCACTTCCGGGAAAAGCTCAACACGGTTATCCGCACGAAGACGTCCGCTTAAAGTTACCCGATCTGCTACAGATTCCGTTTTCACGTTGAAAAAGCGAACCTGCTGAGAATCGAGTTCGGCTGCTGCAGTCTCAATTTGGCTTTCGGGCGGTTTCTCTCCTGATGTATCACTGCATGAGGCTGTAATCATTAATAGTAAAAGTACCGCAGTACTTAGATAGGCTTTATTCATGTCCATACTCTTGTTTTGTGTTCGACCACAGTTTACGGACATAAATCATATAGTTCAACCATATGGTTAATTTACAAATTGGTTCAGCTTCGAATCTGTAAACAATTGATGCTTAATCTATTACAGATAATAAACTGTAGAATCTTCTATCAACCTTACCTCCCTTCAACCAAATATTTCAACCATATAGTTAAAAATTGTTCTAAACTTTTATATTTTAAATAGAATAATGCGTTTACCAATTGAGGTTGTTTTGGAAAGTGTCCCCCTTAACAAAGGGATTGGGGGATGTTTATCAAAACGTGTGGAGTTTCTACATTTGAGTGGACATGGAGTTAAGGTATATTGAGGTATCTAAAACAACCAAATAACCAATGGGTAAAAAGAAAACACGAAAAAGCTTACACCAAACAATATAAGCTTGATGTGATCCAACAGAGTTATCAGCGGGAGAACATCAGCGAACTGGCCTCAGAGCTGGGATTAAAACCAGCTCTTATCTACAAATGGAGAGCGGCCTATGGAGCCGGATCCTGCAGATAGTTTTCCTGGAAAGGGGGTGGAGAAGGTAACTCCTGAACAAGCTGAGCTGCGTCGCTTAAAGAATGAACTGGCAGAAACACGCATGGAACGTGATATCCTAAAAAAGGCAATTGGCATCTTCGGCAAGACAAGTGGGTGATCTTTCAATTTATGGCAGATTATGCAGATCAGTATCCCATATCGAAGATGTCTGAGGTATTTAAGGTGAGCCGAAGCGGCTACTACAGCTGGCTGGGGCGAGAACCCTCCAAGCGAGCTAAACAGAACGAACGGCTGCGCCGGCTGATCCACGATGCCTGGCAGGATTCGGGCAAGCTGTATGGCTCGCCAAGGATTTACAATCAGTTAAAAGATGACGGCTGTACGGCCTCCAGACCACGTGTTGCCCGTCTGATGGCAAAAATGGGCATAAGCAGTCGAATCCGCAAAAAGTGGATAAAAACTACGCATTCAACTCATGGATGGCCGGTGGCGGCGAACTTGCTGGACCGCAACTTTGCCCCGGAAGGACTTGGCCAGGTCTGGGTCAGCGATATTACCTACATTCGCGGGGAGCATGGCTGGATGTATTTAACCACGGTGATGGATCTTGGCGACCGGCAGATTATCGGGTGGTCACTCAGCGATGGAATGAGCGCCGAGGAAACCAGTATTGCAGCTTTTAAGCAAGCTGCCTTGCGGCGCCCGCCGGGCAAAAATCTGATCTTCCATTCCGATCGTGGGGTTCAATATGCCTGCGAGGATTTTACCAAGGAACTGGATAGCCTACAGCATTACCCAAAGCATGAGCCGAAAGGGAAACTGCTGGGATAATGCCCCGGCGGAAAGCTTCTTTAAAACGCTCAAGCACGAACTGGATATGCCGGATTACTTTCAAAGCTACCGAGCAGGCCAGGTCAGCTATCTTTGAGTTCATAGAAATCTGGTACAACAGAAAACGACTGCATTCGGCTCTTGATTACCAAAGCCCGGTGCAGGCCGAAGAAAACTTAAAACATAAATCAGCCGCATGACTACCTTAACTGATTGTCCACTTTTTTGTTGCAATTCCAACGTGGTAAAATCCGATTGACACCCCTCTAAATCTCCACTTATTAGGGGAGACTTCTTCTTTAGATTATCAGAGTGTAAATTGAATTTGGGGTTTCAGTTTAGAATCATTCTGAAACAAATGTTGTCATGAAAAAAGAAGAATCAGCAGAACAGTCCTCGTCATCCACTGAAGAGAAAATTTTTGAAGCGGCCCGTGAGATATTTCAGAGTAAAGGACTGGAAGGCGCGCGAATGCAGGAGATAGCGGATAAGGCGGACATCAACAAGTCGATGCTGCACTACTACTATCGATCAAAAGAGAAGCTATTCGAAAAAGTGTATGAGCTCTCCATCATCAAGCTGATGCCGCAGGTGGCTTCGCTGCTCAACGCGGATCTGCCGCTGAATGAAAAGCTTCGAAAATTTGCAAAAAAATATATTGAGCTTCTAAAAGTCAATCCCGATATCCCCCTCTTTGTGATTCACGAGATGAACAAAAATCCAAGCCGGCTGAAGAAATTTGTAGTCGGTGAAATCGGTAAACGAGTGCAGCCGTTTCTGAAGCAGATCACGGAAGAGAGGGAAAAAGGAAATACCGTAGATCTGCCGCCTGAACAAATTTTTGTGAACATAATGGCCATACTGGTTTTTCCCTTCCTGGGCCGTCCCGTCATTCAAGTTATATTGGATATGGACGATGAGGGCTTTTCAGAGTTCATTGACGCCCGGGAAGCATTTATCCCTGATTATCTGGTCGGCATGGTGATGAAAAATGGACAATAACTTTCAGTGATAGCAATGGTAACTGTTCCCTGCTATCAAAAAGCATAGCTAAAAGAAACCATTATCGAACGCCCTGCTTCCGGTATGTTTCCAATACTGGTGTGTGTGTGATAGTACCGGTCAAGTAGGTTGCTGGCTCGCAGAATGGATGTGAGAGAGCCATTTAACCATTCGCGTTCCCAGGTCAGGTTCAGTACAGCAAATGACCCTGTAACATCTTCAATAGAGGCGGTTTGCGCAATTCGTTTCTGAGCGGCGGCCCACTCCAATTCACCCATTAACCTGTTCTCTCCAAAGTGCAGATGCAAGGTACTAAAGCCTTTAATGGGTGGAATTAGCGGAAGCGGCTCACCAAGAGTCTGATTTCGTGCGTACAGATAAGAGACCCGATTTTCAACACTGAGCAGATGCCCCAGACGGTTCAGGCTTCGGAACTCTCCGCCCGTGATGGTGGCGTCTCCCACATTTTCGTAACGCTTGAATTCAAGGCCGGTGTTTCCCGTAGTTTCAGAAAGAATACCATCAATATAGTTGTAATACTGCTTATGAAACAGTGAGAGTGAGATGGAGTGACTATCCGTTTCCCAGGTTGTATTAAGGTCGGTATTGATGGCTCGCTCCGTCTTCAGCCACGGGTTTCCATCGTAGAAATAGCCATCGGTATAGTTATAGATATAGTGTCCAAACCGCTCCATGTGATTCCCCATTCGCTCGGAGTATACAAGCGATCCTGAAAAACTCCAGTCGTCAAACGGCATCCAGAGCAGATTTCCAGAGGCTGAGAGGAGAATGTTCGGACGCGTATTCAGCTCTCTGTTATACAGGCCTTCAAAAAATGAGGCAAACCGCTCACTTCCGGTATCGAGATTCTTCAAGGCGATATTCTGCTCTGCTTTCAGCAACAGGTCATCCGATATCATAAACCGATGTTTCAGGCCTATATTTCCCTGCCAGGTAGTTACGTCCTGCAGGTTGTAGATGAACATATCCTCAATATTGGGATCCAGGCTGTTCATCTCCATATCTCCATACGCCCGGGAATTATACCCTTCCAGAAACCACTCAAATGAGTGCCGGGCAATCTCGGCTTGACCATTCACCCGGGTCCCGGCCGTAAATGTTTCCCCAAACATCGGCATATGCATCCCTCCCATCACGTCCCGGTTTTCCACATCGCGGCTGTAATCATCCATAGTATGGCGAATGGCGTTGGCGTATATCTGAATAGTTTCAACTCGCCAGCTTCTGTCGGTGGGTGCAAAGTTAAACCTGACCTGACCAATATCGGCCAGTGCTTTGGTTGCATCCATCAGCAGGGCGGGATATCCCACATCATACGCTTTATCTGTAATATAATTTGCTTCAACAATGTGGTTTGATGGTAGTCGATGCCTGTAGCTCACATTAAGATTCAGTTTTTCGTACTGGGAATTATTGATTTGTGTACCGTTACCTGATACAAAATCATCAGCTTTTTTATAGCTTCCCGAAAACCGTACGGCATGTCTTCCGGTGCGGTCAGATGTATTCCCGGCAACAGAAAGCGTGCGGTAGTTGTCGGGCAGGCGGTAGCCCGTACTTACGTTCATAGAAAAAGATTCCGGTTCAGCCCGGCGGGTAATAAGGTTGATGGAACTGTTGCCTCCACCTGAGGAAGCTACATCGCTGCCACTTTTGTCGATATGGAGTTCCGATAAATTTGAAGATTCAACATAAGAGGTGATCGGGTCCATTTTATCCACGCAGGCCTTGAAAACCTGCATACCGTCGATCATCAGATTCATGCGCTGATCGCTCTGCCCGCGTATAACCGGTTCCCAGGCAAAAGCCCCGCGCTTGTTGGTGGATACACCATCAATTTTATCGAGAAACTGGTCCATGTTCTGGGCGTGATGCTGCTGTTGATAGGCCTGCACATTGTTTTCTCCTTCGCGATTTGCAAGCACCAGCAGGCCGGTTTCATTGCGGTAAATTTCTGGATTCATGTAGAGAGTTTCCATGCCGGGCCTGAGCATGAACTCCCGGGTCTTGTATCCCACGGCTGTTAAAATAATCACGGGATGATCATCACGGTTAATAGAAACGAAACCATCGGTATCGGTAGTGGCGATAACGGTCTCCTCACCGGATTTGACATGGGCCTGTATAATGGGATCACCGGTAGCCCGATCGAGTACGCGAATCGTGGAGACCTGAGCAAAAGCAGATGATGCCCAAATCAAAAATAGTAGATTGGCTATAAGAAATTTCATGGCTCTGTTTGTTTGGTGAAAGGCCGGTAAAGAATACCGGCGCTGTTCACGAATTTCCTTGATTTATTGTGCCTGAACGCTGTATTCAAACATCACTTCAGGCAGGGTTACATCCCCAACCTTCAAGGTTGCTGAGGTTGTCCAGGTTCCGCTCATGCTGTAATTGATGGATCCTTCGTAGTAGCCTGCTTCCTGTGCTTCCGGAGAGGTGAACTCAGTTGAGTGACCGCTGCCGCCTCCCATGTCCATGTACGGATAGATCTCAAGTTCAGCATTTTCGACAGGAGGGAAACTCATCATCGAATCTCTCGTGTGGACCATAAATCTCAGCGTGTTGTTGCCGGTTACCGGTTGCCGCGGATGCAGCCATGTAATAAAGTAAATCTTGTCATTGTTATCTCGCACACTGGTCAGCCGCCAAGAGGAATCTACCTCCACGGGCATCTCCCCGATTAGTACTTCCTGGTTCGGCAACGTTATTTCGAATTCGATTGACCAGCTTCCCATCATACCGCTTGCCATAATAAAAACCGCCATGTTTGAGAAGTAGCGATCATCTTCCGTGGCAACTTCCGGCTGCTGAAAGGGTGTAGAGTGCATCATATCGCCCATATCCATCATTGGTGTGATGGTTATCGATTCGGGAATAACGAGGTCTCCGTCCCGCTCAACTTTCCAGTAGAGTTGATTGGCACCGGTTTGGAGCGGGGAATTCGACTCCAGAGAGATTGTGTAATCATCTGAAGCAACAGATCCGATTGTGACGAGATCCAGTTCAGGTTCCGGATCAGAACTGCTTGTAGTGTCGCAGGATGAAAGTGTTATTATGAGTAACGCGAGGGCTGTAAGGGTGCCCGCCCATCTTAAAAATTTCATATAATTGTACCAAAGATTTAATTCGTTTCGTGTAGATGCTGCCGGCCAGAGTGTGAAAGATCAATCAAACAGAGTGCTAACCCACCACTAATCCAGAATCAGGCGGAGAGACGACTGCATATTTGATCCATCAGTCACGTTATTCTGAGGGCGACAGATGTTGATAAAGAAGAGATATGACAAATTAAACCTGTGGTGGGCGGAGCAGGTCGGTGTAACTGCCGGGAAGCAGATTTGAAATCGGCTCAGCAGGCAGATAAGTGGTTGTGGTTCTATAAAAAGGCGTGGGTTCAGAAAAGTAATACGCCGTTAGGTTGTTTGTAAAAACGAGCTGTGAGGCTGTCGTATTTGGAGTGTGTGTATTTGTGAAATAACACGTGCCAGAGCTTTCGTGGTCACCGGATTGATGCTCAGAATTGCCATCCATGTCGTGATGGTGACAGGTGCATACAGTTTCTGCCTCGTCTGTCGCGCAATAGCAGAAAGAAATGTCGCAAATCGATTTTTCGCTTTCGTGATGGGAGTGATTCAATACAACGCCTGTCATGAGCCATCCGCCCACATTCCATAGCATTATAAAAGTAGTAATCAATGCTATAGGTTTTTGATATGTAGATTTTGATAACACGCTAAAAAATAGCAATTATTTGTGAATAAAAAAGACAAGCATTACTTAATACCAAAAGAAGACTTTACAAAACTGATTTAGCGAATAGTACCTTTATTTATCATTTAAGTTCAATACTGGTTTGAATATAGCGTAAATAGTAACCTTTATTTATCATTTAATAGTTCAATACTGGTTTGATTCATACCATCTGAATAGCTATCACTTTGGGCACTCCGTTTATGCTTCTTGTATAAAAAGTATTTCGTACTTGGAAATTACCTACCTGAATTATTCACCAAACCCTGTCCCGACAAACTCGGGGAAATTTGATTGTGAGCAAGGCGTTCTGAAAATGGAAGCAGAAACGTCCGTGAGCTGACGGACGTTGAGTACACCATTTTCGGGACAACGCAGCATACAGAAACATTTCGCAGAGTAGACCAAACGATTACTAAGCCAACTAATATGTAAGAATGCTAATATCTATTTTATATACCCTTAAAACCTGAGTTCGATTATTAATTATTAATGATATGCTTCAAAAGTCCCCTCCTTACGAAGGTGGGGAGCATCTTTTATCATAATTTTAAAACCGAACTCAGGTTTAAACTATTTTTAATAATTTTTGTGAATAATTCAGGTTAAAATCTTTTCCCATACTATTAATAAAAGCTACAAACCAATCAGTTTGATCACATTCCGACAGGTCTCATCATTATGGAATCCAATAAAATGCGGCAAACCGTCTCTTCAAAGTATTCTCGATTTTCAAAAATCCAGGATAATCCCAATTGTTGGCAATATGGATGATTCACTAAGCTGATCAACACGTACAAGTTGCGGACTGTCACCATTTTCCAGCAGGTAGCTCGGCTCCGATGGAGTATCCTGTGCAAAGAGATTCTGAATTTCGAGATAGAGGTCAAATGAAAAGTTTTGGAAATTCCACTTCCGGTCGATTCGAATATCGGTAGCGTTAAATGGCTTGAGGCGTTCACTGCCAAGCCGGCTATAGTCGAACACAAACTCGGGATAGGTTTCGATGCTGCGTTCTTCATTAATGGGAGCAAACGGCGTTCTGCCAATCAGGCGTGTTCTGAGGCTGAATTCCCAGCTATTGCCAAGTTGATATCCGCCGGTAAATGTGAGAAGGTGACGGCTGTCCCAGGCTGAAGGCAAATAGCGATCCCGATCAAAACCGGTGAACTCACTCCAAAATAGCGTATAAGCGAGAATAGCATAATAATTTGTGGTTAATGTTTGTTGAGTCAGGAATTCAACACCGTAGGTTCTGCCCTTTCCAACAGACTCAATATCATCGTTTCCGAGAACCTCAAATCCGCCGCCGAGATTGGCCAGGCTGACCTCTTCCCGATTGGAAACAGGATAATCATCATACAATTTCAGAAATCCTTCAACCGAGATTTTCGTGCTCGAACGAGGAAAATAGTTAATTCCACCGGTAAGGTGATCCGACCTGATGTACTGTGCATCTCGATTTACGAAATCACCGGATTCTTTATAACCCAGCACGGTAAGCGGCGGTATTTTATAATATCGTCCGATAGAAAGCACCCCTTTCCACTCTCCTTCTTCATCGATATTAACGGTGAGTGCTGCCCGTGGCGAAAGTGTACGATAAATCTCGTTACCACTATCGGTGAAGGTATTACCGTCAAACCGAATTCCTGCGGTCAGATCCAGCTTTTCTGTAAGCCCCTCGGATGACCACTGAACGAATCCTCCGTAACTCAGGAAATTGAGATCAGTGTCAAATGAAACACTCGTGTTATCATCAAAAAAATCATTCTCGAAATTATTTAGCCGTGCCGATCCACCAACAGAGAGGGTTGATTGCTCTCGGTAAAAAGTTGTTTCGTTCCTCAAGGTATAACGAACCTCACGAGCGCGATTTCTGGAAAAAAGGCCATCCTGATTTTCGTTGTCGCGATACCGTGAAAAATCGTTGTAAAAACTGCTTCGGCTCAGCGACGTACGGCTAATGCCGAAACCGTCGCTCAGGCGGCGCTCATATGAAAGTCCAGTGGTATTGGTTTGCTGCTGAATAACAGGTACCTGATCGAGGGTGGCTTGCTGATCGGGGGTAATATCGTCCGGGACGTTAATCCGAAAATCGTCGATGGATCCTACACCTATCAGTGAGATCTGATTTTTGGAGTTAAATTTATGATCCACTTTGTATTGATAATCCCAATAGTCAGGCAGAAATGGGAGATCGATAAGCTGGAACAATAGCTGCAGATAGGAACGGCGGACTGAGGCAATAAAGGTGGTGTTGGAAGAAGTTGCCTCACCCTTAAATAGCGGTCCTTCGGTAGTCAATGCGGCTTCACTTGCACCCACGCGAAAATTGGTGCGAAATTCACGGTCGTTCCCATTGCGTTGGTTGAAACGAAGCACTCCTGAAAGTGCATTCCCTGCCGAAGCGCTGAATGCGCTGGTACTAAGTTCCACCCCTTCAAAAAACGATACGTTAAGCAGGCCCGCCGGTCCGCCGGCACTCCCTTGTGTGGAGAAATGGTTAATCGTTGGAATCTCTATGCCATCCAGATAGTAGACGTTTTCATTGGGAGCGCCGCCGCGAATAATCACGTCATTTCTGAACCCTGTGACGGAGCCGGACACTCCGGGCAGCGATTGCACAACTTTGGCAATATCGCTGTTTCCGGCCGGATAGGTTGAGATCGCCTCGGGCGAAAGGCGCCTGAAACTGACAGGATTTTCAGGAGGAGCGATAAACGGTTCAGATACCGATACGACCACTTCTTCAAGCTGCTCAGCTGTAGGTGTCAGTTCAAAATTGATATTCCTGTTACCCGCGCTTCGTACGTTAATATTGTTTTGGCGCTGGGTTTCGTAACCCACAAAAGTGGCAACGACGACATAAGTGCCCGGCTCAATATTATCGATTTCATAAAACCCGTCACTATCCGTAGCGGCACCTTGTGCAGTTCCTTGCAGACCAACATTGGCCCCAACCAGTGGCTCTCCGGAACGAGCGTCCGTAACATAACCCGTCAGTGTTCCTGTAGACTGAGCATGGATACCGGTTGAGAAACCGATCAGAAATAGAAATGAAATACCAATTGTTAAATTAAGTGAAGTCCTAAACACAAATTTCATGGGATATAGTTGTGATGCAGATCTTTCTAAGAAAACTTAAAATTATTTCTTTACGTTCGACATCGCTTGTGTTAGACTTCTATCAACTATTTGATGTCTTTCTTGCTAACTCATAGTTGGAACTGTTTCCCGAAAATTAATCGAACTTACCCTCCATCTCCATTCGAAGCGCAAATGAAGCCGCAATTTTGGATGCCATCTCTTTAGCGAACTCTGCTTTTTTTCCTGCAAAAAGGTCATCAACCGTTTCCTTGAATAAGTTCAGCCAGCGGATGAAATCATCTTTCTGAATTGGCAGCGGCAGATGCTGCCGGAATGGGCGCCCCTTGTATCTGCCTGTTTGAAACAGTAGATTCGACCAGAAATCAACCATATTGGGCAGGTGGTGATCCCAGTCAACCTCTGCAAAGTCATTGAAAATGTAGCCGAGACGTTCATCATTCTCTACCTTTCCATAAAACGTATGGACCAGCAATTTGATATCGTCGTCGTTTCGGATGTCGGGTTTATTCATTGTAACAATTTTGGTTAACCCTCCAAGGGTTTTGAACCCTTGGAGGGTTTGCTTTCTTTTCCCCTTAAAAAAGGGGAATGAGGGATATTCATTCGTGATTCAGTTTCAGCAATTCAATTTATGTAGGGTTTATCGCATATTAGTTTTGAGAAAAATCTGACAGTATCTGAGACATTCTTCACTGGTCCGAATCAATCAGTTGATCCCGTTTATCAATCTCTCATTATCTGCATCGGGAAGTGCGTCTTTGGTTTCGTTGATGATTTTTCCTCCCACTTTATTGCAATTGAAATCATAAGATAGGGAGCGATTCAGATCAAAACAATATTATAATCGGTAATTACCGTTTTTATTGTTTTTATGATCGGATCGCCTTATTATGGGCCAAGCACAGAATTAAAAGTAAATGCAGTGATACGCTATGATAACCGATGTTGATTTACTCACACTTACATCGGAAGCAACCCTGCACCAGATTGCAAAACGTATAAAAACAGAATTTGTAAAACGGGCAGTATTTTGGGTTGATGATACTGTCTGCTTTCAGTCACCTGATAAAGACTGACTGACCTGTTTCAATAAGATCAGAGGCATATCACGCTTGGAGTGAAGCTGCTACCCGCCCTGGAAAACAGGCTCGCTGAGTAGTTTAAATGTAACTATTTATATCAACCTTATTATTATGATTACCGGATCAAAAAAAGAAATTCTGGATCTTCTGAAACGCAGCGGCATCCTTTCGATTGATGATGTAACGGACCATATGGGACTGGCAAAAACTACTCTCAGGGAGCATTTTTTGCAACTCGAGCGCGATGGTTATATCGAACGCAAGTATGAGCGGTCGGGCCCAGGGCAACCAGCCTGCAGTATAAACTGACCGAGAATGGGCGTGATCAAGTCCCATCCATGAATCGAAAATGATGGGAGAGTTTTTAAAATTCCTGAAAAAAAATGGAGAAGACGCATTAATGAGAGATTTCTTCGAGCAGTTTTCGGGAAAAAAGATTCCAAAAAGCCAAACGCCTGATGGATGAGGCGGAGCAAGAAGAGGATGGATCATCTATCGGTGCGTTAATCGAGATGTAAGGAGGAAGGTTTTATGCCGGGACATCACCCACATAAAGGGGAGAGTTTGGAAACCGTAAAGGAATGTGGTTGTTTGGTGAAGTAGTGAAAGAGACAACACTTCCATGTCAGTTGGAGGCTGCTTTTTATCAAAGATATTTGAAAAGAAATGGAACGGAACGACTATATTGTTGAAGGAGATCACGCCTGTACTTATGAAACGCCTGTGATTTGGTCTATTAATTTTCAAAAAGGAACGACGGTTATGATTGTAGACGATTTAGCAAGATTTACGAACAATGCTTGTTATGATCTGCATCTGGATGCGGCAATGTATGCGCCGTTAAAATCCGATTACTCGATTCCCTCTGGAACCGCAATAGGCGCAATAGAAGGTCCTCCGGTAAAAGCGATCCGGACCATGATTGAAGAATTCGCCGGTTCAGCGATCAGTACGCTGATTGGCGGTGGGAAAGCCACCCCGACCGCCGCAGCCCTGTACAACAGCGGCCTGATCCGATATCTCGGTCTTAACGACAGCTACCTGGCCAAAGGCGAAACCTGCCATCCGAGCAGATAACATCGGATCCATTCATCGCCGGCGGGAGAAACAACAGGATCTCAGGCGGCAAAGATTTTCTAACGGCGCTGGCTGTGGCTTATCAGGTGCCAGTGCCGATTGAGTCTGATGAAGCTACCGAGTACGCGATAAGGGATTTTGATCTCGCTGTTTCGCAGGGTATCTTACGCTGTGGCAGCAGGTGTTTCCAGAAGCGCTTGGATTAAATGAAGATCAAACTGCCAATGCCGTAGCAATATCCGGCACGGCACTGAATGCCCTTCGTGTGAGCACGAACAGGAGCACTCTCCGGTGGGAAGGGCCTCGCCTATCCCCACACCGCATTTGGCGGAACCCATGCGGCATATCTTGCCGGATACGGGATTACCGGCCCGCCAGCCATCTTTGAAGGAAATAAAGGATTTAAGGAGGCAATCGCCGGTGATTTTACAATCGACTGGCAGGATGAAGATTTGGAGCGGGTTACAAATACCATCATAAAAAAATATAACGCTGAAATTCACTCTCAATCGTCCATAAAGAGGGATGATGGAGCTAAAGGAAAAGCACGGGTTTACCGCTAAAGATGTGGAGAAAATAGACATTGAGATTTTTGATGTGGCCTTCAATATCATCGGCGGCGGTGAGGAGGGCGACAAAACGATCGTGCGCACCAAGGAAGAGGCCGACCACAACCTGCAGTACGTGGTATCGGCCGCGCTTGTTGGATGGACAAGTGCTGCCCGCCCAATATCAACAGGACAGGGATCGAATCGAATGATATCCAACAATTGTTGAAAAAGGTGAAGGTAGAACCAAATCAGGAATACAGCGACCGGTTTCCAGGCGAGATGCCAACAACAGCTGACCGCTTCGCCTGAAGAAACCGGTCGAAACTCGATGCCATCGATAAAAAGGATTATGAGGGCCTTTACACCCGTCCGAGCGAGTTGGAAGACGATCATTGAAAAATTCGAAAAGCTGGCTGAACCATATACGTCAAAGGGTCTGAGGGAACAGATCATCGACATGGTACAGGATTTTGAAAACCATTCAGTCAAAGAGCTGATGAAGCTGTTGGTAGATGTGAAGTTAAAGATGTAAAGCAGACCCAACAGCACCTACCGGATCTGTCAGCGTTTGCCTGGTGGTGCATGACACTTGAAGAGTAGTCTCGCACAAGACATGGTATTTTTGATAACACAGTGACAGATTTAACTAATAAATCAGATTAATTAAAAAAACCGAACCCAGGTTTTTGACCAAGAAAAATGCCCATGTCTGAAAGCTTGAAAAAACGGTCGTAAATTTTAAAAATAAATGGGGATTGTTATGACGCAGGAAAAAACCTTTGATTTTTTAGACGAGAACGAACAAGACACGGACGCAGGAGAAACAGGAATCGCCGGGAATTTCGCGGCCCTTATTACGCAGTGATGGGCAAGCCGACTGCCTGCAGGATATCATGGAACACGATGGGCGAACACGTGGACGCTCTGAAATTTTCCGGCGGATCGTTTTCGCTGAATTGCCCGGGAAAAGTGTTACTTGTGGCTCAATTCGACACTTGCCGCACGGCTACGAGTCGCTGCCTGGTTCTTCTACCGCGCGACTTTATGCGGAATATGTTCTCATCCAGGGAAGAGAGGCGTGGATCGATACATCGACACCTGCAAAGATTACGGTTTTGACATCATCGAACTATCGGCCGGGTTGCATTGCCCCTCCCCACCGATGACTGGCTGCGGCTGATTGAAAAAGTTCAGAAAGCCGGCCTGAAAGCCAAGCCCGAAATCGGTATTCAGTTTGGTGCCGGAGGCGATACGGCCAGGAGAAGGCGAACTGGAGAGCGAAGAGGAACGCTTGATACCGGCTATGCCAGTTGCAAACAGACCAAACGTTTTCTGGAAGCCGGAGCTTATCAGATTCGCGATTGAATCGGAAGGCATTACCGAAAACGCCGATCCCCTGGAGAACCGAATGTCCCAGGCGGATTTCATCGACGAGATAGGTCTGGAGAAGCTGATGTTTGAAGCTGCCGATCCCGAGGTATTTGCCTGGTATATGAAGAACTACGGGCCCGAAGTGAATTTATTCGTCTGGGTCGCAGCCGGGATATGTCCAGCTCGAAACGCTGCGCCGCGGTACTTGGGGTACGAAAGAGCCTGCTGGGGGCGTGTATTGACGTATGAGGGTGGTCTGGTAAGGCCTCCAGGTTTTGAAAAGCCCTTGGGAGGTTGAGTTTGCGCCGGTGCCGGCCTTTACGCATGCGGCCTCTGACTACCGATGAAATGGATTGTCAACTGTCGATATTCAGATTAAGCAAATTTCCAGGAACCATCTCACGATGTTGATGGCTACCGTGTGCTGGTAGACCGGCTTTGGCCGAGAGGGGTATGGAAGAAGCAGCACAACTGGATGAGTGGAACAAAAAGGTACCGCCGTCCACTGACTTGAGAAAATGGTTTGATCACGATACCGAAAAGTTTGAGGAGTTCAGCCGCCGGTATAAAGGAGAATTGGCTGCGAAAGAGCAAGAACTCATATGAGCTGATTGATGGCTCCGGTGGCAGATTGGCGCTGCTGTATGCTGCGGAAGGTGAGGATCGCAATCCTGCCATTGTGTTGAAACAGTTTTTTTAAAGATCATTTATGATGATTCTACTTTCGGTCAGCCTCTCGCCGGCCTGCGCCTCAGCACTCATTATTTCGCTGGGAATTCTCCCCCGCCGCTTTGATAGGTTTGAATTGTGACTCTGCAGCCGTTACACTTTCATCCCGCTTCTGGATCTTTCAAAAGGCATTGCGACATCCATGTTCGATGATTTTATCGTCACGGTCGAGGTTCTGAAAGGCTTCATCTGTTGCGGTCGACAGCATTCCGGCGCCAATGTTTTCTGGTACCGATTCCTTGGGCTTTTGCCGGTTTCTGTCAGCGTAAGATCGTCGTCATCACGCCAGGATCTTGAACCTGTAGGATCGATCGGTGCTCAGATTGATATAGGTCTGCTTCCACGCCTTTAAAGAAGGAGCATTCTGTTTATAGAAACCGTGCGTAGTTGATTCATCAAACCTCCGCATCAAATCATTCAAAAGCAGCCGGAGAGTGGTTGTCGGCAGGTCCTATGACCAATTGTGCATGACCCACAATTCAGGCCCGACCCTTCGATTACATTTTGGATGATAACGCATTTTAAGCCTCGGGTTCCATTTACTTGGCATCATTTATATCTATAAACAGGATACGCCTCCGGCGTCAGGAACGATTTGAAACAGGACTATGGGTTTTGAAGACCACATGTCAACTCACATAAATGAATATCAACGCTGTCAGATCCGGTCAGTGCTGACAGTAATAAAAATACAATTCGGCGTTAGCATATTCGCGTGGGAAATTTCATTCAGCTTTTCCCGCTGAACGGTAACTGTTTCACGAAGTGATGCAAGGTTTTCACCGGGATATGCGGTGCCGTTCGCTATCTCCATACAGTGATCCATTCCCTGTTCCAGGTTCTTCTTCATCTTAAGCAACTTCTTCCAGCCGGAATCTTCAGGGTCGGTTAGCAACGACAGTTCACTCACATAATCCACATACATCACCAGCTCCTTGGCAAACATGTGTGGGCGCTCATCCGGCACCAGGGATTCACTGCGTCCGTAGATATGATCCACCATCTCTTCAAGCGAATATTCCCGGTTGAACCATGCGATATTTGGGCCCGGACAGATTGCCTGGCGGCCATAGCTTGGTTTCATGATTCCGAGGCGGATCAGTGAACCCGTGCCGAGATTGGTGCAGAGACAGGTCTTTTCCATAACCTTGTTCTTTTGCTTCTCTTTGTCATCATCAGAAAAATCACTCTCC
The DNA here is from genome assembly GCF_034521535.1 of Rhodohalobacter sp. GTDB lineage: Bacteria > Bacteroidota > Rhodothermia > Balneolales > Balneolaceae > Rhodohalobacter. The sequence continues at coordinate 76,323 of NZ_JAXHMF010000006.1, read as the reverse complement.
TGAATGGAATTGATTTTCAAAAGCTGGTACTGGGAAGAGGCAGTACAAATCGGACTTTCGGTAAACTCCGTATTGGAAACCAAAAATCCTTTCGGGCATTTGGATCCCGGTTTCCCTTTGGCGATCAATTCCTTTTTATGGATTTCAGAACCTGATCCCCGAACGTTGTTAAACGGAACGCCCAGCGGTGAAACGTTACTCAGATACAGCTCCCTTTCACCGGCACTTGCCAGTACTTTAGAAGTAAATTCATCCACACAGGTAGCTTCAGGTACAAGCAGGAATGGGCTTCCCCACCCGGTGCCGTCCATTTCAAAATCTTCCAGCAGCCTGCGCATTTCACCGTTTGTGCCAATTCCCCCCTGTACCGTTATTTTTGGTTTGATCTCTTCGGCAGACAGTTCGGGGTAGTCCCATCTCGATCGTTTCATAAAAACTTTGTACCATCGGGCTGAAAGGTTTCCACAAGCTGTTCCCGCTTCTCCCGGAACTCCTGCAGGCAGTACCGGCATCAGGTGGCCGTCGGACGCAAATGCGTGTCCGCCGCAGTTCAGGCCGGACTCAATGCGGAACTCAGCAACTTCAAGTCCTTTTTTGGCTAAAAATTTCCCCTGGATCAGGGCCGATCGAAAATCACTTACCTTCAGGATAATTTGTTTTTTGATCTGTCCGGAAGCATCACGGTAAAAATCGTTGAATTCGGAAAGATAGCCATACAGCCTCGGATTAAATCCAGCAGACAGTACCAGCCCGGAGGATGAGAGTTTACTATTTGCATACCCACGCAGCGCCGCGCTGGCATCACTAAATTCAGAACTCATTGGCTGATCGTCCTTATCCGTTCTCAGCGCATCCACTTTGGCCATAATGTTTACATCGATTGAACCGGGCGTCATACGAGCGGTAAGCTCGTCGATCCATTTTTTCCGTTCGTCCGCATCATTTAATGATGAAATCTGATGATAGATTGTTTTCAGAGGGTTGCCGTCAGGCAGCAAGCTGAAGTACCGGTCCTTTTCAGAATCTTCGAACAGAGGAGCATTTTTGAGCTCTTCAAATTTGGATGATACGATATCCGCAACGGTATCAAGGTAGGCGGTGATTCGCTCTGCTCTGCCGTCTGCAGCTGATCGCGGGATATTTTGATAGGGGAGATTGAACGTCCCGGCGTAATACTTTCGGATTTTTTCACAAAGCAAATCGTCAACTACTGACATAACAGAACTGATACCAAGATGAGCAACGCGAATGGGACTGTCGATAGAGTGGCCGGTTCCCATAACCGGAATATGAAATTGGTGTTGAAGCATATCGTTGAATAAGAATTAAATCGGTGGGTAAAACAATATGAAAGGTATGCAATCTAAATAAGATAAAAACTCTTTTATTGATAGATATAAATCGTGCTCGGTCGAATTAAGTGGCGTTTATGGTTTAAATAATTCGCTTTACCACATATCAAAAATATAAATATTAAGACTAATTAGACTTTAAATTAACATCTACTTGACAATTTCAGTATAACTTGTACAATTGTTACGTAGAATTATGATTATTACTGTAGATACATCAGCATTGCTTGATGGCAGGTTTAGATGATGGTCTGCAATACAGCCGTACGTGAAAGCCGGGAAAGGGATTAACAGCCATGTGTTGAAGGCGGAAAGTTTTCATCCAAAACCGGATGTTATGCAAGGCGGAGCTCGTTAGTGAAGATCTGGTTTGTTGTGGGTAATATTCCGGGCCGAACCCATCCGGAAATTTATTTTACATATCGCTTTGTGTTCTAAAATGAGATGAGTGGCCCGGGGCTGATTAATAAATTCGAGCGTAAAGATCCATTGATGAACTGTAGCAGATGTATCAATCCTGCCCTTTCTCACCTACAGTCCGGCCCGTTCCCACCATAATATGTGCCCATGGCTTGCCGGGATTCATCAGCCACGGCGCTCCCTCGCTGGCGGGAGTTGCGGAGATGCCGGTAGATTCAACGGTTGCATAAGGAACATAAACCACATAAAGCGGACGCGCAGATTGCAGTCTGTACCGGTTTCGTAATCCCAGGCGTCAGCATCACCGGTGAGAGAGTAGAGCGACATCGGTTTTTCGGGCATCGGGAGTGTTCCTTCTTTAATTTCCTGCTCGCGAATCTCACGGACTTCATCTGTTGAGTGCCCTTCCGCTTTGAGTTCACGGCCGCGTGCCATAAACGGTTCAAGGTCCTGGTGGTAGCACGCTACGTGGAACCGGTCATCTGCGGGGTCATCGGCCAGGCAGACCAGTTCGTTTGAACCTTCGCGCAGGTAGTTATCTCGCCAGAGGTATCAGATCCCAGAACCCAGCGCCTTTACGCATAGGTTCTGATACCGCGCTAACGGCTGCTTCAATTTGTTGGCCTGCCGAAAGAATACCATTACCGGACTGTGCCACCACAGATTCTACACCAAGATTCCGTAGAAAAGTACTGTAATTAAAATCAAACGTTTCATAAATCTCCAGTTTATTATCAATGAAATGGTGGTTCACTCTACCGATGGTCCCAATGTTGGAATTTATTAATGGATAACAACCAGAATTTAAGGGTGTGGAGGGAAGACCGGCGTTGGAGCCCCCGGTCTTCATTTCCTTGAAATAAAATCTTGTCGTTTTTTCCAAAATCTGCGACTACCGATGATAGTTTGGAGCCGCGAAATGTCTTCTGGATTACGGAATAGCTGCAAACAACACCGGAAATCGTATATTCTGCCACAACGCTTCGCATCAGTGTGTAGATGTTGTGTATCGAATGTTATGCCAATAGATAAGAGAGTTGTCAAAATTTTAAAAAGTAGTACTATAGTATCACTATGAAAACAGAACTTGTTACAACACTCAAGCGCCAGGCAACAAAACTCTTAAAGGAGCTCAGAGAAGAAAAAGAGCCGATATTGATAACAGAGCATGGAAAACCATCTGCTTACCTGGTTGACGTCGATCATTTCGAACAGATTCAAAAGAAATTAAAACTGCTGGAAGGCTTAGCCAGGGGTGAAAAGGCTATTCTTGAAGATCGCGTTGTCTCGCATGCAGATGCCAAAAAGCGCATGGCGCGATGGCTCGAATAATTTGGACCGAACCTGCTCTTCAGGAGCTTGATGAAATTGCCGATTATATTTCTTTAGATAACCCAGCGGCGGCTAAAAATTTGGTTCGAGAGGCATTCAATCGGGTAGGCTATTTAGCAGGCCATCCGAAAAGCGGTAAGCTTGTAGATGAATTTGAAGGATACTGAAGATTATATGATCCTTGAATTAGCGGTGAGAGCCAATTGCAAATATATTGTAACGTATAACAAAGCTGATTTTCAGGGCGTTGATAAATTTGACATTAAGCTGGCGACTGTAAAAGAATTTCTCCAATCATACAGGATAACCATGAGTACATTAAGCATTCGATTACCCGAATTGTTACATAAAAAATAAAGGAACTCGCTGAACCAGAAAGTGTTTCTATGAACCAGTTTATCACCCTGGCGGTGTCTGAGAAAATGTCGGGCTTGTTAACAGTAGATTACCTTAAAGAACGGGCAGAAAAGGCAAGCAAGCAGAATTTTAGACACATTATGGATCAAGTTCCTGATGTGGAACCAGAAGATTATGACAAATTATAAACAGGTATGCTAAAACTGGCTTGATGCTTACCAGTTTTGGCTTCGGAGTCGAATTACAAGTTTACGGGCTGGGAGCACAAGCCAAGAGCCGATAACCCACTACCAAAAAATCTAATTTCTTCCGGTTTTCATCGTTAATAATTACATTCAGGTAAACTAAACACTTTTCCTATGATCACCGATTTAAAAGAGATTGAAAATTCAGCTCTGAATCTGAACAAAAAGGATAAAGCACGTCTGGCTGACAAATTGTTGCAAAGCATTCATGGCAAAATTGATCCGGATATCGAACAGGCATGGATTGATGAAGTTCAAAAAAGAAAAGAGTCGCTTAAATCTGGTGAGGCTTCCCTTCATTCTGCATCGGATGTTTTAAATGAAGCAAGAAACCGCCTCAAAAGTGAATATTAAATTTCACTCAGAAGCCAGAAAAGAATTTTTTGAAGCAGCTGAATATTATGAGGAACAAGTTGTTGGCCTTGGGGATGATTTTATTGATGAAGTAGAAAAAGTGCTGGTTGTAATCGAGCAGTATGCAGATTCAGGAACGAAAATCACGAAAACTGAACGAAGATTTTTAGTGTCGCGCTTTCCCTATGGGATTATCTATTCAGTTGAAGAAGATCAGATTACAATATTTGCTGTTATGGACTTAAGGCGCAATCCAGGATATTGGAAATCTCGAACTTAAAACCTGTGGGTATTACATGCAATTCCTGCTGATGGGTTTGCATTGGTTGCTCGACTTCAAAATTATTCGTCCGGAAGCACAACTGCCAGTCCGTTAATACCGCATACAAAAAAGATACATGATGAAATATGAAGCCATAAACTTCGAGAAAAAATTTAATCTATTTGATGAGCAATGGGCACCTAAAGTCATTGCCGAAATGAATGACTACCAATTTAAACTCGTAAAAATAAAGGGAGATTTTGTGTGGCATAGCCATCAGGATACGGATGAAACATTCATTGTATTAGAAGGCAATCTCCTCATTGATTTTCGGGATGGGGTCGTTAGCTTAAAAGAAGGCGAAATGTTTGTTGTACCTAAAGGCGTTGAACACAAACCTCACGCTGAAAACGAGGTGAAATTGTTGTTGATTGAACCCAAAGGCGTGGTAAATACAGGGGATGGAGCTGAAAACGAACGTACTGCTGCTAATGATGTTTACATTTGAGAAGCCAAAGAGAGGATTTAAATAATATCTGAATCTATTAATTGACCAAGTAATCAAATCATAAACACTAACAGCAACACAAGCCCGAAAGGATATTTATCGATTGCTTGATGAGGCATCAGAGACTCATAAACCCATCCAGATTACAGGAAAGCGGTCCAATGCGATTTTAATTAGCGAAGAAGATTGGCGGTCTATTCATGAAACGCTTTACCTCACATCAATTTCTCGTATGCAAATCAATCGTGTTGAAGGATCTGAACACTCCACTGGAAGATACCGGAAGGAGAGCTTGACTGGTGAGTACCTATAAACTTGAGTTTATACCAGGCAAGCGGAAAAGGATGCCGGGAAAGCTGCTTCATCGGGATTACAATCAAAAATTGAAGAGCTGCTTCACGATGTTATTCGGAAGACCCTTTGTGGCATGCCTCCATATGAAAAATTGGTTGGCAATTTGGAAGGGGCTTTTTCAAGAAGAATCAACACCCAGCATCGTTTAGTTTATCAAGTGTATGAAGAGGAAAAGGTTGTCAAAATTATTCGGAATGCACTACGATTAGTTTGGAAATACGAATCATTCGAACAACCTCCATGTTTTGTTTTGACCCTGCATAGATACAATGCGGAGGTTGTCTTTCTGCCGATGTGACAATACGTTGGTCCGGTAGCGACCTCCTACCCGGGCTGAGCATGTGTTTGACGCCTACAGCGTCTGGCAATTATCACCCCTGTCTGCACGCTGTAGTTGCGGGCTGACGGGTTTGATTCACCGCCCGTTCAAAATAGCTTCACATCATGAATGGGTGTTTTATCAGAACTACATCAAACGATAAACATATTATTTGAAGTAAGTCCGGCACATCAAACCTCAACCCCTTCCGCAATCAGCCGGTGTGATTTCAGCCGCTGTTCAAAGTTGTATACGTACGAAGCGATCATCAGCTCATCGGCGTTGGTTTGCTCGATGAACTGTTCAAGATCGGTTCTTGCATACTCATTACCACAATTAGTTGGTCATCCAGCACCTGATGTTTCTTTTCTAAGTGGATTTTTCTTGCTTTCTTCTGGCTGCCTGACGTATATTTATATAAATTATATACGTCATCTTATGAAAAGCAAACTCACACTCCGGTTAGAAGAATCATTAATAAAACGGGCAAAAGAAAGAGCCAGGCAAAAAGGCACCTCAGTGTCCCAAATGGTGGCTGAGTATTTCTCTCTCCTTGAATCGAAATCAACAACGTCTCAAAATAAATTGCCCCCTGTTACTGCTTCGTTTGTCGGTATTTTAAAAAATACTGACGTCACAGAAGAGGACTATAAAACGTACTTAGAGGATAAACATCTCAAATGAAAGTTCTCTTTGATACAAATGTTCTTTTGGACGTCTTCCTGGAGCGGGAGCCTTTCTTTGAAGCCTCATCTCGAGCGGTTGGGTTAGCCGAGGAAGGAAAAATTGAAGGATGGTTATGTGGTACAACCGTCACAACGATTCATTATTTGCTGGCTAAATCCCTTAACCCGGAAAACGCTGAACAATATGTGATGGATATACTAAAAATTTTTCACATTGCAGCGATTACCAGAGCAGTGTTGGTAGAGGCCGTTGGATGTGATTTTGCCGATTATGAGGATGGTGTTATCCATCAGTCGGCCATTCATGCTAATCTTGACGCTATTCTTACCAGGAATCAAAAGGATTTCAAAAAAAGCGAACTACCCGTGTATAGCCCCGCAGAATTTCTGAAGGTCATTGAAATTCTGGAATAACTTTAATTACAGACTATCAGATTGAAGTCCATCACATCAAACCTCAACCCCTTCCGCAATCAGCCGGTGTGATTTCAGCCGGTGTTCAAAGTTGTATACGTACGAAGCGATCATCAGCTCGTCGGCGTTGGTTTGATCGATGAATTGCTCGAGATCGGCCATCACGGATGCTTTACTTCCAATGAACGAACAGGCCAGCATCTGCTGCACCATCATCTTCTGCTGGGGCGACCACACCGTGCTCATATCATCTACGGGCGGCGGCATCGGTTTGCGATCGCCGGTCACCACGCCCATAAACATCTGCAGCATGGAGGTGGAGAGATACTCCGCTTCGGCATCCGTATCGGCCGCAATGATGTTGATGCAGGGCATAAAATAGGGCTGTTCAAGCTGATCGGATGGCTTGAACCGCTCGCGGTAAATACGCAACGCCGGCATCAGCTGCTGCGGGGCAAAGTGACTGGCAAAGGCGTAGGGCAGACCGAGTTCGGCGGCAAGATAGGCGCTGTCGGTGCTGGAGCCGAGAATCCAGATCGGGATGTCGGTTCCCTCACCGGGAATTGCCCGCACGCTGCTGTTTCTGTTCTCAGCAGGATGAGATTATTTCTGAAGGAGCTTCACATTTTGTGGAAACTGCTGCACCTGGTTCATCCGGTCGGGCCGTATGGCGTTTGCCGTGGTTTGATCGGTTCCCGGCGCGCGCCCAAGCCCAAGGTCAACCCGGCCGGGATACATGGTGGCCAGCGTGCCGAACTGCTCTGCAATAATCAGCGGCGAATGATTTGGAAGCATGATGCCGCCTGAGCCCACGCGAATCGATTCCGTAGCTTCGGCAACATGCCCCAAAAGTATCGATGTTGCCGAGCTGGCGATGTTCTCCATGTTGTGATGCTCTGCCATCCAGAACCGTTTGTAACCGGCTTTTTCAGCCTCAACGGCAAGTCTGCGGCTATTTTTAATCGATTCTGCAAGCGTGCTGCCTTCGGTGACAATGGCGAGATCTAAGACTGAAAAGGGAATCATTTATGGGAAGAATAAAATTTGAGAAAAAATTTATAACGATAGTGATAACGCAACGAAAAAAAATAACGGTACAATTAGTTCGGATTATATAACCATCTTGTGAACTGTGTGGGGGATTATTTTATAATGCAATCTGCAGAATTGAAAGATGATAATAAATATCGAAATGTATATTATAGATTTCGTCTTCAACATCTTCATCTATTTAAAGTTTTTAAATTTCCTTACTCCAGATAATGCATCGAATCCTCTCTTTTTTTCTTGTAGTTGTATTTTTTGCAACCAGTTTTTGGGCGTGTAAGCCTTCGCCGGATGAAACGTTTGGATCGGGGGCAGAATGGTTCGAATACCAGGGAGGCCCCGATCGAAATCAGTACAGCACACTGGATCAAATAAACCGGCAAAATGTATCCCGACTTGAGGTCGCCTGGGAGTATCACACCGGAGATACGGGACAGGTTCAAACCAACCCGATTATTGTAAACGATACGCTGTACGGTATGACGGCAACCGTCCGCCCGTTTGCGCTCAATGCCGCCACCGGTGAAGAATATTGGAGCGAAGAAGGGGGCGATGTCCATGTGCTGAACAGCAATCGGGGAGTTGTATACTGGAAGGAGGGAGGTGACAGCAGAATATTATTTGCTCGCGACGAATGGCTCTATGCCCTCCATGCTTCAACCGGTGAGCCTGTCGAATCGTTTGGAGATAGCGGGCGCGTAAGCCTGAAAGCAGGGCTGGATGAGGATGTTGCTGATAAGATGGTGATGTCAACCACTCCCGGTACGAATTATAAAGACAAAATTATTATGCCGCTTCGGGTTGGGGAAGGTTCCGGCGCTGCCGATGGACACATCCAGGCATTTAATATTAAGACGGGGAGGGTTGAATGGGTATTCCGTACGATCCCAGACCGGCGAGCATGGTTATGAGACGTGGCCGGAAGATGCACATAACCACCCGAAAATAGGAGGTGCTAATAACTGGGCGGGAATGTCGGTTGACCGCGAACGTGGAATAGTTTTTGTTCCTACAGGTTCGGCGGCCTTCGATTTTTATGGTGGTAACCGGAAGGGGGCAAATCTTTTTGCAAACAGCCTGATTGCACTGAATGCCGAAACAGGTGAACGAATCTGGCATTTTCAATTTGTCCATCACGATATTTTGGATCGTGATCTGCCGGCCCCTCCAAACCTGATAACGGTGACACGTAATGGCCAAAAAGTGGATGCCGTTGCCCAGATCACTAAACACGGATATGTTTTTCTTTTCAACCGGGAGACCGGCGAACCACTATTTGAGATTGAAGAGCGGGCCGTTCCTCCTTCACACATCCAGCGAAGAGGCCTGGCCCACGCAGCCTTTCCCGGTGAAACCGGAACCATATGCCCGTCAGATGTTAACTGCGCGGCGACATCAGTCCATATGCAGAAAACAGGGATGAGCTGATAGAAACGTTTAATAAAAGCCGTTTTGAGGGTCCGTTTACTCCTCTGAGTGCAGAAGGAACCATAATTTTCCCGGGACTTGACGGCGGCGGCGAATGGGGTGGCGCCGCAGCAGATCCTGATGGAATATTGTATGCAAACAGCAACCAGATGGCGTGGCTGATTAGCCTGGAGCCGGCTATGGATGATGATGAGTTAGCCGATTTAAGTTTAGGTGCGCGGACTTATGTTCAGTATTGCACGGCGTGTCACCGTTCCGATCGGTCCGGGAGCCCCGAAAGCGGGTATCCCTCACTCCGTAATCTTGATGGCAGGCTGGACAGAGACGTTGTGGAGAATGTAATCGAAAATGGCAGAAATATGATGCCAGCCTTTGGCAGCCAGCTTTCGGAGGATGAGGTGGAAGCATTGGTCGCTTTTCTTTACGGGGAAGAGGAGGCGGCGGAAGGTGCCGACAGAGAAACAGGTGAAACTCAGCCCGGTGAGATCCCGAAGTTTCTTACCAAATTTCCGGGTATACACGATTTTTAGACAGTAACGGGTATCATGCTATCCGTCCGCCCTGGGGCACACTGAGCGCGATTGATATGAATACGGGAAAATATCTGTGGAACGTTACGCTGGGTGATCATAAAGAGATTCGCGGAGAAGATGATCCGCCAACCGGAAGTGAAAATTATGGCGGGCCGGTTGCAACGGCAGGGGGCTTATTGTTTGTCGCGGGGACCAAGGATGGAATGTTCAGGGCGTTCGACAAGACCAACGGAGAGCTTCTTTGGGAAACAGAACTACCGGCGGCTGGCTTTGCAACGCCGAGTACCTACGAAGTGGATGGAAAGCAATACATAGTGGTAGCATGCGGCGGAACCAAACTGGGTACGCCGGGCGGCGATAGCTACATCGCATTTGCACTGCCTGACTCTTTTTCAAGCAAACTGGTAACTGATGAAGCTAAAAGGCAGAGTCGATTTCGTTTCGTCTATTGCCGGTTATTTGCTTTCTTTAAGGAGCATAAACAGTTGTCGATCAACACATATCAGCAAATGGACTTTTCAAATCATACTGAACTGAAACTATTGGTGGCGCTTGCCATCGGCCTGCTGGTGGGCATTGAACGCGGGTGGAGCGAACGGGAAGAAGAGGAGGGCGAGCGCATTGCCGGTATTCGAACGTTCAGTATTATTGGCTTGCTTGGGGGCGTTTGGGCGCTGCTGTCGGACACGCTCAGCGATTGGGTACTGGCCTCTGCATTCATTGCAGTTTCGGCCTTGATTATTGCAGCACATATTCTGGATGTAAAACAAGACAGGGACGTAGGCACAACTACTGCCTTTACCATGATGCTTACGTTTGCACTTGCCGCCTGGGCCGTGATCGGACAACCGGTAATTGCCATGGCCGCCACCATTCTGGTTGTTACACTACTGGGCTATAAACCGGTATTGCATGGCTGGCTAAGGGTTATTGAACAAAAGGAACTGTATGCCGGTATAAAACTGCTCATCATTTCAGTGGCCCTGCTGCCGTTTTTGCCCGATCAGGGGTACGGCCCTTACAATGCGCTCAATCCCTACTGGATCTGGTGGATGGTGGTTTTGATCAGCGGGATTTCTTTTGTGGGATATTTTGCCATAAAGTTTACCGGCGAAAAGAAAGGCACGTTTTTAACAGCTGTTACCGGTGGGCTGGCGTCGTCTACCGCTGTCACTTTCAGTATGGCCCAATTTGCAAGACTCAGCAAGCAGAAAATGTTTTTTATGGGAGGAATATTAGTAGCCTCATCCATTATGTTTGTGCGGGTTGGAATTGAAGTATTTATAGTTCACAGAGTGCTTTTGCAGCACCTTTGGATTCCGCTCGGGCTTATGTTTATTGGTATTTTAATTGGCGGCTACTGGTTTCTTGTGAAAGGCGGAGGAGAAGATAGCAGCGATCAGCAGATTGAAATCAAGAACCCGTTTCAGCTCGGGCTTGCTCTTAGGTTCGGTTTTCTGCTCGCTTTAATTCTTCTGCTTTCCGAGGCCGTGAAAGAGTGGTTTGGAGACGAAGGCATTTATCTGCTGTCTGTAGCTTCCGGTTTGATGGATGTGGATGCCATCGCCGTCTCCTGATCGCGTATGGCACAGGACGATTTAAGCGATGAGGTCGCGTCGATGGGAATTGTGCTTGCATCAGCTACTAATACACTTGTGAAAGGATTTATATTTGCGGTCATCGCCGGCTGGAAAGAGAGTATAAAGTTGATCCTGTTTCTTACGGCGGCAGTCGTGCCGGGAATTTTGGCAGGTTTGTATCTCATTTTATAGCAAAATCAAGTAGTAACCTGAGTTCGATTAATAAATTATTTATTGAAAGTCCCCCTTAAAAAAGGGGAGGTAGGGGGATGTTCATCAGAATATCGCAAATTGGAATTGCAACAAAAAAGTGGACAATCAGTTAAGGTAGTCATGCTGCTGATTTATGTTTTAAGTTTTCTTCGGCCTGCACCGGGCTTTGGTAATCAAGTGCCGAGTGCAGGCGTTTTCTGTTGTACCAGATTTCTATGAACTCAAAGATAGCTGATCTGGCCTGCTGGTAGCTTTGGAAGTAATCCGGCATATCCAGTTCGTGCTTGAGCGTTTTAAAGAAACTTTCCGCCGGGGCATTATCCCAGCAGTTTCCCTTCCGGCTCATGCTTTGGGTGATCCTGTGCTTGCCTAATACCTTTGTAAAGGAGTCACACGCATATTGAACACCACGATCGGAATGGAAAATCAGGTGTTTGCCAGGTGGACGCCGCATGGCCGCCTGTTTAAAAGCTGCAATACTGGTTTCCTCTGCGCTCATTCCACCGCTGAGTGACCACCCGATAATTTGCCGGTCGCCAAGATCCATCACCGTGGTTAAATACATCCAGCCCTTCTCGCCACGAATGTAGGTAATGTCGCTGACCCAGACCTGGCCAAGTCCTTCCGGGGCAAAGTTGCGGTCCAGCAAGTTCGCCGCCACCGGCCATCCATGAGTCGAATGCGTGGTTTTAATCCACTTTTTCCGAATTCGGCTGGCAATGCCCATTTTGGCCATCAGTCGGGCAATACGTGGCCTGGAGGCTGTACAGCCATCTTTTTTTAACAGATTATAAATCCTTGGCGAGCCATACAGCTTGTCCGAGTCCTGCCAGGCCTCGTGGATCAGGCGCCTAAGACGCTCGTTCTGTTTGGCACGCTTGGAGGGGTCTCGGCCCAGCCAGCTATAGTAGCCGCTTCGGCTCACCTTAAATACGTCAGACATCTTCGATATGGGATACTGCTCTGCATAATCTGCCATAAACTGAAAGATTACCCACTTGTCTTGCCGAAGATGCCAATTGCCTTTTTTAGGATATCACGCTCCATGCGAGTTTCTGCCAGTTCATTCTTTAAGCGGCGCACCTCCGATTGTTCTGGAGTAAGCTTCTCCACGCCCTTTCCAGGAAAACTATCTGTGGATCCGGCCCCATAGGCTGCTCTCCATTTATAAATCAGTGCTGGAGATAATCCAAGCTCCGAGGCCAGTTCACTGATGTTCTCCCGCTGATAACTCTGTTGGATCACATCAAGCTTATATTGTTTAGTGTAGCTTTTTCGAGTTTTCTTTTTACCCATTTGTTATTGTATAATTTAGATGCCTCAATATACCTTAACTCCATGTCCACTCAAATGTAGAAACTCCAATCGCAAAACCCAGTGAACACCCCACTAAATCTCTCCGCCAGCTGGCGGAAGACTTTTTCTCTGTTTTTTATTAATGGACACTGAGGTTTTAGGTATGCACAATCGAGCTAATCATGAATCGAACTCAGATTAGTATTGAGCTGTATGGGAGTGGCAGAATATATTTAAGACATCTTTATCTTAAATTCATAATTGTTGATTAATTTGAAAAACGCGGAGGAGCTATATAGTAACTCTATTTAAGACAAAAGAGTCTTTTATATTATTAACAACAAACCAACTATTATGAAAACTTTACTTAGAATATCAACTCTACTGATGACGCTCTTAATTCTCACTGGCGGACACAATCTGCTTGCTCAGTCGCAAGAGTACACAATGGATGGCATGACAGTTTGGAATGGCTGAAGCTGAAGTCTTCACGGAAGACTACGACGGCCCGCCGGTTGTGGGTGAACATTTTACCCAGCTACCCAATCTTGCCCCTCTTAATTACGAGGGAAATAAACATCATGAAGTCCGGCTGGACGCTATGGTACAGGAAATTGAAGTGGCCAACGGCGTTCGCTACAGGGCGTGGACATTCGGGGGCACTGTGCCTGGTCCTGTATTGCACGTAAGAGAAGGCGACCGGATTACATTTACCATGAAAAACCGGTCTGACGAAGAAGTGGTAATTACCGAGCCTGGAAGCGAGTCAAGCCCTTATATGCAACAGGTTGCCGAAAATAACTATATGGATGCCAAGCCCGGTATAATGCCGATGCCGCACTCCATGGATTTCCACGCGGGAACGGTTGCCAAAGACGATAAATGGCGAACTATTGCGCCCGGTGAAACCATCAAATTTGACTGGATCGCAAACTATGCGGGTACTTACATCTATCACTGTGGTACACCCAGTGTTTGATGCACACTGCGATGGGACAACATGGTGTTGTGGTTGTATCGCCCAAAGAAGGTTACCCAACAGATTATGAAGTAGACCGGGAATACGTAGTTGTTCAATCCGAGTACTACCTTAAAAAAGGCTCAGGTGATTTGTATCAGTATGATTTTGAAGCGGCACAAAATGTAAATCCATCTCATGTGGTATTTAACGGCCACCAAACAATCCTGCACGATCAGCCGCTTGAAGCGAATGCCGGAGAACGCGTGAGAATCCACTTCTCAAATAATGGACCCAGCGGAACATCGAGCTTCCACGTGATTGGCGCCATTTTTGACCGCGTCTGGCTTGAAGGCCATCCGTTCAACGAAATGCGCGGCATGCAAACCGTACTTCTTGGTGCATCAGGGTCAGCAACTATTGACTTTATCGTTCCGGAAGAGGGTAAATATATACTGATTGACCACGAATTTGCGGATGCTGAAAAAGGAGCAACCGGAACGCTTAAAGCCGGTCCGCGCCAGCAATAGATCAACAAAAATAAAGCCATCCCGATTGAGGGGTGGCTTAATTGTCTTAAGCATTTGTAAGATTAAAATCAGAATTCCATGAAAGATGCATCCAAAAAACTCCTCCTGTTACCGATTGTGCTGTTAGCATTTCAGCTGACGGCAGTTACTTTGGCGCAGTCGTCCCGGGTTAACATTCCGGCCGGCAGTTTCCACTCGGTTCTCCCCGAAGTAGAGGGCGAGCCACACCAGGTAGAGTCTTTTGTTATGGATGAAACAGCTGTCACGAACAGTCAATACAGGCAGTTTGTGCAGAACAATCCCCGATGGACATCATCAAACATTCCGCCGCTCTATGCCGAAAATCGGTACCTGCAACATTGGAGTGATGACGGTGATTATGGTGATGAATCGAAAGCTGATCTGCCGGTTACGCGCGTGTCCTGGTACGCTGCTAACGCATACTGTGGCTCGAAAGGCGGGCGTCTGCCGACTCTAAATGAGTGGGAATACGCGGCACAGCTGATGGACTTCGACACACCAGCGGAGGCTGACAAGTTCAGTTCTAAACTGATCGGCTGGTATTCAGCTGTAGATGCCAATCAAACACAGCCGGTTGGCAGCACGGGAATCGAAAACAGGTACGGCGTAAAAGATCTCTTTGGGCTGGTAATGGAGTGGGTAGAGGATTTCAAGCCGCCCATTGCGTCAGACTTATCTCTCGACTGCGGCACCATCGGCCGCATGCAGGGAAGCAGCTCCATGTACGGTTACGCAATGTCCATTCGCTACATCACGCGAATGAGTTTCAAGCCAACCAGTACCACAGGAATGCTGGGGTTCAGGTGCGCGTACGATTCTACCGAAAATGCAGAAAGCACAAAAGGGAAATCGTCAGCACTGATGATAAATCACCCTACAAATCAATCCACTTACTAACGGAGGACTTACCATGCAACTTCTAAAGTTTATGTTTCTTTTACCTGGCTTAATGATATTACCGCTGCTTGCATCATCCCAGCATACCATGAAGATGGATCACTCAGGTCTTGAGGCATCGAAAACATTTCACGCTGAATCGCTCTACCACATGAACGCGGAGTGGACCAGCCAGGATGGTGAAACTATTCGCCTTGCCGATTATAAAGGGCAACCGCTCATGGTGGTGATGTTCTACGGCCAGTGTACGGGAACGTGTCCGGTGCTTATGCAGAGAACATGGAAACTCTACAACGAAATAGAGGAGCAGGTCCGTGACCGCGTGCAGGTTCTGGCGGTAAGTTTTGATTATAAAAACGATACGCCTGAGGCGTTGAAAGCCTATGCGGAATACGAACAGCTGGATATCCCCGGATGGAATTTCGTGACGGCTCAACAGTCGGACATCCGAGAGCTTGCTATGCTGCTAGGCGTGCAGTATCGCGAGCGAAGTGATGGTCATTTTGAGCATTCAAACCTCATCACGGTGCTTGACGGGCAGGGTAAAATTTCCGTTAGGAATGAAGGAATAACAGGCGATCTCGGCGATACAACTTCAGCCATTGAAGGCTTGTTCAAATCTGAGCTGCAATGAGGAAAGGCAGGCTCCATATCACTGTAATAATACTTATGCTGATCACTACCTTTCCGGCTTATGGTAACGGAGATCAGGACGTACAAACAATCAAGCCTGATACAGTAACGGTGAAAGTGATTGGCACAAATGCCGATTCACGATTTGAGCCAAAAGAGGTACAGGTCAGGCCGGGAGACACGGTTCGCTTCGAAGTTGTTGAGGGCATGCACACGGTTACAGCGTATCATCCCGACAACCGGAGAGAATTAAACATACCACCAAACGCGGAGTCATTTGATTCAGGTATTCTATCGGCCGGCGACACATGGTTTTTGACCATCAAGCAGGCCGGGGAGTACAACTACTTCTGTATGCCTCATGAACGTATGGGACATATTGGAAAAATTATTTCAAACAAGACAACATTAAAACCGACCATTTATAACAATTAAATATATCAAACCAATGAAAACACTTATCAAAATAACAGCAGTAGTACTCTTTGCATTAACTCTGGCACTTCCGGTTTATTCAACCGACATAAAAGACGATGTCCGAACTGTTGAGGTGACCGGAATGGACAATCTTAAATACGATAAAACGCTGATTGAAGCCAGTCCCGGTGAAACCATCAAGCTTGTATTTAAGGTAGTAAGCAACATGCCTCCCCAGGCAATGTCTCACAATATCGCCATCCTTCCACAGGATATGGATACAGATGCATTCGTAATGGCCTCGATGGGCGCCAGGGACAATGAATATATCGCTCCCGATTACGAAGATCAGCTGGTAGCCTATACCGAAATGATTGGTGGCGGGGAAACGTCAACCATAGAATTCACCGTACCTGAAACACCTGGTGACTACGACTTTATCTGCACCTTTCCCGGACATTATCAAGGGGGAATGGTTGGTATTCTCCGCGTAAAGTAGAATACAGATCCTACCGGGATGCAGGTGAGACTGTATTCCGGATTTACCGGTTGTGTCTGAAAGAGGTAGGTCCAGCCAAAATTAACACGTTCATACAAATGTTAAGTCGTGTACAAACTTTAGGATAGAACGAGAGAGTCATCGGATGAGTTTTTTCTTAAAACCGAGCAGTATCGATAGAATGAGTGAATTCATGATAGACTCATCCGATGACTAACCCGTCACCTTAACATTGACACAATACTAAATTATCAATAAACGAATTATGCAAATGATTAAAGAAAACCAGCCACCCATCACGAAACAGAAAATCGGTGACATTGTAAGCGATAACTATCACGCTGCAGGCGTATTCAAAGCTCACGGTATCGATTTTTGCTGTGGCGGCGGACGGCCACTTGGCGTTGTTTGTGAGAAGCAGGGAATTGATCTTGAAGACATCACTGAAGAGCTGAAAAGTATACAATGGGTAAATCATTCAAGCGGAGATAATTATAGCGACTGGGACACATCTTTTTTGATTGATTATATCATGAACACACACCATACGTTCGTCCGCCAAAAAACCGGTGAGATTCCAATGTACGCAGCTAAAGTTGTGAAGGTTCATGGCGAACGTCACCCGGAAAACGTTGAAATCTTTAAGCTGTTCTCTTCACTATCAAACGAGCTTCTGGAACATCTGTCGGATGAAGAAGAGACAGTATTTCCACTTATTAAAAAAGTCTCTGAAAAGAAGGATCGCGGAGAAAAGATCAGCGAAGAGGAGCTGGATGAACTTAAACATCAGCTCAAATTAATGATTGATGATCATGAGGGTGCCGGACAGCTCATGGCGCGCATCCGGAAGCTGAGTAATGATTTTACTCCCCCGGCTGACGCGTGTAAAACGTACCAGGTGCTGTATCAAAACCTGGCCGGATTCGAGGAAGATCTGCACAAACATGTACACCTCGAAAACAACATCCTATTCAAAAAAATAGAACGCCTTGTAGCGGCCTGACGCCCTTTTTTAGGACAGTTATAAAAAAGATAAAAGTGAGGCTGTCCAAAAAGGATTACTCTGCCTGAATCCGCTTAAATAATTTAGGTTTTTCCTCCAGACTCACCCTATTTCCCTCTCTATCAAATAGAGAGGGATTTAACGTCTAAATTATTTAAGCTTGTTTACGTGGACTTTCACTTTTTGGACAGCCTCGATTCAGGGGGATGTTAACTCAGTACATATAAGATTTGGTGAACACCCTCTCAATCTCCCCTTTTTAGGTGAGAATTAGTCCATCATCAAATTATTTAAACCAAATCCGATTTTGCGTTTCCAGAATACAATACTCTACAACTCGCTAACAAATAACCAGCATCCGATAACCGATAGCGGATTACAATGCCAAATATTACTCGATGGTTTATTAAAGCCGGGATGATCTGGTTTACGTTAGGAGTGGTTTTGGCACTTGTTGCGGAATCGCCGGGAGTTCAGGGATCTGAACTTCTGCTGCCGGTCTACTGGCATATGATTGTGATTGGCTGGATCACCCAAATTATTATGGGCGTTTCCATCTGGATGTTTCCGCGGAAAAGGCGGGATCGAAAAAAAGAGCAGTCGTGGCTGGCGGTGGGCGCGTTTTATTTGCTGAACGGCGGATTGATCATGCGTTTTTTATCTGAGCCGTTTCTACCGGTTTTTACCGAATCCAGCCTTCTGTCGACTACAGTGGTGGTTTCGGCAATACTCCAGGTTGCGGCAATTGTGCTGTATATCGGTGAAATATGGCCGAGAGTTCAGCCAAAGAAAACACGTAAAAGGGAGAAAAACTGATGCCGATGCAATCGATTTGGATGATTCGGCTGTCTCTTCTCAGCCTGCTTGTTGCTGTAATATTAGGCGGGCTGATTTTAATTCATAAAGCATTCCCCCTGCACCCGGCTGTCTGGGGAGCACTGCCACTGCACTATGAACTGGCCATCTGGGGCTGGCTGGTGCAGTTTGTGATGGGAACGGCCTATTGGATGTTTCCAAGACATTTAACCGGACCCGGACGTGGATCGCCGGGCGTGGCTACAACCATGAGTGTACTCTATAATATTGGCCTTTTGCTACTGCTGTTCTCATCCGCAACACTTACTTTAGGATTTGTTTTTGCACTTGCGGGCAGAGGGTGCTTAGCTTTAGCGGTTCTGCTTTTCGGCGGATTGATGTGGCGTCGCGTAGTAAGCTACAAAAACAGGAAATAACACAAATGGCATTGCTAATCGCAGAACCAATAAGAATATAAGCGCTTATTGTGGTTATCTCCTGGTTTGATGGAGTAAGTGCAGAAAATAAGATTCACAAAAATGACTGGAAAAGACAGAAAGCAGATCAAAATCTGGTACCTGAGTGGCGCCGCTCTCGTATTTTTAATCCTTATAATAGGTGGTATTACAAGGCTCACCGGTTCCGGGCTTTCCATGACCGACTGGAAACCGATTATGGGATCTATTCCGCCAATGTCGGAAACGCAATGGGAGGATGCGTTTGAACAGTACAAGCAATTTCCCGAATACCAGGAGATAAACAGCGGTATGAGCCTGGCAGAGTTTCAGGTCATCTTCTTTTGGGAGTACTTGCACCGCATGCTGGGCAGACTGCTGGGGCTTGTATTTCTGATTCCGTTTGCGTGGTTTCTGGTCCGCCGCAAGTTTAACCGGGAGCAGTTTCTGCGATCCGTACTGCTGCTGACCCTCGGGCTGGGACAAGGTCTCATGGGCTGGTTTATGGTTCAAAGCGGGCTGATTGACGTTCCCGAGGTGAGCCACTACCGGCTGGCGGCCCATCTCTTGCTGGCATTTATCATATTTGGATGTTGCGTCTGGTTTGCCCTGGATTTGAACAAGGAAACGCAGAGTGTATCATCCGGTGGCTCTGAACTGAAAACCTGGCTCAATATCTTTATTGTAATCCTTTTAATGCAGGTGGTTTGGGGCGCTTTCACAGCCGGGCTTCATGCGGGGCATATCTACAATTCGTTTCCGAAAATGTACCAGTTTTGGTTTCCGCCTGAGATGTTATTGGTGGATCCCGTCATTCTGAACTTTTTCCAAAACATGACGGCGGTTCAGTGGACACACCGCCTGCTGGGAACTATTTTGGGAGTGATGGTGATTGCCATGTGGGGACGAATCTTTTGGCTTGATACATCAAAAAATGAGAGAAATTGGATGCTTGTACTTTTCGGGACGGTGCTTTTGCAGTACGCAGTTGGTGTGTTTACGCTGATCTTTCACGTTCCTGTGTGGCTTGGCGTACTCCACCAGGCAATGGCAATGGTGCTGTTTGGTGTAGCTCTGGCAGCCCGGCACAGTGTATAAAAAACGCGCAAAGTACTCAACCTGATAGTATCACCAGCATGAGCAGGATCCCTCAAATCATACACACCGAATTCTCTACTCTCTGGAAGTTTTCACTTCTCAGTTTTGTCATCGCCGGCCTGACCGGGTTTCTCTACCGCTTTGGATTTTTGATGCCGTTGCCTGAATGGCTTCACCTCGGTAATATCCGCCACGCGCACTCTCATCTGATGTTCTTTAACTGGATTACACCGCCCATTTTGATATGGATGGCCGCGGAAGTTATCGGTGGTGAAGACAAAGATTCTTTTTACAGAATCAAACAGTCTATCTACACAATGATGTGTCTCGGGCTTCTCTCGTGGCCCTTCTTTCTGCTTTACGGATATCGGCCGGTGTCCATCGGTTCAGCAGATCTTCCCGTCGCAGCTATGTTATCCGGACTGGTGATGATCACCTGGTACTGGTTTGGAGTTCTCTATTATAAAGCAAGGCAGAGTTTGAAGTCGGCATCGCTTTCAGTGATGTTGTTTGATGGCGCTCTTGCAGCGCTGGTGGTTAGTTCGCTGGGTGCATGGGGCGTATCGGTCTACCAGTTCAGCCCGCTGGAAAGTCCGCTAATTTCTAAAGCGCTCACCAGTTTCTTTCTGGGCGTATTCACAGAAGGGTGGGTGGTGTTGGGTGTGTTGGGAATCCTGTGGAGTGGGGTTAATAGACCGAAATTGAATATTAAAGAAGGCTGGTTCTGGAAGCCGGTCCTTTTCGGGGCGATGCTGATTTCCCCCTTCAGCCTGAATCCGACTATCTTAACTTCGCCGATGCTCTATTCAGCAAAAGCGGGACTGCTGTTAATTGTCGTTGGGTTGTCAATTAACCTGTTTGGTTTGATGAGATCTTCGTTTGCGGCATCGGCCATTGGCATGGTGATTCTTTTGCTTTTGGGACTCAAAATCCTTTTCCAGGCCGGTGCGCTGTTTCCAACCGGGATCTGGCCGGGCGAGCACGGCCTGAGGATTCTCTACCTCCACCTTGTTCTCCTTGGATTCGGCACCACCGGTTTGATTACAGCCTTTTACCCCGCCACCGCAACGCTTACTAAATGGAGTTACGTGGTGGCAATGGCGGCTGTATTGATTACGCTGGGTATGTTCAGCGGCTACTGGCCTGGTATTTTCATCCCGCAACACTTTGTCTACTGGCTGGCCGGCGCTGCCTTGCTGCCCGTGTTACCTATGGCGAGGTTGTTGATTGGTGGAAGGGTTTAAAAAAGTAACTGGTTATCTCAAGTCACTAATCTTGCATAAAAGGATAACATCATTTCTCAGTCAATCTGACCAATACGTGCTAAAGCCGATCGTTGATTTGCGGGGAGTTCATATTAATGACAGTGCTGATGAGCATTCAGACCATGACGTACCGGGTGGACAATTCTGTGGATTCCCACCATCCGACAGAGCTGAATAGACGATGACGATACCCAAAATAACAGCCAGGGCAACACCAATCATACCAAGTTTTGATGAGAAGCCGGACTTATCTTTCTCCATGCAGCAATTTTTATACTTTTTGCCGCTTCCACAATGACAGGGATCATTTCGTTTAGGTTTATCAGCCATGGCTTTTCGGATTTGATGTTACATGCCGATACGTGTGAAAGATACGAAAATCCTTCAATCTGGGTATTTACCTGTATAAAATGTTTGATAATTGTACATCTCGGTTCAAAGGCCGGGATGACATTTTCTTAGATTCTACCCACAGTAATCAAAATCTAGATACTGAACAGCGCGGTTTTAATTCGATGCTGCTCCGCTAATGGTATCCCCAAAAAAGACGGCGTTCATCAGCAGCTTGTTGGTGCCAAACCAAAAGGCTCGAAATGCGGGATTATCCGCAAAACTGATTACGCGTCCACCGCCGTAACTCCCAACAATAATGGATGCTGTTCCGTCAATCAGCTCGTGAGTTTTCTTCGGAGATATACCCACTGGCAAGGGGTTCGTTCGTGTATCGGAGCGGCGTTGCGTAGGGATTGTCGGCCAATTCCATAAAACTTGTTGAGTTTCTGAATACAGTAATTTCCTCACGGTTATAGCCGTAGGCGATCGGGTGGGTGAGGTCTAACGTGCCGTGGAAAATTGATCCGCCAATCATCTGGGCTCCTCGCGTGTTAGACAGGTCGGCATACCGGCGCTGTACTACACTGTCCTCAGGTGCTTCTACAAAATTGATGTTTGCAAGGCCCTCGCCGTTTGCCCAGCTTACGGCATTTTTGTTCAAAATGAGGGTTCGGCCTCCGCGCACCCATCGTTTCAGTTCGTCCGTAACCCCGGATGACAGATCGCTGTAGTAGCCGTTTGCCATAATCAGGGTATTATAGCGGTTCAGATCTGCACCGCCAAGCTCATCTTTTTCAATGATGGTAATCGGCATGTGGAACCGCTGATCAAACAGGTGGCGAATTTCACCTACATCGTAACTGCTCGTTCCTTCGCCTCCAATGATTGCCGTACTGGGCATCTCGAGGTTTTCAAAGCTAGGGCTGCCAAGATCAATGCCGGATGGGTTTAGCCCGCTTTGAATGCTGTAAACAGTAACTCCGTCTTCTGAAGCAGCCTGCTGCATGAGGCGGAAAATCTCTAAGTCGCTCATATCCTGGATGCCAAGCGACACCATTATTGTACCGTAATCAAAATCACGGACACCGCCGGTGGTCACCGCCCGGAAAGGTTTTGACGCCACTTTTGTGCGAAGGCCCGCCTCTTGCAGCCGGTAGAGAGTTCGCGGTGTGTAGTATTCATCCCATTCAAACAGGTAGGCGTATTGGCTGCGCCCGCCAATAACCTGGCCTTGCGGAAATTGAGGCTCTTCAATCGGGTCGCCCATCAAAGAGCTGCTATACTCGCGCTGGCTCAGTTCGGCAAACGGCAGGTTAAACGCGTAGGGAAGCGTCCAGGTTGATACATCATAAAACAGGCTGTCGGTAAACTCTGTTCTGCGTTCAAACATCGCCTTGATGAATTTATGCTGCGTTTGTTCGGCAGGTATCACAATGGCTTCACCACTTTTAAATTCCTGGTTGTTAAATTCTGCATCTTCGGCAAGTGTGTACATATCAATATCGTGGAACGAGAAGAGGTCGGCCAGGTGCCAGGTTCGGGCTTTGTCATGCGAATCGCCCACAACATACGCCTTAATAGATGAGTTAGCAGCTTCATCTCGTGCCTCGCGATAAAATGTTCGCATGTGATCCAGCAGATCTTCCCGAAGTTCGATGGATGCTTCTAGCGTGGAAAAAGAGGTGGTCACCTGATTTAAAATGGTTTCCGGAAATGTAAGCACGCCGTGCACGCTTTCCTGGGCATGGCCGCGGGAGCTGGCTTGCTCAAACAGAATGCCAATGGTTCCAAACACATCAGGATAGGTGGATCCTTTACCATAATAATAATCATCAAATCCTTCACGGGAATAATAAAGCTCCTGGCGCTCATCGAGGGCATCAGCATGGTACTCGGCAATCGCCATCGTCAAATCCTGGTTACGCCGTGGGGTGATTGGGATGCGTTCGGTCCGGCACACCGGGTTGGAAAAAGTAGGTAGAGTTGGTGCCCATTTCGTGATGGTCGGTCAGTACATTTGGGTGCCACTCATGATACATTTGAATACGTCCGCGGCTTGATGGATGCTGAACCGGCATCCAGTCGCGGTTGAGGTCGAACCAGTAGTGGTTGGTTCGTCCGCCGGGCCACACTTCATTATGTTCACGGTCTTCGGGGTCCGTTACACTTGCTTTAATGCTCTTATGCATGTTGGCCCACGTTGAAAAACGCTGCATTCCGTCGGGGTTCAGGCTTGGATCGATCAGGATAACGGCATTGTCGAGGATCTCCTCAATTTCACTGCCCTGTGCGGCCGCCAGGTAATACGCGACAAGCGGTGCTGCATTCGATCCGCTGGGTTCATTACCGTGCACGCTGTACCCCATGTTAATGATGACGGGCATGGTGCTCACATCCAGATTCTCCGATTGGGCCGGATCTTTCAGGCGGTGGTGATTCTCTTTGATCCTGTCTATCGAGGTGTGATTATCCGGCGAAGTGATAGTAAGCATCACGAGGGGACGGTCTTCATATGTTTTGGCATATTCCATGTAGTTGACCCGGTCGGATGCATCTGCCAGCGCACGCATATAATACACGAGTTTGTCGTGGGTAATGTGCCACTGCCCGATTTGGTGGCCAATCACTTCCTCCGGCGTTGGTATCGATTCGTCGTAGGAAATATCATCCGGCAAGTAGTAATCGATCGATGATATCGTCTTGAGCGAAGGCGCTCGTCATACAAAACAAGCGATAATAAAAGTGAAAAAGCCGTGTAAATCGTAGTCTTCATAGTTTAAGGCGTAAAGTTAGTCGGAATAAATAAATATATATATGTACTATCGGCGTGGTTGATGGAAGGTTTCGTAAAAGCACGGTTTTGCAAAGCCTTCTGATGTTAGAATAACAACTTCTTATAAACTATCAACCGCAATTGAAAAATGCTGTCAATAATTCAAGCTAAAATAATATGGCGAAGTAATGATGAGACTTAGACAAAATTTTTAAAAATTGAATTTTCATATCAGGTCATCACTCCGTAACTTTCTCAAACTTCAAAATCGATATACGGGTGCAGGACCAAAAAACCGATTTACAACTGAATATTCTCTCAAAATCCGACGCGGGTTCCGTTGTCGGATTTTTTTTGGTCTTTAATTCGTATCCTCATCATAAAAGCCAACCCAGTCTACATGAAATCAAAAGACCACAAACCCTGCATATTGGCCCTTTCAGACGGCACAATAGCGCATGGAACAGCTATCGGAAAGATCGGAACCACCGGTGGTGAACTCTGTTTTAACACCAGTATGACAGGCTATCAGGAAATTTTTACTGATCCCAGTTACTACGGGCAGATGATGATGATGACCTATCCTCACATCGGTAATTACGGTACAATGAGCCGCGATGATGAAGCCCGCTCAGTGATGATAGCCGGACTCATTGTTCGCTCATTTTCTGAGGAATTCAGCAACCCAATGGCGGACGGCAGCTTGCAGGAATATCTTGCAGAAAATAACGTCATTGGAATTTCCGGTGTCGATACCCGAAAGCTCGTTCACCACATTCGTGACGAAGGGGTAATGAATGCGGTTATCAGTTCCGAAATTTTGGATGAAGATGAGCTGGTAAAAAAAGCTAAGAACTGGCCGTCGATGGTTGGTCTTGAACTTGCTACAAAAGTGACCCGAAAAGAGGCACAAACTATTCCTTCGGAAGGCCCTTTCAAGCTTGCTGTATTCGATTATGGCGTGAAAAAAAGTATCCTCGATAACTTTGTAAAACGAGGTTGTACGCTCCGGGTATTTCCAGCCGAAGCTGACCTTGAGGCAGTAAAATCGTGGGGAGCCGATGGTTATTTTTTCAGCAATGGCCCGGGCGATCCCAATTCGTCGGCCGACTACGGCCTGCCCATGATTGAATATGCAAAATCAACTGGGAAGCCTTTGTTCGGAATTTGTCTCGGACATCAGCTGATGGCACTCTCGGAAGGGATTGCGGTTAAGAAAATGTTTGTAGGCCACCGCGGGTGCCAATCAGCCGGTGATGAATAAGCAGACCGGCCTTGTAGAGATTTCAACACAGAATCACGGGTTTGCTGTAGATGAAGAGAATCTCGATGAATCGAAAGTTGAGGTAACGCACATAAACCTTAACGACCAGACCATTGAAGGGCTGAAGTTTAAAAACTTCCCGGGAATGTCGGTGCAGTATCATCCCGAGGCATCGCCCGGCCCACACGATTCCCAGTACCTGTTTGATCAATTTATGGATATGGTTAAACAGGGTGCAGGACACAAGGAACAAGGTGTAGGGGACAAGGAACAAGGTACAGGGCACAAGTCTCAAGGCACAGGGTGAAAAGCATAGGAATCTATTTAAGCGGGCAAGAATAGAAAACAATTTTAGACTTCAACTTTCTGAACCCTGAACCTTGCCCCTTGAAACCTGCACCCTGAACCTTGACAAAAACTCAACAATAATTTAAAAATAATACCATATGCCACGTCGCGACGATATTCATAAAATCTTAATTATAGGATCAGGCCCAATTGTAATTGGTCAGGCTTGTGAATTTGATTACTCTGGAACCCAGGCTTGCAAATCTCTCATGGAAGACGGGTACGAAGTTGTGCTGATCAACTCAAATCCGGCAACCATCATGACTGACCCGATGATGGCGGATGCCGTTTATTTGAAGCCGCTTACGCCGGAATCTATAAAAGAGATTGTGGAGAAAGAGAAACCCGACGCCGTGCTGCCTACAATGGGCGGACAAACGGCGCTTAACCTTGCGGGTGATCTTCAGCATGAAGGATACTGGAAAGAACACGGTGTGCAAATTATCGGTGTAAATATGGATGCCGTGGACATCACAGAAGACCGCCAGCAGTTTAAAGACCTGATGGATAAAATTGGTATCGATCAGTGTGAAAGCCGTACAGCCAAATCTCTGCTGGACGCTAAAGAGATTATAGAAGAACTGGGCGGCCTGCCGATTGTGATACGGCCCTCATTTACAATGGGTGGATCCGGCGGCGGTATTGTCTGGAATGAAGATGAGCTTGAACGAAAAGTGCTGCGCGGCCTTGAGATGAGCCCCGTTCACCAGGTGCTGATTGAGGAGAGCATTTTTGGCTGGAAAGAGTACGAGCTGGAGCTTCTTCGCGATAAAAATGACAACGTGGTCATCATCTGTTCCATCGAAAACCTTGATCCGATGGGTGTTCATACCGGTGATTCGGTGACCGTTGCTCCCGTTCAAACACTGACCGACAGGCAGTACCAGCATATGCGGGACGCGGCTATTAAGATGATGCGCTCAATCGGTGATTTTGCCGGTGGATGCAACGTACAGTTCGCCATGGAGCCGGGAAGCGACCGCCTGGTAGCCATCGAAATTAACCCAAGGGTGAGCCGGTCGTCCGCCCTGGCCTCGAAAGCGACGGGGTATCCAATTGCTAAGATCGCCACTAAACTTGCTGTCGGTTATACTCTTGATGAGCTTCCAAACCCGATCACACAGGTATCATCCGCCTGTTTTGAGCCGTCGATAGATTATGTGGTAGTAAAAATACCACGTTTCAATTTTGATAAGTTCTCTGCTGTGGACGAAGAGCTCACCACGCAAATGAAAGCAGTTGGCGAGGTGATGTCAATCGGACGAACCTTTCCGGAAGCGCTGAATAAAGCTTGGCAGTCGCTGGAAATCGGGCGGTCGGGACTTGGAGCTGATGGATACGATCGAACCCGACAGAAAGTATGTTCGCGAACGGCTGCTGAAACCGTACTGGGACCGCACCCTCCAGATCCGGAATGCATTTAAGATGGGCGCATCGGTCGAAGAGATTGCTGACATTACAAAAGTTGACGCGTGGTTTCTGCAGCAGATCCGCTATATGGTGTCGCTCGAAAACAAAGTTGAAGGCCAATCATTGTCGGAGATCACCAAAGAGGAACTGTTTGAAGTGAAGCAGGCCGGGTTTTCGGACGCGCAGATTGCATGGCTTCTGAGCAAAAGCGGAGAGAAAGTAACAGAAGATGATGTGAGGCAAAAACGGCACGAGATGGAGCTGAAGCCCGTGTTTAAAATGGTTGATACTTGTGCCGGAGAGTTTCCTGCAGAAACGCCCTACTACTATTCCAGCTATGAAAGGGAAAATGAAAGTGAAGTGACCGATCGCAAAAAAGTGATGATTCTTGGCAGCGGGCCAAACCGCATCGGTCAGGGAATTGAATTCGATTACTCCTGTGTTCACGCCGTACATGCCGCCCAGGAGATGGGGTACGAGGCAATTATGGTTAACTGTAATCCCGAAACGGTCTCGACCGATTTTGATGTGGCTGACAAACTCTATTTTGAACCGGTATTTTGGGAACGCGTGCTCGATATTTATGAGCATGAAAAGCCGGAAGGCGTGATCCTTCAGGTGGGCGGACAAACGGCGCTCAAGCTCGGCAAACGGTTTGTAGAAGAAGGAATTAAGATTTTCGGTACCGAGTTTGAGATGATCGATTTTGCCGAAGATCGTGGAGAGTTCTCAAAATTTCTCAAGCGGCTTAACATTCCATTTCCCGAATATGGAACCGCCCGAAATGATGCTGATGCTCTTGAAATTGCAAAGCGTATCGGTTACCCGGTACTGATTCGACCCAGCTATGTTCTCGGCGGACAGGGTATGCGAATTGCTGTTCGGGAAAATGAGTTGGGGCAATATGTGGCCAACATTCTAAAAACCCATCCGGAAAATGATTTTCTGATCGATAAGTTTCTTGATAAAGCCGTTGAAGTGGATGTGGATTCCGTCTTTGATGGCGAACAGCTGCATATTGCCGGCATCATGCAGCATATTCGAACCTGCGGGCGTTCACTCCGGAGATTCCACGGCTGTGCTTCCGCCGTATTCTCTGAGTGATGACGTCATCAAAAAAATAGAAGAGTACCAGCACAAAATTGCAAAAGAGATGGGAATCGTCGGTTTTCTGAACGTACAGTATGCTGTGAAAGATGAAACGGTGTACGTGCTTGAAGCGAATCCGCGGTCAACCCGAACGATTCCGTTTTTGGCAAAAGCAACACAGCGGCCGGAAGCGAAAATTGGCGTGAAAGTGATGCTTGGCGCAAAACTGAGCGAGTTCGACCTGGAATCAAAACTGGAACACTGGGCGATTAAAGAGCCTGTATTCCCGTTTGATAAATTCCCTGAAGTGAAAAAAGAACTCGGCCCGGAGATGAAATCAACCGGCGAAAGCATCTACTTCATGAAAAACTTCGACGACGAGCGATTTAGAAAACCGTACGAGTTCAAGAATCTCTACTTGTCGAAGTAAACGTAGCGCGGCGTCGCCGACCCGCGAGCGGAACTCATTTCTACCCGAATTCGTCAGACGAAAAAGACAATCGCAGGATGAGAGATCTAAATCTGGGCTCTGTAACTCGTCGGACGAAAAAGGCAATCGTCCGACGAGGTAGGTCGTAATAAACATGGCATGTCTGGTACTTGCAGTAAGCTTATTTCCGTTGATTAATTATTGATTGGATTTTGGATTCAGAGGATCATGGAGACATGCCATGTTTGGCTGGTAGACGCTAATCCACGTGATCGGGAATGTTGTAGTCTACATCTCCAATCTCGTAATCGAGCAGGTGTTCGGCGAAGTAGTCCCAGAGCATGCGCTCAAAATAATCGCCGCCGGAGTGGCCGTAAATACTAACCCGGTTAATGTCTATGTACGAACGGGATGCAGCGAGCTGTTCAATTCCGTAGCGATTGTCGGGCAGGGCGTAATCACGCAGATTACCATGTCCATACTGTTGATACCACTTCTCCCTGAGCGGACTGCCGCCTCGATTTCCCATCGCTACAATCACGAACCCAACTTGCGAGAATGCCTGGGCTCTTGCTGCTGTACCGCCAACTGAAAAGCTGCGCGGGTAAGGCTCTACCTGCGGGCCGGGATACACGTAAGAGATGATCGGGTACGCCATTTCAGGATCAAAATTTGAGGGCTTCCACATCACACCATACAGATCTGTTACGCCGTCGGCTGATTTTACGCTAAACTGTTCCGGTAGATATACTCTTCACCATTGTTGATGACGCCAAGAAAGGAGTTCATCACGTTAAAATAGGGTTCGCTCTTCTCGGTCTAGAGCACGTCTGTTTCACCTGTTTCGGTATTTGCCTTTACCACATCAATCTCATCCCAGGTACGAGTGCGGCGTAAAATCCACAGGTAATCCGATTCATCTGACGTGTAGATACCTCCATCGCTAAAGTACCCGCCTCCAAGCGACTGGTCAGGCCACTTATCGGTATCAAGCCGAACACCTTCGTGCGTTTCCATATCAAATACCATGATCTCATCCTGGTAGTGATTATCCTCACCCGGTCGGTATCGTAATCAAAACCATCCAGGTCGAGATCCTTAGCATTAAATTCGCGATTGAATTCTTCAGAGAGCTGAGCTGCCATGTTTTCGCGATTAAACAGCGGTCGTCTCGACTGACTGCCGGCATCAACAAATTCCCATCGAGTTCCGTCGTTAGTTTCCTATTCATACCAGAATCGGTCTTCATCTTCAATCCAGTTGGCGCGAAGAAATGTGTCACCGGTAAGGTTTTGCATACGTTCGGATGTAAATTGCTCAGCAAGTTTGAAGTTGGCCTGCTGTCCGTACAAACCGGCTGGCGCTATTATGAATAAACCAATACAGAAGAGTGAAATAGTAAAGTTTTTGAAATGCATATTATGGATTGGTTCTATGAATAATGAATGGCGTAAAGATCTTAAAGCAAATGAAGGAATGCTTCTCAGATTGCAAATTTTCACGTTCCCCCAATTGTTTAGGAGTAATATTTTTATTGAGGAATGGTATCACCTATTTTATAAGTTATTGTAGTAGAATCAGATAAACACAACGTAATAGAATACAATGAAGTTAGTAGATCCAAACGGAAAGGAAGTAACAAGCAAAGAGAATAAAGAAGCCGGGCAACTGGAAAAGCAGTTAAACAAAAAAATTGAGAAACTGCTCGAGCCGATAATGAACAAGATTAAACTGGCAGGTGGACAAGTGCCACAGCAACAGCTCATGCAGCTATCGTCAGCAGCACACCAAATGCTCTTTAACCGGATGGTGTACAACCTTGCGATTAAGGCAGGTGTTGAGGATATAAGCGAGCTTGTCAGTGATGATGATGTGGATGAACTGCAGACATCATTGAGTAATCAGCTGCAAATTGTAGATCAGCCACAGGAAGGCCAAGAGCAGCAAAAGCCCGGACAGAAGGGAAACAATAATAAGAAGTAGAGTTTGAAGTAATAAAAAAAGTAATCTATCAGTATGGTGGGTGATGTGGCATAAATAAAAATCTCTGATAACAGGAGTTTAATATGATTTCTTCTTTCGACATGCTGCCGTTGCGCTGGATCTCTCCGAAGCGAGCGATGTGATTGTTGAATGTGTTTCATCTTTCCAGCATCTGGGCGTTGAAAAAATAACGCTTGTAACTGTTATTCCGATACCCCTTGAAAAAGAGGGTGCGGAACTTGATACCAGCAAAGAACAGGAAAAGCTCGAAGAGCATCAAAAAACGCTGGAAGAGTCTGGTTTTGACGTTGACATCCACATCAGGTCCGGCCTCCACTACTATCCGCCAACCGAGATACTGATTGCCGCAGATGAAGTGAAGGCAGATTTTGTGGTGATCAGCAACCGGGGTCAAAGTAAGGTTCTTGAGCTGTTGTCTGGCGGTACAGCCACAGAGTTACTGCATCGATCAATGATTCCGGTTTACCTGATTAATCTTGAAGTAAGAAAGGATTCGGAGAAAGCAGGCGGCCGATCTCTTGTTCTCCCACATCCATGTAACGAAGCGGTGAGGCATGTTTTGTATGCCACCGATTTTTCAGACAGCGCATATCGTACCTACAAAGTTCTCAGAGATATGGAGGGTGCCGGAATCGTTGAAAAAATCTCAATGATTCATGTTCAGGGACATCATGCAATTGCGATTAAAGACCCGGTAAGCCGCGACCGATTAACGGAGCAAAATCGCGATCAGCTCGATCGTATCCGCAATAAGCTATCGGACCGAACGAGAGAAGGTACAGATCTTATTATCACGTTTGGTACCCCTGCGAAAGAGATTGTGGATACTGCAAAAGAGAGAGGTGCAACAATGATTATGATGGGAAGTCAGGGCCAGGGATATGTTCAGGAGTTATTTCTGGGAAGCGTTAGCAGCAAGGTAACTCGGCTAAGTGATGTGCCCGTTTTACTGATACCTGCTGAACGGGAAAATGAAGAGTCTTAATATATGTTTTACTGATCTATTAGGAGTTTAACTATTATGGATTCAAATAAATGGATTGGTAAATCGATAAGCCGGCGCGATACGATGGCTCCGGAACAGTTGCGTAGATTTGAAGCGATGGTAAATCGCCGTCCTGATACCATTTCGGAAGGTGATGAGCTTCACAATGTGTTCTCACTGGGCATATTTCACTCCTTTGCATCTGCAGTCAGATTTAACTGTTCAGGGATACCCCCGTGACCACGATCTGTTTCCGCCTATTGAGCAGTCGAGCAGGCTATGGTTGGGTGGCAGGCTTCAGTTTAAAAATAATCTGTTTATTGGTACGCCTGCTACACGTCATTCATCAATTACTCAGTTTAAATCGGAAGGTGTTGAAAATGAAAAAGTCTATTTATCGCTTCAGCATCAAATTAGTACTAAAGGGTCAATTGCTATTCAGGAGGATCAGCACTTTCTTTACAGGCAGCCATCTGAAAGGGGAGCACACCCAACGCGTACAGAACCGATGGATATTGATCCTGACTGGGAGAAAAGTACCAAACCCGATTCAATTCTACTGTTTCGATTTTCAGCTCTGACCTACAA
The DNA here is from genome assembly GCF_034521535.1 of Rhodohalobacter sp. GTDB lineage: Bacteria > Bacteroidota > Rhodothermia > Balneolales > Balneolaceae > Rhodohalobacter. Next base: position 43,828 of record NZ_JAXHMF010000006.1, on the reverse strand, counting down.
TTCTCACAGAATTCACTACGATCAGGGGTATGCCCGCGACGTTGAGGGGTACCCAAATGTAGTAGTGCACGGACCACTTCTATTACTGTTGGCACTCGAATCGTACCGAAGCCAGTTTGATGGAAAAGTACTTGAAGACGTGACATATGAGCTCCGTGGTCCGGTATATTTGGGTGAACAAATTACAATTTCAGGTAAAGGTGTAGATAATCATGAAACAGAGCTTCGCATAACCGGTCATGAAAATAATATAGCCCTCAAGGCGAAAGTGAAGTGGGCGTATAAGTGGTGACGTGAGATTTATTAGGGATCTGTCAAAAAAAAATTGGGATTACTTTCGGTTGGACTTACCCGGGCGGTTTTCATGAAATCTCTATTATTGAGCTCTAAATGGTCAAAAAACAGAGTTAAAAATACTTAATTCATGTGTAAAATTCGCTGCCTGATTTTACGACTGATATAATTAAATAATTGATAGTCATACAGATAGTTATGTTATAAAATATTTATGATCCTTTTTATAATGAATTCCTAATTTTTAAGATACCATGATCTTCGTTTATTTGGAGCAAGGTTCTTTGCAGAGGGCGAGTTAGTACCAATAAAAGAACCAAAAAACGGAGAAGTAATCCTTAGGTATATATTCTTAAGGTTGAAAATCACGAGAATATTTAATTAATAACGAATCTTAAAGGCAGCTAAAATGGAAAACAATATAACTACGAATGGATTCAAAGAGGTAGATACCAAAAAGAATGCCACTGTTACATTAAAAAGCACAGACAGAAGTGATCTCTTTAGTGTGATTTTTCAGGAGAAGGTGCTTGGATATATCAATACCAAAGATGTAAATCATATTAAGTTTGTGCCTATTTCAGAGGAAATTGATTATTCATTAACTGAATTAGAAAAAATCACATCGAGCTTGAAAAAAGCCCGTCAAATGAAACAGCAGCAAGTTAGCGCTATTGAAAATTTCCTAAATTAATTTGTTAATTCTGTAAAACCACAATTTGGTACACTCAGAGTTATACAACTTATAGCATAACTATCGCCTATTTTGAAGTAGGTTAGTAGTTACCCGAATCATAGAGAAAAAAGTAATTCGGCTGGGGTCGAGGGGTCGGTACGCCTCGGGCGTACTCGTCCCGATAGAGTTGACCAAGAGATAGAGAGATGAAAGCCTACACTTACATCCTATTCAGTGAATCGGCAGGGAGATATTACACCGGTTCTTGTGATGATCTGAAGAAACGATTTAAACGTCAGAATAGCTCCGGAGTCCGTTCCACGAGATATGGCGTTCCATGGGCACTTCGTTGGTATCGTGAATTACCTATCAGAAGCGAGGCTCGCCGGCTTGAGTTGAAGATTAAGAAACGCGGCGCCAAGCGATTTCTGGAAGGCCTATCCAAAGAGACATAATTTATCGTTGTATTTGAAAAGATATACCCCTAATTTTCTTGCCTACCAAATCGGGACGTGGCTCAGTCCGGTAGAGCGCTCGGCTGGGGGTCGAGAGGTCGCAGGTTCAAATCCTGTCGTCCCGACTTAAGAAAAGGGGATGTTTGCACTAGCAGGCATCCCTTTTTTTGTTATTGCAAAATCTCTTCAAGTTTTCAGATAGTAATACGATAGTAATTGCCACGGTTTAAATTTCTGTTCCAACACCATAATGTAGATTTTACGTGAAAAAAGTTACAACTATATGGTGATATAATCTGACTAAAAAAATTATTTATTAAAAATTTTTTAACATCATATATCAAAATTCCGTACCTTTCATGTTCGATGTATTGGAGCAGTGAGTCACAGAGAGTGACAGTTTGTAAAACAAACACACTGTAAAGCCTATCTGCGGAGAGCGGATATCCTGCGCATTGGTTAAATAAAACCAGGACGATCATAGAAATCTTCTTTCTAGATTGTCATAAATGCAAAGGATAAAACTAATGAAAATATCATTATTTGACGAAGGTGTGTATCACACAACCCCTTCAGACTACATTACAGTAAAACAAGCATATCAATATATAATCTCTGATAAGCCTCAAGAGGCTACCCAAAAACTCCGAAATCGAGCAACTCAAATAAGAAAAAAGAAATTAAAAAAAACCAGTTCAAACTGGTCACATTTTCTGGAATGTTTGAGGAAAGAAATACTGATAGCCTTTTAAAATTCAGTCATTTAATATGTCTGGATATCGATGATGTCGAAGACTGTAACACCGCAAAATCCCATCTCATCAATCAGATTAACTTTAAACCACTACTTCTATTCATTTCACCGAGTGGAAATGGGATTAAGGCTGTCTACAGGGTTTCAAATATTACTGCCAATCAAGTCAACCAGGCATATGAATATCTAGCTGAATTGGTTGAATCGAAGTTAGGTTTAACAGTTGACAGAGCTCCCAAATCTGTAGTCTCTGGCTGCTTTTTACCTTGGGACCCTGAGGCTTACTTAAATGAAGAGGCAGAGGCCGTGATATCTCCCAAAACTAAAATTGCCTCTCCGCATGTGCCCACAATTACTCAGCCGAAGGATGAAGACCTTAAAAAGGTAGAAGCCTGTGTAGATTATATTGAAAAGAGCGATTGAATATAGCCGATTACTATCAGATTGGTTTTCAATTGGAATTTCACTCGCATCGTTCGGAGAAGATGGCCGCCAACTCTTTCACAGAGTAAGCAAAATGTCTGGCAAATATAATGCTACTAAATGCGATGAAAAGTTCGACAATCTATGTGAAACTGCCAGTAAGCAAGTTTCACTTGGGACCTTTTTTGAGCATTGTAAGAGGCATAATATTCCACTTGCTGAAATTTTGAAGCCCTTCAACCCTAAACTTAACATCGTACCGACAAAAGAAAATTATTGGGATCAAAATGAACGAGAACAACATAGTCAGCGAGTTCAAAATCTGCAAAAAAACAGGGACCATCGCGCTGGTGACTACCGTTCGTGAAACGTATGGTGTCAGCCACGAAGTCTTATGCAAATATGACATCGGTTTAGAGCAAATGACATTGCCACCAGTGATACTGTAGACATGCTGCTGGTACCTCGACCAGTACGGTTGCAGGGGGTATTATTTCCAAGACGATCGGCTCTCTGATTTCGACCTACCTGGCTCTTCAACAATTGATTCAATTTTTGGTTTGAACAATGTATTGGATACAAGAACGGCGGTGATCGCCGAACACCCCTTTGATGTAATGTACTTGTCGATTGTCCGGCATGATATCGATATTATTTGCAGAATGGATTCTATGAATCCTGTACTCACCGAGAAGCAGCGTGATGTCTTACTGGAAAAATCAGAATATTGGGAGAAGGTTTATAGCTCTTAAAAAATGCGGTCACTGGCTCGGAGAAAAAGAATGCAATATCCTATTGCAGATTGTACGCTGATACACTGCCCAACGACACCGAAGTTTATTGGGTTAATCTGAAAGCTCCTGAAGAACCATTGATTGAGGCTGCTCTTGACCCCTTACATCTTTCGGGGAAAGATTTGTTTCCAGATGCAGAGTATATCTGGAATTCAGCAACAGTGAAAAGATAGATTCTGGTATGTTAAAGACCAGAGAAAAGCCAAAGCTGGGCATATGTGAACTCAGAAAGTCTGAGGTGTTGGGAGATCATGGCTTTAAAAAGATATACCTGGGAAATTCGGTTGAACCTACCCTTTTAAGAGTTAAAGACAATGTTGTTCAGGAGGTTTCAAATCCGATGATAATGGATCACGTAAGGGAAGAAATTCTCCCTAAACTATCAAAATTTGTGGCGACTGCGGAAAGTGAAAAAGGGATTATTCTTAAATCCCAACGAGAGCTGACATCTGCGTTCCTTTCTTATCGAAGTAAAATACTCAGTGATAATTTCCAGGGAGTTTTCCCTCAATCTACATTGAATTTCTTGAGAGAAGATAGCAATAACGGTTATTTATTTTTTAAGAATGGTGCAATCAAAGTAACAAAACACGATATAAAACTCATTAAGTACTCAAAACTTCCGGGAGTTATCTGGAAGGATCAAATTCTGGATCGTGAATTTCATTTAAACTCATCAGTTAGTCAAAAATCTCACTTCGAAAAGTTTGTAATGAATGTAGCGGGCGGTAAACCTGACCAATTTGCTGCATTCTGCTCTACTCTGGGATATTTGTTGAGCACATATAAAGATAGGGCCAATGCAAAAGCAGTTATTCATCCGATCGTAAAAAATATCTCCACTGGGTCATGCCGATGGGAGACAACGGTAAAAGTTTATATGGTTCATCTCTGAAATTTATTCGAAATCAACGATATATAGCTGGGAAAAACATAAAAATGGATAGCAATTTTGCTTTCATGGATGTGAAACTCGGTGACCAGAATCTGTTTATCGACGATGCACATTCGCAGTTCAATTTAGAACCTCTATTCAATGTTATTACCAACGATATGCAGGTTGAAGCTAAGTACTCAAATCGATTCACAATACCATTTGAGGACTCACCGAAGATCCTAATTGCAACAAATTCCGTTATAAGCGGAAGTGGAAACAGCTATGAAAGGAGGCAGGTGGTTCTCGAGTTTTCAGATTATTATTGAACCATCCTTCACCCTGATATAGAGTTTGGAGGACGATTTTTTGAGGATTGGGATGATGCAGAGTGGAATCGGTTTGATCGGTTTATGATTGATTGCCTCCAGGAGTATCTAAAAAACGGCCTATACACATGCAAAACAAGCACATACATGTCAAGAAAGGCTCGCCATGAGACAAGCAGTGAGTTTTTTGAATGGGCAGAGTCTTACTTGGAAAAAGATGTGTCTTACAGTGCAAATATTCTGTTTGAAGGGGAAAACCCGACATCTAAGCAGCCGGAAACTCCTGTGAACTCATCAGGCAATTCCTTCTGCTTCCTGAACCTCTCGTGCGACCTTCATGAAAATCAAATGAAGACCTTTAAAAATGGATTCGCACTTATGCAGAGTTTAAAAGCTGGCAGGTGCAGGATGTTCCGAATAATGGATACTCACAATTAACATTCACAACAAAATAAATATAAAATATTACTCATTTGCTCACTGGAAGTCTCGCATTCGGGGATTCAGTGGGCAAGTGAGTTATTTCATCAACTATGGATACAAAAATAAACTTACATTTATTCAGTGGATTAAAGAATATGACAAAGACTTACCTATTGCAATGAAATCAAAAATTGGGTCACCGAAGATCGAAAATTAAAGAAGTAACTGATAAAGATACTCTTAAAGCCCGGATGAAGCGCGATAAATATTTTGAAGAGCGACATTTCAGAAAAGTAGACGTCGCATTTGAAATTTATACTGAAGAAATGGATAAGCTCAAACAGGAAAAGCTCTCACAATCCCCTGGCAATACAGCCAGGATTCAGTGGCCGGTAACGCTCAAAAAGAATCTGGGTAAAACCGCGAGAAGGATCTAAAAAATCTTATCTCAGCATTGAGCGCGCAAATAAAGTAATTAAGTTCATTCTTCCCAAAGGAACCAAAAATTGACCCCGGGGTAAAAAGACCCGATACAAACCGGATTAAACTTTCCCATCCAGATTAGCCCCCCACCTCAGCCATTTTCGAATTTTGATAATTTTTTTCCAATTTTTTTTTCATTTTACGTCCCTCAGCTGCGCCGGTCATCCCAGCTCGACCCCTTCTGCCCGCTTCAGTAGCCCCAAGGACTCTGGCGGGCAAATAGAAGCGCCGCATGATAGCTAATTAATACCACTTCAATGCCATTCACAGATCCCCAATGAAAAATGATGGAAAATGCACCTCTTTTAACTTTTAAACTGGTGTACCCAAATATTTGAAGGGATCTGTAAGTGAAAGTCCTGATTCTGATGCTAAAAAATCACGGGGGCTTTGGTAGCCTCACCATGATTTTTCCTCTCTTATGATTCTTGAAGGGATTCTGTAACCCGCTGGTAGCTGCCAGACGGTTGGAGCTGAAGTTCCGGCGCCGGGAGTATGCTATCAACATTGGCCCATTTTCCTCTGTCTGTATCTTTGTATTCAACGTAGACCATTGCTGTAATGCCAATCACCTTCTCTAAATTGAACCCATAATGCAGGTCTTCATCTGTAAAAGGTTTTGTCCTCCATCTTTCAAGATCTTGCCTGAGATTCGATTTAGGGTGTAGCGATTTGTTGTATCTCTTCTGAAGGAGATACCTGTCACCATTATCATTTGTAGCTTCAAGTTCAAAAACCAGCAGGACCATCTGCTTTTTTCCAAACTTGCTTTCACATGGTTCCTAAATCCGAAACGTCAACGCACACTGCAGGTTGCAATCCACTCGGTGCAAGATCGGTATTTTTGGCTTTCTCATTTATTATTAGTGTCATAGCTTATCCTGTTTTAATCTTAAGGTTCTGGTATTTGTTTCTGTTTGATAGTCGTTGTACAGCTCCGGATAGTCGGTCCGAAACCGTTTGCTGTCGAATCCTCTTCGCGTGGAGGATTTCCACGTGAGGATAGGCTTGTTATCCACGGTTATTGCCGAGTTGTCACCGCAAAACTCTTTTAAGTCAAATTCTATTGACTCCTTTAGCTCTTTCAGTCCATCGATTCGTTCTCTCACGCTAAGCAAGAGATTATACCGCTGGCGAATGTGCACAGTAGCTTCTTTTTGAGAGTCCAACGATTCAGGATGCTTAATAAGCAGATCCTCAGTCGTTGAAGGTGGAGGCGGGGTGTTTCCCTCCACAAAGGTCTTCCACCACTGGCTCAGGCGCCGGTTGTTTGCTCTGATGAGCTCGTCGTCTCGCTCACAAAAATGGGCTCTGCAAACTCGCACGTGTCTCGAAAATGAGACTTGTAAGTACCCGAATTGTGCATCCAGAATGCCGATGTAGTGTTGCAGCTGTGCATGCCATTCAGGGCATGTTTTGCGCTAACTCGTGGGGCGAAATCCGCCAGGGTGGTCGTGCACTTAATTTCCAAGATTCCCAGCCCCAGGTTGCCTTCATCATTGATGATGCCATCGACATTCCCTGAAAGCATGGGATAGTCCGGTGGAATAAACATCGTTTCAGGCTCAGTAACCTCCATGTTCATGGTCTCCCGAAAATGTTGTCGGACGATAGGTTCGAACAAGATCCCGAAATTCGAAAACGCGTTCCCATGAAAGAAGCTGACGTTCTGAGTTTTCTCCAGCCATACCATGTATGGGCTTTTGTACCTCGAATTTCCCAAAGCGGCAAAACTATCACTCCCGCCAATAAAATTGCGCCTCAATGATCGCCATTCGTCTATTGAGAGTTCTTTCGTTGATATTTCATTCATAATATTTTCAGTTACGTTTATATGAAAAAAGGCAACTCCGTTAGGAGCCACCTTTTGATTTATGCTTCTTTTCGAGCCATTTGATAACGGCATAGATAACAGCTCGTTTCACATGCCTCACCCGCTAACCTTGCTAACTTTTCTACGTGAGTCATAGCTAATTCAGGTATAGGTCTTCGGTGAGCGCGTGGAGCCTGCTGTGATTACGCACCATTGATTGGGGTGGTGAGCTCTTGAGGGCCTCGGTCGCATGGTTGTAAGCGCTCCACAAATTCATCTTTTCAAACTCTGGATGGGATGGTGTTTCAAGCTCCTTAAACGCCTTGGTGGATTGCGTAGGTGATAGGATGCCTTCCCCAGTCAGAATGCCCAGGTACTCGTAGCTTGCACGCTTATCCAGGGCTATCTCCATCATCCTGGCTGCGTCGAAACAGAGCTGGCTGTACTGATGCTGGGATTTATAGATCGCGGTTACCACCTGATCCATTAGATCCTCATGCATGTTTTTGCCTGTGTGCTTTCTCATTACGGTGATATCTCCGCGGAACATGAGGTTATCGCATACCACGATCGAGCTTCCTACCGCTACTCCGCAGCTCATGCTGGTATCGTGTGAATTTCTAATCCCTATAGAAAGGCGTAGGGGATCGTCATCTGATGTGGATTTGCTGCTATACGATAGGACTCCAAACATTCTGTTGCCTTTCGAGCTGATTGCATACGCCTGTTTTGCAAAGGTAAAGTCTCTGAGCAAATTAGAGGCTACCGTTTTCACGTTAACTGCAAAGTCGTAGTGATTTAACGGCGTATAGGTGGCGGTCTTTTCGGGTTCGGGGACCACGAGTAGTTGCTCCAGCGAGCAACGCTCAGATCCGCATTGAGTTAATAATTCAGACATGAATTCTCCATAATTTATAGTTTCTATTACACCTTTCTTATACCAAAATTAGGGGGAGAATTATGCCCGGAGCGCAAGATGAGATGGTTTTATGGTATAAGAAGTATGAGCGAAGCTTACAATCAAATGGCGTAACCAACGTAATCACCATTTATAGAAACGACAGCTTCAAATAATCAACCAAACGTTAAATTGGAGAAAATATGAAAGAAGGATTAGCAGAAATAATATGCATCATCGACAGATCAGGTTCCATGGGATTAATTAAAAGGGACGCGATCGCAGGTTTCAACACATTCCTGGAAGAGCAAAAAAAGCTGCCCGGAGAAGCGACATTAACTCTTATTCAGTTCAATACAGAATCTGAAGTTATCCATGAAAACAAACCCCTGAGCGAAGTTAATCCGATCAGTAACAAAGACTACATACCGAGCGGAAGTACAGCATTATTTGATGCCATCGGCAAAGCTATAGATTCTACGGGCCGCAGATTAGCTAACACTCCGGAAGAAAACAGACCTGAAAAAGTGATTGTTGCTATTCTGACTGATGGACAAGAAAATGCAAGTAAGACCTTTAACCTCCGTATAATAAATGATATGATACGCCATCAGAGAGAAGATATTCATGGGAGTTCATTTACCTGGGGGCTAATCAGGATGCGTTCGCCGAAGCTGTAAAAATAGGGATTGACAGAAATAATACTCTAAACTTTGATGCAACCCGTGATGGAATCAGAACGGCTTATAGTGATATGAGCACCAGTATAGCGAATTACAGGAAAAAGTAGAATGTCAATGTAAGAGCGGTATAAGATTTAGAGAGTTATGCTTTACCACACTGAATCCCGGAAAAGTGATAGAAGCCGTTAACGGCCGGCAGGACTGATCGGGAGCTTCAGAGAGAGAAGGTGGGGCCTTCTCTTTTTGATTGAGAAGTTATTGTTAAATCAGCCCACTTACTCACTCCCAGTGGGCAAGTGACGTAATTTGGCTAAAAGCTTTTCAGGTATTTTGTTTTTCAATTGAGGGGTAATGGGGATGAAACCTTAACCGCCTGATTTCTCTCTTTATCAGGTCGTATGATATAAGTTTGCTCATTTTATTAATGTTACGAGTCTAGTAGTAAGGTATAGTCAATCTCTTAAACATATTGTACCTCTTGTGTCTATATATGAGTTCATCCTACTATAATATATTTTTATACCTAATTCACATTTTTTAGTACAGGGTAGGTTGTTATGTACCCATAACTCCTGCCGAGCCGTCTGGCTTACTGATACAATAATGGTTATCAAACAATTATTTTGCTAGTGACCATGAATATTATTTGCGTATATTTCAATATTAATTAATAGATAGAGGAAATTATGAAACAGATAGTCATTAGTATATTAGAGGGCTTTGAATTGCCTTCGATTTTCTGAAATTCAGTTTTTTAAAGTCTCGTTCTTTCAAATAGTGTAGTTTTTGGCCAATTATGGCTGTTTTGAAGCGGCCGGGCGGCCGATTTGAGGCCGTTTGGCCGCTCGCGGACATACTCCACCCATCAGGTGGCCCTTGCCGGGGTAATATTCTGCTGTTTCTTTGACCAGGTAATACCGCGTTCAATGTTCCAGCAGATGGACGCCATCACAAAGCGGGCTTTGTTTCTCAGTTTCGTTTTGGCCCGGGCCCATCGCAGGCCATAGCGATCTTTGATCGATGCAAACGGATGCTCCACTTGCGAGCGAACCTGCTGGTGACGTCTGTTTCGTTTTTTTTGGGCGGAACTCAGTGGGTCATTTACGTTTGCCTTTATCCAGGATTCCGTAATACCAGCCGTCGTCCCGGGCCATCTGTTTGAGGCTGTCGCGGTCGTAGGCTTTATCGCCAAACAGGCTGCGTTCATCCTCACTCACTAAGTCTTCGAGCACCGTGCTGTCGTGAGGTGCGGCCGGGGTAAAGGCAATCTTACGAATCAGTTTACTGCCCGCATCCACGCCAATATGGCCTTTATAGCCGAAATAGTACGTGCCACCCTTCTTTGTGGAGTTGGCATCGGTGTCGATTTGGGGAGAGGATCCTCAGCCAGTTCCTCTCGTTTTTTATCCGACAGCGGCCGGTTGACCGAGTCGATAATCGTGGCATCAACAACGGTTCCCTGCCGCAGCAGCAGGCCTTTGGCGTCCAGTTGACCGGTGATCTCCTCAAAGAGTTCTTCGATAAGACCGTCGTTGGCCAGCGCCTCGCGAAACCGCCAAAAGGTGGTAAAGTCCGGCACGGTCTGATCCAGCGGCAACCCGGCGAATCGCCGAAAGCTCAGCCGGTCAATCAGATGATCTTCCAGCTGCGGGTCACTCAGCTGATACAGATACTGAAGAAACAACCCGCGGATCATCCACCGAACCGGCTTACGGGGCTGTCCGCCTTTAGGGCCGGTTTTGTCAATGCGGCGGCCAATCTCGTAGAGTGGCTCCCAATCGATCCACTCGTCAATCTCTTGAAGGCGCTTGGTAGAACGCGAAACTTGGGTGGAATTGCTGGCCCATTGGTCTAAAATGCTGAGTTGATGACGCTTATCCATAGATCATGCTTTTTTAATTGAGAAAAACTGAATTGATTGCCCAAAACTACAAATCAACCGTTAAAACCCGAAATAATGGGGGTTCTGCAAAGCCTTCTCGTAGTAGAGTTAAAGTACGCGTCAACTTCAATATAATGTAATCATTACCTGCATCAGTACAGTATTATGACAATGAATTTAAAATATATATATCTCATAATATTAATCACGATTTATTTTTATTTAAAACTCATGCGATCAGGATGAAGACATTGAGGATAGTCAAATTGTCCATGCATTGCCATTAGACATTAATAATGATAAGTAAAACTTATTGATTTAAACGAACGATCAGAACTTTTAAATGTGGGATTAATTGATATTATTGAGGATTATCTAGTTGTAGTCGATATAAAAGAAGAGGGAATATTTCAAATTTTTAAATTACCTGAAGTTAAATTCTTATATAAATGGGGGCGTCAAGGAAACGGTCCGAATGAATTTCAGCAGCCTCTCATTCACAGTTCAATAAACTTTTCAATTGATGATCCGATCGAAATCCTATGATCCTTATTTAAATAGGCTTCGTTTTGTTGCAATTGCATATGATACTAATCTTGTCTCTATTAAAGAAGAAATGATTATCTACAATCATTATAGAGGCATAATGAATAGATTGCAGAGAATAAACGATAGTTTATATGTAAAGGAATATCCCCCTTCATTAATAAATTATAGTATTAATGAAGTAAATTTGTTTTCTAAACTGAAAGGCTGTTTTTTGGGGACGAAAATCGAAATGAACATCCCAAACAGCGAATATATTGCTTTTGATCCCTCATTGAATGATACTATGTTCACTTTCGGAGAATATCCCAATTCTCAATTGAGTCCTCATGAACGTTATCGTGAATTTAGAAAGATTCACACGTCAAATCCTGATGGATCAAAGTTTTCAGCTTTTTATCTATATTATAATAGATTCAAAATATTTAATAACAGTGGAGAGGAGCTACACAATATAAAAATTCATGACTCTTTAAAAGAGAATTCAGATAATGAAAATAATAGAATAATTTATAGAAATTCAGTACAAGCATCTAATGATTATATATATGCTTTGACATTCAATTCGACGTATGAGGATATTGGAAATGAGCCAGCGAATAGTTTCGGTCATCACGTAGAAGGCTTGGGATTGGACAGGTAATCCTATTTATCGTGCATATTTTGATAAACGAATCGTATTAATTACCATTTCAGAAAAATTTGGCAACACTCATGGTATCTCCGATTATGCTTCTGACGTAATATAACCAGTACTGATTTACCAAAAATATTAAAATAAAATCTGTCAACATTTTATTATATTTATAATATCAATTATATCTTATGAAGAATACTAAAATATTCATTTTATTGTTTTTATATTTACTATTTAATGTTTTGGGAGTCTTTGCAAAATCCTCTCATTCCAGGAGATTTTCGGATAAGAGTGTTATATATAGCCAATCGTAAAATGATAACTATAATGACAGACTGATTAATGGCTGCTATCAATCAATTAAGTTTTGGCGACGGGTTACTTTTCCATGCGAAAAAAGACCAGCAGGATGCTTAAAAAACTTTCTAAAATCGACCAGTTAATTGATTGGTAGCCACTTGTCGAGCAGGTTCGTGTCATTGACAAGACCGATCCCGAAAGGCCGGCCGGCCCTATAAGAGACCTGTAGTGGATGATTCGAATAATTTTTGGATTTCAACAATCATCGACAGCGAAAGTAATTATCAATGGTGGGTATTGAATAATGAAGGAGAAATTCTAACAAAATTTACTTGGCCAAAGAGCAAGAGTATTCAAGCCGTTACAGATGAATCTCTTTTTGCCTTAGAAACTGATCCCGATACAGGAATCCAAAAGGTCGTTAAATATCAATTTCAGTATGATTAATAAATAAACGAGGCCAATAACCAGCGGTTCGTGCGGACGATTTTGTAGTTCGGACTTTAGCAAAGTTGATCACCTCGACCGCACAACCGCCAAACCGTTATGTGGCTTGACAAAAAACTTGCTCAATAAAGTAGTTATGATCCAATTTTGATGTGTAATAAATATAGCATTTAAGCATTTTAACTCAGCTAGCGAGGACAACTATAAAAAAAACAAAGCTAATCATATTTACTGCCTGTATTTTGATTCTTACAGGCTGTGATATTTTCAGCTCATCGGATGAGGTTGAAAGAACATATCCGAAGAAGCTTTTGATTTTGGGGCCGTTTTAATTTCAGAGTTATTTAATGAGGTTGAACCACCAGATTCAGTTAACATAAATGCTTATGTATTTGATATTCATGAGTGTCCCGAAAACTTTAACTGTCTTCTTCCCGATCGAATTGCCGTATCAGAGAGTTTACCTCCTGCAGATACTTTATACATTACAGCTGTTAAACCAAGTCAATTTCAAATCCAAAAACAGTATCAAATTTCACTTTCAATAACTAAAAGAGAGACAAAAGAATGGCCTGATATTCGCCTTCTTGGTTTCAGTCTTATCAAATAAAGCCGCATAACCAGCAATCATCAACCGCACGCGTTTGTGTTTAGTTACTTACATTCAAAGACTGTAGCCGCGCCGCTTATTGGCCAAGCCGTTAAGGCCTCGGCAGGCTCGCGTAAATGTGGAAGTGTGGGGTACGGGGTTTTGATGCCCTTTTCAGTGGGCAAGTGAGATAAATCCCGATTTACTTTTCATAGTAATTAATCTCCAGCCAACTTTGCTATTTACTCTCCCCAAAAACTATTCTCATTTTTTCCTCCCTATCTCACTAAGCACTCACAGATTCTGAAGCGCATTCCCCACTTGCTCACTGATATCCATATTCAGCATGTCAGCATACCGCTGAGTAGTGCTAACATCAGCATGGCGTAGCCAGCGTTGTACGGTGTAAATGGGCACTCCGGCGCGAAGGAGTTCTATGCAGCACGTATGGCGCAGACTGTGAATGTTCAGATTCTGTTTATTCGGTAGTGCCTGCCTTAAATACTTTTTAAACAGCCTGTGCGTATGACGACGCGAGCTATGGTCAAATAGTCTATCATCTATAGAAGTGCATTCAGTGAGTTTTTTTCTGGCGATCTTCTTTAATGGCTCGCACACTTTCAATTGGCAGCACCTGCTTCTTCTTACTCTTAGTGACGAAGTGATCATTTCCGATGATTATTTCCCAGGTATCAGGTATCAATATCCCCAGCTCGCAAATGCAGTGTTTCAGAAAGCCGCATCCCAGATAAGCGCTGCCAGTGAATGAAATCTATTAGCCACAGAGCATTGAAATTCTCTGTTTGGAATCCCTTTTTGATATCACTTGCTACCTTACTACTGATATAGCTCGTAAGCTTTTCAATATCTTCTCTGGTAAAGTAATTAATCGATTCAGCCTGCTCACTGCTGTTATTCTCTATATGGAGTTTACTGGAGGTCAGCCTGGCTAATTTGTTCTCATCCAGCCACAGCAGGAACGTTTTCAGCTTCTTTTTGTGGGATAGCTTGGTTTCGTATTTAATATCGTCCCGATTCAAAAAATGTGATTGAAAGCATGTTTCAGTAACACTCTCAACCGGCGATTGGGGACCAATGCTTCGAATAAAGTCTTCCAGGACGTATTTTGTATTTCGGGTTGTGTTTTCTCTCCAGTCTTGTTGAGATTTAATTTTGATAAACTCTTTGAGTGCGTTCTCCAATGAAGAGCTTTTGGTAAGCTTCTCGCTGTTATCTGAAACAACATCATCTGCCCACGGATTGTATTCACCTGTCGCAAACTTATCTTCGAGCTTTCGTTTCAGTTTTAGAGCGGTGTTTTTCGGTTCTGGTTTTAAGGGCTACTCTTTTTTGTTTCGGGTTACGGTTGCTGTTAAAAAATTGCAGATAATAAAATCCATGCTGCTTAATTAATGAAGCCATTTCGATAGTAATATGATAGTAGTCTACTATCGATTATTACTATTCTGTGAAAAATGAGAGTAAGCAACCTTGTTTGAAATGCTTGTAAGACACTTCAGTCCGGTAGAGCATCTCGGCTGGGGTCGAGGGGGTCGCAGGTTCAAATCCTGTCGTTCCGACTTAAAAAAAGCCTTTAAATGACATTCAGTTGTTGTTTAAGGGCTTTTTTGTTGGCTGTAATTACACTTTTTATAGTTACTTAAATTGATCTCGGATAGCTCTCAAAATCCCGGTTCGTTAATTATAATTCACCGTCACACTCCCGCCGGATGTCCTTGCAGCCAGCATGGGGCCTCCATTACCTATTGTACCCTCAACTCTGTCACGCTCAGAGCTTCCCGTAAAATTTCGAAGTTCCACATTGACGCGATTTCCTGACAGATCCATTTCAAAATGCTCAGTTTCAGGTATATCTACTGAAATACTGCCCCCGCTTGTTCTTAGATCGAGATCGTCGCTGAACTCCGTTAATTGGGCACGGATACTGCCGCCGCTGGTTCTGGCTGTAATTTCGCCGCTCACGTTTTCAAGGCGAATACTTCCCCCTGAAGTTCTCAGATCTGCCGGTCCGGTGAGCCCGTCAACCCGGATGGAGCCGCCGCTGGTGCGACCATTAACAGTTCCGTGAACGTCTGCAAGATTAATGCTTCCGCCGGAGGTTCTGAGATCTGCATTTCCCCGGATAGATTCGGCTGTAACACTTCCGCCGCTGGTTCTCAATGATACATCATTCATGAAGTTTCTTGCCGTTACGGATCCCCCGCTTGTGCTACCGTCTACAAAAGATCCGGCAGGAGCCTGAACCACAAATGAGATGGATACATTGTTTCCTGAACTGAACCACCCGCCAAATCCGCTATTTTTTCGTTCAGCCCTTGCGGTGATAGTATTACCATCCTGGCTGATGTCGATCTCAAAATCATCGAGATCGAAATCTGATGGAGATAATGCTCTGTTGCCACGTCGTACTATCATGTATACGCGAACTTCATCCTCGTTATGCCCCTCGGTCATAATTGATCCGCCGCTGGTTTGTATGTTGATGGTAGGATTATCGTTCACATTGAATATTTCAGTTCTGTACGCATCATCGATATTTTGCGCAGTTAGTGAGCTGAAAAAAGCTATAATTGTTGCAAACAGACAGATCAGAAATTTTGTTAATTGTTCCATGTCGGCAGGGTTTGTTGGAGAAAAAAGTTTGGCTCGAAAACATACGACGACTCACCAGCAATTGTTTCAGATAGAACCGCCTCGGGAAAAAAAATGTTATGATATCTGTGTGTAAATCATGAGCACTTTCGTAATTTATTTTTGATTGAAATAAAAAACATCTGCAGTTATGAAATTACCTTTTGTGTTGGCAAAGAGATTTGTTGCTGGGGAGACATTCGACCAGTCTGTGCCAAAAGTCCGGGAGCTCAATAAGCACGGTATAAAAGTAACGCTCGATCTTCTCGGGGAGAATGTAAAAGACCGCCGGATGGCCGACGACACGGTTGAGAGCTACATACAGCTGATAGAAAATATCCATAATGCGGGGCTTAAAAGCACGATCTCCATCAAGCTAACAATGCTCGGTCTCGACATTGACGAGGAGTACTGCAAAGAGAATTTGTTTAAGCTGCTTGATGTGGCTCGTGAACACGATTCATTCGTACGCATCGACATGGAGGGATCAGATTGTACGCAGGCAACAATCGATCTGTTTAAAGAAGCGTTCAAAGAGTATGGTAAACACGTCGGAATTGTGATACAAGCCTATCTGCATCGCAGCAAACATGATATCCCTGAGCTGGCGGAAATGGGAGCGGACATTAGACTCTGCAAAGGCGCGTATGGCGAGCCGGAACGTGTGGCCCTTCAAAATATGCCGGCTATACGTGACGCGTTTAAAGAGTACTCCAAAATTTTACTCGAAAAAACTGCCTATCCCCGAATTGCAACCCACGACGATGAGCTTGTGAACTGGATTAAGAATTACATACTGGAAAATAATCTCGGGAAGTCCCGGTTTGAGTTTCAGATGCTCTATGGTTTGCGTGAAGAAACCATGATTGAACTGGCCTCCGAAGGATACAACACAAGAGTTTACGTGCCATATGGAACCATGTGGTTCCCCTATTTTAAACGAAGGTTATTAGAAAGAAAAGAGAACATATTTTTTATAGCCAGCACGATGTTCAAAAAATAGAACTGGTTCAGTTTTTATTTATCTGATGGCAGATTAGCTCAAGTTCCGTAAAATGGGGGAAGAAGTAAACCGTTAATTAAAGGAGCGCCATAGTAGGCGCGGCGTCATTCGGAATCTGAATTCAATCTCAATCATAAAATGCGAACAGATATTCTGATTCGTATTCAATAAAAATAATGGATGTAGCACTACATAGCGTTGCTTAAATGTAATTGAGGCTGATTTCTAAGATTTTGGAAAGAGTGAGTCAGTACTCAACCTAATTCATCTTAAGCGGCTGTGAACCCTCCTGAATATCCAGCTTAGACCGGTCGACTTCAGCGAGATAATGGTGACCGCCGGTGCGATCGTACCGAATGTAAAATAGCCGGTCTTCGCTCAGCAGATCAATTGTGCCTGTTATACTATTCTCATCAACCCCTAATGTGAGATGGCCGATATGGAAATTAATAAGCGGGCCGGTGAGTGTTCTGATGCTTTCACCAACCGCCTGATTTCTGTTGATGCGAGCTGTAACAATAAGATTCTCATCAAGAGATATATGAACTTCTGTTCCCGGCTCGTAAGATCTGATGCTGTTTATCGGGGGTGACGGCTCAATATATGTAAATGCAATGAAGGGTGCTGTGTTGTGGGTGTCCTTTAATGTAAAAATATCATCTGATACATTTGCCCGGGTAAACAGCAGAGAATCGCTGGTCTGTACCATTAATTCAGGAAGACCGGACACCTCCATCTCATCTGTTTCTGTTTGGTTTGATGGTTGGTCAGTTCCGTCACTACAGCCCACAATCAGGAAGCCGGAAATAAGAATCGCTGCCGAAATAATGGATAAGGTTGCATTTTTCATTCGGGGAATTATTTAATCAGGATCATCTGGCGGGTCAGCGTCTGTTCCGGAGTTCTGAGGCGATACATGTAGATACCACTTGACAGACTGCTGGCGTCAAATGTTTCTTGATGGTGACCGGCATTAAGCGTTCCCTGAATAAGTGTGGCTACTTTTTGTCCTGTAATATTAAAGATTTCCAGAGTCACATCAGTCGTGCGATTCAGAGTAAATTGAATGTTGGTTGTGGGATTGAATGGATTTGGAAAATTCTGCGATAACTGGACTCGCTGAGGTAAGTCTTGTGCATCTTCAGATGATGTTGCCATTTCAATTGATGCAGAGATTGGAACTTCGATAACAGGATTTGTCGGGTCGTTACTTCGTACCCGAAGTACTGTCTGATAATCTCCTGTAGGCACGTCCTGAGCCGTAAGAGTGAGGTTCACCGTTTGGCTTGAACCTGCTGCAACCACTCCGCCAAAAGACTCCGTAGTTAGCCAGTTGAACGGCGAGTGTAAGCGTTCTACGCGAATATTATCAATATCCATGTAGGCGCCGCTTACTTCGTTTCGCTGGCCAAAATACATGTAGTCGGGTTTTCGTCCTGAGGGATATGGATTGGACGCAATTTGAGTTCCCCCAAGGTAATAATCCACGCTTCCGTTGTTGGGATTGTACTTGATCTCAAAGGATCTGTAAGAGCCATCAGTCGGAAAAGTGGCATTTGTGGAAGAGAAAACTTCATCTCCCGATTCGTTTATTCTTCGTGCAAAAATATTTCCACCGGATATGATTATGCCGGAAGAAATAGTTCCTGTGCTGTTATCAAAAGCATAAACATCAAATGTTTCACCATTACCACCAATAATCAGATCCTGTGTGGCTATATCAAACGAGATAACAAACTCACCCATGGCTTGCGGTCCAAAAAATGGTGATCTTGAAAACATGGAAGATGAAGATTCAGAGCGTCTTGGTAGGCGTAGATGTCGGCTTCCATCTGAAGGATTTTCTGCTGATATCTCAAAGGGTGTTGATTCTGAAAATGAGCGCCAGCCGGCTATGGCCGGAAAATCGCCGGTCGAAAATCCCTCCTCTGACTCAAAACTGGTCGAAAATATTACGCCCGGTTCACTTAGTTCGGTAAATGATATGTTGCTGCCCGAGGCGAAAGTTCCTATAAGTGGAGCCACCTGCATTGTTTGAGATTGATCAGCCTGCTGTTTAGAATTTGCGATAACCCCGCTTTCAATATCAAAATCAAAGTCCCACAGCAGATCGCTGGTTCCACTGTTTTGTAAGGTTATAGGAACAGTGACGGTTGAGTTGTTCTGGTCGAGTTCAGCTGAAATGGAAGATTCTTCAATAGAAATTGCAGGCGGATCAACCAGTGTGGGGCGGTAGGCTGCAATAACCCGTTTTATTTCCCGCATGCTTCGTGCACTGTTAGATGGACCGGCGGCACTGCTTGAGGAGAGCTCAGTACCGGTAGGAACATCTGAGAATGAAACATCTGGATTAGAAAAGTTTGGGATACTTGAATACCCTCCATCATTATAGGCCATAACGGTAGCATATTGTTTTGAGCCTGCCGTGAACCGGTTTCCGGTTGAGTATGCAAACATTCCGCCAAAGACCCCTGCCGCTTTACTGGGTTGATTTCTGGCGTGTGCATTTCCCATATTATGGCCAATCTCGTGCACAAGTGTATTGCCACTCCCAATTTGCTGTACCCGGTTTATCGAAAAACCGAGAATATGATTGCCGGTTGGTGAGTTGTTCATCCATGCTATGCCTCCTGTATTTGGCTCACTCAACACCGCAGCAACAAGATCGGCCCCATATTGGTTTCTCAGGTCGTGTACCTCTTCCATAAAACCGGCAAAATCTGAAGGGCTACACTCCTCGTCATCATCCGGACAGAAATCAAATGGTTCTACAGGATTGTAAGAGAGGCGTCTTAGATGATCGCCACCCGAAACGTAATCCGGATCGTTCGAGTCGAGTGAGGTAGAAGAATCCTCATCGTAATCAGTCTCATAAAGGTGAACGAGGCGCAGGGTAACGTAAATCTCGCTGTTGTCCAGAGCAGTTTGGGCATTTGCAAGAGACTGGGCAATAACGGCATCTATGGATCCGATGTTGCTTTCCGCCCATTCACGAGCTTTTTGTGTGTAAGGCATCAGAAGGTCGATCGTCACATCATCCTCAAGTGTGGCAATGGTGGATGATGCATTTGGGATATGCGGTCTTACATCTGAACCGCCTGCTGTTTTATTAATCTGCCGGGAGAATAATTATTGAGATGCCAAGTATCTAATTCATGAATGGAACAGAACTTTTCATCATCATAAAACGATGACCCTATTGATACATAGTTCTGCGATACCTGCCCATCATATTCAAAAAAGTAAGTTTCTTCATGCGACTTGTGAAAGATCCCGTGCAATCTGCCGTTCGAGTAGGTGAACGTAAATGTATTCTCGGGATTGTCGATCTCTTTTGTAATGAATGATGTAGTTGATGATGTGTAGTTTTCAACTCTGTTAACCCCAAACGTCGTGGATGAACCGGGAGTTACTTCTATCTCTAAATAATCACCAGATTTTATAGTGGTAAAATCGATTTGGTTATCGTGTAGCTCGTAATACTGCCTCTGATGTTCGATACCTGATAGCGTTCGGGCTGATACCTGTTTAGTCTGGCTGTCAATCGAATTAAGTTTGAACACTTGCTGTCCATTAACAACAGGTGTGATTATAAAGAGATACATTAGCAGCGAAATAAAAGTAAGGAATAGTTTCATGAAGTAATTGCTTCTGAATAGTGCTGAGAATGTAATTAGTAGTAAAATTAATCAGAGTAAAATGAATATAGAACGGATCATAATTTATATATCTTATGTTATTTACTTATCGCTGAAAATTTGATCCATTTAAGCTTTAATAAAAAAATTTGCCCACGTTACATTATGAATAAAAAATCAACAGCCCCGTTTAAATCTGCTGTTATATTGCTTCTGTTACTGTTCCTCTGCTTTGGTGTAGCCTGGACCGGAGCCCAGGTATCGCCCGGTATTGCTTCGTCTGAATGGTATGATCAGTTGAATAAACCGGATTGGAATCCACCTGGATGGCTGTTCGGGCCGGTGTGGACAGCGCTCTACACCATGATGGCCTTTGCTGCGTGGCGCGTATGGCGGCGTCTCGGTTTCGGCGATGGCAAGAAAGAATTGTCGCTCTTCGGAATTCAGCTCTTTCTGAACGGACTATGGTCGCAGCTTTTCTTTAACGCCCAAAACCCCGGACTCGCGTTCATTGAGATTATCATGCTGCTGTCGGCAATTATAGCAACGACGTGGCTTTTCTATAAACAAGACAGAATAGCCGGCTGGCTGATGGTCCCTTACATCTTGTGGGTGGCGTTTGCAACCGTGCTAAACGGCACGATATGGATGATGAATTAGATATGAGATGTGAGTCTTGAGTCATGAGTTGTGTCTCAAGACTCATGACTCAAATCTCAAGACTCGTGACCATATCTAAGCTCACGAAAATCGATCTGCCAACCGGTTAATCAGGTATCCGCTCTCTTTCAAAGCCTGGGTAGCGAAGCGTCCAAAGAAATCGGTGACTGCTTCGAATTCTCTCACAAAGCCTTTTTTATCGTCATTCTCGACCATTGATATCAGCCGTTCGTGGTGTTTGAAAAATGTAACGAGAAGTTCCCGGCGCTCTTTATTTGCAAATACGATATCGGCATAGAGTTCGGCATCCTGGGCAAAAATCCGGCCGGTCATCATCAGCTCAGCGCGGTACACCGGGCTCGAATAATCCAGCATTTGATGCGGATCGAGATCGTACTCTTTCATAAATGAGCCGTGCAAAAGAGCTACGAAGTGGCGAAGACCCTGCACCAGGTTCATCACGTGATCATGATTCTCCGGATCTGCCTCAATCACGCGCATACCCCAGAGCCTGCACTGTTCCCGAAACCATTGGCTCGCTTCAGGATCTCGTCCTTCACACACCACCATTAGCTGCTTCGACAGGTTGGGCACATCCGGGCCGTGCATCGGGTGCAAGCCAATCACCGGTCCGGGATGTGAATCGAGCATTGCTTCAAGTGGTCCCGTTTTATTACTGGTAAAATCGGCCAGTATTGTTTTGTTATCCAGCTTATTGGTGAGCCGTTCAATAACGGCTACGGTCAGGTTGATGGGAACCGTCACGATCGCCAGGTCCAGTTTCGGAGCCATCTCCTCAAGTTCAAACCAGTTTCCTTTGTCAATACTGTAGGTGTGATGTCCGCTCTGATCGGCTACTTTCCGGTAGAGAGATCCCATGCCTCCATCACCGCCGACAAACAGAATATGCTTTGGCTCCTGAGTTGCCCGTGGGAAAGTATGAGTGGATTGCGTTGCCCTTGAAGCCGACATAATCATTCGAAGAAAATCCTCGGCCCAGTCAGGATCTAAATCCCTCTCCTCCGCCATGCTGCGGAATTTCACGCTTTTCTCCTCTTCCCGTTCGGCAACAAATACCGGCAGCTGGTTGTCGATTTTATATTCGATTACCTCGCGCGACACTTTGTTACGTTCTTTCAGTAAATCGAGAATCTGACGATCTATTTTATCAATCTGATCCCGCTGGGAGGAGAGGTCTGAATTTTTTGGCATGGTTATTTGAATATTTAAGTGGCAACTAAAAGCATAAAGCAGCGCTCGACAGGCTTCACTTCAAAACCGGTGAACGATATTATACGCAGGGAAATATACGGTCGTGTTTGGTATAGTTCATATTGCATCTAACACACGAAGGTAGGGTTGAAAAAACAGAAAAAGTAACTCAATCTCAGGTAAATTATATGATTGTTTCTGATATGATTGCATCTTTCATCAGGAAAAGTGTAGTGCCCGCCGCTCTTCTCCCGCGCGCCCCTGTCATGTCGAGCGCAATAAGGAGCAACGCGACGAATGGAGTCGAGACATCTCCCAGGGATTGAATAAATCAATTTAAAGCCTCGTGATCAATGGTGCCCGAAAAGGGAGATCCTTCTGCGCACTCTCTTTCTCCGTTCGTTTCCGCAAGGTGATAGGCCTCAGCTGCAACTAAAGGTAAAGTTTAAAGGTTTGGGGAAGCTATGATTTAAATTGAAGATGACCTTCACACTTTTGACAGAAAACTGTTATTTTTAAATCTGAATTCAAAGCAATATCTACCTATGAAGAAGAACGCATTTTACATCATTACCGGTTTCATACTGTTTGCGGCTCTGGCGCGATTGTTACCGCACGCCTATAATTTTACGCCGCTTGGAGCTATTGCACTGTTCGGTGCCGCTTATTTTCCAAAGAAAAAATGGGCATTTATTGTTCCCATACTGGCTCTTTGGCTGAGTGATCTCGTTCTGAACAACGTCATGTATGCGGCCTATTACGATGGATTTACATTCTTCACAGGTGGCTTCTTCTACATTTACGGCGCCTTTGCGATGATCGTAATCCTGGGCATTTTACTATTAAAAAAAGTTACCTTCCCACGGGTGATTGGTGGCGCACTTGGAGGATCAGTTATTTTCTTTATTGTAAGTAACTTTGGCGTCTGGCTCGGCAGTGCGCTTTACCCGTTGACACTCGAGGGGTTAATTATGTGCTATACAGCAGCGATTCCGTTCTTTCATTATACAATAGCGGGTAATCTTATCTACTGCGGTGTCCTGTTTGGCGGGTACGAATATTTGAAATATAAAGCCCCGGAACTTACAACCATCCAAGCCTGAGACACCACGGCTGCATCTGATCAAAAATCGCCCCGGAAAATCGTATCCCTGCTACCGGGGTTAACGGAACTTGTTTGTAAACTTGGCCTACAGGATCGGCTTGTGGGGAGATCTCATGAGTGTGATTTTCCAAAATCTGTTACCGATCTTCCAGTCTTAACATCGCCCGGCTATCCTCATACACCTGATTCTGAAAGCGGTGAGATACACAGATCTGTGACCGGGCTGCTTCAAAAAGCACTTTCTATTTATGATGTGGATGATGACACGCTCATAGACCTTAATCCCGATATCATCCTCACACAGGATCATTGCGAGGTTTGCGCTGTAACGCAAGATGATCTAAGCAGCGCGGTAAAGCAGGCGCTTGGCCAAACGACAGAGGTTGTGTCAGTCTCACCCACCGATCTTGAGGGAGTATGTCAGTCATTTATTGATGTTGCTGATACCCTTGGAGTTCGCCAAAGAGGCGAAGAGCTTGCAGGGAGTATCCAAAGCAGGTTTGATGAGATTCGATCTGTAACGGCGCAACTACCGGCACCTGATGTCGTAGCTATTGAATGGATTGAGCCGCTGATGACCGGCGGCAACTGGATGCCTGAAATGATTGAGATTGCCGGTGGAGTCCCTCATCTTGCAACAGCAGGCAAACACTCTCCCTGGCAATTGTGGGAAGATGTTGTGGCGTGCGACCCGGATGTTCTTTTGATTGTGCCGTGCGGATTTGGGATATCAAAAACAAAGGAGGAAATGACTTCTATTACTGAAAAAGAATCATGGCAAGATTTAACATCAGTACGGCAAAACGAGGTCTATCTTTTGGATGGAAACCATTATTTTAATCGACCCGGCCCGCGGATTAAAGAATCCGTTGAAATTCTGGCTGAAATATTTCATCCTGATGTGTTCAAAGACCGAATAGATCCGAATGGTTGGGTCAGGTTTTAAGCCTGCATTATTCACCAAGAAATTTGGTTGTGGGCAAGGCGTCTGGAAAATGGTGGCGGAAACGTCCGTCGGCTGACGGACGTTGAGTAAACCATTTTAAAGACAACGCAGCCCACAGCTAAAGTTCGCAGTGTGTAACAATACGTTGAATAAAATTTAATCTTAGCTTGATGTATCTCACTGATAGACTTGATGATAAGACTTATCTACAATTTTTTGTGAATAATGCAGGTAAGGTGAATAAGATGCAATGGACCGAACAAAAGAGTTTTAATTTTCAATTTAGATCACGATGTCTAAGAAGATAATAATTATTGGCGCTACATCCGGAATTGGAGAAGAGCTTGCCCGGCAGTGTGTTAACAAAGAGTATCATGTTGGCGGAACAGGACGTCGGCTTGAACGGCTCGAGGACTTGAAAAAAGAGCTGGGTAACTACTTCTATTTTGCGCCAATGGATGTGACTGATCACGCTAAATCAAAACAGCAACTTCACGATTTGATTGAAAATATGGGCGGCATGGATATCATTGTCCTGAATGCCGGTATCTCGAATTATCCGGCATCATCTATAACTGCGATGGAGCAAAAAATAATCGACGTGAATGTGAGTGGTTTTGTGCAAATGTTCGGGGAAGCCTTTCAGTATTTCAAGAAACAGGGGTACGGGCAAATTGTGGGCGTATCATCAATTGCGTCACTTTTTGGGTCATCACGTGCCGCACCGTATAGCTCGTCGAAAGCGTTTATCTCAACTTACATGCAGGCGTACCGTCAGCGCTGCAACAAAATGAAAGAGGATATCACCATTACAGACGTGAAGCCCGGATTCGTAAAAAGTGAAATGACGGAAGGCAAAAAGGGGATGTTTTGGGTGGGAGAGACCGACAAAGCGGTGAAGCAGATGCTTAAAGATATCGAGAAGAAGAAAGCCCATTCGTATGTAACCCGGCGGTGGCGGTTTGTTGCATGGCTGCTGAAACTGACGCCAAACTGGGTGTTGGATAGGATGTAGATTAGGGAATTTGAAAATAAGTTCATTGGTATATAGGCTTATTAAAGCTACTCATCCTACTGACCCACCCCCGTCCTCCTTCCGTCGAGGGCCGGACTAGCCCTGCGCTCTAAAGGGACTTGATAGGGAGGGGAGCTTCGAAATGAAACCATCAATCCTAAAATTTAACTAAGCCCATAGCAGTTTTCTTATAGCTCCATGTTGATTTGTATGCGCAATACATGACATTAAAATCGTAAGGCTGTCCAAAAGGGTCTTTTACTTCGTGCGCCACTTAAATAATTTAGGTTCTTTATTTGTACTCACCCTATTTCCCTCTCTATCGAATAGAGAGGGATTTAACGACTAAATTATTTAAGCTTGTTTATGTGTTAATTCACTTTTTGGACAGCCCCAAACTTACTTGCCCCAAAGTGGGCAAAGTCAACAACATAGTGCAGCGCGCTATGTCAGATGCACCGGTCAAAAAAGAAAGCCCTGTAAGGGCGTAATCCCGACAAAACATTGCCCATGCCACAATCACTTTCCAAGGTTTACACACATACATATCAACATAGAGCCGTTCTTATTCTCAGTGTCTCAAAAAAGGAGAAATAGGGGGGTATCAGATTGTTGAAGAATCCGGTCGATACAAATGTACCGCCAAAAAACTACAGAAGCAGGTAGATCAGCATCAAGATAAAGGGTAGCGTAAATACCCAGTCCCAGTTGGTTTTTCTATATGAGGTTTCATTCTCCATGGTAGTATCAACTCCTGTAATATGGGTTTGTTCCGACTGTAGTTCCGAATACGATTTAGTTCAAAAGCCGTTCTCAAGCTTCGGCTCTTATTCTCTTATCGGTGAATGTTCGAAAAGCGTAAATTAGAAGAATTTATAGGGACGATTGTTGATACATTACATGTAGTTACCAAACTTTGCATTAGTTCTTCTAAACTAATTAATTGTAATTACGTTGCGTACTTATCGGTTAATACACGGGTCAAGAAATTCACCGGATGAAGCGAATTCATCCGGTGAAACAATCGCCGCTAAAACATTTACGAACTTTAGTTAAGGGTTTGTTTTGATTTTGAATTAGATTTACCCCAACCACCCATCCCGATCAAGGCTTCTGTATTGAATAGCTTCTGATATGTGATGAGAACGAATCGATTCGGAGCGGTCGAGATCGGCAATTGTGCGTGAGACTTTTAAAATGCGATCATAGGCCCTTGCTGACAGCCCCAATGAGTTCATTGCCCGCTTCAGCATTTGTTGACTGCTATCATCCAGCGGACATATTTTTCGTGCCAGCTTTGTATTCATCTGGGCATTGCAGTAAACACCTTTGATGCCCATGAACCGGTGATCCTGAATATCTCTTGCCCCAATAACACGTTCCCGAATGTCGTTCGAGCTTTCCCCTTTCGCTTTCGACGAGAGTTCTTCATAGCTCACCTTGTCCACATCTATATGCAGATCAATACGATCCAGCAGCGGGCCGCTAATTTTTCCGAGATATCGATGCATTTGAATATTGGTTGCGCCTTCGGGATCGTCCGGATCAAACCAGTCGCCGGTGGGAGAGGGATTCATCGAGGCAACCAGCATGATTCGGCTGGGGTAGCTGACGCTCATACGCGCTCTTGAAATGCTAACGAATCCGTCTTCAAGCGGCTGCCGCATCACTTCCAGGGCGCTTCGCTTAAATTCCGGAAGCTCATCAAGAAACAGCACGCCGTTATGCGCCATTGATATTTCTCCCGGCATTGGGATGCTGCCGCCTCCCACGAGAGCCACATCAGAAACCGTATGATGCGGACTTCTAAACGGCCTGTTCGTAACCAGCGCACGTCCATTCGAGAGCAGACCTGCAACCGAGTGGATCTTTGTTGTTTCCAGGGCTTCATCAAGGGTAAGAGGCGGAAGAATGGTTGGGAGCCGGCGTGCCATCATCGTTTTACCCGACCCTGGAGGCCCTACCATAATCACATTATGACCGCCGGCCGCGGACACTTCAAGCGCACGTTTTACATTCTCCTGTCCGCGAACATCAACAAAATCGAGAATCTCTTGCTCTCCGTTTTGATGAAATAGAGTTTTGGGGTCGATCTGAATGGGTGAATGGGTGGATTCATCATCAAACCACTGCATCACCTGCTCCAGGTTTTCAAACGCCATGACTTTAATGCCGTCGACGACCCCGGCTTCCGGGCCGTTGGCTTTAGGTACAATCAGGTAGTCAAGATCTCTGTTGCGAGCCTCAACAGCGATAGGCAGAACACCTTTTACCGCACGCAAATTACCATCAAGTGCCAGTTCACCCAGTACGAGTGAGCGTGAAAGTTTCTCGATATTAATCTGATCAGACACGGCCAGCAGGCTCAGGGCAATCGGGAGGTCAAATGCGCTCCCTTCTTTTGGGAGATCGGCGGGTGCCAGGTTCACGGTAATACGTCCGCGGGGAAAGTGTGCCCCGGCATTTTTCAAGGCCGCATCAATCCTGTCTTTTGATTCACTCACGGCCCGGTCGGGCAGTCCAACGAGATAATATTTCGGAACACCGCCGCTCATATTTACTTCAACTTCTATGAGACGGGCATCAACACCAATGGTGGAGGCACAATAAACTTTTGAAAGCATGGTTTTGAATCTTTGTTAATCCTCTTTCGTAGTATGAGCATGAAATGGATAAAACCTTACAATATTTCCCGAAAAAAATTAATCCCACGAGATATGAAATCCGGCGAGAAAACTTTATTTGAAGAAGTTACCGGCACAGTTGATGAGATTGTGCGTGAAGTTAGAAAGCTAATCAGAGAAGGAAATGCCCGTAGCTTAATCATTAAAAACAAAGAAGGGCGGGTCCTTTTTCAAACCCATTTAACGTTTGGCGTTGCAGGAACGGCACTCTTTACGGTAATGGCACCGTTTATATCAGCACTTACCATGTTTGTGATGTTTGCCAATGACGTACAGGTGATGGTTGAAAAGCGAGAAAACGGGACATCTGATTCTGAACAAAACCAAGAGTCCCGCGATGAGTATGAGGTTGAAGGAGAGATTATTGATATTGAGGAGGGAGATGATGAGGAAGAGAGTGAAAAATAGTGATTTAGGTTTGGTGAACTGAAGAATTGTTGTAAAAATCTACAATCAGAGAATTTAATCCCCAAAAACTGTATTTTTCTGTAGCGCCTTTTCCAATCGCCTGTTGTACTCTTCTGATGAAATCTCAACGCATCCAAACTGAGCGAGATGCTCGGTGTAGAACTGGGTGTCCCAAAGCTCAAACCTATTCTTTTCAAGGATTCGGTGGCAGTGCCAAAGCGCTACCTTGTCGGCCTCTTTCTGATTTTTGAACATCGATTCGCCAAAAAAAGCCGATCCAAGTGAAACGCCATAAAGACCGCCCGCAAGGTTATCATCTGAATCATACATTTCTACGGAATGCGCGTGTCCGGCCATATGAAGTACATCAAATGAATTGATAATCACATCAGAGATCCAGGTAGATTTACGGTTTGCACACTGTTTCATCACATCGCGAAACCGGGTGTTAATGCGGCACGAAAACCGACCTTGACGGATTATTCGCTGTACATTACTTGATACATGAAAATTACCCATCGGAATGATTCCACGCTCCCGGGCCGAATACCAGTTCACAGACGAATCATTCCGGGAGTCGCTCATCGGAAAAATACCTTTGCTGTAGGCATCCAGCAGAGCTTCGGGCGGGATGATTTTGTTTGGGGAATATGGGTTCATAAATAGATGAAATGTAAAAATATAGAATTACAACGCGTTTACCAGTTGGATTAAAAATTTTGAAACAGTGAGGCTGTCCAAAAAGGTTTACTCTGCCTGAAGCAGCTTAAATAATTTAGGTTTTTTCTCCAGACTCACCCTATATCCCTCTATCCGCCGGCTCGGGGGGACACTCTTCAAAACAACCTCAACCAGTAAATACAATGTAAGAATACTCTTAATTCAAATCATGAATCAACTATAATCATATTTAATTGAGATATACTTTAACCCGATAAGAACAAGTAGTATTTTCAACAAAATTATTTAACATCTGTTTTGAAAAATTGAAATGGGTAAAGAGAAAAGATCAAATCATATAGCATGTTAATTGATATTATTGCCGGTGCGCGGCCAAACTTTATGAAAATTGCGCCAATCATAAAAGAGATGGAACGTGTAAACAGAGAATCAGAATTGGAAAAAGAGTCCGATAAGTTTCTTGAATACCGGCTTATACATACGGGTCAGCACTATGACAGAAACATGAGCGGTGCTTTTTTCGAGCAGCTTGGCATTCCTGAACCTCACATGAATCTTGAATCGGGGTCCGGAACTCAATCCGAGCAGACGGGAAGAATAATGACCCGCTATGAAGAAGTTTTGAAAGATAGGCTATCAACTCTTTGCATTGTAGTAGGGGATGTAACCTCGACTATGGCTTGTTCTATTACGGCGAAAAAAATGGGTGTTCGGGTTGCACACGTAGAAGGAGGAATCCGATCGCGTGACTGGACGATGCCTGAGGAAATAAACCGTGTGGCAACTGATAGCATAACCGATTACTTTTTTACCACTTCAGAGATAGCAAATAAAAATCTGAGAAGTGAAGGAGTAGATGGTGATCGAATCTTTTTTGTTGGCAACACGATGATTGATACGCTACTGGGAAACCTTGGGAAGCTTCGAAAACCACCGATGTATGATGAAAAATCATTAAAAGAAGGCCGATATTTTGTAATGACGCTTCATCGGCCTGCAAATGTTGATGAGGAACACAAGCTCAAAGAACTTATAGATAACATTGCTGAAGGTGTCGGTAGTGAAAAGATTGTATTTCCTGTGCATCCGCGAACAAAAAAGATACTGGATGATCTTGGAATAGCGCACAAGAATATAATTTATACAGAACCACTGGGGTATCTTGAATTCATATATCTTATTAAGCACGCTCGGGCTGTTATAACAGATTCCGGTGGCATTACGGAAGAAACGACTGTACTTGGAATTCCCTGTTTAACCCTTCGCGATAATACAGAGAGGCCTGAGACGGTTACCGAAGGAACTAATGAGTTGATTGGGACAAACCCTGAAGCGGTGAAACCGGCACTTAATCATTTAATGAGCGGGAATTGGAAAAAAGGAACAACGCCTCAAAAATGGGATGGAAAGACTTCGGTTAGAATTGTTGAAAAAATTCAGAAGTTGTATGATAGTGGTGGACTGGATAGACATAAACCGTTTGTGGATCGCAATCTTATGCTTGAGAAGCATTAGACGGTTATGGAGTGGATAAAGAAATAGCCCGTTTTGAAAAATCAATGGGCTTTTTTCTGGTGATTTAAATAAAATTTTGAGGATGAGAAATCTACTCTACAACTGTAATTACCGTCTGAACATCGGAAGGTGTCTCGGCAATTACTGCAAATCGAGTTCCTTCAACAAATTCAAAATCTTCATATCCCCCTTCCACAATTTCAAGAATTGTATTCACTTTGTCTCTACTGAAGTTGATTTCTCCATTTGTTCTCATTCGGCTAGGGAGGTTTTCATTTGGAATAGCCTCGAGATTGAACTCCGGAAATCCGCGGAGAGACCAGATCACAACCTGAAATTCACGATATGTCAATTCAGGGTCAGCTGATTTCAGATCATCAACAATATTGAAAAAGTAATTCAGTGGATTCCATTTTTCTACATTGAATGTAGAGTAGAGTTGGATGTTGTCGTAGGTTCCATTATCTGAATCAATTGCCACCTGCCAGTCAATGCACCAGCCTTCTCCTTCGTAGCCATTTTCAATTATTTCATTATTTTGGATTTGGCTGAATTGAATTACGAAATAGGAGTCGGATCCTCTATTAACAATTATAGATGAGTTTTCAGCACCTGTTATAGCCGTTACATCTTCTACAGGGTCAAGTGAATCTGATATATCTTCCTCGCTATTTGTTGAATTTATGCAAGATGTAAAAACAGCGATAATAAATATTAAGTAAATAGGAAGTAAGAAATTTAATTTTGAGTCCATTGATATAATTATGATTTGGAACGATTATCCAATTTGGTAGTTAGATAATTATAAGCGTTGTGTATATTGGTAATTCTCAAATATAGATACTCAAACCGATTTATTTGAATTATGATGCTTTAACACAACTGTTAAATTGGTTATTTGAATAAGTGAAACAAGTAGATATGAGCGCTCGATTTATACTGTGCACTAACCACCTTGTATGAATTATAAAATTGATATAGAGAACACTTCCTAAATCGAATATAATCTAAATAGACGACGATTGGTAAAGGTTAGAAAAAGTATAAGTTACGTATAATTTATTTATTGAATTGGATTCAAACTTCTGAAGAATTTAATTTTTGGTCACTTGTCTAATCATTACTTTTAATTTCATTATTAACCTAACAAAGAAAACCATTGTCAGTATTATCAACAATTAAATACTTTTTTTCAGCCTATCGAAAGTTTATCGGGAGAAGAGTTTATATCGTTTTCTTCTTAACCGCTGCTGTAGCACTTGCTGAAGGCCTGGGAATTACTCTGATTCTTCCACTAATTGAGTCGGCAGATGCCGGAAATTCGGATAAAGAAATGAGCACAGTTGCGGTTGCGTTACAGGTTATGCTTGATTTTATCGGTATCGGCGACTCAATGGTGGGTATACTGCTTTTTATTGGTGCAGTTTTTGTTGGTAAGGGGTTGCTTATGTTTGGAGAAGGCGCCTACTTCAGTTACCTGAAATCCCGGCTGATGGTAGAAATTAAAGGAAAGATGTTTAATGCCTACAGCACAATGGATTATAACTACTATTTGG
The DNA here is from genome assembly GCF_034521535.1 of Rhodohalobacter sp. Taxonomy (GTDB): domain Bacteria; phylum Bacteroidota; class Rhodothermia; order Balneolales; family Balneolaceae; genus Rhodohalobacter. The sequence goes on along the minus strand of NZ_JAXHMF010000006.1, from coordinate 11,453 downwards.
AAAGAAATACAGGCCATTTTATAAATATTCTTACTGGTCAAATAGGTCAATTTATTCAATCATTCGGTTACTTTAAAAATTTTCTTTCTAAGTTGATCATGTCATCAGCGTATCTTTTGGTTGCTTTTTTACTTGCCTGGAAGTTTGCCCTGATGGCGTTAGTCGTTGGAATAGTGGTTCTGTTTCTCTTCCGCTGGCTGAATGAATTTGTAAAAGATCTATCGAGAAAAGCGTCTGCAGAGTCCGGTGAATTGAATAAGTTCTTGGTTCAATCTCTGCAGGGATTTAAATATCTCGCTTCAACTGCGGAGATGGGGTTTCTGAAGAACGGAATATTTGGTAGCATTAAAAAATTAGCTATTTATCAATATAAAAGAGGGATGGCCGGCTCTTTCACCAGTGCTATTCAAGAACCTGTGTCTGTAATATTTCTTTTATTTATCATCATTGTTCAGGTTTCAGTATTCGATGCGCCGATAGCACCAATATTCGTGGCTCTCATTCTATTTCACAGGGGAATGCAGCAAATCATTGGAATTCAGTCGCAGTGGCAGTCAACTATTAACAATGCCGGTTCAATAGAAATGGTTATGAATGAATTTAATGCTGTGAAAGCCGAGCAGGAGCCTGATGGTAAAACCACTGTTGGAAGATTTAGTAAGAATATTGTTTTTGATAATATTTCATTTTGCTATGATCAGGAAGATGGTGATGTATTGAAAGAGATAAATCTGGAGATTCCGGTGAATAAGACGGTGGCGTTTGTCGGAGAATCAGGTGCGGGCAAATCCACACTTATTGATATGTTAACGCTGATGCTCCGGCCCCGAGTCGGTAAAATTTATATTGATGGTATTGCCGATGATGAGATTGATAAAAAATCGTGGCGTTCTCAAATTGGGTATGTTTCACAGGAAACCGTTGTTTTTGATGACTCAATCGCCAATAATATAAATCTCTGGAAAGGAGACTACGAAAATGATCCTGAGGTTCAGCGTAAAGTTCATGAAGCTGCGGAAAAAGCATATGCACTTGATTTTATAGAGAGTTTGCCCAATGGATTTCATACAATGGTAGGAGATAGGGGGATCCGGTTATCCGGGGGGCAGCGGCAACGACTGTTTATTGCACGAGAGCTGTTTAAAGATCCGAACCTGTTAATTTTGGACGAAGCAACAAGCGCACTTGATTCAGATTCGGAGAAGTATATACAACAAAGTATTGATAATTTAAAAGGGTCGATGACCGTTGTTATTATTGCCCACAGGCTATCTACAATTAAAAATTCTGATAAGATTTATGTGTTGGATGAAGGAAAAGTCATTGAACATGGTTCATATGATGATCTTACCTTAGAAAAGAGTGGTAAGTTTAAGGAAATGGTAGAAATGCAAAGTCTGTAAAGGATATATTATTTTAATTGTTGTTTGATAACATAACCATATAGGGTGTAAGGTAAATATCAAATCAGGAACTATAAATCATTATCGGAATTTCGAAATATATAAATTCAAATATTTTAATAAGCTGACAATAGAAGTAGTTCTTCAGTTCACGGGATATAAAATAGAGTAAGAGGATAAAATGTCACAGTCACTTCAAATAAATAATAATGGCAAAAACCAAAACAGGCAGGAGAATCTGTCTACTTTTTCTTTGCCAAAACAAGATCAATCAGGTGGCCTGGATCCAAAAACAATTGTATTTACAATTTTCCGATACAAGTGGCTAATACTTTTGTTTTTGATTGCGGGTGGAACTGCGGCTTGGTTTTATGCTGATACAATCGAGCCTACATATGAGAGCAGGGGTACCATACTCGTAAGTTCACCTGATCAACAAAGGGATAATGAATTATCAAGAATTATTAATCAAACAACCGGAGGGGGGGATGCCACACTTGCAAATGAGATGCAGGTGATGCAATCGCACTCTTTCGCCCGGCAAGTCGCAAGAAGCTTATCTGAAGACGAAGATACTGATATCAGTGATTTACCCACTTTCTGGAGAGAAAAGGAGGATGGGTCAGTAGAAAAAAAAGAATTGGACGCAGTTGCGAACTCAATCAGAAGTGGCTTAAAAATACAGCTTGTAAATAGAGATTCGGATGTTCTTGAAATGAGTTTTACAAGCTCATCTCCGGTTGAGACGGCTACTATTGTAAATAGTGCGATGAATGTTTATGTAGAAGAGTCAACGATTCAAAACAGAAAGGATGCTGAATCCACAACGGATTTTCTGGAGAAAGAGAGAGCAAGGTTGAAAGAGAATCTTGAAGAGGCCGAGCAGGAGTTAAAGAATTTTATGGATAGAACGGGAATTGTTGCAGTTAATAACCAGGCATCATCCGCTGTAAACAGGAGAGAACAAATTCAAGCAGAACTCGAAGAGGTACAGCTGGAACTGGAAGCCACAGAGATGGCAATTAAAAATCAGGAGGAAGAGCTGGAACGGATCAGGCCGGGATTAGTGAATGATTTTTCTGATGCGGTTGCACCTCGTATACAGAGCCGCCAGGAATTGCTTAATGAGTATGAGCGGGAACGCTATTTAATATTGCAAAACTATCCGAATGTTAGACAACGAGAGGAAACACCTACACAGCTTAAGCGTTTAGATGAACAAATTGAAAATCTGAAAAATGAAATATCTAAACTCTCCGAAGAAATTTTTTCTGAACAAGATGAATATATGGGTATGGAAAGCGCAGAACGTACCCGTATGGTTACTGAAATTCAAACCCGGCTTGTAGAATTAAGATTGCAAAAAAGTCAGTACGAATCGAGAATCGATGTACTGCAAGAAAGAAAAGCGGAAGCAGAGGAAAGTTTTCAGGAATTACCGGCTGAGATGACACAACTGGCACAGCTACAGAGAGACCTTGAAATGCAGGAGCAGCTTTATCTGGATGTTTCCAGACGTTATGCGGATATGTCAACCTGGAAAGAGACTCAGTACGGCAATGGCAGAATTATAGATCTTGCAACAGTTCCCGGTGCTCCAATTAGTCCGAATAAAATTTTGATACTTATGATGGGAATTGTGCTATCAGGAATGCTGGCTGGATTTGTAATTGTGGTAAGAGAATTCTTTGATAATTCAATATCAAGCATCGGGACTATCAAATCACATGATATTCCAATGTTGGCTGCTATACCTGCTTTTAAGAAAATTTCAGTAAACAATGGAAGTGGCCTGGCTAAATATGAAGTTGGGAATGGGGATGTTCCAAATGAAATGGTACTTTTTAGAGATAGATCAAATATTGTATCTGAGTCTATTCGACGATTAAAGAATAATATAATCTTTCAAAATGCTGATAATGTCCCAAAAACAATTGCCATTACCAGTTCCGAAAAAGGTGAAGGTAAAACATCAATTGCAAGTAATTTAGCTTTGGCATTTGCCGAAGAGGGTTACAAAACATTGATAATTGATGCAGATTTCAGAAGGCCACGGGTTCATACTCTTTTTGGGCTTTCAAACGAAAGAGGCATTAGTGATCTTATTAGAGGGCAGGCTTCGGCTTCAGAGGTAATTCAAAGTTCCGATAATAAATATCTTAAGGTAGTAACCTCAGGGTCGAAAACTGATAGGCCTGATTCCCTTGTGAATGACAAAAATTTTGGGTCTTTTTTAAAGAAAACGGAATCAATATTTGACGTCATTATATTGGATACGCCACCTTTTGGTATTATAAGTGATTCAACCTCTTTACTTAAAAATGCCGATGCAACTGTAATGGTTGCTAAATATCGCAAAACAAATAAGCAGGTTTACGAGCATACACTGGATGAATTAAGGAGAATTAATGCGAATGTTTGCGGTATGGTCCTCAATGGATTTGAGCCGGATAAAGATCCTGCAGGTCATTACAGCTCAGGGTATTATAAATCAATGTATGAAGGGTATAAATCCTATGTTTGATATTTAATAATTATCCTCAAGAGAATACACTTTTTCTTAACTATTTATGAAGAATCTTAACATGTATAAAATCTTTTTACTGCTTCTTATTTCAGTAATGTTCGTATTTATTAAAACACCTGACTTATCAGCCCAGCAACAGGCTGGAGGCGATAGTTTTATCCGTGTTGCAGAATTTGGTCAATTGGTTGATTCTGTTAACGTATGGGGGGACATAAATACGGCTGGCAGATATCTTATTCCTGAAGGGACAAATGTTGTTGAAATGATTTCATATGCAAGAGGATATAATACATTACGAGGTAGGGAAACAGAATTAGATTGGTCAGCTGTAAATCTTGAAATAAAAGTGTCAAGACTTGAATGATAATCAAGAAGCAATGGAGGTCGCCTATTTCAGATATAGATACCATGATCCTGAACCTGTTGAAATGTATGAATTTACTTTAGAGAATAATGATATAGTAACAGTTCAGCTCAAACGAAAGCCGTCACTCAGGGATTATGTTCAGGTTGTAGGAACTACTCTTGGTGCAATTGCTACTTCTCTATTACTCATCGAAAGATTGAGAGATAACTGATATAGCGTTCTGATTATACAACATAATAATATTGACACTTTCAGTTGCCAATTGAAAGGATGTTTCTTGCCTTAGCAGAAAGTTAGAATTGAAATTTTTAATTCTTATTTTACACACTTTTAATATAAAAGCTGTTATTATTTCCGCTGCGATACGATTTTAAAATTGAGTAAATTCCTCTTCTTCCTTGTGGCCTTTTAGCAGTTTGGTGACACATAAAATAACAGTTATAGAAAAATGGTTGGTTTTAATTATAAATCACACTTCCTCTGTCTTGAGATAGCTCAACTGTTGACAGAATTAAAAATAGATGTTTTTAAAAAAGAGGCTCAAATCGTATTCCACAGGGCAAGTTTGAATGGCAGTAATATGAAATTACAGAAAAAATTTGCATGAAATTATTAATTACAGGCGGTGCGGGGTTCACCCCGTGGAATGATCGAAAATTTTACTAAATGAAGTTTTTTTATGTTTACATACTAGAAAGTTTGAAAGATGGAAATCATTATACTGGATATACAGAAAATTTACGATCACGATTTGAGCAGCATGAGAAAGGGGAGGTAGACTCTACAAAAAATAGAAGACCGTTGAAGCTGATTTACTTTGAAGGTTGCCTGAATCAAAAAGATGCCCTAAGACGAGAAAAATACTTGAAAACTCATTATGGAAACATGTTTTTAAAAAAGAGGCTCAAATCGTATTCCACAGGGCAAGTTTGAATGACAGTAATATGAAATTACAGAAAAAATTTGCATGAAATTATTAATTACGGGTGGGGCGGGGTTCATCGGATCTAACCTTGTAGAGCACTTTTTGGAAGATGAAAGGATAACTCTTGTCCGGATACTGGATGATTTAAGCAATGGATATTACGACAACATCAGGGAGTTTGAAAACCACCCGAAGTTTGAATTTGTAAAAGGAGATATTTGTAACTACCAAACTTGTCTGAAAACTTGTGAGGGAATAGACAAGATTACCCACCAGGCAGCTCTTGGGTCGGTGCCACGGTCGATTGAAAATCCCATGCGTACGACGGAAGTAAATATACTTGGCACGGTTAATATGATGCATGCTGCCGTAGAAAAAAATGTTGAGCGAATCGTTTTGGCTTGCAGTTCGAGTACCTATGGTGACAGTAAAGAGTTACCCAAGGTTGAAGACAGAATTGGGAAACCGCTGAGCCCATATGCGGTAAGCAAAGTATCTATCGAGCAATATGCAGATGTATTCAGTCAAACATATGGTCTGGATTATATTGGACTTCGCTATTTTAACATTTTCGGTAAACGGCAAAATCCGGATAATCCTTACGCTGCAGTTATACCTATCTTTTGCAAAGCCTACATCGACGGAATTCCTCCTACTATTAACGGTGATGGAAAAACAAGCCGCGATTTTACCTATGTCGACAATGCCGTTCTGGCGAATGACAGGGCACTTTCTACAGAGAACAAAAAAGCTCTAAATCAAATATATAACATAGCCTGTGGAGATCGAACAACACTAAACGATATGGTGGAAATCCTGGAGAAAGTCAGCGGAAAATCACTGGATGTAAAGTATGGTCCGGAACGACCTGGTGATGTCAAGCATTCGCTGGCGGATATCAGTAAAGCCAGGGAATTGCTGGGATACAAACCGAAGGTTATGTTTAAAGAGGGTTTAGAGAGAGCATATCAATACTACTTGGATGCGTATAGTAAACAACCTGTGGAGTAATGATTTTTTCATAATTGAGAAGTAATCATCCATAGGTTAAACACCTCACACCACCAAGTTTCAGAAAGATCTCGTTCTAATACCACTGTATTCCAATGAACAGATTTGGGATTAATGAGATTTTTAACCTGATATTGAAATCCCCAGCATGAAACCGTAACGGTTTTGCCAAAAATCTCCGCCATCAGCGGCAAAACTGGAATGCATATAAAGATTCTGGTCAGGCAACAGAAGAAATTGAAGTCTCAAGATGCCGGATATTCGATCCTTTCGAAGTTCACTTCTGGGTCGTAGTTCGAGGTCGTCGGGAACCCGGTCTCCCGGCAAAATGCTGCACCGGCCTGAAATGATTTGATCCTGACATACACCGTAATTTCGGCTGTATGTAATCATCGTGTGATATGAGATCCGTTCTGTTAGATGTCCTTTTATTCCGAGATGGTGGGCAATCATTATATTATTGACCACTTCTCTTTGGTCTGGATTATAGGTAAATAAAGGATTACCCATTAAACGGCCTTTATATGTCCATCCATCCTTGTAAATGCCATTGTTATAAAAATTGGCACGACCCTGGGCCAGGTTATTCTGTGATTCCTGCTGAATACTATTTAGGTGCTCATAGACAACACTGTTTATCAGACGGTTTTCTTTTTCATTAACAATTCCTATTCCCCAAATTCCGTCCCATGGACTTTGCAATTTGACAGACAGTTCATCTTCAAGAAAGAGATGCCGGTAACCTAAGAGTTTGAAATTTTGAGCATGGTAAGTGAACCCAAATTCATATACACCAATTGAATTCCCGAGGCGATTCAGTTGGTCGCTGTATGGAGCGTTACTTTCTTCATTACCAGAACGGGAAAAGACGACTCTCAGATAATCTTTAAAGCTTCGGGGGAGTTGCCCAAGCTCTTTATCTTTTCCTGCCCACATCACGCTATGAAAAATTCCGAGTTGTATAGAGAGCCTATTAAAATCATATCTTAACTGAAGCGATTTGTGATGAATATAGGGTGAGGAAATAAATCGATCGCTCTCTAAAATTCCATCGGAGTAATGTAGTCGCAGCTGAAGATGCTTACCCGTTCCGGGTATGGGAGTAAAACCATCGGTTTCTATGCTTATGCGCGGATATGGTATGGCATTATGGCTTTCAACCATAAATCCGGTTGTAAGACCCTCAATAGACTTATCAAAATCATTCATACGGTAAAACCGCCCGATTTTTAATTTAGCAAATCGATATTGAACCTCACCAAATAGTTGTTGAAAATGAATGGTGTTACTAAGATCAGAAATGCGATTTACAAGAGTCGTGCCCAGTCTGATGTCAAATGATGAATCATTGGAAGTAATAGGTGTGTTAAGAGCAATACCACTTATCGAGTTAACTTTACTTCCGGGGCGCAGCAATCCGTGGGTATTTGCATAAAACCAAAAAGGAATAATGTCGGATCCTCTGTTAAAATGGGTAAAGAATCTGTATGATATTTGATCAGATTCAATGTTAGGTTGTTCATCATAAATCATTGAGACGTTTTCTGAAGAACCTAAAGAACGTTGAGCTGCCGCAGGTGAAATACCTGCTGTTATCTGTAATAATATGAGTATTGATAGTGTTAAGATAGTTTGCATTTAAATGGGCCTGTGCATTATGGACAATCCTTAGACTTCTGTTTAGTTCTTTAGTAATATGTTATAAAGTGTTTTTTTGCTCTTGTTTAATTTATGACTTAAGGAGGCCCTGCTTCTGGGCCCAGGTACGGCTATCGAAATCAAACAGATGATTGAAATAAGATTTAGCTTGCTCAAAAGACCATGTACCCTGCTGAACCTGTGGCCAATAAGCTACCGTATTAATATCTAAAATATAAAATTGTTCAAAAATAGCGGGGATTGTTTCTTCCCCTAAAGCTGATATAGCTGCGTTCGGTGATTTCCGTTTCCTGAAGAGAGATATCGATACGATTTTTTGCACTTCATAATCAGAAGGCCGGCATGACCAAGTCTGCGGTCGTAACCATTCGCTTTGATGCTTTCATAAACGGTGATAAGCCTTCGGTATTCGAGCTGGCCTTTTCGGGCTGATACTGCCCATGGAACTGATAGCCATCCCCTTTAAGTGAGAATTGTTGCTCAGGTATCTCGAAGTGACGTCCGTGATCGTATTTCCACCTTCTTAAGTCTTGATCTACCTTCCGGCGGATAAGGTCCAATCGCAACAGATGAAAGGGCGTCTTGAGGATTTTTTGTAACATTATAGATCATATGTTTAAAGTAGATGATGTATGTCAAAGAATTAAGGATTAATAATAAGTTGTTATTTTGATAGAAGGTGTTTTAATTTGAGAGTCATTTGTCTTTGTATGAATAATAAAATGAACTCATTTAAATATCTCTATTGATTCACATTGATGAACAATCTGCATGATTAAACTGATTTTTTGAATTTGAAAAAGTTGTTCAAGAGAATAGCGAGTAAAGCTTTACGGGAAGGCTTGCTCTCCCCATATTGGTTTGGTTACCGCTGGATTGAAAAAGAAACGGTGCATCAGTATCTGGACCGAAAACAAAATTCGAAATTAAATAAGTTGTATAAAACGATTCATGAAACGGAGAGCGTAAAGAATCCGCTTCCCTGTAATATCAAAATCGTAATGATCTTCCGAGGGATCGCGGATGGTGGGGATACTCTTTTGGGATGTTCCGGAACGGACCAGCGGTGAAACATTTATGGCCACAATGCCTGATTGTACTGTGGTTCCCTGTATAAATCCGAACGACAGCCAGTTCTGGGTTACCATTTTAAATGAGGATGAGAGATCTCTTGAAATGGATCAGATCACGTTGAGGCCATGGAATATTGAGGTGCTTCGATCGGCGAAATCTTCTGATAAGGCAGATAAGGCAACCTGGATCCTGGAACGGGTGTTTCGCAATCACTCCCACTGGATCACATCGCATCTGCCAAAACTGATTTTCCTTAAGAATAGAGGAGAGCTGGAGAATGTTATTCTTCCACCTCCTGAGTTTGAGAACTCCTGTTATCGATAGTTCACTTGAGATGCTGGGAATTAACCCGGATGAGTTTCGCACACTCGATTACACGCGCCCCTTGAAAGTAATAGAACTCACCGTACTTGAAACCGACCGGTTCCGGCCCGAATTGTTAAGGTCTGTGCGGGATGTTTTTTGTACATCCGAAGAAACTTCCCATCGCAGAATATATATCAGCAGGGCAAAAGCTAAGCGCCGGCAGCTTGTAAACGAGAACGATATTTGGCCGCTGCTTGAAAAGTTGGGATTTGAGAAAGTATTTATGGAAGAACTCAGTTTTTCAGAACCAGATAGAAACCATGCAGCAGGCTGAAATTGTAGTGGCCCCTCATGGCGCTGCAATCACCAACGTTATTTTTCTGTCGCCCGGGACCCATGTAGTGGAAATTGCCGATCTCAGTTTTCCCAATCCGAATTTCTATGCGCTTGCCTCAGCGATGGGCATCATTACTGGATTCTTGATGCTGATGGAATTGGAGATGTTCACCCATTAAAGAAAGATTTGATGGATAGATCCAAGCGTGGTAGAGTCTGCCGTTCAGAAAATTCTTTAAAAATATGTGAGTGGAAGTGAAAGTATCTGTCATTATTCCGTGCTACAACGAGGAGGATTTTATTGGACAGGCCATTTGGCTCATTGTTGGAACAATCGCGCCCGCCGGAAGAGATTATCGTGGTAGATGATGGGTCTACTGACAGGAGCACGGAGATTGCACAGAGTTTTGGGGAGGCTGTAACGGTATTATCATCAGGGGGTGGAGGAGCGCCAAAGGCACGAAATCTTGGGGCTGATTATGCTTCAGGTGATGCCCTGATGTTTTTTGATGCGGACGATGTTTTGGGTCCAGGAGTATTGGATAGTCTTGTAAATGAACTTGAAAAAAATGAGGATGGAATTATTGTCTGTCCCTGGTTTCGCATGGAAAAGGTTGATGGCAAGTGGATTAAGCGACCGAGGTCGTGCCTCCCTTTAAAAAATGAAAAGAATTATCTAAGTGGATGGATAACAGGAAGATACCATCCGCCCTGTTCGGTTTTATGGTCGCGTACCGCCTATCAAAAAACAGGGGGTGGGACACTGAAGTAACTGTTAACCAGGACGGAGACCTGATGATGCGTGCTCTTGTTGATGGAGTTGAGCTGAGGATCACAAAAAAAGGTGCTGCATACTATCGTCGCATGCCCGACGATACGTTATCTTCTTCACAGAGTGCAGGCCGGTTTTCTCGAAAGGGCCGGGAATCTCAAATTCATGTGCTGCAAAAGATTTCAAAAAAACTTGTTGAGAAAAATAAGCTGGATGCATATAGAGAACCGATTACGGATGCATTGAATGAAATTCGGACTTTATGCCAAGATCGTTATCCAGAGTTGGCGGTGAAATGTACAGATTTGATAAATAAATATGGAGATCCCCGGTATGTGCGATTTGTCCGAAATAGTTTTGGAGCGTTCATCCGTTCAATGCAACGATTATCAAATATAGCAGCACACAATTTGACACGTTCGGGGCTGGACAACGTGCGAAAATTCGTTAGCCATCCGAAAAATAGATTTTCATCCCAAAACAGTTCTGAAACGAAACTGCACCAAAATAATGAAAAAGAGCAGGAAGAAATCACATATGGTTTGACAGCATATCAGTGAGGTATCACCTAAAAAGAATGAAGAGCTATAAAGGGGGTAATTAATAGAAAGCTACTAATTCGTAGCAGGCTTTTTTATAATAAACGTAACGTTTACAAACTAAGTTAAAAAAAATCAGGAGCCATACACAGTTTTTCCGTTTTGTTTCATATTCTTTTGCATAGCAGATTCAATCAGAAGTTCAAAAGCCCTGCTTAGACGATTCATCGCAGCTTTTTCACCTCTGCCGTGATAACCCCTTCGCTGGCCCGGCAGGGGTATTGTTAACATCTATCTACTCATAGATGCAGGCCATCTTTGCTTATCTCTCAGTATGTCCATCTCCGGCGATAATCTACACCCAGTTCCAAGAGCTAATTGAGAAATACGAGAAAGTTCGTTTTCGCTAAAAATTTCTTTTGGTTCATATATCTCAGCAAAAACATTTATCTGACCCAAATCGGTTTTCCATAGCCCGAACCTTTTTGTATACAAATGGAATCTGCTGAAGCAACACGAAAGTCAAACCAAAAA